>NZ_JBIVID010000001.1:0-1115764 GCF_044749525.1 Pseudomonas sp. NPDC089395
CAGCTCTCGCACTGGTTGGCGTTCAGATTTCTTTTTGGTTGGCATACATGCACCTCTTACTCATGTTATGCCCGAACACAAAATTTCTGACACCCTCCTTTCGCGACACAAGGCCGCTCCTACAGGCAAAACGTCAAGCACGGCGTGGTCCCTGTAGGAGCGGCCTTGTGTCGCGAAAGGGTCGCGAAGCGGCCCCAAGTCCCTCAATCTCCAACCTCGATACCAGCCACCTCAATCAACTGATCCCCAGCCGGCCGCCGCCACACCACTTCATCCCCAGGCCCGGCGCCCAACAACGCCCGACCAAGCGGCGAACCCCAATTGATCAGCCCCCGGACAGCATCGGCCTCATCCTCCCCCACCAGTTGCACCACATGCTCCTGGTCCTGCTCATCGACAAACCTCACCCGGCTACCAATCTGCACCTTGTCCGTCGAGGTGGCGGCAGGCACCACCTGCGCGCTCTGCACCCGAGCGCTGAAGTAGCGCAGATCGCGCTCGGCATCCGCCAGGCGCTGCTTGTCCGCACGATCACCCTGGGCCTGCAATTCACTGCGTAGCGCATTGAGCTCGGCCACGCGCTGCTGCAGCTGGCGCAGGCCACTGGCGGTGACGTAGTTGGGTTGGTCGCTGACGCGCCGCTCCACCGGTTGATCGGCCTGGGCGGCAGCCTGGTCTTCGTTGACGAATGCTCGGCTCATGGGTGGGCCTCCTTGTGCTGGAGACCATGGTGACAGGTCGCAGGTTTCAACGGATGTCCGTTTGCGACCTAGTCGTGACGATAGGCACGCGCGGCGTCGCGGTCTTTCTCCTGCTGCCATTCGCGGTCACGCTCGTCCCAGTAGCGGTCACGGTACTGGCGTTCATCCTCGCCATTCTTCATGGCATTGCACTGGCGAAAACCATCGTCCCAGCCGGTTTCGTACTGGCGGTTGTGCAGGTAGCGCGGGACATCCTTGCGAAAGTCGCCAGCCATGACCCCGGCGGCCTGGCGGCCGCTGCTGCAGCCGTCCTGGAAACCGTCGGCGTAGGAGGGCGGGTAGCCTTGGCTGAGCATCTGCTCGTGGGTGGTTTCGCAACCTGACAGCAACAAGGCAATGCATAAGCCGAACCAGTACCGCGACATGACCTTCGAGACCCTCTGAGTGATACCGGAAAGTCTAGGTGGCCAGTTGTCGTGGGGTTGTCAAAACAGTGTCAAAGCGTCGGTTGGTTCACATTGAATACTCTGTGGTCTGTGCCGGCCCTTTCGCGGGGCAAGCCCGCTCCCACAAGGTTCACCACAAGTACCCTGTGGGAGCGGGCTTGCCCCGCGAAAGGGCCAGTACAGGCCACCATCAATAGTGATACCACTTGAGCTCCAGCATCACCTCGTTCTGCGCCGTCGCCAAATGGCTGAACTCCCGCGAAGCACTCAGCCTCAGCCCAAGGTTCTGGCTGATCTCCCACTGCTGGTTCAAGCTCACACTGCGCCGCACCTCGCCATTGGTGAAGTAGTCGCCCTTGGCCTCCAGCGTCAGGTTGCCCAGCCCATTACGCCATAGCAGTCCACTGTTGAACCCCGCCGCCGGTGCGATGAACTGGGCGAAGTCGTTGTGGTGCTCGATCCGCACCGTCCCCAGGGCAAAGCCCAGCAAGCCATCGGCCAGCTGCCAAGTACCCCCAGCACCGCCGTTCACATGGCTCACCAGCACCTCGTCGTCATGCTTGCCCGGCACCCGCTCCAGGCCGCCGGCAACCTGCCACGACCAGGGCTTGAGCAGCGCGTTGCGCGGCGTCAGCGAGCGAATGGTGGCCAGGTCCAGGCGTTGCACCTGCCAGTCGTTGCCTTCGTACTGGCGCAGCTTGAGCTGGAGGATTTCGATCTGGGCACCCAGGGGGAAGCCATAGGCGTTGTCGTTGAGGTCGTGATAGGCCATGCGCAGGCCGTACTCGGCATAAGCGCGGTCTTCACGGGTTCCGACCCCCAGCTGCCAGGTGCGCGAGTCATGCCCGTCCTCAGGCAGGCCGGGGCGTTCGATTTCCAGTGGCGGCGGCGGGTTGCGGTTGATCGCCCGTAGCAGCTCGAAGCTGCGGGCTGCCTGGCCGGGGTCGCGCTCCTGGCCGTTGGCGCGGTAGCGCTCCAGGCGGTAGGCGGCATCCTGCACCAGCGCCTGGCGCTCGCGGGGCAGGGCGGTGAACGCGGGGCTTTGCAGTTGCGCCGTGTCGGCACTCACGGCCAGCACCTGACGCTTTTCGTCGGGGTCCAGCGGCTCGGCGCGGGCCAGCAGTTCGCGTTCGCGCGAAGGGCGGTAGGTTTCACTGGCCACCAGGCCCGATTGCTTGACGGCCTTGACCGTATCGGTGGGGATGGCGGTGATCGGGAACTGCGAGGTCAGGTCCAGGCTCGGCCGGGCCACCTGCAGGAGCTCCAGCAGGCGGTAGGAGCAGTTTTCGTCGAAGAAGAAATAGTCGAACTGGATCTGCTTGAGCTCCCACACATGCTCGACCATGCGCCCGGTTTCCTCGGGCGTCAGGTCCAGCTGGTACTCCCACAGGTCGCGGTTCTCCAGGCTGCGGTATTCGGAGAGTTTTTCCTGGTAGGGCATCAGCGCGAACAGGCCCGGGTAGCCGCCCATCAGGCCTTTCCAGGCATACAGGATGCTGTTGTCGCTGCCTTCGATATAGGCACCGAAGTTGATCGCGTAGCTCAGCAGCGTGGTGTCGTCGCTGCGGGTAGTGGACTGGTCGATGCGCAGCAGGGTATGGCCGAACATCGACGACGGGCTGTTCAGGTAGGCCGCCGGGAAGATCAACGCGGCGCTGTGCGGGTCGATCGACTGGTACCAGGTCTTGAATTCCTGGCAGTCCGGCTGCGGCAGGCCTTGCAGGTCAAGCTGCTCGCGCAGCCAGCGGGTACGCGCGGGGAACACGCATTGGGCGTGTTTGTCGCCCAGGTTGGCCGGGGCATACAGCGCCTGCACCGTGGCCCGCAGTTCCTGGTCAGGGTGGTGCGCGCCGTCCTCGGCGAGGAAGAACGCGTCATCGTCCACATAGCTGCGCCAACCACCGAGCTTGGCGGTTTCGTAATGGCCCAAGGCGATCCAGTAGGGGGTGTTGGCCAGTTGTTGCACACGGGCGTCGTCCAGCACCGGTGCAGCCTGAACGGGGGCGCAGATACACAGCGCCAGGTAAGCGAGGCGTTTGAGCATGTCGGGCAACTACTTCTTAACGATGCCGAAAAAGGCGAAACCCGCCCCGGGGTGGGGCGGGAGTAGCTGCGTTTAGGCCTCGGTAGCGTACTTGGCCAGGCGCGGGTCGTTCTTCAGAACGGCGAGGGTGTTGCTGTGGACAGTCTCGGCAGTCACGTCGGCGCTGCTGAAGATCTGGTTGAAATGCTGGTGGGCAACCGAGGCGAAGTAGCCGCGGTCTTCCGGTGCCACGCCCAGGACCACGGCGTAGGTGGTCAGGGCTTCGCCCTGGCCCATGGCCATGTCTTCGGACAGTTCGTTCATCATGCCGTTCATGGCGAACCAGGACTTGCCACCGTAGGTCAGCGAGGCCTTGGTGGAACAGCCGTTGGTGCCGGAGGTCATGCCGAAGGTGGCGTTGCCGGAGGTGCCGTTGGTGGTGGAGGCCAGGAAGTGAGCCGGGGTGCCGCGCTGGCCTTCGAACAGCATGTTGCCCCAGCCGCAGTTCGGGCCACCTGGCGCTTCGGCCATGGCGTTGAGGGAGACCACGGTGAACAGAGTACCCAGAAGAATCCGTTTCATAGCATTTGTTCTCTATTTGTCTTAACCAAGGGTCAGGGTTTCTGGCAACTCGGTTGCCAGGTCGGGAAAGCGTTTCACCCACCCGCGCAGCTTGGAGTTTAGGCACGATCTAAAGGTTGCGTCGTTCATTGCGAAAAATTTGCTCCTGTACTACCGCGTGGGCGCTGCGACATAAAGTCCCGCCGAGCCTTGCAAGGCGCGCGCGGGCAGCGCCAGAATGCTGCGTATCCGCCCCGCCGAAGTAAGGAAACCCAATGCCCGATCCTGTCGCTGCGCGCCTGCGTCTCGCGCCTGAAGCCCTGACCCGGCGTTTCTCCCCCGAGCAGTTTGCCTTTACCCATACCGACGATCTGGAGCCGTTTCGTGGCGTCCTGGGCCAGGAGCGTGCCGTCGAGGCCCTGCAATTCGGCGTGGCCATGCCGCGCCCTGGCTACAACGTGTATGTGATGGGCGAGCCCGGCACCGGCCGCTTCTCGTTCGTCAAGCGCTACCTCAAGGCCGAGGGCAAGCGCCAACAGACCCCGGCCGACTGGGTCTACGTCAACCACTACGACGATACACGCGAGCCGCGTGCCCTGGAGCTGCCCTCGGGCAGCGCCGCGGCGTTCATCAGCGACATGGGCGGGCTGATCGACAACCTGCTGGCCACCTTCCCGGCGGTGTTCGAGCACCCGTCGTACCAGCAGAAGAAAGGCGCCATCGACCGCGCCTTCAATCAGCGATACGACCGCGCCCTGGATGTGATCGAGCGCGCTTCGCTGGAAAAGGACGTGGCCCTGTACCGCGACGCCAGCAATGTCGCCTTCACCCCGATGGCCGATGGCAAGGCGCTGGACGAGGCCGAGTTCGGCCAGCTGCCGGAAGAGGTGCGTGAGCAGTTCCACGAGGACATCGCCCTGCTCGAAGAGCGCCTCAACGAGGAGCTGGCGAGCCTGCCGCAATGGAAGCGCGAGTCGAACAACCAGCTGCGCCAGCTCAACGAAGAAACCATCACCCTGGCCCTGCAACCCCTGCTGGCGCCGCTGTCGGAAAAGTACGCCGAGAACGCGGCGGTGTGTGCCTACCTGCAGTCCGTGCAGCTGAACCTGCTGCGTACCGTGGTCGAGCAACTGGTCGATGACAGCAAGACCGACGCCGCCGCGCGCAAGCTGCTCGAAGAGCAGTACGCCCCGAGCCTGGTGGTGGGCCACAACGCTGACGGTGGCGCGCCCGTGGTGTTCGAGCCGCACCCGACCTACGACAACCTGTTCGGCCGGATCGAATACAGTACCGACCAGGGCGCCCTGTACACCTCCTACCGCCAGCTGCGCCCGGGTGCGCTGCACCGTGCCAACGGCGGGTTCCTGATCCTCGAAGCCGAGAAAATGCTCGGCGAGCCGTTCGTGTGGGATGCGCTCAAGCGCGCCCTGCAGTCGCGCAAGCTGAAGATGGAATCACCGCTGGGCGAGCTGGGCCGGGTCGCCACCGTCAGCCTGACGCCGCAGATGATCCCGCTCAACGTCAAGCTGGTGATCATCGGCTCGCGCCAGCTGTACTACGCGCTGCAGGACCACGACTCGGACTTCCAGGAGATGTTCCGGGTGCTGGTGGACTTCGACGAAGACATGCCGATGGTCGACGAGAACCTGGAGCAGTTCGCCCAGTTGCTGCGCACCCGCACCAACGAGGAGGGCATGGCACCGCTGACCAGCGATGCCGTGGCGCGCCTGGCCACCTACAGCGCGCGCCTGGCGGAAAACCAGTCGCGCCTGTCGGCACGTATCGGTGACTTGTTCCAGCTGGTCAGCGAGGCCGATTTCATTCGCCAGCTGGCCAGTGACGAGATGACCGACGCCGGGCATATCGAACGTGCGCTGAAGGCCAAGGCCACCCGCACCGGTCGCGTCTCGCAGCGGGTGCTCGACGACATGCTCGCCGGCATCATCCTGATCGACACCGAGGGGGCGGCAATCGGCAAGTGCAACGGGCTCACCGTGCTGGAAGTCGGCGACTCGGCGTTCGGTATGCCGGCGCGTATTTCCGCCACCGTCTACCCGGGCGGCAGCGGCATCGTCGACATCGAGCGCGAGGTCAACCTGGGCCAGCCGATCCACTCCAAAGGGGTGATGATCCTCACCGGTTACCTGGGCAGCCGCTATGCCCAGGAATTCCCCCTGGCGATTTCGGCGAGCATCGCCCTGGAGCAGTCCTACGGCTATGTGGACGGCGACAGCGCTTCGCTGGGTGAGGCCTGCACGCTGATCTCGGCACTCTCGCGCACACCGCTCAAGCAGTGCTTCGCCATCACAGGTTCCATCAACCAGTTCGGTGAAGTGCAGGCGGTGGGCGGGGTCAACGAGAAGATCGAAGGCTTCTTCCGCCTCTGCGAGGCCCGTGGCCTGACCGGCGAGCAGGGGGTGATCATCCCGCGCGCCAACGTCGCTACCTTGATGCTCGATGAGCGGGTGCTGCAGGCGGTGGAGAACGGCCAGTTCCATGTCTACGCGGTCAGCCAGGCTGACGAGGCGCTGAGCCTGCTGGTGGGCGAGGACGCCGGGGAGCTGGACGACAAGGGCCAGTTCACCGAAGGCAGCGTCAATGCCCGGGTGGTCGAGCGCCTGCGCGAGATCGCCGAGATGATCAGCGAAGAAGAGATCGAGCGGGCGGAAAAGGAGCGCCTGGAAGAGGTGATTGCCCAGGCCAAACCCGCCTAAGTCAATAAATCGGCGCTGGCGGCCATGTGCTACCGTTCAGCGCCGGTTTTCAATCTTTCTGTGCTGTTCTTCTATGATGGAACCTAAGGACGGCATCAGCGTTCAGGATGGAAACAGCCTGGGAGCTTCGGGCTGAACAGGGCTCATTGGAGGGGACGCGACCATGCGCAACCTCAGCCTTACTCGCCAGTGCCTGGGCCTGGTGACCCGCATCGAATGCAGCATCCGTCCGCTGGCCGGGGACAACGGCATGTGGACCTTGCTGTTCGCCGCCGGCATGTCCGGTGAACAACCCTCGGCAATCAAGGCACAGGGGCCTTTCCATGGGCCGCTGGTGGCTGAGTCGGTGCTCAACGCCATCGTCGACAGCCTGACCCTGCATGGGTATCAGGTGACCGAAGGGCCGCAGATCTGGACCCTGCATTTGCAGGCACAGTTGCGGCGGATCAATGGCGAGCGCTGCCGCAACCTTGGGGACTACCAGTTCCATCCTGAATCCTGAGAGCAGGGCGCACCGCAGTCTTTGTGGGAGCCGGCTTGCCGGCGATTGGGCTGCACCGCAGCCCCTCCAATCCGGGCTTTTGCTGTCACAGGCGGCTGGCTATACTCGCGCTCGCTTTTCCAGTCACCTGACGAGTCCCAAAACCCTCCATGGAACGTATTCTCGAAAACGCGATGTATGCCTCGCGCTGGCTGCTCGCCCCCATCTACTTCGGTTTGTCCCTCGGCCTGCTGGCCCTGGCGCTGAAATTCTTCCAGGAAGTCATCCACGTCCTGCCCAACGTCTTCGCCCTGAGCGAAGCCGACCTGATCCTGGTGATCCTCTCGCTGATCGACATGTCGCTGGTCGGCGGCCTGCTGGTGATGGTGATGATCTCGGGCTACGAGAACTTCGTGTCGCAGCTGGACATCGACGACAGCAAGGAGAAGCTCAACTGGTTGGGCAAGATGGACTCCTCGTCGCTGAAGATGAAGGTGGCCGCCTCGATCGTGGCGATTTCGTCCATTCACCTGCTGCGGGTGTTCATGGATGCACAGAACATCTCCACCGATTACCTGATGTGGTACGTGATCATCCACATGACCTTCGTGGTGTCGGCGTTCTGCATGGGCTACCTGGACAAGCTCACCAAGCACTGAGCCCTTCGCTGCGCGGTTGTTGTAGGAGCGGCCTTGTGTCGCGAAAGGGCTGCGCAGCGGCCCCAGGATCTCAGCTTCGCAGCAAGGATTATTAGGGCCGCTTTGCGGCCCTTTCGCGACACAAGGCCGCTCCTACAGCGATCGCCATGCTGTGGCCAACTGACGAGCGGCGTCAGTTATGCCTTGTGTATTCCCCGCCCCCGTACAAAAAATGAGCACTCATGCGTGGTTCCACCAGCGAGGTGCTCCCATGAACCTGCATCAGCTCAATACCGAGGCCAGGGCTGGCCATGTCGACGAAGTCAACCTGATCGCCATCGAAGGCGGTGACTATCTGATCGAAGCCCGGGTCAAGGGCCGCGCCCACCCTTTGGCGGACACCCGTGGCGAGCGCCTGCGGGTACATTCGGTGGAGGATGCGCGCAAGTTGTTGCAGACCATCCCGATGGTCTCGATGAACCTGGTGCACTGGTCCGTGCAGGATGAAATGTGCGGTATGGGTTCCCACCCCGAAGAAGACCTCAAGGTGCCGATTTCCCAGCGTTCGGCCTGGTAGCTGCTCGCAGCTTCCCAGTGTGCTAGGCTGCTCGCCCTTTTCATCAAGGGCGCGGCTGCACTGCGCCCTGCAGTGGAGCACGACAATGTCCGAACTCAACCTGTCTACCGACGAAACCCGCGTTAGCTACGGCATCGGCCGTCAGCTGGGCGGCCAGCTGCGCGACAACCCGCCACCGGGCGTGAGCCTGGAAGCCATCCTGGCCGGCCTCACCGACGCCTTCAACGGCGCCGACAGCCGCGTCAACGAAGCCGACCTGTCGGCCAGCTTCAAGGTCATCCGTGAACTGATGCAAGCCGAAGCTGCCGCCAAGGCTGAAGCTGCTGCTGCCTCGGGCAAGGAATTCCTGGCCGAGAACGCCAAGCGCGAAGGCATCACCACCCTGGCATCGGGCCTGCAGTTCGAAGTGCTGACCGCAGGTGAAGGCGCCAAGCCGACCCGCGAAAGCAACGTGCGCACCCACTACCACGGCACCCTGATCGACGGCACCGTGTTCGACAGCTCGTACGACCGTGGCCAGCCGGCTGAATTCCCGGTGGGTGGCGTGATCGCTGGCTGGACCGAAGCACTGCAGCTGATGAATGCCGGCAGCAAATGGCGCCTGTACGTGCCGAGCGAGCTGGCCTACGGCGCCCAGGGCGTTGGCAGCATCCCGCCGCACAGCGTACTGGTGTTCGACGTCGAGCTGCTCGACGTTCTGTAAGACCTGCGTTGGCCAATCGCGGATGAATCCGCTCCTACATAGCCTGTAGGAGCGGATTCATCCGCGATGGCGTCAGGCCTGCAAGTATCAATTCCAGTCTGTTCCCGCAGGGCGCAACGCCCGCGCATAGCAGAACAGAAACAGATTTCGCACCAACTCCTTGAGCACCACCGGCTCGCTCGAATTCAGCCCTTCAAGGTCCAGGTCACCCTGGTCGCGCAGTTCATCCAGCGCTTCTTCTTCGAGCACGGCGCACACTTCACCGGTTTCACGGTGCAGGATGCGCAGGTAGGGGTGGGGGCGGTCCAGCCAGGCGTCGATCAGATAAGTCATGGCTATTCTCCTTGGATAGCGGTTCCAATGAGAATAATTCTTATTATCAGAATAGCAAGCGCCAATTGGCGGATTTTGCGCAATCAGACCTTACGCACGAATTCCGACTTCAGCTTCATGGCGCCGATGCCGTCGATCTTGCAATCGATGTCGTGGTCGCCGTCGCACAGGCGGATGTTCTTGACCTTGGTGCCGACCTTGACCACCAGGGACGAACCCTTGACCTTGAGGTCCTTGATCACGGTGACGGTGTCACCGTCCTGCAGCACGTTGCCGACCGAATCCTTCTTCACCACGTCGTCGCTGGCGGCTTCGGCTTCGCCATTGGCCGACCACTCGTGGGCGCATTCGGGGCAGATCAGTTGAGTGCCATCCTCATAGGTGTATTCGGAGTTGCATTTTGGGCAGGCTGGCAGAGTGCTCACTTCGGTTCCTTAAACAGACAGGCGGTAAAGGCCCATATTATATAAGGTTTTCTCCAGGAAGTGTTTCGTCTGCACAAAAGCATCGCGGGACAAGCCCACTCCTACAGGAGGCTATGCAGGTCCTGTGGGAGCGGGCTTGTCCCGCGAAGAGGGCGACGCGTTTTTTTAGTGCGTACGCGCTACAGCAAACTCGCTCAGCTCAACCAGCGCATCCCGGTACTCGCTGGCCGGCAGCACTTCCAGGCATTCGATGGCCTTGGCCACGTAGTCGCGCGCCAGCTGCGCGGTGTAGTCCAGGGCGCCGGACGCTTCCACCGCCACACGAATCTGCTCCAGGTCTTCCAGGCCACCCTTCTGGATCGCCTGGCGTACCAGTGCCGCCTGCTCAGGCGTGCCTTCGCGCATGGTGTAGATCAGCGGCAGGGTCGGCTTGCCTTCGGCCAGGTCGTCGCCGACGTTCTTGCCCAGGGTCTGCGAGTCGCCCTTGTAGTCGAGCAGGTCGTCGACCAGCTGGAAGGCCACGCCCAGGTGGTCACCAAAGGTGCGCAGGGCCTCGCGCTGCTGCTCGGTGGCCTCGGCCAGCGCGGCGGCGCTGTGGGTCGAAGCTTCGAACAGCATCGCGGTCTTGCCGCGGATGACTTCCATGTAGACGTCTTCGGTGGTGCTGGCATCGCGAACACGCGACAGCTGCAGCACTTCGCCCTCGGCGATCACACGGGTGGCCTTGGAAAGAATCTGCATGACCGGCATCGAGCCCAGCTCGACCATCATTTCGAACGAGCGCGAATAAAGGAAGTCGCCCACCAGCACGCTCGGCGCGTTGCCCCACAGCGCGTTGGCGGTGGAACGGCCACGGCGCATGCCGGACATGTCGACCACGTCGTCGTGCAGCAGGGTGGCGGTGTGCAGGAATTCGATGGTCGCGGCCAGCAGGCGCAGGTCATCGCCCTCGCGACCCAAGGCCTTGCCGCACAGCAGCACCAGCAGGGGGCGCAGGCGTTTGCCGCCGGCGGACGTGATATAGTCGCCGATCTTCGATACCAGCGGCACGCGCGAGGTCAGCTGCTTCTTGATGATCTCGTCGACGGCGCTGAAATCGTCAGCTACCGCGCGGTAGAAGGTTTGGGGTTGCATCGGCTGCTCCAGTGAGGTTGCGCGGCATGCTAGGTCGCAGGTCCCGGTGTGTCAAGGCGCGCTGCCCGTGGGCCGGGGCCGGTACTTGCAAGCAAAAGCCGGGTTGCGTACAATCGCGCACCCTAACTTCCTGGGCAGCACCTGCCTTACGCAATTGCACAGGGCCGTTCCAGCCCCATGCAGCCATGCCAGCCAATACTCATCATATAAAGCGCTGGGTGAGCAGGATTATCGGAGAAATACCCATGTCTTACGCAGTAATCGTTACCGGCGGCAAGCAGTACAAAGTCGCTGAAGGTGAATTCCTCAAGATCGAAAAGCTGGAAATCGCCACTGGCGAATCCGTGACTTTCGATCGCGTTCTGCTGGTTGCCAACGGTGAAGAAGTCACCATCGGCGCACCCGTCGTCGCTGGCGCTAAAGTTGTTGCCGAAGTCGTTTCGCAAGGCCGTCACGATAAAGTACGCATCATCAAGTTCCGTCGCCGTAAGCACCACATGAAGCGTATGGGCCACCGCCAGTGGTTCACCGAGATCAAAATCACCGGCATCCAGGCTTAATCCCCTAGATCCCCTGAATTTATTTGGAGAATTGAACCATGGCTCACAAGAAGGCTGGTGGTAGTACCCGTAACGGTCGCGACTCAGAATCGAAACGCCTTGGCGTGAAGATGTATGGCAGCCAGGTCGTCAAGGCCGGCAACATCATCGTCCGTCAGCGCGGCACCCAGTTCCACGCCGGCTACGGCGTTGGCATGGGCAAGGATCACACCCTGTTCGCCAAGATCGAAGGCGTGATCAAGTTCGAGAAGAAAGGCGAGTTCAACCGCCGTTACGTGAGCATCGTCGCCGCTTAATCGCGACGTCGCTCCAGAAGCCCCGTCATGCGACGGGGCTTTTTCGTTTGTGGTGAGCCTCTTGCAAAGCTGTTTGTATGGGCTGCCGGCGTGGGTTTCTACGGTCGTACGGGGCCGCCGCGCTCATTTTTGCAAGAGCCTCAGGTTTTTTAAGTCTTCAACTCGTCGATCGACGAGAGGCGGTTTTTGAATGAAGTTTGTTGACGAAGTATCCATTCGGGTCAAAGCCGGTGACGGCGGTAACGGTTGCATGAGCTTCCGTCGCGAGAAGTTCATCGAGAACGGTGGCCCCAACGGCGGTGACGGTGGCGATGGCGGCTCGGTGTACATGGTTGCCGACGAAAACCTCAACACCCTGGTGGACTATCGCTACACCCGTCACCACGAAGCCCAGCGCGGCTCCAACGGTGGCAGTACCGACTGCACCGGCAAGAAGGGCGAAGACCTGTTCCTGCGCGTGCCGGTCGGCACCACCGTGATCGACGCCTCGACCCAGGAAGTGATCGGCGACCTGGTCACCCCAGGTCAGAAGCTGATGGTCGCCCAAGGCGGCTGGCACGGCCTGGGCAACACCCGTTTCAAATCCAGTACCAACCGTGCGCCGCGCCAGACCACCCCAGGCAAGCCGGGTGATCAGCGCGACCTGAAAATGGAACTGAAGGTATTGGCCGACGTTGGCCTGCTGGGCTTGCCGAACGCCGGCAAGAGCACCTTCATCCGTTCGGTATCGGCCGCCAAGCCGAAGGTTGCCGACTACCCGTTCACCACCCTGGTGCCAAACCTGGGCGTGGTCAGCGTCGACCGCTGGAAGAGCTTCGTCATCGCCGACATCCCCGGCCTGATCGAAGGCGCCTCCGACGGTGCCGGCCTGGGTATCCGCTTCCTCAAGCACCTGGCGCGTACCCGCGTGCTGCTGCACCTGGTCGACCTGGCGCCGCTGGACGGCAGCAGCCCGGCCGATGCCGCTGAAGTCATCATCAACGAGCTGACCCGCTTCAGCCCGTCGCTGACCGACCGTGAGCGCTGGCTGGTGCTGAACAAAGCCGACATGCTGATGGACGACGAGCGCGACGAGCGCGTCAAGGAAGTGGTCGAGCGCCTGCAGTGGGAAGGTCCGGTCTACGTGATCTCGGCTATCTCCAAGCAGGGCACCGAGCAGCTCAGCCACGACCTGATGCGCTACATCGAAGACCGCGCCGACCGCCTGGCCAACGACCCGGCCTACGCCGAAGAGCTGGCCGAGCTCGACCAGCGCATCGAAGACGAAGCCCGTGCCCAGCTGCAGGCCCTGGACGACGCCCGCACCCTGCGCCGTACCGGCGTCAAGAGCGTGCACGACATCGGCGACGACGATGCCTGGGACGATGATTTCGAGGACGACGAAGACGGCCCGGAAATCATTTACGTGCGCGACTGATCGGTTGCAGTACACTAAACGCCGCTCTTTGGAGCGGCGTTTTTGTATCTACGGTATCTACAGATTCGACATAGGTTGGAAGACAAGATGCGAAGCAAGGTGACTGGCGCCAAGCGCTGGGTCGTGAAGATCGGTAGTGCGCTGCTCACGGCGGATGGCAAGGGCCTCGACCGTGGCGCCATGGCCGTGTGGGTCGAGCAGATGGTCGCGCTGCGTGAAGCAGGCGTGGAGTTGGTACTGGTCTCCTCCGGGGCCGTGGCTGCCGGCATGAGCCAGCTGGGCTGGACTTCGCGACCGAGCGCGATGAACGAGCTGCAGGCCGCTGCCTCGATCGGCCAGATGCGCCTGGTGCAAGCCTGGGAGTCGAGCTTCGGCGAGCACGGCAAGCACACCGCGCAGATCCTTCTGACCCACGACGACCTGTCCGACCGCAAGCGTTACCTGAACGCGCGCAGCACCCTGCGTACCCTGGTCGACCTCGAAGTGGTGCCGGTGATCAACGAAAACGACACCGTGGTCACCGACGAAATCCGCTTCGGCGACAACGACACCCTGGCCGCGCTGGTGGCCAACCTGGTCGAAGCCGACCTGCTGGTGATCCTCACCGACCGCGACGGCATGTTCGACGCCGACCCGCGCAACAACCCCGAAGCGCAGCTCATCTACGAAGCCCGTGCCGACGACCCATCGCTCGACGCCGTGGCCGGTGGTACCGGTGGCGCCCTGGGCCGTGGTGGCATGCAGACCAAACTGCGCGCCGCGCGCCTGGCGGCCCGCTCCGGTGCCCACACCATCATCATCGGTGGCCGCATCGAGCGCGTGCTCGACCGTCTCAAGGCCGGCGAACGCCTGGGCACGCTGCTGTCGCCCGAGCGCGGCATGCTGGCGGCGCGCAAGCAATGGCTGGCGGGCCACTTGCAGACCCGTGGCACCCTGGTCCTCGACGCCGGTGCCGTGCAGGCGCTGCGTGAGGCCAACAAGAGCCTGCTGCCGGTCGGCGTGAAGACCGTGCAGGGCAGCTTCCGCCGTGGCGAGATGGTGGTCTGTGTCGGTCCGGATGGTCTTGAAGTGGCCCGTGGCCTGGCCAACTACAGTGCGCTGGAAGCACAGAAGATCATCGGTCAGCCATCCGATGCCATCGAGTCCCTCCTTGGTTACAGCGCAGAGCCGGAGCTTGTGCACCGCGACAACCTGGTGCTGGTATGAGCGTGCTGAAGTGGGCGATGGCCGTGCTGGCGCTGGCGCTGCCGATGGTTGCCGGGGCCGAGGAAATTGGCCAGGTGTCCACCGTGTTCAAGTTCGTCGGGCCGAATGATCGCATCGTCGTCGAGGCTTTCGATGACCCGAAGGTGCAGGGCGTGACCTGCTACCTGTCGCGGGCCAAGACCGGTGGGGTGAAAGGTGGCTTGGGGCTGGCCGAGGATCGGGCGGAGGCGTCGATTGCCTGCCGTCAGGTCGGGCCGATCAGCTTCAGCGGGGAGTTGAAGGACGGCGAGGAAGTGTTCAAGGAGCGCACCTCGCTGGTGTTCAAGACCATGCAGGTGGTGCGCTTCCTGGACAAGAAGCGCAATACGCTGGTGTACCTGGTGTATAGCGACCGCATGATCGAGGGCAGCCCGCAGAACGCGGTGACGGCGATACCGATTCTGCCTTGGGCGCACTGAGGTCCTAGGGAGGCCTTTGGCCTCCTTTCGCGACACAAGGCCGCTCCTACAGGGGTACGCATTCCCCTGTAGGAGCGGCCTTGTGTCGCGAAAGGGCCGCAAAGCGGCCCCAATACCCCGAGTCAGGCCAATTCCTCGGCCTCATCCTCGCGCACGACCGCCTTCACCTCATCCAGCCGACTGATGAACTTCCAGTCCGCCTCGTCGATGTAGATGCCATTCGGCCCGCTACCCCCTTCCAGATCGATCGCCACATGCGCCGACACCTGCGGCTTCACGCTCGCCAGAATCGGCACGAAGCCCAGCTGCAGGCTGGTCTCCAGCAACGCCGCCTGGTTGCGTTCGTCGATGTCCGCCGCCTCGTCGAGGTAGTACGGCAAGCGAATGCGCCCGGCCAGGTCGCGGTCCATCAAGTGCAGCAACAGGTACATGTTGGTCAGCGCCTTGATGGTCATGGTGGTGCCGTTGGAGGCAGCGCCATCGATGTCGGCGTGGATCACCGGCTGGCTGTTGATCTTGGTGATCTCGAAAGCCAGTTCGAACAGGTCTTTCAGCCCCAGCTGGTTGTGGTTGGCCGCCACCAGCCGTGCCAGGTATTCCTTGGCCTCTTCGTTCTTGTGGTCCTGATCGGCACTTTGCGTCAGGTCGAACACCGACAGGGTCTCGCCTTCCTCGTACTGGCCGGCGCTGTGGATGATCTGGTCGATGTGCTTGAGCGCTTCCTTGTTCGGCGCCAGCACCACGCGGAAGCTCTCCAGGTTGGATACCTGGCGCTTGTTGATCTCGCGGTTGAACAGGGCCAGCTGGTGCTCGAGGCTGTCGTAGTCGCTGCGGATGTTGCGCAGGGTACGGGCGATGTCGGTGACGGCGGCGCGGCGCGCCTTGGCCAGGGTCAGGGCCTCGTCGGTACGGTGCGCATAGGCGTTCACCAGCAGTTGCAGGCGGCGCTCCATGTCGTCTTCGCTGTCGAACTTGGCCACGCCCTTGAGGCGCACCTGGGCGTACAGCGCTTCGATCTGGTTGTCGACGCGCTGCAGGCCCTGCCAGCTGTCCTGGTAGTCGTTGAGCAGCGGCAGCAGGTTGTCCATGGAGTCGTCGACCGCTTCCATGAACGGCGTGCCATACGGCAGGTCGGCCGGCAGCAGTTGGCGACGACGCAGGGCATCTTCCAGGGTGCGCTGCTTGGATTCCAAATCGCCGATCTGGCGGCCGACCAGCTGCAGCTTGGCCGACAGTTGCTGGACCCGCTCGGTGAACGCATCGCTGGAGCGCTTGAGCTCGTCCTGGGCAGCTTCCAGCTGCGCCAGTTGCTCCAGCTTCTCGGGCTCTTCGGCCGCCAGGGTTTCGCTGCGGCGGTAGTCTTCCAGCGCCTTCTGGGCATCCAGTACCTGTTGGTACAGGGCTTCGGTCTGCGCCTTGGAGGCGCTGCGGTCGGCGGCCACCGACTGCTGGGTCTTGAGCTGCTTCAGCTCGCGATCCAGGCGGTCTTTCTGGTCGCGCAGCGCGGCGCGGTCGGCCAGGGCCTGCAAGGCCGGCGGGTCGATGTGCGAGATATCGATGGAAATGCCAGGCGCTTCGAAGCGCTCGCCCTTGAAGCCTTCGAGCACCGCTTCCAGGGATTTCACCCACAGGTCGCTGTCGTCCAGCTCGATGCCGCGGTCGCCCAGCGGCAGGCTGAACAGCGCACCGTTGAACAGGCGCATCAGGCGGTCGACATCCTGCTGCGAGAACTCTTCGCGCAGGCGTGCGTAGCTGTTGTTGTCGGCGTGGTCGAGCTGCTGCTTGACCTGCTTCAGGCGTTTTTCCAGGTCGCGTACGCGCTCGTCGAGGTCTTCGGCGGAGAACTGGCGCGACTGGGCCAGGGCGCCGGCCAGTTCGTCGTGGGCGTCCTTGGCCGCCAGCAACTGCTGCTCCAGGACCTTGACGTCATCGACCAGGGCGAAGCGGTGCTTGAGCACCGACAGCTCGCCCAGCCAGCGCTGGATGCCGGTGATTTCACGCTCCAGGCGCATCAGCTCCTGGGTGCCGCCACGCTGGTCGTTCTGCAGGCGGTCTTGCTCGCCACGGTAGTGCTCGGCCTGGATGACCAGCTCTTCCTTGCGCGCCATGGCGTATTCCTGCCAGGTGCCCAGCAGGTTGTCGAGCAGTGGCGAAAGGCGGTGCAGCTTGCCGCGCAGGATGTCGCGCTGGGCCACGCCGCCGGCCAGGGCCTCGACCAGGGGGCCGGCGGCGACCAGGGCGTTGTAGTCCTGCTCCATGCGGCGCACGTCGCGGAAGGCTTCTTCGCAGGCGGCGATGTAGTCGACGCTGCCCGAGCGCAGGCTGTGCTCGAAGGCATCGAGGAACAGCTGCTTGAGCTTGGCGGCGGTGATCTCGCGCATGTGCAGCAGGTTGATGAACAGCGCGCGGAAGGTTTTCAGGCTTTGCTCGCTGGTCGAGCGCAGCGGGATCATGGTCAGGTCCAGCGGCACTGATGTGTGGCCGCCGACCAGCAGCCGGCGCAGTTCGTCCGGCTTGAGCTCATAGGCTTTCAGGCCCAGGCGCTCGAGGTTGGTGAACAGCTCCTTCTGGCGCAGGCAGGTGTCGTTCTTCTGGTAATGGGCCAGGTCCAGCTCGCCTTTGTAGGCGAAGAACTGGTGGCCGAAACCGCCACCTGGGCCACGGCCGACCACGCCGATCACGTGGGGGCCGTGGGGCAGGTTCAGTTCGCAAAGGATGTACGAGGTGTCGCTGGCGAAGTAGAAGCGGCGCGACTGCTCCAGGCTGTACTTGCCGAAACTCATGTCGGACATGCGCGCCAGGATCGGGAACTGCAGGGCGTTGATCGACGCCGATTTACCCAGGTTGTTGGCGCCGTAGACCGACAGCGGGTGCTCCAGGGGGAACAGGCCAAGGCTGTAGCCGGCGGTGTTGAGCAGCGCGAAGCGGCGGATGCCGTAGCGTTCCTGGCTCATGCATCAATCTCCTGTTGCTCTTCGCGGATGGCCCGGGCCAGGGCCTCTTCTTCGCTTTCCTCGGCCTCGAACGGGGTCAGGTCGAGCGGGTCGTCGGTGCGCGCCAGCGCTTCGGCGCTCTCTTCCTCGACCAGTACCGGGGTCGGCAGCGGCAGGTCGCTGTGCAGGCTGGCTGCCAGGTCGCGGTCCTGCTGCACCGACAGGCACACGTCGAGGAAGCGGTGCATTGGCGGCAAGAAGCGGTAGATGCCGCCTTCCTCATGGGCGAAGCCGAGCTGGGTCATGCGGCGCATGATCTTTTCTTCCAGCTCGTCGACGGTCTGCACTTCGGCCTGCAGGAACAGGTCGCGGTACTTGTCCAGCAGCGAGGGCAGTTCGTCCCGGCCGATGCTGCCACCGTCGAGCACGGCCATCGGGTCGCGGCCCTGGTCGGCCAGGTGCTCGACCAGGATGAAGGTGAACAACGACAGGCGCTGGGCAGTCTTGTTGACCTGCGCGGCAGCCTGCTCGGGAACGAAGTAGTAGAAGCCGCGGGTATCGCAGACCAGCTCGAAGCCCAGGGCCTTGAACAGCGTGCGGTACTGGTCCTGGAAGTTCGACAGCTGGGCGTACATTTCCGGGTCGCGGCGGCTGACGTGGAAACCTTTGAACAGCTCGCGGAAGATCGGCGCGAGCTGGGACAGTTCGGAAAGATCAAGATGCATGGGCTGGGCTCGCGTTGGTTTCAGGTTGCGCTTCGCGGCCGGACGACAGGGCGAACGAGCGCAGGCTGACCAGGTGTTCTTGGGTGGTGTACTCGCGCCGTTCCAGGCGCTCGCGCTTGAAGCGCTTCTCGCGCGACAGGCGCGAGAACCAGTAGAGCAGTTCGTCGGTGGCGCCTTCGGGTTCCTGCTCCAGCAGCCAGACCATCAGGTCGGGCAGCGGCAGGGCGCCTTCGCAGCGTTCGAGCATTTCCTTGACCGTGCGTGGCGCGCGCGGCAGCGGACCGCTCTGGGTCTTGTGGGCCTTGGGGAACTTGGCCGGTTTCGGCTCGAAGCGGGCCAGGGCGTAGACATACGCCTCGACTTGGCTGGCGCTGCCGAGGAAGGTGCTCTGCGGGCGAGTGAACAGCGGCATGGCGGCCTGCGGCACAGCGTCGATGCCCTTGCGCCGGATCACCGACAGGGCCAGCGCGGCGCCACGGGTCACGGCGTTGTGCCGGCGCGCTTCTTCGCGCAGCGGCAGCAACAGTTCACGGGCGTGGCGCAGGGTCAGCTGGGCGCTGGTCTGCATTTCCAGAATCCGCGCGTGGGTGCGCAGCAGCATGTCGTCGTCGACCAGGTGGCCCAGGCGCGCCTGTTCGCCCAGCAGTTTCAACAGCACCGTCTCGACCTTGCGCACGCCCTGTTCGAAGGCGCCGTCGGCGTTGACCAGCTGGATCATCGGCTCGACGTACTCGTCCCAGGTCGCGAGCACCTCGGCATAACGCTGGCGCAGCGGAATCTGTCGGTTGCTGGTCTTGGCCCGTTCGGCCACGGCGACCAGTGCCTGCTCATCGTTGTCGAGCTTCTTCAGTACATCCCGCACGCGCATGTCGAGCAGACGCAGCTGGCGTGCCAGGTCGTCGCTGTCGCGGTTGTCGAAGGCGTCCTGGATGTGCCCGGCCAGGCGCTCCAGGTGGCGCAGGTAAGCCTCGATTTCCAGGCACAGGCCCAGACGGTGCTCGCGGCGCAGGTAGGCGAGGAAGTCGTGGATCTGGGCGTTGAGCTCGAAACGGTTCGGGCTCTTGGCCACTGGCACCAGGATATCCAGGCGGATCCATACGTCGAGCAGCTGGGTGATGTCCTGCGGCGTGCTTTCCACCTGCTGGCGACCCACTTGCTGGCGCAGTTCGACCAGGCTCAGGGTGCCTTGGTCGAAGCGCTCGCACAGCGGCTCGATCAGTGCCCAGTGTTCGGCTAGGGCGCGCAGGACGCGCTTGGGTTCGATCATTGGCGTCTACTCGTTGCCAAGTAAAAAGGGGGCGATTGTACTGCATCCCGGGGGGAGGATTTCACCCCTTGGTCTGTAATGAGGGATAACCCTGATTTATCTGGGGGATTCTCCGGCCTCATCGCCGGCAAGCCGGCTCCCACAGGTACACCACCGAGCCCTGTGGGAGCCGGCTTGCCGGCGATGAGGCCAGTGAAGACAACAACTTTCTGCCGACCAGTTGCGGCGCTCAAAGGCCAACAGCGTTAGAATGCCCGATTGATTTAGCCCCCCGGATACCCGTGCCTTGCTGACCGAGTCCCGCCGCCGCGCCTACCTTTCCGCCATGCAAGTGGTGCATTGGCTGCCGCGCGCCGAACTGCCGTTCGCCGCACCGTCGCGCCCCGAACTGCTGCTGCCGCAGGTTCCGGTCGAGGAAGCCGAATTCGAGGTCAGGCCCTTCGCACCGGCTGCCAACGAGGCACCGGCCGCACCCCAGGCCCGCTCCGGTGAACGCCCGAAAATCGAAATTCCGCGCCCAGGCAGCACGCCCAAGCCGGTTGCCAAGCCGGTCGAGGCGGAGCAAGAGGCCCCCGCGCCACGACCAGCAGCGGTGCCGCCCCCACGCTTCTCGTTGCAGTTGCTGCGTGCCGGCAGTTGCCTGTTGCTGGTGGAGCTGGCCACCGCGCAGCCGTTCCAGAGCCGCGACCCGTCCTACCTGCTGCTCAAGGACATGCTGCGCGCCGCCGGCTTGCCCGACGCGCCGCAGATCATCGGCGAGCCGGTGCGCTGGCCGCTGCTGGTGCGCGGCAACATGGACCAGGGCCCCGGCGCCGCGCGTGATTTCGTCCAGGGCTTTATCCAGGCGCGCCTGGAAGAAGCACCCTGCACCTGCCTGTGGCTGATCGGCCTGCCGGCCCTGCGCTTCGCCGCCGGTGTCGAGGACGAAGCCTATTACCAAGTACTGAAGCTCGACGGCCTGGGCGACGCCTGGGCCTTGCCGGGCCTTGAACTGTTGATGGACGAGCCGCAGCGCAAGGCGGACGTCTGGAAAGCGATGCGCCAGCTGATGGCGCGCTGGAAGAGCGTTGAATGAGTGAATCGATCAGTTTCCGCCCGATGACCGAGGCGGATCTGGATGCCGTGCTTAAGATCGAATATGCCGCGTTCAGCCACCCCTGGACCCGCGGCATCTTCCAGGATGCGCTCAAGTCCTACGAAGTGTGGCTGATGTTCGATGGCCAGCAGCAGGTTGGGCATGGCGTGATCAACGTGATCATCGACGAGGCGCACTTGCTCAATATCACCGTCAAGCCCGAGAACCAGGGATGTGGCCTGGGACTGCGCTTGCTCGAACACCTGATGGCGCGGGCCTACAAGCTCAATGGGCGGGAGTGCTTCCTGGAAGTGCGGGCCAGTAACCAATCGGCGTATCGGTTGTATGAGCGCTATGGTTTCAATGAGATTGGACGTCGGCGTGACTACTATCCTGTTGCGGGCGGGCGCGAGGATGCGCTGGTGATGGCGTGTACGTTGCTCGAAGACTGACCTTGGGTTAACTGTGCGGACCCTTTCGCGGGGCAAGCCCGCTCCCACAGGAAATGAGCGCTCTATCTGTGGCAGCGGGCTTGCCCCGCGAAAGGGCCCGCACAGGCAGTCTTCTTGTTCATGCTTAACTCCTTGTCAGCAGGCGCCAAGGTTGGCGGCCGTGCTCATGGTGGAGCAGGGGGAGCAGGAATGAGAAGTGCACGAGGATGGCTGATAGCAGTGGCGTTGCTCACGGGTGCGGCCCAGGCCGATGAGCGAGACCTGTGGATGTTCGCCCAATGGGCCGGGGACCATCAGACCCGGCCTTTTCGCGAGATGCTGGTAGACGCCCGCCTGTATGGTGTGGTGCCGATTCACCAACTGCTGCGCTCGGCGTCCGACTGGAAGCTGTGCCGGGCCTCGCCGTTCGCCGTGCCGCCTTCCGCCAACTGGCCTGCAGTACGGTCCACGCTGGCGCTGATCAAGACCCTCGACACGCAAGGCATCCTGCGCCAGTTCGAAGTGGTGTCGGCCTACCGCGCCCCAAGCCTCAACCGCTGCGCCGGCGGTGCCGTGGCCAGCGCCCACACCCGAGCCTTTGCGGTCGATATCCTGCTGCCGGGCTGGGCTGACCCCAATCCGTTGTGCCGCTTCTGGCAGCAATACGGACAGGCCTGGAACATGGGCCTGGGGCGCTATCCGAGCGGGCGCATCCATATCGACACAGCGGGCTATCGAACCTGGGGGGGTGATGGCAGTTCCGAGTCGTCGTTCTGCAGCAAGCCCAGCTGAGCGAGGCAGGCCTGGCTTTCGCTCATCACCCACTCGGCGAAGCGTTGGCGCTTGCCGCCGTCGCTGAGGGGCTGCGGACTGAGTAGGTGGTACGCAGAACCGTCACGCAGGAAGTCGAACGGTGCCTGCAACTGCCCGCTGTCGAGTTCGTCGCACACCATCAGTGCCGAGGCGATGGCCAGGCCCAGCCCCGCGCTGGCGGCCTGGAGTGACAGGTAAAAATGCTCATAGTCGCTGCGCTCGCTGTGCCGCGCGTGCTGGCCGCTCAGGCGAAGCCACGTGGGCCATGCGCTTGGCCGTGTAGAGCTGTGCAGTTGACGCTGGCCATCGAGCGATCTACGGGGCTCGCGGCCGACCGGGCCGATCCATTCATCACAGATCTTCAGGCTGTGCAGCGCCGGCGGCCAGTGGAAGTCGTCGCGCCTTAGCGCCAGGTCGACGCCACTGCGCGCGAAATCTACGGGCCCGCCAGCGGCCACCAGGTGCAGTTGCAGGTCCGGGTGGGCGGCATGGAAGCGCGGCAGGCGCGGGATCAGCCAGCGCATGGCGATGGTCGGCTCGCAGGACAGTACCAGTACGTTGTCGCGTTCCTGCTGCTGCAGGCGCTGCACGGCGCCTTCGAGCTGTTCGAAGATCGCCTGGGTGGTGCCGTGCAGGGCGCGGCCGGCGGCGGTGAGGTAGATGGCGCGGTTGCGCCTTTCGAACAGTTCGATGCCCAGGCTTTCCTCCAGCTGGCGCACCTGGCGGCTGACGGCGCCGTGGGTGACATGCAGGCGCTCGGCGGCGCGCACGAAGCTTTCGGTTTCGGCGGCGATGTCGAAGTAGCGGAAGGCGGTGAGTGGGGGCAGTTTCATGGGGTCCTGTTTCGTCAGTGCTGGCCTCATCGCCGGCAAGCACCCACAACGCATATCTGTGAGAAAACCTAGCGAATCTGCCTCACTATAAATCGATTTTTCCTCGAATGCGCAACCTCGATAATGAGCGCCTCTGTGCATTTTCATCGCCTATCGAGGATCTCCCGTGACCGAACTGCTCGCCGTTGCCCTGTTCACCCTCCTGGCCGTCATCAGCCCCGGCGCCGATTTCGCCATGGTTACCCGCAGCAGTTATGCACAGGGCCGCAAGGCTGGCCTGGCGGCTGCGGTGGGGATTGCCCTGGGCGTGCAGGTGCATGTGCTGTACACGGTGCTGGGTATTGCGGTGATCATCAGCCAGAGCCCGGCGCTATTCCTTGGCATGAAGGTGCTCGGGGCCGGCTACCTCATCTACCTGGGTTACCAATCACTGACCAACACGGCTCGCATCAACCTGGAGGGCCAGCCGTCAGGTTCGAGCTTGCTGGCCGTATTGCGCACGGGGTTCCTGACCAACGCCCTCAACCCCAAGACCATGCTCTTCGTGATCAGCGCCTACACCCAGGTGGTGCAGCCCGGCAGTCCGCTGGCGCTGGATTTTGCCTACGGTGCATTCATGTCGTTCGCCCACTGGGCCTGGTTCAGTCTGGTAGCGGTGTTCTTTTCGAGTGCGGGGCTGCGCAAGGCGATGATCGAGCGACAGCAGGTAGTCGACCGCGTGATCGGCGTGGCGCTGATCGGGCTGGGTCTGGCTGTGGTGGTGGCGGGCGTGCGCTGAACTTTTCTGCGGGCAAAAGAAAAGGGCTTACCTTGCGGTAAGCCCTTTTCAAGTTTGGTGGCTACACAGGGACTTGAACCCCGGACCCCAGCATTATGAATGCTATGCTCTAACCAACTGAGCTATGTAGCCAATGGCGCGCATTATTCCCTTGTGATGCCCCTGTGTCAACACTCATTTCAAAAAAAATTTGCACGCTTTCAAAAACTTAGCCGCCAACCGCGGTTTAGCGCACGATCAGCCACTGGCCGAGCACGTCGTATAGCTGCAGTTGCTGCCCGGCAGCCAGTGCCTGGAGGGTTTCGCCGGGGCGGTCGAGGTTGAAATCGCCGCTCACGCGCCGATAAGCGGTTTGTTCGTCCATCATCCACACACGCCGCCCCTGGTAACTGGCCAAGCGCTCGATGACCTCGCCCAATGGCATGTCGCTGGCGCGCAGCTGGCCCATGCGCCAGGCGTCCGCTGCTTTTACATCGGCCTTGTGCACCGGGTCGATCCGCGCCTCGTTGAACGTCACGCGTTCACCGGTCGCCACCAGGCGCTGGTCAGCACCCTGAACGATCATCGCTTTACCGTTGAACACCACCAGTTCGTCATGCCCGGCATGGCGTGCCACCATCAACCGTGTGCCGAACACCTGGATGCGTGCATCGTCTACCTGCACCTCCAGGGCGCGGCCGTCGAGCTTCACCTCCAGGTACACCTGGCCCTGCACCAGTTGCAGCTCCCGGGTACGCGTGCGCAGGTCGACATTCATCGCGCTGGCGCTGTCCAGGTGCAAGGTCGAGCCGTCGGCCAGGCGCACGCTGCGGCGTTCGCCGGCGTCGGTGTACAGTTCGCTGCCCAAACGCTGCATCAGTGGCCAATAAAGATAGGCCAGCGCACCCAGCAGCAGCAGGCACAGCAAGGCCAGACCCAGGCCTCGGCGGCTGCGTTTTACCTTAGCCAGCTGCGGTCGTGGTCGCGCGGGGGGAGGCTGCAGTTGCTGCCAGCAAGCCTCGAGCTCGGCATAGGCGTGGGCATTGCGCGGGTCTTGGCACCAGCGGCCGAACGCCTGACGTTCGCGCTCATCGCAGCCAGGTTGGCGCAGGCGTGAAAACCATTCCAGGGCTTCCTGCTGGGGATCGGCCTGAATCTGCGTGACGGGCATCGGGCTCATCGGTCGGTGTGCTCGCGTGAGGGCGGTTTCGCCCAACGATTACGGGGGGAGGGTGGTGCAAAGATGCTAATTGTATTGAGAACCATTTACAAGTACGCGACGGCCGAGGGATAAAAAAGGTAGCTATGTATCTATTTGTTTCCTGATAATCGGATCCCAAACCTGCGGACGGAACTCAAGCTCATGGCCTTCAGCAGCACCTCCACCGCCAGCACCGGTTCGGCGAGCCAAGCCAACCCGCTGGTGATGCGCATCATCACCTTCTGCGCTCTGGCGCACCTGATCAACGACCTTATCCAGTCGGTGCTGCCGGCGATCTACCCGATGCTCAAGGCCAACTACAACCTTAGCTTCGCCCAGATCGGCCTGATCACCCTGACCTTCCAGATCACCGCTTCGCTGCTGCAGCCCTGGGTCGGCTTTTTCACCGACCGTCGGCCGGCGCCGAATCTGCTGCCGCTCGGT
Source organism: Pseudomonas sp. NPDC089395 (assembly GCF_044749525.1). NCBI lineage: Bacteria > Pseudomonadati > Pseudomonadota > Gammaproteobacteria > Pseudomonadales > Pseudomonadaceae > Pseudomonas > Pseudomonas sp. NPDC089395. The sequence goes on from NZ_JBIVID010000001.1 coordinate 25,153, forward strand.
ACCCTGTGTACCTTGGTGGGCATCGTCATGCTGGCCTTCGTCGGCAGCTTCCCGATGATTCTGCTGGCTTCGGCACTGGTGGGCATTGGATCGTCGACCTTCCACCCGGAGACTTCGCGCATTGCACGCCTGGCCTCGGGTGGGCGCTTTGGTCTGGCGCAGTCGACCTTCCAGGTGGGTGGCAACGCCGGTTCCGCGTTCGGCCCCTTGCTGGCGGCCGCCATCGTCATCCCGTTCGGCCAGACCCACGTGGCCTGGTTCGGCGTTGCCGGGCTGCTGTTCTTCGCCGTCACCCTGATGCTGCGCCGCTGGTACAAGGAGCACCTCAACCAGGCCAAGGCGCGCAAGGCCGTGCAGGCCACCCATGGCATTTCGCGCCAGCGGGTGATCGCGGCGTTGATCGTGCTGGGCCTTCTGGTGTTCTCCAAGTACTTCTATATGGCCAGCTTCACCAGCTACTTCACCTTCTATCTGATCGAGAAGTTCGACCTGTCGGTGGCCAGTTCGCAGTTGCACCTGTTCCTGTTCCTTGGCGCGGTGGCCGCCGGCACGTTCTTCGGTGGGCCCATCGGTGACCGCATCGGACGCAAGGCGGTGATCTGGTTCTCGATCCTTGGCGTGGCGCCGTTCACCCTGGCATTGCCCTATGCCGACCTGTTCTGGACCACCGTGCTCAGCGTGGTGATCGGCTTCATCCTGGCGTCGGCGTTTTCGGCGATTGTGGTGTATGCGCAGGAGCTGGTACCGGGCAGCGTGGGGATGATTGCCGGGATTTTCTTTGGGCTGATGTTTGGCTTTGGTGGTATTGGCGCGGCGTTGCTGGGTTACCTGGCGGACTTGCGGGGGATCGAGTACGTGTATGGGCTGTGTTCGTTCCTGCCGTTGTTTGGGTTGTTGGCGGTGTTTTTGCCTAATACCAGCAAGCGTTGAGATCGTTGGGGCTGCTTTGCAGCCCAATCGCGACACAAGGCCGCTCCTACAGGACGGCGTAGGGTAATGGGCCGCACAGCGGCCCCCAGCAATTGACGACTCAACCCGGCTGGCCTAGAGTGCCGCCTCTTTTTCCACACCTGCGTAGTCTCAAAGCAATGCGCCGTACCCAGAGCCTCCCCCACGCCCGCCAGCCTGCCCTCCAGGCGATGCGTCGCGCGTGGCCGAGCGACACGGTGCTCAAGCGTCGACGCAGCGTGCTGTTCGCCTTCACCTTCTCGCCACACCTTGCCCTGAACTGACCCGCGCCTCTGCGTCGTCCGCCCTTGCGGCGTGCGCGTGGGCGCCTGTATCTGCGCGTCTTTTCAGTTTTGCTTGGAGTGGTACATGAACATGCGTTTGCTGGTGGGCCTTCTGTTCGCCGTTTCGGTCGTCGGCTTCAGTTTGGGAGCCAGCCTGCCACTGGTGTCGTTGCGCTTGCATGAAGCCGGCGCCGGGACCCTGGAAATCGGCATCATCTCGGCCATTCCCGCCGCAGGCATGATGCTTTCGGCCTTCATGGTCGACGCCTGCTGCCGCCTGCTGACCCGGCGCACCATCTACCTGCTGTGCTTCAGCCTGTGCACCGTCAGCATCGCGTTGCTCGAATCGGCGTTCGATTCCCTCTGGCTGCTGGCCGTGCTGCGCCTGAGCCTGGGCATTGGCATGGGTATCGCCATCATTCTCGGCGAGTCCTGGGTCAACGAACTGTGCCCGGACCATAACCGCGGCAAGATCATGGCGCTGTATGCGACCAGTTTCACCGGCTTCCAGGTGCTCGGCCCGGCGCTGTTGGCGCTGCTCGGTGCCAACAGCCCGTGGATCACCGGTGTGGTGACGGTCTGCTATGGCCTGGCCTTGCTGTGCATCCTGCTGACCGTGCCCAACGACCATGTCGAACATGGCGAGGAAGGCGAGAAGAGCTTTGGCCTGGCCGGTTTCTTCCGGGTCGCGCCGGCACTGTGCGTGGCGGTGCTGTTCTTCTCGTTCTTCGATGCGGTGGTGCTGTCGCTGCTGCCGGTGTATGCCACCAGCCATGGGATTGCCGTTGGCGTGGCGGCGTTGATGGTGACGGTGGTGTTCGCCGGTGACATGGTCTTCCAGATGCCGTTGGGCTGGCTGGCCGACCGTGTCGAGCGGACGGGGCTGCACTTGGTGTGCGGGCTGGTGGCGATGGCGATCGGTATCGCCTTGCCATGGCTGCTGCACATGAACTGGCTGCTGTGGCCTCTGTTGGTCGTGCTTGGCGCGGTGGCGGGGGGGATCTATACCTTGGCGCTGGTGTTGATCGGGCAACGCTTCAAAGGCCAGGACCTGGTCACGGCCAATGCCAGCGTCGGCTTGCTGTGGGGCGTCGGCAGTCTAGTCGGGCCGTTGGTCAGTGGGGCGGCAATGGATGTGGCGCCGCACGGGTTGCCGATGGCGCTGGCGATCATGGCCGGGCTGTTCGTGTGTTTTGCCCGGCAGTCGTATCGACGGGTGGGCAAGCTGCGGGCGGTGGCGGACCTGGGGGAGTGATAGGGCCAGTACGGCCAGTAGCGATCAAAAGGTCCCCTGCGTACCGTGAATTCTGTGCAGGGGCGGGGCTGCAGCGCCATTTTATTCTAGGCTTCATCCGATCACTTTCTTCTGCCTCGGGGTAATGGCCTTAGATTGTTGCGAGAAACGGCACTCTTCTGATTGCCACAAGCCGCGTAGAATCCACGGCCAGATTTAAGTGTAAAGAGGAATATCCGATGAGGCGTTGCAGCCTTTCCCGTTTTTACCTTGGGATGTTGGCCCTGATGCTGGCATTGGCCACCCCGGCCTGGTCGGCACCCGCCACGCCGGTGTCCAGCCTGGCCGCCGCCGAACTGCCAGCGCTGGATGAGGACGCCAGCCTCGCGCAGTTGAGCGATCGGCTGGACCAGATTCGTCAAGGCGTGACCAGCAGCGCCAACGACGACGTGCTGTCGCAGTTGCGCCTGGCTGCCATGCAGGTCCAGCGTCAGGCCGAGGCCCTGAGCGTCTTGCGCGCGGCCGATGCGCAGAAACTGGACGACAAGCTCAAGGTCATCGGCCCGCTACAACCGGACGAAGCCCAGAGCCTGACCTTGCAGCGCAAAGAGCTCGAAGCCGCGAAGAAGTCGGTGCTCGGCGAACAGGAACAGGCCACCAAGCTGACTCAGTCGGCCCGCGACCTGTCCACGCAGATCGTCAACCTGCGCCGCAGCCAGTTCAACTCGCAGGTCACCAGCCGCGCGGCCAGCCCATTGACGCCGGCCTTCTGGAAGTCGCTGATCCGTCCCACCGACGAAGACGTGGTGCGCCTGCGCGACTTGCGTGGCGAGGCCGCCGATGCCGTGGCCAGTGCCTTCAGTCCGGGGCAACGCTGGTTCTTCCTTACCAGCCTGGTGGCGGCGATCCTGGTCTGGACGCTGGTACGCCGGGTGCTCGAACGTCTGCTCGCCGACGCCATGGTCCGCTGGCTGCCGGAAGGTCGCCTGCGCCGAAGCGCACTGGCCTTGAGCGTGAGCTTGGCCACCCTGGGGACCATCGCCGGCTCGGTTTCGTTGCTGCGTTGGGGCCTGGAAAGCAGCTCGGAACTGGGCTCCGATATCGCCAGCCTGACCAATCATTTCCTCGCCCTGGTGGTGTTCAGCGCCTTCATTTCCGGGCTGGGTCGCGCCATGTTGATGCTGCAGCGCCCGTCCTGGCGCCTGCCACCGATCGATGACGAAGTGGCCAACGCCCTGGGTTGGTTCCCCAAGCTGCTAGCCCTGTCGCTGATGGTGATGTTGACCATGGAGCGCATCAACAGCACGATCGGCACCAGCCTGGCGCTGACCGTGGCGACCAACGGCCTGACTGCGCTGGTGGTGGTGGTGATCTTCTCGGCGGCGCTGGTGCGTTACCGCCGCACCCGGCGCAAGCATGGGCTGGAGCGCCCAAGCGGCCTGGCCGGGTTGATTCCGTTCGTGGTCGTGGTGTGGGTCGCGCTGATCACGCTGGCGCTGTTGGCCGGCTACCTGACCCTGGCCTATTTCCTCGCGGCCAAGCTGCTGTGGATCAGCGTGGTGGCCACCTGCGCCTACCTGCTGACCACCTTCCTCAGCGACCTTTGCGAGACCATGCTGTCGCCCCGTCAGCCCGGTGGCCTGGCGCTCGCTTCGACGCTGGGACTGGCGCCACGCCACCAGGCGCAGGCCAGCACCATATTGAGCGGTATCACCCGTACCACGTTGTTGCTGCTCGCCGTGTTGCTGGCGCTGATGCCGTCGGGCACCAGCCCGAGCGAGCTGTTGCTGAGCCTAGGCGACTGGGACGGCACGGGTGGCAAACTGCTTGGCAACTTGAACATCGTCCCCCGGGACATCCTGCTCGCCGTGGTGATCTTCTTCGGTGGCCTGTTCGCCATTCGCGTACTCAAGCGCTGGCTGAGCGAACGCCTGCTGCCGGAAACCGACATGGACGCCGGCATGCGTGCCTCGCTGGTGACCCTGGTGGGCTACCTGGGCTTCCTGTTCCTGGCCATGCTGGTGATGTCGACCTTGCACATCAACCTCACCAGCCTGACCTGGGTGGTCAGTGCGCTGTCGGTCGGTATCGGTTTCGGCTTGCAGCAGATCGTGCAGAACTTCATTTCCGGCCTGATCCTGCTCACCGAGCGCCCGGTCAAGGTGGGTGACTGGGTGAGCCTGGCCGGGGTCGAGGGTGACATTCGCCGCATCAACGTGCGCGCCACCGAGATCCAGATGTCCGACCGCTCCACGGTGATCGTGCCCAACTCGCAGTTCATCTCGCAGAACGTGCGCAACGTGACCATGGGCAATGCCCTGGGCGTGGTGGGCATTACCCTGACCTTGCCACTGGAGACCGATGCCAATCGGGTGCGCGAGGTATTGCTCAAGGCCTTCAAGGAACACGAGGCGGTGCTCGATGCGCCGGCGACGTCGGTGACCTTCAAGGATCTGACCAGCAGCGGCATGGTGATCGGGGTCAGTGGTTATGTGGCGGGGCCGCGGCAGGTGTCGGGGGCGCGCAGCGACTTGCTGTTCACCATCCTCGGCCAGTTGCGCGACGAGGGCATTTCCCTGTCTTCGCCGCAGAGCATGGTGCTGGTGCAGGAAGGGTCGCGTCCGGCTGACGAGCCGGCGTGACCCCAATCGCCGGCAAGCCGGCTCCCACAGGTACCCCACCGTTCTCGAGATCTGTGGTGACCCTGTGAGAGCCGGCTTGCCGGCGATTGGGCTGCCAAGCAGCCCCCCAGCCTCAATGCTGTTTCGCCTGCCTGATCCGCAACAGGATCACCAGCAGCACCAGCAACACTGGCGGTGCCATGCCCAACAGGGCATCGCGCGCGGTCAGTGCCACCCCCAGCAGATTCAACCCGCCATACAGCAGCTTGAACAGGTTCAGCAGGTAATAGGTGATGGCAATGATCGACAGCCCCTCCACCGCGCGCTGAATCTTCACCTGGGCATCGGCCCGGGCATTGAGGCTGCGCAGAATCTCGGCATTCTGCTCCTCCATCTCTACCTGCACGCGCGCTTGCAGCAGGTCGCCCAGATTGGCGACGTTCTTGGCCAACTGTTCCAGGCGTTGCTCGGTGGCGGCGCAGTAGCGCACGGTCGGTTTGAATCGACGCTCGATGAACACGCCAAGACGCTGGCAATCGCCGACATGGCTCTCGCGCAATTCGCCAAGGCGCTCGAACACCAGCTGTGCATAGGCCTGCGTGGCGCCGAAACGATGGCGGGTCTTGACCGTAAGGCTGACCACCTGCCGCGACAGCTGGGCGATGGCTTCGAGCAGGCCCTTGGAATCGTGGCCATCGCCCCCGGCACTGCGTTCGGAGAGGCTGACCAGCGTCTTGTCGAAGGCGTCCAGCTCCTGGCTCAGCGCCTTGGCCGTGGTCAGGGCCAGCGAGGCCATCATGCGATACGTCTCGATCTCCAGCAGGCGGCGGATCATCCGGCCCTGGCGGTAGGCATTGAGACGGCGGTTGATGAACAGGAAGCGGTTGGTGCCGTCGGCGGTCAAGCGGAAGTCGCTCCACACGACCGCATCACCACCGCCGACGCAGGAGCCGCTCGGGTCCTTGAAGCCGTAGTGGGGCAAGTCCAGACCTTGCTCGTCGCGCACCAGCACCTGTACCGAGTTGATCACCTGGGCGGCCTGCGGGGCGATGGCATCGGCCAGCACGGGCGGTAGCGCTTGCCATTCGGTTTCGGCGCTGGAGCAGGGCACCACCAGGGTCAGGGTGAAAAATTCCGTGTGCCGTTCCCACTTGAAGGGATGCCCGTTCAGCGCGCTGATGCCTTGTACGGCCTGGGCATCCACGGCATCGGGGCAGCAGCGTTGCAACAGCGCGGCGCAGGCTGCATCGCCGCCGAGCAGGGCCAGGTGGAAGACATGCGCCGGGCCGTCGAAATACAGCGACGGGCGGGCGTGCAATTCGTTGTGCAAGGCGGTGCGTTGAGGGTGCATGGTGGTCCGGCCTGGTCTTGTGATTGTGGGGGGTACCAGGGAGTGGGACTTGGCGACAGGGCCAGAAAGTCACGCTGGCCTTGTGTCTGCTACCATTTGTCGCTGCGTGTAACGCAAATAGATTTACAGATATACATTGGCGTTACGGTTTTGTAGCCTTGATGACTGTCGACCGAAGCGGTCGATGTCATTGCCCGCGTGGAACGGGCGAGGAGTCAACAATGAGTGAAATGCACACGCGGGATCGCAGCAAAGCGGTTCCATTGAACATGCGGGTCGCCGAGCATCGGCGCGACCTGATCGACGCGGCGGTGGAAATCGTCGGTGGTGATCGCACCAGCTTCGTGCTGGAGGCGGCGTGCAAGCGTGCCGAGGAAGTGCTGATGGAGCGACGGCTGTTCTTGCTTGACGAGCAAGCGTTCGAAACGTTCGCCCAAGCGCTGGCCGACAACCCCATCAGGAGTAACGAATGCGTGAAGAAGCTGCTGGCAAGGCCGAAGCGCTGGAGCTGAGTGCTCCGCAGATCCTCGACACGTTTCACGACCTGAGTCAGTTCGATTGTGGCGAGGCATCCATCGATGGCTATCTGCGGGACAGGGCCTGGAAGGCCCAGCACAGCAAGCACGCCGTGGTCTATGTGACCTGTTTCAAGGGAACGCAGACCGTTGCTGGTTATTACACGCTTTCAAACGGCTCTGTTGCACGCGCTCATGGTGTGTCTGCGAGGTTACGGCGTAACGCCCCCGACGACCTGCCTGTGATAGTGCTTGGGCGCATGGGCGTTACCCGCGAGGCAGCGGGCCAGGGGGTGGCCACGGATCTGTTGCAGGATGCGATCGAAAGGGCGCTGGTCGCATCTGAAATAGTCGGTTGTGTAGCGATGATCGTTCACCCGCTCAATGAGCGGCTGGAACAGTTCTATGCCAAGTACGCAGGCTTCAGGCTGTGCCCCGCTTTATCGCCGAAAACCATGATGATGTCGCTGCAGTAACGTCAAGTCTCTGTGGGAGCCGGCTTGCCGGCGAAAGGGCCGCAAAGCGGCCCCCTGCGGTGGTCAGCCCATGCACCGCGTCACATGTTTCACCGACAGATACCCCGACAACCCCCAAGGCCCGAGCTCTCGCCCGATCCCACTGCCCTTGGTGCCACCCCACGACGTTTCGACGAACACCGCCTGCACCGAGTTGATCCACACATGCCCGACCTCCAGCGCATCGGCCACGCGCTCGGCGCGTTCCAGGTCGGCGGAGCAGACGGTGGCGACCAGGCCAAAGCGGCTGTTGTTGGCTTCGGCAATCGCCTGCGCTTCGGTCGAAAAGCGACGCGCACACAGCACCGGGCCGAAGATCTCTTCGGTCCACAGGCGACTGTCCACAGGCACATCGGCATACAGTGTCGGGCTGACGAACCAGCCCTCGCGGTCCAGCGCCTTGCCACCGGCCAGGCACTGCAAACCCTCTTCACGGGCCGTCGCGAAGTAGCTGGCAACCTTCAGCCATTGCGCCTGGCTGGTGAGTGGCCCCATGTCCACTTCTTCGCTCGATGGATTACCGACGCGCAGCTTTTCCAGTGCCTGCTGCAGACGGGGCAGCAGTGCATCGGCAATGCCGTCCTGCACCAGCAGGCGCGAGGTCGCCGAGCACATCTGCCCGGCATTCCAGGTGATGCCTGCGACGATCCACTCCACCGCCTGGTCCACGTCGCAGTCATCGAACACCACGATCGCCGACTTGCCACCCAGTTCCAGGGTCACCGGCCGGCACTGCGCCGAAGCACTGCGCATCACCTGGCTGCCAACGCTGTTGCTGCCAGTGAACGACAGCTTGTCCAGGCCGTTGTGGCTGCTCAGGGCCGCGCCGGTCTCGGCCTTGCCGTTGACGATGTTCAACACGCCGGCAGGCAGGCCCAGGGCCTCGGCGATCTGGCCGTAGGCCTGCTCAATCAGCGGGGTGACTTCCGAGGGCTTGAGCACCACGGTGCAGCCCGCGGCCAGGGCCGGGGCGAGTTTCCAGGCGCTGGTCACCAGCGGGAAGTTCCACGGCACGATCAGGCCGACCACGCCCACCGGTTCCAGGCGCGTGCGGGCAGTGAAGCCGGGAGCGGCCAGTGGCACGTCACGGTTCTTTTCCGGCAGTTGCTCGGCCAGCTCGGCGTAATAGGCGAAGGTGGCGATGGCGTCGTCCAGGTCGATTTCGGCCTCGTGGCGCGGCTTGCCGTTGTTGCGCATCTGCAGGGCGATCAGCGCTTCGCGGCGCTGGCCGAGTTGCTCGGCAAAGCCGCGCAGGAAGGCTGCACGGGTGGCTGCGCCGAGGTTTTTCCAGGCCGGCAAGGCCTCGCGTGCAGCCGCCACGGCCTGGTCGACCTGGGCGACGCTGGCGGCCATCATCTCGGCGAAGGGCAGGCCCAGGGCCGGGTCGTTGACGCTGATGCAGTCGCTGCCTTGGCCTTCGACCCAGCGGCCAGCGATGTAGTGGGAAGTGGTCATGGTGGTATTCCAGTCAGGCCATTTCGGCGGTGGTGACCGGCATGTGCCGGGTGCTCTTGCAGCGCACCCAGCGCGGGCCATTGGGGCCATACACGCCAGCAGGTTCAGGGAACAGGTTGAGCAGCAGCAGGTACAGCACGCAGGCGATACCCAGGGTGACCGGCAGGCTCAGGTCGATGCCGCCGGCCAGGTCGCCCAGCGGGCCGACGAATTGCCCCGGCAGGTTGACGAAGCACAGGCCGACCGCCGCGCTGGGGATCCACGCGCCCATGCCGCGCCAGTTCCAGCCATGCAGGAACCAGTAGTGGCCACCGCGCTGGCCGCGGGTGAATACCTGCAGGTCGTCGGCGTGGTAGAAGCCGCGGCGGGTGATGAGGCCGAGGATCATGATCACCATCCAGGGGCTTGTGCAGGTGATGATCAGCACCGCGAAGGTGGACACGCTCTGTACCAGGTTGAAGGTGAAGCGGCCGATAAAGATGAAACCGATGGCCAGCACGCCGATCAGCAGGGTGGCGCCGGCGCGGCTGAGCAGGCGCGGGAACACGCTGGACATGTCCAGCCCGGTGCCGTAGAGCGCGGTGGTCCCGGTAGACATGCCGCCGATCACTGCAATCAGGCACACCGGCAGGAAGAACCAGCTCGGCGCCACGGCCAGCAGGCCGCCGACGTAGTTGTTGGCGGCGATGTAGTCCGGTGCCTGGGTGGCCACCAGGGTGGCGGTGCACAGGCCGAACAGGAACGGAATCAGCGTGGCGGCCTGGGCGGCGATGACCGCCAGCATGATGCGTGCCTTGGGGGTCTGGCGCGGGATGTAGCGCGACCAGTCGCCGAGGAAGGCACCGAACGACACCGGGTTGCTCATGGCCAGGATCGCCGCACCGACGAACGCTGCCCAGAAGCCGGCCTGGCCGAGGTTGACGCTGCCGGCGAAGCCCGCGTCGAACGGCCCGGCGAAGGCGAAGATGCCCAGCAGGAACAGCAGGCTCGACGCCCAGACGGCGATCTTGTTGACCCACAGCATGAAGCGGAAGCCAAAGATGCACACCACCAGCACCAGCACGGCGAACAGGCCGTAGGCCAGGCCCAGGGTCAGGTCGGTTTCCGGCAGCCCGGCCAGGCGCTTGGCGCCGCCAACCAGGGCATCGCCGGAGCTCCACACCGACAGCGAAAAGAACGCCACGGCGGTCAGCAGCGACAGGAACGAGCCGACGATGCGCCCGTGCACGCCGAAGTGGGCGCCGGACGACACGGCGTTGTTGGTGCCGTTGAGCGCTCCGAACAGGCCCATGGGGGCGAGGATCAGCGCGCCCACGGCGACGCCGAGCAGAATCGCCCAGACCCCAGCCTGGAACGACAGCCCGAACAATACCGGGAAGCTGCCTAATACAGCGGTGGCGAAGGTGTTGGCGCCGCCGAAGATCAGGCGGAACAGGTCCAGCGGGGAGGCGTCGCGTTGATCGTCGGGGATCTGTTCGACGCCATTGGTCTCGATACCGGTCGAGTGGCTCATGGTGATGCTCCAGCGCGTAGTTGTAGGCCGGTGCAGTGCACGGGCCCTATTGTGGGTGCGATGGCAGGGCGGCAGGGCCGCGTAAAAGGGGGTCAGGCTGCGCTGATGACCGACAGGTGCTCGTGACAGGCCAGCCAGCGTTCGCCCTGGCGGCGGAAGACGATGGTCTCGCGCTCGCTCAGCTGGTGTTCCTCACCGGCGATGCGGATATGCGTGGCGACATCGTGCATGAAGATCGCCACGTCACCTTGCAGGCTCACCTGGGTATTGCTCGACGCGCAGTCGAGCACGGCGAAGCCTTCGGCCTGCCATTGGCCCCAGAGGTCTTCGTAGGCGCGGCGCGACAGCAAGGGGTGCGGCAAGGTGTGGAAGAGGAAGGTGGCGTCTTCGCTGAAACAGGCGAAGTAGCGGGCGGTGTCGTTGCTGGCGAAGGCGGATACGAGGTCGGCGGCGGCCTGCCGTACCTGGAGTGTCTGGTCCACGGGAGTGGCCTCACGGTTATTGTGATTGTGGTGAGCGATTCTGGTGGGGAGTGCGGAGGGGAAAAATCGCTGGGGGGAAATAATTAGTTCAGGAATTTGTGAAGTGTTCGACTCGGTCCTTGGGGTGCCTATGCGATCGAGCGCCGCTGGCGCGGCGCATCGCGGATAAATCCGCTCCTACAGATACGACACGCTATCTCGGCGGGCGCTAGAAGCGGACAACCATGGCCTGACAGGCCGTGGCACGTTGCAACAAATGTAGGAGCGAGCTTGCTCGCGATGCGCCGCGCGGGCGGCGCTCGATCTTCCTGTCAACCGAGAACTCGAGACATGCCCCACATTAAACGCATCAAAAATAATTTTTGATTTGGATTTTCGGACTTTCCGTACTTATATCGCGCGCTTATCTGGTTGACGCACGTCACGCAGCGCTTACAAGCGAAACGGCTACTCTTCGTGGATCGACCATAATGACTCTTCATTCGCTGTAAGGAGTACGTGATGTCCAAGACGCCCAAGAAGAAAGACCTCGATGCCGCTACGGAAAAGCTCGGTCGCAAGGCCTACGAGAGCGAACTCAAAGACCTCCATGTCGAGCTCGTGAAGCTGCAGGAGTGGGTCGTGGCCAAGGGCCTCAAGGTGTGCATCGTGTTCGAAGGCCGTGACGGCGCCGGCAAGGGGGGCACCATCAAGGCCATCACCGAGCGCGTCAGCCCACGGGTGTTTCGTACGGTGGCGCTGCCCGCGCCGACTGAGCGTGAAAAGAGCCAGATGTACGCCCAGCGTTACCTCAACCACCTGCCGGCCGCAGGCGAAGTGGTGATCTTCGACCGCAGCTGGTACAACCGCGCCGGCGTCGAGCGGGTAATGGGTTTTTGCACGCAAGACCAGGCCGACAAGTTCCTGGCGGTGACGCCGTTGCTTGAGAAGCTGATGGTCGAGTCGGGGATAATCCTCCTCAAGTACTGGCTCGAAGTCAGCCCCGAGGAACAGACCCGCCGCCTGCAGGACCGTATCAACGACGGCCGCAAGCTGTGGAAACTGTCGCCCATGGACCTCAAGTCGTACACCCGCTGGGACGATTACACCCGCGCCCGCGATGCCATGTTCGCTGCCTCGGATACCTCGTGGGCACCTTGGTTCATGGCGCCCTCCGACGACAAGCGTCGCGCCCGACTCAACATCATCAGTCACCTGTTGACGCAAGTTCCGTACAAGGACATCACCCGCGACGAGGTGGTGAAGCTGCCTAAACGCGGCAAGATCGGCAAATACAAGGCCGTAGACTACCCCTTCAAAGTTATCCCTGAACGCGTATGATGCGCCCCCTTCGAAAAACCTAGGGAGTCGCTTCCATGCCACATGATGGCAGCCTGTTACAGGCGACAGTCGTATTTCTGTTGGCCGTGGTGCTTCTGGTACCCCTGGCACAACGCTTGAAAATGGGTGCAGTGCCAGGCTACCTCCTGGCCGGCATCCTCATTGGTCCATCGGTATTCGGCCTGCTTGGCAGCCCGGACAACGTCGCACGCCTCTCGGAAATGGGCGTGGTCATGTTGCTGTTCGTGATTGGCCTGGAGCTTTCACCGCGCCGGCTGTGGACCATGCGCCGGGCACTGTTCGGCATCGGTTCGCTGCAGGTCGGGCTCTCGGCTGCGATCATCGGCGCGTTGGCCTATTGGCTGTTCGATCAATCGAAGGCGGCGGCGATCGTCCTTGGCGTGGGCCTGGCACTGTCGTCTACCGCTTTTGGCCTGCAGGTTCTGGCCGAGCGCAAGGACCTGAACAAGCCCCACGGTCGGCTGGCGATCGCTATCCTGCTGTTCCAGGACATCGCGGCCATCCCGCTGATTGCCGTGGTGCCGTTGCTGGGTGGCGGTGTCGACGTTGTCGACGAACGTCACTGGCCGATGCTGGCGGTAGCGGTGGGCATCGGTGTGGTGATCATCTTTGGCCGTTTCCTGCTGACCCCGGTCTTCAGGTGGACCGTCGGTTCGGGCCTGCCCGAGCTGTCCATGGCCACGGCATTGCTGGTGGTCCTGGGCACTGCCTGGATCATGGAGCATGTGGGTGTGTCCATGGCCCTGGGTGCATTCCTTGCGGGCGTGCTGATGGCCGACTCGCCCTTCCGCCACGAGCTGGAAACCCAGATCGAGCCGATCAAGGGCCTGCTGCTCGGGCTGTTCTTCGTTGGCGTGGGAATGAGCGCTGACCTGAGCCTGCTGTTTTCCATGCCCTGGGTGGTGTTAGGGCTAACTCTATTGCTGATAGCTATCAAAATGCCATTGTTGCTTGCCTTGGGACGCTACGCAGGGGGGCTGACCCACCCTGAGGCGCTGTGCCTGGGCATAGTCCTGGCGTCTGGCGGCGAATTCGCCTTCGTCGTGTTCAAGTTGGCAATCGAACATCAGGTGCTGACACAGCAAGTGCACAATTTGCTGGTGCTCGCCATCACCCTGTCGATGGCCGTGGTGCCTCTGGTGATGCTGGCCCTGGCGCGTCAATTGCGGGATGACACTCGCCCCGAGCGTGCAACCGAGACGGGCAAGTGAACGGCGCCATATGGCGTCTTGAATGTTCGGAGAAAGAACAATGCAACAAGGTTTAAAGTTGGACAGCGCCCTGTCACGGGGTTTGCTTGATGTGCTGATCAAGGCCGGGTTGATTGCCGCGCTGGTGATCTTCTCCTTTCAGGTGTTCCAGCCCTTTCTGGAGCTGATGCTGTGGGCGGTGATCCTTGCGGTCACGCTGTACCCGTTGCAGCAGCGGATCAGACGCGGCACGGGCCTCAAGGACGGTTTTTCCGCGACCCTGGTGGTGCTGTTGATGCTGGTCGTGCTGCTGGTACCGATCTACCTGGTGGTGGTGTCCATCAGCGAGTCGGTGGAAAGCATGGTGACCCTGCTCAAGAGCGGCGCCTGGAGCGTGCCGACACCGCCTGACTCGGTCGCCAGCTGGCCGCTGATCGGGCCTAAGGTGCATGCCTTGTGGTTGTCGGCCTCCGAGAGCCTGGCGCCGGTGCTGAACAACATGATGCCTTACCTCAAAGGCGCCGGCCTGGGCATGCTGGGCGCGGCAGCCAGTGCGGGTGGTGCCTTCCTGCTGTTCATCGCGGCGGTCATCATCTCCGGGGTCATCATGGCCTTTGGCGAGCGCGGCGAGATCGCGGCGCAGCGTATTGCCATGCGCGTTTCCGGTGAGGAGCGTGGCAAGCCGATCGCCAGACTGTGCACCGCGACCATTCGCGCAGTGGCCCAAGGGGTGATCGGCATCGCCTTCATCCAGATGCTGCTGATTGGCGTCGGCTTCGTGGTCAAGGGCGTGCCAGGGGCAGGGATGCTGGCCATCGCCGTGCTCATGCTGGGGATTGCCCAGGCTCCGGCGACCTTGATCACGCTGCCGGTGATCCTGTATGTCTTCCATGCCGACGGTTTCACCGCCGCGACCATCATCTTCGCCGTCTACACCTTCGTTGCCGGTCTCGCCGACAACGTGCTCAAGCCGCTGCTGCTGGGGCGCGGGGTAGATGTGCCGATGCCGGTGGTGCTGATCGGTGCCTTGGGCGGCATGGTGGTCAAGGGCATCATCGGCCTGTTCATCGGTCCGGTGATTCTCGGCGTGACCTACGTGCTGTTCTGGCAATGGGTCGCCCTGCAAGTGCCGGAAACCCCTGTTGAGCCGGACGCGTGAAACACTGCATCAAATGGCCTTCTGCCTGTAACGCCGTTAGCCTGCTCGCCCTGCTGGCAGGCTGCACCCAGGTCGGCCCGGACTACCAAGCGCCGCAAGACCCCTGGTTGGCCGACTGGAACACACCGGTGCTGGAACAGGCCGGGCAGCACGCGGCGACGCCCGACCTGCAACAGTGGTGGGCGGTGTTCGCCGACCCGACCCTGGATGCACTGATTGCCGAAGCCGACGCGCACAACACCAACCTGCGAGTCGCAGGCCTGCGCATTGCCGAGGCTCGCGCGCAGTTGTCCATCGTCCAGACCGGGCGTTATCCACAGCTGCAACAGATGCGTGCGCAAAGCCTGTACCTCAAGCAGGACCAGTCGGGCGCGTCCAGCGCCCGCGATTCGGTGTTCTGGCAGTCCAGCGTAGGCTTCGACATCGGTTGGGAAATCGATTTCTGGGGCCGCTTCAGTCGCGCCATCGAAAGCGCCGACGCTGCCTACTTCGCCTCCCAGGCCAACTACGCCGACGTCATGGTGCTGCTGCGCGCCCAGGTGGCCGATACCTACTTCGCCGTGCGCACCACCGAAGCACGGCTGGCCATTGCCGAAGAGAACGCCAAGCGCCAGGCCCGTAGCCTGGAAATCACCGAGCGGCTGTTCCGCCACGGCGAGAACGATGAGCTCGACTGGCAGCAGGCGCGCACTCAGTACCTTGCGACCCAGGCCACCATCCCCGAGTTCGAGAATCAGCTCAATGCCTTGCGCAATGTGCTCAGCTCGCTGCTTGGCCGCCCGCCTGGGCCGTTCCCGGAGTTGCAGGCGCGCCACGGCCAGTTGCCGATGCCCGACCGGGCATTGCTGCAGGACGTGCCTGCCAACCTGTTGTTGCGCCGCCCGGATGTGCGCGCGGCCGAGCAAGCAGTGGCGGCGCAATCGGCCTTGGTCGGTGTCGCCGAAGCGGACCTTTATCCACAGCTGAGCCTGCTCGGCAGCATTGGCTGGAGTTTCCTTTCGGCCAATAACTTGCCCGACAGTTTCGACATCGCCGCCGGGCCCAGCATGATCTGGAACCCGTTCGACTACGGCCGGCGCAAGAACGCCGTGCGCGTGGAAGATGCGCGCCTGCAGCAACTGATCGAGCTGTATCACCAGGGCGTGCGCGAAGCGGCGCGCGAGGCCGACGATGCCGCCAGTGGCCTGGTGCGCTCGCTGCAAAGTGCCACCATCCGGCAGGACGCTTCCGAGGCTGCTCAGCGCTCACTGAACCTGGCCAGCTCGCAATACCGCGAAGGTTTCGCCGACTTCCAGCGTGTGCTCGATGCCCAGCAATTGTTGCTGCAGCAGCAGGATGGCTACCTGGTCAGTCGGGGCAATGCGGTAAGCGGCCTGGTGAATTTGTACAAGGCGTTGGGTGGGGGCTGGGATACCCAGCGCGCGCCCATCGACCGCGAAACGCGTCAGCAGATGCAGCAACGTACCGACTGGGGCGATCTGCTCGACGAAGCTGAACAGGGTGGAACGCAATGAGCGAAGTAAAGAATGTGCCCGCTGCAGAGGCACAGGCACCCGATCGCGGCATTCACTGGGTGCTGTTGTTGATTGTCGTGAGCCTGGTCTGGTACCTGCTCGCCGACCGTTTCACGCCCTACACCCAGCAGGCTCGCCTGCAGGCCTACGTGGTCCCGGTGGCGCCCGAAGTGGCGGGGCAGGTCAAGCGTGTGGCGGTGGGCAACAACCAGGAAGTGCGTCGAGGCGATGTGCTGTTCGAGCTGGATCAGGACCAGTACCGCATCGCCCTGGCCCGTGCCGAGGCCGACCTCGATACCGTAAGGCGGCAGGTGGGCGCCAGTACGGCAGGCATCGATTCGGCCAAGGCCTCGCTGGTGGCGGCGCAGGCCAACGAGCGCAAGGCGCGCCAGGATGCCGAGCGGCTCAAGCGGCTGATCGAAGAGGATCCGGGCACGGTGTCGGTTCGCCGTCTGGAAGGGGCGCAGGCCACCCGTGACCAGGCCATCAGCAAGGTGGCGGCGGCTCGCGCCGAAGTGGCACGGGCACGTGAACAGCAAGGGGGGGACGACGCCGACAACGCGCAGTTGCGCAGTGCGGCAGCGAACGTGGAAAAAGCCCGCCTGGACCTCGCCCGCACGGTAGTGCGCGCTGACGCCAACGGGCTGATCACCGACTTGCGAACCGATGTTGGCCATTATGTCGGCGCCGGTACCCCGATGATGACCCTGATCGCCATCCATGATGTGTGGATCAGTGCCGACATGACCGAGAACAACCTGGGCCGCCTGCGCCCTGGTGTGCCGGTGCTGGTGATCCTCGATGCCATGCCCGGTGAGGTGCTGAAGGGGCGGATCCGCAGCATCGGCTATGGCGTGAGCGTCGGCCAGGCTGCGCCCCCCGGCAGCCTGCCAACGGTGCAGAACAGCCGAGAGTGGCTGCGCTCGGCGCAACGCTTCCCGGTGATCGTCGAACTCGACGCCGATCAGTTGCAGGACAGGTCCGGGTTGCGTGTGGGCGGCCAGGCCGAAGTCATGGCCTTGCCCGGCGAGGGCAACCCGTTGAACCTGTTGGGCCGGATGTTCATGTGGCTGATGAGCTGGTTGGCCTATGCCTATTGAGTTGCGCCGCCTGCGGGCGTTGCGCCTGGCGTGGGGTGTAGCGCTGTGCCTGGCGGCGAGCTTTGGCCTGGGGTTGCCGGTGCCGATCCTGGCGCCGGTGTTCGCGGTATTGCTGCTGGCCATGCGCAGCGCGCCGCTGCCGGTGCGCGCCGCACCGGCGCTGGCGGTGCTGGTGCTGCTCAGTTGCGGCAGTGGTCTGCTGTTGATTCCGCTGTTGCGTCATGCCCCGTTGAGCGGGGTACTGCTGGTCGGCGTCGGGGTGTTCCTGGTGCTGCGTTACGCGCTCAAGGGCGGTAATGGATTGCTGGCCAACTTGCTGGTGATCGGCTTGACCATGATCGCCGCGGCCGGCACCAGCGATTTCACCCTGGCGCTTTCGGTGGTCGAGGCCTTGGCCAAGGGCATGATGCTGGCGACGCTGGCGACTGCCGTGGCCCATGTGCTGTTCCCCGAGCCTGCCGATGCGCCTGCGCAACCCTCGCCGCCACTGCTTCCTCCCGAGGCGGTCAGCTGGGTCGCCTTGCGCGCCACGTTGATCGTGATGCCGGCGTTCCTGCTGGCAATGATTGCCCCGGATCAGTTCATGCCGCTGATCATGAAGTCGGTGAGCCTGGGCCAGCAGGCCGAGGAAACCCGCGCCCGGCACGCCAGCCGCGAGCTGATCGGCTCGACCTTGCTGGCCGGGGTGCTGGCCATTCTGATGTGGGGGGCGTTGAGCCTGTTCGCGCACCTGTGGATGTTTTTCCTGTGGGTGCTGCTGTTCACCCTTTGGCAGGCGCGCCGGCTCTACCGCGTGGTGTTGAGCCGGCACAGCCCGGGCTACTGGGTCAGTTGCCTGACCACCATGCTGATCCTGCTTGGCCAGTCGGTGCAGGACAGCGCCAACGGCCAGGATGTGTATGGCGCCTTTGCCGTGCGCATGGCGCTGTTCCTGGCGGTGTCGCTGTATGCCAGTGCCATGTTGACCTGGATTGATCGGCGCCGGGTTCGGGCTGCCTAGGGCTGCCAGTCGACGCCGCTGTCTGCAAGGTAGGCATCCACTGCAGCCCCGACCGTTGGGTGAAAGGCGTTCTCGCCCATGTGCTGGAACAAGCCAAAGCGTTTCATCTTGTCCTTCACCGGGTCCTTCATCTCGGCAAACTGCAGCTCCACCCCGCGCGCTTCCAGCGCCCGGTCCAGCTCGGCGAGCATGTCTGCGGAGGTGACGTCGATGCTGGTCACCGGCTCCGCCGCGATCACCAGCCGTTGCACGGGGGTAGGTGATTCATCAACGGCAGCGAGCACCGTGTGCTGGAACTGCTCGGCGTTGGCGAAGAACAGCGGCGCGTCCCAGCGCAGCAGCACAAAGCCCGGGATTCGCCGGGCCTGTGGATAACGTTGCACATCATGGTAGCCACGGGTGCCGTCGACCCGGCCGAGTACCGCGTAATGCGGGCGCCAGCCGTCCCAGAGGAACTCGATCACCGAGATCGCCACGGCAATGCAGATGCCGGGGATGGCGCCGAACACCGCGACACCGACGAAGCAGGTGAACGACAGCCAGAACTCCCATTGCTGCATGCGGAAGATGCGCTTGAGGTCGGCGAACTCGAACAGCCCCAGGGCCGCGGCAATCACCACGGCGGCCAAGGCACTGTTGGGCAGGTGCTGCATCAGGTTGGGCGCTACCAGCAGCAGCAGGGTGACCGCCAGTGCACCAATGATGCCGGTGAGCTGGGTTTTCGAGCCTGCCGCTTCAGCCACCGGCGTGCGCGACGAACTGCTGCTGATGGGGATGCCCTGGAACAAGCCGGCGGCCAAGTTCGCCACGCCCAGGCCGAACATCTCCTGATTCGGGTCGACCGGGGTTTTCAGGCGTGCGGCGTAGGTGCGTGACAGCACGCTGGTGTCGGCGAACGACACCAGGGCCACGGCGATCCCGCCCAGCAGTACTTCGACCAGGTCGATGTCGGTCACCCAGGGGAACGCGAAGCTGGGTAGGCCTTGGGGGAGCTCGCCGAGCACCTTGACGCCCAACTGGTCGAGCTTGAACAGGCTTACCGCCAGCGTTGCCAGCACCACGGCGATGAGAATGCCCGGCAGGCGCTTGAAAGGTTTTAGCAGCAAGATCAGCGCTAGGCTGCCGGCACCGATGGCAAAACTGGGCCAGTGACCCTGACCCGCCAGCAACGCCTGGGCCAGTGTCCACAGGTCGCGCACTGGCCCCTGGCTGTCGAACGAAAGGCCGAACAGCTTCGGCAACTGGCTGATCAGCACCGTCAGGGCGATGCCGTTCATGTAGCCATAGCGGATCGGTTTGGACAGCAGTTCGGTGATGAAGCCCAGGCGCAGTAACCCGGCGATCACACAGAAAGCACCGGCCACCAGGGCCATCATGCTGGCGATGGCGATTGCCCGTTGTGGGTCGCTTGCCGCGTACTGCACCACCACCGCGAGGATGGGGGCAGCCAGTGCCGAGTCCGGGCCGAGCACGAGGATTCGACTGGGGCCGAACAGGGCGTAGGCGAGCAGGGGGATGATGGTGGCGTACAGGCCATAGATGCCCGGTACCCCGGATGCTTCGGCGTAGGCGATGCCGACAGGCACCAGCATGGTGGTCAGCACCAGGCCGGCAGCGATGTCCTTGGGCAGCCAGGCCGCTTGATAGTGCAGCAGCGTGGCCAGGCCGGGGAGCCAGCGCTTCCAGTCGAAGCGGGGGCGGGGAGGCGTTCCATGCATGGTCGAGGCTCCGGAAAGAGGACGCATGAACCGCGTCGAACCATTCTGGGCCTTGGCTCAGGGAGGCATCAAGTTCTTTTCCAGGCCGGAAATGGCGGCGCCCCCTTCGCGGGGCAAGCCCGCTCCCACAAACACAGCGCCGCTCTCAAGCCTTGCGCTGTTACCTGTGGGAGCGGGCTTGCCCCGCGAAGGGGGCGCCGCTGGTGTTGCGTTAAACGTTGAAGCGGAAGTGCATCACATCGCCGTCTTTGACGATGTAGTCCTTGCCTTCCAGGCGCCACTTGCCGGCTTCCTTGGCACCGCCTTCACCCTTGAACTGGATGAAGTCGTCATAGGCCACCACTTCGGCGCGGATGAAGCCTTTTTCGAAGTCGGTGTGGATCACGCCAGCGGCCTGCGGCGCGGTAGCGCCGACGCGGACGGTCCAGGCACGCACTTCCTGCACGCCGGCCGTGAAGTAGGTCTGCAGGTTGAGCAGCTCGTAACCGGCGCGAATCACGCGGTTCAGGCCAGGCTCTTCCAGGCCCAGGGCCTCGAGGAACATGTCTTTTTCTTCGCCGTCATCGAGCTCGGCGATTTCGGCTTCGATCTTGTTGCACACCGGTACCACGACCGCGCCTTCTTCCTCGGCGATGGCCTTGACCACGTCCAGGTGCGGGTTGTTGTCGAAGCCGTCTTCGGCGACGTTGGCGATGTACATCACCGGCTTGCTGGTCAGCAAGTGGAAGCCACGGATGACGGCTTTCTCGTCGTCAGCCATGTTCTTCATCAGGCTGCGCGCAGGCTTGCCCTCGGTGAAGTGCGGGATCAGTTTTTCCAGGATGGCCTTCTGCGCCAGGGCTTCCTTGTCGCCGCCCTTGGCGTTGCGGGTGACCTTCTGCAGTTGCTTCTCGCAGCTGTCGAGGTCAGCGAAGATCAGCTCCAGGTCGATGATCTCGATGTCGCGCTTGGGGTCGACGCTGTTGGAAACGTGAATCACGTTCTCGTCTTCGAAGCAGCGCACCACGTGGGCGATGGCGTCGGTTTCGCGGATGTTGGCGAGGAACTTGTTGCCCAGGCCTTCACCCTTCGAGGCACCGGCTACCAGGCCGGCGATGTCGACGAACTCCATGGTGGTCGGCAGGATGCGGTTGGGCTTGACGATTTCCGCCAGCGCCGCCAGGCGCGCGTCGGGCATCGGCACGATGCCGCTGTTCGGCTCGATGGTGCAGAAGGGGAAGTTCTCCGCCGCAATGCCAGACTTGGTCAGGGCGTTGAACAGGGTGGACTTGCCGACGTTGGGCAGGCCGACGATGCCGCAATTGAAACCCATGGGTATTCCCCTCTCTAGGAAATCAGGCCTTCTGGCTGTGCAGCTCGCGCATCGCCTTGGCAAAGTCGCCAGCGAGCACGTCCGGCAGCACGCCGAGGGCAAAATCGATGCTGGCGTCGAGCTTCTCCTGCTCGGCGCGCGGCGCGCGGCCCAGGACGAAGTTGGAGACCAGTTTGGCGTCACCCGGGTGGCCGATGCCAAGCCGCAGGCGGTGGAAGTCGTTCTGGTTGCCGAGCTGCGCGATGATGTCGCGCAGGCCGTTGTGCCCACCATGGCCACCGCCGCGCTTGAGCTTGGCGACGCCTGGAGGCAGGTCGAGTTCGTCATGCGCCACCAGGATTGCTTCCGGCTTGATGCGGAAGAAATTGGCCAAGGCCGCCACGGACTGGCCGCTACGGTTCATGTAGGTGGTGGGGATGAGCAGACGAACGTCGTTGCCCTGATGGCTGAATTTAGCCGTCAGGCCGAAATACTTGCGGTCAGCGGTCAAGGAGATGCGCTGGGCGCTGGCAATGCGTTCAACGAAAAGAGCCCCTGCGTTATGCCGGGTCTGTTCGTATTCGGGGCCGGGGTTACCCAGGCCGACGATCAACTGGATGGCGGTCACGTAGGGGCTCTTCCTTGGAGTTGGTGGGTTACGGTGCGCGGCACTGTAACCCGATCAACACCGGCGCGCGAGTGGATTACTCAGCGGCGCCTGCTTCAGCTTCTGGAGCAACGCGTGGCGCGTGAACGTTGGCAACAGCTTTGTCATCACCGTGGGCCAGAGCGACGAACTCTACGCCTTTCGGAGCTTTCAGGTCCGACAGGTGGATGATGCTGCCGATTTCGGCGTTGGCCAGGTCGACTTCGATGAACTCAGGCAGGTCTTTGGCTTCGCAGGAAACTTCGATCTCGGAAACAACGTGCGAGATTTCGCCGCCTTTCTTGATCGGGGCTTCTTCGCCAACGAAGTGAACCGGAACCTTGGCGGTCAGCTTCTGGCCAGCAACGACGCGAACGAAGTCGGCGTGCATGATGAAGCCTTTGGCTGGGTGACGCTGCATGGCCTTGACTACGACGTTCTGCTTGGCGCCGTCGACGTTCAGCTCGATAACGTGGCTGAAGGCAGCTTCGTTTTCGAACAGCTTGGCGATTTCCTTGGCCACGATGGTCAGGGATTGAGCTTCTTTATCGCCACCGTATACAACGGCTGGGATGTTGGCGGAGTGACGCAGGCGGCGGCTCGCACCTTTCCCCAGGTCAGTACGCGCTTGGGCGTTCAGAATGAAATCAGTCATTTTGTTTCTCCAAAATAGCCCCCCGAGGGCGTTTGCGACCAGCGCCAACGGGGATGGCAAAAAAGCCCCGCCCCAACAAATGCTGGGGCGGGGCGCTTCACATCAATACCTGTTCCGCTTAGCGGAACATCGCACTGATCGATTCTTCATTGCTGATGCGGCGTACCGCTTCAGCGACAACCGGTGCGATATCCAGCTGGCGGATACGGTCACAGGCTTGAGCAGCGGCGGACAGCGGGACGGTGTTGGTCACCACCAGCTCGTCCAGTACCGACTTCTCGATATTCTCGATCGCGCGGCCCGACAGGACAGGGTGCGTGCAGTAGGCGTAAACCTTGGCAGCGCCGTGTTCTTTCAGGGCCTTGGCCGCGTGGCACAGGGTGCCGGCGGTATCGACCATGTCGTCTACCAGGATGCAAGTGCGCCCTTCGACATCACCGATGATGTGCATCACTTCGGAGTGATTGGCCTTTTCGCGGCGTTTGTCGATGATACCCAGGTCGACACCCAGGGACTTGGCGACGGCACGTGCGCGCACGACACCACCGATGTCCGGGGAGACGATCATCAGGTTCTCGAAACGCTGGTCTTCGATGTCGTCGACCAGTACGGGCGAGCCGTAGATGTTGTCGACGGGGATATCGAAGAAGCCCTGGATCTGGTCAGCGTGCAGGTCGACGGTGAGTACACGGTCGATACCCACGACAGTGAGCATGTCAGCAACAACTTTGGCGCTGATGGCTACACGTGCCGAACGCGGACGGCGGTCCTGGCGGGCGTATCCGAAGTAAGGAATCACAGCAGTGATTCGCGACGCAGAGGAGCGGCGGAAGGCATCAGCCATCACGACCAGTTCCATCAGATTGTCGTTGGTAGGGGCACAGGTTGGCTGGATGATGAAGACGTCCTTACCACGGACATTTTCATTGATCTCAGCACTGATTTCGCCGTCGGAGAACTTACCGACAGAAACATCACCCAGTGGAATATGCAGCTGACGTACGACACGCCGAGCCAGATCGGGGTTAGCGTTCCCCGTAAAGACCATCATCTTGGACACGCGCAGTACCTGAAGGCTGAGGGTATACCTGGATGAGTATAAGGAAAATGGCAGGGGCGGCTGGATTCGAACCAACGCATGGCAGGATCAAAACCTGCTGCCTTACCGCTTGGCGACGCCCCTGTATCTGTTGCTGCGAGCGCTAGGCACTCGACTTCTTGATCAGACTTTGCAGCTCACGATGCAACATCGAAATATTGCTTCCTTTCGCCACAAACCCTGTTTGGGTCTCTGAAAGAAGGGCCAGAACTTTATCAGCTTCGGCTTTGCTTGGGAAGGCCCCAAACACACAGCTTCCAGTGCCGGTCAGTCGAGCCTTTGTGAATTTACCCAATGAATTCAACGCATTGCGAACTTCTGGGTAACTCTGCTCTACCACCGGTTGGCAGTCATTTCGACTGTTTCCCTCGGGAACGGGGCGCATCTTAAGGGGGAGGGAATCACGTGTCAACAGTGGATGTGAAAAAATTTCTACAGTGCTGACAGACACTTGCGGCACCAGCACGACATACCAGGGTTCCTCCGGGTCGACCGGCGTCAGTTGCTCGCCCACGCCCTGGGCGAACGCGGCGTGGCCCCGCACGAACACTGGCACGTCGGCGCCCAGGGTCAGGCCCAGGGCGGCGAGGCGGTCTTCATCCCAGTCCAGTTGCCACAGATGAGCCAGAGCCAGCAGGGTGGTGGCGGCATCCGAACTGCCACCACCGATACCGCCACCCATGGGCAGTACCTTGTTCAGCCAGATGTCGGCGCCAAGGCCAGTGCCGGATTGTTCCTGCAACTTGCGCGCGGCGCGCACGATCAGGTTGCTGTCGTGTGGCACTGCGGCGATCTCGGTGTGCAGGCGGATCACGCCGTCGTCACGCCGGGCGAAGGTCAGCTCGTCGCCGTGGTCGAGGAATTGGAATACGGTTTCCAGCTCGTGGTAGCCGTCGGGACGGCGACCGATGATGTGCAGCCACAGGTTGAGCTTGGCCGGGGCGGGCAGGGTGATCTTGTGCATCGATCAGTGCCCCAGCTGGCGTGGCTGCCAGTCCTTGACCACCAGGGTCACGTCCAGGTTCTTGCCGTGCAGTTTCAGGCGATCGGGCAGCCAGTAACCGTTCTGCTCGGTGTAGCTCAGGTACTGCACCTGCCAGCCATCCTGGTCGAGGCTGGCCAGGCGGCTGTCGCCGTCCAGGGTCAGCTTGCTCTTGCTGTCGGGGGCGGGCAGGCCGCGCACCCACCAGACCAGGTGCGAGACCGGCAGTTGCCAGCCAAGCTGTTCTTCCAGCAAGGCTTCGGGGCTTTCTGCCTGATAGCGGCCCTGGTTGGCCACTTCCAGCACCACGCCACCAGGGCGACCGGTCAGACGTGCGGCGCCACGGCCCAGGGGGCCGGCCAGGCGGATGTCGTAGTAGTCCTGGCGCTGCAGCCAGAACAGCGTGCCGCTGCCGGAATCGCGCGGGGCACGGATGCCGACCTTGCCGTTGATCTGCCAGCCATCGAGGGTGCTCAGCTGCTCTTTATGAGCGCGCCACTGCTGTGGGTCGCCTTGGCCCTGCAGGGCTTCGCGGCTACCGAAGCCGGCGCAACCGGCCAGCAGGGCAATCAGGGTAAAGGTGATGCAATGGCGCAAGAACATGGCGTTAGAGGGTCTCGGATCCGGTCAGGCGCAAAACGGTCTTGCGCAGGATAGGGCTGTCGGGCTGGGTTTCGAAGGCCTTGGCCCAGACCTGACGTGCTTCGCGGCGCTTGCCGTTGGCCCACAGGACTTCACCCAGGTGGGCAGCCACTTCATGGTCGGGGAAGCGCTCCAGCGCCTGGCGCAGGTAGCGTTCGGCTTCATCGAGGTTGCCCAGGCGGTAGGCGACCCAGCCCAGGCTGTCGAGCACTGCCGGGTCGTCGGGGGTCAGCTGGTGGGCCTTGTCGATCAGCGCCTTGGCTTCGCTATAGCGGGTGGTGCGGTCGGCCAAGGTGTAGCCCAGGGCGTTCAGGGCCATGGCGTTTTCCGGCTCGCGGGCAATGATGGCGCGCAGGTCTTTCTCCATTTGCGCCAGGTCGTCGCGTTTTTCGGCCAGCATGGCACGGGTGTAAAGCAGGTTGAGGTCGTCCGGGTAGTGCTGGAGGGCTTGTTGCAGCACCTGGTTGGCCTGGGCGTCCTTATTGTTGTTGCTGTAGCTTTCCGACTCGATCAGGTACAGCTGGACGGCGATGTCCGGCTGCGCTTCGCGGGCCGCGGCAAGTTGGCGCGAGGCTTCGCTGCCACGGCCATTGGCGATGAGAATATCGGCCTGGCGCAATTGCGCCGGCAGGTAATCGGGGCCGGGGCCGACCTGTGCATACTCGCGCAGGGCGCCCGCCGGATCGTGGCGTTCTTCGGCGATGCGACCCAGGTTCAGGTGCGCGGCGTCGACGTTGCTGTCGCGTTCGATCATTTCGCGCAGGTAGCTTTCGGCCTCGTCCCAGTCCTTGTTCTCCAGGCACACCAAGGCCAGGGAGTAGCGCAGCTCATCGTCATCGGGGTATTGCTGGACCAGGCTGATGAATTCGCCCTTGGCGTCGGCGATACGGTCCTGTTCGACCAGGGTACGCGCATAGGTCAGGCGCAGGCGTTTGTCATCCGGGTTGTCGCGAATGGCCCCACGCAGCAGCGGCAGGGCCTCCGAGCCGCGGTCGAGGGCCTGGAGCAGGCGGGCGCGGAGCAGGATCGGAGCGATTTCGCCATCTTGTGTCGGGTGCGCTTCAAGCAGTTCGAGCGCCTCTTCGGTCTTGCCGTCCTGGTTGAGCAGCAAGGCCTTGCCAAACACCAGCTGGCTGTTGTCCGGGTACTTGACCAGCAGGCGGTCGAAGCTCTGCATCAGGCCATCGCGGGTGCTCTGGTCGGTTTCAGCGGCCGACAGAGCAAGGAAGTCGAAGTGGGTGTCGCCCTTGCCCTGCAGTACCTTCTCCATATAGGTCATGGAGTCGTCGTAGCGGCCAACACGCGCCAGCTGAATGGCGGCGGCGCGCTGGGCGTCGAGATTCTGCGGGTCGTTGCGGGCCCAGACCAGCGCGTTGTCGAGGGCCGGCTCGTCGGCACCGAGGTATTCGGCGATGCGGTAGGCGCGCTCGGAAACGCCGGGGTCCTGGGTCTTGGCGGCCTGGTCGGTGTAGTTGGCCAGGGCGATGTCGAAGCGGTTGCGTTGCCCGGCCAGCTCGGCCACCAGCAGGCTGTACAGCGTATCTTGCGTGAACGACCCATACGCCACGGGCTTTTGCGCCTCGCTTTTGTCAGCCTCGGCAACGGTAGGCTCGGCACTTTTCGGGGCCAGGCTCTGGCAGCCCTGGAGCAGGGCGAAGGCAAGCAGCAATGCGTAGGGTCTGTTCATATAAAGAGGCTTAGAAGGACTTACCGGCGGTCGGAGCATGATGACACAAGCGCGGGGGCAAACCCACCTGCGAAGGTCGAGGTTTACAGCAAGGGCTGCATGGGTCGGACCATGGCGAGGGGCGGAGGTTCTGAGGGATCGGCCGAGGCGGTGAGATGGAAATGGCCGGTTGAAACAAGTGGCTGAAAAAAATCGATCTGACGATGCGAATAGGCTTGCGGGTTGGGCAGGGTGTTCTGATTGCCGATCTTGGCGGTTGAGTTAGTTTACGGCTTCAAATATCGAAGCCGCTCGGAAATGTACCTTGAGAAATCCAGTTTCAAGAATTTTCAAGTGAATTTCAGTGCTGCTCTAACTCAAGGAAATAACGATGTCTGTAATGTCGAAATCGCTTGAAGAACTGCTTGCCAGCATTTACGCCGACGACAAAGTTTCCATGCGTGAATTCCTGACGCTGCAGGACGATGCTGATCGCCGGTGGGATAAGGTAATTGACGAACTGGGGCCGAACACCACATTGCTGGCGTTCCAGAAGGCCATGGATGTAGCCATGCACATGCTGCATTTGAGTGTCGAGCATATCAAGAAGCAAGAACTCACTGATCTGGGTGAGGCCATTGTCAAGGATGCGGTTACTGCTCAGGTTGAATACGTGAAAGCAGGCTGTGCACTGAGTCTTAGGGCTTTGAAAGTCGGGCCGAATACGCTCTGATCAGATATTGAGGCGCTGAATGTCGGCTGTCTCTGCTGCAGTCTGGGCGAGGGTGCTAGCTCCACTTTTAGCACGCTCGCCTCGCCTTTATCTCTTGAGTTAACCTCGCTCAAAATACCTTGTGAAACCTTCGAAGATGATTAGTGATGAAACGGAGAGTATCAGGTAATACCAGAAAAACAGAAGCAGGTGCTTGGTTTTCTGCGGGATGCTTTGGATGTCAATGGGGTCTGCCAAGTTTCGGCGTATATAAAAATTTGGGGTCGAGAGCATCCCGGCGATCCCGCAGAGTCTCATCATCTTGCCGAGAACTCCTGCAGTGGAGTACATCGACCGGTTTCCTTGCACAAACTTGCAGTTAATTAGCTGGGACTCAATGGTTTCGATGTGTCGGCAGGCGATGTAAATGAGCGCCACAAGACTGATCATTAGTGAGATCAACATAAAAAATGAAAGGAACATCCACGGCGAGCTTGTCATTTATCAAACGCCTCGTACAAAAAGTCTCCAAATTTTGTCGCCTGTCCCTCTCAGGTATTGGGTGCACTAGTTTGACACCCGGTACCTTGCTTTTTCACAAAGGATTCCGAAAACCTCGCCGCCTGCATCGCAGATCTTGTCAGTGTCAGCGGCTCTGATATGTTTTGGGACAGGTAAGCACTCCTGCGCCTGCAAGATCAACCGTCGATCAATTCATCCAAAAGTACAAAGTTACTCGGAAACACATTAGTGCAGCAAGTAGCCCAAGAAGTAAATTCCAGGTTGTGATCAGTGGTGTCTTTAATCGAGTCGGCATATTTTGAACGTCATTTAAATCGATCAGGCCTCTGCGTGCGCATAATTTGGGTGCCATTAGGGAGAAAGAAATTATGCCGATACGTAAAAGCTTTCCGAGCAAGCCGGCTTCTGAGTAGGCTGATTTGTTGTCGCGAACCATTTTGCAATTTGATAAGCAAGCTTCGATCTCGTCAATATGGCGATAAGCGATGTAGGTGACTACGCACATGGTCACCCCCAATGGTGTGATTATGAGAAATCCAATAATCGCGGCTATCGCTGAAGTCATTTGATGAAGTTCTCATAAAGGTAGTCAGCCATTACCTCGAAAGCCATACTGCCCGCTTCTCCCCCTGCGACTCCGCCTATTGCGCCACCGACCACTCCACAAACTAGCGCGCTAGTCCCACCGGTCGGAACTCCTAAAACGATACTGCAGCCAGCTACTGCTGCAGCCCCTGCGAAGTAACCGCCAGCGCCGCCTCCCGCCAGGCTACCCACCAATGCGCTACTTTCAACATACTTTGCTCTCCTGCATTCATCCGATCGCCCCGAGGTACATGCTTGATGTACTTCCATTCCTGATGCGTAGATATCAAGCGCAATGCCGATGTAGGTGCCTTTTTTGACTAGCCTGGCTGCCTTTGCGACTCCCGCAACCTTATCGGCATACCCTGCAATCTCCCCCGTATGCAGATAACTCTTCGTAGAAATCGCCAGTGTCCTTTTGATCGACCCTCTATTCTGCAGACCAGCCCCGAATGCTGCCAGCTTGCTCAACTGTTCATCCAGCTTCACGAACAGCGCAGCACGCCTAGCATAAAACTGGTCACGCGCCTTGAGCGTGCCGGAGCCAAGGTATTCCTTATGCAGCTTTTCAATTTCCAGCAGGGTGTCCTGAATAGCCTTTAGATGCCGGCTCCAGCCATCACTGACCACGCCCGCGCCCATAGAGGCGTGGGCAAGCAGGCTCTTCAGCAGTTCGAAATTCTCCAGGAAAAATTCGTCAGCGCCCTGACCGCTGCGCATCAGGCCCATATGGGTGATAGCGGCCTTTGACATCAGAAAAGCCTCATGGCTGGTGCAGGACGGCGTGGACCAGTCACCCATGACGACTAGCTCACCACTTTTGACCACTGAGTTGTAGATATGCGAATTCAACACATCGAACTTGCTGGCAGCGTGCCCCGTCAGGGCAAGGCCAGCCTTGAGCGTGTGGTAGTTCTGCATCCTGGGATTGACATAGGCGCGAGCTTGGGACATGGCGATACCCTCACGCGTACTTCTTGTTGCCGATCCGGTCCCAGCCGCCGGCGATGTTGCCGCCGCCGCTGCCGTCGATGCGCTTCTGCTGGGTATAGGTAGTCTTGATCCTGCCGTAGTCGAGCTGAACCACCTCTATTGGCACGCCGTCGGCGGCACTCTGGGTGTAGTCGGCAATGATAACTTCTTCGAGGACAATCTCGTAATACTTGAGCTTGTCACCACTCGCGCGGCAGAGCGCAAGTCTGACTTCCTTGAGGTGCTGGCCCGCACAACTGGCTTCCATTAGTTTGCAGCTGGCACTGTCGAGGAACTTGGTGAAAGTGAAGTTGCTTACGGCAGTACGACCTGATGTCGCTCCGCCGGCTGAACTTGCGGTGGCTGAAGTGCTTTGGCTGACACCGAAGTCATAGCCAGTGACTTCGATCCACTTGCTGTACTTCTCATCCATCGCCTGGAATCTCGTCGATTTTTATATAAGCGTCAAAAGCCATGCTTACCGCTCCTTGGCAATCATTAAGTGTGAAGGGCTTGTATGTGCTGACGGGGACCTGGCCCGGACAGTGATCGCCAAGACTAGGTATTGACACTGGGTAATGCAATGACTCGGGTGCAATTTCGGAAAAGGACTACAAGTTTGTGGATTAAATCCATACGAATATGTCGAAAGATTTCATTGACACTAACTTTTGTAGGAAATCTCTCGGAACTTCGTTTAGTGGTTAAACGGTTTTTGACTGGCAGCCCAGTGCTGACCGTCGCGCACATCCCTCGATGCATCGAAGCGACCCTTGTGGGAGCCGGCTTGCCGGCGATCACCGGCGTAGCCGGTGCCAAGCATTCGCAGTGCCTTCATCGCCGGCAAGCCGGCTCCCACAGGGGCGTCTGCCGCCAGGACGAGGCCTGCTATCACTCCAATAGCGAACGGTGGTTGTTCTAAAACCTGCGAAAGAGGACAATTATCGGCTTCCCGTCACAACCAGCGACCTTGCATGGCCTTTCTTGCACTTGGTATCAACCATAAGACTGCCTCGGTAGACGTACGCGAGCGCGTGGCGTTTACCCCAGAGCAGCTGGTCGACGCCCTGCAGCAGCTCTGCCGACTGACCGCCAGCCGCGAGGCGGCGATCCTGTCCACCTGCAACCGTAGCGAGCTCTATATAGAGCAGGACCACCTGTCTGCCGACGCCGTTCTGAAGTGGCTGGCCGAATACCACCGGCTGAGCCTGGATGAACTGCGCGCAAGCGCCTATATCCACGAGGAGCACGACGCCGTCCGGCACATGATGCGGGTGGCCTCGGGCCTGGACTCGCTGGTGCTCGGCGAGCCGCAGATCCTCGGCCAGATGAAGTCGGCCTATGCCGTGGCGCGCGAGGCCGGCACCATCGGCCCGCTGCTCGGGCGCCTGTTCCAGGCGACCTTCAGTGCCGCCAAGCAGGTGCGTACCGATACCGCGATCGGCGAGAACCCGGTGTCGGTGGCCTTCGCTGCGGTAAGCCTGGCCAAGCAGATCTTCAGCGACCTGGGACGCAGCCAGGCGCTGCTGATCGGTGCGGGTGAAACCATCACGCTGGTTGCCCGCCACCTGCATGAGCAGGGCGTGCGCCGAATCGTCGTGGCCAACCGCACGCTGGAGCGGGCCAGCACCCTCGCCGCGCAGTTCGGTGCCCACGCCGTGTTGCTGGCCGATATCCCCCAGGAGCTGGCGCACAGCGACATCGTCATCAGCTCCACCGCCAGCCAGTTGCCGATCCTTGGCAAGGGCGCCGTGGAGAGCGCGCTGAAGCAGCGCCGGCACAAGCCGATCTTCATGGTCGATATCGCCGTGCCGCGCGACATCGAGCCGGAAGTGGGTGAACTCGACGACGTCTACCTGTATACCGTCGACGACCTGCACGAAGTGGTCGCGGAAAACCTCAAGAGCCGCCAGGGCGCGGCCCAGGCGGCCGAGGAGTTGGTCTCGGTGGGCGCCGAGGACTTCATGCTGCGCCTGCGCGAACTGGCTGCGGTGGACGTGCTGCGCGCCTACCGCCAGCAGAGCGAGCGCCTGCGCGACGAAGAACTGCAAAAGGCCCAGCGCCTGCTGGCCAACGGCGGCAACCCCGAGGATGTACTGGCCCAACTGGCCCGTGGGCTGACCAACAAACTCCTGCACGCGCCCAGCGTGCAACTGAAAAAGCTCTCGGCCGAGGGCCGCCTCGATGCGCTGGCCATGGCCCAGGAACTCTTTGCCCTCAATGAGGGCTCGACGGACAAAACCCCGCAATGAAAGCGTCGCTGCTGAACAAACTGGACACGCTCCAGGACCGCTTCGAGGAACTCACCGCGCTGCTTGGTGACGCCGAAGTCATATCCGACCAGACCCGCTTTCGCGCCTATTCCCGCGAATACGCCGAAGTGGAGCCGGTGATCGCCGCCTATCAGGACTGGCGCAAGGTGCAGGACGACCTCGAGGGCGCCCAGGCGCTGCTCAAGGACGCCGACCCCGACCTGCGTGAAATGGCCGTGGAAGAAGTGCGCGATGCCAAGGAACAGCTGGTCGGCCTGGAGTCGCAGCTGCAGCGCATGTTGCTGCCCAAGGACCCCAACGACGGTCGCAACGTGTTCCTGGAAATCCGCGCCGGCACCGGCGGGGACGAGGCAGCCATCTTCTCGGGCGACCTGTTCCGCATGTACTCGCGCTACGCCGAGCGGCGTGGCTGGCGCCTGGAGATCCTGTCGGAGAACGAAGGCGAGCACGGCGGCTACAAGGAGGTCATCGCCCGCGTCGAAGGCGACAGTGTGTACGGCAAGCTCAAGTTCGAGTCCGGCGCGCACCGCGTGCAACGTGTACCAGAGACCGAGTCCCAGGGCCGCATCCATACCTCGGCGTGCACCGTGGCGGTACTGCCGGAGCCCGACGAGCAGGTGGCGATCGAGATCAACCCGGCCGACCTGCGCGTGGATACCTACCGCGCCTCCGGTGCTGGCGGTCAGCACGTCAACAAGACCGACTCGGCGATCCGCATTACCCACCTGCCCACCGGCATCGTGGTCGAGTGCCAGGAAGAGCGCTCGCAGCACAAGAACCGTGCGCGTGCCATGTCCTGGCTGTCGGCCAAGCTCAATGACATGCAGACCAGCGCTGCGCAGAACGCCATCGCCAGCGAGCGCAAGCTGCTGGTGGGCTCCGGCGACCGCTCCGAACGCATTCGCACCTACAACTATCCACAGGGCCGGGTCACCGATCACCGCATCAACCTGACCCTGTACTCCCTCGACGACATCCTCGCCGGCGGCGTGGACGCCGTGATCGAACCTTTGCTGGCCGAATACCAGGCCGACCAACTGGCCGCCCTGGGGGACTGATGACCATCATTGCCAGCCTGCTGCGCAACGCACAGTTGCCCGACTCGCCTACCGAGCGCCTGGACGCGGAACTGCTGCTGGCCGCGGCCATCGGCAAGTCGCGCAGCTACCTGCACACCTGGCCCGAACGCATCGTCAGCAGTGAGGATGCCGCGACCTACGCCGGCTACCTGCAGCGGCGCCGTGGCGGTGAGCCGGTCGCCTACATTCTGGGTCAGCAGGGTTTCTGGAAGCTTGACCTGGAAGTAGCGCCGCACACGCTGATTCCGCGGCCGGACACCGAGCTGCTGGTCGAAGCGGCCCTTGAGTTGCAGCCGGCGACGCCGTCGAAGGTCCTCGACCTGGGCACCGGAACCGGCGCCATTGCCCTGGCCCTGGCCAATGATCGCCCGGCCTGGCAGGTCACTGCGGTGGACCGGGTGGAGGAGGCGGTGGCCCTGGCCGAGCGCAATCGGCAACGCCTGGGCCTGGGCAATGTTCAGGTGCTGGCCAGCCACTGGTTCGACAACTTGGCCGGCCAGCGTTTCGACCTCATTCTCAGCAACCCGCCCTACATTGCCGCCGAAGATCCGCACCTGGTCGCGGGTGATGTACGCTTCGAACCCAGCAGTGCGCTGGTGGCGGGTGCTGATGGCCTGGACGACCTGCGAACGATCGTCAGCCAGGCACCACAGCACCTGTTGCCAGGGGGCTGGTTGCTGCTCGAACATGGTTACGACCAGGCAGCGGCAGTGCGTGAACTGCTGACCGTGCAGGGTTTCATCGAGGTTGCCAGCCGCAAGGACCTTGGCGGCCATGAACGTATTTCCTTGGGGCGTTTGCCATGCTGACCGATCAGGAACTGTTGCGTTACAGCCGGCAAATCCTGCTGGCGCAGGTGGACATCGACGGGCAGTTGCGGCTCAAACGCAGCAAGGCGTTGATCGTCGGCCTGGGTGGCCTCGGCTCGCCGGTGGCGCTGTATCTCGCCGCTGCAGGGGTTGGCGAATTGCACCTGGCCGATTTCGATACCGTCGACCTCACCAACCTGCAGCGCCAGGTGATTCATGACAGCGACAGCGTTGGCATGAGCAAGGTGGACTCGGCTGTACAGCGCCTGCAGGCGATCAACCCCGAGATCGGCCTGGTCGCTCACCGCCAGGCACTGGACGAAGATTCCCTGGCCGCCGCCGTGGCGGCGGTCGACCTGGTGCTGGACTGCTCCGACAATTTTTCTACCCGCGAGGCGGTCAACGCCGCGTGCTTCGCCATGGGCAAACCGCTGGTCAGCGGTGCGGCGATACGCCTCGAAGGGCAGTTGTCGGTGTTCGACCCGCGGCGCGACTACAGCCCCTGTTACCACTGCTTGTATGGCCACGGCAGCGAGGCCGAGCTGACCTGCAGCGAAGCCGGCGTGATTGGCCCGCTGGTAGGGCTGGTTGGCAGCCTGCAGGCGCTGGAGGCGATGAAGTTGCTGGCCGGTTTCGGCGAGCCGCTGGTGGGCCGCCTGCTGCTGATTGATGCGCTCGGCACCCGCCTGCGCGAGCTGCGGGTCAAGCGTGATCCGGCCTGCGCCGTGTGCGGCAAGCGCGATGGCTGAGCGTTCGGCGCCGATCGGCGTGATGGATTCGGGGGTCGGCGGTTTGTCGGTCCTCGCCGAGATCCAGCGGCTGTTGCCCAACGAATCGCTGCTCTACGTGGCCGACAGCGGCCATGTGCCGTATGGCGAGAAAACCCCGGACTATATTCGCCAGCGCCTTCGGCGCATTGCCGAGTTCTTCCAGGCGCAAGGTGCCAAGGCAATGGTGCTGGCGTGCAATACCGCAACCGTGGCGGCGGTTGCCGACCTGCGCGAGCTGTACCCCGATTGGCCGCTGGTGGGGATGGAGCCGGCGGTCAAGCCTGCTGCTGCAGCCACCCGTTCCGGGGTGGTGGGGGTGCTGGCTACGACCGGTACCTTGCAGAGTGCCAAATTTGCCGCCTTGCTCGACCGCTTCGCCAACGATGTGCGGGTGGTCACGCAACCTTGCCCTGGGTTGGTCGAGCGGATCGAGACCGGCGACCTGGGCAGCGAGCCATTGCGCCAGCTGCTGCTGGGCTATGTGCAACCGCTGCTGGCTGCAGGGTGTGACACGCTGATCCTCGGCTGTACCCATTACCCCTTTCTACGTCCGCTGCTGGCCACGATGGTGCCTGCTGACGTGGCCATCATCGACACCGGCGCGGCCGTGGCGCGCCAGCTGCAACGCTTGCTGGCGGCGCGCGGCCTGTTGTCCGACGGCCCTGTGCGTGAGGCCGCCTTGTGGACCAGCGCCGATCCGCAATCACTGAGCAAGATCCTCCCTGTGCTGTGGCAGGGCGCCGGCAGTGTGCAACGCTTTGCGATGTGAAAAAGCGGTGTCAGCGCGACAACGGCCACAGGCCACTCAAGTCCAACACTTCCAACACCAGTTCAGGCTCTCGCAGTGGCAAGCGCCGTAGCAGTTCCTCTGCGGCACTCTGCGGGGTCCAGGCATCGGGCGCGGCCTGCACCGATGTCACCGGTGTCTTGAGTGATTGCGGGGCTACCACCGTCAACGCAATACCCCGTTCCGTCAGCTCGTCGCGCTCCTCGCGCAACCACTGGGGCATTGTGTTCCAGCCCGCGGTGACCTGGGTCGGTGAATACAACTGCAAAGCCGAATAGCGGTTGAAGATGGCCATCACCTGCGGCGCGTTGCCTTTCGCCAGCAACGGCAAGACCTTGGCCAGGCAATGTTCGCCGGCCAATTGATTGGTGCTGACGATGCTTTCGAACAATTCGCTGTCCGGCACATCGTCAGCCAGGTAGTCAGAGGTGCCTGCATTGATGATCAGGCCGTCCAGTGATCCCCAGGCATGGCATAGCTGTTGGCAGGCACTGGCAGCCTGTTCTTCGTCATGCAATTGCCAGGGCAACTGCAACAGCCTGCTGCCATGGCGCGACGCCAGAGCCTGCAGTGCCTTGTCGTCCTTGCCGCTAGCGGCCACCCGGTGCCCTTGTTCGAGCAATCCTTCCAGCAAAGCCATACCCAGTCCGTTGGTGGCCCCCG
This sequence comes from Pseudomonas sp. NPDC089395, assembly GCF_044749525.1. NCBI lineage: Bacteria > Pseudomonadati > Pseudomonadota > Gammaproteobacteria > Pseudomonadales > Pseudomonadaceae > Pseudomonas > Pseudomonas sp. NPDC089395. The sequence continues at coordinate 61,246 of NZ_JBIVID010000001.1, forward strand.
TAACCCAGAAACTGCGCGAGTTTTTCAAATGACGGCCCTCTGCTCCTGTCAGCGCGGAAGGCTTTTGAAGGCCTCCAGAGCGCGCTGACGACTACTCCCGAGATCGACGATCGGGCTGTGATATGAATTAATAGCTAAAAGATCCGCAGATTTCACGGGCTGATGAATAGTTTTATTATCCAGTACCCTCAATTCTGGTAACCATTGGCGGATAAAGCGTCCCTCTGGGTCGAAGCGCTGCGATTGGGAAACCGGATTGAACAGCCGGAAATAGGGTACGGCATCGGTGCCCGTGGAAGCGCTCCACTGCCAACCACCATTGTTGGCGGCCAGATCACCGTCTATCAGGTGACGCATGAAGTGGCGCTCGCCCAAACGCCAGTCGATCAGCAGGTTCTTGCTGAGGAACATGGCGACGATCATGCGCAGGCGATTGTGCATCCAGCCGGTGTGCAGCAACTGGTGCATGGCGGCGTCGATGATCGGGAAACCGGTGCGCCCCTCCTTCCAGGCCTGCAGATCCTCGGGCGCATCACGCCAGGGCAGGGCTTCGGTGTGGGCGCGGAAAGCGCGATGGCGCGATACCTGTGGATAACCGTTCAGGATGTGCTTGTAGAACTCGCGCCAAAGCAACTCGTTGATCCAGGTCTGGATGCCGCTGCTACCGCTGTCGAACTCACCCCGGTTGCTGGTCAGCGCAGCGTGCAGGCATTGCCGTGGCGAGATCACGCCGGCGGCCAGGTAGGCCGACAGCTGGCTGGTGCCAGCCTTGGCCGGAAGATCGCGCAGGTGTTGGTAGTCTTCGACGGTTTCGTCGAGAAAACGCGCAAGCCGCGCCTGCGCTTCATCCTCACCGGCCGGCCAGTGCTCGCTGAGCGCACGCGCGGGTTTGTCGAAGCCCTCGATATGTTGGGGTATAGGGTCGCTGCTGATGTCCAGCGGCGCTTGCCGTTTTACCCGCTGGGCAAGCGCAGGCAGGCCACGGTGCAGGTGCTCAAGGCAGGCTTTCTTGAACTGGCTGAAAACCTGGAAGTAATCGCCGCTGCGGGTCAGGATCGTGCCGGGGCGCAGCAGCAACTGGTCCAGATAGCCATGGGCCTGGATGCCGTTAGCCTGCAGCAGCGCTCGGGTGGCCTGGTCGCGCCGGCTTTCGTTCATGCCGTACTCATCGTTCCAGTGCACCGACTCGATCGCGTGCTGACGGCATACCTCAAGTACGCAGGGCGCTGCTTCATCCCACCTGTCGATCTTGCGAATCAACAGCGGAATATTCAGCTTGCCAAGGGACTGGCGCAGGTCGCGCAGGTTGCGCAGCCAGAAGTCCACCTTGCACGCCGCGTCGTCATGGTCCTGCCATTGGCCCGGGCTGGCCAGCCACAACGCGACGACCGGGCCGCGCTCGGCGGCGGCGCTCAGGGCGGTGTTGTCGTCGATACGCAGGTCAGTGCGCAACCAGATCAATTGCATTGTGAAGTCATCTCGGTAAACCGGCGGTCATGGAGTTGCAGTAGACGCAGGGCCGCTTGGGGGGTATCGAACAGAAAAAGCTCGGGAAGATCGAACGCTTGCAACTGCGCCTGATGAAGCGAAACCGTGGCACCGCCGAGCAACTTCACCCCGGATACGCCCTGGAGTGTGCGCTGCAAGGTCTTTGCGTCGATACGTGGGCCCAGGTGCAGGAGCAGCGCCCTGGGTTGCAGTGCGGTGATTGCGCGTTGCAATTGCGCGCCGCTGACCGGCTGTTCCAGCACTTCAACGGCTATACCGTTGCTGCTCAGCAGCCAGGCACATAGCCACAGGGTGGGGTCGAATGGGCGCTCGGCGTCTTCGGCCAGCAGTACCGCTGGCCCCTGGAGCAGCAGGTTGTCATGGTAGACGCGTGCGCCCAGCTTGCTGCGCAGCCAGGTGTGGAAAAACACCTGTTCGAGCTGGGCGTTGAAATAGGTGCGCCAGCGCAGGGCCAGGCTTTCCAGCAACGGCAGCAGCAGCTGTTCGCACAGGGTGATGGCAGGGTACAAGGCCATGGCCTGGTTCAACTGCTGGTCCAGGGTGCGCTGGGAGAGGCCGGCAATGGCTTCGATGAGCTGCGCCTGCCGTGCCTGCCAGTCGCCCTGCACAGTGGCGCCGGTTGGTTTGTCGATCAGTTCGCGTACCTGTCCCACCGATGCGCCGCGTTCGAGCCAGGCGAGAATCGCTTCGACCCGTTCCACCTGCTCGTCGGTATACAAGCGATGTCCCTTGGCAGTACGTTGCGGTTTCAGCAAGCCATAGCGCCGCTCCCAGGCACGCAGTGTCACCGGGTTCACGCCGGTGCGGCGCGCCAGCTCGCCGATGGGCAGAAGCCCTTCAGACGGCATTGCGCAGCCCCAGGCTGTCGGGGTGTGGTTGCAGGTAGGCCTGCTGCAGCAGATAGGGGTCAGGGTGCTTGCGCAGATAGTGCTTGAGCAAGGTCAGCGGTACGACCAGGGGCACGAACCCTTGTTGGTACTGATCAATGATGTGCGCCAGCTCGGCTTTGTCCTGTTGCGTCAGCGCCCCTTTGAAATAGCCGCTCAGGTGCTGCAGGACGTTGCCATGGGTGCCTCGGCTGGCGCATCGGCGCAGGGCCTGCATCAACGCGCTGAAATATCGCGGCCCGATCACCTGCGGGTCGTCATCCCGGCTCATGCTGCCGAGCAGACGACCGAGTTGGCGATAGGCGTGCGGGTTGTTGGCCATCAACAGGTACTTGTAGCGCGAATGGAAGCGCACCAGGGCGCCGCGGCTCAAACCTTCGCTCAACAGGTGTTGCCAATCGGCGTAGGCATAGACGCGGCTGATGAAGTTTTCCCGCAGCACCGGGTCGTGCAGCCGGCCTTCTTCTTCCACCGGCAGGTCGGGACGCAGGGCGCAGAACGCCCCAGCATAGACACCTGTGCCACCTTGTGGGGCAGGGTGGCCGTTGTCCTGGTAGACCTTGACCCGTGCGAGTCCGCACGAAGGTGACTTCTGCATGAAGATATAGCCGCAGATATCATTCAGCTCATTGGCCATCTGCTCGCCATAGCTGCGCAGTGGACCGGTCAGGTCCATGCCGGGGTTGCGTGTGCTCACCACTGCAGGGTGGTCCGGGTCGCCAACCAGCCGTATAGGATCGCGCGGCACGCCCAGGCCGATGGCGACTTCCGGGCAGACGGGCAGCCAGTCGAAATGTTGCTCCAATTGCTCGCGGCACAGTTCGGAGGCCTTGTGCCCGCCGTTGTAACGCACGCTGTGCCCGCTCAGGCAGGCACTGATGGCGATGCGAGGTTTGGACGTGGCGGCGACGTCGAGCATGGCTATCTCCGTAATAAACTTGTACATGGACGATGGCATGTACAAGTTTATTCCAGCATAGCTGAAAACTTATGCAAGTGGTTTTTTCTGTACAGCTTTTTCGCGCAGGCTAATCGAGGTGTTCCAGCAGCCGTCTTGCGGCTTCCTGGCCGCTGAGCCAGGCACCTTCGACGCGGCCGGACAGACACCAGTCGCCGCAGGCGTATAGCCCCTGGTCGGCATCGGCGAGCGCGCCCCATTCATGGTTACCGGCAGGCCGTGCATACAGCCAGCGATGGGCGAGGGCGAAGCTGGGCGCGGGTACGACGCAGCCGACCAGCTCGGCAAACTCCCCCCAAAGCTGCTCGATCACTTCTTCCTTGGCCAGGTCGATGTGCTGTTTGCTCCAGGCCGAAGTGGCATGCAGTACCCAGGTGTCGAGGTGTTCGTCGCGACCGGGTTTGCTGCGGTTGCGGGCGAGCCAGTCGAGGGGGCTGTCCTGCACGAAGCAGCCTTGCATCGGGGTGTCCAGGGGTGTCTGGAATGCCAGGGCGACGGCCCAGGTAGGTTCCATCACCACCCCGGCGGCCACCGCCGCGAGCTTGGGGGTGGCGGCCAGCAACGGCGTGGCCTGGGGTGCCGGTACGGCAATCACCACGCGGCTGTACGGGCCGTGGCTGCAGCCTTCGGTGTCCTGCAGGTGCCAGTACTGTTTGCCACGGAACACTTCGGCAATGCGGCAGCCAAAATTCACCGTCACGTCCTTGAGCAGGCCGCGGGTAATGGCGCTCATGCGCGGTACACCGACCCAGCGGGTCTGTTCGTCGGGGGAGGGCGTGAGCTCGCCATCACGGTAGTTGTACAGCTGAGGCTTCCACTGTTCCGCCCAGCCAGCTTCCACCCAGTGCTGCACCTGTTCGACGAAGCGCCGGTCGCGGGCGGTGAAGTACTGTGCGCCCAGGTCGAGGGCACCGGCTTCGCTGCGTTTGCTGGCCATGCGCCCGCCACTGCCGTGGCCTTTGTCGAACAAGTGAACGGATTGCCCGGCCTTTTGCAAGGCCTGGGCGGCGGACAGACCGGCGATACCGGCACCGATGATGGCAATAGGTACTGTCATGATGGCCTCTTCAAACCTTGCTGTACGCAGACTACGCTGTCAGGCAAACCTGTACAATGCACAATGTTTGTATAAGGTTATTCCGCTTATAGGGCAGCTTGGCCTATGTTTATCCGAGAGCGTTTGGTTAAAAAAGTGCCTTGTTGTTAAAAATAGACCATCGCCGCACTCTGCGAGGACACAGCCATGCATATATTGCTGACAGGCGGTACCGGCTTGATCGGCCAGCACCTGTGCCAGTTCTGGCTCGGGCAGGGCCACCGGCTTACGGTGTGGAGCCGGCGCCCCGATCAGGTGCCGCGCTTATGTGGCAAGGGCGTGCGAGGCATCGCGCAACTGCAGGAGCTGGCTGCGGATGACCCGGTAGACGCTGTGATCAACCTGGCGGGTGCGCCAATCGCCGACCGGCCCTGGACGGCTGCCCGACGACAGCTGTTGTGGACCAGCCGCATCACCCTCACCGAGCAGTTGCTGGCCTGGTTGGAAAGCCGCGAGCAGCGTCCGGAGGTGTTGATTTCCGGTTCCGCCGTAGGTTGGTATGGCGATGGCGGCGAGCGTGAGCTGACCGAGGCCTCGCAACCCGTGCGCGAAGACTTCGCCAGCCAGTTGTGCATCGCCTGGGAAGAAACCGCCCAGCGTGCGCAAGGCTTTGGTATCCGGGTAGTGCTGGTGCGCACCGGGCTGGTGCTGGCCAGCGATGGCGGCTTTTTGTCGCGCCTGCGCCTGCCGTTCAAACTGGGGCTGGGTGGGCCATTGGGCGATGGTCGGCAGTGGATGCCCTGGGTCCATATAGACGACCAGGTCGCCCTGATTGATTTTCTCTTGCAGCACAAGGACGCCAGCGGTCCCTATAATGCCTGCGCGCCGGAGCCGGTGCGCAACCGCGAGTTCGCCAGGCGCCTGGGTCGTGCCCTGCACCGGCCGGCGTTCATGCCGATGCCTTCGCTGCTGCTCAAGGCCGGGCTTGGCGAGTTGTCGACCTTGCTGCTCGGCGGTCAGCGGGCGCGCCCGGTACGCCTGCTGGCAGCGGGCTTCACTTTCCGCTTCAACGATCTGCAATCGGCCCTGGATAATTTATCCAGCCGCCTCTGACATAGGACGCTGCATGACCGATCACGCCCTGCTGCTGGTCAACCTGGGTTCCCCGGCCTCTACCTCGGTGGCCGATGTGCGCCGCTATCTCAACCAGTTCCTGATGGACCCCTACGTGATCGATCTGCCCTGGCCGGTGCGGCGTTTGCTGGTGTCGCTGATCCTGATCAAGCGCCCGGAACAGTCCGCCCATGCCTATGCCTCGATCTGGTGGGACGAGGGCTCGCCGCTGGTGGTGTTGACCCGTCGTCTGCAGGCAGCGATGGTCGAGTACTGGCCCCATGGCCCGGTGGAAATGGCCATGCGCTACGGCCAGCCGGCCTTGCCCGACGTGCTTGCCCGCCTGGCCGCTCAAGGCGTGCGTAAAGTGACGCTGGCGCCGCTTTATCCACAGTTCGCCGACAGCACGGTGACCACGGTGGTGGCCCAGGCCGAACAGGCCGTCGCCGAGCGCGGCTTGCCGCTGGAATTGCGCGTGCTGCAGCCGTTCTACGATCACCCCGAGTACATCGATGCCCTGGCCGCCAGTGCCAGGCCGTATCTGCAGCAGGACTACGACCACCTGTTGCTGAGCTTCCATGGTTTGCCTGAGCGGCACTTGAAGAAGCTCGACCCTACCGGCCAGCATGACTTCCAGGCAGCGGATTGCTGCAAGGACGCCAGTGCCGAGATGCGCGCGGTGTGCTATCGCGGGCAATGCCTGGCGACGGCCAAGGCCTTTGCGGCGAAGATGGGCATCCCCGATGGCAAGTGGTCGGTGTCGTTCCAGTCAAGGTTGGGGCGGGCCAAGTGGATCGAACCCTATACCGAGACGCGCCTGGATGAACTGGGCAAGGCTGGGGTGAAGAAGCTGCTGGTGATGTGCCCGGCGTTCGTCGCCGATTGCATCGAGACGCTGGAAGAGATTGGCGATCGCGGCAAGGAGCAGTTCATCGAGGCCGGGGGCGAGGAGTTGGTGCTGGTGCCGTGCCTGAATGATCACCCGGAGTGGGTGAAGGTGTTGGCGGGGATGTGTGAAAAGGCTTGAGTTTCAGGTTGCCTGATGCGGCCCTATCGCCGGCAAGCCGGCTCCCACAGGTTGTGTGTTGTCTGTGTGGGAGCCGGCTTGCCGGCGATAAGGCCAGTGCAGGCTCAGTTACCTCAAGGCAACTGATCATCCAGCTTCTTGTGCTTCCAGCTGTCGTTGCCCGGCAGGATCAGGTTCAGTGCAATGGCGACCACGGCGCACAGGGCGATGCCCTTCAGGCCCCAGTCGTCCGGGCCGTCGCCGCTGCCGATCAATACGCCACCGATACCGAACACCAGGGTCACCGAAACGATCACCAGGTTGCGCGCCTCGGACAGGTCGATCTTGTGGCGAATCATGGTGTTCATGCCCACCGCCGCGATCGAACCGAACAGCAAGCACAGGATGCCGCCCATCACCGGTACCGGAATGCTCTGCAGCAGCGCGCCGAACTTGCCGATGAAGGCCAGGGTAATGGCGAAGATCGCTGCCCAGGTCATGATTTTCGGGTTGTAGTTCTTGGTCAGCATCACCGCGCCGGTCACTTCGGCGTAGGTGGTGTTGGGCGGACCGCCGAACAAGCCGGCGGCGGTGGTCGCCAGGCCGTCACCCAGCAAGGTGCGATGCAGGCCGGGCTTTTTCAGGTAGTCACGGCCGGTCACGCTGCCCACCGCAATCACCCCGCCGATGTGCTCGATCGCCGGCGCCAACGCGACCGGAACGATGAACAGGATCGCCTGCCAGTTGAACGCCGGGGCGGTGAAGTTGGGAATCTCCAGCCACGGCGCGGCGGCGATCTTGGCGGTGTCGACCACGCCGAAGGCGAACGACAGGGCAAAGCCGACCAGCACGCCGGAAATGATCGGCACCAGGCGGAAGATGCCTTTGCCGAACACGGCGACGATGAGGGTGGTCAGCAGCGCCGGCATGGAGATCAGCATGGCGGTCTGGTAAGGCAGCAGTACGCTACCGTCACCGGCCTTGCCCATCGCCATGTTGGCGGCGATCGGCGCCATGGCCAGGCCGATGGAGATGATCACCGGGCCGATGACCACCGGAGGCAGCATGCGGTCGATGAAACCGGTGCCCTTGATCTTCACCATCAGGCCCATGAAGGTGTAGACGAAGCCTGCAGCTACTACGCCGCCCATGGTTTCGGCCAGGCCGAACTGGCCCTTGGCGAGGATGATCGGGGTGATGAAGGCAAAGCTCGAGGCCAGGAACACCGGAACCTGACGGCCGGTAACCAGCTGGAACAGCAGGGTGCCGATGCCGGCGGTGAACAGTGCGACGTTCGGATCGAGGCCGGTGATCAGCGGCATCAGCACCAGCGCGCCAAATGCCACGAAGAGCATTTGCGCGCCCGAAACGACCTGGCGCCAGAGCGGGTCGTTGAAGCCGTCCTGCATGGTCAGGCGTCCTTCTGCTTGGTGCCGAAGATCTTGTCTCCGGCATCGCCCAGGCCCGGCACGATATAGCCGTGTTCATTGAGGCGCTGGTCGATCGACGCGGTGTAGATATGCACGTCTGGGTGGGCTTTTTCCACCATGGCGATGCCCTCAGGGGCCGCGACCAGAACCATGGCACGGATTTCCTTGCAGCCAGCCTTCTTCAGCAGGTCGATGGTGGCGACCATCGAGTTGCCGGTGGCCAGCATCGGGTCGATGATCAAGGCCAGGCGCTGGTTGATGTCCGGCGCGAGCTTTTCCAGGTAGGTGTGGGCTTCGAGGGTTTCCTCGTTGCGCGCGACGCCGACGGCGCTGACCTTGGCGCCCGGGATCAGGCTGAGGACGCCGTCGAGCATGCCGATACCGGCGCGCAGGATCGGGACCACGGTGATCTTCTTGCCGGCGATTTTTTCCACTTCGACCTTGCCACACCAGCCTTCGATCTCGTAGGTTTCGAGGGGCAGGTCCTGGGTGGCCTCATAGGTCAGAAGGGCGCCGACTTCCTGGGCGAGTTCGCGAAAATTCTTGGTGCTGATGTCGGCACGGCGCATCAGGCCGAGCTTGTGGCGGATCAGCGGGTGGCGGATCTCACGAGTGGGCATAGGGGGGGGCTCCGAAAGGCGGGCAAAAAAACCGCGCTAGGTTAATCTATTCAGCCTTTGCTGTCGTGCAGTCCTTTTGCACGTTAGTCCATAAATGCTTGATCTGTGACGAGCGGATGCGTACCTTTGCCCGCTTTTCCAAAATGCCCCCCGGAGAGCGCCATGTCCGCTGATCTCGAGCACATCCGTCAAGTCATGCGCGAGGCAGACTGCCTGTACAACGAAGCCGAAGTGGAAGCGGCCATTGCCGAGGTCGGCAAGCAGATCTGCAACGACCTGCACGACAAGAACCCGGTGGTGTTCTGCGTGATGAACGGCGGCCTGATCTTCGCCGGCAAGCTGCTGACCCACTTGCAGTTCCCGCTGGAAGCTTCGTACCTGCACGCCACGCGCTACCGCAACCAGACCAGCGGTGGTGAACTGTTCTGGAAGGCCAAGCCTGAAGTGTCGTTCATCGACCGCGACGTACTGATCGTCGACGACATTCTGGACGAAGGCCACACCCTCAGTGCCATCATCGAGTTCTGCAAGCATGCCGGCGCCCGTTCGGTGCACACCGCCGTGCTGATCGACAAGGACCACGACCGCAAGGCCAGCCCGGACCTCAAGGCCACTTACGTGGGCCTGTCCTGCGTGGACCGCTATATCTTTGGTTATGGCATGGACTATAAAGCTTACTGGCGCAACGCAAACGGCATCTTCGCCGTCAAGGGAATGTAATCATGAGCCAGCCTGCTTTCATCGACCAATCGCTGTTTGCCGGGCTGGCGCTCAAGGCCGCCGATGCCCCGCGTGGGCGGCATCACCACAACTTCCACGAGATGGATGACCCTTGCCACCGCCTTGCGGTTGGTTTGCAACCGTCGACCTATATCCCGCCGCACCGGCACCTGAGCGACGACAAGGCCGAAACCTTGTTGGTACTCAAAGGCCGGCTGGGTCTGCTGGTGTTCGACGAAGAGGGCAACGTGACCGACAAGCGCGTCCTCGAAGCCGGTGGCGATTGCCTGGGCGTGGATCTGCCGCCTCGCATTTATCATGGCCTGGTGGTATTGGCACCTGACAGCATCCTGTTCGAGTGCAAGGCCGGGCCGTACCGCCAATTGGCAGAAGGCGAGCATGCCCACTGGGCGCCCCGTGAGGGTGAAGCGGGCGTGGCCGAATATCAGGCCTGGATGATCGCGCAGTTCGATTGATTGTGCGTTTGAGTCGCATGCTAGAGTGCGCCTTCATGCCAAGGAGCCTCACATGCGTGCGATTCTTCCCCTGCTGCTGGCGGTGAGCCTGCCGCTCGCCGCCGCCCCCCTGCACAGCCAGTTTCTCCCACCCGATGACCAGACCCTGCGCCAGGAAGCGCCAACTGCTCAGCAATTGCTGCAAGTGACCGATTACTCGGTGGTGGTGGGCGCCCAGCGCCCGTCCGACCAGCAGCCCATTCCGATTACCGCCTCCCTGCAGATGCGCCTCAAGGGCAAGCCACTGAGCAAGGGCGCGACCATCGGCCAGGTGCTGCTCACCTTCGATGGCGAAGCGGGCAAGAGCCTGAAGAAACCGGTGTACGACGAAAAAAGCCGCACCCTGAGCCTCAACTACCCGGTCAGTGATTACCGGGTGATCATGGACCTGCTGCGCAACGAGACCGTCTACGTGCAGTTCCTCACCTATGCCAATGGCCATGTCTGGGCCGACCTGCACACCGGGACCGTACGTACGCGTTGAGGCGCGCCGCCTGTGGGGGGTACACTGCCGGCCTTCGAAATCCCGTGATGGTCCAGTTGGAGCCGGCAATGCGCAAAGACAAGAAGCAGGTGATTGGTGACGAGATCAGCGATGACTACGTCAAGACGTTCCTCCAGTTCGAGCCGGCCGATGGCGTGACCTCGCCGTCGCTGCATAAGCTGGTCAAGGCCTACCGCGGCCTGCGCGTGGATGACTTCGAGCGTTTCGTCGGCTTCTTCGTCGAGGCAGGCTATGACCTCGATGGCAAGGACGAGCACGGCAAGACCTTCGTCGAGCAGATCGCCGACCAGCGCAATGCGCCTGAGTATGTCGAGATCATCGCCAAGGCTCGTGGCTGATCTGTAGCCTGCACCGGCCTTATCGCCGGCAAGCCGGCTCCCACAGGTAGAGCAGAGCCGCGCGCTCTTTGTGGGAGCCGGCTTGCCGGCGATGAAGCCAGCGCAGTCCAGGCACAAAAAAACGCCCCGAGGGGCGTTTTTTCGTTTCAGCCAGTTCAGGCGTAATGCTTGGCCGGGCTGTCTTCCACCAGTTCCAGCGCCACATCGTTTTCGGCGCTGATCTTGCGGTACAGGGCAGCATCGGTAGCCAGGATCTTCTCGCGAGCCGGGAAGATTTCCTTGAGCTTGGCAGCCCAGGCACCTTTGGCCTGCTCGGGGAAGCAGCGTTCGATCAGCTCAAGCATGATCGACACGGTCACCGAAGCACCCGGCGAGGCGCCGAGCAGTGCCGCCAGGCTGCCGTCCTGAGCCGAGACCAGCTCGGTACCGAACTGCAGGATGCCGCCTTTCTTCGGGTCTTTCTTGATGATCTGCACGCGCTGGCCGGCCACTTCCAGGCGCCAGTCCTCTGCTTTGGCCTCTGGGTAGAAGCGGCGCAGGGATTCCAGGCGCTGTTCCATCGACTGCATCACTTCGCTGACCAGGTACTTGGTCAGGTCCATGTTGTCGCGGGCCACGGCCAGCATCGGACCGATGTTGCCCATGCGCACCGACAGCGGCAGATCCATCAACGAACCGTGCTTGAGGAACTTGGTGGTGAAGCCTGCGTACGGGCCGAACAGCAGCGAGGTCTTGCCGTCCACCACACGGGTGTCCAGGTGCGGTACCGACATCGGCGGCGCACCGACCGCGGCTTGGCTGTAGACCTTGGCCTGGTGCTGCTTGACGATTTCCGGGTTGTCGCAACGCAGCCACTGGCCACTGACCGGGAAGCCGCCGAAGCCTTTGCTCTCCGGGATGCCGGACAGTTGCAGCAACGGCAGTGCCGCGCCACCGGCGCCGAGGAACACGAAGCGGGCGTCGACTTCACGGCTGCCGCCGCTGTTGACGTCCTTGATGCTCACGGTCCAGCCGCTGCCGTTACGGCGCAGGCCAACCACTTTCTTGCTGTACTTGACCTGCGCGTCCGGCGCGTCAGCCAGCACCTTGAGCAGCTTGTTGGTCAAGGCGCCGAAGTTGACGTCGGTGCCTTTCGTCACGCGGGTGGCGGCGATGCGCTGGTCGGCCGGACGGCCTGGCATCATCAGCGGTATCCAGTCCTTCATCACCGCCTGGTCTTCGGTGTATTCCATCTCGGTGAAGGCGTGGTGCTGCTTGAGCAGCTCGAAGCGCTTCTTGAGGAAGGACACACCCTTGTCACCTTCGACGTAGCTCAGGTGCGGGACCGGGTTGATAAAGGCACGGGCCGAGCCGAAATTGCCTTTTTTGCTCAGGTAGGCCCAGAACTGGCGCGAAACCTCGAACTGGGTATTGATGTGCACGGCCTTCTTGATATCGATGCTGCCATCGGCGGCCTGAGGCGTGTAGTTAAGCTCGCACAGGCCGGCGTGGCCGGTACCTGCGTTGTTCCAGGGGTTGGAGCTTTCCGCGGCCCCGGAGTCCATCGCCTCGACGACCTCCAGCTTGAGGGTCGGGTCGAGCTCCTTGAGCAGTACGGCCAGGGTGGCACTCATGATGCCCGCGCCTACCAGTACCACATCAACCGATTCGTTCTGCGCCATTTAACGCGTCTCCACAATCTACAGCTACCTAATTGACAGCATAGGACCCCAGGGTGACCAGGATCGCCATGTCCGACTCTTCGCAGTTCTTGCAACTTCCGCGGACACCGCCAATCAGTCTTCGGGTTCGAGTATTGAACGCCGTTTGCCACGGGTGCGGCAATTCGACTTATGGTCAAGGTGTCGTGCGTGCGCTATGGGAGCGGCCTCAATTACCCATGGGGAATGAGCGTTTTAGCCGCCTGTTCAGGGCTGTTAGGGACACATCTGTCGCTTTTGCACATGCCAGACTGTTCATTGCTCGCCACACTCTCGTGAAGTTGTGAAAAACCGTTTTTTCACGCTCTTTTGGAGTCGTGAACCTCAAAAGGGGAATGCGCGATGGCAACCCATAGGTTCATGCAGTGCGAAGGGCCGGAAAAGCAGGCACGACAGCCGATGCAAGACCTGAGTGGAAGGCTCTCTGTGGGCGAAGCGTTGAAGGTGCCGGGGTCAAACGGCAAATGCGGGGCCCGATCAGGAGACGTCCTTATAATCGGGGGGAGATTATAGCGATGTCGCGGACAGAAAGGTCGTAAATCGTGGTTTTTATTGCTGCGTTTGTCAGGCGGGGAGGCTGCGCTGCTGCCAGTGATGGCTTGCACGGGTGCAAATTCGGGCTTCGGCGGGCAACTCGCGGCCTAGCCAGGCCAAGCGGATTTCGCCGATCTGGACCCAGCCGCTGCCTTCCGGTAATTGGCTGCATTGCTTGAAAGCCAGGCATTTGCCAGCGTCATCGAGGCGGGCAAAGCAGTTGTCGCGCGGGCGTTGCAAGAGCAGGTTCCAGAGCGAGGCCATGGCAGCGAGTCCTGTGCGTTTAGGCTGGCGCAAGGATAGCGGCGGGGCCATGAAACGATTGTGACAAGCGGGGCGGACCGATGACTGGTCAGCCCCTGGCTAGGTATACTGTGGGCCTTTGCCGCATTTTCTGGAGAAACGCGCATGTTGCAACGACTGTTGTTCGGTTTGATCGCCGTAGCCAGCCTCAGCCTGGCCGGTTGTGCCCACAGCCCGCAACAACTCAGCCCGCAACCCAAGCTCAATGCCCAGCTCGCCCCGGTCGGCCACGGCCAGCCGGTGGTGGTCAAGGTGGTCGATGGCCGGGCTTCGCAGTCGCTGGGTACTCGGGGTGGCATGTACCCTGAAACCAGCACCATCAGCGTCAGTGGCAATGATGTCGTGCCCAAGCTGCAAGCCCAGGCCGAAGCTGCCGTGCGCCTGCTGGGCTTCACCCCGACACCAAACGCCTCCAACGCGCCGCAGTTGACCGTGACCCTGGCTGAACTCAAGTACCAGTCGCCCAAGGACAACCTGTACGTGACCGAGGCCACCATTGGCGCCACCTTCCGTGCCGACGTGTCCAACGCCAACCGCCGTTACAGCGGTCGCTATGGTGCTTCGCTGGACCAGCGCTTCGGCATGGCGCCGAATCAGGAAACCAACACCAAGCTGGTGGGTGATGTGTTGAGCGATGCGTTGACCCGCTTGTTCAAGGACCCGACCATCGGTCAGGTGCTGGGCGAGTAATCTTCGCGCTGAATTGAAAAGCCCGCTGCCTGGGTTACAGGCAGCGGGCTTTTTATTTTGTCTGAACGGGTTTCAAGCCGCTTCGTTGTAGAAATCCAGCACGCTCAAGCCAGTCTGTAGATCCACCTCTGGCAGGTGCTCATGCGCATGCCCGCCCAAGGCACAGTAGACCAGCCACTGGCGGTCCTGGACATTGATGGCGAAACCGTCGATCAGCGCCTGCTGCTCATCGCTCTGCGCCACGAGATAGAGGCGGTCCTGGTTTTCGGCGTGCAGCATGAGCAAACTCCGTTGCTAAGAAGAGGCCGACAGGGTGGCCTGTTCTGATGACGAGCGTGTGACAGATGAAATTTAGTGGCACTTGGTCGCCAAAACCGGGCACCACGGGTGGACTTCGGTAGAATGCCGGCCTTCGCTGTCGTTCTATCCGAGGTCGCGTGATGTCCTTGCAAGTGCTCTGGGGCTTTCTGTCTGCCCACCCAACCAAACTGATCAATTTGCTGGCGCTGGTGATGACCTGCCCGGGCGGGTTGCTGCTGCACAGCGCACGACGCCGCGAGGCCGTCAGTCGTGAGAGTCTGGCAGTGGATGAAGGGGTGGTGGATGCGTTCGACCAGCGGGTGCCGCGTTACTACTACATCCTTGGTTTTTCCTGCCTGGCCATGGCGTTGCTGCTGTCCTGGTTCAGTACCTGGATCTGATATCCACGTCGACCCAATCGCCGGCAAGCCGGCTCCCACAAAGACACCGCCGTACATGTGGGAGCCGGCTTGCCGGCGATTGGGCTGCAACGCAGCCCCAGCAGGTCAGGCCACCGGCGCCTGTAGCTTGACCTGATACTGATTGCGCACCGGTGTTGCATACTGCAACACCAGATAAGGCCGCTGCTCCTCAGGGCAAGCGTCCAGGCGGCGCTGCCATTCCTCCTTGGCCTTCGCAAGCTCCGCTGCCGGGAACACCTTCTCGGCACTCGGCACCTGCAGCGCCTCGTCCTTCTCGCTCCACATCGCGTAGGCCAGGTAGTGCACCGGGAACAACCGGTAGCCACCCAGGATTTGCCGGTCGATCTCCAGGGCCAGCTGCTTGGTGTCTTCGAAGAAGCCGGTGACAGGCGCGGAGAAGTTGATGTGCACGCGGCCCTTGTAGCCAGTAATGCCCTTGGCGATGCTGTTGTCGTCCTCGCCCGGGGCCTTCTTGTAGGTGCCGGTCGTGGCGCGGATGTACAGCTCGCGCGCCTTGGCCTGGTCGCAAGGGTCGTACTCGTAGCTGATCGACACCGGGATCAGGTTCAGGCTCTGGATCACGGCACCGAACGGCTCGTCCTTGCGGCTCATGTGGAACATCTTGAGGATCGCCGAGTCGGTGCGGTCGTCACCATCCTTGGCCCGCCCTTCGGCCTGGGCGATCCAGATCGAAGTGCCGTCGTTGCGGATCGAATGGTTGATGTAGGCCGACAGCAACTGGTAGGCCGCGAGCTTCTCACGCCGACCGGTGATCGAGCGGTGAACGATGAAGCTTTTGTTCAGGCGCATCATGTCGCTGACGAACGGCTTTTGCAGCAAGTTATCGCCGATGGCGATGCGCGGCGTCGGCAGGCCCGCGTGGTACACCGCGTAGTTGACGAAAGCCGGATCCATGACGATGTCGCGGTGATTGGCCAGGAACAGGTAGGCAGTCCCCGACTTGAGCTGTTCGACACCGGAGTAGGTGACGCCGTCCGTGGCGCGCTCGATGGTCTGGTCGACGTAATACTCGACCTTGTCCTGCAGGGTGGAGACGCAGGTGACACCGGCGAACTCCTTGCGCAGGCGACGGGCGATCAGTGGCTTGAGCAGCCAGCCGAGGGCGCCTGCGGCGCGCGGGAAGCGGAAGTGGGTGAGGATATCGAGGAATGCCGGGTCGCTGAGCAGGCGTGCCAGAACGGCAGGGACCTCAGCGTCGTCGTACGGTCGGATGGCATCGAATTCGCCCATCATGCTCTCTTGTTGGAAACGGCTAGGGTAATAAGGTAGGGGTGGGGCCCGAAAAACGGCTCGGACACACGCAAGCCCTGTAAACAGACCGGCAATTATACGCAAAAGTCACCCCGGAGGCCGCGATGCTCGAACAAGCGATCTACGATTGCCCCTATTGTGGCGAGGAAGTCGAAACCACTGTGGATTTGTCCGGGGGAGACCAGGAGTACATAGAGGACTGTCAGGTGTGCTGCAAGCCTATTCGCTTCGTGCTGCAGGTGCATGGTGAAGAGTGGATGCTGGACGTCTATGGCGAGAATGACTGATGCAGCGGATCTACGAACCGGAAAACCTGCTGGAGGCTGAAATGCTGGTCGGTATGCTGGCCAGCGAGGGCATCGAGGTGCACCTGGTCGGTCGTGACCTGATGGGCGCTGCGGGTGAGTTGCCGCTGCAGGGCCTGCTTGGACTGGCAGTGCCCGATGAGCAGGCCGGTTACGCGCGGCAGCTGATCGATGCGTACAATGGAGCCCAGCCGCTTGCCGGCGACGAACCGGAGAGTTATCCCGGTACCTTGATCTGCTAGGTTCTTAATTCGCTCATGTGTGGACGCTATGCCCTGTTTCGCTGGCCCCAGGCAATTGCCGGGCTGCCAGGTTTTCCTGTCGGCCAGCCCGCGCAGTGGAACATCTCGCCAGGTGCCTCGGTACTGATCCAGCGCCAGCTCGACGGCCAGATGCAGCTGGCCAAGGCGCGCTGGGGGCTGACGCCGGCCTGGCTCACCGACCTCTCCCGAACGCCGGCGCACGCCCGGGCCGAAACCTTGGCCGAACAGCCGATGTTCCGCGAAGCATTCCGTCAGCGCCGTTGCCTGATGCCGGCCAATGGTTTCTACGAGTGGCGCGGAACGGTGCGCAAACGCCCCTACTGGCTGACCCCAGGGGAAGGCTCTACGTTGTGTTTCGCGGCGGTGTGGGAGGCGTATCCGGTGCAGGACCAGGTGTGGCTGAGTTGCGCGGTGGTGACTCAGGCGGCGATGAATCAGCGCCGACCGCTGATCCTCGATGAAGCAGGGCAGGCGGCCTGGCTCGACGCCGAAACCCCTTTGCCGCGGCTACATGAACTGCTGGCCAGTCCTCCGGCCACGCTGCGCGAGCGGGCGCTGGCCAATTTCGTCAATGATCCCGGGCTGGATGCCCCGGAATGCCTGACTCCGGCCTGATGTGAAGGTCGCGCCAGGCCTGGCAAAATTCTTCCCTGCGGCTATGGCGGCCCCTCGCGACTCGGCCTAGGATACTGCCCATGTATCCAGGGAGTGTTTTCATGCGTAAGTCTTTTGTCGTCAGTCTGTTGAGTGCTGGCATCCTGCTAGCCGGCTGCCAAGCGGTGAACACCACCAGCGGCGGTGCTGTCGGCGTCGAGCGCAAACAGTACATGTTCAGCATGCTCTCGACCGATGAGGTCAACCAGATGTACGCCCAGTCGTACCAGCAGACCCTTGGTGAGGCGTCGAAAAAGGGTGTGCTGGACAAGTCCAGCGCCGATGCCAAGCGCGTTCAGGTCATCGCTGATCGCTTGATTGCCCAAGCGCCGAAGTTCCGCCCGGATGCCGCGCAGTGGCAATGGGAAGTCAACGTGATCAAGAGTGATGAGCTCAATGCCAACTGCGGCCCTGGCGGCAAGATCATCGTCTACACCGGCCTGATCGATCAGCTCAAGCTGACCGATGCCGAGATCGCCGCCGTGGTCGGTCACGAAATTGCCCACGCCTTGCGCGAGCACAGCCGTGAAGCGATGTCCAAGGCGTATGGCGTGGAAATGGCCCGTCAGGGCGCCGGTGCGCTGTTCGGTCTTGGCCAGAGCAGCATTGCGCTGGCAGACCAGGTGGTGAACTACGCCATGACCTTGCCCAACAGCCGTGCCAACGAGAACGAAGCCGACCTGATCGGGCTGGAGCTGTCGGCGCGTGCGGGCTACGACCCGAATGCCGCGATCACTCTGTGGAACAAGATGAGCAAGGCCTCCGAGGGTGCGCCGCCTGAGTTCATGAGCACTCACCCGGCGTCCGAAAGCCGGATCGCTTCGCTGCAGGCTGCGATTCCGAAGGTGATGCCGTTGTACGAAGCGGCCAAGAAGTAAGTGCGCCTGGGGCCGCAAAGCGGCCCCGATTTCCCCCGTTACCCCACCCAACCACTGGCCTTCATTGCCGAATACACCGCCACGATCGCCAACACGAAGAAGGCGGCCGACGCCAGGCGGCGAATCAGTGTCAGTGGCAGTTTCTCTGCGGCAAAGTTACCCGCCAGCACCACCGGCACGTTGGCGATCAGCATGCCCAGGGTGGTACCGATGATGACCATGATCAGGTGCGGATACTGAGCTGCCAGCATCACCGTGGCGACCTGGGTCTTGTCGCCGATCTCGGCCAGGAAGAACGCAATCAGCGTGGTGAGGAACGGGCCGAAGCGGCGCGCCGGGTTCTCGTCGTCATCCATCTTGTCCGGCACCAGCGTCCACAGCGCCGTGGCAGCGAAGCTCGCGGCAAGGATCCAGTGCAGCGTCGTCGCGCTGAAGAACCCACTGACCCAGGCACCTACTGCACCCGCGGCGGCATGGTTGGCCAAGGTAGCGGCGATGATGCCCGCGATGATCGGCCAGGGTTTGCGGAAGCGTGCAGCGAGAATGAGCGCGAGCAATTGCGTCTTGTCGCCAATTTCGGCGAGGGCGACGATTGCGGTGGGGACCAACAGAGATTCCAGCATCAGGTTTCCTACGGGGGCGGGTCGACACGGCTATGACACGTACAGCCTCCCCGCCCCGGGTAAGGTGTGCGTGTCATAGGTCTTGTCAAACCCTGGATCTGTCTGCGCAGATCGTGGGTCGCACGCGCCATGGCCTGTGGGCCAAGTGTGTTGACGCGTGCCGGGCGAGCAGGGCGCTCGCGGGAGACTACTCCCCTAGGACGGAGCGGATTCTGCCTAGCCGAAACGGTTTCGGCAAGCCCTGTTTTTATCCGCGGGTTGCCCGGTATATGCGAAAGCCATCGGCTTCAGCGCAGGTCTGGCAGTTGCCCAAAGCCCCTTCGATCAGCGGCTGGTAGCGCAGGAAGCTGTTGGCAACCAAACGCATTTCCCCCCCTTTTCGCAGATGTTCGCCTGATTTTTTCAGCAGGTTTTCCGAGGCCTGGTAGTTGGTGTGCACACCCGTATGGAACGGCGGGTTGCTCAGAATCAGGCTCAGGTCGCGGGGGGCCGCGTCGATGCCGTCACCGCTGATGACCTGGCCTTCCAGCTGGTTGGCCGCCAAGGTCAGGCGGCTGGCAGCCACGGCGAAGGCATCCACATCCAGCAAGGTGACCTGGCTCTGTGGATAACGCCGCTTGACCGTTGCCCCGAGCACGCCGGCGCCGCAGCCGAAGTCCAGCACATGGCCGACCGGCAGATTGTCCAGGTGCTTGAGCAACAGCGCCGTGCCGCGGTCCAGGCGGCCGTGGCTGAATACGCCGGGCAGGCTCACCACCTGCAGCGGGCCGTCCTCCAGATCGAGGGTGAAGCGTTCGGCCAGGCTCTCCAGCGGCTTGGCTTCAGGCGCATTCTCCACGGTGACCTGCCACAGCTGGCAGTGCCGGGCGCTGTCGAGCTTGCGTGGCTTGCCGAAAGCCTGCAGCTGCTTGGCTGCGCCTTCGATGCCACCGCGCTTTTCGCCCACCAGGTAAAGTTCACGGCCGCCCAGGCGCGAGGCCAGGGCATTGAGCAGGTACGCCGCCAGTTCTCGGGATTTGGGCAGGAACAGAACGGCTGCTTCGAAAGCGACAGGCGGCGCCTCGACGCTGTAATGGCTGCGCCCGGCGAAGCGGCTGTCGAGCATGGCCTGATCACCCGCATGCCAGGTCCAGCCATGGGCCTTGGGCAGTTGGCCAAGCAGGTCGTCGGCGGGGGCGCCGGCGAGCAGCAGCGGACCCTGGAACAGGTCCGCCTGGCGGAGCAACACTTCACTGCGCGGGTCCATGGACAGACGCCTCCTGAAAAAAGTGGCGCAGTGTAGCAGAGCCGACCGCGACGCTCAGCAGACCACGCGGCGCGGCTGGCCGGCGAAGAAGGCTTGGGCGTTCTCGCTGAGCTGGCCGACGATGCGCTGGCGCGACTCCACTGCGCCCCAGGCGCTGTGCGGGGTAATGACCAGGCCTGGGATGTCCTGGGCCAGCAGCGGGTTGCCACCGACCGGCGGCTCGACGCTCAGGACGTCGGTGGCGGCGCCGCCCAGATGGCCGTTGCGCAGGGCGTCCGCCAACGCTTGCTCGTCGATCAGGCCACCCCGGGCGGTATTGACCACCAGCGCACCCGGCTTGAGCGACGCCAGTTCGCGGGCACCGATCATGTGGCGGGTGTGTTCGTTGAGGGGGCAGTGCAGGGTCAGGGCATCCACCTGCGGCAGCAGTTCGTCCAGCGGCAGCCGGTCGTCGCGCGCCGGACGGCCGGGGATCTGACCACTCAGTACGCGCATGCCAAAGGCCTCGGCCAGCCGCGCGACAGCGCCCCCGAGCTCGCCATGGCCAAGCAGGCCAAGGGTTTTGCCCTCCAGTTCGACGATTGGGTAATCCAGTAGGCAGAACTGGCTGGCCTTGGCCCATTGCCCATCTGCCACCGCCCGGTTGTAGTCGCACAGGCGTGTGGCCAGGGCCAGTAACAGGGCGATGGTGTGTTGCGCCACCGAGGGCGTGCCATAGCCTTGGCAGTTGCACACGGTGATGCCTTGGGCGCGGGCCGCCGCCAGGTCGACGTTGTTGGTGCCGGTGGCGGCCACCAGGATCAGCTTGAGCTGGGGGTTGGCTGCCAGGGCCTCGGCGTCGAGCATGACCTTGTTGCTCACCACTGCGACGGCGCCCTGCAGGCGGTCGGCCACCTGCTCGGGGCGGGTCGAGGCGAACAGCTGCAGTTCGTCGAACTGATCGTGCAGCGGGGACAGGTCGAGGTCACCGAGGTCCAGGGACTGGTGATCGAGAAACACGGCGCGACGCGGGCTGGGCATCGGTAAGGCTCCAGAGGCATTGACGGGGGTGATCGGTCAATCCGCACAATGCCACTCATACCTTCTGCAGCCAAATCATTCCTTCGGCTGATTTGGTCGTCACATTGGCGAACTACAGTAGATGCCAGACTTGTCCGGCTCGCTTTTCAAGAAGGGATACCCATGCTGCAGACCCGCATCATCAAGCCCGCCGAGGGCGCCTATTCATTCCCCCTGTTGATCAAGCGCCTGCTGATGTCTGGCAGCCGTTACGAGAAGACCCGCGAAATCGTCTACCGCGACCAGCTGCGGCTGACTTATCCACAACTCAACGAGCGCATCGCACGCCTGGCCAACGTGCTGACCGAGGCCGGGGTCAAGGCTGGCGACACGGTGGCGGTGATGGATTGGGACAGCCACCGCTACCTCGAATGCATGTTCGCCATCCCGATGATCGGCGCGGTGGTGCACACCATCAACGTGCGCCTGTCACCCGAGCAGATCCTCTACACCATGAACCACGCCGAAGACCGCGTGGTACTGGTCAACAGCGACTTCGTCGGGCTCTACCAGGGCATTGCCGGGCAACTGACCACGGTCGACAAGACCTTGCTGCTGACCGATGGCGAGTCGAAGACGGCCGAGCTGCCCAACCTGGTGGGCGAATACGAGCAACTGCTCGCTGCAGCCAGCCCCCAGTACGACTTCCCGGACTTCGACGAAAACTCGGTGGCCACCACCTTCTACACCACCGGCACCACCGGCAACCCGAAGGGGGTGTACTTCACCCATCGCCAGCTGGTGCTGCACACCCTCGCCGAGGCGTCGGTTACCGGCAGCATCGACAGTGTGCGCCTGCTCGGCAGCAACGACGTCTACATGCCGATCACGCCGATGTTCCACGTACATGCCTGGGGCATTCCCTACGCTGCGACCATGCTGGGCATGAAGCAGGTCTACCCCGGGCGTTACGAGCCGGACATGCTGGTCAAGCTGTGGCGTGAGGAGAAGGTCACCTTCTCCCACTGCGTACCGACCATCCTGCAGATGCTGCTCAACTGCCCAAGTTCGCAGGGCGAGGACTTCGGCGGCTGGAAGATCATCATCGGCGGCAGCGCGCTCAACCGCTCGCTGTACCAGGCCGCCCTGGCCCGTGGCATCCAGCTGACGGCGGCCTACGGCATGTCCGAAACCTGCCCGCTGATCTCCGCCGCGCACCTCAACGATGAACTGCAGGCCGGCAGCGAGGACGAGCGCGTCACCTACCGGATCAAGGCCGGCGTGCCGGTGCCGTTGGTGGAGGCGGCGATCGTCGATGGCGATGGCAACTTCCTGCCGGCCGATGGCGAGACCCAGGGCGAACTGGTGTTGCGTGCGCCCTGGCTGACCATGGGTTACTTCAAGGAGCCGCAGAAGAGCGAAGAGCTGTGGCAGGGTGGCTGGCTGCACACCGGCGACGTCGCCACGCTGGACGGCATGGGCTACATCGATATTCGTGACCGCATCAAGGATGTCATCAAGACCGGTGGCGAGTGGATCTCGTCACTCGACCTCGAGGACCTGATCAGCCGCCACCCTGCCGTGCGTGAAGTGGCGGTGGTGGGGGTGGCCGATCCGCAATGGGGCGAGCGCCCGTTCGCCCTGTTGGTGTCACGTGACGGCCAGGTCATTGATGCCAAATCGCTCAAGGAACACCTCAAGCCTTTTGTCGAGCAAGGGCATATCAACAAGTGGGCGATTCCCAGTCAGATCGCCGTTGTTACTGAAATTCCCAAGACCAGTGTCGGCAAGCTCGACAAGAAGCGCATCCGCCAGGACATCGTCCGGTGGCAGGCCAGTAACAGCGCCTTCCTGTCCACCGTGTAGGTGTAGCGCGGGTCGCGTGCGACAGAACGCGACCCGCGAGGTAGAGCGGTTTGATCCTTGCCAAACGAAAAAAATACGCCATCCTTCAGCACTGCCAGCGTGCAAACTGGAAACACCGGGGTAAATGGCGCCCCAGCTCGCAAATCACACTTTAGAGGGATCAAGCACCTGCGCCTGCTGGCTATAGTCGGGGCCAGGGGAACTTCAGGAATGGGGGAAGGCGACATGTGCAACATGTGTCGCCGCGGGTGCAAGCCCGCATACCGGTCTCACGGACCGTTCTTGAAAGGACTCACTGCCATAACAAGAAAAGTACATGGAGTAGCGTCGATGACATCTGCAAATACGTTCTGGCGCCGGGCCAAGCTGCCCTTGGCGGTCAGCCTTGCTTCCACGCTCGCAAGTCCTGCTTTTGCGGTCAGTTTCAACATCGGTGAAATCGAAGGCCAGTTCGACTCGTCGCTCTCTGTCGGGGCCAGCTGGTCGACTGCCAACCCGAACCAGAACCTGATCGGGGTCAACAATGGCGGCAAGGGCCTGTCGCAGACCTCCGACGATGGTCACCTGAACTTCAAGAAGGGCGAAACCTTCTCGAAGATCTTCAAGGGCATCCATGATCTGGAGCTCAAGTACGGCGACACCGGCGTGTTCGTGCGGGGCAAGTACTGGTACGACTTCGAACTCAAGGACGAGAGCCGTCCGTTCAAGGACATCAGCGATTCCGGCCGCAAGGAAGGCGCCAAGTCCTCCGGCGCCCAGCTGCTCGACGCCTTCGTCTACCACAACTACTCGATCGCCGATCAGCCGGGCTCGGTGCGCCTGGGCAAGCAGGTAGTGAGCTGGGGTGAGAGCACCTTCATCGGCGGTGGCATCAACTCGATCAACCCGATCGACGTGGCCGCGTTCCGCCGCCCAGGTGCCGAGATCAAGGAAGGCCTGATTCCGGTCAACATGTTCTACATCTCGCAGAGCCTCACCGACAACCTGTCGGCCGAAGCCTTCTACCAGATCGAATGGGACCAGACCGTCGTCGACAACTGCGGCACCTTCTTCTCCCAGCCCGACATCATCGCCGATGGTTGCAACAACAACCTGCGCGTGCTCAACAGCAGCCGTACCGTGCCGGTGCCGGCCCAGCAGTTCCTCGCCACCCAGGGCGTGGACATCAACGAAGAAGGCGTGATGGTGGCCCGTGGCGCTGACCGCGATGCCCGCGACAGCGGCCAGTTCGGCGTGGCCATGCGCTACATGTTCGAGCCGCTGGACACCGAGTTCGGTGCCTACTTCATGAACTACCACAGCCGCGCGCCGATCTTCAGTGCCACTGGCGCTTCGCCGGCGGTGTTCGGCAGCCTCAGCAGGCTGCCCCCGCAATTGCGTGCGCTGGCACCGTTGATCGTGGCGGGCAACTCGCAGTACTTCGTCGAGTACCCCGAGGATATCCGCCTGTATGGCCTGAGCTTCTCCACCACGCTGCCCACCGGCACCGCGTGGAGCGGTGAGCTCAGCTACCGGCCTAATGCGCCGGTGCAGCTGAACACTACCGATATCCTGTTCGCCGGCGTGCGCCCTATTGGTGGTGCGCTGACCAACGCTTCGCTGCTCACCGGCACCCCGGGCGAAGACCTGCACGGCTATCGCCGCAAGGAAATCACCCAGTTCCAGACCACCCTGACGCACTTCTTCGACCAGGTGATGGGCGCCAGCCGCATGACCGTGGTCGGCGAAGTGGGCGTCACCCATGTCGGTGGCCTCGAGAGCGCGCACGATACCCGTTATGGTCGCGACCCGGTGTTCGGCCCAGGCCCGCTGCCATCCACGGGTGGCGCCAATACCTGCCAGGCGCTCAACGCCAGCACCATCGCCGGCGCTGGCCCCGGTACCTCGACCGCCAACCTGAACCGCAATTGCGAAAACGACGGCTTCACCACCAGCACCTCCTGGGGTTACCGCGCCCGGGTCATCTGGGACTACAACGACGTGTTCGCCGGGATCAACCTCAAGCCCAACGTGGCCTGGTCGCATGACGTGTCCGGCTACTCGCCGGGCCCTGGCGCCAACTTCGAGGAAGGCCGCAAGGCCATCAGCCTGGGCCTGGACGCGGAGTACCAGAACACCTACACCGCCAGCCTGTCGTACACCAATTTCTTCGATGGCGAGTACACCACCGTGGATGATCGCGACTTTGTCGCCCTCAGCTTCGGCGTGAACTTCTAAGCACTCAGATCCAGGACGACACCACATGAACAAGACCAGAAGTCTGCTGAAAGCCGGTGTGCTGGGCCTGTCCCTGCTGGCGAGCAGCGTCATGGCGGCAGTTTCCGCCGACGAAGCGGCCAAGCTGGGCAGCACCCTGACGCCAATGGGCGCGGAGAAGGCCGGCAATGCCGATGGCTCCATCGGCCCTTGGCAGCCACTGTCCAAGACCGCGGGCAGCGTAGATGCCAGGGGGTTCCTCTCCGACCCTTATGGCAGCGACAAGCCGCTGTTCACCATCACCGCGCAGAACGCCGAGCAGTACAAGGACAAGCTGTCGCCGGGCCAGATGGCGATGCTCAAGCGCTACCCGGACACCTTCAAGATCCCGGTGTACAAGACCCACCGTGGCGCCACCGTGCCTGACGAGGTGTTCGCCGCCATCAAGAAAAACGCCACCAGCACCACGCTGGTCGAAGGTGGCAACGGGCTGAACAACTTCCAGACCGCCGTGCCGTTCCCGATTCCCAAAAGCGGGCTGGAGGTGATCTGGAACCACATCACCCGTTACCGTGGCGGCAGCGTCAGCCGTCTGGTGACCCAGGCCACCCCACAGCAGAACGGCTCCTACAGCCTGGTGTACTTCGCCGACCAATTCGTGTTCCGCGACAGGATGAAGGATTACGACCCGAACAACCCGGGCAACATCCTCTTCTACTTCAAGCAGGAAGTGACTGCGCCAGCGCGCCTGGCCGGTACCGTACTGCTGGTGCACGAGACGCTCGACCAGGTCAAGGAACCGCGCAAGGCGTGGATCTACAACGCCGGCCAGCGCCGGGTGCGCCAGGCGCCGCAAGTGTCCTACGATGGCCCGGGTACGGCTGCCGACGGCCTGCGTACCTCGGACAACCTGGACATGTACAACGGTGCGCCAGACCGTTACGACTGGAAGCTCGAAGGCAAGAAGGAGATGTACATCGCCTCGAACGCCTACAAGCTCGACGATCCGAAGCTCAAGTACGGCGACATCATCAAGGCTGGCCACATCAACCAGGATCTGGCCCGTTACGAGCTGCGCCGGGTATGGCATGTGGTCGCGACGCTCAAGCCGGGCCAACGGCACATCTACGCCAAGCGTGACTTCTACATCGACGAAGACACCTGGCAGGCCGCGGTGATCGACCAGTATGACGGCCGTAACCAGCTGTGGCGTGTATCCGAGGCGCATGCCCAGGACTACTACAACGTGCAAGTGCCGTGGTACACCCTGGAAGCCATCTACGACCTGCAGTCGGGCCGCTACCTGGCCCTGGGCATGAAGAACGAAGAGAAGCGTGCCTACGACTTCGGCTTCAATGCCAGCAAGGCCGACTTCCAGCCTGCCGCCCTGCGCCAGTCCGGTATTCGCTGAGTCGATAACCCGCAACTCCGTGTGATCTCCCAGAACGCCCCGGCTTGCCGGGGCGTTTCTGTTCTGCTCCGGCAATCACTCTGCTGAATACCCCGCCAAACCCCCGCGCCAGCCCGCTGTCCAGCAACCAAGTTGCTTTTTGTCGCAGACTTTTCCACGGTAATGGTGCCCATCATCTTCAAATGCGCCACGTTACCCGCTAGTCTCGCAACAATCCGTATCGCCGTAGTCTTCCAACCAGAACGAGCCGGCCATGACAGATTTGTCCCGTACGCATGGATTCGCCAGCCAGGCCCTGGGCTTGCTGGACGGGCGTTTCTTCCGGCCGCCATTGCCGGACGGCCACGTGGCGCGTGCACGGCTGTGCCAGCGTCTGCACGCCGGCCTGGGTGGGCGCTTGCTGCTGGTCAATGCCCCGGCGGGCTTTGGCAAAAGCTCACTTGCCATCGAATTCTGTGAAGCGCTGCCCGACCACTGGCGCAGCCTCTGGCTCGGCCTGAGCCAGCGCGATGCCGAACCAGGCCGCTTCCTCGAACGCCTGCTTGAAGGACTGCAGCAATACTGTCCGGCACTGGGCGGCCAGGCCATGGGGCTGCTGAAGATGCGCCAGCGCCATCAGCCGTTCGCCTTCGAGGAATGGATCGACGGCCTGCTCGACGAGCTTGCGCTCTACTTGCAGGCCGACACGCCGTTGCTGCTGGTGCTGGACGACTATCACCTGGCCCAGGGCCCCGTGCTCGACCGCTGCCTGCAGTTCTTCCTCAATCACCTGCCCGGCGGCCTGGTCTTGCTCGTCACCAGCCGCCAGCGCCCGGACTGGCACCTGGCGCGGCTGCGCCTGTCGCGGCAGCTGATCGAGCTGAACGAACAGGATCTGCGCCTTACCGCCGATGAGGCCCTGGCCGTTATCGGTCGTCAGCCGACGGGCCTGCGTGGCCAGGCCTTGGACAACCTCATCCAGCGCAGTGACGGCTGGGTGGCCGGGCTGCGCTTCTGGCAGCTGGCGGCCAGCGAATGCGGCGATGAGTACGCTTTGCCCCAGGCGCTGCATGGCGGCGAAGGGCTCATTCGCGATTACCTGCTGGAAGAAGTCATCGACATCCTGCCATCGGACGTGCAGGCCTTCCTGTTCGACACCGCCTGCCAGGAGCGCTTCTGCGCGGCGTTGTGCGATGCCCTGCGCGAACGTCACGACAGTGCTGCGATCCTCAGCTACCTGCAAGCCCATCAGGTATTCCTGGTGCCGCTGGACGAGCATGGTCACTGGTATCGCTACCACCATCTGTTCTCCGACCTGCTGCGCAGCCGGCAGGCCAGCGAACCGCCGGCCCGCCTGCACCTTCGCGCCTGTCGCTGGTTCCAGGCCCAGGGCCTGCTTGACGAGGCGGTGGAGCAGGCATTGCGTGCCGGCCACCTGGACGTTGCCGCCAACCTGGTGCAGAGCCTTTCGGAGGAGCAACTGCTGGCCGAGCAGAACGTCGGCATGCTGCTGCGCTGGAAAATGGACCTGCCCGACAGCCTGCTGATCAGCACGCCGCGGCTGATCGTGCTGTACAGCTGGGCATTGGGCCTGGCCTGCCAGCTCGATGCCGCTGAAGAACTGGCAAGCCACCTCAGCCGTTTTCTGCCCGCGCCCTCAGCCACGGCGCAACGGTCGATGCTGGCGCAGTGGCTGGCGTTGAGCGGGGTCATCGCCCGTGGGCGGGGGGATCGCAAGCGCACCCTGGCCTATTGCGGCGAAGCCCTGCAGAGCCTGCCGTGCAAGCGCTATGGGCAGCGCCTGGTGTGTTTGTCGACGCTGTCGAACCTGGCCATCGCCGATGCCGACTACTGGCGCGCGCGGAGCTGGAACCGTGAAGCGCTCGAGCTTGCCCAGCGGGTCGGCAACCCGTTGTTCGAAGCTTTGGCGCACTACGATCGCGCGCGGGTGTTGCATGCCCGTGGTGAGGTGCTACGCGCGCTGGAAGAAGTACGCCAGGGGCTGGCGCGGCTGCAGGGGCTGCAGGCGCAGCGCCTGTTCGCCGTGCGTGCGCGCCTCACCTTGTACGAGGGTTATCTGCTGGTGTGGCGCCTGCAACCTGCCCAAGGGCGCGCGCGCTTGCGTGCAGGGCTGGGCGAGGCGCGTGCCTGTCGCGACATCAGCGTACTGATCGGCCACTGTGTGATCGCCGGGCTCGATGGCCGGGAGGGCAACTATGCAGAGGCGTTCGCCGAGCTGGCCGAGGCCGAGCGGCTGATGCACATCTGGGATGTGCCGCCCATCTTCTACCTGGCCATGATTACGTTGGTGAAGTGCGAATTGTGGCTGGCCCAGGGGCGTACCGACCTGGCCGAGTCCTGGTTGCTGCGCCTGGGGCAGACCTATGGCGGTGAGCAACGTGCGGCGGCGCCCGAGTTTCACCCGTTGCTGCCCTTGCATATCGAGTTGCAGCAGGCGTTGCTCGAACGTGTTCAGGGGCGCAGCGACGAGGCCGTGGTTCGTTTGCGCGACCTGGTCGAGCGCGGGCAGGCCAGTGGCGGCATGTTGCTGGCGCTGAGCGCGTCGTGCCAGTGGATCGACCTGTTGTTGGTGCAAGGCCGCGAAGCCGAGGCTGTCGAGCTGCTGCCGAGGGCCCTGGCGGCAGCCCAGGGTGGCGTGGTGTTGCCGTTCCAGCGGCTGATCGAATCGCATCCGCTGTGGCTGCGTGAGCAGTTGATCGCGCGCCCCGCCTGCCCGCTGCAGGCCGAGCTGCTGGCGCGCTTGCCCGAGATTACCATCGCGCCAGGCGGCACTGGCGAATCCCTGAGCGGCCGCGAGCTGGCGGTGCTGGAGCTGATCGCACAGGGGTGTTCCAACCAGCAGATCAGCGAGCGGTTGTTCATCTCCCTGCACACCGTCAAGACCCACGCCAGTCATATCAACAGCAAGCTGGGTGTGGAGCGGCGAACCCAGGCGGTGGCGCGGGCCAAGTCGCTGGGCCTGCTGGCCTGACGGCTGGCTGTTCAGCGAAGGGGCCGATAAAGCGCTGGCCTTGAGCCCTTCATGCTTGCCCTCATCTTTTCCGACCAACGGCCGATAAAGGAGTCGGCGGTATGCATCGCCTCACGCCATCCACCCATCATCCCAATACAGGTCGTGTTGATGCTGCAGTACGGGCAAAAGAGCTTTCTGATCGTCGACGACTTCACCGATTTCCGCACCTCGACCCGTTCGATGCTGCGAGAGCTGGGCGTGCGCGACGTGGACACTGCCGACAGTGGTGAGCAGGCCCTGCGCATGTGCGGGCAGAAGCGCTATGACTACATTCTCCAGGACTTCCACCTCGGTGACGGCAAGAAGAACGGCCAGCAAGTGCTCGAGGACCTGATCCTCGACAAGCTGATCAGCCACGAGTGCGTGTTCATCATGGTCACCGCCGAAAGCAGCCAGGCCATCGTGCTCAGCGCCCTCGAGCATGAGCCTGATGCCTACCTGACCAAACCGTTCAACCGCGTGGGCCTGGCTCAGCGCCTGGACAAGCTCACGCAACGCAAGACCTTGCTCAAGCCGATCCTCCAGGCCCTGGACCGCGGCCGCCCGGCCGAAGTGCTGGTGGCCTGTGCCGAACTGTGCAAGAAAGACCCGCGCTTCGCGCCCTTGTGCCTGCGCTACCGGGCCGATGCCTTGCGTCACCTCAACCGCTTCGAGGAGCTGGAGAAGTTCCTCAAGAGCATCCTCGCCAGCCGTCCCCAGCCTTGGGTGTACTCGGCACTGGGCAGCCTGATGCACAAGCGCGGCCAGAATGCCCAGGCCCAGGGCGTCTATGAACAGGCGCTCAAGGCCTTCCCGATCATGCCTGGGCTGTACGATGGCATGGCCGACGTATTGGTCGCCCAAGGCGACACCAAGCGTGCCCAGAACATGCTGGAAGAGGCGGTGCGCCTGTCGCCACTGGCGGTGCGGCGTCAGGCCACGCTGGGCAAGTTGGCGCTGGTGAACGAAGACTTCGAGAGCGCCTCGAAGGCGTTCCGCCATGCGGTCAATCAAGGCAAGAGTTCTCGCTACAAGGATCCTGAAAGCAACCTTGGCCTGGTGCAGGCCTTGATGAGCAAGAATGCCGGTTTTGGCCTGGATGCCCGTGCCCGTGTCGAGATCAATACCGTGCTCAGCGAAGTGGCCAAGGACAATGCCGAAGACCAGGGGCTGCAAGTGCGTGCGCGCATGATGAAGGCCGCCAGCCTGCAGCAGGCCGGCGATGCCGAAACGGCCGCCAAGCTCACGGAGCAGGCCATTGCACGGCTGGACAAGATGGAGCAGTTTTTCTCGGTCGAGGCCGCCCTGACCGTGGCCAGGCAGCTGCAGGCGCTTGGCCAGGAAGCCGCCAGTGTCACCCTCCTCAAAAGCTGCGTGGAAACCTACGGTGACGATCCCAAGGTCATGCAGAGCGTGGCCGCGCTCACCGACGACCCGACCGTACTCAACGCTGTCACCGAGGCTGTCGACCTCAACCGCCAAGGGGTGCGCAGCTACCAGGCCGGGCAGCTCAACGAAGCGTTGCAGATGTTCCGCAAAGCCCTGTCGATGCAGCCCAAGAACATCAGCATCGCGCTCAATACTTCCCAGGCGCTGCTGCGCATCGGTGGCGAAGTCACGCCGCCGGCCATCTTGCAGGAATGCCGTAGCTGCCTGACCAGCGTGGCCGGTATTCCCCCCAGCGACAGCCGTTACGACCGCTACCGCAAATTGCACATCAAGGTATTCGGCGCATGAGCCAGGACAATCAGGGGCTGGATTTTTCCACGGTGATCGCCTCCACCGTGCATGACCTGAAAAACTCGCTGTCAGCGCTGATCCAGTCCCACGACCAGTGGCTGGCACGCTTGCCCGAAGACCTGCGTAGCGGCACCGAGCAAGGCGTGATCGAACACGAATTCCGACACCTCAACGGCATGCTGGTGCAGTTGCTGGGGTTGTACAAACTGGGCGTCAACCAGTTGCCGGTCTGCCCGGACTACCACGAGCTGGACGACTTCATCGAAGCCCAGCTGGCGGCCCACCAGCAAGTGCTGGAACACAATGACATCCTCGCCACCTGGCGTATCGACAGCGACAACCCGCTGGGCTTCTTCGACCGTGAACTGGTCGCCTCGGTGATCGCCAACGTGGTTACCAATGCCACGCGCTATGCCGGGCATGCGCTGTTGATCAGCATCGAGGAAGAAGACGAGCAACTGGTCATCAGCGTCAACGATGACGGCCCGGGGTACCCGGCGCTTATGCTCGAACGGCAACAGGATTACGTGCAGAGCATCGATGCGCAGAGCGGTGGTACCGGCCTTGGCCTGTACTTCGCGGCGCGGATCGCGGCGCTGCATGAGCGCGACGGGGTGCGGGGGCGCATCGAAATTGCCAATGGCGGGGCGCTTGGGGGAGGGCTGTTCAAGTTGTACTTGCCGTGAGCGCCAAGTGAGCGTTTGTAAGCCGTTTCCCAAGGCATTGTGAGGAAGCGCTTGCTCGTGATATCCGGGCTTTTTTTAGGGGCCCGGCGGGTGACATTGTAGATACGACGTTTCTACATTTCACTTGCAATCACTTGGAGGGTTTCTACTATGTAGCTACCTTGGGAGATACTCATGCAGATCAAGATTCAGCAATGGGGCAACAGTGCCGCCATTCGCCTGCCGGCGGCAGTGCTCAAACAAATGCGCCTCGGTGTCGGTTCGACCCTGAGCCTGGACACGACGGGGGACACGCTTGTGCTCAAGCCCGTGCGGCCCAAACCCAAGTACACCCTTGAAGAGCTGATGGCGCAATGTGACCTGAATGCTCCCGAGCCTGAGGATATGGCCGACTGGAACGCAATGCGTCCAGTGGGGCGTGAAGTGTGAAGCGGGTCAGGTTCGGCAGAGGCGATATCGTTCGAATCAACCTGGACCCTACGCTTGGCCGGGAACAACAGGGCAGTGGTCGCCCGGCCCTGGTCATCACGCCAGCGGCCTTCAATGCAGCAGGGCTCGCCGTGATCGTACCCATTTCCCAGGGCGCAGATTTCGCCAGGCATGCAGGCTTTGCGGTTACCCTTAGCGGCGCAGGCACTCAGACCCAAGGGGTAATGCTCTGCAATCAGATTCGCACGGTCGACCTTGAAGCCCGAGGTGCCAAACGTATCGAGTCGGTTCCGGAGGTGGTTATCCTCGACGCATTGGCTCGCATTCAAACGCTATTCGATTGATTGATTCTCATGGAAAACACATCGCTAGCCCTCATCCGCGAAACCTTCCCCGTAGGCCCCCTGCAGTGCAACTGCACGCTGATCGGCGACCCACTCACCAAGAAAGCCATCGTCGTCGACCCGGGCGGCGACCCGGAGAAGATTCTCGCCCGCCTGCAGGCCCACGGCCTGACCCTGGTGAGCATCATCCACACCCACGCACACTTCGACCATTTCCTCGCCTCGGGCAAGCTCAAGGAGCTCACCGGCGCCACGTTGCACCTGCACAAGGACGACGAAGCCTTGTGGGACAACCTTGAGATGCAATGCCAGATGTTCGGCGTGCCCTACACCCCGGTGCCCTCGCCAGACCGCTGGCTCGGTGATGACGAAGAGCTGGCCTGTGGCTGCGGTGTGGCCCTGCACACGCCGGGGCATACGCCAGGTTCGATGAGCTTCTGGTTCGCCGACGCCAAGTTGCTGATTGCCGGTGATACCCTGTTCCGCCGGGGTATCGGCCGCACCGATTTGTGGGGGGGTGACCAGCGCGCCATCGTTCGCTCGATCAAGGAGCGTCTGTATCGCCTGGATGAAGAGGCCATCGTGGTCACCGGCCACGGCCCCGATACCCGACTGGGTGACGAGATGCGCGAGAACCCGTTCGTGCGGGCCTGAAACCACATGAAAGTGGTTTCATGGAATTATTTCGCCTTCATGCAATCCAAGGCTGGCATCGATCCCTCTGCGATCTGCCGCACAACTGAATTTCTGTAGGAGCTTGTCCATGTTCAACATGCGTCGTCTGATTATCGTCGCAACTGCCGCAGCCCTGATGACCGGCTGCGCCGGCCAAAATGCTTATGACAACCAAGGTCAGGCGCAGGGCGGCTCCACCGGGATGAGCAAGACCGCCAAATACGGCGGCCTGGGCGCGCTGGCCGGCGCCATCGCTGGTGCCGCCATCGATCACGACAACCGTGGCAAGGGTGCGCTGATTGGCGCCGCCGCGGTCGGTGCCGCCGCCGCCGGCTATGGCTACTATGCCGACAAGCAGGAAGCCGAACTGCGCGCCAAAATGGCCAATACCGGCGTCGAAGTACAGCGCGAGGGTGATCAGATCAAGCTGATCATGCCGGGCAACATCACCTTCGCCACCGATTCGGCGAACATTTCCCCGAGCTTCTACGCGCCGCTGAACAACCTGGCGAACTCGTTCAAGCAGTTCAACCAGAACACCATCGAAGTGGTTGGCTTCACTGACAGCACTGGCAGCCGCCAGCACAACATGGACCTGTCCCAGCGTCGCGCCCAGGCGGTCACCAGCTACCTGACCTCGCAGGGTGTCGATGCCACGCGCGTATCGGCGCGCGGCATGGGCCCGGATCAGCCGATCGCCAGCAACGCCGATACCAATGGCCGGGCGCAGAACCGCCGGGTCGAGGTCAACCTGAAGCCGATTCCTGGTCAGCAGTACTAACAGGGTCGCTTTGCGACCCAATCGCCGGCAAGCCGGCGATTGGGCTGCAAAGCAGCCCCAGGCCTCAGCGCACCTCGCTCGCCTGAATCGCGGTCAGGGCGATGGTATGCACGATATCGTCCACCTGCGCCCCTCGCGGCAAGTCGTTCACCGGCTTGCGCAAGCCCTGCAGCATCGGCCCCAGGCTGACCCCGTCGGCACTGCGCTGCACTGCCTTGTGGGTGGTGTTGCCGGTGTTCAGGTCAGGGAATACGAACACCGTCGCGCGCCCGGCCACCGGGCTTTGCGGCGCCAACTGGCGGGCAATCTGCGGGTTGGCGGCAGCGTCGTATTGAAGCGGCCCGTCGATCAGCAAGCCGTGGTCCGCGGTTTGCGCCAGGCGCGTTGCTTCGCGCACTTTCTCCACTTCCTCGTCGCTTGCCGAATCGCTTGAGTAACTGATCATCGCCACCCGTGGGGCAATGCCGAAGGCTTGCGCCGAATCGGCGCTCTGCCGGGCGATTTCCGCGAGTTCCTCGGCACTGGGGTGCGGGTTCATCACACAGTCGCCGTACACCAGCACCTGCTCGGGAAACAGCATGAAGTACACCGACGACACCAGGCTGGCGCCCGGCGCGGTCTTGATCAACTGCAGGGCAGGGCGGATGGTGTTGGCGGTGGAGTGGACCAGGCCCGACACCAGGCCGTCGACTTCATCCAGCGCCAGCATCATGGTGCCGATCACTACCGGGTCTTCCAGCTGCTGTTCGGCCATGGGCGCGTTGAGGTTCTTGCTCTTGCGCAGGTCGACCATCGGTTCGACGTAGCGGCCACGAATCAGCTCGGGGTCCAGCACTTCCAGGTCGGCCGGTAGGGTGATGCCCTGGGCGCGGGCCACGGCCTCGACTTCCTCGGGCTTGGCCAGCAGCACGCAGCGGGCGATGCCGCGCGCCTGGCAGATCGCGGCGGCCTGGACCAGCAGTGGCTCGGCACCTTCCGGCAGGACGATGCGCTTGTTGGCCTGCTGTGCCCGCTGGATCAGCTGGTAGCGGAAAACCGCAGGCGACAGGCGCAACTCGCGGGGCGTGCCACAACGCTGGTGCAGCCAGGCTGCATCGAGGTGGCTGGCGACGAAATCGGTGATGAACTCGGCGCGTTCGCGGTCGTCCACCGGGATTTCGCGGTTCAGCGAATTGAGCTGGTTGGCCGTGTCATAGGAGCCGGTGCTGACCGACAGGATCGGCAGCCCGGCCTGCAGAGCGCCACGGCACAGGCCAAGAATGCGGGCATCGGGCTTGCTGTCGCTGGTCAGCAGCAGGCCGGCCAGCGGCACGCCATTGATCGCCGCCAGGCTCACGGCCAGGATGATGTCATCGCGATCGCCCGGGGTGACCACCAAGGTGCCCGGGGTGAGCAGCGGCACGGTATTGGCCACGGTCCGGGCGCAGATGATGATCTTGTTCATGCGCCGCTGCTCATAGTCGCCGGCATTGAGCACCTGGGCACCGAGCAGGTCGGCCACATCGCGGGTGCGCGGGGCGTTCAGTTCGGGCTGGTAGGGGATGCAGCCGAGCAGACGGAAGTCGTTGCCGCGCAGCAATGGCGAATGTTCGCGCAGGCGGGTGGCGAAGTCAGCCATGCTTTCGTCGGTGCGCACCTTGTTGAGGATTACCCCGAGCACCTTCGGATCACGCGGGCCGCCGAACAGCTGGGCCTGCAGCTCGACGCGCCCGGACAGTTCGCTGAGCACTTCGTTTTCCGGCGCCGAGACCAGGATCACCTCGGCGTCGAGGCTCTTGGCCAGGTGCAGGTTGACCCGTGCCGCATAGCTGGCATGGCGGGTTGGCACCATGCCTTCGACCACCACCACGTCATTGCCGACGCAGGCTTGCTGGTAGAGACGGATAATTTCTTCGAGCAATTCGTCGAGTTGGCCATCGCCGAGCATGCGTTCGACCTGGGCCAGGCTCAGGGGCATGGGGGGCTTGATGCCGTGGGTGCGGGCGATCAGCTCGGTGGAGCGTTCCGGGCCGGTGTCGCCTGGGTGCGGCTGGGCGATCGGCTTGAAGAAGCCGACCTTGAGCCCGGCGCGCTCCAACGTGCGCACCAGGCCCAGGCTGATCGAAGTCAGGCCGACACCAAAGTCGGTCGGCGCGATGAAAAATGTCTGCATGTGCTTCTCGAAATAAGCGTTGCAAGGAGTCAACGGCCAAGGGTAGCGCTATCGGCCTCCTGTGCACACCAGCCACAGGCGAAAGCCTGGCCGATGCGCTGCGCCCGTTGCGCCGGGTCAAGCACCCACGGGCGCGCTTGCCAGGGCGGCTGGTGGCGCAGGTGCTGGCTGTGACCGCAGGACAGCTCGACCACCCAGTGGCCGTCTTCGTCCTGATGAAAGCCCGTGATCCGACTGGTGGGTCGCCCCTCGTCCGAGGCGCGTTCGCAATCAGGCGATGCCTTGGTTACACTTGTGAGTTCTACATTCTTATGCAAAAGGTCTTACCCATGCTGATCGCCGCCAACAAGGCTGTCTCCATCGACTATACCCTGACCAACGACGCTGGGGAGGTCATTGACAGCTCCTCCGGCGGTGCACCGCTGGTATACCTGCACGGTGCTGCCAACATCATCCCGGGCCTGGAGAAAGCCCTGGAAGGCAAACAGGCTGGTGACGAGCTGGAAGTTGCCATCGAGCCGGAAGACGCCTACGGCGAGTACCTGGCCGAGCTGGTCAGCACCCTGAACCGTAGCCTGTTCGAAGGCGTCGACGAGCTGGAAGTGGGCATGCAGTTCCACGCTTCGGCGCCGGACGGCCAGATGCAGATCGTTACCATCCGCGACATCGACGGCGACGACGTCACCGTCGACGGCAACCACCCACTGGCTGGCCAGCGCCTGAACTTCAAGGTCAAGGTCATCGATGTGCGTGATGCCAGCGAAGAAGAAATCGCTCACCGCCACATCCATGGCGAAGGTGGCCATCACCACTGATTTTCTGCGCTAAGCTCAGAAGGTCGCCAGGCGCTCGGACAAGCCGGCTCGCCTCCCCGAGGGAGGTGCACGGCTTGGATGAGCGCCTTTTTAGTGGGCGCAATTCGCCCCAGCGGCAACCGGGAACCTGAGAGGGGATACAACATGAGTGCATTTCACGACCTGACATTGAAGGCGCTGAACGGCCAGGACCTGCCCCTGGCACCGTTCAAGGGCCAGGTGGTGCTGGTGGTCAATGTCGCCTCCAAGTGTGGCCTGACGCCGCAATACGCCTCGCTCGAAAAGCTCCAGCAGCAGTTCAAGGGCAAAGGGTTCAATGTGCTTGGCCTGCCCTGCAACCAGTTCGCCGGCCAGGAGCCTGGCAGCGAAAAAGAAATCCAGGATTTTTGCAGCCTCAACTATGGGGTGAGCTTCCCGCTGGGCGCCAAGCTCGAAGTCAACGGGCCGCAGCGCCACTCGTTGTACCGACTGCTGGCGGGCGAGGGGGCCGAGTTTCCTGGTGACATTTCCTGGAATTTCGAGAAGTTCCTGGTGGGCAAGGATGGGCGGGTGCTGGCGCGTTTCGCCCCGCGTACCGCGCCGGATGATCCGGTCGTGCTGCAGGCTATCGAAAAGGCTTTGGGCTGAGCATGAGGGGCCGCTCCCACAGGGAGCCGCGTACGTCTGCCCCTAAGAGCAAATCACCGCCTGATGCTGAATGGTCTGCTGACGGCGGTGTCTACGACAATAATTTTCCCAGTACCCACATCCTAGAGATTCGTAACATAACCGTTATCAGGTTTAATGTCCCTCAACGACTTTACAGCTATGCCCAATTTTTCTAAGTAGTCTTTGGCGGGTGTCAGTTGTTGTACCGAAGGCCGGAAATGTCCAGACTGGTTGTCTAAACTAAAAGCATCGCCGTCTTTACTTATGTATCCTGCACTGATGACTTCGTTGCTCGCTCCGGTCGCCCTTCTGCCGAGTTCGGCGATACTGGCATGGCTAGGATCGTCATTACTGAAGCTGCCGATGAAGAATTTTTTGTCTCGAGTAAGTGTGAACTTATGTCTAAGCTGGCTGTTGTCTACTCGGTTTAAACTTTTTGGACCCTTCACTAAGGTGAGGAAGGCGTTATTCTCCGCTATTAGTTTGTTTGCGTGTCGAACTTCTTTTTTCAGGTCTTTAATGTAGCGGTTCGTGAGCGGCTTCCATTGAGTGGCGGTTTTTACTTTTGAGTTCAGAGGCCTCTTGAATCGATTAACTGCCTGGATTGCAGTTGCTGCAGTCCTTATTGTGAATTTTCCACTAGGATCTTGTGAATTGATGGGGTCGTTTAGGCAGTAGGCGTAGCCGTTTATCCCGCCATCGTGAAACGGACTTAGGGCGTCTGCACTGATAAATCGCATCAAGCGAGGATTGAATATTCGGTGTCCATTCCCGAGGGCGTAACATTCCATTAAAGTAGAAAAAGGCTCGCCATTGAAGCCCAATAATCCAATTGGCTTCGTCTCGGTGTTTCGATAGCCGTAAGGCATGTAACAGCTCGGCTGTCGGTGTGTTGAAAGTGAGGAAAGTGTGTGTGTTGGCATGTTATTGAATTGCTCAGTGCTGCGCGAGGAATGAGTATGCTTTAAAGTGGTCAGGTGCAACACTGATAAATTTGTCAGGTGATTAAGTTTCGAATTTGTCGTAAGGGTACGAACTGCATCAGCTTGGGTGGCCGAATCCCCAGTGTGAAAGTCCCTGAAACTCCGAGAGGTTCCTGGTAGGCAAGGATGGGCAGGTGCTGGCGTGTTTTGCTCAGCTTACTGCGCCGTATTGAGGCTATCGAAAAGGCTCTGGGCTGAGCATGAGGGGCCGCTTCGCCGCCCATCGCCGGCAAGCCGGCTCCCACAAGTTACAGTGGCGCCGCTGATACTGTAGGAGCCGGCTTGCCGGCGATACACCAGAATCACTCAAATCAATAATGCTGTGCTCAGCTCCTCACTGCCCCTAACCTCAGGCGCATTTCCTCCCCCAGACGGAAGCGCCCATGTCCACCAATCCCCTGTTTCAACCCTTCACCCTCGGCGCGCTCGAGCTGCCGACCCGTGTCGTCATGGCGCCCATGACCCGTACGTTCTGCCCCAGTGGCGTCCCCCATGCCGGTGTAGTCGAGTACTACCGACGCCGCGCCGCCGCTGGCGTGGGCCTGATCATCACCGAAGGCACCACGGTCGAGCACAAGGCCGCCAACGGTTACCCCAATGTTCCGCGCTTTCACGGTGAAGACGCCCTGGCAGGCTGGAAGCAGGTGGTCGACGCGGTCCATGCCGAAGGCGGGCGAATCGTCCCGCAGCTCTGGCACGTCGGCGCGGTGCGCCGCCTGGGCACTGTGCCGGACGCCAGCGTGCCGGGCTACGGGCCGAGCGAGAAGGTCAAGGATGGCCAGGTACTGGTGCAGGGCATGAGCCACGACGATATCCGTGAAGTGATCGCTGCCTTCGCCCAGGCTGCCCGTGATGCCCAGGCCATCGGCATGGATGGCGTGGAGATCCATGGTGCCCACGGTTACCTGATCGACCAGTTCTTCTGGGCCGCCAGCAACCGCCGTGACGATGAATACGGTGGCGACCTGGCTAGCCGCTCGCGCTTCGCCATCGAACTGATCCAGGCCGTGCGGGCAGCGGTGGGGCCAGGCTTCCCGATCATCTTCCGGTTCTCGCAATGGAAGCAGCAGGACTACAGTGCGCGCCTGGTGGAAACGCCAGAAGCCTTGGCCGCCTTCCTCAAGCCACTGTCCGACGCGGGTGTGGATATCTTCCACTGCTCCACTCGGCGTTTCTGGGAGCCGGAGTTCGAAGGCTCGGCATTGAACCTGGCCGGCTGGACGCGTCAACTGACCGGCAAGCCGACCATCACCGTGGGCAGCGTGGGGCTCGATGGCGAATTCCTGCCGTTCATGGTCGATACCGACAAAGTGGCCAAGCCAGCCAGCCTGGAAGGCCTGCTGCGCCGCCTGGGCGACGAGGAGTTCGACCTGGTGGCGGTGGGCCGGGCCTTGCTGGTGGACGCCGAATGGGCGCAGAAAGTGCGCCAGGGCCGTGAGGCAGACGTGCTGCCGTTCAGCCGCGAGGCGCTGTCGACCCTGGCTTGATGGCCAAGGCAGTGTCTGTCACCGGGCTGCTGGCGGGCAGCGCGCGGCAGGCATTGCTCAGGTGCATCTCGAACTGCTCGACGATCGCTGGCCAGCCTTGACGGCTGGCATGCTGGCGAGCGTTGAGTCGAACCCGGCGCAAGGTTTCGCTTTCCTCCAGCAACCAGCAGGCCG
Organism: Pseudomonas sp. NPDC089395; assembly: GCF_044749525.1. NCBI lineage: Bacteria > Pseudomonadati > Pseudomonadota > Gammaproteobacteria > Pseudomonadales > Pseudomonadaceae > Pseudomonas > Pseudomonas sp. NPDC089395. The sequence continues at coordinate 101,451 of NZ_JBIVID010000001.1, forward strand.
CATCGATGAAGGCCGCCTGGTCGCCGGGCATGGCCAGGGCACCACTGTGGCCATGGCGAATATGCTGCGCAGCGGCGGCCTCGTCATAGGCGACCACCGCCAGGCCCGAAGCCATGGCTTCGAGCACCACGTTGCCGAAGGTTTCGGTCAGGCTCGGGAACAGGAACAGGTCGCCGCTGGCGTAATGCTCGGCCAAGGTCTCACCCCGCTGCGCGCCGCAGAACAGCGCTTCCGGCAGTTGTTGTTCCAGGGCTGCCCGTTGGGGGCCGTCACCGACGACGATCAGGCGCAAGCGCTGCTGTGGATAAGTTTTCTGCAGCGCCGCCATGCAAGGGCGCAGCAGTGCCAGGTTCTTTTCCGCGGCCAGGCGCCCGACATGCAGTATTGCAATGTCATCCGCACCAAGCCCCCAGGCCTCGCGCAGTGCCTGGCTGCGCCGGGCCGGGTTGAACAGGCAGGCATCGACGCCACGGGCCATCAGCGCCAGGCGCTCGAAGCCGCGGCGTTCCAGTTCCACGCGTTGGCTGGCGCTGGGCACCAGGGTGGCGACGGTGCGCCGGTGGAACCAGCGTAGGTAGTGGGTGAGCAGGCGCGCTAGCAAGCCAAGGCCATACTGGCCGGAATACTGCGGAAAGTTGGTGTGGAAACCACTGACCACCGGTACGCCCAGGCGCCGGGCCGCGCGCAGCGCGCTGAGCCCCAGCGGGCCTTCCGTGGCGATGTACAGCACGTCCGGGCGCTGCCTGCGCCAACGCCGCAGCAGGGTGTGCATCGACACTTCGCCCCACTGCAGGCCGGGGTAGCCGGGCAGCGCCCAGCCGCGGCACAGCAGCAGCTGCTGGTCGTTATCCACAGGCACTTCGCCCGCCTGGCGCGGCCGTACGATCTCCACGTGATGGCCACGCTGGCGCAGTCCGTCGCTCAGGCGGCCAAGGGTATTGGCCACCCCATTGATTTCGGGGGGGAAGGTCTCACTGACCAGGGTGATGCGTAGGGCAGGTGTATTCATGAGAAAAAGTGTCCGCCTGCTGCATTGCGCGCTTGTGACGGCCGCATGACATGCAGATGACGGCTGAACTCCGGCCATTTCAGCTGTGTGAATTTTTGCTTGCAGGCTGCTCAAGATCCCCCGCCGGGCAGCCGATGAAGTTGCATTCGATCAGGTTATGCGCTCCGGGAGAGCGGGAATGTTCAACAGCAAGCTCAAGAAAGAAATCCAGCAACTGCGTGAGGAGCTGCTGTGCGTCGAGCAGGTCAAGCGCAGCCTGGACAGCGAAATGCTGGTATTGCAACTCGACCCCCAGGGTCGCATCGAGGAGGTCAATGGCAACTTCGAAAAAGAGATGCTCTACCGTGCCGAACAACTGATCGGACGCAACATCGAAGAGATCGTGCCGGCGCATGTGAAGAAGCTCGATTTCTACCAGCGCATGAAAAACGCCATCAGCCGTGGTGAGCACCTCAACGGAGCGTTCCGCCTGCAGCGTGGCAATGGCGAGGAAGCCTGGCTGCGCTCGATCCTGCAACCGGTCAGGACCGCAGACGGGCGCATCAAGTACTTTTCCATGCATTCCAGTGACCTGACCCGCACCATCGAGACCTCGCGCGAGCACGAGAGCCTGATCAAGGCATTGATGCGCTCCACCGCCGTGATCGAATTCAACCTCGATGGCCAGGTGCTGACGGCCAACGAGCGTTTCCTGCAAACCCTGGGTTACAGCCTGGAGCAGGTACGCGGCAAGCATCACCGCATGTTCTGTGAGCCGGAGGAGGCCAGCTCTGCGGGCTACCAGGCGTTCTGGGACAAGTTGCGCCGCGGCGAATACGTGGCCGAACGATTCAAGCGCGTCGACGCCCATGGGCGCACCGTCTGGCTGGAAGCGTCCTACAACCCGATCTTCGATACCCACGACGTGTTGTACAAAGTGGTCAAGTTCGCCACCGTCATCACCGATCAGGTCAACCAGGAGCAAGCCGTGGCGCAGGCCGCGGACATCGCCTACACCACCTCGCTGGAAACCGACCACAGTGCGCGCAAGGCCACCGATGTGGTGACCCAGACCGTGGAAGTGATGCGCGGCCTGGAGGGCTCGATGCAGGACGCCGCTGAAGGCATTCAGGCGCTGGACAAGCAGTCGAAGGTGATCGGCGCGATCATCAAGACCATCAGCGACATCGCCGGCCAGACCAACCTGCTGGCGCTCAACGCCGCCATCGAGGCCGCCCGCGCCGGTGAACAGGGCCGCGGTTTTGCCGTGGTCGCCGACGAAGTGCGCCAGCTGGCATCGCGCACCAGCAGCGCCACCGAAGAGATCGCCAAGGTGGTACAGCAGAACGAGCAGCTGGCTCAGGCGGCGGTGGACATCATCGATACCAGCAAGCGCCAGGCCGAACAGGGACTGGCGCTGGCGGCGGATACCGGTGGGGTGATCGTCGAGATTCAGGAAGGGGCGAAGAGGGTGGTTGATGCGGTGGGGCAGTTTTCCAGTCAGCTGAGCCAGTGAACAAAGGCGCCGCGATGCGGCGCCATGGTCTTCAGTTGCGCTCGCGCACCCAGAACAACGTCGCGCCCGCCACCGCTGCAGGCATCATCAGGATATTGACGAACGGGATCATCAACGCGAGATAGGTGATCCCGCCGAAGCCCATGCTTTGCCAGCGCTTCTGCCGCAACCAGGCCAGCATGTCCTGCCAGCTCATCTTGTTGTTGTCCGCCGGGTAGTCGATGTACTGGATGGCCATCATCCACACGCCGAAGATCAGCCACAGCGGCGCGGCGATCACGTTGACCACCGGGATGAACGACAGGATGAACAGGCCGATGGCGCGCGGCAGGAAGTAGCCGAGCTTGCGCATCTCGCGGCCGAAGGTACGCGGCACCATGGCCACCAGTTCACCCCAGCTGAATGCCGGGAAGTTGTCCTGGCCGCGCACCACCACCTCGACCTTTTCGGCCAGGAACCCGTTGAACGGCGCGGCGATGATGTTGGCCACCAGGGTGAAGGTGAAGAACACCATCAGCACCAGCAAGGCGACGAACAGCGGCCAGAGGATGTAGTTGAGGAAGCTCAGCCAGTCCGGCAGGGTCGGCATCAGGCTGTCGAGCCACAGGCTGAATTGGTGCCCGGCGAAGTAGATCAGGCCACCGAACAGCAGCAGGTTGATCGCCAGAGGCAGCAGCACGAACAACCGCAGGTTGGGGCTCAGCACCAGTTTCAGGCCTTCGCGCAGGTACTGGGGGCCAGAGAGGACAGGGGCTTGCATTGAGACGCTCCGCAGAGAAGGAAAACGCGCTGACCTTACCGAGTTTGTTGCGCCGACGAAAGGCAGGCGACCATGAAGAAACCACCTGTAACAAATGCCCCAGAGCGGTTTTTGACCGATGAAATCCGCAGATAGAGGATGCCTATGAGGTGGATTGTCGAAGGATATTTCCTTAATCTCTGCCACCTCGCTACAGTGCGCTCAACTTTCCGCTTTCTGGACCTGCGCGTTGTAGCCTTCCCCAAGTGCTGCGTGGGTCCTTTTTAACTTTCCAGCTGGCGCCGCCGGTATCCCGATGCTGGCCCCTGCGCCCCGCTCGACAGGAGTTCGACATGTCTGAAGTACGTCATTCGCGCGTCATCATCCTCGGTTCCGGCCCTGCCGGTTACAGCGCCGCGGTCTATGCCGCCCGCGCCAACCTCAAGCCGCTGCTGATCACCGGCATGCAGGCCGGCGGCCAGCTGACCACCACCACCGAAGTCGACAACTGGCCGGGCGACCCCCACGGCCTGACCGGCCCGGCGCTGATGCAGCGCATGCAGGAGCACGCCGAGCGCTTCGAGACCGAGATCGTCTTCGACCACATCAATGCCGTCGACCTGGCCAACAAGCCGTACACCCTGCAGGGTGACAGCGGCAAGTACACCTGCGACGCGCTGATCATCGCCACTGGCGCCAGCGCGCGTTACCTGGGCCTGCCCTCGGAAGAAGCGTTCATGGGCAAAGGCGTTTCCGCCTGCGCAACCTGCGACGGCTTCTTCTACCGCAACAAGCCGGTAGCGGTTGTCGGCGGCGGCAACACCGCCGTGGAAGAGGCGCTGTACCTGGCCAACATCGCCAGCAAGGTGACCCTGGTGCACCGTCGCGAGACCTTCCGCGCCGAGAAGATCCTGGTCGACAAGCTCAACGCCCGTGTGGCCGAAGGCAAGATCGAGCTCAAGCTCAACGCCACCCTGGATGAAGTGCTGGGTGACAACATGGGCGTGACCGGTGCGCGTCTGAAGAACAACGACGGCAGCAGCGACGAAATCAAGGTCGACGGCGTGTTCATCGCCATTGGCCACACCCCGAACACCTCGCTGTTCGAAGGCCAGCTGACCCTCAAGGACGGCTACCTGGTGGTCAACGGTGGCCGTGAAGGCAACGCCACCGCGACCAACGTCGAAGGCGTGTTCGCCGCCGGTGACGTGGCTGACCACGTTTACCGCCAGGCGATCACCTCGGCGGGCGCGGGCTGCATGGCGGCGCTGGATGTCGAGCGTTACCTGGACGGGCTGGCCAACGCCTCGTTCTGATTTGACTTCGCCGGGGCTGCTTTGCAGCCCTATCGCCTGGCAAAAAAAACCGGCCCATTGGCCGGTTTTTTTATTGCCCGCGATCAGTCACAAACTCAACCGCATCGACAGGTCCACAGCCTTCACATCCTTGGTCATGGCACCAATCGAGATGTAATCCACACCCGTCTCGGCAATCACCCGCAGGGTGCTCTCGTTCACCCCACCACTGGCTTCAAGCTTGGCCTTGCCCGCAGTGATGCGCACCGCTTCGCGCATTTCGTCCAGGGTCAGTTCATCGAGCATGATGATATCGGCACCGGCCGCCAGCGCCTGGCGCAGTTCCTCGAGGCTTTCCACCTCGATTTCCACGGGCTTGCCCGGCGCGATGCGGTGCGCCGCCGTCACGGCCTCGGCCACGCCACCACTGGCGGCAATGTGGTTTTCCTTGATCAGGAAGGCATCGTAAAGGCCGATGCGGTGGTTATGGCAACCGCCGCAGGTCACGGCGTACTTCTGCGCCAGGCGCAGGCCGGGGAGGGTCTTGCGGGTGTCGAGCAAGCGCACCTGGGTGTCGCCGACCAGGTCGGCGAGAAAGCGCGCGCGGGTGGCCACGCCCGACAGCATCTGCAGGAAGTTCAGCGCACTGCGCTCGCCGCTGAGCAGCGAACGGGCCGGGCCTTCGAGGTGGAACAGCGGCTGGTTGGCAGTGGCACGGTCGCCGTCGCTCACCTGCCAGTGCACTGCTACACGCGGGTCGAGCTGGCGGAACACCGCGTCGACCCAAGCAGTGCCGGCAATCACGCAATCTTCACGGGTGATGATGGTGGCCTTGGCCAGGCGCTCGGCCGGGATCAGCTGCGCGGTGATGTCGCCACTGCCAATGTCCTCCAGCAGCGCGCGGCGCACGTTGGCTTCGATCTCGGCGGTCAGGTCGGCAAGGCGTAGGTTCGGCATGTTCGGCTCCACAAGCAAGATGCCGGCGATTATAGGGCAGGGGACCGGTGTGTACAGCGGCCTTGCAGCTGACCTTTGGTCAGGCCGGCTGAGCATGTGCTCAAAAGCAGGGTCTTTGAGCGGCAAGCGAAGAGCCGCTGGCAGCTGTCAGTTTTTTTACCGATAATGGCGCCCAGTATTTGGCGTCATAGCTTTGACGATGATTTGCGCAATCGCACTCATCACCCAGCAAGGAGTCCGGGATGCATAAAGAAGGCAAGGTGGTGCCCTTGGCGGCCGCCATCGATCGAGGGGCGCGCACGCCCTTGCCTTGCCTCCCGGTGTTGCTCCTGCAGATCCGTGACAAGGCTGCCCTCCAACTGCGCCTAGGCCTGCAGGCACTGTTCGACAATGCCGACGACACCCTCTTCGAGATGGCTGACAAGGCGCTCGACCGGCATGACCAGCATCTCTATTTCGAAGCCATGCGTGACCTGCGTCTGAAGCGCAAGAGCATCGAGCGGGGCTTTCTCGACAGCTTCCATGCCACCTTCGCACACATCGGCCAAGTCGATCCCTTGGGCGAGGCCGACAGCCTTGGCACCAACGTGCAACGGGAGCGCGCAGCCGCCGTCGACGGCATGGTCGCGCGGGTGCTGTCGCGTGACGGTGTTGCTTTTGCACAATTGGGCCTGCGTTTGCAAAGCCTGCTCGAACGGCCGCTGGCCGAGCGGCAAAACCCACTTGGGCCAGCGGCACTGTGCAGGTACTTCCTGGATGCCGGGCGTAACCTGGGTGTCGGTCTGCGGGTCAAGCTGATCCTGCTGACCTTGTTCGAACGCTATGTGTTGCGTGACGTCGATGTGCTCTATGGCGAGGCCAACCAGCTGCTGGCCGCCGCCGGTGTACTGCCAGAGCTCACGCCAGCACCGCGCCGGCGTGCCGAGGACCGTCGGCAGATCGCCCAGCGGGTGAAGGCCAACCTGTCGGCGGACGATGCCATTGGCGCGGACAGCGCCGGCCAGGCGTTCTTCGCCTCGCTGCAAGTGCTCCTGGCGCCGGCTCGCGAGCGTATCGCGCCGCGCCTGCAAGCCCATGGTGCAGCGCAACCGATCAATACCGCCGACCTGCTGCGCCTGCTTTCGCACCTGCAGCGCTACGTGCCTGCCACGGTCGAGGATGACGACTTCGACCTCGGCCAGCAGCTTGAGCAGTTGCTGTTGCGGGTCAGCGTGCGCAGCGGTACCCGTCGGTGCATCGGCACGGCCGACGTCGACATGATCAACCTGGTCGGCCTGCTGTTCGACGCCATCCAGGCCGACGACAACCTGCCGCTGAGCCTGCGTGCGCTACTCGCACGTCTGCACATTCCGCTGCTCAAGGTGGCCTTGCTGGACAGTGGGTTGTTCAGCAAGGCCAGCCACCCGGCTCGGCGCCTGCTCAACGAGATCGCTGCCGTGGCGATCGGTTGGGATACCGGCGGCGAGGGCCTGCGGGACAGCTTGCATGCGCGGGTGGAGCGGATCGTCCAGCGCCTGCTCAACGATTTCTCCGAAGACCCGGCGTTGTTCGCCGAGCTGCTCGAAGACTTCCACGCCTTCAGCCATGACGAGCGTCGTCGTCACGAGCTGCTCGAACAACGCACCCGCGACGCCGAAGAAGGGCGCGCCCGTGCCTTGCAGGCCCGCCTGCAGGTGCAGCAGACGCTCAACCAGCGCCTGCATGGGCGTGCGCTGCCGCAGGTGGTGGTGCAGATGCTGGTGCAGTCCTGGAGCCAGGTGCTGTTGCTGGCCTGGCTGAAGCACGGCGAGGCCTCCCAGGCGTGGCACGACGCACTGGCGACCATGGACAGGCTGCTCGCCAGCATCACGCCGCACCCCGAGCCGGAGACCTTGCTGCAGCAGGTGCCAGGCTTGCTCAAGGCGCTGCGTGACGGCCTGGCCAGTGTGGCGCTGGACTCGGCGGCCACCCGCGAATTCTTCCTGCAGCTGGAGCAACTGCACCTGCGCGCCTGCGTCGGGGCGCCGGGCATGGCCGGTAGCCCTGATCAGGCGCTGGCCGACGTGCAGGTGGATGAAGCGATCGTGCTGGCCATCGCCGAAGCGCCCACCTGTGCGCCGCTGCGCCAGCTTGACGAGCAGGCCGTGGAATGGCGCGTGGTGCGACACCTGCGTATCGGCACCTGGATCGAGGTGCGCGACGATGACGAGCCGCTGCGTTGCAAGCTGGTGGCGCGTCTCGACAGCAGCGACCGCCTGGTCTTTGCCAACCGTACCGGCATGAAGGTGCGCGAATGGAATGCCGCCGGCCTGGCCCTGGCGTTGCGCCGCGGTGCAGTGCGGGTGCTGGATGACGGGCTGCTGTTCGAGCGGGCGTTGGGGGCCGTGCTCGATAGCTTGCGTCGGCAACAGGTTCATTGAAGGCAGTCGCGCTGCCGGCATTACAATGATTCACATGCAATGCGCCGCCTGGGCAGGGCATACTGCCGTTCTGTACCCGGCGTTTTTCAGGATTTTCCCCATGCAATTGGACCGTGCCACTGGCTGGTTCCACGGAATCGGAATCACCCACTGCCCCTCGCCGAACTTCAATGCCCGCCCCGAGGGCGAATCGATTTCCCTGCTGGTGATCCACAACATCAGCCTGCCGCCCGCCTGTTTTGGCAGCGGCAAGGTGCAGGCCTTCTTCCAGAACCGCCTGGACCCCGATGAACATCCCTACTTCGCCAGCATCAGCCACCTGACCGTGTCGGCGCACCTGTTCGTCGAGCGTGACGGCGCCGTGACTCAGTTCGTATCCCTGCTCGAACGTGCCTGGCATGCCGGGGTTTCGCGCTTCGACGGGCGTGAAGGCTGCAACGACTTTTCCATCGGTATCGAGCTGGAAGGCACCGACGATCTGCCCTATACCGATGCCCAGTACGCCGTGCTGGCGCGACTGACCCGGCACATCCAGGCGGCCTGGCCGGCGATCGACCTGGGGCGTATTCAGGGCCACAGCGACATCGCCCCGCAACGCAAGACCGATCCCGGCCCGGCTTTCGATTGGCCGCGCTACCGCGCCGACGTGAAGGACAACGAGGACAAGGCATGAGTTTTCTGGTGTTGTTGCTGGCACTGTGGGTCGAGAAGTTCTCTGCCCTGCGCCATCAGGTGCAACGGGATGGTTTCTTCCTGGGTGAACTGGTACGCCTGGAGCGCAGCGGCAAGGTGCATCCCTGGTGGACCCTGGCCATTCTGGTACTGGCGCCGGTGGCGGTGCTGGTGTTGCTGCTGCATGTGCTCGACCCGGTGGCCTACGGCTTGCTGGCCTTGCCGGTGCACCTGCTGGTGCTGATCTACAGCCTGGGCCGTGGTGATGCCAAGGCATCCCTCGGGCCATTCCGTGATGCCTGGCGGCGGGGTGACGACCAGGCCGCGCTGCATGTGGCCGAGCGTGACCTGGGGCTGGCGGCCGACGAGCCGCACAGCTTGCTGGTGCGGGTACAGGGCAACCTGTTGTGGCAGGTGTACCAGGGCTTCTTCGCGGTGATTTTCTGGTACTTCGTGCTAGGCCCTGGGGCGGCACTGGCTTATCGGTTGCTGGCGCTGACCGCCGAGCACAGCGGCCAGCCTGCGCTCAAGGCTCGTGCCGAGCATTTGCGCCATGTGATGGACTGGCTGCCGGTCCGTCTACTGGCCATGAGTTTCGCCCTGGTGGGCAACTTCCTCGCGGTGACCCGCGTGATGCTGCACGAGGTGCTCAACTGGCATATCAGTGCGGCGCATCTGGTGGCCAGGGTCGGGCGGATTGCCGACGACATTCCCGAACAAGAAGATGGCCAGCGTGGCTTGGGGCGGCTGGATAGCCTGTGGGAATTGCTGCTGCGCGCTGCCGTGCTGTGGTATGCGGGCTTTGCCTTGTGGACGGTGCTGGTCTGAGCTGAGCTGAGCTGCTTTCCCCTGTGGGCGCCGGTAAGCCGGCTCCCACAGGAATGGGGGCAAGCCGCCGGTTAACCTTAAGTTACAAACCTCCGATTCGATCTGCGCTATAACGGGGTGGCCTAGTGCTATCTCTCGCAGAATAACAAGAATCCATGGAGGTGCCCGTGAAGCGTTCGCTCTACCCGGCAATCGCACTGATGAACCGGCTGAGCTTCGGCCAGAAGTTCAGCCTGATCAGCATCCTGTTCTTCCTGCCCATTCTGGCCACCAGCGTTTACCTGGTCCGCGACGCATACCGGCAGTTCCATTTCACCCGCGCCGAGTTGCAAGGCATAGGCCCGTTGAGCGGCAGCCTGGCACTGCGCGCAGACTTGGAGACTCTCGGCAACCTGGTGCAGATCAATACGGCGCTGGGCCAGTCCGGCAAGGCCGGCGACCTGGAGTCGCGCATCGCAGTCTTGCAGGACAAGGTCCAGGCGCAGCTGCAGGCGCTGGCAGGCGAGGAGTCGGTCCCACAGGACAAGCGCGAAGAACTGGCCAGCACACTGGCCAGTGCGCGGGGCGAGTCGTCGTTGCTGAGCAAGGCTGCGCTTTTCGACAAGTCGCTGGTGCAAGCCCAGGTGCTGAGCAGGCAGGTGGCCAGCCAGTCGGGGCTGAGCCTGGACAGCCAGGCTTCGGTGCGGCAGCTGATCGATTTGCTCGGCGTCGCCACGGCCCAGGCCAACCAAGCCTTGGGCGAAGGGCGAGTGATGGGTTCCGTTGCGCTTGGCCGAGGGTTCATCGATTCGTCCGGCAGCGCTCGCTTCGAAGATCTGTTGCAACGCCTGGAGCGCCTGGCCGCAGACTATGCCATGCGCCTGGACGATGCCCTGGCCAGTGACCCTGCTGCCACGTCAGGCCTGGCGGCAGCCGCCAAGGCCAGCCAGGCAACCGTCAGGCAAGCGGCTGCCTTGTTCGAGGAACAGGTGGTGGTGGCCGAAACCCTGGAGGCGCCCTGGCCGGCCTTTTACCAGCAGGTCACCGATCTGATGGCCCACACCTATCGCCTGAACGACGCCGTCATGGCCCTTGTTCAGGGGCAACTGCAGGAGCGTCTTGTCGAGCAGCGCTGGCGCATGGTCGGCCTGGGCACCGTGCTGGCAGGCGTTTTTGCCCTGATCGTCTATCTGTACGGCGGTTTCTACGTATCGACCCGGGCGACCCTGCGCAATTTGGGCGGCGCCATGGACAAGGTGGCGGCGGGTGACATGACGGTCAGTTTCCAGGCCCACAGCCGTGATGAGCTGGGCGAGCTGGGGCGGGACTTCAGCGAAACGGTGCAGCGTATCCGCGGCCTGATCGACCAGGTCGGCCGCACCGTGGTGGCCGTCGAGGAGCAGGCCGGTCAAGTGCTGGCGGTATCGGCGCGGAGCAACCAGGCGGTCAGCGGCCAACGTGAGCAGATCGAGCAGGTCGCCACGGCGATGAACCAGATGACGGCCACCGCCCAGGAAGTGGCGCGCAGCGCGGCGCTGGCCGCCGATGGTGCGCAGCAGGTCAATCACGAAAGCGCCAATGGCCGTAGCCTGGTGCAAAGCCAGCAGGGCAGCATCGGCCGGCTGGCTGCCGAAATCGACCAGACGGTACTGGCGATCAACCAGCTTGCAGACGACAGCCAGGCGATTGGCCAGGTGCTGGAGGTGATCCGCAGCATTGCCGAACAGACCAACTTGCTGGCGCTCAATGCCGCCATCGAGGCGGCCCGGGCCGGTGAGCAGGGCAGGGGCTTTGCCGTGGTCGCCGACGAGGTGCGCACGTTGGCAAGGCGTACCCAGGACTCCACGGCGCAGATCGCGCAGATGATCCAGCGCCTGCAGGACGGTGTCGGTGCGGCCGTGCGGGCCATGGGCAGCAGCCATCAGATGGCGACGGCGACGGTCGAGGAAGCGCGCCAGGTGCAGCAGGCGCTGGGCAATATCCTGGGGGCGGTGGGGGGGATCGTCGAGCAGAACCAGCAGATCGCGGCGGCGGTCGAGCAGCAGACGGCGGTGGCCCACGACATCGATCGCAATATTGTCGCGATCAACCGGGCGGCGCAGGACACCACGCTGGGTGCTTGCCAGACCGAGGATGCCAGCCGGGCGTTGTCGCAGCAGGTGGTGGAGTTGAAGCGGGTGATTGGGGCATTCAAGGTCTAGGTTTGGTCAATGCCGGCCCTTTCGCGGGGCAAGTGCTACCAGCCAAACAACTCACAGGCATTCTTGCTGCTGGCGTCCGCCAAGACTTCTGCTTCGATGCCCATCAGCTCGGCCAGCGCCCCGGCAATCTCAGGCAAGTGCTCGGGGCTGTTGCGCTGCCCGGCGAACATCGCTGGCGCCATGTCCGGCGAGTCGGTCTCCAGCACGATGCTCTCCAGCGGCAACCGCGCAATGGTCTTGCGCAACCGCAAAGCCTGCGGCCAGGTCGCCGCACCGCCCAGCCCAAGCCTGAAACCCAGCTTGATGTACTCGCGCGCCTCTTCATAACTGCCGGCGAAGGCATGAATGACCCCCGCCCGCGCAGGCTTGTAGCGCTTGAGCGTGGCAATCACCTGGGCATGGCTGCGGCGTACATGCAGCAGGACGGGCAGGGCGAAGTCACAGCCCATTTGCAACTGTGCTTCGAACAATGACTGCTGGCGCGCCTTGTCCAGATCTTCAAGGTAATAGTCCAGGCCGAACTCGCCCACGGCGCACAGCCGCGGGTCACCGTGCAGGCGTTCCAGCCATTCGCGCAACTGAACCAGGTGTTCGGGGCGATGCTGGTCCAGGTAGACCGGATGCAACCCAAGTGCCGCCTGCACGCGCGCTTCGCTGCACGCCAGGTCCCAGACCCGCTGGAAATTGGCCTGGTACACCCCAAGCACCACCATCCGCTGCACGCCGCGCGCCGCCGCATTGGCCAGCAGGCGCGAGCGGTCGGCGTCGAAGTCAGGGAAGTCCAGGTGCGTGTGGGTGTCGATCAGGCGCATGTTCAGCCTGCTGCAATGCGTTGCTTGAAGGTTCGACCAATGGCATGCACGCCGGGTTCGTAGCGTTTTTCTTCGATCGCGGCCAAGGCCAGTTCCAGCGCTGTGGCGGCGATCAGGCCATGCTGCTGGGCCATGGCATTGACCGGCAGCGGCAGGAAGTCGAGCAGCTGGTTGTCGCCGAAGGTGCCCAGTTGCAGGTGGCGCGAATCGGCCGGGCGCGCTTGCAGCGTGTCGAACACGCCTTGCAGCAGCACATAGGACGTGGTCACCAGGGCTTCTGGCAACCCGCCCAACTCATCGATCAGTTGCGCCATCAGGCGTTGGCCGCACGCACGGCTGAAGGCCTCGCCCTCGTAACGACGCACGTCGCCGGCAAACCCTTGCAAAGCTTCGTTGAAACCGCCGGCGCGGGCCTGGCTGACCGACAGCTCCGGACGCGCGCCGATCAACGCGATGCTGCGCGGCGCGGTGGCCAACAGGCTGCCGGCCAACTGGCGGCTGGCATCGCGGTCGTCACTGATGACCGAGCAGAAGTGCGTCGGGTCCAGGCGTCGGTCGATGGCGATCACCGGCAGGCCTTTATCCTGCAATTCGCGGTAGCTGTCGTCTTCTGGCGGCAGGCAGCTGGCGACGAACAGGGCATCGCAGCGCCGAGCACGGAACAGCTGCTGCAGTTGGCGCTCGCTGTCTGGTTGGTCGTCGCTGCTGGCAATCAGCAACTGGTAGCCACGGGCGCGGGCGCCTTGTTCCAGTTGTTTGGCGATGCGGGCGTAGCTGGGGTTCTCCAGATCCGGGAGAATGAAGCCCAAGGTACGGGTGTGCCGGCTGCGCAGGCCTGCGGCCTGTGGGTTGGGCGTGAAGCCATGGGCCTCGACCACCGCGCGCACACGCTCGACAGTGCTGTTGCTGATGCGCTGCTGTTCGGCCTTGCCATTGATGACGTAACTGGCAGTGGTCACGGACACACCGGCCAGACGGGCGATATCGCTGAGTTTCACCGAGTTTTCCTTGTTATTACCGGGACTGGTCGTGGGACAGGACCGAGTAGTTTGACCCGAGCAGGCTGCCACGCGCAGACGACCATTGTCGCAATTGTCCGACAGGATGGGGCTTTTTCCCTGGAAGATTATCGAGTAACGTGGCCACTTGGTCAGATTAAACGTTTCAGCTGAATATTTTTCTGCCTCGGCTGCCGCGCGTGCAAGGCCGCTGAACTGGCTGAAGACGTGAATTTCACAACAATACCTCAGTACCCGGCATTTACTTCAAGGGGCTGCAAAAGGAGAAGGTCATGCTCGAGCTCGCCAAAGAGCAGATAGCCATGGGCCAGACGGCCGCCGACAAGGCCGAGGCATTGCGCTTGCTGGCGCAGAGGCTGGTGGCCGATGGCCTGGTCGCCGAAGGCTACCTGCAAGGCCTGCAGGCGCGGGAGGCGCAAGGCTCGACCTTCCTTGGCCAGGGCATCGCCATCCCCCACGGCACCCCGCAGACCCGTGACCTGGTGCATGCCACCGGGGTGCGCTTGCTGCAGTTTCCCGAAGGCGTCGACTGGGGTGACGGCCAGATCGTCTACCTGGCCATTGGCATTGCAGCCCGCTCCGATGAACACCTGCGCCTGTTGCAATTGCTGACCCGTGCCCTGGGCGAGACCGATCTGGCCGAGGCCTTGCGCCGGGCCAACTCCGCCGAGGCGCTGCTCAAGCTATTGCAAAGTGCGCCACAAGAGCTGGCCCTGGACGCGCAGCTGGTCGGCCTGAACCTGCCCGCCGAAGACTTCGACGAGCTGGCCTGGCGCGGTGCGCGCTTGCTGCAACGGGCCGGTTGCGTCGACAGCGGCTTTGCCGCCGTGCTGCAACAGGCCGAGCCGCTGCCCCTGGGCGAGGGCCTGTGGTGGCTGCACAGCGAGCGCCAGGTGCGCCAGCCGGGGCTGGCGTTCGTCACCCCGCAGCAACCCCTGCGTCATCGCGATCAACCTTTGAATGGCGTGTTCTGCCTGGCCAGCCTCGGGGCTGCGCACCAGGCGCTACTGGAGCGTCTTTGCGAAGTGCTGATCGAAGGTCGGGGTCAGACGCTGTACCAGGCGACCAGCAGCCGCGCGGTGCTCGAAGTGCTGGGTGGCGAGACGCCGGCAGACTGGCCCAGTGCGCGCATCGCCTTGGCCAACCCTCATGGCCTGCATGCCCGCCCGGCGAAGATTCTCGCGCAACTGGCCAAGGGCTTCGACGGCGAGATTCGCTTGCGCGTGCTGGACAGCGCGCAACCGGCAGTGTCGGTCAAAAGCCTCAGCAAGTTGCTCAGCCTGGGTGCCCGTCGAGGGCAAGTACTCGAATTGACCGCCGAGCCTTCCATCGCCAACGACGCCTTGCCAGTGCTGCTGGCGGCGATCAAGGAAGGCCTGGGCGAGGAGGTGGAGCCACTGCCAGAAGCTGCCATGCAGGTTACGCCAGCACCCGTTGACGTACTTCAGGCACCGGCTGCGGGCAGCCGGATCCAGGCCGTGGGCGCGGCACCGGGGATTGCCAGTGGGCCGGCGCATGTCTGCGTCGAACGCGAGATCGACTACCCATTGCGTGGCGAGTCGCCTGCGCAAGAACGGCTGAAGCTGCAGCAGGCCATGGCAGCGGTGAACAACGCGCTGCAGGCGCTGGTACAGCGCAGCGACAAAGCCATTGGCGAGATCTTCGTCACCCACCAGGAAATGCTCGCCGACCCCGCGCTGAGCGACGATGTCGAGCTGCGCCTGGCCCAGGGCGAGAGTGCCGCAGCCGCGTGGATGGCCGTCATCGAAGCGGCGGCACGCCAGCAGGAGGCGCTGCACGATGCGCTGCTGGCCGAGCGCGCTGCCGACCTGCGCGATGTCGGGCGTCGGGTGCTGGCGCAGTTGTGTGGCGTGCAGGCCCAGGCCGAGCCCGAGGAAGCCTACGTGCTGGTGATGGCCGAAGTCGGCCCTTCCGATGTCGCTCGCCTGGACCCGGCACGGGTCGCCGGCATCGTCACCGCCCATGGCGGTGCCACTGCCCATAGCGCGATTGTCGCCAGGGCCCTGGGCATTCCGGCAGTGGTCGGCGCGGGGGCGGCGGTGCTGCAGCTGCAGGCCGGCACCCCGTTGCTGCTCGATGGCCAGCGCGGCACCCTCAGCGTTGCGCCGCCAGCTGATGAATTGCAGCGCGCGCTGGCCGAACGCGACCAGCGCGAGCAGCGTCTGCAAGCGGCCTGGGCCGATCGCCACGCACCGGCAGTGACCCGCGACGGCCATGCCGTCGAGGTGTTCGCCAACATCGGCGAAAGCAGCGGCATCGACAAGGTGGTCGAGCAGGGCGCCGAAGGCATCGGCCTGCTGCGCACCGAACTGCTGTTCATGGCCCACCCTCAGGCACCGGACGTCGCCACCCAGGAAGACGAGTACCGCCGTGTGCTCGACGGTCTGGGCGGACGTCCGTTGGTGGTCCGGACCCTCGATGTGGGCGGCGACAAACCCTTGCCCTACTGGCCGATTCCCACCGAAGACAACCCGTTCCTCGGCGTGCGCGGGGTGCGCCTGACCCTGCAGCGGCCGCAGATCATGGAAGACCAGCTGCGCGCGCTGCTGCGCGCCGCCGACCAGCGCCCGCTGCGGATCATGTTCCCGATGGTCGGCCAGGTGCACGAATGGCGTGAAGCGCGGGCGATGGTCGAACGCTTGCGCGCAGAAATTCCGGTCGCCGACTTGCAACTGGGGATCATGGTCGAGGTGCCATCCGCGGCGTTGCTGGCGCCACAGCTGGCGCGCGAGGTGGACTTCTTCAGCATCGGCACCAACGACCTGACCCAGTACACCCTGGCCATCGACCGTGGCCACCCGAGTCTCTCGGCGCAGGCGGATGGCCTGCACCCGGCGGTGCTGAGCCTGATCGACATGACCGTGCGCGCCGCCCATGCCCACGGCAAGTGGGTGGGCGTGTGCGGCGAACTGGCCGCCGACCCGCAGGCCGTGGCCGTGCTGCTGGGCCTGGATGTCGATGAGCTGAGCGTGGCCGCACGCAGCGTTGCCGAAGTCAAAGCCCTGGTTCGCCAGGCCGATCACCCGACGGCCCGCGCCCTGGCGCGCGAGGCCCTGCAACAGGACAGCGCCGCGGCGGTTCGCGCGCTGGTGGAGCGTTACTGAATGGCCAAGATCCTCACCCTGACCCTGAACCCGGCGCTGGACATCACCGTCAGCCTCGACACCCTGCGCCCGGGGCACGTCAACCGTGCCCACGACCAGCTCAGCCACGCCGCCGGCAAAGGCCTGAACGTGGCCCAGGTACTGGCCGACCTGGGGCACAGCGTGACCGTCGGTGGCTTCCTTGGCCAAGACAACCTGCAGCCGTTCGAGGCGCTGATCGAGCGGCGCGGGTTTGCCGACTGCTTTGTCCGCGTCCCCGGCGAAACGCGCAGCAACCTCAAGCTGGTCGAGGCCGATGGCCGGGTCACTGACATCAATGGGCAAGGGCCGCAGGTCGATGACGCCGCCCGTGCGGCCCTGTTGCGCCGGCTGCAGGCGATAGCACCGGGGCATGACGCCGTGGTGGTGGCCGGCAGCCTGCCGCGTGGCATCAGCCCGGAGTGGTTTCGCCAATTGCTCGAACAACTGAAGGCGCAGGGCCTGAAAGTCGCCCTCGACAGCAGCGGCGACGCTCTGCGCGCCGGTCTGCAGAGCGCACCTTGGCTGGTCAAGCCCAATACCGAAGAACTCGGTGAAGTGCTCGGCCTGGTCGTGGACGGTCCTGCCGAACAGCGCGCCGCCGCCGAGCAGTTGCTGGCCAGTGGTGTCGCGCATGTGGTGGTGTCGGCGGGCGAGCAGGGCGTCAGCTGGTTCGCGGCTGGCCAGGCGCTGCATGCCCAGCCGCCGCACGTCCGTGTGGCCAGCACCGTGGGTGCTGGTGATTCACTGGTGGCGGGCATGATCCACGGCCTGCTGCTGGCCGAAGCCCCGGCGCAGACCCTGCGCCGCGCCACCGCCATCGCCGCCCAGGCGGTGACTCAGGTGGGCTTCGGTATCTGCGACCGCGAACACCTGGCGCGCCTGGAAGCCGCCGTGCAACTGACAGAACAACAAGAGGGTTGCCGATGAACATTGCCATTGTCACCGCCTGCCCCAACGGTCAGGTGTCCAGCGTGCTGAGTGCGCGCTTGCTGGCGGCTGCCGCCCAGCGCCGCGGCTGGAAAACCTGCGTCGAAGTCGTGGACGCCACGCATCCCGAGCGCCAGCTCACCCCCGAGCAGATTGCCGATGCCGACTGGGTGTTGGTGGTCAGCACCAGTGCGCTGGACCTGGCCCGGTTTTCCGGCAAGCGTGTGTACCAGAGCACGCCGGCCCAGGCCCTGGCCGACCGCGAAGGGTTTCTCGACCAGGCTGCCGCCAACGCCCAGGTTCAAGTCGATGTGCCTGCCCTCGTGCAGCCGCCAGCGGCTGCGCGCATTGTCGCGGTCACCGCTTGCCCGACCGGCGTGGCGCACACCTTCATGGCTGCCGAGTCCCTGCAGCAGGCCGCCCAGCAGCTGGGCTATTCGCTCACCGTGGAAACCCAAGGCTCGGTCGGCGCACGCAACCCGCTTTCGGCTCAGGCCATCGCCGAGGCCGATGTGGTGCTGTTGGCTGCCGATATCGAGGTGCCCACGGCCCGTTTCGCCGGCAAGCGCATCTACCGCTGCGGCACGGGCATCGCGCTCAAGCAGGCGCGGGCGACGCTGGACAAGGCCCTGACCGAGGCCAAGGTGGAAAGCGCAGGCGACACGGCTGTCAGCGCCGCTGCCGGCAAGGCCGAGAAGGCCGGGGTCTACAAGCATCTGCTCACCGGCGTGTCGTTCATGCTGCCGATGGTGGTGGCCGGCGGCTTGCTGATCGCTTTGTCGTTCGTCTTCGGTATCGAGGCCTACAAGGTGCCCGGCACCCTGCCGGCCGCCTTGATGCAGATCGGTGGCGAGGCTGCGTTCAAACTGATGGTGCCGCTGCTGGCGGGCTACATCGCCTGGTCGATCGCCGACCGTCCGGGCCTTGCCCCGGGGATGATCGGCGGCTTGCTGGCCGGCACCTTGGGCGCCGGTTTCATCGGCGGCATCATCGCCGGCTTTCTGGCCGGTTACAGCGCCAAGGCCATCGCCCGTTGGGCGCGCCTGCCGAGCAGCCTCGATGCACTCAAGCCGATCCTGATCATTCCGCTGTTGGCCAGCCTGTTCACCGGCCTTGTGATGATCTACGTGGTCGGCCAGCCCGTGGCGGCCATGCTCGAAGGGCTGACGCACTTTCTCGACAGCATGGGTACCACCAATGCGATCCTCCTTGGCCTGCTGCTGGGCGGCATGATGTGTGTCGACCTGGGCGGGCCGATCAACAAGGCCGCCTACGCCTTCTCGGTCGGACTGCTGGCCTCGTCGAGCTACGCGCCGATGGCCGCGACCATGGCCGCCGGCATGGTGCCGCCGATTGGCTTGGGCATCGCCACGTTCCTGGCCCGGCGCAAGTTTGCCCAGAGCGAGCGCGAGGCGGGCAAGGCGGCGTTGGCGTTGGGCTTGTGCTTCATCTCGGAGGGGGCGATCCCCTTTGCTGCCAAAGACCCGCTGCGGGTGATCCCGGCGAGCGTGGCCGGTGGCGCGTTGACCGGGGCGCTGTCGATGTATTTCGGCTGCAAGCTGATGGCGCCGCATGGGGGGCTGTTCGTGCTGCTGATCCCCAATGCGATCAACCATGCGCTGCTGTATCTGCTGGCGATCGTGGCGGGCAGCCTGCTGACAGCGGTGGTGTATGCCTTGATCAAGAAAAGTGAGCGGGTGGAGTTGGCGGTGGCGCCGGTGAAGGGCTGAAGATCAAGACCGCCTTGGCCCTTTCGCGGGACAAGCCCGCGAAAGGGCCACAACTGACTCAACGCCGATGCTTCTGCCGCAACGGCACCAGCAAATCCCCCAGCCCGTTGTGGTCGACTTCGTGCATCAACGCCAGTAACCCCCCAAGTTCCCCCGCCGGAAACCCCTTGCGCGCGAACCACGCCAGGTAGTCACCTGGCAGATCGGCAATGATCCGCCCTTGGTATTTACCAAAGGGCATGGTGCGCGTGACCAGCAGTTCGAGTTTTTCCGGATTCATGGCAATGCCTGCAGGAGAAATGCGCTGACCATACTGCAATCTGCACGAGCGCCCAAGCGGCAATCATGCATAACGCCGTTTCCCCCATTTTTTAGTCAATCACTAACTAATTGATTCAAAAGGGATTAATTTTTATTAACGGCTTGGCACGAAGGCTGCTCCGGTATACCTGACCTTCACCTGCCAAGGAGTTTTGCCATGAGCAACCCCAACAAAGACGTGATCGACGTACTCAACGACCTGATCGAGTACAGCAAGGACGGTGAGAAGGGCTTCAAGACCTCGGCCGATGATGTGAGAAACCCTGAACTCAAAGCATTCTTCGTTCAGCGTGCGGGTGAGTGTTCCGCTGCTGCAAGCGAGTTGCAGAGCGAAGTGCGCCGGTTGGGTGGGGATCCTGAAACGTCCACCAGCATCAGCGGTGACATGCACCGTGGCTGGGTCAACCTCAAGTCGATGGTTACCGGCAAGGACGAAGAAGCTGTGCTCAATGAAGTAGAGCGCGGCGAGGACCACGCCCTGAAGGCCTACAAGGAAGCACGCGAGAAGCTGGTCAAGCTGGGCCGCGCTGCCAGCGACCAGAGCTACGCGCTGGTCGAGAAACAGCTGCAAGGCGTGCAGCGCAACCATGACCAGGTGAAAGCGCTGCGCAACGCAGCCCGCGCTCGCTCCTAGTTGGCAGGGCCCTCGACTCGGTTGCGGCCATTGGCCTTGGCTCGGTAGAGGGCTTCGTCCGCCGCCCCCAGTACCCGGGCCAGGTCGTGCTGGGTACCTGGGATGTACACGCCGATGCCGACGCTGACCGTGACCGAACGGGCATCGTCGGCAAACGCCGTCAGGGCTTCGACGCTCGCCCGAATGCGCTCTGCCAGGAGCAGGGCGCCCGACAGTTCAGTCTCTGGCAAGATCACCTGAAACTCCTCCCCACCGTAGCGTGCCGCCAGGTCGGCGGGACGGCGCAAGCACTGTTCGATGGCTTTGGCCACTTCACGCAATGCATGGTCGCCACCGGCATGGCCATGGCGTTGGTTGAACGCCTTGAAATGGTCCACATCGACCATCAGCACCGCCAATGACTTGCGGTTACGCTGGGCGCGGGCCCATTCCAGACGCAGCACCTGGTCCAGCCGACGACGGTTGGCAAGGCCCGTGAGGCTGTCGGTAGCGGCCAGGGTGGCCAGGCCTTGCTCGGCTTCGTGGCGGCGCTGCAGTTCGCGGCCCAGCAGCAAGGTCAGCCAGAGGATGCCGATGCACAGCACGCCCGTGGCGACACTGACCAGAATCGCCGTGCGCCGCCATGACTCGAACACCTCGTCGGCCGAATGCACCACCAGCACGATCAAGGGCAAATCCGCGACCCGGGCGAAGGTGTACATGCGCTGGGCACCGGTACGGGCCGAGCGTGCCGTGAAGCTGCCACTGCGCTCGCCGAGCACGCGCTTGAAGTTCGGTCGCTCGCTGTAGTCGTTGCCGATCAGTGGGTCTTGCGGGCGCGAGGGTTGCCGGGCGAGCAACTGGCCGCTGGTGTTGAACAGGTTGATGCTGCTGTCGTCGCCGATATCCAGGCGTTGGAACAGCTCGCTGAAATAGGAGAGGCGCAAGGCACCCGCGGCCAACCCGGCGAACTCGCCCGTGGGGCCGGAGATTCGCCGGCTGAAACTGATGCACCAGTCCAGGTCGCCCAGCCTGGCCTTGAACGGCGGGCCCACCAGCAAACCGAGGTTGGGGTCATTCAGATGGGCCTGGAATACCCCGGTGTCGGCGAAGTTGGCCTTGCGCGGCACGCTGCTGGTGGAATCGCCCACCACATCGCCTTGTTTGTCGAGCCACAGTACATCGCCGCGTTTCTTGTCGACGAAGGCTTCATTGAACAGCAGGCGCTGGCGCAGTGGCCCGGGAATCTCGGGCAGTTCCTTGCGGTTGACCGCCCAGATCAGGCCCTGCAGGGACTGATCGTAGAGTTCGGCGTTGCGCAGGATATCGCTTTCGATCAGTTGCACGATGTTGTTCGAAGCGCGGATGGCCGACAGCTCGACACTGTCGCGCTCACGGGCCAGCAGGTAGCTGACGATGGCCACGATAGCGAGCACGGCAAGGCAACTGCCCAGGTTGAGGATCAGCTCGGGGTGCGACCTGTAGAGTGCGAGACGCGGTGATGGAGTGGGCATGCGCGCTACTGCTGAGGCAGGGCCATTTGCGGCGGCGACATTCTAGGGAAGCGGGGGTTGTCGGACAAGATTTGTCCGACGGAATCGCGCGGGCGTTGACTGTACTTGTGGGCGCGGGCTTGTCCCGCGAAGCAGGCAGCGCGCTGCATGGCACCGGCTCTGCCGGTGTTCGCGGGACAAGCCCGCTCCCACAAGGATCAGAAGATATTCAACGGATAATCGATGATCACCCGCAGTTCGTCGTTGTCGCTGTTGCTGTCGATCGACGCATACCCCTGGCTGCCACGGTGGGTGGCATAACGCACCAGCACCGACAAGTCCTTGAGGTTGCCTTCCTGGAACACGTACTTCACGTCCAGGTCACGCTCCCAGTGCATGGCGTTCTTGCCATCGGCGCGGTAGTAGTCGTAGTGGCTGGTGTCCTGGGTAGCCTTGGTCAGGTCTGCCTCACCGCGCGAGTACGACACGGTAGTGCTCAGCCCAGGCACGCCGACACCGGCGAAGTTGTAGCCGTACTGCAGCTTCCACGAACGCTCGTTGGGCGCGTTGAAGTCCGAGTACATGCGCGAGTTGTCCAGGTACACGCTGTCACCCAGGTTGATGTAGTCGAACGGCGTGTTGCCGTTGACCCGCTGGTAGGCGGCGGTGACGCTGTGGTAACCGGCATTGACCGTGAAGTGCAGGCTGTAGGTGTTGTTGTCGATCTTGCCCAGCAGCGCCTGGCCGGTGTCCTGGGTGTGGTAGAAGTGCACACCCGGGTTGAGGCTGACCAGGTCGTTGACCACGTAGGTGTAGTCGAAGTCGGCGTAGTACTGGTTCCAGATGTCCTTCAGCTCGGCGGCATACAGGTTGGCGCTGAAGTTTTCGGTGCCGGTCCAGGAGGCGCCAGCCCAGTTCAGATGCTCACTCTTGTCGCCGTCGGCCAGCGCACCGTAGTAGGTGTCGATGCGGCGGTGGCCGCTCTGGTTGTACGGTTTGGTGAAGCTGGCCTGGCCACCTTCGAGCAGCAGGCCGTCGATGCTGGTGTTGGTCAGGCTCACACCACGGAATGTCTGCGGCAGCATGCGGCTTTCACCGCCAGCGATCACCGGGTTGGTGAGGAACAGGTCACCGGCCTTGAGCTCGGTGTCGAATGCCTTGAGCTTTACCGCCGCGCCAGCGGTGGAGAACGAGTGCGGGGCAGCGCCCAGCTCGCCGTCGTCCTTCACGTGCGAAGGCAGGATGCTGGTACCGGCATGGCCGCCACCGCCGTCGAGCTTCAGGCCCAGCATGGCATGGGCGTCGAGGCCGAAACCAATCACCCCAGGGGTGTAGCCGGACTCGAATCGCGCGACCGCGCCCTGGCCCCACTCGCGCTTGTCACGCACGCCCGAGTTGAGGTTGTTGCGGTTGAAGTAGGCATTACGCAAATGCAGGTTGAACGACGAGCCTTCGATGAAGCCATCAGCCTTGTCTTCATCTGCCTGGGCGGCGAAGGGCATCGTTGCAGTCAATGCAATGAACAGCGGGGTAAAGCGAAACGCGGAAGACACCGGTACAAGCTCCTTTGGTAGGACGTTGAGGCAGTTTTTATTTTTGAATGTGCAACTTTCTTGTTGGAGACGTAACAACCGGGCTGATCGTCAAAGCACATAAAAAAAGCCGCTGATCGGCAGCGGCTTTAAGAGGCTAACATATCGACAGCGGTGCTGCCCATGACGTAGCCGAGGGAAAACTTACGCGGCAGCGAGTTGAACTCAGCTGTCGGCGTTGGTATCGATGGATACTTTTGAAACTGTCTGTTCCGGGGCTTTCACGGCATCGTTCTGATTGGCGACGGCTTCGCGAGCTTCCTGATGAACAGCGGCGAGTTCTGCGTTACGGGCGACGAAGGCCTGGGATTCTTCAGCCATGGCCAGGGGCGACAACAACAGGGAAGACAGAACGAAAACGCTGGCAATACCCATACTGTTGGACATTTTGAAACTACCTTCTTGCGCTGCAAGTGCTAATGAGGACAGGGCTAAAGTTAGTCCTTTAAAGGCCCTGGAAACAGCGTCCCCGGTGATAAGCACTATTGCGCAAAAGGTAACGATCTTGCTGGAAAGCCATTAGACTTTCGCCCCAAACCCGCGAGTTTGAGCGCTTGGCAGGCGAATGCCGAAGGTGTTCGCGCCTGCCTTGCTGTGCACAAAAACTTCCCCGCCATGCATCACCGCAATCGCCTTGACGATCGCCAGCCCCAACCCATGGTTGCCCCCGCCACTGTTGCTGCGGGCCGCATCCACGCGATAGAACCGCTCGAACAGCAGTGGCAGGTGGGCAGCGTCGATCGCCGGCCCCGGGTTGCTCACGGCAATGCTGACCTGTTGCGGCCCGGCATCGATATGCACGCGGATGATCTGGTTCGGCGCGGTGTGTTGCACCGCGTTGTTCAGCAGGTTGATCAGTGCCCGGCGCAGTTGGGCCTTTTCGATCGGGGCCTGGGCATCGCCGTCGACACTGACGCTGACCTGGGCGTCTTCGAGGATGTAGTCCAGGTAATCGAGGGTGGTGGCTACCTCTTCGGCCAGCGACGCCTGGGTCAGTGCCGTGGCCTTGCTGCCCTGGTCGGCGCTGGCGAGGAACAGCATGTCGTTGATGATGCTGCGCAGGCGCTCGAGCTCCTCCAGGTTCGATTGCAGCACTTCGAAGTAATGCTCGGCACTGCGGCCACGGGTGAGGGCGACCTGGGTCTGGCCGATCAGGTTGGTCAGCGGTGAGCGCAGTTCGTGGGCGACGTCGGCGTTGAAGGCTTCCAGCCGGGAATAGGCCTGGCTGACCCGGTCGAGGGCGGCATTGAAGGCGTCGGCGAACTGCGCCAGTTCCGGTGCCAGGTCGCTGGTTTGCAGGCGGCCATCCAGGCGCGGCGGCGCCAACGCCTGGGCTTCGTTGGACAGTGCCAGCAGTGGGCGCAGGCCGATACGCGCCACCCAGTAACCCAGCACCGAGGCCAGCAGCACACCCAGCACCGCGAGGCCGACGATGGCCACCAGCAGGCTGTGCTGCGCCTGCCAGAAGGTTTCGGTGTCGATGCCGATCAGAAAGCGCAGCGGCGGTCGGTCGCCCAGGGCCGGCAGTTCGCTGACCAGCACCTTGTACGGATAGGGGCGGTCGGGCAGGCGCAGGTCGCGCATGCCTGGCGGGCCCTCGGCGAAGGCCCGCACCAGCTCGCTGGGGTGGCCGTACTCGAAGGCCGGGTTGCTGCTCACTACCCAGAAGCGGATACGCTTGTCTTCTTCACTGAGGAGGTTGAGCTTGTTGTTGATCTTGGCCCAGTGCTCGGGTGTGCCGAAGCGGTTGAGGGTGGATTCGAGCACGCTGTAGCGGGCGTCCAGCTCGGCCTGGGGCAACAGGTCGAGGCTGCGGTCGACCTGACGGTACAGCGCCGAGCCGATCAGCACGAACACCCCCAGCGCCACCAGGATGAACAGCGCCGACAGGCGCAGCGCGATGGAGTTAACCGGCACGGTTTTCCAGGACATAGCCCATGCCTCGGATGGTATGCAGCAGCTTGTTGTCGAACGGCCCATCCAGCTTGGCGCGCAGGCGTTTGATCGCCACCTCGACGACATTCGCATCGCTGTCGAAGTTGATGTCCCAGACCAGCTCGGCGATGGCGGTCTTGGAGAGGATTTCGCCCTGGCGCCGGGCCAGCACGCTGAGCAGCGAGAATTCCTTGGCGGTCAGCTCCAGGCGGGTGCCGGCGCGGCTGGCCTTGCGCGCCATCAGGTCGATCCACAGGTCGCCGACCTGGATCTGCAGCGGCTCATGGCTGCTGCTGCGGCGGGTCAGGGCCTGAAGGCGGGCGACCAGTTCGAGGAAGGAAAACGGCTTGCCGAGGTAGTCGTCGGCGCCTTCGCGCAGGCCATGGATGCGGTCTTCGACGCGCTCGCGGGCGGTGAGCATGATCACCGGCGTCTGCTTGCGCGCGCGCAGGGCACGCAACACCCCGTAGCCATCCAGGCCCGGCAGCATCACATCGAGCACGATCACGGCGTAGTCGCCTTCAAGGGCCAGGTGCAGGCCGTCGATGCCGTCACGCGCAAGGTCGACGTTGAAGCCTTGCTCGCTAAGGCCGCGATGCAGGTAATCGGCGGTTTTCTCTTCGTCTTCGATGATCAGCACACGCATGGTCTTGTCTCAGCTGGTACTTGGCGCGGCCGCGCGGGCCGCCTGACGGCGGTGGAACAGGCGTTCCAGGGCCAAGTATATGACCGGGGTGGTGAACAGCGTCAGCGCCTGGCTCACCAACAGGCCGCCGACCACGGCGATACCCAGCGGCTGGCGCAGCTCGGCGCCGGTGCCGAAGCCGAACATCAGTGGCACCGCGCCCAGCAGTGCGGCCAGGGTGGTCATGATGATCGGCCGGAAGCGCACCAGGCACGCCTGGCGGATCGCCTGCTCGGGTGTCATGCCCTGGTGGCGCTGGGCTTCCAGGGCGAAGTCGATGAGCAGGATGCCGTTTTTCTTGACGATGCCGATCAGCAACACCACGCCGATCAGCCCCATGATGCTGAAGTCCTGGCCGCTGCCCCACAGCAGGATGATCGCACCCAGGCCTGCCGAGGGCAGCGTGGAGATGATGGTCAGCGGGTGGACCAGGCTCTCGTAGAGCACACCGAGGATGATGTACACCGCCACCAGGGCGGCGAGGATCAGGTAGGGCTGGCTCGACAGGGAGCTCTGGAACGCCTGGGCGGCGCCCTGGAAATTGCCGGCGATGGAATCGGGCATGCCCAGCTCGCGCTGGGTGCGTTCGAGGATCTGCACCGCATCGCCCAACGCCACGCCGGGCGCCAGGTTGAACGACAGGTTGGCGGCCGGGAACAGGCCGTCATGGCTGATCGACAGTGGCCCGGTGCTAGGCGCGGCCACATGCGCCAGGGCCGACAACGGCACCATTTCGTTGGTCAGCGGCGAGCGCAGGTAGAAGAAGTTGAGGCTTTCGGCCTTGCCGCGCTGGCGGGCGTCCAGTTCGAGGATCACTTTGTACTGGTTGGTCTCGGTCTGGAATTCGCTGATCTGCCGCTGACCGAAGGCGTCGTACAGCGCCTGGTCGACGTCGGTGGTGGTCAGGCCGAAGCGCGCCGCGGCCTGGCGGTCGATGTCGATGCGCGTGACGCTGGCGCCCAGTTGCAGGTCGTTGGACAGATCGCGGAACGCCGGGTTTTCACGCAGGCGCTCGGTCAGGCGCTGCGTCCACAGGTTGAGGGCGACGCCGTCATTGCTCTTGAGCACGTACTGGTACTGGGTGCGCGAAGGGCCGGAACTGAGGTTGATGTCCTGGCCGGCACGCAGGTACAGGACGATGCCGGGCACCTGGGCCAGCTTCGGGCGCATCCGGTCGATCCATTCGCTGGCCGACACATCGCGATCGCCGCGCGGCTTGAGGGCGATCCAGAAGCGGCCGTTGGCGATGGTCTGGTTGCTGCCGGTGACCCCGACCGAGTGCGAGTAGGCGCGCACCGCCGGGTCATCGCCGATGATCTTCGCCACCGCCAGGTGCTTTTCGATCATCGAGGGGTAGGAAACGTCCGCTGCTGCTTCGGTGGTGCCGAGGATGAAGCCGGTGTCCTGCAGTGGGAAGAAGCCCTTGGGGATGCCCACGTAACCGGCCACTGCCAGCGCCAGGGTAATGCCGAACACCCCCAGGGTCAGGCGCCGATGGGCCAGGGCACGGTCCAGGCCTTTTTCGTACCAGTGCAGCAGGCGCGGGCCGAAACCGCCGGCATGCTCGGCGGGTGGGCGGCGCATGAACAGGGCCGCGAGGGTCGGGGCCAGGGTCAGCGACACCACCACCGAGATCAGGATGGTCGCCGTGGCGGTCAGGGCGAATTCCTTGAACAACCGCCCGACCACGCCGCCCATGAACAGCAACGGAATGAAGGCGGCGATCAGCGAGAAACTGATCGAGACCACGGTGAAGCCGATTTCGCCGGCGCCCTTGAGCGCGGCGGTGCGGCCGTCGTCGCCGGCTTCCAGGTGGCGATGGATGTTCTCCACCACCACGATGGCATCGTCCACCACGAAGCCCACGGCGATGACGATGGCCACCAGCGTCAGGTTGTTGAGGCTGAAACCGAACACGTACATCAGCGCGCAAGTGGCGATCAGCGACACCCCCAGCACACTGGAAACGATGAAGGTGGCCGACCACTGGCGCAGGAACAGCGCCATCACCCCGATCACCAGCGCCACGGCGATCATCAGCGTCAGCTCCACTTCGTGCAGCGAGGCGCGGATGGTCTGGGTGCGGTCCTGCAATATCGACACGTGCACCGATGCCGGCAGCATTTCCTGCAGGCGGGGCAGGGCGTCGAGCACCCGGTCGACGGTATCGACGATATTGGCCCCAGGCTGGCGGAAGATCACCAGGTTCAGCCCTGGCTGGTCGCCCGACCAGGCCTTGACGTAGGCGTTCTCGGCACCGTTGATCACCTTGGCCACGTCGGCCAGGTGCACCGGCGCGCCGTTGCGGTAACTGACGATCAGCTTGGCGTAGTCCTCGGGGTGGAACAGCTGATCGTTGGCGGCGATGGTCGACACGCTGTGCTCGCCATACAGCGCACCCTTGGCCAGGTTGAGGCTGGTCTGCTGGATGGCCTGGCGCATGTCGGCCAGGGTCAGGCCGATGGCGGCCAGCTTCTCGGGCTGCGCCTGCACCCGGATCGCCGGGCGCAGCTGCCCGGTGATGTTGATCAGGCCGACGCCTTCGATCTGGCTGAGCTGACGGGCAAGCAGGGTCTCGGCGTAGTCGCTGAGTTCGTTGCCCGGCATCTGCGCGGAGCTGACGGTGAGGATCACCACCGGGCTGTCGGCCGGGTTGACCTTGCGCCAGGTCGGCGGGCTGGGCAGGTCCTGGGGCAGGCGCGCGGTGGCGGTATTGATCGCCGCCTGGACCTCCTGGGCGGCGGTGTCGATGTTCTTGTCGAGGGTGAACTGCAGGATCAGTGTGGTCGAGCCCAGGGCGCTGCTGCTGGTCATCTGGGTCATGCCGGGGATGGCGCTGAACTGCACCTCCAGGGGCGTGGCGACCGACGAGGCCATGGTTTCGGGGCTGGCGCCGGGCAACTGGGCGGTGACCTGGATGGTCGGGAAGTCGGCCTCAGGCAAGGGCGCCACGGGCAGGCGGGGGAAGGCGATGGCACCGAGCAGCACCAGGGCGAAGGTCAGCAGCAGGGTGGCGATGGGGTGGTCGATGCACCAGGCAGAAACGCCATTGCGGGTGTTCATGGCTGGCTCCTGCGTTCGGCCATCTCGGCCGGTGCCGGCGCGTCCGGGGTGATCTCGACTCGGGCGCCGGGCTTGAGGCGCGACTGGCCGTCGAGCACCAGGCGGTCACCGGCCTTGACCCCGGCGACGATGTTCAGCGTGCTGTCCTGGTACAGCACCTTGACCGGCACACTGGTGACTTTGTCACCGTCCACACGGTAGACGAAATGGCCATCGATGCTGCGTTGCACCACTGGCGGCGGCACCACCAGGGCTTCTTCGTCTATCGCTGTGCGCAGGTGCACGGTCACTAGCTGGCCTGGCCACAGGCGGCCGTCCTTGTTGTCGAACTCGGCTTTCACCCGCACGGTACCGGTGTTGGCGGAGATCTGGTTGTCGATCAGTGCCAGGTGGCCTTCGCCGAGCAGGCTGCGCTCGCCATCGGCATCCATGTAGGCCTGCACCAGCGCCGGTGTGGGCGCCTTGAGCAGGTTCTGCAGCGTCGGCAGCATCTGCTGCGGCAGGGAAAATTCCACGGCGATCGGGTCGATCTGGGTCACGCTGAACAGGCTCTGGGTTTCGCTGGTGCGCACCAGGTTGCCGGGGTCGATATTGCGGATGCCGACCCGTCCGGTGACCGGCGAGCGGATCTGTGTGTACGACAGCTGCACTTCGGCATTGGCGATTGCCGCCTGGTTGCCCTTGACCGTGGCCTGCAGCTGGTTGACCAGCGCCTGTTGCTGGTCGAGGGTCTGCTTGGACACCCCATCATCGGTGCTGAGCAGCCGATAGCGCTTGAGGTCGACACCGGCCACCTGGATCTGGGCCTGGCTCTGGCCGAGCTGGGCGCGGGCCTGGTCGAGCGAGGCGCGGATGCTGCGGTCGTCGAGGGTGGCGAGCAGGTCGCCTTCCTTGACCCATTGGCCTTCCTTGACCAGCACCTGGGTCAGCACGCCCTCGACCTGGGGCCGCACTTCGACGCTGTGCAGCGACAGCACCGAGCCGATGGCGCTGGCGTAGCGGGGCACGTCCTGCTGGGTGACGCTGACCACGCGCACCGGGATGGCCGGCTGTGCGCGGGCTACCGGCGCCTGCTGCTGCTGGGCGTACCAGATACCCAGGAACGCCAGGGCGAGCAGTGCGGCGGCGGCCAGGAGGAGAGAGCGGGAAGGACGTCGCATCGGTGCGGGCACCTTGGCCAAGGGTAGGGGGAAGGATTGTCTGTACTCAATCTTATAGCCCCCTGACCGGGTCGGCAGCGTGACCGCTGGCTGACAGCGCTGACAGTTTCGGCGTTTTCCCAGTGCCTCATCGCCGGCAAGCCGGCTCCCACAGGGTCAAGCAGCGCCTGCGATTCCTGTGGGAGCCGGCTTGCCGGCGATGAGGCCTGACCTGCTCACTTGGCCTCAGGATCCCACTCACTGACAAAGGCATGCTGCTGCTTGCGGTCATACAGGCACAACTCCGTGCCCGTACGCCCCTGCATGTGCTTCTGTGGATAAACCCCTTCGATCAGCAGGGCACTGAACCCCACCTGGTCATCGAACTCCGCAGGTTTGCCGCGGGCGTGGGCATCCTTGAACTGGCTGGCCGCCAGGCAAGCCTTGAGCATCTGCTGGCGCTGCCCGTTCCAGGCCTGGCTGCTGGAGGCCTGGGCGTTAACGCTGAAGAGGGCGCAAGCGATCATGAGAGAGCTGAAAAACTTCATGGCGCGGTTCCGACGAATGATCCGAGGGGCGCGAATTATGCCCAGTCATCCCCGGCAGCGGGCCGGGGAGTTTGTCGCCGAATATGACAGCACGGACCTTCAGCGCTCGGCAAACACCACGCTACGAGCGGCCACCACCAGGCAGTCGGTCAGCTCGGGCGAAGAGAACTTGGTGAGGATGGCATTGGCCCCTGCCAGCCTGGCTTTTTCGGCGCTCATCACGCTGTCCAGCGAGGTGTGCAGCAGCACGTAGAGGTGCTGGAAGTCCGGTGTCTCGCGCAGGGTGCGGGTGAACGCGTAGCCGTCCATTTCCGACATTTCGATGTCGGACACGATGATGTTGATCTCCTGCGCGGTGCCCTGCAGTTCCAGCAGCACGTTGATCGCATCCTTGGCGCTGCGTGCGGTGTGGCAGTCGATGCCGAGGTTGCGCAAGGTGTGAACCGACTGCTGCAGCGCTACCTGACTGTCGTCCACCACCAGGATGTTGGCGGCGGCCAGCAGGCTGGCGTCTTCTTCGCTGAGTGCACCCGGGTGCGCCACGGGTTCGGGCGGGGTGATGGCGTGGATGACCTTTTCGATGTCCAGCACCTGCACCAGGTGGTCGTCGACCCGGGTGACGCCGGTGATGTACGAACGGTTGCCCGAGCCATAGGGCGGCGGCTTGATGTCGGTGCTCAGGCAATGAACGATGCGGCTCACGGCCTGCACATGCAGGCCCTGGCGCGAGCGGCTGACCTCGGTGACGATCAGGCAGCCGCCGTCGGGGTCAGCCAGCGGACGTTCGCCGATGGCCCGGGACAGGTCGATGACCGACAGCGAGTTGCCGCGCAGGGTCGCTACGCCTTTCACATGCGGGTGCGATTCGGGCAGCTTGGTCAGCGATGGGCAGGGAATGATCTCGCTGACCTTGAGCAGGTTGATTGCCATCAGCTTGCCGCTGCGCAGGGTGAACAGCAGCAGGGATAGCGAGTCCGCGCGGGCGTTTTGCGTGGCCATGGGGACCTTCGTGGTGGGAGACAGGGGTAACGGGTTATCGGCCTGATTGCGTGGGGCTTTAGGTTGTGTGGGTATTTTGGGCGCAAGGGTTGAGGTTATTGGAGTGGTCGAGATCGAGCGCCGCGCGGGCGGCGCTCGATCTCAACCACGCCACACTACCCACGCCAGGCACTACCGCTCGCGCAAGGCCTCCTTGGCCCGGTTCAGCGGCTTGATCAGGTAATCGAGAATGGTCTTTTCACCGGTACGGATATCCACCGTGGCAATCATCCCCGGCACGATGGCAAAGCGCTTGCCGGCCTTGTTCTGCAGGCTGTCCTGCTCGGTACGGATGAACACCCGGTAATAGTAGATTTCCGGCTTCACCTCATCTTGCAGGGTATCCGGTGAAATCCCCACCACCTTGCCATCCAGCCCGCCATACACCGAGTAGTCATAGGCACTGATCTTCACCTTCGCCGCCTGGTCGGGATGGATGAAGGCGATGTCCCGTGGCGCGATGCGGGTTTCGATCAGCAGCCGCTCGTCCATCGGCACGATCTTCATCACCTGCCCGCCCGGCTGCACCACACCGCCCAAGGTGTTGACCTCGATGTCCTTGACGATGCCGCGCACCGGCGAGCGCAGGGTCAGGCGCGACAGCGAATCGCTGCGCCCGCGGATCACTTCCGACAGGCTGTCGGCCTCGGCGCTGGCCTTGGCCAGCTCTTCCCGGGCGCGCACCAGGTAGTCGGAACGCGCTTCGTTGGCCTTGAGCTCCAGCTCCGAACGCTGGCGGTTCAGGCGGATCACCTCGACCCGGCTGGAGGCGCCCATCTTGGCCAGGTTTTCGGTGATCTTCAGCTCGCTGCGCACCAGCCGCAGCGAGTCCTCGATGCCCGCCAGGGTCTGCTCCAGGCCGCGACGGCGGGTTTCGTACAGGGCGGTTTCGGCCTCGATCAGCTCGGGCGAATCACGCAGGCTGTCGGGGAAGCTCAACGGCTTGCCGGTCACCTCGGCGCGCAGGCGCGCCACACTGGCCTTGGCCGCCCGGTACTTGGCCTCGCTTTCGCCGACGCTGGAAGCGGTCTTGGTCGGGTCGAGCTGGGCCAGCACCTGACCGCGCTCGACCAGGTCGCCCTCGGCCACGTTCATCTCGGCGACGATGCCGCCTTCGAACGACTGGATCACCTGTTCCCGCGAGCTGGGGATCACCTTGCCGGTGCCGGTCGACACTTCGGTCACCTCGAACCAGGCGGCCCAGCCGAGGAACGCGGCGAGCATCAGCGCACACAGGATGATGACGCGCCCGGCGCGCAGCACGGCCTGGTCGTCCTGGCCATCCAGGTAGGACGCGGGGAGTTCATGGTTGCTCATGCCTGGCCTCCTTGCAGTTTCGCCAGGGCCGCCTCGCGGCTGTCGTCGATGACGATGCGCCCGCCATCGAGCACGATGATCCGCTCGACCCGCTGCAGCACGCTCAAGCGGTGGGTGGCGATCACCAGCGTGCGGCCCTGGCAGAAGCGGTCGAGGTTATCGAGCAGCTTGCGCTCGGTCATGTCGTCCAGCGAGGCGGTGGGCTCGTCCAGCAGCAGCACCTGCGGCTGGCGCACCAGCAGGCGAGACAGCACCAAGGCCTGGCGCTGGCCACCCGACAGGCCCAGCCCGCCTTCGAGAATCAAGTGGTCCATGCCCTTGGGCAGGCGCCGGACGAAGTCCAGGGCGCCGGTGGCGGCCAGCGCGGCGACCAGCTCCTGATCGCTGGCCTGGCCGGCGCCGAGGGTGAGGTTTTCCCGCAGGGTGCCGTGGAACAGCTTGGCGTACTGGGGCAGCAGGCCGACGTCGCGGCGCAGGTCGGCCGGGTCGAGGTGGGCCAGGGCGATGCCGTCCAGGCTGACCTCGCCCTGGGCCAGGTCCATGGCCCCGCCCAGGGCCTGCAGCAAGGTCGACTTGCCCGCGCCATTGCGCCCCAGCACGGCGATGCGTTCGCCCGGCTGGATGTCCAGCTGGCCGATGTTCAGCACCGGGGGCGCTTCGGCCTCATAGCGGAAGTTGGCCTGGCGCAGCGTGTACTCGCCGCGGATGGCGGGCAGGTGCACCCGGGCTTCGCCCTCGGGGTGGTCGACCGGCGACTGCATCAGCTTGTCCAGGCCTTGCAGGGCCACCTTGGCCTGCTGCCAGCGGGTCAGCACATGAGTGAGCTGGGCCAGTGGCGCCATCATTCGCGACGACAGCATCGATGCGGCCACCAGGCTCCCGGTGGTGAGGTCGCCGGCAATCACCATGGGCGCACCGATGACGATGACCACCGCAAACACCGCGCCCTGCACGTTCTGCGTCCAGGTCACCAGGCCGTTGGTCAGGGTACGCAGGCGCAGGTTGGTGTGGGCGCAGGCGGCGTTGTACTGGTTCCATTGCCGCTCGAACCGCGCCTCGGCCTGCAGGGCCTTGATCTCGTCCAGGCCCTGGATGCTTTCCACCAGCATGGCATTGCGCAGCGACGACTCGCGCATCGAGGCGTTGGCCAGGCGCGCCAGCCGCCGCTGCGCGAGCAGGCCCGGCAGCACCATGGCCAGCAGCGCCACCAGCGGAATGAGCACCAGCACCCCGCCAATCAGCCAGAACACGAACAGGAACAGCAAAAAGAACGGCAGGTCGGCCAGCGCCGTGGCAGTGCTCGACGTAATCAGGTCGCGGATCGACTCCAGCTCGCGCAATTGCGAGATGAACGAGCCGGTGGACTTGGGCCGTGCCGAGTTGCGCAGGCGCAGGGCATGGCCATAAACGAGGTCCGACACGCGCAGGTCGGCGCGCTTGCCGAGCAGGTCGGTCACCTTCAGACGCAGCAGGCGCATGCTGAAATCGAACACCAGCGCCAGCACCACGCCGCCGAACAACACGTACAGGGTCGGCAACGATTCGGCGGGGATCACCCGGTCGTACACCTGCATGGAAAACAGTACGCCGGCCAGGGCCAGCACGTTGGCCACCAGGGACGCGACCATCACTTGCCCGTAGGGGCGCAGGTCGCGCAGCACGATGCGGGCGAACCAGTGGCGGTCGTAGGGCGCGGTGTAGTCGTCGGTGCGCACATCGCGCAGGGGCCGCGCCGGGCGCATCAGCGCGACCCGGTTGATGCGCCCTTCGAGCGCGGCGCGCGGCAGGCGCGAGGTCAGCCGCTGGTCGCCGGCGAACACCACTGCCAGCTCGTTGTCCTCGGTCACCGCTTCGACCACCGCCAGCTGGCCATCATCGAGCTCCAGCACCAACGGTGTGCGCCACTGCTTGAGGGCCTTGGCGTCGAAACGCACGAAGCGCAGCGCAAGGCCCGCCTGGCGCGCCATGTGGCGGAGGATCTCGTCCAGCGGCCGGGCATCCTCCACCGCCGCCAGGCGGATGCGCTGGGGCGAGACGTCCAGGCGGTAGTGGTGGGCGACCTGAAGCATCACCTCAAGCCAAGGCCCGAGGTCGGGGCGTTCGGTCACTGCCTGTTCGGCGTTGTGCTGTGGATTGGCCTGGCTCGGATTGACGGTTGGGTTCATGGCTCGATCTCCACCCCTTGCAGGTTGCGGCCTTCCAGACCCAGCGCGCTGCGCAGGGCGCCGGTGTTGTACAGGCAGTCGACATCCAGGCGCAGCAGGTCGGAGCGCGTGCCGGCGAGGTCGAAACGTGACTGATAGATTTCCTGCTCGGCGTTGAGCAGGTCGAGCAGCGGCCGTGTGCCCAGGTCCAGATACTGCCGGCCATAGAGCATGCGCGCCTCCTGGATGCTGACCTGGCGGGCTTCCAGCGAACTGAGCCGGCGGCCCAGCCCGGCGGTCTGCGCCATGGCTTCGGCGAGGCCACGACGGGCCTGCAGGCGCGCGGCATCCTCGGCGGAATCGGCGGCGCTCAGGGCATGGCCGGCGGCGCGGGTGCGGGCGCTGATGGCGCCGCCCTGGTAGATCGGCACCTCGAGGTTCAGGTAGATGCCGGCCTGGGTCCGGTCGAGGCTGTGGTTGTCGCGGTTGTAGTCGTTGTCCAGGTAATGGTTGACCTGCGGTTGCAGCGACAGGGTCGGGTAGGCTTCGGCCTTGGCCTGGGCCAGCTCCGCCTTGGACTGCGCGCGCAGGGCCAGGGCCATGAGCACGGCGGGCAGGCGGTCGTCGCCCTGGGCCGGGCGCTTGCAGGCCTGGTTCAGTTCCGGGGGCGATTCTTCGGCCAGTGCCGGTGGCGACACACGACCAAGCAGGGCGGCCAGGGTCGAGCGCCAGCGCTGGTACTGCGCCTGGTATTCCTCGAGGGTGGCGCGTGCGCCTTCTACCCGCGACTCGGCCTGGACCACATCGGAGCGGGTGCTGGCGCCCATGTCGCTGCGCTGGCGTGCCATGCCGGCGATGTCATCGACCCCGCGGATCTGCTCGCGGGCGATGATCATCAGCTGCTCGTAGCGGCGGGTTTCGATCCAGGCGTAGGCGGTGTCACGGGCCAGGTCATCGAGCACCAGCAGGATATTGGCCTGGGCGCGGGTGGCGGCGGCGTGGGCTGCATCGACGGCGCTGTCGACCTTGCCGAAATCGTAGAGCATCTGCTTGAGCGACAGGTTCAGGGCCTGGCTGTTGCGGTCGCCGCCGTAGCCGCTGTCGTAACCGGTGCGGATACCCCCGGAAATCTGCGGGTAGTACCCGGCGCGGGCAACGTTGATGCCTTCGCCTTGCTTGTACAGGTTGCCGATGGCCTCGGCGATGCTCGGGTGCCACTGCGCGGCGGCCAGCACGGCCTCGGCCAGCCCCAGCCGGTCGCCCCGGTAGGCGGCCTGGCCGGAGGGGGGACGGGCGGGGATGGCGTCGGGGGCATCGCGCAGCAGCGATGGCCCGATGGTGCGCAGCGTGGGATCTATGTCATCGGCTGCCAGGACAACCGGGTGGGTAGTGACCAGCAGGAGCCCGAGGGCTCCCAGCAACAGCGCTGATAGCGGACTGCGTCGCTTCACGAAATGCCCTTACTGCTGTTCGTCCATGCCGCCGGGCGTGATGCCCGGCGGGTTGCTGCGCCTTCAGACGACATGAATGCCGTTCTGTACCCACAGGTGGTGGCTCGGGTCCTCCTGGGCCGTGTACTGGTTGTAGTCGACGCCGTCTGCGCTCTGGTTGCCGGTCAGGGTCCAACTGTCGGTGAGGTGAACTGAGTCTTTTTCATCCCCTTTGATGATCAGGGTGTCCTTGCCGGTTTCGGTGATTGCCACCACGTCCGCCAGGTTGAGGGTCAGCGCTACCGAACTGGTGTCGTTGAGGTCGATGACTTCGATGTCGTGGACGCGCCCGACCAGGTTGCCCAGGTCGATGCTGGCATCGCCACCGCCCCACAACAGGGTGTCGGTGCCGGTGCCGCCGTCGATGCTGGCGAACTGCTGGTCGACCACCACCAGGGTGTCGTCCCCCGCGCCGCCTTGCAGGGTGATGTGGCCACCCTGGCTGCCGTCGAGGTGATCGTTGCCGTCGGTGCCGACGAGGACTTCGCTGGAGGCTGCCGCCGCGACCAGTGCCGTGCCGTCGTCGCCGCTGTCGGCCAGCATCGAGGAGGTGGCAGTGAAGCCGCTGGCACCGTCCAGGTTGATGGTGAGGGTGGCGGTGTCGCTGGTGCCGTTGGGGTGGGTCAGCTCGTAGGTGAAGGTGTCATGCTGGCCGATCACCGCCGACGTGAGCCCATTGTTGAGGGTGTAGGTGTAGCTGCCGTCCGCATGCACCAACAGCGAACCATAGGTGCCGGCCACGGTGATGCCGTTGTAGCCAGGGACGGCGTAGGTATTGCCCGCGACCAGCACGCTCAGCACGGTGAGTGAGGAACCCAGGTTGTCGGCCCCGGTGGGGTCGGTGATCAGGTTGCCGTTCACGGCGGTGTAGCTGCCGACCACGAACTCGGTGAGATGCGTGGTAGTGGTGTTGAGGCTGGTGGTGATCGAACTGAGCAGGCCGATACCGCTGGAGCCGACGCGGACCTGGTAGCTGCCGGCACCCTGGCCGGTGAAGGTATAGGCGGCGCCACCGCCCAGCAGGGTCAGCAGCGAGCTGCCCGGTACCGACTGCACCAGGACGTATTGGCCGGTGCTGGTATTGAGCTTGTACAAGGCGATGGTGGTGTTGCCGAGCAGGGTCAGCAGGTTGGTCGAGTTGATCACTACTTGCAGGTCGGCGCTGGTGTCGGCGGCGACCGTGGTGGTGTAGATGGCCTGGCGTGAGCCGATCACCGGCAGGCTCAGCGTACCCAGGGTGGCGCTGCTGCTGTCGACCCGGTTGGCCAGGGTGATGTGGGTGCTGTCGACATCGTTGACCGCATCCACCACCGTGGCCGGTGCGCTGAGGTTGCTGTCGTTCCAGATCTCCGAGGCTTGCGGGCTGTCGATGCGCACATAGAGGTTGGCGACATCGGTCAGGCCGTTGCTGTGCACCAGCTGGTAGCTGAACACATCCACCTTGCCGACGCTGGACGGCGTGCCGTTCGGTGTATAGGTGTAGGTGCCGTCGGCGCGGATCACCAGGGTGCCGTACAAGCCTTGCACTTCGGTGGCGCTGCCGGCGCTGACGTAGCTGCCGTTTTTCAGCACCTGCAGCACGGCGGCGCTGTCCGGGCCCCGGGCATCGGTGCTGCCATCGACACCGGGGTCGCTGATGACGTTGCCGGACACCGGTGTGCCGGTGCCGGTGAACTGGGTCAGGTTGGTGGTATCGATGTCCAGGGTGGTGGTGACATTGGTGATCAGGCCAATGCCGCCACTGCCGACGGTCAGGCGGTATTCGCCGGCCTGCAGCACGCCGATGTCGACGCGGATGCCTTGGCCCAGCGGCAGCAGGATCAGGTCCAGCAGGCCTTGGCTGGTGCCGGTGGCCAAGGTCACCCAGGCGCCGGAGGCGTCCTTCACCTGCAGGGTGAAGGTGGCGTTGTTGAGCAGGGCCAGGGCGCTGTTGGTGGTCAGGGTCAGGGTCGGGTCCACCGTGGCGCCGGCGCCGACCGTCCAGGTGAAGGTCTTGCTGAAGCCGGACAGCAAGGTGGTGAAGCTGTCGTTGTAGGTCTGGTGGCTGACCACCGGCGCCAGGTTGACGGTGGCCGTGGCCAGGTTGTCGCTGGCGATCACCGGCGCATTGGCATCGATGTCTGGGGCGGTGATGCTGACGTTGCCGGAGGTGTTGTTGCGTGGGTCGGTGAGGGTTATGGACAGCACCTGGCCGTTGTCCTGGGCAGGGCTCAGGGTGACGGTGAAGGTGCCGTCGGGTTGTACGGTCGCGGTCTGCAGCACGGTGCCGCTGGCACTGCGCACGGTGACGGTGGCCCCGGGTTCGCCGCTGCCGGTGAGGGTGCTGCCATCGGCACTGATCACCAGGTTGCTGGCGACTGCAGGCGGGGTGAGGTCCGGTGCGGTCAGCGCGGTACCGGTCGAGACATTGCCCGCCGCATCGCTGAGGGTAACGCTCAGGGCCTGGTTGTCGATCTGCGCCGCGGCCAGGCTGACCACGAACAGACCGTTGCTGCCCACAATGGCGGTGCCGAGCACGGTGCCGGAACTGTTGCGCACGATGACCGTGCTGCCGATCTGGCCAGAACCGGTCACCGTGGTGCCGCTTGCGTTGATGTTGGCCACCGGCGCGGCTGGCGGAGTCGTGTCTGGTGCGGTGATGGCCGTGCTGGTGGACGCGTTGCCGGCGGCGTCCGACTGGCGAACCACCAAGGCCTGGCCGTCGTTTTGGGGGGTGGTCAGGGTGACGCTGAAGGTGCCGTCGCTTTGCACGATGGCCGTGCCCAGCTGGCCACCGGGGCCTTGCACGGTCACGGTGGCACCCGGCTCGCCGTTACCGGTGAGCACGGTACCACCGGCATTGATCGACAGGTTGCTCGGCGCCAGCGGCGCCTGGGTGTCCGGCGCGGTGAAGCTGGTGCTGCCGGACACGTTCTGCGCGGCATCGGCCTGGCTCAGGCTCAGTACCTGGCCGTTGAGCTGGGGGCTGCCGAGGTTGATGCTGAATACCCCCGCACCGTTGACCAGGCCAGTGCCGAGCACGTTGCCGGCCGCGTCCCGCACGGTGACAGTCGCGCCGGTTTCACCGGTACCGCTTAGCACCAGACCGTTGGCCGACAGTGCGGTGACCAGCGGGTTGGCCGGAGGCGTGCTGTCGGCCGCCGTGACGAACACCGGCTGCGACTCGCCACCGAGCAGCGACACCGCGGTCACGGTCAAGTGTTGCCCGTTGAGCTGGGCGGTGTTCAGGGTCAGGGTGAAGCCACCGTCAAGGATGTTCGCCACACCGCTGCCGATCAGGTTGCCGGCGGCGTCGTAGACGCGGATCGACGCGCCGGTGGCGGCGGTACCCGACAGGGTCAGGCCGTCGGCGGCCAGCGCTACATTGGTGGGTGGTTCTGGTGGTGGTACCAGTGGTGTGGAATAAGTCGCTACCGCCGAGGTGTTGTTGGCAGCATCGGTCTGGGTAACGGCCAAGGACGCGCCTGAACCGGGTGCCGGTTGCAGGTTGATCGAAAAATTGCCGCCGCTGTCGACCTGACCGGTGCCGATTACCACGCCGCCGAAGCTGACCGTCACGGTCGCACCCACTTCGCCACGCCCGGTGAGGATGTCATAGGTGTTGTTGACGGCGAGGTTGGTCACGGTGCCGGGCGGGGCGGTGTCGACGGTCTGGTACTCGGCCGGCAGCGAGGTGTTGCCAGCTGGGTCGGTGGAAATCACCGTCAGCAGGTGGCCGTTGTTCTGTGTCGGGCTCAGGGTGACGGTGAACTCGCCGCCTGCCGGCACCGTGACGGTACCGACCACCGTACCGGAGGGATCGCGTACGGTGATGGTGGTGCCCGCTTCACCCGAACCGCTGAGCAATGTGCCATTGCCGGTCAGGGTGAGGTTGCCGGGCGGTACCGGCGGGGTCAGGTCGGGCGCGGTCAGTTGCAGCGGTGGGGACGGGTTGCCGGTGGCATCCTGGGCAATGACGGTCAGTACCTGGCCATTGATCTGTGCCGCGGTGAGGTTGAGCACGAAGGTGCCGTCGGCATCGACCACACCTTGGCCGACCAGGTCGCCTTGGTTGTTCATCACGGTGACGCGAGTGCCCGCCTCGCCTGTGCCGATGAGCTGCGTGCCACTGGCATTGAGCGCGGCAATCACGCCCGCCGGTGGCGTGATATCGACCGCCGTGATCGTGCCGATCGGCGAGACGTTGCCGCTGGCGTCCACCAGGCTCACTTGCAGCTGTTCGCCATTGAGTTGCGGTGTATTGAGGTTGACCACGAACGTGCCGTTGGCGGCGACCGTGGCGGTGCCGATCTCCAGGGCGCCGACGAACACGCGCACGGTGGTGCCGGCTTCGCCGGTGCCGCTGAGCTGGTCGCCGCTGGCGTTCAGGTGCAGCTCCACTGCCGCTGCGGGCGGCGTCAGGTCCGGTGCATCGACCGTGACCGGCGCACTGATGTTGCCGGGTGGATCGGCCTGCTGCACCGACAGCACCTGCTGGTTGATCTGTGGTGGCGTCAGCTGGACGCTGAAGCTGCCATCGGCGAGCACCAGGGTGGTGCCCAGGACCACGCCGGCGGCGTTGGTCACGGTCACGGTCGCCCCCACTTCGCCGCGACCGGTGACGACGCTGCCGTCGGCGTTGATCAGCACATCGGTGAGGGCGGCAGGCGGCGTGAAGTCAGGGGTTTGCAAGGTGGCGATGGCTGACACGTTGCCGGCGGCGTCGGTCTGGATGACGCTCAGCAGCTCGGCATTGCCCAGCGCCGGAGTGAGGGTGAGGGTGAAATGGCCGCTGGCATCGACCTGCGCCGTGCCAATCTCGACACCGGCCGGGTTGCGCACGCTGACCAGCGCCCCCGCCTCGCCACGGCCGGTCAGGGTAATGCCATCGCTGGAGATCGCCAGCTCGGTCGGCGCGGCGGGTGGGGTGGTGTCTGGTGCGGTGATCGGGCTTGGAGTCGACTGGTTGCCGGCGGCGTCGGTCAACACCACTTGCACGGGCTGGCCATTGGCTTGGGGCGCACTGAGGCTGACCTGGAAGGTGCCGTCGCCACGGACCACCGCGGTGCCCAGCACGCTGCCATCGGCGGCCAGCACTTTCACCGTGGTGCCGGCCTCACCGGTACCGTTGAGCAAGCTGCCACCTGCGCTGAAGGCAAGGTTGGCGGCGGCATCGGGGGCCACGCGGTCGGGCGCGGTCAGGCTGACACTGTTCGACTCGTTGCCGGCGGCGTCGGTCTGGCTGGCGCTGAGGTGTTCGCCGTTGATCTGTGCGCTGCTCAAACCAATGCTGAAATTGCCGTTGGCATCGACCACGCCACGGCCCAGGTCGATCCCGCCTTCACCGATCACGGTGACGGTGGCGCCCGGCTCCCCGCGGCCGCTGAGGGTCAGGCCGTCGTTGGCCAGTACCAGGTTGGTCAGCGGTTGCGGGGCGGTGCTGTCCGGTGCCTGCAAAGTGGCCGGCAGCGAGGCGCTGCCATCCGTGCCCACGGCGCTGACCTGCAGCACTTCGCCATTGGCCTGGGCGCTGCCGAGGTTGACGCTGAAGGTGCCGTCGTTGCCGACCAGGGCCGTGCCCAGCAGCGTGCCGCCGGGACCGTAGACATTGACCGTGCTGCCCGGGGTGGTGCTACCGGTGAGCACCAGGCCATCGGCAGACAGCACCAGGTTGTCGGGGGTATCGGGTGCCAGGTTGCCCGACGCGTTGACCGTCTGTGGCGGCGATACGTTCTGTGCGGCATCGGTCTGGGTGACGCTGAGGCTTTCACCGGCAGACGCCGCCGGGGCGAGGCTGACGCTGAAGCGGCCATCGCTGCCGACCGTGGTCGTACCGAGGGCGCTGCCGTCTGGGGCGCGCACGGTGACCGTGGCACCCGCTTCACCCGTGCCGGTCAGGGTGGCGCCATCCGCCGAGACGGCCAGGTTGGCGACGGCGGCGGGTGGGGTGGTGTCGGCAGCGGTGTACGGCGTGCTGGCCGAGACGTTGCCTGCGGCATCGGTGGCGCTGGCCTGCAAGGTCTG
Source organism: Pseudomonas sp. NPDC089395 (assembly GCF_044749525.1). NCBI lineage: Bacteria > Pseudomonadati > Pseudomonadota > Gammaproteobacteria > Pseudomonadales > Pseudomonadaceae > Pseudomonas > Pseudomonas sp. NPDC089395. Next base: position 144,040 of record NZ_JBIVID010000001.1, read on the forward strand.
GCCGTTGGTCTGGGGACTGTTCAGGGTGACCTGGAAGGTGCCGTTGGCGTTGGCCACGGCAGTGCCGAGCAGATTGCCCGCGGCATCGCGCACGCTGACCGTGCTGCCCGCTTCGGCGTTGCCGCTCAGTTGCAGGCCGCTGCCGGCCAGGGCCAAGGCGCTGGGCGCTGGCGGTGGGGTGAAGTCCGGCGCGGTGACGGTGACGGCGACCGAGGTGTTGTTGCCGGCGTCGGTCTGGGTCACGCTCAAATGCTGGGCATTGAGCTGGGCGCTATCGAGGGTGAGGGTGAAGCTGCCGTTGGCGGCCACCAGGCCGCTGCCGATGACGGTGCCGTCGGGGCCGCGCACGGTCACGGTGGCACCGGCTTCGCCAAGGCCGGTCAGGGTCAGGCCATTGTTGTTGAGCACCACGTTGCTCAATGCGGCCGGTGGCGTCAGGTCCGGGGTGCTCAGGGAAACTGCAGGCGAGGCGTTGCCTGCGGCATCCACCTGGCTCACGCCGATCGCCTTGCCGCTGGCCTGTGGCGTATCGAAGGTCACCGTGAAGCGGCCATCGGCCCCTACGCTGGCGCTGCCGACCACGTTGCCGGCGGCATCGCGCACCTGCACGGTGGCGCCGACTTCGCCGCTGCCGGACAACTGCTTGCCATCGGCGCTGAGTGCTACGTCGCTGACCACTGCCGGAGGCGTGCGGTCGGGGGTCGCCAGGCTGGCGGGCCCGGACACGTTGCCGGCGGCATCGCTGAGGGTGACTTGCAAGGGACTGCCGGTGGTTTGCGCACTGGGCAGGCTGATCTGGAACTGGCCGCTCTGGTTGACCGTGCCGGTGGCCAGGATCACGCCACTGGCATCGCGCACGGTGACCGTTGCGCCCGCTTCGCCCTGGCCACTGACCACGGTGGCGGCGCTGTTCAGGCTCAGGCCGGTGGCCGCGTTCGGCGCCTGCAGGTCAAACGCCTGCAGGGTGGCGGCGAGCGAGGTGTTGCCGGCAGCGTCGGCCTGGGTAATGGTGAGGGTCTGGCCGTTGGCCTGGGGCGGCACCAGACTGACGCTGAACAGCCCATTGCTGCCCACGGTCGCGGTACCCAGCACGGTCCCTTGCGCATCCACCACGCGCACGGTCGCGCCCACTTCACCGTGGCCGGTGAGGGTGGTGCCGCTGCGGTCGAGGTTGAACTGGCTCGGCGCCTCCGGCGCGGTGCTGTCCGCGGCCACGATGGTCGCCGGCACCGAAAGCTTGCCGTCCAGCGAGGCGCTGACCTGCAGCGTTTGCGCATTGAGCTGGGCATCGCTGAAGAACACCCGGAACATGCCGTCACTGCCAACCGTGGCGGTGCCCAGGGTGATGCCGCCGGAGGTCACGGTAATTAGCGAGCCCACGGTGCCTTCGCCGATGAGCAGGAAGCCGTCGCTGCTGATCTGCAAGTCGCTAGGGGTGGCTACTTCAATGCCATCAGGGCCGTTGAGATTGGTGGGGGTTTCATGACCGGCCCCATCGTCCACCACCACTTGCACGACATCGCCGCTGGCCAGCGGCGGGTTCACCGTGATCACGAAGGCGCCGTCAGGCCCGGCAGTGGCGGTGCCCAGAATTGTGGTGCCATCCCGCACGGTGATGGTGCTGCCAGGCTCGGCGTTACCGCCGACAGTGGTGCCATCGGCGCTCACGGTCAGGTCGGTGGCCGCCGCGGGTGGGGTGATATCCGGGGCGGTGATGTTCGACGGTGCGGAGGCGTTGACCCCGTCGGTGACGACCACGCTCACGGTTTCGCCATTGGCCAGTGGTGGGGTGAGGGTCACGGTGAAGCTGCCGTCAGGGTTCACTGTCGCGCTGGTCACCGTGCCGCCGGGGCCGGTGATGGTGACGTTGCTTGCACCTGGAGCATGGCCAGTGATGGCGGTACCGTCCGCGCTGAAGGTGACATCGACCAGTGTGGGCGGTGTGTGATCGGGTGCAGTGGCCTGGCCTGCGCTGGAGACATTGTTGGCCGCATCGGTCAGGGTGATCTGCAGTTGCTGGCCATCCAGCTGTGCAGGGGACAGCGCCACCGTGAAGTTGCCACCTGCGGGGACCACCACGGTGCCCAGCAAGTCACCGTTGGCATTGCGCACTTGCACGGTCGAACCGACTTCGCCGGTGCCGTGCAACAGGGTACCGTCGGCGCTCACCTGCAGACCGGTCGGTGTGGCTGGAGCGGTCGTGTCGGCGGCGGTGATGGACGCTGATGGCGAGAGGTTGCCAGCCGTGTCTTCCAGCACCACCGACAGCACCTGGCCGTTGGCCTGGGCCGGGCTCAGCGTGATGCTGAAGGAGCCATCCTGGGCGACTGTGCCACTGCCCAGCACTTGCCCGGCCGCGTCGCGCACGGTCACCGTAGCACCGGCTTCGCCCTGACCACCGAGCAGTGTCCCGCCAGCGCTCAATGTCAGGCCTTGGGCGATGCCCGGTGCTTCAAGATCGCTGGCGGTCAGGGTCTCGGCGCCGGAGGTATTGCCTGCCGCGTCCGCCTGAGTGACCGACAAGGTTTGGCCGTTCAGCTGCGCTGGGTCGAGGGTCACGTGGAAGCTGCCGTCGGCTGCCACCACGGCGGTGCCCAGTACCGCGCCGCCGGTTCCGGTGACCTGCACCGTGGCGCCGGGTTCACCTGTGCCCGAGACAACCGTGCCGTCGGCGGACAAGCTCAGCCCTCCGGGCGTACCGGGTGCCACACTGTCCGGCGCGGTCAGGTCGGCCGCTGCAGAGACGTTGCCGGTCGGGTCTTGTTGTTCAACGGTCAATGCCTGGCCATTGGTCTGCGCCGGCGTGAGGGTGATCTCGAAGCGACCGTCGCCCGCCACTACTGCTGTGCCCAGCACGCTGCCATCCGGGCCGCGCACGGTGACCGTGGCGTTCGGTTCGCCGGTGCCGGTGACGGTGCTACCGCTGGCATCGATGCTCGGGTTGACGACAGCTTGCGGCGGTGTGCTGTCTGGCGCCGTGAAGCTGACCGGGCCGGCGCTGTTGCCGAGGCTGTCGGTGGCGTCCACGCTCAGGCTTTCACCGTTGCGTTGGGGTTGGCTGAGGGTCACGTCGAAGCGCCCGTCGGCGCCCACCTGCGCCGTGCCCAGCACGCTGCCATCGGTGCCGCGCACGGTGATGATCGAGCCCGCCTGGCCAAGGCCGGTGAGGTGCAGGCCGGCGCTGTCGATGGCCAGCGCCGAGGGTTGCTGCGGGCCATCCAGGTCAGGGGCGACGAGGGGCGCAGTCGAGCTGTTGCCCGTTGCGTCACGCAACACCACGTCCAGCACCTGGCCATCGGTCTGGGCCGGTGCCAGGGTGAGGGTGAACTGGCCATTGGCGTCGACCACGGCCGTCCCTAGCACCGTGCCCTGGGCATCGCTGACCTGCACGCTGGCACCCGGTTCGCCGCGTCCGGTGAGCGTGATGCCATCGGCACTGAGTTGCAGGTCGCTGGCTTGGTTGGGCGGGGTGATGTCCGGTGCCGTGACTGGGGTCGGCAGTGAGCTGTTGCCCGCAGCATCGATTAGCGTGATGGTCAGCTGTTCGCCATTGGCTTGAACGGGGTCAAGGGTGACGCTGAAGCTGCCATCGGCCTGGACGATGGCCGTGCCTACCTCCTGGCCCTGGTCGTTCAGGACCTTGACCGTGGCACCCACCTCACCATGGCCTGAGACGGTGCGCCCGTCGGCGCTGATCTGCAGACCGTTGGCCGGTGCTGGAGGGGTCGTGTCTGCGCCACCGGGGTCGATGTCCGGCGCAGTGACCACGGCAGCCGTGGAGGTGTTGCCGGCGGCATCGGTGGCCGTTACCTGCAACTGTTCGCCATCGACCTGCGGCGGGGTGAGGGTGATGCTGAAATTGCCATCGGCCCCGACCAGGCCGCTGCCGATCAGGTTCCCCTGGGCATCACGCACCTGCACCGTGCTGCCGGCCTCGCCACGGCCACTGAGTTGCCGGCCGGTCGGATCGATCAGCAGGCCGCTGGGCGCATCGGGTGGCGTGCTGTCCGGCGGGTTGCCCAGGCCATCGTCCGGGGCGCTGATGGTGCCGGCGGCGGAGGTGTTGCCAGCGGCGTCCTGGGCCGTGACTTGCAATGCCTGGCCATCGGTCTGGGGAGGTTGCAAGGTAATGCTGAACGCGCCGTCGGCGCCTGCCACCGCGGTGCCCAGCAGCGTGCCGTCGGCACCGCGCACTTGCACAGTGGCGCCGGGCTCGGTGCGCCCGCTCAGGGTCGTGCCTTGCCCGTTGATCGCCAGTTCGCCAGGGACCGGCGGCGCAGTCATGTCCGGTGTGCCGACGGTGCCTGCCTGCGAGCTGTTGCCCGCGCCATCGGTCAGGGTGACATCCAGGTTGCCACCGTCGAGCTGAGGCGAACTCAGCGAGACGTCGAAGGTGCCGTCGGCGCCCACTGTGCCGCTGCCGATCACATTGCCGGCGGCATCGCGCACGGTGATCGTGGTGCCCGCTTCGCCACGGCCGGTCAGGTGCAGGCCATCGGGCGATACCAGCAGATCGATGGCACTGGCGGGTGGCGTGGTGTCGCCAGGTGAGGAACCGCCACTGCTGCCACCACTGCTGTGGTGGTCTGCGGCGGCGGCTGCGCCGCCGACACCCAGCAGGCTGAGGCCGGCAATCGCCCAGGTCGGCGTGGCACTGCCGGCTACCCCGATGCCGGCCACCAGCTCATCGAGCGAGGCCACTTGGTCGAAGGTGAAACCGGTAAAGGCGGCGGCGTCATAGTTGGCGTGCCACAGGGTACCGTCTTCGCCGACGAACACCATGTCACTGCCGACGCCGGCCTGGTCCACGGCGAAGAAGTTGCCGACGGTGACCTTTTCCCCCGATTTGAGAGTGACGATCAGGTCCTGGCCACGGCGGGTGACGGTCGCCACCTGGTCGGGGGCCACCGGCATCTGCACGACACCCGGGCTGTTGAGCGTGATATTGCCCCAGGCACTCTGGGTGGCGACGGCAGATTGCTTGTCGGCGACGACGATGTTGTCCATGGTTGCTCCCTGCTGGTGTGCGGTACGGGTCGGCTTCTGCGACCCTTGCCTCGCGCAACCTCCCCCCGCGAGCGGACCTGTTGCGCGCAACGGGGCCGTATAACGGCCCTGTGACCGGTGGTTAGGGAGATATAGCAGTCCAGCAGGAAGCAACCAGAGGCTTTCTGGGTTAATCCTTTGGTAAGAATGCGTCTAGCGCAGGCCTAAGCGCTTGGCCAGGCGGCTCAGATTGGCACGGTCCAGGCCCAGCTCGCGGGCGGCGGCGGCCCAGTTGTCCTGATGGCGCTGCAGGCAGGCGTCGATCACCTGGCGCTGGTAGGCGTCGATGGCGTCGCGCAGGCCACCCTCGGGCAGCGAAGGCGCAGGCAGCAGGGCAGGAGAGGGCGCCGCCGCCGTGCCGGGGGCGGCGCGCAGGTCGAGGTCGCTGGCGTCAAGGGTGAGAATGCGAGGGCGCTCTGGATGTTGGCCCATAGCCTTGAGCGACGAGCGGCCGATCAGATGTTCCAGCTCACGCACATTGCCGGGCCAATCATAAGCCAGCAGCGCGGCTTGGGCTTCGCTGCTCAGGCGCAGGCTGTTGAGGCCCAGGCGCGATCGGTTCTGTTCGAGGAAGTAACCGGCCAATAGCAACACGTCGCGGCCACGCTCGCGTAGAGGTGGCACCTGCAGCGGGTAGACGCTCAAGCGGTGATAGAAGTCGGCGCGGTAATTGCCGTTGCGTACCTCCGCCGCCAGGTCGCGGTTGGTGGCGGCGATCAGGCGCACATCGACCCGGTGATCGCGGTCCGAACCCAGGCGCTGCAGTTGCCCGCTCTGCAGCACCCGCAGCAGCTTGGCCTGCACGGCCAGCGACAGCTCGCCGACTTCGTCGAGAAACAGCGTGCCGCCATTGGCCAGCTCGAACTTGCCCCGGCGCTCGCCATGGGCTCCGGTGAAGGCGCCACGCACATGGCCGAACAACTCGCTCTCCACCAGGGTATCGGGCAGGGCGGCGCAGTTGAGACTGACCAGCGGCTTGTCGGCGCGGCTGCTGGCCTGGTGCAGGGCTTGCGCCACCAGTTCCTTGCCCACGCCAGTTTCGCCCGTGATCAGCACGGTCAGGTCGCTGCCGCCGACCAGGCGGATTTCTTCCACCAGTTGTTTATGGGCCTTGCTCTGGCCGATCAGCTCCCGGTCCTGGCCGCTGGCCTGGCGGTAGATCTCTGCGCGGTGGTGTTCGTCTTCGGCGCGCAGGGCCAGGTGTTCGATGCGTTCGGCCACGGTCACGGTGGCGGCCGCGAGGCTGGCGAAGGCCTGCAGGGCGTCCAGCTCCAGGCTCTGGAACTGCCCGGGGGTGAGGGCGTCGAGGGTCACCAGGCCCCAGGGCCGTTCATCGACCATCAGCGGGCAACCCATGCAGTCGTGCACTTCCAGGGCGGCGTCGTGGGCGTTGACCAGGCCATCGTAGGGGTCGGGCAGCTCGGAGTCGCTGGCAAAGCGGGTGGGTTCGGCGCGGCTGAGGAGGATCTGAAAGCGAGGATGTTCGCTGACCTTGAAGCGCCGCCCCAGGGTGTCGGCGCTAAGGCCATCGACGGCCAAGGGCACCAGCCATTCGCCGTCCAGGCGCAACAGCGCGGCGGCGTCGCATGGCAGCAGGCCACGCATGGCCTGGAGCAGGCGCCGGTAGCGTTCCTGGTCCGGCAGGTCGCGGGAAAGGTCGCTGACCAGAGGGAGCAGGGCGGTGAGCAAGGGCTTTGCGGTCATAAAGACTCCTATTGGTCGTTATGACTATACGCCGGGGTAGGTCGTTTTGACATGATCGGCGTCAATCCCCTGATTTTGCTGGCGCCAAAAGTTGGCACGATTGCTGTAATGGTCAAAGCAACCTATTCAAGCCCCGTGCTCAGGAGTCGTTGCAAATGCTCAATGCCGAACAACGTGCAATCATCAAAGCTACCGTGCCCCTGCTGGAAACCGGCGGCGAAGCGCTGACCACCCACTTCTACAAGATGATGCTCAGCGAGTACCCCGAAGTGCGCCCTCTGTTCAACCAGGCCCACCAGGCCAGCGGCGATCAGCCGCGTGCCTTGGCCAATGGTGTACTGATGTACGCGCGCCACATCGACCAACTGGAGCAGCTGGGCGGCCTGGTTGGCCAGATCATCAACAAGCATGTGGCCTTGCAGATTCTGCCGGAGCATTACCCGATCGTCGGTAGCTGCCTGCTGCGCGCCATCGAGGAAGTGCTGGGCAAGGAAATCGCCACCCCTGAGGTGATCGCTGCCTGGGGCGCTGCCTACGGCCAGCTGGCCGACATTCTGATCGGCGCCGAAGAAGGCTTGTATAAACAGAAGGAAGAGGCCGCGGGTGGCTGGCGCGGCACCCGCGAGTTCCAACTGGTACGCCGTGAACAGGAAAGCAGCGAAATCGTCTCCTTCTATTTCGCTCCGGTCGACGGCAAGCCGGTGCTCAAGGCCGAGCCAGGCCAGTACATCGGCTTGCAGCTGTTCATCGACGGTGCCGAGCAGCGTCGCAACTATTCGTTGTCGGCCCTGTGCGATGGCCAGCAGTACCGCATCAGCGTCAAGCGCGAAGCGGGTGGCAAGGTTTCCAACTACCTGCATGACCAGCTGGTGGTCGGCGAAACCCTGCAACTGTTCCCGCCGTCCGGCGACTTCACCCTGGCTGCCAGCGACAAGCCGCTGGTGCTGATCAGCGGCGGCGTGGGTATCACGCCCACCCTTGCCATGCTCGAGTCTGCGCTCAAGACCCAGCGTGCGGTGCATTTCATTCACTGCGCGCGCAATGGCGCGGTGCATGCCTTCCGTGACGTGATCGACGGGTTGGCCGAGCGCCATCCGCAACTCAAGCGTTTCTATTGCTATGCCGAGGACGATGGTTCGCGTGATGCCAATGCCGTTGGCCTGCTGAGCCAGGAACTGCTGGCCGAGTGGTTGCCGCGCGAGCGTGATGTGGATGCCTATTTCCTTGGGCCCAAGGGCTTCATGGCGGTGATCAAGCGTCACCTGAAGGGGCTGGGCGTGCCGGAAGGGCAGAGCCGTTACGAGTTCTTCGGGCCGGCGGCTGCCTTGGAGTGATGTTGGCAGGGGCCGCTTTGCGGCCCTTTCGCGACACAAGGCCGCTCCTACAGGACTGCGCGATCCCTGTAGGAGCGGCCTTGTGTCGCGAAAGGGCTGCGCAGCAGCCCCATCCTCTTCTTCTCTATATATAAGGAAGCATCAGCCGCAACGGCCATCGTTCACCTTTAATCCTCCTTTAATCACTGTATCCTTCACTCCCGGGTGTCGAGGGGCTTGCCCCTGCGCGGCACCTGATCTGCCGCTTTTCACCGGCCGACGTTGAACCGACGTTGCCGCAGCCGGTCTGAAGCCATCTCCGGATAGTCCTGCGCAGTGCTGTCTCGCGCTTCCTCGACACGCTACAAGGCCCTGCCTGCGTGTAGACTTGCGCCAGGCAGGCACATGACGCTGCCCTCTATCCATCGAAGGAACCGGCAATGAACGAACTGACACTGCGCCTGAATCGGGAACGGCGCTTTCTGGTGCTGCTGGGGCTGATCTGTCTGTCCCTGATCGGCGGCGCGTTGTACATGCAGGTCGTGCTGGGCGAAGCGCCTTGCCCACTGTGCATCCTGCAGCGCTATGCACTGCTGTTCATCGCGATCTTCGCGTTCATTGCCGCGGCGATGCCTGGACGGCGCAGCCTGACCTTCTTCGAGTGCCTTGTCGTACTCAGCGCGATTGGCGGAATCGTTGCGGCCGGCAACCATGTGTATATACTCGCCAACCCCATGGTCAGCTGCGGTATCGACACCCTCCAGCCGATCGTCGACGGCTTGCCCCTGGCCAAGCTCTGGCCATTGGCGTTTCAGGTAGACGGCTTCTGCAGCACGCCATACCCGCCGATCCTCGGCCTGTCGCTGGCGCAATGGGCACTGGTGGCATTCGTGCTCACGGCCATCCTGGTTCCGCTCGGCATCTACCGCAATCGGCGCCATCGTTAGACATTAGTCCCGAATTCAGTGAGGTCTTTTGCACCCACAGAGAAGAGGGAAAATTCCTCTCCCGCTTGATCCAGATCAATCACAAACCCTTGCCGCATGCGGCTTTGAGGTCTATCAAGCGGGGTGCGACAAACTGTCGCGAAGTTGAATTTCGGGTGCCTATTGTTACGGATTCTGTAAAAGACTGTTGCTCAATAAGTCATAGTCAAGGGTTGGCGACCTCACTACAATCGCCCCCAATTTCCGTTCGGCACTGCTTGCGAGTCGCAGGATTGAAGGAAGCCCAGCGCTTTCTTTTGCTGACTTCGTCAAGTTTCGCCCAGCGGCGATACCGAGCGGACACCCCTCCGCGTTTTCCCGCACCAAATGGATTTGGTCTGAAGTACAGGCCTTTTGCCTACGAAACCATAAGCACCGCTAACCCGCTTGAGCCAAGGTCCTGCAGTCGGACCCCAGGCAGGAGCGAGTACGGGCGTGAATTGCCTCACTTGGCAGGACGAAGTGCTGGCTACCAAAACACAAATTGCATTGAAGCAAGCTGATCTAGAGGTCGTGAGATGAGTAAAAAGCGTTACCCCAGACTGTTTGGCATATTGCCCTTTTTAGGCATGCTTTTACTCAGTGGGTGCAACTGGACCCTGCTCGACCCGAAAGGTCAGGTCGGCATTGAGCAAAAGAACCTCATCCTCATCGCTACCGGCCTGATGCTGCTGGTGGTGATCCCGGTCATCATCATGACCGTGGCGTTCGCCTGGAAGTACCGTGCTTCCAACAAGGCGGCCACCTACACCCCCGACTGGTCGCACTCGACCAAGATCGAGGCTGCGGTGTGGATCATCCCGATCATCATCATCATCGCCCTGGGTTATGTCACCTACCACTCCACCCACAAGCTGGACCCATACCGTCCACTGGATTCGGACGTGAAGCCGATTCAGATCGACGTGGTCGCACTGGACTGGAAGTGGCTGTTCATCTACCCGGAGCAGGGCATCGCGACGGTCAACAAGATCAACTTCCCGGCTAACACCCCGGTCAATTTCCGCGTCACTTCCGACGCCGTGATGAACTCGTTCTTCATCCCGGGCCTGGGTGGCCAGATCTACGCCATGGCCGGCATGACCACCAAGCTGCACCTGATCGCCAACGAAAACGGCGAGTTCGACGGTATCAGCGCCAACTACAGCGGCGCTGGCTTCACCGGCATGAAATTCAAGGCTACTGCAACTTCCCAGGAAGACTTCGACAAGTGGGTCGCCGAGGTCAAGCAGTCGCCGTTGAAACTGGGCGAGGCAGAGTACGAAGCTCTGGCCAAACCTAGCGAATACAACCCAGTCGCGCTGTACAGCGAGGCACCAGCAGAGCTGTTCCAGTCGATCGTTGACAAGTACGAAGGCATGAACCGCGGCAAGCCGGTCCACGAAGAAGCAGGCAGCAAAGATCTGGCCACTACCAAGGGTGTGGAATCGAGTATGCAACCAGCTGCCGGGGCAGAGGAGTAAGAGATGTTCGGTAAATTAAGCCTGGAGGCGATACCCTATCACGAGCCGATAGTCATGGTGACGCTTGCCATGATCGCGCTCGGCGGTATCGCTGTCGTCGGTCTAATCACCTATTTCCGCAAGTGGACCTACTTGTGGACCGAGTGGCTGACCACGGTCGACCACAAGAAAATCGGGGTGATGTACATCATCGTCGCGATGATCATGCTGCTGCGCGGCTTCGCCGACGCCATCATGATGCGTACACAGCTGGCTGCTGCTACCGGCGGCTCCGAAGGCTACCTGCCGCCTGAACACTATGACCAGATCTTCACCGCCCACGGTGTGATCATGATCATCTTCATGGCGATGCCGTTCTTCACCGGCCTGATGAACCTGGCGGTTCCTCTGCAGATCGGTGCACGTGACGTTGCCTTCCCGTTCCTGAACTCCCTGAGCTTCTACCTGCTGCTGGCAGGCGTGCTGCTGGTCAACATCTCGCTGGGCGTTGGTGAATTCGCCAAGACCGGCTGGGTTGCCTATCCGCCGCTCGCGGGCATTCAGTACAGCCCTGGGGTGGGTGTCGACTACTACATCTGGGCGCTACAGCTCTCAGGCTTGGGTACGACGCTTACCGGTGTGAACTTCCTCGTCACCGTGATGAAGATGCGCGCACCTGGCATGAAACTGATGGACATGCCGATCTTCACCTGGACCTGCACCTGGGCCAACGTTCTGATCGTCGCTTCGTTCCCGATCCTGACCGCCGCACTTGCTCTGCTGACTGTTGACCGTTATCTGGACTTCCACATTTTCACCAACGAGCTTGGTGGGAACCCGATGATGTACGTCAACCTGTTCTGGGCGTGGGGTCACCCTGAGGTTTACATCCTGATCCTGCCGGCCTTCGGCGTGTTCTCGGAAGTGACTTCGACCTTCTCCGGCAAGCGTCTGTTTGGCCACCACTCGATGATCTACGCATCGGGCGCAATCGCCATCCTGGGCTTCGCTGTATGGCTGCACCACTTCTTCACCATGGGTGCCGGCGCCAGCGTCAACACCTTCTTCGGCCTGGCGACGATGCTGATCTCCATTCCGACTGGTGTGAAGCTGTTCAACTGGCTGTTCACCATGTACCAGGGCCGTGTGCGCTTCACCGCACCGATGCTGTGGACCCTGGGCTTCATGATCACCTTCTCCATCGGTGGCATGACCGGCGTTCTGCTGGCTGTTCCAGGTGCTGACTTCGTGCTGCACAACAGCCTGTTCGTTATCGCTCACTTCCACAACGTGATCATCGGTGGTGCGGTGTTCGGCTACATCGCCGGCTTCGCCTTCTGGTTCCCGAAAGCCTTCGGTTTCACCCTGAACGAGAAGTGGGGCAAAGCTGCCTTCTGGTTCTGGATCTCGGGCTTCTACGTTGCGTTCATGCCGCTGTACGCCCTGGGCTTCATGGGCATGACCCGTCGTCTGAACCACTCCGACAACCCACTGTGGGAACCCTACCTGTACGTTGCCGTCGTCGGCGCCGTGCTGATCCTGTTCGGTATCGCTTGCCAGCTGATCCAGCTCTACGTTTCGGTCCGCGACCGCAACCAGAACCTGGACGTGACCGGCGACCCATGGGGCGGTCGTACTCTGGAATGGTCGACTTCGTCGCCACCTCCGTTCTACAACTTCGCCCACATGCCTGAGCAGGTTGGCCTGGATGCCTGGCACGAAACCAAGCAAACCGGCAACGCCTACAAGCCAGCGAAGAAGTTCGACGCGATCCACATGCCGAGCAACACCTCCACCGGTTTGTTCATGGGCCTGTTCCTGACCGTCTTCGGCTTTGCCTTCATCTGGCACATCTGGTGGCTGGTTGGCGCAAGCCTGGTTGCAACCATCGCTGTCTTCGTTCGCCACGCTGCGCGTGACGACCAGGGCTACATGGTTCCGGCCGAAGAAGTGGCGCGCATCGAAGGCGAGCGCATGAAAGCGCTGGCCAAAGCAGGTGCTCTGCCTGCCGGCGCACGTGTCGAATCGTTTGAGCGGGTGTAATCAATGTCCAGTCAAGTAATGCACGGCGCTGCTCATGGTCACGACCATGGGCATGACGACCACCACCACGACTCGGGCCAGATGACCGTACTCGGTTTCTGGCTGTACCTGATGACCGACTGCATCCTGTTTGCGTCGCTCTTCGCCACCTACGCGGTGCTGTCCGGCAGTTTTGCCGGCGGCCCGTCGGGTCACGACATCTTCCAGCTCGACTTCGTGCTGGTTGAAACCGCGTTCCTGCTGCTGTCCTCGATCACCTTCGGCTTCGCCATGCTGAAGATGTTCGACGGCAAGAAAGCAGGCGTGCTGGGCTGGTTGGCAGTGACCTTCCTGTTCGGTGCAGGCTTCATCGCGATGGAAATCTATGAGTTCCATCACCTGATCGCCGAGGGCTTCGGTCCTCAGCGCAGTGGCTTCCTGTCGGGCTTCTTCGCCCTGGTAGGCACCCACGGTCTGCACGTGACCGCCGGCCTGATCTGGATGGCAATCATGATGTACCAGATCAACAAGCACGGCATCACGCCGACCGCCAAGACCCGCATGAGCTGCCTGAGCCTGTTCTGGCACTTCCTGGACGTGGTCTGGATCTGCGTATTCACCGTCGTTTACCTGCTGGGGGTTCTGTAATGGCTAACGCACACGACACTCATCACGAAGGTAATCACGGTAGCGTCAAGTCCTACATGGTCGGCTTCGTACTGTCGATCATCCTGACTGCGATCCCGTTCGGCCTGGTGATGTTCCCAAGCCTGCCGAAGAACCTGACCGTCCTGGTCGTGGTGGCCATGGCCGTCATCCAGGTGGTAGTGCACCTCGTGTACTTCCTGCACATGGACCGCTCGAAAGAGCAGCGTTCCAACGTGTCGACGTTCCTGTTCACCGCCATGGTAATTGCACTGCTGGTCGGCCTGTCGCTGTGGATCATGTTCAGCATCCACTTCGAAATGTTGGCCAAGTGAGGTAAGACTGCATGTCCGTTAAGCACTTTATCCAAATCACCAAACCGGGGATCATTTTCGGTAACGTGCTTTCCGTGGCAGGCGGTTTCTTCCTTGCCTCGAAGGGCCATGTGGACTTCGCCTTGTTCCTGGCGGTGGTGATCGGTACTTCGCTGGTGGTCGCGTCCGGATGCGTGTTCAACAACTGCATCGACCGTGACATCGACCACAAGATGGAGCGCACCAAGAACCGCGTCATGGTGCAGGGTGGCATGTCGCTGCCCCTCGCGCTGATCTACGCCACCCTGCTCGGGGTGGCGGGTTTCAGCCTGCTGTATGTCCAGGCCAACCCACTGTCGGCGTTCTGCGCAGCTGTAGGCTTCATCGTCTACGTCGGTTTCTACAGCCTCTGGCTGAAGCGCAAATCGGTGCACGGCACCTTGGTCGGCAGCCTGTCCGGTGCCATGCCTCCGGTGATCGGCTACTGCGCCGTGAGCAACAGCTTCGACCTGGCTGCGGTAACCCTGCTGGTGATGTTCAGCCTGTGGCAGATGCCGCACAGCTTTGCCATCGCGATCTTCCGCTTCAAGGATTACAGCGCTGCCAACATTCCGGTCCTGCCGGTGGCGCGCGGCATCCTCGCGGCGAAGAAGCAGATCGTGCTGTACGTGCTGGCCTTCGTGCTCGCGACCCTGATGCTCACCCTCGGCGGTTACGCCGGCCTCGGCTACCTGGCCGTGGCAGCAGCCATGGGCCTGTACTGGCTGTACATGGCTTGGGGTGGCTACAAGGCCGAGGACGACAGCAAGTGGGCGCGCAAGGTATTTGGCTTCTCCATCCTCACTGTCACTGCGCTTAGCGTGATGATGTCGGTGGACAGCCAGACTGCCGCGGACGTGCTGATGACGTACGCGCGCTGATACAGTCGCCTGTTACACGAAAACCCCGGCCTTGGTGCCGGGGTTTTTTTATGCCTGCTGCGGCCCTATCGCCGGCTTGCCGGCGATGAGGCCAGTGTAGCTACTGAAAATCTGAAATATTCAAAACATCAGTTTGAAAAGATCTAACAAAACAGGTGATTGTCCTTTACATTTGGCATCTAGCGGCATTATCTTCTGATTCGGCCGCCGCAGCGGCCAACGTCGCTCGGACGGTTCCGGGCGCTTACGTCTCCAGAGGAAGCCATGGCCAACCCAGGTTCGCCGCGCCGCTTTGCGCGCATTGATCGTCTCCCGCCCTACGTCTTCAACATCACCGCCGAACTCAAGATGGCAGCTCGTCGCCGTGGCGAGGACATCATCGACTTGAGCATGGGCAACCCCGATGGCGCCACGCCACCGCACATCGTCGAGAAGCTGGTGCAAGTCGCCCAGCGGGATGACACCCACGGTTACTCTACGTCTCGCGGTATCCCACGCCTGCGCCGTGCCATCTCCAACTGGTACAAGGAGCGCTACGACGTCGCCATCGACCCGGAAAGCGAAGCCATCGTCACCATCGGCTCCAAAGAGGGCCTGGCGCACCTGATGCTTGGCACCCTCGACCATGGCGACACCGTGCTGGTGCCCAACCCGAGCTACCCGATCCACATCTACGGCGCGGTCATCGCCGGTGCTCAGGTGCGTTCGGTGCCGCTGGTGCCGGGCGTGGACTTCTTCAACGAGCTTGAGCGCGCGATCCGCGAGTCGATCCCCAAGCCGAAGATGATGATCCTTGGCTTCCCGTCCAACCCCACCGCCCAGTGCGTCGAGCTGGACTTCTTCGAGCGTGTGGTGGCTCTGGCAAAGCAATACGATGTGCTGGTGGTGCATGACCTGGCCTATGCCGATATCGTCTACGACGGCTGGAAGGCACCGTCGATCATGCAGGTGCCGGGCGCCAAGGACATTGCGGTGGAGTTCTTCACCCTGTCCAAGAGCTACAACATGGCAGGCTGGCGGATCGGCTTCATGGTCGGCAATCCCGAGCTGGTGAGTGCCCTGGCGCGGATCAAGAGCTACCACGACTACGGCACGTTCACCCCGCTGCAGGTTGCGGCAATTGCTGCGCTTGAAGGGGACCAGCAATGCGTGCGTGACATCGCCGAGCAATACCGCCAGCGCCGCAACCTGCTGGTCAAGGGCCTGCACGAGCTGGGCTGGATGGTCGAGAACCCCAAGGCTTCGATGTACGTCTGGGCCAAGATCCCGGAGCAATATGCCCATCTCGGGTCGCTGGAGTTTTCCAAGAAGCTGCTGGCCGAGGCCAAGGTTTGCGTTTCACCGGGGATCGGTTTCGGTGACTACGGCGACGACCATGTGCGCTTTGCGCTGATCGAGAACCAGGACCGCATTCGCCAGGCCATTCGTGGCATACGGCAGATGTTCCGAGCCGATGGCCTGATCCGCAAGTAGGCATCAGGCGCTTGGCCAAAAAGCCGCGAGCAGGTTCAGCCTCTCGCGGCTTTTTTCTGGTGACCGGCAAGTTTTCCGGCTGCTCGCGAGTGAGAACAATCAATAGCTTTGCGCACTTCATTCGATAGACGAGGTGTGCAAATGAGTGTTTTCACGGCTTATTTCTGCGGTACCGGGTCCCATCGGTTCGATGATTCGAACCCCAATTTCTGGAACGGCGAGTTGGTATCGACGTTGGCCAGCAATGACCAAAGCCGCGAGTTCGCGCACTGGATTGCGGTCGACGGCCCCGGCAGTGGCAACCAGCAGGATGACAATCTGTTCGTCGAACCCGGCAGCTATTTCAACTGGTCAGGCACGTTGTTCGGGCGAGGTTGGGAAGAGAACGTCTCCCATGCGCTGCAAGTCATCAAGGGCAAGAGCGACTGGCAGCGCACCGAACTCTCCGAAGACGAATACGAGAAGTTGAAGGCAGCCGGTGTGCCCATTCCCGAAGCCACTTCCACAAGCTCCTGGTTCTGGCGTACCTACAGCTATGGCCAGCGCCAACCAACCCCGCAGGCGCTTCAGGAGCAGATCATTGCCCAATTCCGCAAGCCGGTCATTCCAACCCAGGTCAACCTGGTAGGCTGGAGCCGTGGTGGTATCAGTTGCCATATGCTTGCCAATGCGATGGCGGCAGATCCTCAACTCAAGCATGTTCCCGTCAACATTTTCGCCATCGACCCGGTACCCGGGGTCGGCAATTTGCAATCGCATCGAATCAAATTGGCTGGCAATGTCAAAGAGTACGTCGGGTTCTTCTCGCGTGATGAACGGCCCAAAGGCTTCGCCTGCGTCATCCCCTCCGCTCAAAGCAGCACACGCATGTGCATATACCCGATGCCAGGGCGCCATGCCACGCTGGTGGGCAATGCTTCGCTCGATGGCGCCGGCGGTGGCAAGGTACTAGTCGAACCGGGGCTCATCGTGCGGCATTTTGCAGAAGTCTGCCTGACGCGCTGGGGTGTGGAACTGGACAAATGTCTGGGGCTTAGTGATAGCCAACTGAACGATCATCTCACCGCCATCGGTGCTGATGACAACACGTATCAGGCGATGCGCAGCCAGTCCTACACCGTGATCACTGAGGGCAACAAGGACGATCGCTTTGTTCACCATGGCCAAACCCAGACCCATTTCAGCGGGGTGCGTGGCGATCATTTCGTGCCGAGCGACGGCCTCAGCCAGCTGTGTCGGGATGCCGACAGTTTCAAGGCCCTGCGCTGACTCTCACAGGCGGCCATCGCTGAGGTGGTCGCTTTTTCAGCGGTGGCACAATGCGCTGCTGCAGCCGTCGGATCAGTGGCCATGTTTTTTTGCATCAGCCCCTTCTCAGCAGCACCGGCTTCGATTACAAATGGCGCCGCGGGCCTCGCCCCCATAACAACAACCTTCCCTCCGTGCCATCATGTCCGAATATAACCCTTGCCTTGACTGCGGCGCCTGCTGCGGGTACTTCCGTGTGTCCTTCTTCTGGGGCGAATGCCAGTCTGCCGGCGGCCTCGTGCCTGACGACCTGGTGGTGCAGATCAACCCGACCCGGGTCGCGATGATCGGCACCGATGCCAAACCTTGCCGCTGCGTGAGCCTTCAGGGCGAGATCGGCAAAGAGGTGGCTTGCACCATCTACGCCAACCGTTCCAGCCCATGCCGCGAGTTCGACGCGTCGTGGGAGGGTGGGGTGCATAACTCCAGCTGTGACGATGCGCGGGCGGCCTATGGGCTGCCGCCGCTGACACCGCCGGGGGCCAACGAGCCGCATTGGCCGGATGATGGGGCCGAGGTGGCCTGATCGTGCATCGATAGTCTGTTCGGGCCCTATCGCCGGCTTGCCGGCGATGGCGATAAGGCTGCAAAGCAGCCCCGGGATGCTCGAACCGGGCACAAGACGTTAGACTGTCCGTTCCCCAGCAATGGACAGGAGATCCGGCGTGACCCCACCCCGCAGTTTCCCCAGCGACCTGTGTCTCGACAGCCCGCGCCTTCAGCTACGGCCCATGCGCCATGCCGATGCCGCGCAATGGCTGGCGATCATGGCCGACCCCGAGGTCATGCGCTATTGGCATCATGCGCCCTGGCAGAACCTGGCCGAGGCCGAAAGCGCCCTCGCTGCCGACCGTGAGGCCTATGCCAATGGTGACCAGCTCAAGCTGGGCATGTACCGCCGCGACAATGGCGAACTGATCGGTATGGTTCAGCTGTTCAACATCGACGATGTCTCGCGCCGTGGCGAGATTGGCTATTGCTTGGCCAGTGCGGTGCAGGGCAGGGGCTATATGGACGAAGCGCTGACCTGTTTCATCGACTACCTCGCCCACACCCTGCACATGCGCCGCCTGGAAGGCGAGATCGACCCGCGTAACCAGGGTTCGGCGCGTACCCTCGAACGCCAGGGCTTTGTCCTCGAAGGCACCTTGCGCGCGCGCTGGTGCGTGGCGGGCGAGCTGTCCGATTCCGGCATCTACGGCTTGCTGCTCGAGCCGCCTGTGGCATGACGGCTTTCTACCTGACCTGCAGCCTTGCCCTTTACCTGCTTGCCCTGTGCTTCGACGGCGCGCTGATGAGCGCTGGCAGGCACATGCCAGCCTTGCAGATGTTGCTGTATGGGCCATGGGGTGTGCCGTTCGGGCTGTTTCAATGGTTTGCCAACCCGCTGCTGGCCGTGGCCATCCTTGCCCATCGGCGTTATCGCCGATTGGCATTGGTGGCCGGATTGGGTGCGTTGTACCTGGCGGCCAGCAGCTTCGGCATCGAACGGCTGCCGGATAACATCAGCTATGCGTTCCAGGAGCGTACCGGCTTCGGTGCAGGTTTCTACCTGTGGTTGGCGTCTATTGCCGTGTTCTGTGCAGGGCAGGCCTGGCATTGCTGGAAGGCGCACAGCAGTGCCGACATGCCGGGCTGGCATTGGCTTGATGTGACGTTGATTGCAGCGCTGGCGCTCACCCTGTATGCCGCCACGCAGATGCCGTCGCTGCGCTTCGAGCCGGGCAAGGTGCTGATGCCGCCGGAACAGTTGCAGGCATTTTGAGGGATTGCGATGAACAAGCAGTATCTGATGGGGATGGCCCTGGCCGGTTGCATGCCGCTGGCGATGGCTGGCGACAACTCGCCGGTGTACACCCAGTGCATGGACAAGGCGTCCAGCACGGTAGCCATGAGCAGTTGCATCCAGGTCGAGACCAAGCTGCAGGATGAGCGCCTGAACCGCGTCTACAAGCAGTTGATGGGCAGATTGGATGCCGGGCAGCAGAAGCGCTTGCGCGAAGTGCAGCGGCAATGGATTGGCTATCGTGACGCCAACTGCAGATTTCATGTGCAGGCCAGTGGCGGCACCCTGGCTCAGCTTGAAGGTGGGATGTGTGTGCTGGACATGACCCGGGAGCGGGCGGCGGAGCTGGAGCGGGTGCTCAGCCCGGGGCAGTGATGTGTTCTGCGCGCCCCAATCGCCGGCAAGCCGGCTCCCACATGTACCTGTGGGAGCCGGCTTGCCGGCGATTGGGGCGCGCAGCGGCCCTCAGCGTTTACGGGCCTTGAGATACTCGCGCACTTCCACGGCATCCCCCGCAAACTCGATACGATCAGCCTTGGCCTCGCGCTGGTAGGCATACATCGGGTCGTAATATTCCTTCAGCAACCCCTCGATCCAGCCCCGGTGCAAGTCCACCGCACCGCTACGCGCTTGCTCTTCCAGTGCCTGGCCCAGGATCTCGTGCAAGCGCTGGAAGCGCTCTCCGCCCAAACGCTTGTGGATATTGGCCATGCTCTGCAGCAAGCGCTCGGCGAACAGCCGGCGACCATCTTCCTCGCCATGCAGCGCGACGAACTCGGCGCAGAGGTTGATCACATAATCGCGCAGAATACGTTCCACACGGTTTTCGAAGCTGTCTTCCAGCCACACCATCGGGTACTGCTGCATGCCCTGGTACAGCGCCAGTGGCACCGTGCAACTGCCGACGATACGGCCCTCGTCCTCCAGCACGAACTGATCGATGCCGCGGGCGCGCTTTTTCAGCACATCAATCGCCAGCTTGTTCTCGAAGTCGATCTGCGCCGGCTGCGCGGTAGCGCGCTTGCCGAAGCTGGAGCCACGGTGGTTGGCGTGGCCTTCGAGGTCGAGCACATTGTTCAGCTGGTGCAGCACATCGGTCTTGCCGGTGCCGGTAAGGCCGCCAACCAGCACGAAATCGCACTGCTCGACAGCGTGCTGGGTGGTCTCCAGCAGGAAGGTACGCAGGGCCTTGTAGCCACCCTTGATCCGGGGGTAGGCGATGCCGGCCTCATCGCGCAGCCATTGCTGGACGATCAGCGAACGCAGGCCGCCACGGAAGCAGTACAAGTAACCATCGGGGTGCGCCTTGGCGAAGCTGGCCCAGGCATGCAGACGCTCTCGCTTGATAGCGCCGCTGACCAGTTGATGGCCGAGGGTGATGGCGGCGGCCTGGCCTTGCTGCTTGTAGCAGGTGCCGACCTTCTGCCGCTCCTGGTCGGTCATCAGCGGCAGGTTGACGGCGCCTGGGAAGGCGCCCTTGGCGAATTCGATGGGCGCGCGCATGTCCATCATGGGCGTGTCATTGAGGAACAGCTGGCGGAAGTCGGTGCAGTCGGGGCGCATCAGTTCACCTCGACTGCGTGGCTCTGTCGCTCGACCAGCTTGCCGATGGGCGACAGTTGCAGGCCCATTTCGGCTGCCAGCGCAAGGAATTCGGCTTCGCCTTCAGGGCTGACGGCTACCAGTAGACCCCCGCTGGTCTGCGGGTCGCACAGCAAGTGCTTCTGCTCGTCGCTCAGCGGGCCGAGCTTGTGCCCGTAGCTGTCGAAGTTGCGCAGGGTGCCACCCGGGATGCAGCCTTCGGCCAGGTAATGCTCGACGCTGGGCAGGCGTGGCACGGCGGCGTAGTCCAGGTGCGCGGTCAGGCCGCTGCCCTCGGCCAGTTCGACCAGGTGGCCGAGCAGGCCGAAACCGGTCACGTCGGTCATCGCCTTGACGCCGTCGAGCTTGCCGAAACGGCTGCCCGGGGTATTGAGGGTGCACATCCAGTCACGTGCCAGGCCTTGGTCCTGTTCACGCAGCTTGGCCTTTTTCTCGGCGGTGGTAAGGATGCCGATGCCCAGTGGCTTGGTCAGGTACAGACGGCAGCCGACGGTGGCGGTGTCGTTGCGCTTGAGGTGGCGTTTGCTGACCACGCCGGTCACCGCCAGGCCGAAGATCGGCTCGGGCGCGTCGATGGAGTGGCCGCCGGCCAAGGGAATGCCGGCCTCGGCGCAGACCGCGCGGCCGCCGCGGATCACCTCGCGGGCAACTTCCGGTGGCAGTACGTTGACCGGCCAGCCAAGGATGGCGATGGCCATCAGCGGGTCACCCCCCATGGCGTAGATGTCGCTGATGGCGTTGGTCGCGGCGATACGACCGAAGTCATACGGGTCGTCGACGATGGGCATGAAGAAATCGGTGGTGGAGACCACGCCACGCTCGTCATCCAGGGCGTAGACGGCGGCGTCATCACGCGAGGCATTGCCGACCCAGAGTTTCGGGTCCAGGGCCTGGGCGCCGCTTTCGGCCAGGATTACATCCAGCACCTTGGGGGAAATCTTGCATCCACAGCCGGCACCGTGGCTGTACTGGGTCAGGCGAATCGGCTCGCTCATACGCACCTCAAGATCAAATTGTTGCGCGATTGTAGCAAAGCTGGTCTTTGCGCCTGTGGCTCTTATACTTCCCACGGTCGGCAGGTTGCCGCATTTTCCCCGCTATTGAACCGGAGAACTCCCATGCTCAAACGCCCACTGGCGCTCGCCGCCGGCCTCGTGCTGTCCTGCTGTGCCGTTGTCGCCCAGGCTGCTGACACCTTGCGAGTCAGTGCCATTCCTGACGAGGCGCCGACCGAACTGCTGCGCAAGTTCGAGCCACTGGGCAAGTACCTGTCCGCGCAACTGGGCATGGACGTGAAGTTCGTACCAGTGGCCGACTACCCGGCGGTAGTCGAATCGCTGGCCAGCGACCGCCTGGACCTGGCCTGGCTGGGCGGTTTCACGTTCGTTCAGGTGCACCTCAAAGACCCGACCGCCACGCCGCTGGTGCAGCGTGAGCAGGACGCCCAGTTCACCTCCAAGTTCATCACCGCCAACCCCAGCGTGAAGAGCCTGGCCGACCTCAAGGGCAAGTCGTTCGCCTTCGGTTCGATCTCGTCCACCTCGGGCAGCCTGATGCCGCGCTTCTTCATGCTCAAGGAAGACAACATCAAGCCCGAGAGCTACTTCAGCCGCGTGGCCTATTCCGGCGCCCACGACGCAACCGTAGCCTGGGTGCAGGCCGGCAAGGTCGATGGCGGCGTGCTCAACGCCAGCGTCTGGCAGAAACTGGTCGATGCCGGCAAGGTCGATACCAGCAAGGTCAAGGTATTCGCCACCACGCCCGCCTATTACGACTACAACTGGACGGTGCGCGGCAACATGGAGCCGGCGCTGAAAGAGAAGATCAAGAAGGCCTTCCTCGACCTCGATCCGGCCAACCCGGAGCACAAGAAAATCCTCGACCTGCAGGCGGCCAGCCGCTTCATCGAGACCAAGCCCGAGAACTACCAGGGCACCGAGCAAGCCGCACGCGAGGCCGGCCTGCTCAAGTGACTATTCATGTAAACGGCGCCGTCCTGAGCCACGGCCAGGTCCGCGCGCTCGAGGCGGTGAGCCTGCATATCGACAAGGGTGAACGGGTGGCGATCATCGGCCCTTCGGGGGCTGGCAAGTCCAGCCTGCTGCACCTGATGGCCACGGCCCTGCAGCCCAGCAGTGGTCACCTGGAGTTGTTCGGCGAACAGCCTTGGGCGCTGTCAGCCGGCGCCCGTCAGCGCTTGCGAGCCAGAATCGGCCTGGTGCATCAGGCGCCGCCCCTGCCGCCGCGCCAGCGGGTGGTTACCGCTGTGCTGGCTGGCCGGCTGGGGCAGTGGGGAACCCTGCGCGGCCTGCTCAACCTGATATACCCCACCGATGTGCCGGGCGCGCGACAGGTCCTGGCGGAACTGGGCCTGGCCGACAAGCTGTTCGTCCAGTGCGGGCAATTGTCCGGTGGCCAGTTGCAGCGAGTCGGTATCGCCCGGGCCCTGTATCAGCGCCCTGAAGTGCTGCTGACCGATGAACCGGTGTCGGCAATGGACCCGGTGCTGGCCGAGCATAGCCTGGCACTGCTCAACCGCCATGCCCAGGCTAACGGCGTCACGCTGGTGGCCAGCCTGCATGCGGTCGAACTTGCGCTGGCGCATTTCCCACGGGTGATCGGCATTCGTGAGGGGCGGGTGGTATTCGACTGTGCGGCGCACGCCGTGAGCGAGCAGCTGCTCGATACCCTTTACGCCAACGAACAGCTGGCCTCGCCGGTTGTTCAGGGGCCGACCCTGACTGTGCAGATTCCCCGATGCTGAAGGTTGACGCCCGCGACCCGGCGCTATTGCCGCGGTTGTTGTTCACGTTGCTTGCCCTGGCCGTGTTGTGGCCAGCGTTGCAGTTGAGCGAGCTGAACCCTGGGGTGTTGCTGCAGGCGGAAAACCGTCAGCAGATCGCCAGCTTCACCCGCGCCTTCTGGCCCCCGGCGCACGATGCCGAGTTCCTCGAACTGCTGTACACCTCGACCTTGCAGACCCTGGCCGTTGCCACCGCCGGGATGGCCTTGGCGCTGCTGCTGGCGATCCCCACCAGTCTTCTGGCCAGTCGCGCCCTGTCGCTGCGCGCGGCGTCCCGGGGCGGCCGAGCGGGCGGGTGGTCGCGCCTGGTGCGCATGCCGGTGCGGGGTTTGCTGATTTTTCTGCGCAGCGTGCCGGAAATCGTCTGGGCACTGCTGTTCGTTCGCGCCGTGGGCCTGGGGCCAACTGCCGGTGTGCTGGCCATTGCCATCACTTACAGCGGCATGCTCGGCAAGGTCTATGCGGAAATCTTCGAGTCGGTCGACCAGCGTCCCGCGCATGCCTTGATGCAGGGCGGCAGTGGCCGGCTGGCGGCATTCGGCTATGGCATCTTGCCGAGTGCCGTGGCGGAGCTGGTGTCCTACACCGTCTATCGCTGGGAGTGCGCAGTGCGTGCGTCGGTGGTGATGGGCTTTGTCGGCGCTGGCGGGTTGGGGCAGCAGATCGACCTGTCCATGCGCATGTTCGCCGGCGGTGAGGTGGCGAGCATGTTGCTGGCCTTTTTCGGCCTGGTGCTTCTGGCTGACCTGCTGAGCCGCTTCCTGCGCGGGAGGCTGGGATGAACCGGCTGGTCAACCTGCTGGTCATCAGCGCCATTGTCGCGGCGGTGGTGGCGTCGTTTGGCTATCTGCAACTGGACCTGCACGCGCTGGTTGGCGATGGCGGGTTGGGGCAGATGGGCGAATATGCGGGTCGCTTCCTGCATCCGGACTTATCCACAGAGCATCTGCGCGCGGTGGGTCATGGCGCCCTGGAAACCCTGGCGATGTCGGGGCTGGGTACGCTGCTGGCGATGGTGCTGGGCATGCTCCTGGCCTTGCCGGCGGCGGGGCGTTTCGGCTGGCCGCTGCAATCGGTGGCGCGGTTGCTGCTCAATGCCTTGCGCGCCATCCCTGAGCTGGTGTGGGCGGCACTGACGGTGCTGGCAGCCGGGTTGGGTCCCAATGCCGGTACGCTGGCCCTGGCCCTGCACACGGCAGGGGTGTTGGGGCGGTTGTTCGCCGAAGCGCTGGAGAATGCGCCGGTGGAGCCTGCAGCGGCGATACGCTTGCAGGGGGGCGGGCAGGTCGCGGCGTTCTGCTTCGGCACCTTGCCCAATTTGTGGCCGCAGTTGCTGGCCTACAGCTTGTACCGCTGGGAAAACAACATTCGCATGGCCAGTGTGCTGGGCTTTGTTGGCGCAGGGGGGCTCGGGCAGATGCTCTATACCACGTTGAGCCTGTTCCAGGAGGCGCAGGCCAGTACGGTGATCATGGCGATGCTAGTGCTGGTGTTGCTGGTGGATGCGTTCAGTGATGTGCTGCGCCAGCGCTATGTGCGAGCTTGATCCATAGCTGGGGCTGCAACGCAGCCCCCTTACCGCTGCAACTCTCCACACTGCTGCATCGACGCCAGGTTGCGCTCGATCGTTTCGCAAATCGTATCCATCTGAATCTGATGCTCGCTGAAGCGAAACGGGCTTTGCAGGTCGGTGCCGATCCGCTCGATCGCCAGCAGCATGAACCCGACCACCGTGGACGCCAGCGGCGTGAACCAACCCAGCGACTCCACCAGCCCCACCGGCACGATCAGGCAGAAGAGTGTGATGAACAGCCGCGGAAAATACACATAAGGGTAGGGCAGTGGCGTGTTGGCGATCCGCTCCATGCCACCCTGGGCGTTGGACAGGTCCACCAGCGTCGACTCCAGTCGCGCCAGGCGAATGCTGTCCAACCGCCCGGCCTGGTACTCGCGCGCCAACAGGGCCGCCGAGCCACCGAGAATGTCGTTGGCGAAGTTGTTCGAACGGTTGCGCCGCTCGAATTCCCCCGGCGGGATGAACGCCATCAGCTCATCTGGGCAGGCCTCGCCCTTGAGGTGCGCCGCCAGGCAGTTCACGTAGGCGATATGCCGACGCAGCAGGGTGGCCTTGACCGGGTTCAGGCCGTCGTCCGGGTCGTCGATCAGCGTCAGCGTCTGCCGGGCGAAGCTGCGCGAGCCGTTCACCAGCGCGCCCCACAATGTGCGGGCCTCCCACCAGCGGTTGTAGGCGCTGCTGTTGCGAAAGCTCACCAGCACCACCAGCGACGAACCGAGCAAGGTCAGTGGGATCAGCGGCAGGGTGAACTTGCTGTTGAAGAACAGCATGAAGTCGATGGTGACCAGCACGTCCCAGAGCAGTAGCCAGAACAGGGACCAGCCGATGTAGCCGAAGGTCTTCACCATCAGGCGGTACTTGCGGGTGATGATGTCTTTCACGCGGGGGGCCTCGAAACGGGGGCGATGCAGGATCGGACGTCGAGGGGCCTCGAAGGTTCGGCGTTGGATGTTGCAAGAGATTTTTGTAGCTATCGCTGTGAAGACAATGCTGACGCAGGTAACGGACGCAGCCGAATTTCTATTTTCGGCGAGCGTCGCCAGAGTGGAATTACTTCCAAATCTTGCTAGTTCGTATCCGTATGGATACGATTGGAGTGGCCAGAAAACTGGCGAAGGAGCTGAAATGAACGAGAACCTCATTCCTTTTGATATGGCAACATTGTTAGACAGCGACGAGGCTATCAGCGAGTACCTGAGCCAGGTTCTGGCTGATGGTGATACAGATGAAATCATCCGTGCGCTCGGACATATCGCCCGGTCGCGAGGGATGTCTCAGATAGCGGCAGCGAGCGGTTTGGGCCGGGAGAGCCTCTACAAAGCGCTCAGTCCTGGAGCGAAGCCACGTTTTGACACTGTATTGAAGGTCATTCGTGCACTGGGCGTCGACCTCTTCGCTCAGCCTCACATTGCGGCGCGGTGAGTATTCAAAGATTGCTGAACGCACCTGCCCGGATTCAAGGCTTGCCCGCAACCGTCACATACCCCTTGACCGGGGCAGGCCTGCCGCTGGGATTGTTCTTCTGCGCCAGGTACTGGAACCGCCGCCATTCCTTGTCGATCTCGCTGTACGACATGAACACGCTGACGCGCGCCTGGTCCGCCAGATCGGGCCGGTTGCGCCTGTCGATTTCATCCTTGGGGATGAACGCGACATTGATCCCGACCACCTTGCCGTCCTCGGCGAACACCGGGCCACCGGACATGCCTTTGACCATCGGGCCGTCGTGCACCGAATAGAAGACACTGCCAGGCGTACCTTCCAGCCGTACCAGCGAATCCAGGGTACGGCCCTTGCCCAACACCGGCATCATCAGGCTGTTGAAACCGACCGCAGTCACCGACTCGCCCGGCACGTACTGGCGCCACAGGGGGACCCGGGTGGCCTTGTGCTCGAAGAACACCACGTCACCGAGACCTGCGTGGACCACGTTGCGAAGGAAGGGCGTGTGTTTGGCGGTGACGGCGTAGTCTTCGTTCCACTGGATGGCAGTGGCCATCAGCAGCATCGGCAGAGGGGCGCCGGAGGTGACTACGAAAGCCTGGTCGTAGACGGGATTCGATACATAAGCGGTCGGCATTCCATTGCACCCACTCAGCAGCATCATTGCCGCCAGACAGGGCACGGTTGGTTTCATGATCTGCACAGGGGTTGAGAAGTGGGGTCGCAAACATGGCTAAGCGCCATCGTGTCGGCAATACTTTCTGTGTATATCAGATGAGTGACATCTTAAGTATTGGTTGGAGTGATGGCCAATAGATTGCACCCATTGCAGGAGGGGCAGGGGGCGATGGGCTGGCGTCAAGCAAAGAGCCTCCAGTCGACACCCAAATCGCAGGCACAAAAAAACCGACCATAAGGTCGGTTTTTTCTGGATTTTGGTGCCCCGAGGGAGACTCGAACTCCCACTCCTTTCGAAAACGGATTTTGAATCCGCCGCGTCTACCAATTCCGCCATCAGGGCTTGTGGCGCGCAGTATAGAGAGGTGCCTTCGGTCGGTCAATCGGCTTTCATGGTCAATTTTCACGCATTGGGCTAAACTTCCCGGCCCTGCCGAACCCGAACATCATCATGCGCGTCGCCGATTTTTCTTTCGAACTCCCCGATTCCCTGATCGCCCGCCACCCACTGGCCGAGCGCCATGGCAGCCGACTGCTGGTCCTCGATGGGCCGAGCGGGGCGCTGGCGCACAAGCAGTTCACCGACCTGCTCGACTTCCTGCGCCCTGGCGACCTGATGGTGTTCAACAACACCCGGGTGATCCCGGCGCGGCTGTTTGGCCAGAAAGCCTCCGGCGGCAAGCTGGAAGTGCTGGTCGAACGCGTGCTCGACAGCCACCGGGTGCTCGCCCATGTGCGTGCCAGCAAGGCGCCCAAAGAGGGCGCGATGATCCTCATCGACGGCGGTGGCGAGGCCGAGATGGTCGCGCGCCACGACACGCTGTTCGAGCTGCGCTTCACCGAAGAGGTGCTGCCGCTGCTTGAACGTGTCGGCCACATGCCGTTGCCGCCATACATCGACCGCCCCGACGAGGGCGCCGACCGTGAGCGCTACCAGACGGTGTACGCCGAACGTGCTGGCGCCGTGGCAGCCCCGACTGCCGGCCTGCACTTCGACGAGGCGCTGCTGGAAAAGATCGCCGCCAAGGGCGTCGAGCGCGCCTTCGTCACCCTGCACGTGGGCGCCGGCACCTTCCAGCCGGTGCGGGTCGACAAGATCGAGGACCACCACATGCATAAAGAGTGGCTCGAAGTGAGCCAGGACGTGGTCGACGCCATTGCCGCCTGCCGCGCCCGTGGTGGCCGCGTGGTCGCGGTCGGCACCACCAGCGTGCGTTCGCTGGAGAGTGCGGCCCGCGATGGTGTACTCAAGGCTTTCAGTGGCGACACCGACATCTTTATCTACCCGGGCCGACCGTTCCACGTGGTCGACGCCCTGGTCACCAACTTCCACCTGCCGGAGTCCACACTGCTGATGCTGGTCTCGGCTTTCGCCGGTTACCCCGAAACCATGGCTGCCTACGCGGCGGCGGTCGACAACGGTTACCGCTTCTTCAGTTACGGTGATGCCATGTTCATCACCCGCAATCCGGCGCCGCGCGGCCCCGAGGATCAAGCATGAGTCGCACCTGTCGAATGTCCTTCGAACTGCTGGCCACCGACGGCAAGGCCCGTCGTGGTCGTCTGACCTTCCCCCGTGGCACGGTCGAGACCCCGGCATTCATGCCGGTGGGTACCTATGGCACGGTCAAGGGCATGCTGCCGCGTGACATCGAGGCCATCGGTGCCGAGATCATCCTCGGCAACACCTTCCACCTGTGGCTGCGCCCGGGCACCGAGGTGATCAAGAAGCACAACGGCCTGCACGATTTCATGCAGTGGAAAGGCCCGATCCTCACCGACTCCGGTGGTTTCCAGGTGTTCAGCCTGGGCGCCATGCGCAAGATCAAGGAAGAGGGCGTGACCTTCGCCTCGCCGGTCGACGGCTCCAAGGTGTTCATGGGGCCCGAGGAGTCCATGCAGGTGCAGCGCGACCTGGGTTCGGACATCGTGATGATCTTCGACGAATGCACGCCGTACCCGGCCGAGCATGACGTGGCGCGCACCTCCATGGAGCTGTCGCTGCGCTGGGCACAGCGTTCGAAGAACGCCCACGGTGACAACACCGCGGCGCTGTTCGGCATCGTCCAGGGCGGTATGTACCAAGACCTGCGCATGCGCTCGCTGGAGGCGCTG
The DNA here is from genome assembly GCF_044749525.1 of Pseudomonas sp. NPDC089395. Lineage (NCBI taxonomy): Bacteria > Pseudomonadati > Pseudomonadota > Gammaproteobacteria > Pseudomonadales > Pseudomonadaceae > Pseudomonas > Pseudomonas sp. NPDC089395. The sequence goes on from NZ_JBIVID010000001.1 coordinate 173,216, forward strand.
GTCAACATCGACTTCGACGGCCTGGCCATCGGCGGCCTGTCGGTGGGCGAACCCAAGCATGAAATGATCAAGGTGCTGGATTACCTGCCGGCACAGATGCCTGCTGACAAACCTCGTTACCTTATGGGGGTAGGCAAACCGGAAGATCTCGTTGAGGGTGTGCGCCGCGGCGTCGACATGTTCGACTGCGTGATGCCTACGCGCAATGCGCGCAACGGCCATCTGTTCGTCGATACAGGGGTGATCAAGATCCGCAATGCGTTCCATCGCCACGATGATTCGCCGCTGGATCCGACCTGTGATTGCTATACCTGCACAAACTTCTCCCGCGCCTACCTGCATCACCTGGACAAGTGCGGCGAAATGCTGAGCAGCATGCTGAATACCATCCACAACTTGCGCCATTACCAGCGCTTGATGGCCGGTTTACGCGAGGCTATTCAACAGGGTAAATTGGCCGCCTTTGTCGACGCCTTCTACGCCAAGCGCGGGCTTCCCGTGCCGCCCTTGGACTGACTGTTCGCACTAATCTATTAAAACTTTACAACTGGAGTGCCCAATGAGCTTCTTGATCCCCGCCGCCTATGCGGACGCTGCTGCACCCGCCGCTGGCCCTGCCGGCACCGGCTTCGAGTGGATTTTCCTGGTTGGTTTCCTGGTCATCTTCTACTTGATGATCTGGCGTCCACAGGCCAAACGCGCCAAAGAGCAGAAGAACCTGCTGAGCAACTTGCAAAAAGGTGATGAAGTTGTCACCAACGGCGGCATCGCTGGCAAGATCGTCAAGGTTTCCGATGATTTCGTGGTGCTGGAAGTTTCCGACACTGTCGAGCTGAAGTTCCAGAAGGGCGCCATTGCCGCGACCCTGCCAAAAGGTACGCTCAAGGCTATCTGAGTTACCGGTTTTTCTTTCCAGTCGGGGCGCGCAACGCGCCCCGCGTCTTGAACGGGCGGCGTGATGCTGAACAAATACCCTCTGTGGAAATACGCACTGATCGTGTTGGTACTGGCGATCGGTTTTATTTATTCCGCTCCCAACCTCTACCCGGATGATCCTGCGGTGCAGATCAGCGGTGCCAGCTCGGCGCTGCATGTGAGCCAGTCCGAGCTCGACCGCGTCACCAAGGCGCTGACCGATGCCGGTATCACCGTCAAGGGCGCGAGCCTGGGCGAGAAGGGCAGCGGGCTGGTACGCCTGACCAACCAGGAAGACCAGCTGCCAGCCAAGGATGTAGTGCGCAAGGCACTGGGCGATGATTACGTCGTGGCCCTGAACCTGGCCCAGACCACTCCGCAATGGCTGCGTAACCTGGGAGCAAGCCCGATGAAACTGGGCCTGGACCTGTCCGGTGGTGTGCACTTCCTGCTGGAAGTGGACATGGACAAGGCCATGAGCGCCCGCATGAAAGTCTACGAAGGCGAGGTCAAGACCTTGCTGCGCAAAGAGCGCATCCGCTACCGCAGCCTGCCACAGCAGGATGGCGGCATCATGCTGGGCTTCGCTGACGATGCTACCCGCGAACAGGCACGTGCCCTGATCCGCAAGAATTTCAATGATTTCGACCTGACCACCACCGAGCGCAACGAGCTCGCCGTGCTGCGTCTGGCGCTGACCCAGGCGAAAGTCGCCGAGATCCGCGAATACTCGATCAAGCAGAACCTCACCACTGTGCGCAACCGGGTCAACGAGCTGGGCGTGGCCGAGCCGCTGGTACAGCGCCAGGGCGCCAACCGCATCGTGGTCGAACTGCCAGGCGTGCAGGACACTGCCGAAGCCAAGCGTATTCTCGGCAAGACCGCCAACCTGGAGTTCCGCTTCGGTGCCGAGCCGGGCGCCTCCAAGGCTACTACCGAGGTCTTCGAGTTCCGTGAAGGCGGCCGTTCCGCCCAGGTCGAGCGTGGTCTGATCATCACCGGTGACCAGGTCACCGACGCCCAGGCCAGCTTCGACGAGCACGGTCGCCCGCAGGTGAACATCCGCCTCGATGGCCATGGTGGCGAGCTGATGAGTCGCGCCACGCGCAGCAACGTCGGGCGCAGCATGGCGGTGATCTTCATCGAGCAGAAGCCGGTCACCCGCTACGTCAAGCAGACCGTCGACGGTGTCGAGAAGGAAGTGCCGGTACAGAGCTTCCAGGAAGAGAAGAAGATCATCAGCCTGGCGACCATCCAGTCGCCGCTGGGCAGCCAGTTCCGCATCACCGGCCTCAACGGCCAGGGCGAGTCGTCGGAACTGGCCCTGCTGCTGCGTGCCGGTGGTCTGGCCGCGCCGATGTACTTCGCTGAAGAACGTACCATCGGCCCAAGCCTGGGCGCGGACAACATCACCAAGGGTATCGATGCATCGCTGTGGGGCATGCTGTTCGTCTCGCTGTTCATCATCGCCATCTACCGTGGCTTCGGCGTGCTGGCCACCATTGCGTTGGCGGGCAACATGGTGCTGCTGCTGGCGTTGATGTCGCTGCTGGGTGCGACCCTGACCCTGCCAGGTATCGCCGGTATCGTGCTGACCATGGGTATGGCGGTAGACGCCAACGTGCTGATCTTCTCGCGTATCCGCGAAGAGCTGGCTGCAGGCATGTCGGTGCAGCGCGCCATCCACGAAGGCTTCAATCGCGCCTATTCGGCGATTGTCGATGCCAACCTGACCACCTTGCTGGTGGGCGGCATCCTGTTCGCCATGGGTACCGGGCCGGTCAAAGGCTTCGCGGTGACCATGTCCCTCGGGATTTTCACATCGATGTTCACTGCCGTGATGGTGACCCGTGCCTTGGTCAACCTGACCTGCGGCGGGCGTGACATCAAGAAGCTGTGGGTTTGAGGGAGCTACGATGAAAACCATCAATTTCATGGGCGTGCGCAATGTCGCGTTCGCCGTTACCGTGCTCCTCACCGTGCTGGCGCTGTTCAGCTGGTGGCATAAAGGCCTGAACTTCGGCCTGGACTTCACCGGCGGTACGTTGATCGAGCTGACCTACGAGCGCCCGGCCGATCTGCAGACCGTGCGCACCGAACTGGCCAATTCCGGCTTCCATGAGGCCGTGGTGCAGAGCTTCGGCGCCACCACCGACTTGCTGGTGCGCATGCCGGGCGATGACCCGCAGCTGGGCAACAAGGTCGCTGAAGCCTTGCAGAAGATCGGCGGCGACAACCCGGCCACGCTCAAGCGTGTCGAGTTCGTCGGCCCGCAGGTGGGTGAAGAGCTGCGTGACCAGGGCGGCCTCGGCATGCTCCTGGCGCTGGGCGGCATCCTCATCTACCTGGCGTTCCGCTTCCAGTGGAAGTTCGCGGTCGGCGCCATCGTGTCGCTGATCCACGACGTGGTCGTGACCCTGGGTATCCTCTCGTTCTTCCAGATCACCTTCGACCTGACGGTGCTGGCGGCGGTGCTGGCGATCATTGGCTACTCGCTGAACGACACCATCGTCGTGTTCGACCGGGTGCGTGAGAATTTCCGCGTCATGCGCAAGGCTTCGCTGATCGAGAACATCAACGTCTCGACCACCCAGACCCTGCTGCGCACCGTCGCCACTTCGGTTTCGACCTTGCTGGCGATCGCCGCGCTGCTGTTCTTCGGTGGTGACAACCTGTTCGGCTTCTCTCTGGCACTGTTCATCGGCGTCATGGCCGGTACCTACTCGTCGATCTACATCGCCAACGTGGTACTGATCTGGCTCAACCTGAACAGCGAAGACCTGATCCCGCCTGCCAAGGACGAGGGCGTGGATGAACGTCCGTAAGGGCTGATTTCTGACCGTTCGGTAGGACAAAAGGCGCGAGTGTTGAACTCGCGCCTTTTTTTTCGCTCCAAGGCAGGGAGAAGGCGGGTTGACCCCCGCAGGTACGATCAGGAGGTTCAAGTGAACAAATCAATGCTGGTGGGTGCGGTACTGGGTGCTGTCGGTGTAACTGCCGGAGGTGCTGTGGCGACCTACAGCTTGGTGAACAAAGGGCCTGAATACGCCCAGGTCACCGACGTGCAGCCGATCAAGCAGCAGGTGAAGACGCCGCGTGAAGTCTGCAAGGATGTCGCCGTGACCCGTCAGGCGCCGGTCAAGGACCAGCACCAGATCGCCGGTACCGTGGTCGGTGCTATCGCCGGCGGCTTGCTGGGCAACCAGATCGGCGGTGGCACGGGCAAGAAGATCGCTACCGTGGCCGGTGCGGTCGGTGGTGGTTATGCCGGTAACAAGGTGCAGGAAGGCATGCAGGAGCGTGACACTTACACCACCACGCAAACCCGCTGCAACACGGTCAATGACATCAGTGAGAAGGTCGTCGGTTATAACGTCACCTATTCCATCGGTGACCAGGTGGGCAAGGTGAAGATGGATCGCGAGCCGGGCCAGACCATTCCGCTGGACAAGAATGGCAAGCTGATCCTCAGCGAAGCTGGCCAGTGAATTGATGTCGCCTGTGCTGGCCCCTCGCCGGCAAGCCGGCTCCCACAGTTGAAGGCAGTACGGCCCCTGTGGGAGCCGGCTTGCCGGCGATGAGGCCGGTACAAGCAACACAAAATTCAGGCATAAAAAAAGCACCCTCGAAGGGTGCTTTTTTGTGCCTGCAATCGGCGCTTAGCGCTTCATGTGCTCTGGCAGGTGCGGCTGGATAGCGGTCAGCACGGCCTTGAAGCACTTGATGTTGCCGGCGACGATGTGGCCTTTGTCGAGGAAGTCGTGGCCACCGTTGAAGTCGCTCACCAGGCCACCCGCTTCCTGGATCAGCAGCACGCCGGCTGCCATGTCCCACTCGGACAGGCCCGACTCCCAGAAGGCGTCGAAACGGCCGGCGGCGACGTAGGCCAGGTCCAGGCTGGCGGAACCAGCACGGCGAATGCCGGCGGTCTGGCCAGTCAGGGCGCGGAACATGCCCAGGTAGTTGTCCATGTCGGCCATCTGGTTGTCACGGAACGGGAAGCCGGTGCCGAGCAGGGCGCCTTCCAGGCTGGTGCGCGAGCTGACGCGCAGGCGGCGGCCATTGAGCTGGGCGCCACGGCCGCGGCTGGCGGTGAATTCTTCCTGGCGCACAGGGTCGATGATGACCGCATGCTCAAGGCGACCGCGGTATTTGCAGGCGATGCTGACGGCGAAGTGAGGAATGCCGCGCAGGAAGTTGGTGGTGCCGTCCAGCGGATCGATGATCCACAGGTAGTCCTTGCCTTCTTCGCCGGTGCCCGCGTGCAGGCCGGTTTCTTCGCCTTGGATGGAGTGGTTCGGGTAGGCCTTGCGCAGGGCGTTGACGATGCTCTGTTCGGCGGCGCGATCGACCTCGGAAACGTAGTCCTTGGCCTCTTTCTCGTCGACCTTGATGGTATCCAGGCGTTCGATGGAGCGGAAGATCAGTTCACTGGCGCTGCGAGCGGCGCGCAGGGCGATATTCAGCATAGGCTGCATGGGCGGGTCACCTGGAGATGTTAAAGAAGAAAGCCGAACATTCTAGCAGAAAAGTTTGGCGGCAGAAGTGTCACATTTGCTTTCATAGCGTTACGCTGGTCGGTTCTGTAAGATCGAAACCTCTAAATCCTGCCTCTGTGAGCACAACACCTTGCTGCAAAATATTCGTGTTGTTCTGGTCAATACCAGCCACCCCGGCAACATCGGCGGCGCTGCGCGTGCCATGAAAAACATGGGCTTGTCGCGTCTGGTGCTGGTGCAGCCAAAAGAGTTTCCGGCCGCTGACGCCAGTGCGCGCGCCTCGGGTGCCGACGACGTGCTGGCCAATGCCCAGGTGGTCGACAGCCTCGAAGACGCATTGGTCGGCTGCAACCTGGTGATGGGTACCAGCGCCCGTGAGCGCAGCATCCCCTGGCCGCTGATCGACCCCCGTGAATGCGGGGCCAAGGCCGTGGAGCATGGCATCGGCGGCGAAGAGATCGCCCTGGTGTTCGGGCGCGAGCACGCCGGCCTGACCAACGAAGAATTGCAGCGATGTCACTTCCACGTGCACATTCCCTCGAACCCCGACTTCAGTTCGCTGAACCTTGCCGCCGCGGTCCAGGTGCTCTCCTATGAGGTGCGCATGGCCTGGTTGGCAGCTGAAGGTTCGGCGCCGCAAGTCGAGAAGGTCGACGCCAGCGAGCTGGCGACCATGGATGAAATGGAGCTGTTCTATGAACACCTGGAGAAAACCCTGGTGGACATCGGCTTCCTTGATCCCGAGAAACCCAAGCACCTGATGGCGCGCCTGCGCCGGCTGTATGGGCGAAGCTCGGTCGAGCGTCCGGAAATGAGCATTTTGCGCGGCATCCTCACCGAGACCCAGAAGGTCGCACGGGGCGAGCCGCATAAACGGAAGGACTGACAGATGTTCGAACGTCTGCGTGAAGATATCCAGAGCGTTTTCCATCGTGACCCGGCGGCGCGCAACGCCTTCGAGGTATTGACCTGCTACCCGGGCATGCACGCGATCTGGCTGCATCGCCTGGGCAACGCGCTGTGGAAGCGCGACTTCAAATGGCTGGCGCGCCTGGTGTCCAACTTCGGGCGCTGGATGACCGGCATCGAGATCCACCCCGGCGCCACCATCGGCCGGCGCTTCTTCATTGATCATGGTATGGGTATCGTCATCGGCGAAACCGCCGAGATCGGTGACGATGTCACCCTTTATCAGGGCGTGACCCTGGGCGGCACCAGCTGGAACAAAGGCAAGCGCCACCCGACCCTGGAAAACGGTGTGGTGGTCGGTGCCGGCGCCAAGGTGCTGGGCCCGTTCACCGTCGGTGCCGGGGCCAAGATCGGTTCCAATGCGGTGGTCACCAAAGCGGTGCCGGCCGGCGCCACGGCGGTGGGTATTCCGGGGCGGATCATCGTCAAGAGCGAAGACAGCGAGCTCGAGGCCAAGCGCAAGGCCATGGCCGAGAAGATCGGCTTCGATGCCTATGGTGTCAGTGGCGACATGCCCGACCCGGTGGCTCGGGCCATTGGTCAGATGCTCGATCACCTGCAGGCGGTGGACGAGCGCTTGGAAGGCATGTGCGGCGCGTTGACCAAGATGGGCAGTGATTACTGTGCCAAGGAGTTGCCGGCGCTGCCGGAAGACGACTTCAGCGAAGTGGCCCAGGAAGCTCGGCGCGACACTCAGTCGCATTGAAAACGCCCCGCTGACCGCGTGCTGACATATGGGGCGTGTGCTTACGCCCCTTTGCTGCTACAATCGCGCCCGCCTCCCAGATGCCAAACCCGACTAAAGCAGTAGGTCTAATAGTTGACTTAAATGCTCGGGAATCGCATACTCGCACACATCCTGTAACTCCCGTGGTACCCACTAGCCATGCGACTGACTACCAAAGGCCGATACGCCGTGACCGCCATGCTCGACCTGGCGTTGCATGCGCAGCATGGGCCGGTGTCTTTGGCCGACATTTCCGAGCGCCAGGGCATATCCCTCTCTTATCTGGAACAGCTGTTCGCCAAGCTGCGCCGTAGCAGCCTGGTCTCCAGCGTGCGCGGTCCGGGTGGTGGCTACCAGCTGTCGCGCGGCATGGAAACCATCCAGGTGGCCCAGGTCATCGACGCGGTCAACGAATCGGTCGATGCCACCCGTTGCCAAGGCCTGGGGGATTGCCATGCCGGTGACACCTGCCTGACCCACCACCTGTGGTGCGACCTCAGCCAGCAGATCCATGAATTTCTCAGCGGCATCAGCCTGGCCGACCTCGTCATGCGCCGTGAGGTGCAGGAAGTCGCCCAGCGCCAGGACCTGCGTCGTGTCGCAGGCCGTACTGCCCAGCTGGACAAGATTGAGACGTCCGCCGTCGACTGACCCTTTATTAAGTGACGATGAGCGACGCCACCGCCTGATAGGAGATACTCAATGAAGTTGCCGATCTACCTCGATTACTCCGCGACCACACCGGTCGATCCCCGCGTCGCCCAGAAAATGGCCGACTGCCTGCTGGTCGACGGAAACTTCGGTAACCCGGCCTCGCGTTCCCACGTGTTCGGCTGGAAGGCTGAAGAAGCGGTCGAGAATGGCCGTCGCCAGGTGGCCGAGCTGATCAACGCCGACCCGCGCGAGATCGTCTGGACCAGCGGTGCCACCGAGTCCGACAACCTCGCCCTGAAAGGCGTGGCGCACTTCTATCAGACCAAAGGCAAGCACATCATCACCTCCAAGATCGAGCACAAGGCGGTCCTGGATACCGCTCGCCAGCTGGAGCGTGAAGGTTTCGAAGTCACCTACCTCGAGCCAGGCGAAGACGGCATCGTCACCCCGGCCCAGGTCGAGGCGGCGCTGCGCGACGACACCATCCTGGTCTCGCTGATGCACGTGAACAACGAAGTCGGCTCGATCAACGACATCGCCGCCATCGGTGAACTGACCCGTTCGCGCGGCGTACTGTTCCATGTCGACGCCGCCCAGTCGGCCGGCAAGGTCGAAATCGACCTGCAGAAGCTGAAAGTCGACCTGATGTCGTTCTCCGCGCACAAGGTCTACGGTCCGAAAGGTATCGGTGCGCTGTACGTCAGCCGCAAGCCGCGTGTGCGTCTGGAAGCGATCATCCACGGCGGTGGCCATGAGCGCGGCATGCGTTCGGGCACCCTGCCGACCCACCAGATCGTCGGCATGGGCGAAGCCTTCGCCATCGCCAAGCAGGATATGGCCGCTGAAAACGTACGCATCAAGGCCCTGAGCGACCGCTTCTTCAAGCAGGTCTCGGACCTTGAAGAGCTGTATGTCAACGGTAGCCGCACCGCACGCGTGCCGCACAACCTGAACCTGAGCTTCAACTACGTCGAAGGCGAGTCGCTGCTGATGTCGCTGAAAGACATCGCCGTATCGTCCGGTTCGGCCTGTACCTCCGCTTCGCTCGAGCCGTCGTATGTACTGCGCGCGCTGGGCCGTAACGACGAGCTGGCGCACAGCTCGATCCGCTTCTCCTTCGGCCGTTTCACCACCGAAGAAGAAGTCGACTACGCCGCGCAGAAAGTCTGCGAGGCGGTGAACAAACTGCGTGAGTTGTCGCCACTCTGGGACATGTACAAAGACGGCGTCGACATCTCCAAGATCGAGTGGGCCGCCCACTAAGCAGTCGCCGGCAAGAGCGGCTCCCTGATGAGGAAGGAATTGCACCATGGCATACAGTGAAAAGGTCATCGACCACTACGAAAACCCACGCAACGTCGGCAAGATGAATGCCGAGGACCCGGATGTCGGTACCGGCATGGTCGGCGCCCCTGCGTGCGGTGACGTGATGCGTCTGCAGATCAAGGTCAACGAGCAAGGCATCATCGAAGACGCCAAGTTCAAGACCTACGGCTGCGGTTCGGCCATCGCTTCCAGCTCCCTCGCCACCGAGTGGATGAAGGGCAAGACCCTGGACGAAGCCGAAACCATCAAGAACACCCAGCTGGCGGAAGAACTGGCGTTGCCGCCAGTGAAAATCCACTGCTCGGTTCTCGCCGAGGATGCCATCAAGGCAGCCGTGCGCGACTACAAGCAGAAGAAAGGCTTGATCTAAGTCGCCTGCAAGGTAATAGGTAAGGAGTTCCGATGGCTATCAGCATGACAGAAGCCGCCGCCAACCATGTGCGGCGTTCCCTCGAAGGGCGCGGCAAGGGCGAGGGCATCCGCCTGGGCGTGCGCACCACCGGTTGCTCGGGCCTGGCCTACGTGCTGGAGTTCGTCGACGAACTGGCGGACGAAGACACCGTGTTCGAGAACCATGGCGTCAAGGTGATCATCGATCCCAAGAGCCTGGTCTACCTTGACGGCACCGAGCTGGACTTCGTCAAGGAAGGGTTGAACGAAGGCTTCAAGTTCAACAACCCCAACGTGCGCGGTGAGTGTGGCTGCGGCGAAAGCTTCAACGTCTGAGGCTGGCTGTGGGTACTCCTTGTCATTACGCTCTGTTTGATCTCCAGCCGTGCTTTCGTCTGGACCTCGACAAGCTGGCCACTCGCTATCGCGAGTTGGCCCGCGAGGTTCATCCTGACCGTTTTGCCGACGCCTCCGAGCGTGAGCAACGGGTAGCGCTGGAGAAGTCCGCGGCCCTTAACGACGCCTACCAGACACTGCGCAGTGCGCCTCGCCGTGCCCGCTATCTGCTGGCCATCGGTGGCCACGAAGTGCCCCAGGAAGTCACGGTCCATGACCCCGACTTCCTGTTGCAGCAGATGCAGTGGCGTGAAGAGCTTGAAGAGCTGCAGGACGAAGCCGACCTCGACGGTGTTGCCGTGTTCAAGAAGCGCCTCAAAGGTGCCCAGGACACGCTGAACGAGGATTTCGCCGCCTGCTGGGATGTGCCTGCCGAGCGTGACCAGGCCGAGCGCCTGATGCGCCGCATGCAGTTCCTCGACAAGCTCGCCCAAGAAGTGCGCCAACTGGAAGAGCGCCTCGACGATTAACCCGGCGCCTCCCGTGATGACGCCTAAGGTAATTAGATAAGCATGGCCCTACTGCAGATCGCCGAACCCGGTCAAAGCCCTCAGCCGCACCAGCGCCGCCTGGCGGTTGGCATCGACTTGGGTACCACCAATTCTCTGGTCGCTGCCTTGCGCAGCGGTCGCAGCGAGCCCCTGCCCGATGCGCAGGGCAACGTCATTCTGCCCTCGGCAGTGCGTTACCTGGCCGGCCACAATGAGGTCGGCCTGGCGGCGCGCGAAGCAGCTTCCAGCGACCCGCTGAACACCGTGCTGTCGGTCAAGCGCCTGATGGGGCGCGGCCTGGCTGACGTCAAGCAGCTTGGCGAGCAGCTGCCGTACCGCTTCATTGGTGGCGAGTCGCACATGCCGTTCATCGACACTGTCCAGGGGCCGAAGAGCCCGGTGGAAGTGTCTGCCGACATTCTCAAGGTGCTGCGCGAGCGTGCCGAACAGACCTTGGGCGGTGAACTGGTAGGTGCGGTAATCACCGTGCCGGCTTACTTCGATGACGCCCAGCGCCAGGCGACCAAGGATGCGGCCAAGCTGGCCGGCCTTAATGTACTGCGCCTGCTCAACGAGCCGACCGCGGCAGCCGTGGCCTACGGCCTGGACCAGAATGCCGAAGGCCTGGTGGCCATCTATGACCTGGGTGGCGGTACGTTCGACATTTCCATTCTGCGCCTGACCGCTGGTGTGTTCGAAGTGCTGGCCACGGGTGGCGACACTGCCCTGGGCGGTGACGACTTCGACCACGCCATTGCCGGCTGGATCATCGAGCAGGCGGGTCTTTCTGCCGACCTCGATCCGGCCACGCAGCGTCAGCTGCTGCAAGCCGCCTGCGCCGCCAAAGAAGCCCTGACCGACGCCGACGTGGTCAGTGTCAGTCATGGCGCCTGGCAGGGCGAGCTCAGTCGTACTGCTTTCGAGGCCATGATCGAGCCGATGATCGCCCGCAGCCTCAAGGCCTGCCGCCGCGCGGTGCGCGACAGCGGTATTGAGCTGGAAGAAGTGGGTGCGGTGGTGATGGTCGGTGGTTCGACCCGTGTACCGCGTGTGCGTGAGGCTGTCGGCACGCTGTTCGGCCGTACCCCGCTGACCTCGATCGATCCTGACCAGGTGGTGGCCATTGGCGCCGCGATCCAGGCCGATACCCTGGCTGGCAATCGTCGCGAAGGTGGCGAACTGTTGCTGCTCGACGTCATCCCGCTGTCCCTGGGCCTTGAGACCATGGGCGGGTTGATGGAGAAGGTAATCCCGCGCAACACCACCATTCCGGTGGCCCGCGCCCAGGAATTCACCACTTATAAAGACGGCCAGTCGGCCATGATGATCCACGTCCTGCAGGGCGAGCGCGAGCTGATCAGCGACTGCCGCTCCCTGGCGCGCTTCGAGCTGCGCGGCATTCCGGCCATGGTCGCTGGCGCGGCGAAGATCCGCGTCACCTTCCAGGTCGATGCCGACGGTCTGCTCAGCGTCGCGGCCCGCGAACTGGGCTCGGGCGTTGAAGCCAGCATTCAGGTCAAGCCGTCCTACGGCCTGACCGACGGCGAGATCGCCCGTATGCTCAAGGACTCTTTCGAGCACGCCGGCTCCGACAAGCAGGCCCGTCAGCTGCGCGAGCACCAGGTCGATGGCGAGCGTCTGCTCGAAGCGGTACAGGGCGCCCTGGACGCCGATGGCGAGCGCCTGCTCAGCAGCGAAGAGCGCGAAGCCATCGAATTCCAGATGCAAGAACTACGTGATTTGCTGACCGGCACCGATGGCCCAGCCATCGAGCAACAGACCAAGCGTCTGTCGCAGGTGACCGATGCATTTGCCGCCCGTCGCCTTGATTCGACGGTCAAAGCCGCACTGGCCGGGCGCAACCTGAATGAGATCGAGGAGTAACCGATGCCGCTGGTGACATTCCTGCCGCACGAGAAGTTCTGCCCTGAAGGGCTGACCGTGGAAGTCGAGCCCGGGACCAACATCCTGGAGCTGGCCCACGACCATCACATCGAGATGGAAAGCGCTTGCGGTGGCGTCAAGGCCTGCACCACCTGCCACTGCATCGTCCGCAAGGGCTTCGATTCGCTTGAAGAAGCCGACGAGCTGGAAGAAGACATGCTGGACAAGGCCTGGGGCCTGGAGGCTCAATCGCGCCTCGGCTGCCAGGTGGTGGTCGCCGACGAAGACCTGACCATCGAGATCCCCAAGTATTCGCTCAACCACGCTGCCGAAGCGCCGCACTGAGGTTTGCCCCGATGAGCCTGAAATGGATTGATGTACTTGAGATCGCCATCCAGCTTGCGGAAAGCAAGCCGGAAGTCGATCCTCGTTATGTGAATTTCGTCGATCTGCACCGCTGGGTGCTGGCCTTGCCAGACTTCAGCGACGATCCGTCACGTGGCGGTGAGAAAGTGCTCGAGGCCATCCAGGCGGCCTGGATTGATGAAGCCGACTAAGCGCGACGCTGCAGGTTAGGCAATCCCCTGGAACCCGCGTATAATTCGCGGGTTTAATTTTTCGTAACACTCATATTCTGGAGTTTTCCATGGCTGTTCAACGTACTTTCTCCATCATCAAGCCTGACGCCGTTGCCAAGAACGTAATCGGCAAGATCACCACTCGCTTCGAAGAAGCTGGCCTGAAAATCGTTGCTTCGAAAATCAAGCAACTGTCCAAAGCCGAAGCCGAAGGCTTCTACGCCGAGCACAGCGAGCGCGGCTTCTTCGGTGACCTGGTTGCCTTCATGACTTCCGGTCCGGTTGTCGTTCAGGTTCTGGAAGGTGAAAACGCTATCGCTCTGAACCGTGAGCTGATGGGCGCTACCAACCCTAAAGAAGCTGCTGCCGGCACCATCCGTGCTGACTTCGCCGAGTCGATCGACGCCAACGCCGTACACGGTTCGGACTCCGAAGCGGCTGCTGCTCGCGAAATCGCTTACTTCTTCGCTGCTACCGAGGTAACCACTCGCTAAGCGAAAGCTTACGGGTGAGGGTGAATCCATGACGACATCTACTGGCAAAATCAACCTGTTGGGTCTGACCCAGCCGGAAATGGAAAAATTCTTCGACTCTATCGGGGAGAAGCGCTTCCGTGCCGGCCAGGTGATGAAATGGATTCACCATTTTGGCGTCGATGATTTCGCCGCCATGACGAACGTCGGCAAGGCCTTGCGCGAAAAGCTCGAGGCTGTTGCCGAAATTCGCCCTCCGGAAGTGGTCAGTGAAGACATTTCCGCCGACGGCACCCGCAAGTGGGTGATCCGCGTTGCCTCCGGCAGCTGCGTCGAAACCGTCTACATCCCGACTGACGACCGCGGCACCCTGTGCGTCTCGTCGCAAGCCGGCTGCGCCCTGGACTGCAGTTTCTGCTCTACCGGCAAGCAAGGCTTCAACAGCAACCTCACCGCCGCTGAAGTGATCGGCCAGGTGTGGCTTGCGAACAAATCCTTCGGCACCGTCCCGGCCAAGATCGACCGCGCGATTACCAACGTGGTGATGATGGGCATGGGCGAGCCACTGCTGAATTTCGACAATGTCATCGCCGCCATGAAGATCATGATGGATGATCTGGGCTATGGCATTTCCAAGCGTCGCGTCACCCTGTCCACCTCGGGCGTGGTGCCGATGATCGACGAACTGGCCAAGCACATCGACGTGTCGCTGGCCCTGTCGCTGCACGCCCCGAACGACGAACTGCGCAACCAGCTGGTACCGATCAACAAGAAGTACCCGCTCAAGGTGTTGCTGGAGTCCTGCATGGGCTACATGGCCACCCTCGGTGGCAAGCGCGTGCTGACCGTCGAGTACACCCTGCTCAAGGACGTCAACGACCAGCCTGAGCATGCCGCGCAGATGATCGAACTGCTGCGCGACGTACCGTGCAAGATCAACCTGATCCCGTTCAACCCGTTCCCTCATTCGGGTTACGAGCGGCCTAGCAACAACGCTATCCGCCGCTTCCAGGACCTGCTGCACCACGGTGGCTTCAACGTCACCACCCGTACCACCCGTGGCGAGGACATCGACGCCGCCTGTGGTCAGCTGGTCGGCCAGGTCAACGACCGTACCCGCCGCAGCGAGCGCTACATCGCGGTGCGTCAGCTCTCTGCCGACGCTGAGCTTTCAGACAGCGCCGTGCGCCACTGAGACCGGCCCTCGCCATGAGCCTGCGCGCCGCGCTGTCGATCCTCGCGCTTTTGCTGCTGGCCGGCTGCGTGTCGGGCGGCGCGAACGACCCCCTGGCCAACCGCCAGGGCAGGGCGCAGGCAGGGCAGGCCTACGTACAGCTTGGGCTGGGCTATTTGCAACAAAGTTTGACCGAACAGGCCAAGGTCCCCCTGGGCAAGGCCCTGGCGCTGAATGCCAGTGACGCTGATGCCCACGCGGCTTTGGCGCTGGTGTTTCAGGCCGAAGGCGAACCCGCGCTGGCTGAGGGTCACTTCAAAAAAGCCTTGGAAACGCGCCCGGGCGATACGCGAATTCGCAACAACTACGGCAGTTTCCTATATGCTCAGCAACGTTTTGCCGAAGCCGAGCAGATGTTTCGCCTGGCCAGCGCCGATAGCCTGTATCCTGAACGTTCGCGGGTATACGAGAACCTTGGCCTGACGGCGCTGAAGCTGGACAATCGCGACCAGGCCACTGCGTATCTGTCCAAGGCCCTGCAACTCAACCAGCGGCAGCCCAGGGCGCTGCTGGAAATGGCTGAGTTGTCCTACGAAAACAGGCATTATGTGCCGGCCCGGGACTACTACGATCGTTTCAGCCAGTTGAGCGGCCACAGCGCTCGCAGCCTCCTGCTGGGCAGCCGTCTTGCCCGGGTGTTCGACGAGCAGGGCACACTGGCCGAGATGGGCCAGCAATTACAACGACTTTATCCCGGTACGCCGGAATATCAGCAATACCTGTCGGAGCAACGATGAAAGCCGCGCATCCCGAAGTAGCAGCAGCGACCGGCCAGAACCCCGGTGAGCTGTTGCGCCAGGCCCGCGAAAAACGGGAGTGGTCGCAAGCCGAGGTGGCCCGCAAGCTCAACCTCACCGTAAGTTCGCTGAACCACGTGGAAACCGGCGCCTTCGACAAGCTGCCAGGTCACACTTTCGCCCGTGGCTACATTCGCGCCTACGCCAAACTCATGGACCTGGACCAGGCACCGCTGGTCGAGGCCTTCGACCAGTACACCGGTACCCATGCCAAGGGCAGCGAAGTGCATTCGCTTGGCCGTATCGAGGAACCGGTGCGCCTGTCGCATAACATCCTGCGCGGCGTCAGCCTGTTGCTGCTGGTTGCCGTCGTTGGCGGCAGCTTCATCTGGTGGCAAGACCAGGGCAGCCTGCGTGGCAAGGACCTGGCCAAGATCGCCCTCGAACACGTCGAGGTCGAGAGCGCTGACGGCACCACCCAGATTCACCCGCTGGACGAGCCTGAAGACCAGGCCGTGAGCGCCAGCCAGCAGGCCGAGAGCGCACCGCTGGCGTTGGAGCAGGCCCCGGCCGAGCAGGCCTCCGAGACTGCCGCCGAAGCCGCGCCTGCGGTACCTGCCCCGGCACCGGTTCAACAAGCACCCGCAGCGTCGACGCCTGCAATATCGGCTCCGGCTGTGCCGGCCGCCCCTGCAGCGCCCAACGCCCCTGTAGCACCCGTGGCCAGCGTGCCGGCTGTAGCCGCCGCAGTGCCCGCCGCCGTACCGGCCGGCAGCGCCAAGGTCGCCATCCAGTTCACCGCCGATTGCTGGACCCAGGTCACCGATGGCAACGGCAAGGTGCTGTTCAGCGCCGTCAAGCGCAAGGGTGACAACCTCGAACTGACCGGTAAACCACCGTTCGCGGTGCGCCTGGGCTTTGCCCGCGGCGCTCAGGTCAGCTACAACGGCCAGGCCGTCGATGTTGCTCCGTTCACCAGTGGCGAGACCGCTCGCCTGAAGTTGGGACAGTAAGTCATGCACGGCGAATCTCCGATCAAACGTCGCGAATCCCGCAAAATCTGGGTCGGCAATGTGCCGGTGGGTGGCGATGCCCCCATCGCGGTGCAGAGCATGACCAACACCGACACCAACGATGTCGCGGCCACCGTGGCGCAGATCCAGCGCCTGGTCGACGCCGGCGTCGACATCGTGCGCGTCTCGGTGCCCGACATGGACGCCGCCGAGGCGTTCGGCAAGATCAAGCAGTTGGTCAGCGTGCCGCTGGTCGCCGATATCCACTTCGACTACAAGATCGCCTTGCGCGTGGCCGAGCTGGGTGTCGACTGCCTGCGCATCAACCCGGGCAACATCGGTCGTGAAGACCGTGTGCGCGCGGTGGTCGATGCCGCCCGTGACCGGGGTATCCCGATCCGTATCGGCGTCAACGCCGGGTCCCTGGAAAAAGACCTGCAGAAGAAGTACGGCGAGCCGACCCCGGCCGCGCTGGTCGAGTCTGCCTTGCGCCATGTCGAGCACCTCGACCGCCTGGACTTCCAGGACTTCAAGGTCAGCGTCAAGGCCTCCGACGTGTTCATGGCCGTCGAAGCCTACCGCCTGCTGGCCAAGCAGATCATCCAGCCGCTGCACCTGGGCATCACCGAAGCCGGTGGCCTGCGCTCAGGGACGGTGAAATCCGCTGTCGGCCTCGGTATGCTGCTGGCCGAGGGTATCGGCGATACCATCCGTATTTCGCTGGCCGCCGACCCGGTCGAAGAAGTGAAGGTCGGCTACGACATCCTCAAGTCGCTGCACCTGCGTTCGCGTGGCATCAACTTCATCGCCTGCCCGAGCTGCTCGCGGCAGAACTTCGATGTGGTCAAGACCATGAACGAGCTGGAAGGGCGCCTGGAAGACCTGCTGGTCCCGCTGGACGTGGCGGTGATCGGTTGCGTGGTCAACGGCCCCGGCGAAGCCAAGGAAGCCCACGTGGGGCTGACCGGCGGCACGCCGAACCTGATCTACATCGATGGCAAGCCTGCGCAGAAGCTGACCAATGACAACCTGGTCGATGAGCTGGAAAAGCTCATCCGCCAGAAAGCGGCCGAAAAGGTCGAGGCTGACGCGGCGCTGATCGCCCGCAGCTGACACACAGATTCGTAAGGACTTTTCGTGAGCAAATCGCTGCAAGCCATCCGTGGCATGAACGACATCCTGCCAGAGCAGTCGCCGCTGTGGCGCTACTTTGAAAGCACCGTTGCCGGCCTGCTGGACACCTACGGGTACAGCCAGATCCGCACACCGATCGTCGAGTTCACCGAGCTGTTCAAGCGCTCCATCGGTGAAGTCACCGACATCGTCGAAAAAGAGATGTACACCTTCGAGGACCGCAACGGCGATTCGCTGACCCTGCGCCCCGAAGGCACCGCTGCCTGCGTGCGCGCTGTGCTGGAGCACGGCATCACCGGTAACGGCCAGGTGCAGAAACTCTGGTACATCGGCCAGATGTTCCGCCACGAGCGCCCGCAGAAAGGCCGCTACCGCCAGTTCCACCAGATCGGCGTGGAAGTGTTCAACCTGGACGGTCCGGACATCGACGCCGAACTGATCATGCTGACCTGGCGCCTGTGGGGCCTGCTGGGCATCCAGGACGCGGTCAAGCTGGAGCTGAACAGCCTGGGCACCAGCGAAGCCCGCGCCCGCTATCGCGACGCGCTGGTCGAGTTCCTCTCGGCGCGTCTGGAGCAGCTCGATGAAGACAGCCAGCGTCGCCTGAAGAGCAACCCGCTGCGCATCCTCGACAGCAAGGACCAGGGCACCCAGGCGGTGCTGGTCGGCGCGCCGAAGCTTGAAGACTACCTGGACGAAGATTCCCGTGTGCACTTCGAGGGCCTCAAGGCACGCCTCGACGCCGCCGGTATCCCGTTCGTGATCAACACCAAGCTGGTGCGTGGCCTGGACTACTACAGCAAGACCGTGTTCGAGTGGGTCACCGACAAGCTCGGCGCCCAGGGCACCGTCTGTGCCGGTGGCCGCTATGACGGCCTGGTCGAGCAGATGGGCGGCAAGCCGACCCCTGGCGTGGGTTTTGCCATGGGGATCGAGCGTCTGATCCTGCTGCTGGAAACCCTCGAGAAGGTACCGGAGTCCATCAACCGTCAGATCGACGTTTACCTGTGCGCCTTCGGCGAGCAGGCCGAGATTGCCGGCCTGCGCCTGTCTGAAGGCCTGCGTGATCGTCTGCCGGGCCTGCGTCTGGCAGTCAACGCCGGTGGCGGCAGCTTCAAGAGCCAGTTCAAAAAGGCCGACAAGAGCGGCGCGCTGTTCGCCCTGATTCTGGGCGACGACGAGCTGGCCAAGCAAGAGATCGGCCTGAAGCCCCTGCGTGGTCAGGGCGAACAACAGAACATTGCCTGGGATGCTCTGGCTGAGCACCTGGAAACCGCGATCGCGCAGGCGTAACGCGGTTCAACAAGCGAATAGGCGAAAAGGAGTATTGGGGTGTCGAGTACCGATGATGATGACCTGGCAGGGGTCAAGGACTGGTGGAACCGCAACGGCAAGCCGCTGCTGACCGGCGCGCTGCTGGCCGGTGTGGTGGTGCTGGGCTGGAATACCTGGCACAAGTACCAGAGCAACCAGTCGCAAGGCGCCTCGCAGCTGTACCAGGCCCTGCTGGAAACCAGCCTGACGCCGAGCGGCCAGCCTGACGCGACCAAGGTCGCGGAACTGGCCGGCAAGCTCAAGAGCGAGTTCGGCGGTACCGCCTACGCCCAGTACGGCAGCCTGTTCGTGGCCAAGGTCGCGGTCGAGAGCGGCAAGCTCGACGACGCCGCTGCCGAGCTCAAGGCTGTGCTGGACAAGCCGGCCGACGTGACCCTGGGCGAAATCGCACGCCAGCGCCTGGCGCGCGTGCTGGCCGCCCAGAACAAGGCCGATGACGCCCTGAAACTGCTGGACGGCGACGCCGACAAGGCGTTCCTGGCCAGCCGTGAAGAATTGAAGGGCGACCTGCTGGTACAGCTGGGTCGAGCCGACGATGCCCACAGCGCATACGAAAAAGCCAAGGCCGCGCTGTCCGATGACGCCGCAGTCGGTGGCTTGCAACTGAAGCTGGATGACCTGGCCAAAGGGGACGCGTGACGTGACCGGTTGGAAACAAGCAGCAGTGCTGACCCTGGCCGTACTGGCCGCAGGTTGCAGCAGCAACAGCAAGAAGGAACTGCCTCCGGCCGAGCTGACCAAGTTCACCGAAGAAGTGGTGCTGAAGAAGCAGTGGAGCCGCTCGATCGGTGACGGCCAGGGCGAGACGTACAACACCCTGGTACCGGCCATCGAAAACGACCGTATCTACGCCTCCGACGTCAACGGCGAAGTCTTCGCCCTCGACCGCAACACCGGTGACGTGGTGTGGAAGAAGGATCTGGACAAGCCGGTTTCCGGCGCAGTCGGTGTCGGCTACGGCCTGGTCATGCTCGGCACCCTCAAGGGTGAAGTGATTGCCCTGGACTCCAGCACCGGTGAGGAGCGCTGGAAGGCGCGTGTGACCAGTGAAGTGCTGGCGCCGCCTGCCAACAACGGTGACGTTGTGGTGGTACAGACCCAGGACGACCGCCTGATCGGCCTGGATGCCGCCACTGGCGACCGTCGCTGGATCTACGAGAACACCCCGGCCGTACTGACCCTGCGTGGCACCGGTGCACCGATCGCGACCAACCGCCTGGCCGTCGCCGGCCTGTCCACCGGCAAGGTGGTCGCAGTGGACATCAACAACGGCGTGCCGGTGTGGGAGAGCCGTGTGGCCATCCCGCAAGGCCGCTCCGAGCTGGACCGCGTGGTCGATATCGACGGCGGTCTGCTGCTGTCGGGTGGTACCCTGTACGTCAGCACCTATCAGGGCCGCGTCGCGGGCCTGGACCTGGAAAGCGGCCGCGTGCTCTGGCAGCGTGATGCTTCCAGCTACGTGGGTGTCGCCCAAGGCTTTGGCAACGTCTACGTCAGCCAAGCCTCGGGTACTGTCGAGAGCGTCGACGAGCGCTCTTCCAGCGCCCTGTGGACCAACGACTCGATGGCGCGCCGTCAGTTGTCGGCACCAGAGGTTTATTCCAGCTATGTGGCAGTAGGTGATTTCGAGGGTTACCTGCACCTGCTCAGCCAGGTCGATGGCCGTTTCGTCGGCCGTGAACGTATCGACAGCGATGGCTTGCGTGCCCGACCCCTGGTGGTCGGCGACACCATCTACGTCTTTGGCAACAGCGGCAAGCTCGAGGCACTGACGCTGCGCTGAAGCTATGCTCAAGACCGCTATGGGTCTTGAGTTGCGGCGTAGGACACGCCGCCCGAACTCCGGCCGCTGCCTTGCAGCGGCCTTTGCATTTTCAAGAATTCAAGAGTGGAGAGCCGCATGGTTCCCGTAATCGCCCTGGTGGGCCGGCCGAACGTCGGCAAATCCACCATGTTCAACCGCCTGACCAAGACCCGCGATGCCATCGTCGGTGACCTGTCGGGTCTGACCCGTGACCGCCAATATGGTGATGCCAGCTGGCAGGGTCGTTCGTACATCCTGATCGACACCGGTGGTATCACCGGTGACGAAGTGGGCATGGACGAGAAGATGGCCGAGCAGTCGCTGATGGCCATCGAAGAAGCCGACTATGTGCTGTTCCTGGTCGACGCCCGCGCCGGCATGACCGCTGCCGACCAGATGATTGCCGAGCACCTGCGCAAGCGCAACAAATCGGCAATCCTGGTCGCCAACAAGATCGACAACATCGATGCTGACGTCGCCCGCGCCGAGTTCTCGCCGCTGGGCATGGGCAACGCCATTCCGGTGGCCGGCTCCCAGGGCCGTGGTATCAACCAGCTGATGGAGTCGGTACTGGGTCATATTCCTCGTGATGCCGAGGAAGAAGCCCTTGACCAGGAAGTCGCCGAAGGCGAAGAAGCGGTCCGCATTCCAGGCCCGAGCGAGAAGGATGGCATCAAGATCGCCATCATCGGTCGCCCCAACGTCGGCAAGTCGACCCTGGTCAACCGCATGCTCGGCGAAGAGCGCGTGGTGGTCTACGACCAGCCGGGCACCACCCGTGACAGTATCTACATCCCGTTCGAGCGTGATGACGAGAAGTACACCTTCATCGACACCGCCGGGGTGCGCAAGCGCGGCAAGATCCACGAGGAAGTCGAAAAGTTCTCGGTGGTGAAGACGCTGCAGGCGATCAAGGACGCCAACGTGGTGATCTTCGTCATGGACGCCCGCGAAGGTGTGGTCGACCACGACCTCAACCTGCTGGGCTTCGCCCTCGAAGCCGGCCGCGCCATCGTCATCGCCCTGAACAAGTGGGACGGCATGGAGTCGGGTGAGCGCGACTACGTGAAGACCGAGCTGGAGCGCCGGCTGTTCTTCGTCGACTTCGCCGACATCCACTTCATCTCGGCGCTGCACGGCACTGGCGTGGGCCACCTGTACAAGTCGGTGCAGGCCGCGTTCAAGTCGGCGGTGACCCGCTGGCCGACCAGCCGCTTGACGCAGATCCTCGAAGATGCGGTCAGCGAGCACCAGCCGCCGCTGGTCAATGGTCGCCGCATCAAGTTGCGCTATGCCCACCTGGGTGGGGCCAACCCGCCGCTGATCGTGATCCACGGCAACCAGACCGAGAAGATTCCCAAGTCGTACTCGCGTTACCTGGAAAACACCTACCGCCGCGTGCTCAAGCTGGTCGGTACGCCGATCCGTATCGAGTACAAGGGCGGTGAGAACCCGTATGAGGGCAAGAAGAACACCCTTACCGATCGCCAGGTCAACAAGAAGCGCCGCTTGATGTCGCATCACAAGAAGGCCGAGAAAAAGCGCCGCGACAAGCGCTGATCTTTGCTTTGCATGGGGGCCGCTTCGCGCCCCTTTCGCGACACAAGGCCGCTCCTACAGAAAGCGCGTATATCTGTAGGAGCGGCCTTGTGTCGCGAAAGGGGTGCGAAGCGCCCCCAGCTTCTTTTGACTCACCTCAATCCCCCCATTGTTTCTGCCTTTTTCCTGACTGCTTGATCCGCTATGCTCGGTTTCCACCCCGTGCCGGATACACCCCAGGAAAGAGGGCTCCATGATCCGCAGCAAACTGCCGAATGTCGGCACGACCATCTTCACCACCATGTCTCAACTCGCCGTCCAAACCGGTGCGCTCAACCTCTCCCAGGGGTTTCCCGACTTCAATGGCCCGCAGGCACTGCTCGATGCAGTCGGCCGCCATGTCGCCGCCGGGCATAACCAGTACGCACCGATGACCGGTCTGCCGGCCTTGCGCCAGCAAGTGGCCGCCAAGGTCGAACGCCTGTACGGCGCCAAGGTCGATGTCGACCAGGAAGTGACCATCACCCCGGGTGCCACCGAAGCGATCTTCTGTGCCATCCAGGCGGTCATCCAGGCCGGTGACGAGGTCATCGTCTTCGACCCCTGCTACGACAGCTACGAGCCTTCCGTGGCGCTGGCGGGTGGCCGTTGCGTGCACGTACAGCTCAGCGCCAGTGACTTCCGTATCGACTGGCAAAAGTTCAGCGATGCCCTGAGCCCGCGCACGCGCATGGTCATTCTCAACTCGCCGCACAACCCCAGCGGGGCACTGATCTCGCGGGAAGACCTGGACCAACTGGCCCAGCTGATCGCCGACCGCGACATTTACCTGGTCAGCGACGAAGTCTACGAGCACCTGGTCTACGACGGCGTGCGCCATGCCAGCGTGCTGGCCCACGAAGCGCTTTACCAGCGCGCGTTCGTGATCAGCTCGTTCGGCAAGACGTATCATGTCACTGGCTGGAAGACCGGCTACGTGATTGCGCCGCCGGCCCTGAGCGCTGAACTGCGCAAGGTGCACCAGTACGTCAACTTCTGCGGTGTGACGCCGCTGCAGTGCGCACTGGCCGACTTCATGGCCGAGCACCCCGAGCACATCGATGCACTGCCGGCCTTCTACCAGGCCAAGCGTGACCTGTTCTGCGACCTGCTCGAAGGCTCGCGGCTACGCTTTACCCGCACCGCGGGTACCTATTTCCAACTGGTGGACTATTCGCAGATCCGTCCGGACTTGAACGACGTCGACATGGCCATGTGGCTCACCCGTGAGCACGGTGTTGCGACCATTCCGGTATCGGTGTTCTACCAGCAACCTATCCCCGAGCAACGCCTGGTACGCCTGTGCTTTGCCAAACGTGAGGAGACGCTGCGTCAGGCAGCGGAAAAACTATGCGCGATCTGAGTGCACTGTCCAATCTGAGAATCGCCCTGGTCCAGACCACCCTGGCCTGGCACGACCGCGAAGCCAACTATGCGCACTTCGAGGTGTTGCTGGACCAGGCTGGCGATGTTGACCTGGTGATCCTGCCGGAGATGTTCACCACTGGGTTTTCCATGGAGTCGGAGCGCCTGGCCGAGCCTGAGAACGGCCCGACCTACAAGTGGCTCAAGGCACAGGCCAAGCGGATCGGCGCGGTGATTACCGGCAGCGTGATCGTCCAGGCCGCCGATGGCAGCCACCGCAATCGCCTGCTGTGGGCGCGGCCTGACGGCGAGATCCTGCATTACGACAAGCGCCACCTGTTCCGCATGGCCGGCGAGCACAAGCACTTCACCCCGGGCGAGCGCCAGGTGCAGTTCGAGATCAACGGTTGGCGGGTGCGCCCGCTGATCTGCTACGACCTGCGCTTCCCGGTGTGGAGCCGTGATGCCCAGGACACCGACCTGCTGCTGTACACCGCCAACTGGCCGGCAGCGCGTCGCCAGCACTGGAACCGTCTGTTGCCCGCACGGGGCATCGAGAACCTGTGCTATGTGGCGGCGGTGAACCGGGTGGGCACTGATGGCAAGGGCTTTGCCTATTCCGGCGACAGCCAGGTGCTGGACTACCAGGGTGAGAGCTTGCTGAGCGCGGGCGAGGCGGATGGCGTGTTCACGGCAGTGTTGAGTGCGGCGGAGCTGGCGGCTTACCGAACCAAGTTCCCGGCCAACCTGGATGCCGATACCTTCGAGTTGCACTGAATCGGCTCTGGCCCTTTCGCGGGACAAGCCCGCTCCCACAGGTTCCCCGCTCGCCTCAGGCACTGTGGAGTACCTGTGGGAGCGGGCTTGTCCCGCGAAAGGGCCGGTACTGACTAGATCATTGTTCGATCAGTAGACATCCCGCCGATACCGCCCATCCTCGATCAGTTGCTGTACAGCTTCTTTGCCTAGAATGCCATCGAGCGCCGCATCGACCCCCGCCGCCATCCCCTGCAGGCTGCCGCAGACATACACACAGGCCCCTTCGGCCACCCAGCGCTTGAACTCATCGGCCTGCTGCAGCAACACATCCTGCACATACACTTTCTCAGCCTGATCCCGCGAAAACGCCAGGTCCAGCCGTGCCAGGTCGCCGTTATCCAGCCAACCCTGCAGCTCTTCGCCACACAGCAAGTCATGTGCCCGGTTGCGTTCACCGAACAGCAGCCAGTTGCGCTGTTCGCCGGCATTGATCCGCGCCTTGAGCAAGCTGCGCAGGCCTGCCAGGCCCGTTCCGTTGCCGATCAGGATTACCGGCGCTGCAGCTTCCGGCAGGTGGAAGCCGCTGTTGCGGCGTAGTCGCAGGCTCAGCGTGCCGCCTTGCGGCAGAGACTCGGTCAGCCAGCCAGAACCCAGGCCCAGGTTGCCGTCGCTGTGGCGCTCCTGGCGGACGATCAGCTCCAGCACACCATCGCTTGCGATCGAGGCGATGGAGTATTCACGGCTGCCGATTGGCACCAGTGCATCGACCAGCGCTTGCGGCTGCATGCCCACCAGGTGGTCACGGCGTGCCGGCAACTGGCGGCCAGACAGCGCCTGGGCGAGGGTCTCCTGCAGGCCGTCCACCTGTACCTTGGCATTGGCATCCAACGCCATGCCGCTGAGAAACGCAGCGATCCGTGGCTGGCCGTTGAGTGGCAGGACTTCCACCAGGTCACCGGCCTCCCAGCTGGCAGGTTGTTCCGGGCGCAAGCCGATCATGTACACCGGCTGGCCCTGGCTGCCCGGGTTGAGCAGTTCGCGGCGGACCAGGTTCCAACTGCCGAAGCTCGGCGCCTGCCAGGGGGCGATCGGCTTGGCTCCGGTAAGGTGTGCCAGGGCTTGCTGCCAGTGTTGCAGTGCCGCCGGGTCGGCGTTGTCCACTTCCACCGGGCTGAACGCACTGCTGGCCCCGCGCTCGCCAAGCCAGGCCTGCAAGCGTCGGCCAAAGCCGCAGAAATGCGGGTACTGGCGGTCACCCAGGGCAAGCAGGGCATAGCTGAGGTTGTTCAGCGCCCAGGGCTGGCCCAGCACCTTGCGTTCGAAGGCCCGCGCGCTGTCGGGCGCTTCACCGTCGCCAAAGGTGCTGACCACGAACACTGCGCGACGCGCCTGGCGCAGGTCGTCTTCGCCCAACTCGGCCAGGGCGCGCACCTGTACTGGCAAGCCGGCGGCCTGCAATTGCCCGGCGCTTTGCCAGGCCAGTTGCTCGGCCAAACCGCTCTGGCTGGCGAAACCGATCAGCCAGCTGTCGGCGCCGGCGTTGGCGCTGTCGACGTTGCCACGGGCGGCGCGCACCTGGCGCTTCTTGCGGCGGCGGTCGAGGTACAGCAGCCAGCCGGTGACGAAGAACAGCGGCATGGTCAGGCTGGCGAGGGTGACGATGATGCGCCCCGGCAGCCCGAAGTATTCGCCGACGTGCAGGGCGTAGACGCTCTGCAGCAGCTGGGCCTTGAAGGATTTGTCGGTGTAGCGGTCGTGGCTTTTCACCTGGCCGGTGGCCGGGTCGAGCACCAGGGTGTTGAATGCGCGAGGGTGCGCTGCGTTGTCTTGCAGGTAGAACACGTTGGCCGGCTGGCCGCCCACTGGCGGCAAGCGCAGGTTGTAGGTGGCAAGGCCGGGCCCTGCGGCATCCTTCAGGTTGGCCCAGATGGCGTCATAGTCGACCACCCGCGGCGGCGCGTTCTTGTCGACCTTCTGTGGCCCGTGACGGCCACGGCCTTCACCTCGCTTTTGCTGCTGGCCGGCGGCGGGCGCATCGCCCAGCAGTTTGTTCAAGCCTTCGCGGTACCACTCGTAGGACCAGAACAGGCCAGTGAGCGCGAACAGCAGGTAGAACAGCAGGCACCAGGTGCCGGCTACCGCGTGCAGGTCCCAATTGAAGGCACGGCCCTTCTTGGCCCAGTCGAAGGTCAGCCAGGTGCGCCAGTTCAGCGCCTTGCGCGGCCAGCGCAGGTACAGCCCGGAGAGGCAGAAGAAAATCAGCATCAGGGTGCAGGCGCCGGTGATCTGCCGGCCGCTGTCGCCCATGGCCAGGAAGCGGTGCAGTTGCAGCATCAGGTTGAAGAAGCCCTGCCCGGCGACTTCACCCTTGAGCTCGCCGGTATACGGGTCGGCGTAGCGCAGCTCGCCCCGGCGTTCGCCGGGGGCAGGGGTGAAGAAGATGCGAGCGGCATTGCCCTCGCGGATATCGACCCACAGCATCGATATCTTGTCCCCTTGCTCGGCCTCGACCCGACGCACCAGTTCGGCGGGCGGCAGCACGCCTTCGGGGCGCACTTCTACCTTCAGCACATCCGGGTTGAACGCCCGCAGCAGTTCTTCCTGGAACGAGTAGAGCGCCCCGGTGATGCCCATCAAGGCCAGCACCAGGCCAGCGGTGATGCCAAAGAACCAGTGCAATTGGAACAGCGTCTTCTTCACCACATCGATCACCTTGTCTTGCTGCCGCGCGTTACGCGGGGTGCATTATGCCTTGGTACGCAAAAGCCCCGCTCATGGGAATGAACGGGGCTTGGGGGTGCTGCTTTAGAAGTGGACGGCGGTGGTCAGCATCGTGGTCCGCCCGGCCGCCTGGTTGGCGAAGTGGGTGGAGAATGCCTTGTCGTAGTAGACCTCGTTGGTCAGGTTCTGCACGTTCAGCTGCAGGTCGACGTTCTTGGTCAGCTTGTAGGCGGCCATGGCGTCGTAGCGCACGTAGCTGTCGACCATGGTGGTGTTGGCCACGCTGCCGTACACATCATCCACGTAGAATGCGCCGCCACCGATGGTCAGCTTCGGCGTGATCGAGTAAGTGGTCCACACGCTGGCGCTGTTGTTCGGCGTGTTCGGCAGCTGGTTGCCGTCGTTGGCCTTGCCCAGCGGGCCGCCGTCGATCTGACGGGCCTCCATGTAGGTGTAGCCGGCGAACACCTGCCACTTGTCGGTGATCTTGCCGCTGGCCGACAGCTCGACGCCCTGTACGCGGGTTTCGCCGACGTTTTCGTAGCTGTCGGTGTCTACCTGGACGCGGGCATTTTCCTTCTCGGTGCGGAACAGCGCAGCGGTCAGGGACAGGCGCTGGTCGAGCAGGTCCCACTTGGTGCCGATCTCGTAGTTGGTGGTTTCCTCTGGCTCCATGTCGCTGCTCAGGAGGTTGCCGTTGCGGTCGGTGGTGTTGCCCAGGGGGTTGCCTTCTGTGCCTTCGCCCAGCATTGCGCCCGGTGGCGTCGCGGAGGTGGCGTAGGAGACGTAGATGCTGCCGTTGTCTGCGGGTTTCCACACCAGTCCCAGCTGGCCGGTCACGAACTCGCTGGTGTCCTTGCCCTTGGCGACGACGCCTTTGGTGTTCACCACAGTCGCGCCGGAAGCATCGTAGCTACGGTACTGGGTGTCGAAGTGGTCGTAGCGCAGGCCCATGTTCAGCAGCCAGTCAGGCGACAGCTCCAGGGTGTCGAACACGTAGAGGGCGCGGGTGTTGCTCTTGGTATCGGTGCCCGCGTAGTTGCGCGCGATGCTGCCGTTCCACGGATCGTCCGGGTTTGGGTTGCCCAGCGAGGTGCAGTTGTAGCCGCTGTTGGCGCCGATCATGCCTGGGGTGCAGTTGTTGCTGGCGTTGCCTGGGGTGCCCGGCGTGGTGTCGGTGTTAACGGTGTACGACGAACGCTTGCTCTCTTCACGGCTCAGCTCGATACCGGTGGAGAAGCTGTTCTTCAGCCCGCCCAGGTAGAACTCGCCGAACAGGTCGGTCTGGTTGGTGGTGGTGGAAGTGTTGCCCACACGGGTGTTGGCCCGGCGCCAGACGCTGCCATTGTTGACGTTGCCCTTGCTGTCGTCAGGCTGGGTCAGGATGTAATCCTGCATGCTGTTGCCGTGACGCAGGGTGTTCTTGATGGTCAGCGCGTCGGTCAGGTCGTGCTCGATGGCGAAGGTGGCGATGTCTACGCGGGTCTTGCGGAAGTCGCGATCGGTCAGGCCGTAGAAGTTGTCGCTGTCGCCGCCGTCGTTGGGCTTGCTCGGGTGCGCCGAGGTGCGCGCGCCGCTGCCGCCAGTCGGGATGGTGTACGGAATACCCGAATCCGGTAGGTCGTCGCTTTCCAGGTGGTAGTAGTCGAGGTTGACGCGGGTCGGGGTGCCGAGGCCGAAGGCCAGGGACGGGGCGATACCCCAGCGATCGTAGTTGACCTTGTCACGGCCAGCGACGTTGCTTTCGTGGGTCATCAGGTTGAGACGACCGGCAACGGTGTCGCTGAACTGGTAGTTGCCATCGAAGGTGTAGCGCTGGGTCTGGTCGCTGCCCCAGGTCCAGGCGCCGTCCAGCGAGTTGCCCAGGTGGGCGCGCTTGCTCACCAGGTTGATGGTGCCGCCTGCGGCGCCGCGGCCACCGATGGCCGAGTTCGGGCCCTTGGCCACTTCCACCGATTCGATGGCGAAGATTTCGCGGGTTTGCGCGCCGGTGTCGCGCACGCCGTCCAGGTAGGTGTCGCCCTGGGCGTCAAAGCCACGGATGAACGGGCGGTCGCCTTGCGGGTTGCCGCCTTCGCCGGCGCCGAAGGTGATGCCTGGCACGGTGCGCAGGGCGTCCTGCAGGGTCAGGGCGTTGGTGTCCTTGATCACCTGCTGCGGGATCACGGTGATCGAGCGCGGGGTGTCCACCAAGGGTGCGGTGTACTTCTGCGAGGAGGCTTTCTCGACTTTATAGTCGGTGCTGGCCTGTTCGGCCTTGCCATTCACGCTGGTGGCGTCGAGGGTGATGGCGCTATTGGCGGCCGGGTCGGCGGCATAGGCGCCGGAGGCGCTGAGTGCGACGCCAATGGCGGACACGATCAGGCGTGGTGAGCTCACTGCAGATGGTACGTGACGCATTGTTATGGACCTTCCCCAAGGTGTGAAGGCCGCGGATCATAATGTAAGCGATTGTAACTCACAATTGAGATTAGTTACCATTCGCTAATAATTTACAATCTTTACAAATTCCCTTTACGTTTTGCAGCGGCTGAAACGTCTTAGGGCTGAAAACGCTTGTCTCGCGTAAAAGGTAATCAATATCATTGGCCAATTAATATTTTTGATGGTGCCGTCGCCATGCTGCTTCACATTCCTGCTTTGTTCGACAGCGATGAGCTCACCCGTATTCGCGAGGCCCTGGAGCAGGCCGATTGGGCTGACGGCAAAGTCACCGCTGGGTACCAGTCGGCCAAGGCCAAGCACAACCTGCAGCTGCCGGAAGGGCATGCGTTGGCCAAGGAAATCGGCAGTGCGCTGATCGACCGGCTGTGGCAAACCCCGCGCTTCATGTCGGCCGCGTTGCCGCACAAGGTGTTTCCGCCGTTGATAAATTGCTACCGCGAAGGTGGCAACTTCGGTTTCCACATCGACAACGCCCTGCGCCAGCCCAAGGGCAGCCCGGAGCGGGTGCGCACCGACCTGTCCTCGACGTTGTTTCTCAGCGACCCGGACAGCTACGACGGTGGCGAGCTGGTGATCCAGGACACCTACGGCATTCAGCAGATCAAGCTGGCCGCCGGCGACCTGGTGCTGTACCCCGGCACGAGTTTGCACAAGGTCAACCCGGTGACGCGCGGCGTGCGTTATGCGGCGTTCTTCTGGACCCAGAGCCTGGTGCGCGAGGACAGCCAGCGCGCGTTGCTGTTCGAGATGGACAATGCCATCCAGCAACTGACTGCCGATGTGCCGGAGCACCCCTCGTTGCTGCAGTTGACCGGCACTTACCACAACCTGCTACGCCGCTGGGCAGAGGTCTGAACCGTGTCTTACCAGTTGCGTCGTGAAGAAGAGGTAAATGTGGCCGGTCTGCGAGCGATGCTCGAACACAGCCCAGGCCAGGCTGCCCAGGCGATCCTTGCGGCGGCGGGGGAGGGCGTGGTCGAGGCGCAGTCGTTGCTCGGGCAGATTTTGCTCGACGGGCGTGGTATCGAAGCGGATGAGGGCGTGGCCCGGCGCTGGTTCAGCATCGCCGCACAGGGAGGCAGTGCCATGGCGCACAACATGCTTGGGCGTTGCCTGGAGCATGGCTGGGGTGGGGATCAGGATTTGTCGCAGGCCGCGATCCATTATGCGCGTGCGGCCGACGCCGGCCTGGACTGGGGTCTTTACAACCTGGGCAACCTATTGGCCACGGGGCGTGGGGTGCCTGCCAACCAGGCCCAGGCGTTGCTCTGTTACGAGAAGGCCGCGCAATTGGGCCATGCCAAGTCGATGAATCTGTACGGGCGGTATCTGGAGCAGGGTATCGCCACGGCCCCGAGCCCGGTGAGGGCAGTGCGCTGGTATCGGCGCTCGGCCGAGGCGGGGGATTTTCGCGGGATGTTCAGCCTGGCGATGGTGCTGGTCGAGCGTGGGCAGGTGGCGGAGGCGGGGCCTTGGCTGGAGCGGGCGCGGGTCGAGGGGAACCTGAACTTTCTGCGCAGTGCGTTGGTGACCCTGCAGCGGGCGGGACCGATGTTGATGGCCTTTGCGGCGCGGTATGCCGAAGAGTTGGATAAGCGCGGACATTAATTTCTACAGTGCCGGCCTCTTCGCGGGCTTGCCCCGCGAAGAGGCCGGCACTGATACACATATGAAAACGGGGCCTCGCGGCCCCGTTGTTCATTACAGGTAGTAAGCCTTCAGCGGCGGGAAGCCGTTGAATTCCACCGCGCTGTAGCTGGTGGTGTAGGCACCGGTCGACAGCCAGTACAGGCGGTCGCCGATCGCCAGGTTCAGCGGCAGGCCGTACTTGTAGTTCTCGTACATGATGTCGGCGCTGTCGCAGGTCGGGCCGGCGATGACCACTTCTTCGGCTTCGCCTTTCTTCTCGGTCCAGATCGGGAACTTGATGGCTTCGTCCATGGTTTCGATCAGGCCGGAGAACTTGCCCACGTCGGTGTAGATCCAGCGCTCGACCGCGGTGCGCGACTTGCGCGCCACCAGCACCACTTCGCTGACCAGAATGCCGGCGTTGGCGATCAGCGAACGGCCTGGCTCCAGAATGATTTCCGGCAACTCGTCACCGAAGTCTTCCTTGAGGAAGCGGATGATCTCTTCGGCGTAGGTTTCGAGGCTGTTGGTGCGGGTGATGTAGTTGGCCGGGAAGCCACCACCCATGTTGATCAGCTTCAGCTCGATGCCGTCTTCTTCCTTCAGGCGCTCGAAGATCACCTTGACCTTGGCGATGGCCGCGTCCCACACGCTGATGTCGCGCTGCTGCGAACCTACGTGGAAGGAGATGCCATAAGGTACCAGGCCCAGGTCACGGGCGAGGATCAGCAGGTCCATGGCCATGTCGGTCTGGCAACCGAACTTGCGCGACAGCGGCCAGTCGGCGGTGGTCGAGCCTTCGGTGAGGATACGTACGTAGACCTTCGAGCCCGGTGCGGCCTTGGCGATGTTGCGCAGGTCGGCTTCCGAGTCGGTGGCATACAGGCGCACGCCCTTCTCATAGAAGTAGCGGATGTCCTTGGACTTCTTGATGGTGTTGCCGTAGCTGATGCGGTCGGCGCTGACGCCGCGGTCCATGACCTTGTCCAGCTCGTAGATCGAGGCGATGTCGAAGCTCGAACCTTTCTCTTTCAGCAGGTCGATGATCTCGACGGCCGGGTTGGCCTTGACCGCGTAATAGACCTTGGCGAACTCGAACCCGGCGCGCAGGTCGTCATAGGCCTGGCTGATCATCTGGGTATCGATGAGTACGAACGGGGTTTCCTGTTTGTCGGCGAATGCCTTCATTTTCTGGAAAGTGTCACGCGCGAAATAGTCTTCGACCTGGATCGACATGCTCAGGGACTCCATGGGCAAACTGAAAAAGTAAGTGGCTGCAACTGAACGTCCTCCGTATCCCCACTTTGGTTCGCCTACTCAGTACTTGAGCCGGATGGATCGTTTCCAGCATGGACGTTCGGCGCGCACTTTAGGGCGTGAAGAATGCAGAATCAACAGGCAATCCGGGGGTGATCGGCGTGGATTGACGCCCCATCGTTTGAATAACCGACTCGTGTGACCGGCAGACGTTCCCTGGGATGTTTCAAGCGTAAAAAATTGTGGAATGGACCGCAGGGAGGCCATCGCGGATGAATCCGCTCCTGCGGGCTTTTCCGGTTTTCTGCAGGCGCGGATTCATCCGCGATGCGGCATCAAGTGTTCATATTTATGGCCACACAAGCTGGCACTTCGGTGCATGAAATTCGCCATAAATTTTTTGTTACCGATCGGCGGAATTGCCCCTATTGATGAGAAACATTACTATTCGCACCCTTATCCGCCTCCCTGACGACCCTGACCGTGTCTGGACACAAAGGCTTTCTCGACCACTACCACGAGCTGATCGGCACCTGGACGCGCAAGTTGCGCAGTCGACAGCAGGCCGAGGACCTCACCCACGACGCGTTCGTCCGGGTACTGGAAAACCCGCGCGAGCAGGTCGAACAGCCGCGTGCCTACCTGCATCAAACCGCGCGCAACATCGCGGTTGACGGTTTTCGCCGCGAAGACCGGCGCCAGGCGCTGGAGCTGGAAGCCTTCGAGGAGGGCGCCAGCGGTGCGAGCGATCCGGAAGCCTATGTGCATGCCCTGGAGCTGGCCGACAGCGTCGAGCGGGCGCTGGCCGAGCTGCCCGTCAACTGCCGCCGGGTGTTCATCTGGCAGAAAATCGAAGGCCTGAGCCAGGCCGAGATCGCCGAGCGCATGGGTTTGACCAAGAACATGGTCGAAAAGTATATGATCCGCACGCTCCGACATCTGCGTGAGCACCTGGATGTGTCGGCACGATGAGTCAGGAGACCTTGCCCATGAAACAGCACGCTACCGATAGCGTCCGCGAGCAGGCGGCCGAATGGTTCGCCCGCGTGCAGGATGCGCCTCGCGATGCAGGGCTGCAGGCACAGCTCGATGCCTGGCTGGCAGTCGACCCGCTGCACCGTGAGGAATACCAGCAGCTCGCACGGTTGTGGCAGGCCACCGACTTCATTCCACGCCAGCGTCTCGAAGCGCTATGCCAGCCCGAGCCGGTACGGCAGTTGCCCCGCAGGCGGTTGTTGCACCAGGCATTGGCGGCCAGCGTGGCGGTGGTGGCGTTGGGGCTCGGCTGGGGCGGCTGGAAGTACCAGCAACTGAATCATCAGGACACCTTGCAGACCGCGTTCGGTGAGCGCCGCCAGGTGGCGCTGCCGGACGGCTCGCACCTTGACCTCAATGGCGCTACCGAGCTGCAGGTCGACTTCAGCCCGGGCCGGCGGCATATCGTGCTGCGTGCGGGCGAAGCAATGTTCAGCGTCGCCCATGACAGCAGCCGCCCGTTCGTGGTCGATACCGCCCAAGGCCGCGTGACGGTCACAGGTACCCGTTTCGATGTGCGTCAGGATCCGGCCGCCACCCGCGTGGCCGTCGAGCAAGGCTCGGTGCGTGTGCAGGGCATGGGCACCGCGCTGGCGCAACTGGGTGCAGGGCAAGGTTCGCATATAGATGAACAAGGCAACGTAGCGGCCCCCTATACGGTCAATGCCGCCGCGCTGACCGCCTGGCGCCAGGGCAAGCTGGTGTTCGACAACGCCACCCTGGCCGAGGTGGTGGCGGAAGTGTCGCGCTACCGCACCCAGCCGCTGCGGGTCGCCCCCGGCAAAGTGGCGCAGCTGCGCGTATCCAGCACCTTCAGTACCGACGACACCGATGCCTTGCTACGCGCGTTGCCGAGCATCCTGCCGGTGGCCATCAAAGCCCACGAAGATGGCTCACGCGAAATAATCGCGAAATAGATTCAGGTTTTTTTCCGCTCGTTCGTCTTCCCCGCCAGCTGCAACTGCCAAGCATTTCCATTTGCATGCGATTGGCGTTATCCCGACCATCAGGAAGTTTCGACGACGTGAACAACAACAAGCCTTTACCACGCTTCCGCGCCCTGGCGCTGGCCCTGGCGGTCAGCTCGGTGGCCGTCAACAGCCAGGCCGCGCAGGCCGGCAGCGCAATCCAGATCCAGGCACAACCACTGGCCTCGGCGCTGAGCCAACTGGGCCAGCAGACCAACCTTCAGTTGTTCTTCAGCCCTGAACTGGTGGCGGGCAAGCAGGCGCCGGCCGTCTCCGGCCAATTGACGCCGGTAGAGGCGCTGCAACAGTTGCTGCAAGGCAGCGGGCTCACTTACGAGATGTCTCAGGACACCGTGGTGGTAAAGCCCCTGCCGACCACGCTGGATCTGGGCAGCGGCAGCCTGGAGCTGGCGCCTACTGATATCAAGGTGGTCGGTGACTGGCTGGGCGATGCCGACGAGGCGGTGGTCCAGAATCACCCCGGTGCACGCACCGTGGTGCGCCGCGAGGCGATGGTGGAAAAGGGCGCGATGAACGTGCGCGACGTGTTGCGCGGCATCCCCGGTGTGCAGGTGCAGGACTCCAACGGCACCGGCGGCAGCGACCTGTCGCTCAACGTGGGTGTACGCGGTCTGACCTCGCGCCTGTCGCCACGCTCGACGGTGCTGATCGATGGCATCCCGGCTGCTTTCGCCCCCTACGGGCAGCCGCAGCTGTCGATGGCGCCGATCTCCTCGGGCAACCTCGACAGCATCGACGTGGTGCGCGGCGCAGGTTCCGTGCGCTATGGCCCGCAGAACGTCGGCGGGATCATCAACTTCGTCACCCGGGCCATCCCTGAGAAGCCCTCGGCCCAGTTGTCCACCACCCTGGAAACCTCCCAGCACGGTGGCTGGAAACACACCGAGTCGGCCTTCGTCGGCGGCACCGCCGACAACGGCATGGGCGTGGCCCTGCTGTACA
Source organism: Pseudomonas sp. NPDC089395 (assembly GCF_044749525.1). NCBI lineage: Bacteria > Pseudomonadati > Pseudomonadota > Gammaproteobacteria > Pseudomonadales > Pseudomonadaceae > Pseudomonas > Pseudomonas sp. NPDC089395. The sequence goes on from NZ_JBIVID010000001.1 coordinate 208,495, forward strand.
CCGGAGTGAATGGCAACGGCTACCGGGAAAGCAACAACGGCAACGACATCGACGACGTCATCCTCAAGACGCACTGGGCCCCGACCGACGTCGACGAGTTCTGGCTCAACTTCCACTACTACGATGGCCGCGCCGACATGCCCGGCGGCCTGACCCAGGCGCAGTACGACAGCAACCCGTACCAGTCGCTGCGCGACTACGACTATTTCGCCGGGCGGCGCAAGGACGTGTCGTTCAAGTGGCAACGCCAGCTGGACGACGCTACCCAGTTCGAAGTGTTGACCTATTACACCGACAGTTTCCGTGGCAGCGCCATTGCCTCGCGTGACATGAAGACCCTCTCGTCGTACCCGCGCAATTACCACACCTTCGCCATCGAGCCCCGTGTGTCGCGGATCTTCTTCACCGGCCCTGCCACCCAGGAAGTCAGCGTCGGCTACCGCTACCTGAAAGAAGCCATGCGCGAGCAGTCCACCCGCCTGGCTTTGATCGACAACGTGCCGACGCAAACCCCGACGTCCGATGGCCATGTGTTCCAGGACCGCAGTGGCGGTACCGAAGCCAGCGCCTACTACATCGACGACAAGATCGACATCGGCAACTGGACCATCACCCCCGGCCTTCGCTTCGAGCACATCAACACCGACTGGCGTGACCGCCCGGTGCTGGATGCCAACAACCGGCCGGTGCCGGAGAAGAAGCGCAGCATCAGCAGCGACGAGCCGCTGCCGGCGCTGAGCGTGATGTACCACATCTCCGATGCCTGGAAAGTGTTCGCCAACTACCAGACCTCGTTCGGCAGCCTGCAGTACTTCCAGCTGGGCCAGGGTGGTATCGGCAACAACACGGCCAGCGGCCTGGAGCCGGAGAAGGCCAAGACCTACGAAATCGGTACGCGCTATGACAACGGTGGCTTCGCCGGTGAGCTGACCCTGTTCTACATCGACTTCGATGACGAGCTGCAATACATCAGCAACGATGTCGGCTGGACCAACCTGGGCGCGACCAAGCACCAGGGTATCGAGGCGTCGGCGCGGTATGACCTGGCCGGGCTGGACCCGCGCCTAGAAGGTTTGTCGGTCAATGGCGGCTACACCTACACCCGCGCCACCTATGAAGGGGATATCCCTGGCTTCGAGGGCCGTGACCTGCCGTTCTACTCGCGCCAGGTCGCCACGGCCGGCGTGCGCTACGCGGTCAACCGCTGGACCTGGAACCTGGATGCCTACGCCCAATCCAAGCAGCGCGCGCCAGGTACCGGGATCAATGCCGATGGCAGCTTCAACGGCGACTACATCACCGAGCCGAGCGCCGATGGGCAGTTTGGCGACATTCCGGGTTACGTGACCTGGCATGCCCGTGGCGGGTACGACTTCGGGCCGAAGCTGTCGAACCTGACGGTGGCCGCGGGGGTGAAGAACCTCTTCGACAAGCAGTACTTCACCCGCTCCAGCGACAACAACGCCGGCATTTATGTCGGTGAGCCGCGCACCTTCTATGTGCAGGCCAGTGTAGGGTTCTGATCCGAGATTGCCGGGGCCGCTCTGCGGCCCTTTCGCGACACAAGGCCGCTCCTACAGGCGTACGCGATCCCCTGTAGGAGCGGCCTTGTGTCGCGAAAGGGGCGCAAAGCGCCCCCAGCACTTCAGGAAACCACCGCCTCGGCCGGCGACACGATGCTGGTCTTCCCACCCCGCGATCTCCCCGAACTCAGGTAAGCCGCAATCGACTCCTGGGTCACCTCTCCCAGGAACACCTGCCCGGCATCCAGCACCGGCAACCACGCCCGGTTGTACTCGTACATCCGCGACAACAGGATGCGCAGGTGCTCATCGTGCGAAGCCGTGGCATTGAACGGTCTCAGGAAGTCCCCACACACACCCTGCTGGCGATGCATGTCACGCCGGCGCACATAGCCCAGCGCCTTGTTCTGAGCATCGGTCACCACCACGTAGCGGCGGTCATGCTCATCGAGCAATTCCAGGGCATCGCTGACCGGCGTCTCGGGGCTCACCGACGGGGCGTTGTCCGCCGCATCCTCGGCGCGCACCAGCAACAGGCGCTTCAAGGTGCTGTCCTGACCGACGAAGTTGCTTACGAAGTCATCCACCGGGTGCGCCAGCAAGGTGTCCGGGTGGTCCAGCTGCAACAGCTTGCCGGCACGGAAGATGGCGATCTTGTCACCCAGCTTGATCGCTTCGTCGATGTCGTGGCTGACCATGATCACGGTCTTGTTCAGCGCCCGTTGCATCTCGAAGAACTCGTTCTGGATCATCTCGCGGTTGATCGGGTCGACCGCACCGAACGGCTCGTCCATCAGCAGCACCGGTGCTTCGGCGGCGAGTGCGCGAATCACGCCGATACGCTGCTGCTGGCCGCCCGACAGTTCCCGCGGATAGCGTTGCAGGTATTGCTTGGGTTCGAGCTTGATCATGCTCATCAGCTCGCGGGCGCGGTCGTGGCAGCGTTGCTTGTCCCAGCCCAGCAGGCGGGGGACCACGGTGATGTTCTCTTCGATGGTCATGTTGGGGAACAGGCCGATCTGCTGGATCACATAGCCGATGTGCCGGCGCAGGGTCACTTCATCCAGGCCACTGGTGTCTTCGCCATTGATGAACACCTGGCCGGAGGTGGGCGTGATCAGGCGGTTGATCATTTTCAGCGTGGTGCTCTTGCCGCAGCCCGAGGGGCCGAGGAACACGCAGATTTCGCCTTCGTTGACGGTGAGGCTGACCGCGTCGACGGCTTTGACGTCCTTGCCGTTGACGTTGAAGGTCTTGCTGAGGTTCTTGAGTTCGATCATGAGCGCAGTCCTTCTGGAGTCAGGGCACGTTGCAGGGTTTGCAGGAGCAGGTCGGCGATGATCGCCAGCAGGCTGACCAGCACGGCGCCGACCAGCAGCATCGACATGTCGCTGCGGCTGATGGAGGTGAGGATGAGCACGCCCAGGCCACCGGCACCGATGGTGGCGGCGATGGTCATGACGCCGATATTCATCACCACGGCGGTGCGTACCCCGGCGAGGATCACCGGTACCGCGATGGGCAGCTCGACCATGCGCAGGCGCTGGCCGAAGGTCATGCCGATGCCGCGCGCGGCTTCACGGATGCCGGGCTCGACGTTGGTCAGGGCCAGGTAGGTATTGCGCAGGATCGGCAACAGCGAATAGAGGAACACGGCCGTGATCGCCGGCAATGGCCCGAGTCCCTGGCCGAACTTGGAGTAGAACGGCAGCAGCAGGCCAAAGAGGGCGATCGACGGGATGGTCAGCAGCACCGTCGCGCTGGCCTGCAGCGGCCCGGCCACGGCCGGGAAGCGGGTCATCAGGATGCCCAGCGGCACGCCGACCAGGATCGCCAGGCCCACGGCGATGCCGACCAGCATGATGTGCTGCCAGGTCAGCTGCAGCACCTGGGCCCAGTCGAGATGGGCGAACGTATCGAGCAGGCTCATGGCTGTACCTCCTTGAGGGGATGCTCACGCAGGAATGCGGCGGCGACGGCGGTCGGGTTCTGGTGCTCGACATCGACCTTGGCGTTGAGCTGGCGCATGGTCTCGTCATCGAGCTGTTCGGCCAGCGGCTTGAGCAGGCCGACCAGTTGCGGATGGGCGTCGAGCACGGCCTTGCGTACCACCGGGGCGGCGGTGTAGTCGGGGAAGTAATGCTTGTCGTCTTCCAGCAGCTTGAGGTTGAACGCGCTCAAGCGGCCATCCGTGGTGTAGACGAGGCCGGCAAACACCTGGTTGTTGTGCATGGCGGTGTAGACCAGGCCGGCGTCCATCTGGCGGATGTTGGCGCGGCCGACTTGCAGGTCGTACATTTCCTTCAGGCCGACCAGGCCATCCGGGCGGTTGGCGAACTCGGTGTCCAGGGCCACCAGATGATTGCGCTTGTGCTCGTCACGCAGCACCTGGTTGAGGTCGCTGATGGTGTTGACCTGCGGGTAGGCTTCGGCGATCTGCTTGGGCAGCCCCAGGGCGTAGGTGTTGCTGAACTTGGATGGGGTCAGCCAGATCAGGCCTTTCTTCGCGTCCAGTGCCTTGACCCTGGCATAAGTAGCCTCGGCGCTGGGCATGCGCTCGTCGATGTGGTTGTAGGACACCAGCGACACGCCGGTGTATTCCCACATCAGGTCGAGCTGGCCGGTTTCCTGGGCCTGGCGGGCGATGCTGCTGCCAAGGCCCGTGGTGACGCGCACATCGAAGCCGTTGGCGCGCAGGTATTGGGCGGTGATTTCGGCGAGCACGGTCTGTTCGGTGAACATCCGCGCACCGATGTGCAGCTGTGGTTTGTCCGCCGCTTGGGCAAATCCTGCGAACAGCAGGGCCGCGCCCAGCAGCAAGGCGATTCTCTTCTTCATACGTTCCCTCTGGTTATCGGGCCAGGCCACGTTCCAGCCAGCGCTTGCTGGAGAAACTCACCGCGGCGTCCAGCAGCAGTGCCAGCAACGCGGTGCAGGCCGCGCCGAGCAGCAGCTGTGGCTGGTTGTTCAGGGCGATGCCCGGAAAGATCAGGCTGCCCAGGCTGTTGGCGCCGATCAGAAACGCCAGTGGCGCGGTGCCGACGTTGAGCGCCAGGGCCACCCGAACACCGCCGACGATGATCGGCACGGCGTTGGGCAGCTCCACCTGCCAGAGTTGCTGGCGCGGGGTCATGCCGATGCCGGTGGCGGCTTCCTTGAGCGAGGCGGGGACGTTTTTCAGGCCCTCGTAGGTGTTGCGCACGATGGGCAGGAGGGAGGCGAGGAATAACGCGAAGATCGCGGGCCCGGCGCCGATGCCCAGGATACTCAGGGCGATGGCCAGAACGGCCAGGGGGGGAATGGTGTTGCCAACGTTGAAGAACTGCATGAAGCGCTCGGCTTTGTCGACCCGGTGCGGTCGACTCAAGGCAATGCCAGCGGGGATGCCCACGGCCAACGCCGCCGCCATCGAAGCCAGCACCAGCACCAGGTGCGCTTGCAGGTAGAACCCAAGATCGTCGCGGTAGCGCGCGATCGTGTCGATGCCGATCCAGTGGATCAGCAGGGCCAGGATGACGAGCACGGCGGCCCATCCCAACAGCCCTTTTCCGTAGCGTGTTGCCACAGGCGGACTCCTTGTGTTGTCGGCGAGCACACTCTTTTTTTGGCCGCCATACCTGGCAGCGAGTGGTGTGTTCGCGAGTAGCAGCGAGAGGCAACCGAAGGCTGCGATCAGGCCATGAGCCGAACCCCGTCGGGCCCGAAAATGCTGATGAAACCAGTCCCCAAGCGAAGCGGGTTGCAGGGGAATGGACGTCTCCGTGGGCGTAAAGGTTCCCATCTGAAGAGGCATTTGGCCAGTGTTAATCACTGGGTGGCTGGAAACTTGGCGAGAAAAAACAGCGGTTTAAGGCGCTGAAGGCGTTGAAATAACTGCCCTGTGGCCATTTATCGTGATAAAGCGATTGAAGGGTGAATTTGTTTTGACAGTGCGGGCCCTATCGCCGGCAAGCCGGCTCCCACAGGTACTGCACAGGGCCTGAAGCTTGTAGAGGTTCCTGTGGGAGCCGGCTTGCCGGCGATAGGGCCGGAACAGGCACCACTCGTTCGGCAGATTTTGGTCCCGGCCCAACTTCAGGTATGATATCGCCCCTTTTTGAATCCCCCAGTCAGGCGATTTCCCATGACCAACCAGGCCGCCGAAGTCGCGAAGCGCCGCACTTTCGCAATCATTTCCCACCCCGACGCCGGTAAGACCACCATCACCGAAAAGCTCCTGCTGATGGGCAAGGCCATTGCCGTCGCCGGTACCGTGAAGTCGCGCAAGTCCGACCGCCACGCCACCTCCGACTGGATGGAAATGGAGAAGCAACGCGGCATCTCCATCACCACCTCGGTGATGCAGTTCCCGTACCGCGAGCACATGATCAACCTGCTCGACACCCCCGGCCACGAAGACTTCTCCGAAGACACCTACCGCACCCTGACCGCGGTGGACTCGGCGCTGATGGTGCTCGACGGCGGTAAAGGTGTAGAGCCGCGGACCATCGCCCTGATGGACGTGTGCCGCCTGCGCGACACGCCCATCGTCAGCTTCATCAACAAACTCGACCGTGATATCCGCGACCCGATCGAACTGCTCGACGAAATCGAGGCGGTGCTGAAGATCAAGGCCGCGCCAATCACCTGGCCGATCGGTTGCTACCGCGACTTCAAGGGCGTTTACCACCTGGCCGGCGACTACATCATCGTCTACACCCCGGGTCACGGCCATGAGCGTACCGAGGCGAAGATCATCGAGAAGCTCGACTCCGATGAAGCCCGCGCGCACCTGGGTGACGAGTACGATCGCTTCCTCGAACAACTTGAGCTGGTGCAGGGCGCCTGCCATGAGTTCGACCAGGACGAGTTCATCAACGGCCAGCTGACACCGGTGTTCTTCGGTACTGCACTGGGCAACTTCGGTGTCGACCATGTGCTCGATGCCGTTGTCGACTGGGCGCCGCGCCCGCTGGCCCGTGTGGCCCATGAGCGTACCGTGGAGCCGGTGGAAGAGAAGTTCACAGGCTTCGTGTTCAAGATCCAGGCGAACATGGACCCGAAACACCGCGACCGTATTGCCTTCATGCGCATTTGCTCGGGCAAGTACGAGAAGGGCATGAAGATGCGCCACGTGCGTACCGGCAAGGACTTGCGCATCGGTGACGCGCTGACCTTCTTCTCGTCCGAGCGTGAGCAGCTGGAAGAGGCCTACGCTGGCGACATCATCGGCCTGCACAACCACGGCACCATCCAGATCGGCGACACCTTCACCGAAGGCGAGGCGCTGGGCTTCACCGGTATCCCGCACTTCGCCCCGGAGCTGTTCCGCCGTGTGCGCCTGAAGGACCCGCTCAAGTCCAAGCAGCTGCGCCAGGGCCTGCAGCAGCTGGCCGAAGAGGGCGCGACCCAGGTGTTCTTCCCCGAGCGCAGCAACGACATCATCCTGGGTGCGGTCGGTGTGCTGCAGTTCGACGTGGTCGCCAGCCGCTTGAAGGAAGAGTACAAGGTCGAGTGCGCCTACGAGCCGATCACCGTCTGGTCGGCGCGCTGGATCACTTGCGAAGACAAGAAGAAGCTCGAGGAATTCCAGAACAAGGCCATGGAGAACCTGGCCATCGATGGTGGCGGTCACCTGACTTATCTGGCGCCGACCCGGGTCAACCTGGCGCTGATGGAAGAGCGCTGGCCGGACATCAAGTTCCGCGCGACCCGCGAGCATCACTGATCACAGGGGAGGGCTTTGCCCTCCTTTCGCGACACAAGGCCGCTCCTACACGGATATTGCGATCCTTCCCTGTAGGAGCGGCCTTGTGTCGCGAAAGGGCCGCAAAGCGGCCCCAGCAATCTTCAATTCCCGGCTTTGATACTGGTCCAGATCCGCGTGCGAATGCGGTCGATCTTCGCCGGCATCGCCTCCAGCGCATACAGCTTGCTCATCACCTCGTCGCTCGGATAAATCATGTTGTTACCCTTCATCGCCGGGTCCACCATCCCGTCAGCCTGCAGGTTGCCGTTGGCGTACTGCACATGGTTGCTGATGTTGGCCATCACCTCCGGCTGCAGCAGGTAGTTCATGTAGGCATACCCCGCCTTCTCATCCGGCGCATCGGCCGGCATGGCGACCATGTCGAACCACATCGGCGCCCCTTCCTTGGGGATCGCATACCCCACCTTCACGCCATTTTTCGCCTCGTCCGCACGGTTCTTCGCCTGCAGCACGTCCCCCGAGAAGCCCACCACCACGCAGATGTCGCCATTGGCCAGGTCGCCGGTGTACTTCGATGAGTGGAAGTAGTTGATGTACGGCCGCACCGTCATCAGCAGCGCCTTGGCCTTTTCATAATCCTTCGGGTCCTGACTGTGGTGCGGCAAGCCCAGGTAATGCAGGGCGATCGGCAGCAACTCGGGGCCGTTGTCGAGCACTGCGACGCCGCAGCTTTTGAGCTTGCTCATGTACTCGGGCTTGAAGATCAGGTCCCAGGAGTCGACCGGCGCGTTGTCGCCGAGCACCGCCTTGACCTTGTCGATGTTGTAGCCGATGCCGGTGCTGCCCCACAGGTACGGGAAGCCATGCTGGTTGCCCGGGTCGTTGACCTCCAGCGCCTTGAGCAGCACCGGGTTGAGGTTGTGCCAGTTGGGCAGCTGCGACTTGTCGAGTGGCTTCAGGGCCTTGCCCTGGATCTGCCGGGCCATGAAGTGGTTGGAGGGGAACACCACGTCGTAGCCGGAGTTGCCGGTCATCAGTTTGCCGTCGAGGGTCTCGTTGCTGTCGTACACGTCGTAGGTCGGCTTGATCCCAGTGGCCTGCTGGAAATTCTGCAGGGTATCGGGCGCAACGTAGCTGGACCAGTTGTAGATCTTTACCGTGTCGGCGGCGCTGGCCACGCTGGCGGCCAGCATCAGGGGGGCGAGAAGGAGCGTACGCATGTCGGGTTTACCTTGCTTTGTCTGTTGTTATCGAAGGCAGGCGATCAGCGGATCAGAAGATCAGAACGTAGGTCTTGCGCACGGTCTCCTGGATATCCCAGGTGCCGGTGCTGTTGGCCGGTAGCATCAATGCGTCTCCGGCTTCTATGAACAGGGTCTCGCCACCGTCGGGGGTGAAGGTGCAGCGGCCCTTGATGAAATGGCAGAACTCCTGTTGCACGATCTGCCGCCGCCAGCGCCCGGGCGTGCACTCCCAGATGCCGGCTTCGACGCCATCGCTGCGCTCCACGCAGGTGACCGAGGCCACTGCCACGGGCTCGCCAATGGGCACAGCGACCGGGTTGGCGCTGTCCAGCACGACGCTGTCGGTGTGTTTGAACTGGGTGATGCTCATTGCGGGTGGATCCTGTGCAGGGGAAAGGGAAGTCAGTGCATGAAACCTTCCATGAAGTCCGCAAGGGAGCTGGCCAGGCGCCGCCTCCAGGGCGCGCTGGCGGCGTTGGCGAGGGTCCGGTCCTCGTGGACGAAACTCTGGATGATGGCGTTGTAGCCCAGCCAGCGGCAGGGCTCGGGCGGCCAGCTGGCCAGGCTCGACAGCGGGCGGTTGTCGAGCACCCAGGGCTGGGCGGTCAGTGCGTTCTGCTGGTTGAGGATCAGCGCGGCCAAGGTGCGCCCACCGAGGTTGGTGGCGCCGACGCCTTCGCCGCCATAACCCCCGGAAAGGGCGATGCCGCGCTGGCGGTCGCACAGCATGTGCGGGCGGAAGCGCCGGGCCATGCCCAGGTTGCCGCCCCAGGAATGGGTGATGCGCACATCCTTGAGCTGGGGGAACAGCTCGCTGAACAGGTAGCGGCGCAGGCCGACTTCGGCCTCGGTGAGGGTGAAGTTTTCGCGCAGCCGGCCGCCGAAGCGGTAGCCACCGCGGGCGCCGAACACCAGGCGGTTGTCGGCGGTGCGCTGGCCATAGGTGACCTGGCGGCTGTTCTCGCTGAAGGCCTGGCCCCGGTCCAGGCCGATCTGTTGCCAGGTCGATTCGGGCAGCGGTTCGGTGGCCACCAGCAGGCTTTGCACCGGTAGCTGGTGCTTGCCCAGTGGCGGCAGGCTGGCGGCATAGCCTTCGACAGCGGGCACCGTCCATTGGCAGCGGATGCGCGCCATGGGCGAGCGCACTTCGCCCGGCTGCCAGTCGATGGCCGGGGTGTTCTCAAAGATGGGCACGCCCAGCGCCTCCACCGCCCGGGCCAGCCCTCGCGCCAGCTTGGCCGGTTGAATGGTCGCGGTGTGCGGGCTGTAGATGGCGCCGTAGGCGTTGCTCAGCCGCAGCTGTTCAGCCAGTTTCTCGGGGCCCAGCCAGTGGTAGTCCTCCTCGCGCATGCCCTGGCGGTACAGGTCGTCGAGGTAGGCGCGCAGGCTGCGTTCCTGTTCCGGGTAGCGAGCGGCGCAATACAGCACGCCACCTTTGCGAAAATCGCAGTCGATGGCCTCGCGCTGCAGCACGGCATGGACTTCATCGGGTATGCCCTGCAGCAGGTCGATGCTGCTGCGGCGCTGCTGCGGCGACAGGCTGGCCAGCAGCCGGTCCTCGCCGAGCAGGTTGCCCATCAGCCAGCCGCCGTTGCGCCCGGAGGCGCCGAAGCCGGCGATGTTGGCGTCGATCACCGCGATGTTCAGGTGCGGGGCCTGGCGCTTGAGGTAGTAGGCGGTCCACAGGCCGGTGTAGCCGGCGCCGATGATGCACACGTCGACGTCGAGGTCTTCGTGCAGGGCCGGGCGGGCGCACAGCGGCTCGTCGAGCTGGTCCATCCACAGGCTGAGCGTGCGCAGGGGTTGCATCGGGTTGGGCTCCACATCCGTCAAGGTCTGTGGACGATGCTAGTAGCGTTGGGCGCTGGCTGTCTTACGTGCGTGCACGCAGGGAAATTTGCTTGAGATAGGCCTTGGGCGTGAGCCCTGTGTGTTGGCGAAAGCACTTGTAGAAGGCCGACAGGGAGTTGAAGCCGGCACTGAAGGCCAGGTCGTCGATCGACGCCGCAAGGCTGTGGTCGTCGAGGCTGGCCATCAGGTGTTGCAGGCGCGCCTGGTTGACGTAGCGATAGAAGCTTTGGCCGAGCACCTGGTTGAGCAGGTAGGAGATCTGGTTGCGGCTGTAGCCACTGGCGCCGGCGACCTGTTGCAAGTCGAGTTCAGGGTCGAGGTAAGGGCGTTGGCGCTGGAAGTAGTGCTCCAGGTCCTGAGCCATGGTCGACAGTTGCCGAGGTGACAGGCCCAGGCGGCTGGTGGCCGGACGCGGCCCCGCGCTGGACAGGCCCTTGCCGTTCTGGCGTACCAGCGTGGCGTATTCGTTGACCCGCCAGATCAGGCCGTCCTTGACCGTGATCGCTTCGCTCGACTGGAAGGCCACCAGGCCTTCACCGCCCTGCACCGTGACCTGGTACTGGATGAACGCAGTGCAGCCATCGACGCGGATGCGGTCGCTGTGGACGATGTCCTCGCCGGCCTCATGGGGCAGGCACGCACGCACGTAGTCGCGCAGCTCGCGGTAACCGAGCACGCGGTTCTGGAAGAAGTCGTGGTACTGGATGTCGGGGTGGTAGAGCGCGATCACGCCGTCGAGGTCGCGGTGCTTCCAGCACAGGTGGTAGCGCAGCACGGTGTCGGCAGTGAGCGGGGTCTGCTCGGGGCCGTCGGGGAGGGCGGTGGCGGTCATGGCTCGATAGTGCATTGCAGAACACCCAGGCGCAAGGTCGTGGATCCGGCATTTTGCACGGTTTGGTGAAGCGGCTTACTGGCTAAGTCGTTGATTCGAATGACTGTAATTTTTTGATACAGCTGGCATGGGGACTGCACTGCTCTTGTACAACAACCAAGAGGAGAAGGGCCATGCGCTCGATACTGCTGTGGATGATTGGGGTGCCGATTCCGGTGATCATTCTGATCTGGTTCTTTATGCATTGAGGGGCCGCTTTGCGGCCCATCGCCGGCAAGCCAGCTCCCACAGGGATCGCCGAGGCCTCAAGCCTTATGCAGTACCTGTGGGAGCCGGCTTGCCGGCGATGAAGGCTACATCGCTCTAGAGAAACTGCTCGGCATAATGGCAGGCGACTTGCCGACTACCCACCTGCCGAAACGCCGGCACTTCCTTGGCACACCGCTCCGTCGCATACGGGCAGCGCTTGTGAAACGCGCAGCCATCTGGCGGATTCAGCGGATTGGGCAACTCCCCGGCAATCCGAATCTTCGGCTTCAGCGGGTCCGGATGAATCGCCGGCGTGGCCGACAACAGCGCCTGGGTATAAGGGTGCAGCGGCTTCTCGTAGATATCCTCCTTCGGTCCCATCTCCGCCGGCCGTCCCAGGTACATCACCAGCACCTGGTCCGCCACATGGCGCACCACCGCCAGGTTGTGGGAGATGAACACATACGCCGTGTTGAACTCTTTCTGCAGGTCCATGAACAGGTTCAGCACCTGCGCCTGGATCGACACGTCCAAGGCCGAAGTCGGCTCGTCGGCCACCAGCACCTTCGGTTGCAGCATCATCGCCCGGGCCAGGGCGATGCGCTGGCGCTGGCCGCCGGAGAACATGTGCGGATAACGCTGGTAGTGCTCGGGGCGCAGGCCCACCTGCTCCATCATCTTCTGCACTTTCTCGCGCCGCTCGGCCTTGCTCATCGAGGTATTGATCAGCAACGGCTCGGCCAACTGGTCGCCGATCTTCTGCCGTGGGTTGAGCGAGGCGTAGGGGCTCTGGAACACCATCTGCACATCGCGGCGCAGTTGCTTGCGCTCGACCTTGCTGGCGCCCTTGACCTCGGTGCCGGCGATTTGCAGCGACCCCGAGGACGGCTCTTCGATCAGGGTCAGGGCACGCGCCAGGGTCGACTTGCCGCAGCCGGACTCACCGACCACGGCCAGGGTCTTGCCGGCCTCCAGTTCGAACGACACGCCATTGAGCGCACGCACCAGGGCGTGGCCCTTGAACAGGCCACGTGAAACCTCGTAATGCCGGGTCAGCTCCCGGGCACAAAGAACGACGGCCATCACGCCACCTCCTGGTTCAGCGGGTAGAAGCAACGCACCAGGCTATGGGCCTGGGGATCGAGGGGCGGGCGCTGGTGCCGGCAGTTGTCCTGCACATACGGGCAGCGCGGCGACAGCAGGCAGCCGGCGGGGCGATCGTAGCGGCCGGGGACGATGCCGGGCAGGGTGGCCAGGCGTTCGGCACCGATGCTGTGCTCGGGGATCGCCGCCAGCAGCGCTTCGCTGTAGGGATGGGCCGGGACGTCGAACAGCTCCGGCACCTGGCCCACTTCCACGGCTTGCCCGGCATACATCACGCACACGCGCCTGGCCGTTTCGGCGACCACGGCCAGGTCGTGGGTAATCAGGATGAGCGCCATGTTGCGCTCTTTCTGCAGGTTCACCAGCAGCTCCATGATCTGCGCCTGGATGGTTACATCCAGCGCCGTGGTCGGTTCGTCAGCGATCAGCAGCTTGGGTTCGCCGGCAATCGCCATGGCGATCGCCACGCGCTGGCTCATGCCGCCCGACAGCTGGTGCGGGTAAGCGTCCAGGCGGCTTTCGGCGGCCGGGATTTCGACTTTTTTCAGCAGCTCCAGGGCGCGCTGGCGAGCGGCCTTGCCCTTCAGGCCCAGGTGCTGGCGCAGTACCTCCTGGATCTGGAAACCCACGGTGTAGCTCGGGTTGAGCGCGGTCATCGGGTCCTGGAAGACCATGGCGATGTCCTTGCCCACCACCTTGCGCCGCTGGCGACCGCTGAGCTTGAGCATGTCGGTGCCGTCGAAGCTGAGGGTATCGGCGGTGATTCGCCCTGGGGCGTCGATCAGGCCCATCAGGGCCATCATGGTCACCGACTTGCCCGAGCCGGACTCGCCGACGATGGCCAGGATCTCGCCGGCGTCCACCGCAAGGTCCAGGCCGTCCACCACAGGCACGGCATTGGCGTCGCCGAAGCGCACGTTCAGGTTGTTGATCTGCAACAGTGACATGGCGCTCTCCTCAGGCGGCGTTCTTGAGTTTCGGGTCCAGCGCATCGCGCAGGCCGTCGCCCATCAGGTTGATTGCCAGGACACTGAGCAGAATCGTCAGGCCGGGCAGGCTCACCACCCACCAGGCGCGCTCGATGTAGTCACGCGCCGACGCCAGCATGGTGCCCCATTCCGGGGTCGGCGGTTGCACGCCCAGGCCCAGGAAGCCCAGTGCTGCGGCGTCGAGGATGGCCGAGGAGAAACTCAAGGTGGCCTGCACGATCAGCGGTGCCATGCAGTTGGGCAGCACGGTGACGAACATCAGCCGCGGCAGGCCGGCACCGGCCAGGCGCGCGGCGGTGACGTAGTCGCGGTTGAGTTCACCCATCACCGCGGCGCGGGTCAGGCGCACGTAGGAAGGCAAGGAGACGATGGCGATGGCGATCACCGTGTTGATCAGGCCTGGGCCGAGGATGGCGACGATCGCCACTGCCAGCAGCAGCGACGGCAGGGCCAGCATCACGTCCATCAGGCGCATGATCGACGGGCCGAGAAGGTGCGGGAAGAAGCCGGCCAGAAGGCCCAGCAGGATGCCGGGAATCAGCGACATCACCACCGACGACAGGCCGATCAGCAAGGACAAGCGGGCACCCTGGATCAACCGCGAGAGCAGGTCGCGGCCCAGCTCGTCGGTGCCGAGGATGAATTGCCAGGTACCGCCTTCGAGCCACACCGGTGGCGTGAGCAGGAAGTCGCGGTATTGCTCGCTTGGGTCGTGCGGGGCGACCCACGGCGCGAACAGCGCGCAGAACACCACCAGGCACATGAAGGCCAGGCCCATCACCGCGCCCTTGTTGCGCGAGAAGGCATGCCAGAACTCTTTGTACGGCGAGGGGTAAAGCAGGCTCTGGTCCACCGGGCTGGCCGGCGTGACGGATTTCGGAATCGGGCTAGTCATGACGAGGGCCTCAGCGCTGATGACGGATGCGTGGGTTGGCCAGGCCGTAGAGGATATCCACGACGAAGTTGACCAGGATCACCAGGCAGGCGATCAACAGGATGCCGTTCTGGACCACGGGGTAGTCACGGGCGCCGATGGCTTCGATCAGCCACTTGCCGACGCCCGGCCAGGAAAAGATGGTTTCGGTGAGCACGGCCCCGGCGAGCAGGGTGCCGACCTGCAGGCCGAACACGGTCAGCACCGGGATCAGCGCGTTGCGCAGGCCGTGCACGAACACCACACGGGCCGGCGACAGGCCCTTGGCACGCGCGGTACGGATGTAGTCCTCGCGCAGCACTTCGAGCATCGACGAGCGGGTCATGCGGGCGATCACCGCCAGGGGGATGGTGCCCAGCACGATGGCCGGCAGGATCAGGTGCATCACCGCGTCCTTGAACGCACCTTCTTCGTCGCTGAGCAAGGTGTCGATGAGCATGAAGCCGGTTTTCGGCTCGATGTCGTAGAGCAGGTCGATGCGCCCGGAGACGGGCGTCCAGCCGAGGCTGACCGAGAAGAACATGATCAGGATCAGGCCCCACCAGAAGATCGGCATGGAATAGCCGGCCAGCGATATGCCCATGACCCCGTGGTCGAACAGCGAGCCGCGCTTGAGCGCGGCGATCACCCCGGCCAGCAAGCCGACGGTACCGGCGAACAGCAAGGCCGCGAACGACAGCTCCAAGGTGGCCGGGAACAGCGTGAGGAACTCGGTCCACACACTCTCGCGGGTGCGCAGGGACTCGCCCAGGTCACCCTGGGCCAGCTTGCCGACGTAGTCCAGGTACTGGACCGGCAGTGGCTTGTTCAGGCCCAGGCGCTCCATGGCCTGGGCATGCATTTCGGGGTCGACCCTGCGCTCGCCCATCATCACTTCCACCGGGTCGCCGGGGATCAGGCGTATGAGCGCGAAGGTCAGCAAGGTGATGCCGAAGAAAGTCGGGATCAGCAAGCCCAGGCGCCGGGCAATAAAACTCAACATTGTCGGGGTTACCTCATCGGCCGTTGTACGGCAGTGCCGCCGGTGCCCGTGTGGGTTGCCGGCGATCGTTGTTGTTCTACTTCACCTTGGTGGTGGCGAAGTTGTTGTTGGTCAGAGGGTTGATCACGTAACCCTCCACGTTTGCACGCATGGCGGTGAACATCTTCGGATGGGCCATGCTGATCCAGGGTTGATCGTCATCGTACACCTTCAATGCCTCGGCATAGAGCCTTGCGCGTTCGTCGTTGTCGATCACTTCGCGGGCGCGGGTGATCAGTTCCTGGAATTTCGGGTTGCACCAGCGGGCGTAGTTTTCGCCGGTCCTGGCGGCATCGCAGCTGAGCAGGGGGCTGAGGAAGTTGTCCGGGTCGCCGTTATCGCCGGCCCAGCCGGTGGACACCAGGTCTGCCTCGCCTTTCTTGGCGCGGCGCAGCATCTCGGCCCACTCCATCACGCGGATATCCAGCTTGAGGCCGATCTGCTTGAGGTCGGACTGCAGCATTTCTGCCGACAGGCGCGGGTTGGGATTGGTCGCACCACCGCCATTGCGCGTGAACAGGGTGATCACCGTACCTTCCGGTACGCCCGCTTGCTTGAGCAGTTCACGCGCCTTGGCCAAGTCGCGGGGCGGGTTATGGTTGTCGCTGTTGTAGCCGATCATGGTCGGCGGGTACGGGTTCACGCCCACCAGCGCGTTACCCTTGCCGAACAGCTGGTCGACGTGGGTCTGGCGGTCGAAGGCCATGTTGATGGCTTTGCGCACGCGCACGTCGCCCAGGTACTTGTGCTCGGTGTTCATGGCGATATAGCCGGTGACCAGGGCTTCGATCTCGGCCACCTTGAGCGTGGAGTCGGCCTTGATCGACGGTACGTCGTCTGGCTTGGGGTACAGCGCTACCTGGCATTCGTTGGCGCGCAGTTTCTGCAGGCGCACGTTGCTGTCGGTGGCAATGGCGAAGATCAGCGCATCGCTTGGCGGCTTGCCACGGAAGTAGTCCGGGTTGGGCTTGTAGCGCACCTGGGCGTCCTTGTTGTAGCGCTGGAAGATGAACGGACCGGTGCCGATCGGCTTGCTGTTGAGATCGCCAGTGGTGCCGGCCTTGAGCAACTGGTCGCCATATTCGGCGGAGTAGATCGACGTGAAGCCCATGGCCATGTCCCGCAGGAAGGGCGCTTCCGGGCGCGTGAGGGTGATGACCACGGTGTGCCCGTCGGTCTTTTCCACCGACTTGAGCAGGTCCTTGAAGGCCATGCTCTCGAAATACGGGTAGCCGACGCTGGTCCTGGCGTGCCACGGGTGGTTCGGGTCGAGCTGACGGTTCAGGCTCCACAGCACGTCGTCGGCGTTGAAGTCGCGGGTTGGCTTGAAGTAGTCGGTGGTGTGGAACTTCACACCTTGGCGCAGGTGGAAGGTGTAGGTCAGGCCGTCAGGCGAGATGTCCCAGCGTTCGGCCAGGGCCGGCTGGATGTCGGTAGTGCCCGGCTTGAAATCGACCAGGCGGTTGAACACCGTCTCGGCCGTGGCGTCGAAGGTGACCGCGGTCGTGTACTGGACCACGTCGAAGCCTTCCGGGCTGGCTTCGGTGCACACCACCAAAGGCTTGGCCGCCAGTTGTCCGGCAGCGCCCAGGATGATCGCGGCCAGGGCCGCGCGCAGTGCTAGCGATGTCATGGAACCTCCCTGCATGCATTGATTCCAGCGTAGCCGCCACGGCCTGGTTCGAAGCGGGCCGTGGCGTCAACGGTCAGAGGATGTTGAACGGAATAGTGGTGACGATGCGCAGTTCGTCCAGGCTGCCATCGCCCTGGGCTTTGCTGGCGCGGTGCGCGGTGTAGGTGGCGCGGATGCTGGTGTCCTTCAGCGGCCCGCTCTGCACCGCGTAGCTGGTGCCGATGCCCCACTCGTAGTGGTTCTCGCCATCGAGGCCGTTCACGTCATAGGCCGTGCCACGGTAATGGGTGCCGTCGATGCCCCAGCCACGGGCGTTGTACAGGTTGAACTTGAGGCCCGGCACGCCGTAGGGCGCCATGTTCAGCACATAGGAAAGCTGCACGGATTTCTCGTTGGGGCCGTTGAAGTCCGACAGCAGCGAGTTGGCCAGGTAGATGCCATTGGTTTCGTGCAGGTAGTCGAAGTATTCGTTGCCGTTGACCTGCTGCCACGAGGCCGTGACGGTGTGCGCCTGGTGGGTCAGGCCGAGCGACAGGCTGTAAGTGTCGTTGTCGATCTCGCCCATCTTCTT
Organism: Pseudomonas sp. NPDC089395; assembly: GCF_044749525.1. Lineage (NCBI taxonomy): Bacteria > Pseudomonadati > Pseudomonadota > Gammaproteobacteria > Pseudomonadales > Pseudomonadaceae > Pseudomonas > Pseudomonas sp. NPDC089395. The sequence goes on from NZ_JBIVID010000001.1 coordinate 226,135, forward strand.
GCTGCCTTCGTCCACGGTCTTGTAGTAGTTCAGACCGGTGCTCAGGCTCAGTACCGCGCTGTCGCCCAGTACGTGGTTGGCGCCGAAGTAGTACTGGTTCCAGAAGTCGTCGACCTTGCTGGCATAGAGGCTGGTGGTCAGGCTCTTGAACGGCTGGTAGTTGACCCCGGTCGTGCTGGCGCGGTCGGTTTCCACGCCGGTGGCGCTGTATTCGCTGCGGAACTTGCTCAGGCTTTGTTCGGTACGTGGCGAGACGCGGTCGAAGGTGCCCAGGTCGAACGACAGGTTGTCGAATTCGGCGCTGTGCAGGAACGCACCCTGGAAGCTCGACGGCAGGGCGCGGTTGCCGATGTAGGCGATCATCGGCGTGTCCACCGATTGGCGGCCCACGGTCAGGGTGGTGTTGGACACCCGCGCTTTGAGGTTGGCCAGGCCCATCTTGCTCCACTGGCCGATGGGGTCGCCGTCGCTGTGGGTCAGGGTGCGGTTGTTCGGCCCGGCCACGGCGGCGCGGCCTTGTTCCAGGGCGATGGCGTTGTAGCCGGCGGCTTCCACGGCAAAACCCACGGTGCCCTGGGTGAAGCCCGAGCTGTAGTTGAGGATGGTGCCCTGCACCCAGTTGTCGCGGCTGTGGGTGTCGTGGCGCGTGCCGTCGCTCTTGGTGTACTTCCACAGCGGCGCGCGGGTGGCGCGTTCGCGGGCGTACCAGTTGCGGGTGCTGCCGGACAGGCTCTGGCCGTCGATCAAGCCTTGGGCCTGGTCTTGCTCGCTGGCGGCTTTGAGGCTGAATGGCACGTAGTCCTGGCTCTGGGTGTCGGCCTGGGCTGTGGCGCAATAGGCGCTGATGGCCAAGGCCAGTGCGGTGAGAGTGAAAAGTCTCAAGGTTAAAGCTCCCTTTCTGTTTTTGTAGTTATTGCCTGGCCTTGTGGGCCGGGTGTTTGCTGCGGTGTTGCCAGGGTTGCCACGGGATCGCCGGGCAAAATCGGGGGAGTTGTGTGAGGTGTGCCGGCCTCATCGCGGGTAAACCCGCTCCTACAGGAACCGCGCAGGCTCTGTACGAGCGGATTTATCCGCGAAGGGCCAATGAAGGCTGAAAATCAATCAACACTCACACCGGAAAAGTCATTGCGGCCAAAGGGGCTTACCTTGAAATCGGCGACCTTGACGCTGATCGGCTGGTTCACCGTGGAATGCGCCACCGGGGTGATCGGTACCTGTTGCTTGAGGCGCTGCTGGGCCTGCTGGTACAGGGCGGTGCGCTGGGCCTGGTCGGTGACTTGCTTGGCCTGCTTGACCAGGCTGTCGTACTGCGGGTCGCACCACAGCGAGTAGTTGTTGCTGCCAATGGCGTCGCAGTTGTAGAGGGTGCCCAGCCAGTTGTCCGGGTCGCCGTTGTCACCTGTCCAGCCAATCAGCGCGATGTCGTGCTCGCCGTTTTTCATGCGCTTGAGGTATTCGCCCCACTCGTAGCTGACGATCCGCACCTTGAAGCCAAGCTTGCTCCAGTCGGCCTGGAGCATCTCGGCCATCAACTTGGCGTTGGGGTTGTAGGGGCGCTGCACGGGCATGGCCCACAGGGTGACTTCAGTGCCTGGCTTGACCCCGGCCTGTTCGAGCAGCCGCTTGGCTTTTTCCGGGTCGAAGGGGGCGTCCTTGAGGCTGTTGTCGTAGGACCACTGGGTTGGCGGCATGGCATTGACCGCCAACTGCCCGGAGTCCTGGTACACCGCCTGCAGAATCGCCTGCTTGTTCACCGCCATGTCCATGGCCTGGCGCACCTCCAGGCGATCGAACGGCGGGTGCTGGGTGTTGTAGGCGATGTAGCCGAGGTTGAAGCCCGGTTGCTGCAGCACCTGCAGCTTGCTGTCGGCGCGCAGCGCCGGCAGGTCGGCCGGACGCGGGTGCAGGGTGACCTGGCACTCGTTGCGGCGCAGCTTCTGGATGCGTACCGAAGGGTCGGTATTGATCGAGAACACCAGGTTGTCGATCTTCACCTCGTCGGGCGCCCAGTAGTCCCTGTTGCCCTTGAAGCGGATCTGCGAGTCCTTCTGGTAGCGCTGGAACACGAAGGGGCCAGTGCCGATCGGTTGCTGGTTGATATCGCTGGGTCGGCCGCTGGCCAGCAGTTGCTCGGCGTATTCGGCAGACAGGATCGAGGCGAAGCTCATGGCCAGGTTCTGCACGAAGGCGGCGTCGACCTTGTTGAGGGTGAACACCACGGTCAGCGGGTCGGTCTTTTCGACGGCGGCGATGTTCTTGTCCAGGCCCATGCTGACGAAGTAGGGAAACTCAGTGGGGTAGGCCTGCCGGAACGGGTGGGTCTTGTCGAGCATGCGGTTGAAGGTGAACAGCACGTCGTCGGCGTTGAACTCGCGGCTCGGGGTGAAGGTTTTGCTGGTGTGGAACTTCACCCCTTGGCGCAGGTGGAAGGTGTAGCGCAGGCCGTCGTCGGACACCTCCCACTGCGTTGCCAGCGCGGGGTGCACGGCGGTACCGCCGCGTTCGAATTCCACCAGGCGGTTGTAGATCGGTTCGGCGGCGTCGTTGTCGGTGGCGCTGGTGTACTGGGCCGTGTCGAAGCCAGCGGGGCTGCCCTCGGAGCAGAACACCAGGTTGTTGGCCAGCAGGGCAGGGGCCTGGCCCATGAGGCCGAGGCCGAGCAGGCTGGAAAGCAGTGTGATGTGGCGCATGTGCAGGTCCTTCTCCGTCTGTTTCGCCGCCTCGGGGTACGAATGGCGGCAACAGGGGCCCATCCCCGACGCGGGTAGCGTCGGGGTGGGTGTGGTTTACGGGAATGGGTGAGGGTGGCTCGGTGCTACTTGTCCACGCTGACGCCGTAGAACGCGTTCAATGCGAACGGACTGATCTTGAAGTCCTTCACCTTGGTGCTCATGGGCTGGTACACGGTGGAGTGGGCGATCGGGGTGATCGGCACCTGCTCTTTGAGAATGTGCTGCGCCTTCTGGTACAGCTCGGTGCGCTTGGCCTGGTCGGAGGTGGCCTTGGCCTGCTTGATCAGGTCGTCGTAGGGCTTGTAGCACCACTTGGAGAAGTTGTTGCCGTCAACGGCATCGCAACCGTACAGGGTGCCCAGCCAGTTGTCCGGGTCACCGTTGTCACCGCTCCAGCCGATCAGCATGGCGCCCTGTTCACCGCCTTTGGAGCGTTTGATGTACTCGCCCCATTCGTAGCTGACGATCTTGGCCTTGATGCCGATCTTGGCCCAGTCCGATTGCAGCATCTCGGCCATCAGCTTGGCGTTGGGGTTGTAGGGGCGTTGCACGGGCATGGCCCACAAGGTGATCTCGGTGCCCTCCTTGACGCCGGCTTTCTTCAGCAGTTCCTTGGCCTTTTCCGGGTCGTAGGCGGCGTCCTTGATGCTGTCGTCGTAGGACCACTGGGTAGGCGGCATGCCATTGACGGCGAGCTGGCCGGCGCCCTGGTACACCGACTCGATGATCTTCTTCTTGTCGACGGCCATGTCCAGTGCCTGGCGCACTTCCAGCTTGGCCATCGGGTTGGGCTCGTTACTGCCCTTGATCTTGTCCATCACGTTGTAGGCGATGTAGCCGAGGTTGAAGCCGGCCTGCTGCGGCATCTGCAGATTCTTGTCGGCCTTGAGCGGCTCGATGTCGGCCGGGCGCGGGAACAGGGTGACCTGGCACTCGCCCTTCTTCAGCTTCTGCATGCGCACCGAGGCATCGGTGGTGATGGCGAAGATCAGGTTGTCGATCTTCACGTCTTCGGGCTTCCAGTAGTCCTTGTTGCCCTTGAAGCGGATCTGCGCGTCTTTCTGGTACTTGCTGAACACGAACGGGCCGGTGCCGATCGGCTTCTGGTTGATGTCGGCGGCCTTGCCGCCCTTGAGCAGCTGGTCGGCGTACTCGGCCGACTGGATCGAGGCGAAGCTCATGGCCAGGTTCTGGATGAACGCGGCGTCCACTTCGTTGAGGGTGAACTTGACCGTGTGATCGTCGAGCTTCTCCACCTTGGCGATGTTCTTGTCCATGCCCATGTCGGTGAAGTAGGGGAATTCGGTGGGGTAGGCCTTACGGAACGGGTGGTTCTTGTCGAGCATGCGGTCGAAGGTGAACAGCACGTCGTCGGCGTTGAATTCGCGGCTGGGCTTGAAGTAGTCGGTGGTGTGGAACTTCACGCCTTCGCGCAGGTGGAAAGTGTAGGTCTTGCCGTCGTCGGACACGTCCCACTGGGTCGCCAGGCCCGGGATGACGGCGGTGCCGCCCCGTTCGAACTGGGTCAGGCGGTTGAACACGGTCTCGGCCGAGGCGTCGAAGTCGGTTCCGGTGGTGTACTGCCCCGGGTCGAAGCCCGCCGGGCTGCCTTCGGAGCAGAACACCAGGTTGGATGCGGCATGGGCTAGCGGTGCGCCGGCTAGCAGGCCTGCACCGAGCAGGAACGGAATGACTGCGTGTTTGAGCATGGTGGCCTCATTGTTGTCATTTTTGGTTTGAGGTGGCCTCGTGAGCCGACCTGCGGATACTTATGCAGGGGGGATTCCCAATGCAACCATCAGAAGGATAGTTGGCGTCAGAAAAGTAGTACGAGCGTACATAGATGTCGCATCCGTATAACTTTCGAAGAAGTTGAACGTTTGCGCAGGCATAATGATGGCTTTTTGCAGAATATTTCGAGGCGGGGGATTTTGTAGGAGGCACTTAAATAGTGCGTAGGAAATATCTGTAACAGCTGTGCGCGAGTGCGTGTGGGAGCGGGCTTGCCCCGCGAACACCGGCAACGCCGGTGCCATTCACCGCGTCGCTTTCTTCGCGGGCAAGCCCGCTCCCACAGGGCCCCTTGTCGTCGCTTAAGGCATCAGCACTTCGATCTGCCCATCGGCATTCATGCTGACTTCGCTGGTGCCCGCTTCGATATCCGGCGCAGGCGCCGCTTCATCGGCGCTCATGGCCTTCATCGCCATTGGTGCGCTGCGCAGGTACGGGCGTGGGTAGCCGCTGCTGTTGAGGTTGAGGCTGACCACTTTATAGCCTTTGCCACCCAGGGCCTCGGTGGCCAACTGGGCACGGGCCTTGAAAGCCTCGACCGCATCCTTGAGCAGCGCATCTTCGCTGGCCTTGCGCGTGGCGGGGGCAATGGAGAAGTCCATGCCGCCCATCTTCAGGTCCTTCAGCAGCTCGGCGGTGAGCTGGGACAAGGCCGGGAAGTCGGCAGCTTCAAGGCGCAATTCGGCGCGCTCGCGCCAGCCCGTGATCTTCTGGCCCTTGCTGTCGTAGATCGGATAGCTGTTGCGGCTGCCCTGGCTGATCTTCACATCCTTGACCTGGCGCGCCTGCTGCACGGCCTTGTTCATGGTCTCGGTGATCTGCTTGGCGAGCTTGCCTGGGTCGTTGTCCTGCGCTTCGCTGTACAGGGTCACGACCATCAGGTCGCGCGGCACTTCCTTGCTGACTTCGGCGCGCAGCGATACCTGGTTGAAGCGTGGCTCATCGGCTGCCAACGCGGGCAGGCTGGCGAGCATGCCGCAAGACAGGATCAGAGCCGCGCTGCGACGTGGGATTTGCATGGGTTACTCCTTGGCATCAAAAGGCGTGGGGTCTGGCCATCCATTCCACGCATGGCCGATCAGACCGAATCCAGTGTAGTGGGTTCAAAAGTGCCATCATGAACCTGTGTCAAAGTGTGGCGGTTTGCCGCATCACTGCAGTGAAGGGCCTGGCTTCGGTATACTCCAGCCGATTTTTCTGGAGCACTCATCAGGAGAGCTCATGCTCGCCGCCGCACAACCGCTGTCCGCTACACGCCAGAATCTCTGGCGCCTGACCGTCATTCGCGTTCTGGTCCTCGCCGCTCAGGCTGGCTCCGTGGGCGTGGCCTACTGGACCGAACTGCTGCCGTTGCCCTGGCTCTCGCTGGCCGCAACCCTGGCGCTGTCGTCCTTGCTGTGTGCTTTCACGGCGCTGCGTCTGCGCCTGTCGCTGCCGGTCACCGAGCTCGAATACGCCCTGCAACTGGCCTGCGACCTGTTGATCCACAGTGCCTTGCTTTATTACTCGGGGGGGTCGACCAACCCGTTCGTGTCCTATTACCTGGTGCCGCTGGCGATTGCCGCGGTGACCTTGCCGTGGCTGTATTCGCTGATTCTCTCGGGCATCGCGCTGACCGCCTACAGCCTGTTGCTGGTGCAGTTCTATCCGCTCGAAGGGCTGCCGATGGCGCGGGACAAGATGCAGGTCTACGGCATGTGGCTGAGCATCGCCCTGGCGGCCGCGGTCATCACCTTCTTCGCCGCGCGCATGGCCGAGGAGTTGCGCCGCCAGGAGCAGTTGCGTTCCGAGCGGCGCGAAGAAAGCCTTCGCGATGAACAACTGCTGGCCGTGGCGACCCAGGCCGCCGGTGCTGCCCATGAGCTGGGGACGCCGCTGGCGACCATGAGCGTGCTGCTCAACGAAATGCGCCAGGACCATAAAGACCCGCTGCTGCAGGAAGACCTGCAGATCCTTCAGGACCAGGTCAAGCTGTGCAAGGAAACCCTGCAGCAGCTGGTGCGCGCCGCCGAGGCCAATCGCCGCCTGGCGGTGGTCGAGCAGGACGTCACCGCCTGGCTCGATGAGTCACTCGACCGCTGGCACCTGATGCGCCCGGAGGCCAGCTACCGCTTCCAGCGCCTGCGCGACGGCCAGGTGCCGCGCCTGACGCCGCCGCCTGACCTGACCCAGGCGCTGCTCAACCTGTTGAACAATGCCGCCGATGCCTGCCCCGATGACCTGCAAGTGCAGCTGGACTGGGATGCCCACGACATCGTCATCAGCATCCGTGACCATGGCCCGGGCGTACCGCCGGCCATTGCCGAAGCGATCGGCAAACCCTTCATTACCACCAAGGGCAAAGGCTTCGGCCTGGGCCTGTTCTTGAGCAAGGCCAGCGTGACCCGTGCGGGCGGTTCGGTGAAACTCTATAGTCATGAACAGGGTGGCACCCTGACCGAATTGCGCCTGCCCCATGGCAAGCGAGGAGATGAATGATGAGCGAAGAAAACCAGGTCGAAAGCGAAGAACTGCCGCACCTGCTGCTGGTGGATGACGATGCCACCTTCACCCGGGTCATGGCCCGGGCCATGAGCCGTCGCGGTTTCCGCGTGAGCACGGCGAGCTCCGCCGAGGAGGGGCTGATCCTGGCCCAGCAGGACCTGCCGGACTACGCCACGCTGGACCTGAAGATGGAAGGCGACTCGGGCCTTGTGCTGCTGCCCAAGCTGCTGGAGCTGGACCCAGAAATGCGCGTGGTGATCCTGACCGGTTATTCGAGCATTGCCACCGCGGTCGAAGCGGTCAAGCGCGGTGCGTGCAACTACCTGTGCAAGCCGGCGGACGCCGATGATGTACTGGCGGCGTTGCTGTCGGAGCACACCGACCTGGACTCCCTGGTACCGGAAAACCCGATGTCGGTGGACCGTCTGCAGTGGGAGCACATTCAGCGGGTGCTGAACGAGCACGAGGGCAATATTTCCGCCACGGCGCGGGCGCTGGGCATGCACCGGCGGACCTTGCAGCGCAAGCTGCAGAAGCGCCCGGTGCGGCGCTGAATCGGCGTCGGCTTCTTCGCGGGCTTGTCCCGCGAAAGGGCCGGTACTGTCAGACACTTTCCTTTATCGCACCCTGATCCCCGCAACTCGCAGCCGTTGACGTATCATTAGCCGCCTAACGGCAACCCTCCCAGGATCGCTTGCGCATGCTCGCCCTTCTCATCCAGACGCTGAACATCACGGCGCCCGTCTTCGCCATGCTGTTCATGGGCGTGCTGCTCAAACGCATCCACCTGATCGACGACAACTTCAACCGGGTGGCCTCGCAGCTGGTGTTCAACGTGTGCATGCCGGCACTGCTGTTTCTCGGCATCTACCACGCCGACCTGGCTACCGCCGTCAAACCTGGCGTGCTCCTCTATTTCGTCGCCGCCACCCTGGTCGGTTTCTCCGTGGCCTGGGGCATGGCGATCTGGCGCAGCCCGCTGGCCGACCGTGGCATCTACACCCAAGGGGCGTTTCGCGGTAACAACGGCGTGATTGGCCTGGCCCTGGCCGCCAGCCTGTATGGCGACTACGGCATCTCGCTGGGCGCGGTACTCGCCGGCCTGGTGATCCTCATGTACAACTCGCTGTCGGCGGTGGTGCTGGCGGTGTACAGCCCCGACCTCAAGTCCGACCCGTGGAGCATCTGCAAGAGCATCCTCAGCAACCCGCTGATCATCAGCGTGCTGGTGGCAACACCCATGGCCTACGGCCAGGTGCCGCTGCCCAACTGGCTGCTCACCTCGGGCGACTACCTGGCGCAGATGACCTTGCCCCTGGCGTTGATCTGCATTGGCGGCACCCTATCGCTGGCGGCGCTGCGCGATTGCGGCAAGCTGGCCATCGATGCCAGCCTGGTGAAGATGGTCTGGCTGCCGCTGGTCGGTACCTTGGGTGCCTGGCTTTGCGGCTTTCGCGGGGCCGAGTTGGGAATCCTGTTCCTGTACATCGGCAGCCCGACCGCTGCGGCCAGCTATGTCATGGCGCGTGCCGCCAACGGCAACCACGAGCTGGCCGCTTCGATCATCGTGATTACTACGCTAATGGCGGCGATCACCACCAATATTGGGATTTTCATCTTGCAGTGGGGCGGATGGATCTAGATCCTTGACTGCAAACAACACAAAAACACTGCCTCACTGAGCTAAAGGACACTTCATGCAAGACCAGAGCACGCCCGAGCGCTTGCAGCGCGGGCTGAAGAACCGCCATATCCAGCTTATCGCGCTGGGTGGGGCCATTGGCACCGGGTTGTTCCTGGGCATCGCCCAGACCATCCAGCTGGCCGGCCCCTCCGTTTTGCTGGGTTACGCCATTGCCGGCCTGATGGCCTTCCTGATCATGCGCCAGCTTGGCGAAATGGTGGTCGAAGAGCCGGTGGCCGGCAGTTTCAGCCACTTCGCCCATCAGTACTGGAGCGAGTTCGCAGGCTTCGTTTCGGGCTGGAACTACTGGGTGGTGTACGTGCTGGTAGGCATGGCCGAACTCACCGCCGTGGGCATCTATGTGCAGTACTGGTGGCCGGAGTTCCCGACCTGGGCGACGGCGGCGATCTTCTTCGTGGTGATCAACCTCATCAACCTGACCCAGGTGAAGGTCTACGGCGAAATGGAATTCTGGTTCGCCCTGGTCAAGGTGGTGGCCATCGTCAGCATGATTGGCTTCGGCGCCTGGTTGCTGGGCAGTGGCCACGGTGGCCCGGATGCCAGTGTGGCCAACCTGTGGCAATACGGCGGGTTCTTCCCCAATGGCGTCACCGGACTGGTGATGGCCTTGGCGGTGATCATGTTCTCCTTTGGCGGCCTGGAATTGGTGGGTATCACCGCGGCCGAGGCGGACAACCCACGCCACAGCATTCCCAAGGCCACCAACCAGGTGGTGTACCGCATCCTGATTTTCTACATCGGTGCCCTGGCGGTACTGCTGTCGCTGTACCCGTGGCAGAAAGTGGTGCAGGGCGGCAGCCCGTTCGTGATGATCTTCCACGAACTGGACAGCGACCTGGTGGCGACCATCCTCAATATCGTGGTGCTGACCGCCGCGCTGTCGGTCTACAACAGCTGCGTCTACGCCAACAGCCGCATGCTGTTCGGCCTGGCCAGCCAGGGCGATGCGCCGCGCCAGCTGCTCAAGGTCAGCCGCAGCGGTGTGCCGTTGACTGCGCTGGGAGTATCGGCGTTCGCTACGGGCATGTGTGTGCTGATCAACTACCTGATGCCGGGTGAGGCGTTCGGCCTGCTGATGGCGTTGGCGGTGTCGGCGCTGGTGATCAACTGGGCGAGCATCAGCATCACTCACCTGAAGTTCCGCAAGGCCAAGCTGGCGGCGGGCATCACGCCTTTCTATCGCAGCTTGTGGCACCCGTTCTCCAATTACCTGTGCCTGGCGTTCATCGTGCTGATTCTGGTGGTGATGTACCTGACCCCGCCGATTCGCATTTCGGTGATGCTGATTCCGGCGTGGATTGCCGTGCTGTATGTGGCGTTCCGCCTGAAGAAGGCTCGACAGGCCAAGGTCTGAGACTGCACTGGCCCTATCGCCGGCAAGCCGGCTCCCACATTGATCCCTGTGGGAGCCGGCTTGCCGGCGATAGGGCCAGTACTGCCCCCCAATCAATCAAGCCTGGTAACTGTCGATCACTTCCTGCGCCGCCCTGAACGCATCGATCGCCGCCGGCACCCCCGTATACACCGCGCAATGCAGCAGCGCCTCGCGAATCTCCTCCACCGTACAGCCATTGTTCAATGCCCCGCGCACATGCCCCTTGAGCTCCTGCGGGCACTTGAGCGCCGTCAGGGTAGCCAGGGTAATCAGGCTGCGGGTTTTCAGCGGCAGGCCGTCACGCGCCCAGACACTGCCCCAGGCGTGTTCGTTGACGAAGTCCTGCAGCGGTTGAGTGAAGTCGGTGGCGTTGCCCAGGGCGCGGTCGACGAACGCATCCCCCATTACCTGGCGGCGAATCTGTTCGCCGGTCTTGCTTTCAGCCATGTTGTTTTCCTTAGTGTTGGCGGCGCCAGGCGCGAACCGTGGTGAACAGCAGCACCACGCCGAGCACTGGCAGGACATAGAACAGCATCAACCGCTCCAGGCGGCCGGCCAGGGGCATGCCGGTGGTGAATGCCACCACGTGCAGGCCGTAGGCCAGGTAAAGGCACAGGAACACCAGCCCTTCGGCGCGGGTGATCCGGTAGCCGGAGTAGAACACCGGCAGGCTCAGGACGGCGACGCCAAGCATCACCGGCAGGTCGAAATCCAGCGCGTTGGGTGAGATGGTCAGCGGCTCGGGGGTGATCAGCGCGGTCATGCCCAATACCGCCAACAGGTTGAACAGGTTGCTGCCGATGACCGTGCCCACGGCAATTTCCCGCTCGCCACGCAGCGCGGCGATCAGTGCTGCGGCGAGTTCGGGGAGGGAAGTGCACACCGCCACCACGGTCAGGCCGATGATGCGCTCGGACAGGCCCAGGTCGGTCGCCACCTCGACGGCGGCCTCCAACAGCAAATGGCCAGCCAGGCTCAGCAGCACGAGGCCGAACAGCACCTGCAGCAAGGTGCCTGACCAGAAGCGAGCGTTACTGCTGGCGAGCGGGCGTGGTGCGGGATAGGTGCGGGCATAGTGGCGCGACTGGTGCCAGAGCATGGCCAGGTAGCCCGCCAGGCCAAGCAGCATCAGCAAGCCTTCCAGCCGGCCCAGGTGGCCGTTGCTGGCCAGCGCGTACACCAGGCCGCTGGCAAGGATCATCAGCGGAATGTCCAGGCGCACCAGCTGGCGGGATACCCGCAGGGGAATGATCAGGGCCGCCAGGCCGAGGATGACCAGCACATTGAAGATATTGCTGCCTACCACGCTGCCCACGGCCACGTCGGGCGCGCCCTGGTAGGCGGCCTGCAGGCTCACGGTCAGCTGCGGTGCGGTGCTGCCGAACGCCACCAGGCTAAGGCCGATGATCAGTGGGCGCACATGCAGGCGCAAGGCCAGGCGCAGGGCCGCGCGCACCATCAGCTCGGCGCCGGCCACCAGCAACAGCAGGGCAGTGCCCAGTTGCAGGAGGCTGAAGGTGGGGAGGGTGGCCAGGTCGAAAATGGTCGGGGCTCCAGTGGCGTCAGTCGCTCAGACCTTGTACCCGGACGCGCGCCGTTCCGCTACGGACCATGCCGATTTTTTCTGCCGCAGCCCGTGACAGGTCAATCAATCGGCCACGGGTGTGGGGGCCGCGGTCATTGATGCGGACGACCACGCTGCGTTTGTTGGCGAGGTTGGTGACCAGCACCCGGCTGCCGAAGGGCAGGGAGCGGTGGGCGGCGGTGAGGCCGTTCTGGTTGAAGGCTTCGCCGCTGGCGGTGCGTTTGCCGTGGTGGCGAGAACCGTAATACGAGGCGGTGCCGGTCTTGTCGTAACCGCTGGAATCGATGTCATGGCTGGCGCAGCCGGCCAGGAGGGAGAAGAGGGCCAGGGTGCCCAGGGATCGTATTAGCAAGATGGAAGCTCCGGTGCTGCCGTTGGGCGCGCTTGGCGGCGCGGGGCTGTAGGAGCGGCCTTGTGTCGCGAAAGGGCCGCAGAGCGGCCCCATGGTCAGATTTCTGCGTAAACCGCTGGGGCTGCTTCGCAGCCCTTTCGCGACACAAGGCCGCTCCTACAAAGCTCACCCTTCGAGCTTGGCCTTGAGCAATTGGTTCACTTGCCCCGGGTTGGCCTTGCCTTTGGAGGCCTTCATCGCCTGGCCGACGAAGAAGCCGAACATCTTGCCGCGCTTGGCCTCGTCGGCCGCACGGTACTGTTCGACCTGCTCGGCGTTGGCGGCGAGCATCTCGTCGAGCATCTTGTCGATCGCACCGGTGTCGGTGACCTGCTTCAGGCCTTTGCTTTCGATGATGCTGTCGGCATCGCCTTCACCGGCGGCCATGGCCTCGAACACGGTCTTGGCGATCTTGCCGCTGATGGTGTTGTCGCGGATGCGCAGCAACATGCCACCGAGCTGCTCGGTGCTGACCGGCGACTGGTCGATCTCGATGCCCAGCTTGTTCAGCAAGCTGCCCAACTCGACCATGACCCAGTTGGCAGCCAGCTTGGCGTCGCCGCCAATCTTCACCACCTGCTCGAAGTAGTCTGCCTGTTCACGGCTGGAGGCCAGCACGTTGGCGTCGTAGGCCGACAGACCGTACTGGCTCTGGAAGCGCTCGACCTTCTGCGGCGGCAGCTCCGGCAAGCCGGCGCGGATGGTTTCCAGGAAGCTGTCCTCGATGACCACCGGGAGCAGGTCCGGGTCGGGGAAGTAACGGTAGTCGTTGGCTTCCTCCTTGCTGCGCATGGAGCGGGTCTCGTCCTTGTTCGGGTCGTACAGGCGGGTTTCCTGAATGACCTTGCCGCCGTCCTCGATCAGGTCGATCTGGCGCTGGATCTCGCTGTTGATGGCGCGCTCGATGAAGCGGAACGAGTTGACGTTCTTGATCTCGCAGCGGGTGCCGAACTCGGTCTGGCCTTTCGGCCGGATCGAGACGTTGCAGTCGCAACGCAGCGAGCCTTCGGCCATGTTGCCGTCACAGATGCCCAGGTAGCGCACCAGGGCATGGATCGCCTTGACGTAGGCCACGGCTTCCTTGGCGCTGCGCATGTCCGGTTCGGAGACGATTTCCAGCAGCGGCGTGCCGGCACGGTTCAGGTCGATACCGGTGGAACCGCTGAAGTCTTCGTGCAGGCTCTTGCCGGCGTCTTCTTCCAGGTGCGCACGGGTCACGCCGATGCGCTTGATGGTGCCGTCTTCCAGGGCGATGTCCAGGTGGCCCTTGCCGACGATCGGCAGGTCCATCTGGCTGATCTGGTAGCCCTTGGGCAGGTCCGGGTAGAAGTAGTTCTTGCGCGCGAACACGTTGCGCTTGCCGATTTCGGCATCGATCGCCAGGCCGAACATGCAGGCCATGCGCACGGCTTCCTGGTTCAGCACCGGCAATACGCCGGGCATCCCCAGGTCAACCAGGCTGGCCTGGGTGTTCGGCTCGGAACCGAAGGTGGTGGCGCTGCCGGAGAAGATCTTCGACTGGGTGGCCAGCTGGGTATGAATCTCCAGCCCGATCACAACTTCCCATTGCATGTGTGAATTCCTCAGAAGCCGTTAGGGGCGCGGGTGTGCCAGTCGGTGACTTGCTGGTAACGGTGCGCGACGTTGAGCAGGCGGCCTTCCTGGAAGTACGGGGCCAGCAGCTGCACGCCGACCGGCAGGCCATCGACGAAGCCGGCTGGCATCGACAGGCCCGGCAGGCCCGCCAGGTTGGCGGTGATGGTGTAGACGTCTTCAAGGTAGGCGGCGACCGGGTCGCTGCTCTTGGCGCCGAGCTTCCAGGCCGGGTTCGGCGTGGTCGGGCCGAGGATCAGGTCGACGCCTTCGAAGGCGGCCATGAAGTCGTTCTTGATCAGGCGGCGAATCTGCTGAGCCTTGACGTAGTAGGCATCGTAGTAGCCAGCCGACAGGGCGTAGGTGCCGACCATGATGCGTCGCTGCACTTCGGCGCCGAAGCCTTCGCCACGGGAGCGCTTGTACAGGTCGGTGAGGTCTTTCGGCTCTTCGCAGCGGTAGCCGAAGCGCACGCCGTCGAAACGCGACAGGTTGGACGAGGCTTCGGCGGGCGCGATCACGTAGTACGCCGGAATGGCGTGCTGCATGTTCGGCAGGCTGATTTCCTTGACCACCGCGCCGAGCTTTTCCAGCTCCTTGACGCTGGCCTGCACCAGTTCGGCAATGCGCGGGTCGAGGCCGGCACCGAAGTACTCCTTCGGCAGGCCGATGCGCAGGCCCTGCAGCGAGGCATTGAGGTTGGCGCTGTAGTCCGGCACCGGTTCGTCGATGCTGGTGGAGTCCTTGGCGTCGAAGCCGGCCATGCCTTGCAGCAGCAGGGCGCAGTCTTCGGCAGTGCGGGCCAGCGGGCCGCCCTGGTCGAGGCTGGAGGCGTAGGCGATCATGCCCCAGCGCGAAACACGACCGTACGTCGGTTTCAGGCCGGTGAGGTTGGTCAGGGCCGCCGGCTGGCGGATCGAGCCGCCGGTGTCGGTGCCGGTGGTGACCGGCAGCAGGCGCGCAGCCACGGCCGCGGCAGAGCCGCCGGACGAGCCGCCGGGCACGTGCTCCAGGTTCCACGGGTTCTTCACCGCGCCGTAGTGGCTGGACTCGTTGGCCGAGCCCATGGCGAATTCGTCCATGTTGGTCTTGCCCAGGGTGACCATGCCGGCTTCGGCCAGTTTGGCGACCACGGTGGCGTCATACGGCGCCTTGAAGTTGTCGAGCATCTTCGAGCCGCAGCTGGTGCGTACGCCGTTGGTGCAGAACAGGTCCTTGTGGGCGATGGGTGCACCCAGCAACGTGCCGGTCTCGCCAGCGGCGCGACGGGCGTCGGCGGCACGGGCCTGGCCCAGGGCCAGTTCCTCGGTGACGCTGATGAAGCTGTTGAGTTGCGGGTCGAGCTGCTTGATACGCGCCAGCAGGGCGCCGGTCAGCTCTTCGGAGGAAAACGACTTGTCGGCGAGTCCGCGGGCGATCTCGGCCAGGGTCAATTGATGCATGGCAGGCTCTATCCCTTACTCGATGACTTTGGGAACCAGGTACAGACCGCTTTCGGTCGACGGTGCGATCGCCTGGTAGGCGTCGCGCTGGTTGCTTTCGGTGACTTGGTCCGGGCGCAGGCGCTGGCTGGCCTCCAGGGGATGGGCCAGGGGCTCGATGCCGGTGGTGTCGACCGCTTGCATCTGGTCGACCAGGCCGAGAATGCTGTTCAGGGCGTCGGTAATGCGTGGCAGTTCGCCTTCATGCAGGCCCAGGCGGGCCAGATGGGCGATCTTTTCCACGTCGCAGCGTTCAAGCGCCATGGGAATCTCCAGGGGAAACAAAGAACGGAAAAGGGTCCGTGATGAGGAACATGTCAGCTTTCTGGCGGTCATACGGCCGCGATCATCGGCTGGCATGCTCGGAAAAACGACCAATTTAACATATTGGCTCCTTGCCCAAAATCCCCGCCATTGTTAGAGTTTGCCGCACTTTTTTACCCACGCTTTCCCCAGGGTCACTTTCCCATGTTCAAGAAACTGCGTGGCATGTTTTCCAGCGATCTGTCCATCGACCTGGGTACTGCCAACACCCTTATTTACGTGCGTGAGCGCGGTATCGTCCTGAATGAGCCCTCGGTTGTTGCCATCCGTACCCATGGCAATCAGAAAAGCGTCGTCGCTGTCGGTACCGAGGCCAAACGTATGCTGGGCCGTACGCCTGGCAACATTGCTGCCATTCGTCCGATGAAGGACGGCGTCATCGCCGACTTCAGCGTTTGTGAAAAAATGTTGCAGTACTTCATCAACAAGGTTCACGAGAACAGCTTCCTGCAGCCCAGCCCTCGCGTGCTGATCTGCGTGCCGTGCAAGTCGACCCAGGTAGAGCGCCGCGCGATTCGCGAGTCGGCCCTGGGTGCCGGTGCCCGTGAAGTGTTCCTGATCGAAGAACCGATGGCCGCAGCCATCGGTGCCGGCCTGCCGGTCGAAGAGGCACGTGGCTCGATGGTCGTCGATATCGGCGGTGGTACCACCGAAATCGCGCTGATCTCGCTGAACGGCGTGGTCTATGCCGAGTCCGTGCGTGTGGGCGGCGACCGCTTCGACGAAGCCATTGTCACCTACGTGCGCCGTAACTACGGCAGCCTGATCGGCGAATCCACCGCCGAGCGCATCAAGCAGGAAATCGGCACCGCCTACCCGGGCGGCGAAGTGCGCGAAGTCGACGTGCGTGGCCGTAACCTGGCCGAGGGCGTCCCACGCGCCTTCACCCTGAACTCCAATGAAGTGCTGGAAGCCCTGCAGGAATCGCTGGCGACCATCGTTCAGGCGGTCAAGAGCGCCCTCGAACAGTCGCCGCCGGAACTGGCCTCCGACATCGCCGAGCGCGGCCTGGTGCTGACCGGTGGTGGTGCGCTGCTGCGTGACCTGGACAAACTGCTGGCCCAGGAAACCGGCCTGCCGGTGATCGTCGCCGAAGACCCGCTGACCTGCGTCGCCCGTGGCGGCGGTCGCGCGCTGGAAATGATGGACAAGCACGCGATGGACCTGCTCTCGAGCGAGTGATCTGCGCAGCTTTCGAGTGCCCGGTTTACAGGTAGCACGCGCAGTGCTACCTGTATGCGCTGGGCTGGCGTCCTTCCGGGCGTCGTTTCCGTCAACCCGCAACCAGGCTGGTGCGTCTTTCCATGTCCAATGACCTCCTGAGTCGTCCACGAGGAACGGCCCATTAAACCGCTTTTTTCCAAGGGCCCTTCGCTGGGCGTTCGCCTGCTGGTATTGGTGGTGCTGTCGGTCGCGCTGATGGTGGTGGATGCGCGTTTCGACGTGCTCAAGCCGGTGCGCAGCCAGATGGGGCTGGTGCTGATGGAGTCGTACTGGATCACCGACCTGCCACAGCGCATGTGGCAAGGTGTGGCCGGCCAGTTCGGCAGCCGTACCGAACTGATCGCTGAAAACGAAAAGCTCAAGACCGAGGCCCTGCTGCTGCAGGGGCGCCTGCAGAAGCTGGCGGCCCTGACCGAGCAGAACGTGCGCCTGCGCGAGCTGCTCAATTCCTCGGCGCTGGTCAATGAAAAGGTTGAAGTGGCCGAACTCATCGGGGTCGACCCGAACCCGTTCACCCACCGTATCCTGATCAACAAAGGCGAGCGCGATGGCGTGTTCCTCGGCCAGCCGGTGCTCGATGCCCGCGGCCTGATGGGCCAGGTGGTCGAGCTGATGCCGTACACCTCGCGCGTACTGCTGCTCACCGACACCACCCACAGCATTCCGGTGCAGGTCAACCGCAACGGCTTGCGTGCCATCGCCAGCGGCACCGGAAACCCGGAGCGCCTGGAGTTGCGTCACGTGGCCGACACTGCCGACATCAAGGAAGGCGACCTGCTGGTGAGCTCTGGCATGGGCCAGCGCTTCCCGGCCGGCTACCCGGTGGCCACGGTCAACGAAGTGATCCACGACTCCGGCCAGCCCTTCGCCATCGTTCGCGCCATCCCAACCGCCGCGCTCAACCGCAGCCGCTACATGCTGCTGGTGTTCAGCGACCGACGCACGCCGGAACAGCGCGCCACCGACGCCGCGATTGCCCAGGAAGAAGCTGACCGCAAGGGCGCGACGAGCCTGACCCCGCCTGCTGCCAGTGGCGAGCAGGCCGCGCCTGCCAGCGCTCCGGCCCCCGCCGCGGCGGCACCTGCTCCGGCAGCCGTCCCCGCCAGCCCAGCCCCGGCGCCCGCAGCGCCGGCTCATCCTCGGAGGCAATGATGGCCAAGTCGCGCCGTAATCACGGTTGGGTCATCTGGCTGACGTTCGCCATCGGCCTGCTGCTCAGCGTTTCGCCCATGCCCCAGTTTCTCGAAGTGTTCCGGCCCATGTGGCTGGCGCTGCTGGTGTCGTTCTGGACGCTCATGGTGCCGAACAAGGTCGGCATGACCACCGCCTTCGTGCTGGGTCTGGCCGAGGATGTGCTGTACGGCACCCTGCTCGGGCAGAACGCCCTGATCCTGACCCTGATCACCTTCCTGGTGCTCTCCCTGCAGCAGCGCTTGCGTATGTTCCCGATGTGGCAGCAGTGCCTGGTGATTCTGGTGATCTTCGGTATCGCCCAGTTGATCCAGCTGTGGCTCAGCGCGCTCACCGGCAACCGCTTGCCGACCCTGGCACTGGTCTGGTCAGCGGTGATCAGCGCCTTGCTCTGGCCATGGATCAGTTTTGCCCTGCGCGACTTGCGCCGGCGCTTGCATATCAACTGACGGCGCTGCCGCGACTGACAGGGAGATGTCTGCATGAACCCACTTTACCTGGCCTCCGGCTCCCCCCGTCGGCGTGAACTGCTGACCCAGATTGGCGTGCCGTTCACGGTCACCACTGCCCCGATCGATGAAACCCCGCTGCCTGGCGAAAGCGCCGAGGCTTACGTCGAGCGCCTGGCCCTGGCCAAGGCCGAAGCCGGTCTCGCCAACCTGGCCGGCCCGGCCGTGGTGCTTGGGGCAGACACGGCGGTGGTGCTCGATGGTCGTATTCTCGGCAAACCGGAAAACCGCGAACATGCCTTGGCCATGCTGGCCGAACTGGCGGGCCGTGAACATCAGGTACTGACCGCGGTAGCGCTGAGCGATGGCTCACGCAGCCAGAGCCTGTGTGTCAGCAGCAACGTGCGTTTTCGCCCGATCAGCACAGCAGAAGCACAACGATACTGGACCAGCGGCGAACCGGCGGACAAGGCCGGGGGCTACGCCATCCAAGGCCTGGGTGCGGTGTTCGTGACCGGGCTTGAGGGCAGCTACTCCGCCGTGGTCGGCCTGCCCTTGAGCGAAACGGCAGACTTGCTCGCCCAATTCGGTATCGCCTGCTGGCAGGTACCGGCGCTTTGCCAGAGGTAAAAAACCAGCGGTAGCCAGCCTGGCACGCGCGATCCATCATTACCGAAGACCTTTGACGAGAGCCTGCCATGAGTGAAGAGATCCTGATCAACATCACCCCGATGGAGTCACGTGTGGCGGTGGTGGAAAACGGGGTGCTGCAGGAAGTGCATGTAGAGCGCACCCTGCGCCGCGGCATCGTCGGCAATATCTACAAAGGCAAGGTTGTACGCGTGTTGCCGGGGATGCAGGCGGCGTTCGTCGATATTGGCCTGGAACGCGCGGCGTTCATCCATGCCTCGGAAATTTCCCAGCGTGAAGGCTCGGCGGTGGAGACCATCACTGCCCTGGTACATGAAGGCCAGGCCCTGGTGGTTCAGGTGACCAAGGACCCGATCGGGACCAAGGGCGCGCGCCTGACCACCCAGCTGTCGATACCCTCACGCTATCTGGTGTACATGCCGCGCAGCAGCCATGTCGGTATTTCCCTGAAGATCGAAGACGAAGCCGAGCGTGATCGCCTCAAGCAGGTGGTCAGCGACTGCATGAACAACGAGAACATCAAGGACGCCGGCGGTTTCATCCTGCGTACCGCCGCCGAGGGCGCGCGCGCCGAAGAAATCCTGCAGGACATCCGCTACTTGCGCCGCCTGTGGGAGCAGATCGGCAGCCAGATCCAGACCTGCGGTGCGCCCACGGTCATCTACGAAGACCTTGGTCTTGCCTTGCGCACCCTGCGCGACCTGGTCAACCCGAAGATCGAGAAGATCCGCATCGACTCGCGGGAGACCTTCCAGAAAACCACGCAGTTCGTCGGCGAATTGATGCCGGAGATTGCCGATCGTCTGGAACATTACCCTGGCGAACGACCGATTTTTGACTTGTATGGGGTCGAGGACGAAATCCAGCGTGCACTGGAGCGCAAGGTGCCGCTCAAGTCGGGTGGCTATCTGGTGGTCGATCCGGCTGAGGCGATGACCACCATCGACGTCAACACCGGTGCCTTCGTCGGTCACCGCAACCTCGAAGAAACCATCTTCAAGACAAATCTCGAAGCGGCCACCGCCATTGCCCGGCAGCTGCGCCTGCGCAACATCGGCGGGATCATCATCATCGACTTCATCGACATGGAAGACGAAGAGCACCAGCGCCAGGTACTACGTACCCTGGAGAAGCAGCTCGAGCGCGATCACGCCAAGACCAACATCATCGGCATCACCGAGCTGGGTTTGGTGCAGATGACCCGCAAGCGCACCCGTGAAAGCCTCGAACAGGTCCTGTGTGAACCCTGCGTCGCCTGCCAGGGCCGTGGCAAGCTGAAGACGCCTGAAACCATCTGTTACGAAATCTTCCGCGAGATTCTCCGTGAAGCCCGCGCCTATCAGGCCGAAGGCTACCGGGTACTGGCCAACCAGAAGGTGGTCGACCGTCTGCTCGACGAAGAATCCGGTAATGTGGCAGAACTGGAAGCCTTCATCGGCCGAACCATCCGCTTCCAGGTCGAGTCGATGTACTCGCAGGAACAATACGATGTGGTGCTGCTCTGAGGCCTTCTGATGCACACCACGTGATGGCCGGGCTGGCAAAAGCGACGCCAGCGGCCATCATGGATAAACCAACCGGAGGGCCATGGCCATGGGACGTCTGACCCGCGTTCTTGTTGCCTTGACCCGCTGGGGCCTGGGCATCTGCGCCCTGTTGGCCGTGTTGGTGGCGTTGTATGTCAGCCTCGGTCGCGAACTGGTACCGCTGGTGGCGGAGTACCGTGCCGACGTTGAAAGCAAAGCCGAGCAGGCATTGGGTTTGCCCGTGCATGTGGGGGCTTTGGAAGGTCGCTGGAGTGGCCTGGCGCCGGTGCTGCGTGTGCGGGACCTGCAGGTGGGCGAGGGTGCCGCGGCCTTGCGCCTCGATGAGGTGAAACTGGTGCCCGACATGTGGGCCAGCCTGACCTCGCGCGAGTTGCGCCTGGCGCATATCCAGCTCGGTGGCCTGCAATTGATCCTGCGCGAGAACGAGCAGGGTGCATGGGCCCTCGAAGGCCTGCCGAAAAAAGACGACGCGCCTGTGGACCCGGCCGAGGTGCTGCAGCGCCTGCGCCAACTGGGGCGTATCGATGTGTTCGACAGCCAGGTCACCCTGCACCCCTGGCAGCGTGACCCGCTGACCCTCACCTACGTGAGCCTCGGCCTGCAAGCTGGCGCCTCGCGCCAGGCCCTCGACCTGCGCGCAACCTTGCCCGATGGCCAGCCGCTGGCGGTCAACCTGCGCAGCCGAGCAACGGCCAAGGCCTGGCGCGATGGCCAGGTCGAGGCCTACCTGAGCCTGCCGCAAAGCGACTGGGCGAACTGGCTACCACCTCGCCTGATGGGCCAGTGGCATTCAGAATCACTGCGCGCCGGTGGCGAATTCTGGGTCGACTGGAGCAGAGGGCAGCTGCAGCAGGCCGTGGTTCGCCTCAATGCCCCTCAGTTGCGCGGTGCCTACGCCGAGCGCAAGGCTGTCACCCTGGATAACCTGGCACTGTCCGCCTGGTTCCAGCGTCAGGATCAGGGTTTCGATGTGGTGGTCGATTCCCTGGCTGCCAACATCGGCAAAACCCGCTGGGAAACGCACCTGCAACTGCGTCAGCGGCCTGGCGAAGATCCTGCGGGTGAAAGCTGGCAGCTGCAGGCTGACCGTCTGGACCTGACCCCGCTGACCCCGCTGATCGACGCACTCGCGCCGCTGCCGGAGAAACTCAGGGCCGTGGTCGATGGGTTGAAGGTTACCGGCGCGGTGCGCAACGTGCGGCTGGAGGTGCGGCCCAAGGCTGAAGGCGACCAGCGGCTGCAATTCGCCGCCAACCTGGAGAAAGTCGGCTTCGATGCCTATCACGGTGCACCTGCCGCCGGTAATGTCAGCGGCAGTATCAGCGGCGACCTGGGGCACGGTGAACTGCGCTTGGATACTAATGCGTTCATGCTGCATCTGTACCCAATCTTCGCCAAACCCTGGCACTACCAGAAAGCCAATGCCCGGTTGACCTACGCCCTCGACAAAGACGGCTTCACCCTGATCGCCCCCTACCTCAAGGTACTGGGCGAAGAGGGCAGGATCGCCGGCGATTTCCTGATTCGCCTGCTGTTCACCGAAGGCGCCGAGAGCTACATGGACCTGCGCGTCGGCCTGACCGAAGGCGACGGTCGCTATACCGCCAAGTACCTGCCGGAGGTGCTCAGCCCGGCCCTCGACGACTGGCTGCGCAGCGCCATCGTCAAAGGCAATGTGGACCAGGGCTATTTCCAGTACCAGGGCTCGCTCAACCATGGCGCGACGCCGGAGGCACGCAGCATCAGCCTGTTCTTCAAGGTGCGTGACGCGGCGCTGGACTTCCAGCCTGGCTGGCCCCAGGTACAGCATGTCGATGGCGATGTGCTGATCGAAGACAGCGGCGTGCGCATCAAGGCCAGCAAGGGTCTGCTGCTGGACACCAAGGTCACTGATGTCAGTGTCGATATTCCCCACGTCGACGGCAATCAGCACAGCCACCTGTTCCTGGACGGTGATTTCGACGGCACGCTCGGCGATGGCTTGAAAATTCTCAAAGAGGCGCCGATCGGTACGGGTGAGATCTTCGCCGGTTGGGAGGGCGAAGGGCCGCTCAAGGGCAAGGTGAAGCTCGACATTCCCCTGGCCCATGGCGAGCGTCCGAAAGTGCAAGTCGACTTCGCCACTGCCAATGCCCGTCTCAAGGTAGCGCCACCGAGCTTGGACCTGAGCCGCCTGAAGGGTGATTTCAGCTTCGATTTCGACAAAGGGCTGAGCGGCAAGAACATTGCCCTGCAGGCGTTCGGCAAGCCGGTTACCGCGCAGATCACCGCCGAGGGGCAGGCCGGGCAGATGCAGACACGCATCAATGCCAAGGGCCAGGCATCGCTCAAGGCCCTGACCGATTGGTTGCAATTCAAGCAGGCGTTGCCTGCCTCGGGCGACCTGCCGTACCAGTTGCAAGTCAACCTGGGCAGTCGTGACAACAGCTTGAGCGTGAACTCGTCACTCCAAGGGCTGGCCATCGACCTGCCGGCACCGTTCG
This sequence comes from Pseudomonas sp. NPDC089395, assembly GCF_044749525.1. Taxonomy (NCBI): domain Bacteria; kingdom Pseudomonadati; phylum Pseudomonadota; class Gammaproteobacteria; order Pseudomonadales; family Pseudomonadaceae; genus Pseudomonas; species Pseudomonas sp. NPDC089395. Next base: position 249,141 of record NZ_JBIVID010000001.1, read on the forward strand.
GCAAGGCCGCGCAGGATAGCCGCGACACCCGTTTCAGCATGAACCTGCAAGGGGCGGAGCGGCGCTTCGATGTTGCGTACACCGATGTGGCCCGTTTCACCTATGCCGCACCGGCGGACAAGCTGGGCCAGGGCCGTGGCGAGCTGCTGCTGGGTACCGGTGATGCGCAGCTGCCCGCTGGCGAGGGCCTGCGGGTACGCGGGCGCCTGGAAAAGCTGGACCTGGCACCTTGGCAGGAGCAGATGTCGCGCCTGGCCGGTAATGACCCGGGTGGCAATGCCCGGCAGAACCTGCAGAGCGTCGACCTCAGCATCGGTCAGTTGAAAGCCTTCGGCATGGACCTGAACCAGGCGGTGGTGCGTCTGGCACGCAGTGGTCCGGCCTGGAACCTGCGCCTGGACAGCAAGGAGGTGATCGGTAACGCCCGTCTGCCGGATGCCAAGGCCGCAGCGATGAACGTACGGTTGCAGACCTTGCGCCTGCCTGCTGCCGAGGTGACCCCGGCCCAGCCCGAGGAAGGCCCCGATCCGCTGGCGACATTCGACCCCCGCAAAGTCCCGGCGCTGGACCTGACCATCGACAAGCTGTACCGCGGCGACGACCTGTATGGCAATGCGGCGCTGAAACTGCGCCCGACCGCGCGCGGCGTGGCCGCGCAGGATATCGAGCTGGACTTCAAGGGGCTGCACGTCGACGGCAGCGGCGGCTGGGAGGGCAACCCCGGCGCGACCAGCAGCTGGTACAAGGGCCGCCTGGATGGCAAGAACCTCGCCGACATACTCAAGGCCTGGGGCTTCGCCCCCACTGTGACCAGTCGTGATTTTCGCCTGGACGTGGATGGCCGCTGGCCGGGTTCACCGGCCTGGGTAGGCCTCAAGCGCTTCTCGGGCAGCATGGATGCGGCCTTGCGCAGCGGCCAGTTCGTCGAAGTGGAGGGCAGTGCGCAGGCCCTGCGCGTATTTGGCCTGCTCAACTTCAACTCGATCGGCCGGCGCCTGCGCCTGGACTTCTCCGACCTGTTCGAAAAGGGCTTGGCCTACGACCGGGTCAAGGGCCTGCTAGTGGCCAGCGACGGGGTCTATGTGACCCGCGAGCCGATCACGGTGACCGGTCCATCGAGCAACTTCGAGCTCGATGGCACCCTGGATATGGTCCGTGACCGGATCGACGCCAAGCTGCAAGTGACGCTGCCGGTGACCAACAACCTGCCATTGGCGGCGTTGATCGTTGGCGCGCCGGCGGTCGGCGGGGCACTGTTCCTCGTCGATCGCCTGATAGGTGACCGGGTATCGCGCTTTGCCAGTGTGCATTATCGCGTCGAGGGGCCGTGGAAAGAGCCTAGAATCACCTTTGTGAAACCCTTCAACAAGTAGTCTTGGGAGTGCCCATGAAGGCAGCGGTAATCCAGATGGTCAGCCAGGACGATGTGCTGGCCAACCTGCAGCGGGCGGGCGCTCTGCTTGAACAGGCTGCCTTCGGCGGCGCACGCCTGGCGGTGCTGCCTGAGAACTTTGCGGCCATGGGCCGCAAGGACGCCGCCGCCATCGGCCTGGCCGAGGCGCTGGGCGAGGGGCCGATCCTGCCCTGGTTGAAGCGCACCGCCCGCGACCTCAGATTATGGATAGTCGCCGGCACTTTGCCGCTGCCGCCCGCAGATCGTCCCGAAGCGAAGGCCCACGCCTGCTCGTTGCTGATCGACGAACACGGGGAGGTGGTGGCGCGCTATGACAAGCTGCATTTGTTCGACGTCGACGTGGCCGATAACCGTGGCCGCTACCGCGAGTCCGACGACTATGCCCATGGCGCTCAGGTGGTGGTAGCCGATACACCGGTGGGGCGCGTGGGGCTCAGTGTCTGCTACGACTTGCGCTTCCCCGAGCTCTACAGCGCCTTGCGCGATGCCGGTGCGGAACTGATTACGGCACCTGCCGCGTTCACCGCGGTCACAGGGGCAGCGCACTGGGAAGTGCTGATTCGCGCACGGGCCATCGAAACCCAATGCTACCTGCTGGCAGCCGCCCAGGGCGGTACCCATCCAGGCCCGCGTGAAACCCACGGACATGCGGCGATCATCGACCCATGGGGGCGGATCGTCGCCGAACAGGCGCATGGCGAAGCGGTTCTGCTGGCCACGCGCGACACTGATGAACAAGCGTCCATACGGGCGCGCATGCCGGTGGTTTCGCACCGGCGCTTTTTCTCGCAGGGCGCCTTGCGGCCTGCGCACACCTCGGAGTGACTATGAGCCAGATGTTATCCACCGTCAGCGAGCAGCTCCTGGCCCCAGGCGGACTGACCCTGGACAGCCTGCAAGCTGTGCTGGGCGAGTTGGCCGGCCCAGGCATCGACGCCGCCGACCTGTATTTCCAGGGCCAGATCTCGGAAACCTGGGCGCTGGAAGACGGCATCGTCAAGGAAGGCAGCTTCAACCTGGACCAAGGCGTGGGCGTGCGCGCCCAGTCCGGTGAGAAGACCGGTTTTGCCTACAGCAACGCGATCAACCTCGAAGCGCTGACCTCGGCGGCGCGCGCTGCGCGTTCGATTTCCCGGGCCGGCCAGAATGGCAAGGTGCAGGCCTTCCGCAGCCAGGACGTGGCGGCCTTGTATGCGCCCGATAACCCGCTGGATGTGCTCAGCCGTGCAGAGAAGGTCGAGCTGCTCAAGCGCGTCGATGCCGCCACCCGTGCGCTGGACCCGCGTATTCAGCAGGTCACCGTGAGCATGGCAGGGGTCTGGGAGCGCATTCTGGTGGCGGCCGCCGATGGTAGCCTGGCCGCCGATGTGCGGCCGCTGGTGCGCTTCAACGTCAGCGTCATCGTCGAACAGAATGGCCGCCGCGAGCGCGGTGGCCAGGGCGGCGGCGGGCGTACCGACTACCGTTTCTTCACCGAAGAAAAGGTCATGGGCTATGCCCGCGAAGCGTTGCGCCAGGCATTGGTGAACCTGGAGGCGATCCCGGCGCCGGCGGGCACCTTGCCGGTCGTGCTCGGTTCCGGCTGGTCCGGGGTGTTGCTGCACGAGGCGGTCGGCCATGGCCTGGAAGGCGACTTCAACCGCAAGGGCAGCTCGGCGTTCAGTGGCCGGCTGGGCGAGAAGGTGGCGTCGAGCCTGTGCACCATCGTCGACGATGGCACCCTCGCAGGCCGCCGCGGCTCACTCAGCGTGGACGATGAAGGTACCCCGACCGAATGCACCACGCTGATCGAGAACGGCATTCTCAAGGGCTACATGCAAGACAAGCTCAATGCCCGCCTGATGGGTATGGCCGTGACCGGCAACGGTCGCCGCGAATCCTATGCGCACCTGCCGATGCCGCGCATGACCAACACCTACATGCGCGCGGGTGAAAGCGATCCGCAGGAAATCATCGCTTCGGTGAAGAAAGGCATCTACTGCGCCAACCTCGGTGGTGGCCAGGTGGACATCACCAGCGGCAAGTTCGTGTTTTCCACCAGCGAGGCGTACTTGATCGAGGACGGCAAGATCACCGCTCCGGTCAAAGGCGCGACGTTGATCGGCAACGGTCCTGAGGCCATGAGCCGGGTATCGATGGTCGGCAACGACCTGGCGCTGGACAGTGGCGTGGGCACGTGTGGCAAGGATGGGCAGTCGGTACCGGTAGGGGTTGGACAGCCGACCTTGAAGTTGGATGCCATCACCGTCGGTGGTACCGGCGCTTGATGACACGGGCTGCCTGTAGGAGCGGCCTTGCGTCGCGAAAGGGCCGCAAAGCGGCCCCACGGTCTCAGCGACACGGCAGAAATAGCCGGGGCTGCTGCGCAGCCCTTTCGCGACGCAAGGCCGCTCCTACACGCCAGCCTTCAGCGCAGGCCGCGCTGAATTTCGTCGAGGTCGCGGATGTACTTGAACACCTTGCGGGCAGCAGCGGGCGGTTTGTTCCGCGCTTTTTCGTGCTGGGCATGGCGAATCAGCGAACGCAGTTGCTGGCGGTCGGTGTCGGGGTACTCGTTGACGAAGCGCTCGAGGTCTTCGTCATTGCCGTCGATCAAGCGGTCGCGCCAGCGTTCCAGGTTGTGGAAACGCTCGTTGTACTGGCGGCTGGAGCTGTCGATCTGGTCGAGCACCGCATGGATGGCGTCCAGGTCCTGGTCGCGCATCAGCTTGCCGACGAACGACATGTGGCGTTTACGCGCGCCATGGGCGGTGTGCTTGCAGGCCTCGGCCAAAGCCTTGCGCAACTCGTCGGTCAGCGGCAGGCGCGCCAGGGTATCGGCCTTGACCGTGGTCAGGCGCTCGCCGAGTTCGACCAGCGCATGCAGCTCGCGCTTGATCTGGGTTTTGCTTTTTTCGCCGTCGAAGGCGTCGTCGTATGAATCAACCATGGTGGCAGTCCGCTAGAAATCGCCGCCATGATAACCAGTCGGGGGCCGCTTGTCCGGCCCGGTCGTAGAATGACCCTCGCCGAACGCAGAATTTGAGTGGAGAAAACCATGAGTGCAGTCCAGAGCGTAGGCCCCAAGGACCTGCCAGCGTTGCAGGAGCAGGTCGAAGCGATCATCGCCGAGGCGCGCCGGCAAGGTGCCAGCGCCTGTGAGGTGGCGGTGTCGCTGGAGCAGGGCCTGTCCACCACGGTGCGCCAGCGTGAAGTCGAGACGGTCGAGTTCAATCGCGACCAGGGCTTTGGTATCACCCTCTATGTCGGCCAGCGCAAGGGCTCGGCCAGCACCTCGGCCAGTGGCCCGGATGCGATCCGCGAAACCGTTGCCGCCGCCCTCGCCATTGCCAAGCATACTTCCGAGGATGAATGCTCGGGCCTGGCCGATGCCGCGCTGATGGCCCGCGAGATTCCCGACCTCGACCTTTACCATGACTGGGATATCGAGCCGGAGCAGGCGATTGAAATGGCGTTGACCTGCGAGGCCGCGGCGTTCGACGCCGATCCGCGCATTCTCAATGCCGATGGCACGACCTTGAACACCCACCAAGGCTGCCGGGTATACGGCAACAGCCATGGTTTCATCGGCGGTTACGCCTCCACCCGACACAGCCTGAGCTGCGTGATGATCGCCGAGGGCGATGGGCAGATGCAGCGTGACTACTGGTACGACGTGAATCGCCAGGGCAACCTGCTGGCCGACCCACGCAGCATCGGCCTGCGTGCCGCGCAGCGCGCCGCCAGCCGCCTCGGTGCTCGCCCGGTACCGACCTGCGAGGTGCCGGTGCTGTTTTCCGCCGAGCTGGCCGGGGGCCTGTTCGGCAGCTTCCTGTCGGCCATTTCCGGCGGCAACCTGTACCGCAAGTCGTCGTTCCTCGACGGCGCCATGGGGCAACGCCTGTTCCCCAGCTGGCTGACCCTCGATGAACGTCCGCATATTCCTCGCGCGCTGGGCAGCGCTGCGTTCGATGGTGATGGCCTGGCAACCTATGCCAAGCCGTTCGTCGACAAAGGCGAGCTGGTGTCCTACCTGCTGGGCACCTATTCCGGGCGCAAGCTGGGGCTGCCGAGCACGGCGAATGCCGGCGGTGTGCACAACCTTTATGTCACCCATGGTGTGGAAGACCAGGCGGCGCTGATCCGCCGCATGGGGCGTGGTCTGCTGGTGACCGAGTTGATGGGCCATGGCCTGAACATGGTGACCGGGGACTACTCCCGTGGTGCGGCGGGCTTCTGGGTGGAGAATGGCGAGATCCAGCATGCCGTTCAGGAAGTGACCATTGCCGGCAACATGAAGGATATGTTCCAGCAAATTGTCGCCATTGGTAGCGATCTTGAGACCCGCAGCAATATTCACACAGGGTCGGTGCTGATCGAGCGGATGACGGTCGCCGGCAGCTGATTCTTCTCTGTACCGGCCTCATCGCGGGCAAGCCCGCTCCTACAGATACTCCACCGTACCTGTAGGAGCGGGCTTGCCCGCGATGAGGCCGGTACATTCACTGCAAATTCGAGCTGATTTACAGAACCCGGCCCCGCGCCGGGTTTTTTACTTTCGTCGCACCCTACTTGAAGTGATTCTATTTATCACTTAATAATGAATATCATTATCCAGTAACCCCGGCGATGATGTTCATGAAACCCGTCCTGCGCGAACTGCCCTACCTGGAAAACTGGCGCTGGCTCAGCCGGCGCATCCGCTGTGCGCTCGAACCCGACGAGCCACGCCTGATCGAGCACTACCTGGCCGAAGGCCGCTATCTGGTGTGCTGCACCGAAACCTCGCCATGGACGGTGGCATTGACCGCTTTCCGCCTGCTCCTGGATACCGCCAGCGATCGCATGTTGCCGTGGCATTGGCGCTGCTTGTGCCTCGACCAGGCCTGGCGCCCATTGCTCGACCTGCGCAATCTCGATCGCCGCGAACAGAACCAGCGCTGGCAGCCCTATGCACTGCAACTGGCCAATTGCCGGTTGCTGCCGTCGATTTCTCCCGATGAACTGATGCAAGGATTTGATGATGAGTGATACCCGTATCGAGCGTGACAGCATGGGCGAACTGCAGGTGCCGGCCCAGGCCCTGTACGGCGCCCAGACCCAGCGCGCGGTCGACAACTTCCCGATCAGCGGGCAGCGCATGCCGGCCCAGTTCATTCGCGCCTTGCTGCTGGCCAAGTCTGCGGCAGCCAAGGCAAACATCGAACTGGAGCAGATCTCGGCAGGGCAGGGCCAGGCTATCGTCAAGGCAGTCGAGCAGCTGTTGGCAGAAGGCTTCATCCAGCACTTTCCGGTGGAAGTGTTCCAGACCGGCTCCGGCACCAGTTCCAACATGAACGCCAACGAGGTGATTGCCACGCTGGCCAGTCGCGTACTCGGCGAGCCGGTAAACGCCAACGACCACGTCAACTGTGGTCAGAGCAGCAACGACATCATCCCCACCACCATTCACGTCAGTGCCGCGCTGGCCCTGCATGAGCAATTGCTGCCGGCGCTGCGCCACCTGGTGCAGGTGATTGAAAGCAAGTCGGCGCAGGTGCATCAGTACGTGAAAACCGGCCGTACCCATCTGATGGATGCGATGCCGGTGCGCATGAGCCAGGTCCTCGATGGCTGGGCAGCACAGATCAACGGCGCCAAGGCGCACCTAGAAGCCACGCTGCCGAGCCTGCAGGCCCTGGCCCAGGGTGGCACCGCCGTGGGCACCGGCATCAACGCCCACCCGCAATTCGCTGCCTGCTTCGCGCGTCAGCTCAGCGCATTGACCCAGGTCGAGTTCACCCCCGGCCAGAACCTGTTCGCCCTGATCGGCTCCCAGGACACTGCCGTGGCGTTGTCCGGCCAGCTCAAGACCACCGCCGTGGCACTGATGAAAATCGCCAACGACTTGCGCTGGATGAACTCCGGCCCGCTGGCCGGCCTTGGTGAAATCGAACTGCAAGGTCTGCAGCCGGGTTCTTCGATCATGCCGGGCAAGGTCAACCCGGTGATCCCTGAGGCCACTGCCATGGTTGCCGCCCAGGTGATCGGCAACGACGCAACCATCGCGATTGCCGGCCAGTCGGGCAACTTCGAGCTCAACGTGATGCTGCCGGTCATCGCCCGCAACCTGCTGGAGAGCATCGAGCTGATGGCCAATGCCAGCCGACTGCTGGCCGACAAGGCCATCGCCAGCTTCAAGGTCAACGAGGGCAAGCTCAAGGAAGCCCTGGCGCGCAACCCGATCCTGGTCACTGCGCTGAACCCGATCATTGGTTATCTCAAGGCCGCCGAGATCGCCAAGACCGCCTATCAGCAGGGCCGGCCGATCATCGACGTGGCGCTGGAGCACACCGATCTGTCGCGCGACCAGCTCGAAGCGCTGCTGAACCCGGAAAAACTCACCGCTGGCGGCATCTGACCCGCGTCAGCGCCCAGGAGATACGCCATGCAGCACTGGAAACGCACCACGCAAGCTGCCAACCGCCTGTTCGAGCAGGGCGAGCTGGTGGACGCCCGGGAACATTACCTGCAAGCCTTGGCCCTGGCTCAGGTGCTGTTCGAGCGCTGGCATGACGTCGACGAAGCGGTGGCGGCCTTCGTCATCGCCCACCACAACCTGGCCGACCTGCACCTGCGCCTGAACCAGCCGCATGAAAGCGCCGACTACCTGTGCGCTGCGCACCAGCGTTTGCTGCAGGCCAGCCAGGAGCCGCGTCTGTCGCAGGCGTTGCGTGATGCAGCGCTGCGCCACAGCGGGCGCACCTACACCGAGTTGCTCAGTTTCATCGCCGAGTACGGCCAGTACCCGCGTACCGAGCGCTTGCTCAACCGCCAAGCCCCGGGGGGCAGCGAACTGGCCACCCAGGGTGAAGCGGCACCTCGAACCCCCGTCTACGGAATCCATTGACATGCCCTATACCTTGCCTGCGTTGCCCTATGCCTACAACGCGCTGGAACCGCACATCGATACCCAGACCATGGAGATCCACCACACCAAGCATCACCAGACCTACGTCAACGGCCTGAACGCGGCCGTCGAAGGGACCGAATGGGCCGAGTGGCCGGTCGAGAAGCTGGTCGGTGCGGTCAAGCAATTGCCGGAAAAGCTGCAAGGCGCGGTGGTCAACCATGGTGGCGGCCATGCCAACCACTCGCTGTTCTGGACCATCATGTCAGCGCAGGGCGGTGGCCAGCCGCAGGGGCAGATGGCCAAGGCCATCGAGGCCGAGCTGGGTGGTTTTGAAGCGTTCAAGGATACCTTCACCAAGGCCGCCCTGACCCGGTTCGGCAGTGGTTGGGCCTGGCTGAGCGTTACCCCGCAAAAGTCGCTGGTGGTGGAAAGCAGCGGCAACCAGGACAGCCCCTTGATGCACGGTAATACGCCGATTCTTGGCCTTGATGTCTGGGAGCATGCCTACTACCTGAAGTATCAGAACCGTCGCCCGGAATACATCGGCGCCTTCTACAACGTCATCGACTGGGCGGAAGTGGAACGTCGTTATCTCGAAGCCCTGAAGTGAGTCGATCCGGTATGCGCTCGGAGGTGATGTCTGTCAGTAGTGTGCGCCTGTTCCGGTTGGCAATAGGTACGCTGCTGCTATTGGTCGGCACGGCTCTGCTGATGGCGCGGGGTATTGCCTGGCTGGACCTGGAGCCGCGCATGCTGCGCGCCCTCGAGGGTGGCGCACTGTGTGCGCTGGGTACGGCGCTGGGTGCTGTACCGGTGTTGGTGATTCGCAACATGCCGGTGGCCCTGGCCGATACCTTGTTGGGTTTCGGTGCCGGCGTGATGCTGGCGGCCACCGCGTTTTCCTTGATCATTCCGGGGCTCGACGCTGCCCGGTCAATCGGTTTCAGCCCGTGGGGCGCGGGTGGCTTGATCAGCTTCGGCTTGCTGTTCGGAGCGTTGTGCCTGTTCGCCGTCGATTTGAAGGTGTCGGGCGCATCGCCCGAGGCGCTGGTCGGTAATGATCGGCAACCCGTGATTGCGGCGCGGATCTGGCTGTTCGTGATCGCCATCATTGCCCACAACATTCCCGAAGGCATGGCCATCGGCGTATCGGCCGGTGGTGGCATGGCCGATGCCGACAGTCTGGCGATGGGCATTGCCTTGCAGGATGTGCCCGAGGGACTGGTGATTGCGCTGGTGCTGGCGGGGGCGGGCATGCCGCGGTTCAAGGCGTTTCTGATCGGGGCCGCATCGGGCCTGGTGGAGCCGTTGGCGGCGGTACTGTGTGCCTGGCTGGTGAATTTTGCCGAGATGCTGCTGCCGTTGGGCCTGGCTTGTGCAGCGGGGGCGATGTTGTTGGTGGTGACCCAGGAGATCATCCCCGAGTCGCGCAGCAATGGGCATCACCGGCTGGCCAGCCTGGGGCTGTGCATCGGCTTTTGCCTGATGATGGTGATGGATACGGCGATGTCTTGAATTGGATCTACTGGCCCTATCGCCGGCAAGCCGGCTCCCACAGGGTCAGGCAGCGAGTGCGATTCCTGTGGGAGCCGGCTTGCCGGCGATAGGGCCATTGTAGTCAGCCAGGATGCGAGCGAGTTACTCGCCTTCGTCGAAATAGTTGTTGATCAACGCCACCAGCGCTTCAAGCGCTTCGTTGTCCTGCTCCCCTTCGGTATGCAGGTGCACCTGGGTGCCTTTGCCCGCCGCCAGCATCATCACGGCCATGATGCTCTTGCCGTCCACCAGCTTGTCTGGCGCACGCCCCACCCGCACCTGGCAAGGGAAGCGCCCGGCCACGCCAACGAACTTGGCTGCCGCCCGGGCATGCAGCCCCAGCTTGTTGATGATGGTGATTTCGCGGGCGGGCATCGTGGGGCGGATCCTGTGGGCTAGAGGTCGCGGTGGCGGACCTGGACGTTTTTCAGAGACTGCTGCAGCAACTTCCCAAGGCGTTCGGTGATATAGACCGAACGGTGGTGACCGCCAGTGCAGCCAATGGCGATGGTGACATAAGCGCGGTTGCTGGCAGCGAAGCGTGGCAGCCATTTGAGCAGATAGCTGGAAATGTCGGTGAACATTTCCTCGACGTCCGGCTGAGCGGCGAGGTAGTCGATGACCGGCTGTTCGAGGCCGGAGTGCTCGCGTAGCTCGGGCTTCCAGTACGGGTTGGGCAGGCAGCGTACATCGAACACCAGGTCGGCATCGACCGGCATACCGCGCTTGAAACCGAACGACTCGACCAGGAAAGCGGTGCCTGGCTCGGGTTGATTGAGCAGGCGCAGCTTGATCGTGTCGCGCAGTTGATAAAGGTTGAGGCTGGTGGTGTCGATCTTCAGGTCGGCGAGATCGGAGATCGGCCCCAACAGCTCGCTTTCCACGCGGATCGCCTCGGCCAGCGAGCGGTCGGCGTTGGTCAGCGGATGGCGACGGCGGGTTTCGGAGAAGCGCTTAAGCAGCGTTTCTTCGTCGGCATCGAGAAACAGCACATCACACTGGATATGGCGGCCGCGGGCTTCGGAAAGCAGTTCGGGGAAGCGTGACAGATGGCTGGGCAGGTTGCGCGCATCGATCGAGACGGCCACTTTCGGTTGCAGCAGCTCGGTGTTGATCAACGCATTCTCCGCCAGTTGCGGCAGCAAGCCGGCCGGCAGGTTGTCGATGACGTAAAAGCCGTTGTCTTCCAGCACATCGAGGGCGGTACTCTTGCCGGAGCCGGACCGGCCACTGACGATGATCAGGCGCATGTTCAGTGCTCGTTCTGTGCGTCCAGGACAACCTGGAACAGGGCCTCGCTGCTGTGGGCGGCACGCAGGCGCTCGCGAACTTCCTTGCGGTCGAGCATGCTGGCGATCTGGCGCAGCAGTTCCAGATGGGCATCAGTAGCAGCCTCCGGCACCAGCAGGACGAACAACAGATCGACCGGCGCGCCATCGATGGCGTCATAGTCGATCGGAGCATCCAGGTGCAGCAGGGCGCTGACGGGTGAAGAACACCCTTCAAGCCGGCAGTGGGGAATGGCGATGCCATTGCCGAAGCCAGTGGAGCCAAGCTTTTCCCGCGCGATCAGCTTTTCGAAGACGTCTTGCATCTCCAGCTCGGGTACTTGTTCGGCAATCAGGTTGGCGACCTTTTCAAGGGCGCGCTTCTTACTGCCGCCCGGCACGTTCACCAGGGAACGGCCGGGGGTCAGGATAGTTTCAAGTCGGATCATGGATGAGGGGGATCAGCGGGCGGCTGCACCTTGCAGCAAGCTTTGCTGTTTTTCCTTGTGTTTTTTCAGTTGGCGGTCGAGCTTGTCGGCCAAGGCGTCGATCGCTGCATACATGTCTTCGTGTTCTGCGTTGGCAACCACTTCGCCGCCGGGAATCTGCAGGGTCGCTTCGACCTTCTGCTGCAGCTTCTCGACTTTCATGATGACCTGCACGTTGGTGATCTTGTCGAAGTGACTCTCCACCCTGGCGAGCTTTTCCAGCACGTAATCGCGTAGCGGCTGGGTGACTTCTACATGCTGTCCACTGATATTGACTTGCATACAGCTTCTCCTTTGTTGCCCGTGCATAAAGAGGCAGGTATTGCACCTGCCCCACAAACGCTGTGGCACACCCAGGGGCTACATCAGTCGCTTGCGCTCGCTCGACGGTGCGATGCCGAGGGACTCGCGATACTTGGCGACGGTGCGACGGGCTACCTGGATGCCTTGTGCCTCCAGTAAACCAGCGATCTTGCTGTCACTCAATGGCTTTTTCTGATTTTCCGCCGCAACCAGTTTCTTGATGATCGCGCGGATCGCCGTGGACGAGCATTCTCCGCCTTCGGCGGTGCTGACGTGGCTCGAGAAAAAGTATTTCAGTTCGTAGATGCCGCGAGGCGTGTGCATGTATTTCTGCGTGGTGACACGCGAAATGGTCGACTCGTGCATGCCTACCGCTTCGGCGATATCGTGCAGTACCAGCGGCTTCATCGCTTCGTCACCGTGGTCGAGGAAACCACGCTGGTGCTCGACGATCTGGGTGGCCACCTTCATCAGTGTTTCATTGCGGCTCTGCAGGCTCTTGATGAACCAGCGTGCCTCCTGAAGCTGGTTGCGCATGAAGGTGTTGTCGGCGCTGGTGTCGGCGCGGCGGACGAAGCCGGCATACTGCGGGTTGACCCGCAGGCGCGGGATCGCTTCCTGGTTCAGCTCGACCAGCCAACGCTCGCTGTCCTTGCGCACGATCACATCAGGCACCACGTATTCAGGTTCGCTGGACTCGATCTGCGAACCCGGGCGCGGGTTGAGGCTCTGCACCAGCTCGATCACCTGACGCAGTTCGTCTTCCTTGAGCTTCATGCGGCGCATCAGCTGGCTGTAGTCGCGGCTGCCGAGCAGGTCGATGAAATCGCTGACCAGGCGCTGGGCTTCGCTCATCCAGGGTGTGCTGGAGGGTAGCTGGCGCAGCTGCAGCAGCAGGCATTCGCCGAGGCAGCGGGCGCCGACGCCGGCAGGTTCGAACTGCTGGATGCGGTGCAGCACAGCTTCGATCTCGTCGAGTTCGATATCCAGTTCCGGGTCGAAGCCTGCGCAAATCTCTTCGAGCGTGTCTTCCAGGTAGCCCTGGCCGTTGATGCTGTCGATCAGGGTGACGGCGATCAGGCGATCGGTATCGGACATCGGTGCCAGGTTCAGTTGCCACAACAGGTGGCTCTGCAGGCTCTCGCCGGCCGATGTGCGGGTGGTGAAGTCCCACTCGTCGTCATCGTTGCTCGGCAGGCTGCTGGCGCTGGTCTGGTAGATGTCTTCCCAGGCGGTATCGACCGGAAGCTCGTTGGGGATTCGTTCGTTCCACTCACCGTCCTCCAGGTTTTCGGCACTGCTGGTGCTTTCCTGGAAGCTGTTGTCCTGGACTTCGGTAACCGGCTTGTTTTCGGCGTTGTCCGCCATCGGGTCACTGTTGTCGAAGTCTTCGCCGTCTTCCTGACGTTCGAGCATCGGATTGGACTCCAGCGCTTCCTGGATTTCCTGCTGCAGGTCCAGGGTGGAAAGCTGGAGGAGGCGGATGGCCTGTTGCAACTGAGGAGTCATCGTCAGTTGCTGGCCCATTTTTAGGACGAGCGATGGTTTCATGGCTGGGGCTAAATACCTTGTTCGCCGGCGCGCATGCGCCATCCACTACATGAGGGCGCCGGAGCGCCTAATTCAAGCAAGTTTTATGCCTTAAATTGTAGCGTTTGCCTAGAGCGCTGTAACAACTTAAGCCCCGTCAGGAGCGGTTTGCCAGTGCTCCAGGCACATCTGGGCTCAGAGTCGGAACTCGTGACCCAGGTAAACTTCCTTGACCAGGTCGTTGGCCAGGATGGTCTCGGCATCGCCCTCGGCGATCAGCTGGCCATCGTTGACGATGTAGGCGGTTTCACAGATATCCAGGGTCTCGCGGACGTTGTGGTCGGTGATCAGTACACCGATGCCCTTAGCCTTGAGGTGGTAGATGATCTGCTTGATGTCGCCAACGGAAATCGGGTCGACGCCGGCAAAGGGTTCGTCCAGCAGGATGAACTTCGGTGCGGTCGCCAGTGCGCGGGCAATCTCGACGCGGCGGCGTTCGCCACCAGACAGGCTCATGCCGAGGTTGTCGCGGATATGGCTGATATGGAACTCCTGCAGCAGGCTTTCCAGCTCCTTGCGCCGGCCGTCACGGTCGATGTCCTTGCGCGTTTCGAGGATCGCCATGATGTTGTCGGCCACTGACAGTTTGCGGAAGATAGAAGCTTCCTGCGGCAGATAGCCGATACCGGCGCGGGCACGGCCGTGCATCGGCTGATGGCTGACATCGAGGTTGTCGATCAGAACCCGGCCCTGATCGGCCTGGACCAGGCCGACGATCATGTAGAAGCAGGTGGTCTTGCCGGCGCCGTTGGGGCCGAGCAGGCCGACGATCTGGCCGCTGTCGATCGACAGGCTGACGTCGCGCACGACTTGCCGGCTTTTGTAGCTCTTGGCCAGGTGCTGGGCTTTGAGGGTTGCCATTTACTCGGCCTTCTTCTTCGGCTGGATCACCATGTCGATGCGCTGACGTGGTTGAGTCACGTTGCCACCGCGACCGGCGGTCGCAACCTGGGACTTGGTGTTGTAGACGATCTTCTCGCCTTCGGTGGTGTTGCCTTCGTTCTCGACCTTGGCACGGTCGGTGAGGATCACCGTGTCTTTCTGTGCCTGGTACTGGATGGTCACGGCCCAGCCCTTCATCTTGTCAGGCTTGGCGGTGCTCTGCTGTTGCTCGAAGTAGGCCAGGTTGCCCACCGAGGTCACCACATCGATGTCGCCGTTGGCGGCGCGGGTCATGGTCACGGTGTTGCCTTTGATCATCATCGAGCCTTGGGTGATGATCACGTCACCGGTGTAGGTGGCCACGCCTTGCTTGTCGTCCAGGTGCGCGTTGTCGGCCTGGATGCGGATAGGCTGGTCACGGTCGGTCGGCAGGGCGAAGGCGCTCGCGCTTCCCAGTGCTGCGCTCAGGCTGAGCAAAAGGGGGAGGGTTTTAACGAGCCTCATACTGTCCTCTTACGTTAGAGAGCAGGTCCATCCTGCCTTCTTTCAAATACGCTTTCATTCCCTTGCCCGTGGTCGTGCCACCGGCGCCGTCGATTCTAACGGCTTGCTCGGTCTGCGCATATTGCTTCTGTGGGAATACGGTCATGCGCGAGCTGGTAATGATGGTTTCGCGCTGTTTTTCGTCAGTGCGTGCGACACGCACCTTGTCAATCAGTTCGACTTCGCTGCCGTCGGGGTTGACCTCGGCGCGTACGCTCTGCACGTGCCACGGGTACTCGGTACCGCGGTACATGTGCAGGTCGGGCGTGGTCACCAGTGTGACTTCGCTGGCCTTGAGGTGTTCGACTTTGTCGGCGGTCATTTCGTACTGCAGCTTGCCATCGGGAAGAAACTGCAGGCTATGGGCGTTGATCGCGTAATAGTCGATGGCGCTTTCATCAACCTGCGCCACGGGCTGGTCGAGGAAGCTTTCAGGGCTGACATTCCAGTACCCGATCGCCACCAGCAGGGCAGCGATCAGCGCGAGCAGCACAATATTGCGGGCTTTCTTGCTGAACATGTTCGGCCTTAAAGGTAATTGGCATTGGCAGCGTCCAGGGTGCCCTGGGCCTGCATGATCAGTTCGCAGAACTCGCGGGCGGCACCTTCGCCGCCGCGCGCCTGGGTCACGCCGTGGGCGTGCTGGCGAACGAATGGCGCGGCATTGGCGACCGCCATGCCCAGGCCCACTCGGCGAATCACCGGCAGGTCTGGCAGGTCATCGCCCAGATAGGCAACCTGTTCATAGCTTAGGCCCAGTTCGGCGAGCAGGCCGTCGAGCACTACCAATTTGTCCTCGCGGCCCTGGAACAGGTGCGGGATGCCGAGGTTTTTCGCTCGACGCTCGACGACCGGGGTCTTGCGTCCGCTGATGATGGCCGTGGTTACGCCCGCGGCCATGAGCATCTTGATGCCGTGGCCATCGAGGGTATTGAAGGTCTTGAACTCGCTGCCGTCCTCGAGAAAGTACAGCCGTCCGTCGGTGAGCACGCCGTCGACATCGAATACGGCGAGCTTGATGGCTTTGCCGCGTTGCAGCAGATCTTGGGTCATTACGAGTTCTCCTTTACATCACGCCTGCGCGCAGCAGGTCGTGCATGTTCAGGGCGCCGGTAGGACGGTCGTCCTTGTCGACGACCACCAGGGCGTTGATCTTGTGGTCTTCCATGATCTTGAGCGCCTCGGCCGCGAGCATTTCGGCGCGTGCGGTCTTGCCGTGCACGGTCATCACTTGGTCGATCAAGGTGGTGTGAATGTCGATGCTGCGATCCAGGCTGCGGCGCAAGTCGCCGTCGGTGAAGATCCCGGCCAGCTTGCCATCCGCTTCCAGGACCACGGTCATGCCCAGGCCCTTGCGGGACATTTCCAGGAGCGCGTCCTTGAGCAGCGTGCCGCGTTGCACCTGTGGCAGCTCGTCGCCCGCGTGCATGACGTTCTCGACCTTGAGCAGCAGGCGTCGGCCCAAGGCTCCGCCTGGGTGCGAGAAGGCGAAGTCCTCGGCGGTGAAGCCACGGGCTTCGAGCAGTGCGATGGCCAGGGCGTCGCCCAGCACCAGTGCTGCGGTGGTGGACGAGGTGGGCGCCAGGTTCAGCGGGCAGGCCTCCTGGGCGACACGGGCGTCGAGGTTGACCTCGGCGGCTTGGGCCAAAGGCGAATCCGGATTGCCGGTCAGGCTGATCAGCTGGATGCCCAGGCGCTTGATCAACGGCAACAGGGTGACGATCTCGGCAGTACTGCCCGAGTTGGAAAGGGCGAGAATGACATCGTCGCGAGTGATCATGCCCATGTCGCCATGGCTGGCTTCGGCCGGGTGCACGAAGAATGCGGGTGTGCCGGTGCTGGCCAAGGTCGCGGCGATCTTGTTGCCGATATGCCCAGACTTGCCCATGCCGACCACCACGACGCGGCCCTTGCTCGCCAGGATCAGTTCGCAAGCCTTGACGAAGTTGGCGTCGATACGGGCCATCAGGCCTTCTACGGCCTCGAGTTCAAGGCGCAGTGTTCGCTGTGCGGATTGGATCAACTCGCTGGATTGGCTCATGTTGAAAAACGATGCCTGATGAAAAGGCGGCGATTATAGCCGCAATGGAAGAAAGCCTCATCCTTTCGATTGCCATCGGAAATGTCGGCAAAGACTGTCATTGGCCTGAACGACTCGTTCCATGGCCTTGGGGCCGCCCTGTTACCGGTGCTATAGTTCGCCGCTATTCGGCCTGCCAGGGGCGCGTGTGCCTTCCTGATGGGGGCCGGCGTCCATAAGGACGAGGCTGCACTAGCAAGGAGTCTAGATGAGTGTGGATAGCGCCTACGCGGTCGAGTTGAAGGGTGTCACCTTCAAGCGCGGTTCGCGCAGCATTTTCAGCAATGTCGACATACGCATTCCGCGTGGCAAGGTCACCGGCATCATGGGGCCGTCGGGTTGCGGCAAGACTACGCTGCTGCGCCTGATGGGCGCGCAACTGCGCCCGGCCAGCGGCGAAGTGTGGGTGGCCGGGCAGAACCTGCCGAGCCTCTCGCGCAGCGACCTGTTCGACGCACGCAAGCAGATGGGTGTGCTGTTCCAGAGCGGCGCGCTGTTCACTGACCTCGATGTGTTCGAGAACGTCGCCTTCCCGTTGCGTGTGCATACGCAGCTGTCGGACGAGATGATCCGTGACATCGTCCTGATGAAGCTGCAGGCCGTGGGCCTGCGCGGTGCCATCGACCTGATGCCCGACGAATTGTCCGGTGGGATGAAGCGCCGGGTGGCACTGGCCAGGGCAATTGCGCTCGATCCACAGATCCTCATGTACGACGAACCGTTCGTCGGCCAGGACCCGATCGCGATGGGCGTGCTGGTGCGCCTGATCCGTCTGCTCAACGATGCGCTGGGCATCACCAGCATCGTGGTGTCCCATGACCTGGCCGAAACCGCCAGCATCGCCGACTACATCTACGTGGTCGGTGATGGGCAGGTGCTGGGCCAAGGTACTCCTGATGAGCTGATGGGGTCGGACAATCCGCGCATTCGCCAGTTCATGAAAGGCGACCCGGATGGCCCGGTGCCGTTCCATTTTCCTGCGCCTGACTACCGCGCCGATCTGTTGGGGGCGCGTTGATGCGTAGAAAATCCTTACTGGAACGAATTCGCCTGCTGGGCCGCTCGGCTATCGACGTGCTGGCGGTGCTCGGGCGCTCCTGCCTGTTCCTGTTCCATGCGTTGGTCGGCCGTGGCGGCATCGGTGGCGGTTTCCAACTGCTGACCAAGCAGTTGTATTCGGTGGGCGTGCTGTCGCTGGCGATTGTGGTCGTGTCCGGTGTGTTCATTGGTATGGTGCTGGCCCTGCAGGGCTACAGTATCCTCACCAAGTACGGTTCCGAGCAGGCGGTCGGGCAGATGGTCGCCCTGACCCTGCTGCGCGAACTGGGGCCAGTGGTCACCGCGCTGCTGTTCGCCGGCCGGGCAGGTTCGGCACTGACGGCCGAGATCGGCAACATGAAGTCCACCGAGCAGCTGTCGAGCCTTGAGATGATCGGCGTCGACCCGCTCAAGTACATCGTCGCACCGCGCTTGTGGGCCGGCTTCATTTCCTTGCCGTTGCTGGCGCTGATCTTCAGCGTGGTTGGCATCTGGGGTGGTTCGTGGGTCGCGGTGGACTGGCTGGGCGTCTACGAAGGCTCGTTCTGGGCGAACATGCAGAACAGTGTTTCCTTTACCGACGACGTGCTCAACGGGCTGGCCAAGAGCCTGGTGTTCGCCTTCGTCACGACCTGGATCGCCGTATTCCAGGGGTACGACTGTGAGCCCACCTCAGAAGGGATCAGCCGTGCCACCACCAAGACCGTGGTCTATGCCTCATTGGCAGTACTGGGTCTGGACTTTATTCTGACCGCCTTGATGTTTGGAGATTTCTGATGCAAAACCGCACCCTGGAAATCGGTGTCGGCCTGTTCCTGCTGGCCGGGATCCTGGCGTTGCTGCTGCTGGCCCTGCGAGTCAGCGGGCTGTCGGCCAGCCCGAGCAGCGATACCTATAAAGTTTATGCGTACTTCGACAATATTGCCGGTTTGACGGTCAGAGCTAAAGTGACCATGGCCGGTGTGACGATCGGCAAGGTCACCGCCATCGATCTGGACCGTGATTCCTACACCGGTCGGGTGACGCTGCAGCTGGACAAAACGGTCGACAACCTGCCGACCGACTCCACTGCCTCGATCCTGACCGCCGGTTTGCTTGGCGAGAAATACATCGGCATCAGTGTCGGCGGCGAAGAAGAAGTGCTCAAGGAAGGTGCAACCATCCATGACACCCAGTCGGCCCTGGTGCTGGAAGATCTGATTGGCAAGTTCCTGCTCAACTCCGTTGGCAAGGAACCGAAAGAAGCGCAACCGGCTAATTAAGGAGTTTCCATGATTTCGATCTTGCGACGTGGCCTGCTGGTCCTGCTGGCAGCTTTCCCCCTGCTGACCCTGGCAGCGCAAACACCCCATGAGGTAGTGCAGAGCACCACCAATGAACTGCTGAGCGATCTCAAGGCCAACAAGGAGCAGTACAAGACCAACCCCAACGCCTTCTACGATGCGCTCAACCGCATCCTGGGCCCGGTGGTCGATGCCGATGGCATTTCCAAGAGCATCATGACCGTCAAGTACTCGCGCAAGGCCACCCCTGAGCAGATGCAGCGCTTCCAGGAAAACTTCAAGCGCAGCCTGATGCAGTTCTATGGCAACGCCCTGCTCGAGTACAACAACCAGGGCATCGTCGTCGATCCGGCCAAGGCTGATGACGGCAAGCGCGCCAGCGTCGGCATGAAGGTCACCGGCAACAACGGTGCCGTGTACCCGGTGCAATACACCCTCGAGAACCTCAGCGGCGAGTGGAAGGTCCGTAACGTCATCGTCAACGGTATCAATGTCGGCAAGCTGTTCCGTGATCAATTCGCCGACGCCATGCAGCGCAACGGCAACAACCTGGACAAGACCATCGACGGCTGGGCCGGCGAAGTGGCCAAGGCCAAGCAAACCGCCGAAACCTCTCCTGACAAGGAAGTGAAATGAGCGAGGCCGGCGTGAGCATGGTCGAGCCGGGCGTGCTGCGCCTGGCCGGCGTGCTGGACTACCGCAGCGGCCCGGTCTTGCGCAAGCAGGGCAAGGCGCTGATCGCCGCAGCCCGCGAGACGCAGCTGGTGCTTGACTGTTCGTCGGTCGAGAAGTCGTCCAGCGTCGGCCTGTCGTTGCTGCTGGCGTTCATGCGTGACGCCCAGGCCGCTGGCAAGGCTTGCGAAGTACGTGGCATGCCGGAAGACATGCGGGAAATTGCCGAGGTCTATGACCTCGACGAAGTACTGGCGAGCTGATGGCTCGTCACTGATGGAGGGCCCCTCGGTCAGCGCGCTCACTCAGTGGGCTTCGCAGGCGAGGGGCTTTTTTGTATGATGGCCGACCCGTGCGCATCGGGCGCCGATTGAGGTTGAGCATGCAGGCCGTAGAAGTTAAGAGCTTCCTTGAAGAGAAATTGCCGGGATCCCGGGTCGAAGTTGAAGGCGAAGGCTGCAACTTCCAGTTGAACGTGATCAGCGACGAATTGGCTGGCCTGAGCCCGGTCAAGCGCCAGCAGGCAATCTATGCTCACCTGAATCCCTGGATCGCCAATGGCAGCATCCATGCGGTAACCATGAAATTTTTCAGCAGCGCAGCCTGGGCTGAGCGCACCTGAGCCAACTTGGCGGCGAGACTCCAATGGACAAACTGATTATTACTGGCGGTGCTCGCCTCGATGGCGAGATCCGCATTTCGGGCGCGAAGAACGCGGCCCTGCCGATTCTGGCGGCGACCCTGCTGGCCGATGGCCCGGTCACCGTGGGCAACCTGCCACACCTGCATGACATCACCACCATGATCGAGCTGTTCGGGCGCATGGGCATCGAGCCTGTGATCGACGAAAAGCTGGCCGTGGAGATCGATCCGCGCACCATCAAGACCCTGGTCGCGCCTTACGAGCTGGTCAAGACCATGCGCGCCTCGATCCTGGTGCTTGGCCCCATGGTCGCGCGCTTCGGCAAGGCCGAAGTCGCCCTGCCGGGTGGCTGCGCCATCGGTTCGCGTCCAGTCGACCTGCACATCCGCGGCCTTGAGGCCATGGGTGCGAAGATCGAAGTGGAAGGCGGCTATATCAAGGCCGAGGCGCCTGAAGGCGGCCTGCGTGGCGCGCACTTCTTCTTCGATACCGTCAGCGTGACCGGTACCGAGAACATCATGATGGCCGCTGCCCTGGCCAAGGGCCGCAGCGTCCTGCAAAACGCCGCGCGCGAGCCGGAAGTGGTCGACCTGGCCAACTTCATCAACGCCATGGGCGGCAAGGTTCAGGGCGCTGGCACCGACACCATCACCATCGATGGCGTGGAGCGCCTGGACTCTGCCAACTATCGCGTCATGCCAGACCGTATCGAGACCGGTACCTACCTGGTTGCCGCTGCCGTGACCGGTGGTCGCGTCAAGGTCAAGGACACTGATCCGACCATCCTCGAAGCGGTGCTGGAGAAGCTCAAGGAAGCGGGTGCCGACATCACCACCGGTGAAGACTGGATCGAGCTGGACATGCACGGCAAGCGGCCTAAAGCCGTCAACCTGCGTACTGCTCCGTACCCGGCGTTCCCGACCGACATGCAGGCGCAGTTCATCTCGCTCAACGCCATTGCCGAAGGCACTGGTGCGGTCATCGAGACGATCTTCGAGAACCGTTTCATGCACGTGTACGAAATGCACCGCATGGGCGCGCAGATCCAGGTCGAGGGCAACACCGCCATCGTTACTGGCGTACCGACGCTCAAGGGCGCTCCGGTGATGGCCACCGACCTGCGTGCTTCCGCCAGCCTGGTGCTGTCGGCGCTGGTCGCCGAAGGCGATACCCTCATCGATCGCATCTACCACATCGACCGTGGCTACGAGTGCATCGAAGAAAAACTGCAGATGCTGGGCGCGAAGATCCGTCGCGTACCGGGCTAGTCATCTGCCTGGGAGCAGGGTGTGGGAGCGGGCTTGCCCCGCGAAGCATCCACCGCTGCGCATGGCACCGGCTTTGCCGGTGTTCGCGGGGCAAGCCCGCTTCCACACACGAATTGAATGCGGCCGGGCCCAGGCCCGGCTGGCAGTAGCCGCTTAAGGACCGACGTTCCAATGTTGACCATCGCGCTTTCCAAAGGCCGCATCCTCGACGATACCCTGCCGTTGCTGGCCGAGGCCGGTATCGTGCCGACCGAGAATCCGGACAAGAGCCGCAAGCTGATCATCCCCACCACGCAGGAAGACGTGCGCCTGCTGATCGTGCGCGCCACCGATGTGCCGACCTATGTCGAGCATGGGGCCGCCGACCTCGGCGTGGCCGGCAAGGACGTGCTGATGGAGTACGGCGGTCAGGGCTTGTACGAGCCGCTGGACCTGCAGATCGCCCGCTGCAAACTGATGACCGCTGGCGTGGTCGGTGCACCGGAGCCCAAGGGTCGCCTGCGCGTGGCCACCAAGTTCGTCAACGTAGCCAAGCGTTACTATGCCGAGCAGGGCCGCCAGGTCGACATCATCAAGCTGTACGGCTCGATGGAGCTGGCACCGCTGATCAACCTCGCCGACAAGATCATCGATGTCGTCGACACCGGCAACACCCTGCGCGCCAACGGCCTGGAACCCCAGGAAATGATCGCCACGATCAGCTCGCGCCTGGTGGTCAACAAGGCCTCCATGAAGATGCAGCACGCCCGGATCCAGAGCCTGATCGACACCCTGCGCAAAGCGGTCGAATCCCGACACCGCGGTTGACTTCTGTGCGCGACCTTCGCTGTCGCGCCCGTCTATCCGCGTCATAGCCATTTTTCTCGGGTGCCCGCGCGGATGGACTGGTAGCTTAGGGCGCCTGAGCATTCGCTAATAATCGAGGCCCTCGCCATGACCGTGTCCACTGCAATTGCCCGTCTCAACGCTGCTGATCCGGATTTCGCCCGACATCTGGATCATCTGCTGAGCTGGGAAAGTGTGTCCGATGACGCGGTCAACCAGCGCGTGCTCGACATCATCAAGGCCGTGCGCGAGCGTGGCGATGCGGCGCTGGTGGAGTTCACCCAGCGTTTCGATGGTGTCGATGCGAAATCCATCGACGACCTGATCCTGGGTCGCGAGCGCCTGGAGCTGGCCCTGACTCGAATCACGCCAACCCAGCGCGAAGCGCTGGAGAAGGCTGCTGACCGTGTGCGTATGTACCACGAGCGGCAGAAGCAGGACTCCTGGCAGTACACCGAGGCTGACGGCACCGTGCTGGGCCAGAAAGTCACCCCGTTGGACCGTGCCGGCCTGTACGTACCGGGCGGCAAGGCGTCGTACCCGTCGTCGGTGCTGATGAACGCCATTCCGGCCAAGGTCGCTGGCGTCACCGAAGTGGTGATGGTGGTGCCGACCCCGCGTGGCGAGATCAACGAGTTGGTGCTGGCCGCAGCCTGCATTGCCGGTGTCGACCGCGTATTCACCGTCGGTGGTGCCCAGGCAGTGGCGGCGCTGGCCTACGGCACCGAAAGCGTACCGCAGGTGGACAAGATCGTCGGCCCGGGCAACATCTACGTGGCCACTGCCAAGCGCCATGTGTTCGGCCAGGTCGGTATCGACATGATCGCCGGCCCTTCGGAAATCCTCGTGGTGTGCGACGGCCAGACCGACCCGGACTGGATCGCCATGGACCTGTTCTCCCAGGCCGAGCACGATGAAGATGCCCAGGCCATTCTGGTCAGCCCTGATGCGGCATTCCTCGACCGCGTAGCCGCCAGCATCGACAAGTTGCTGCCGACCATGGAACGCGCCGAGATCATCGAGAAATCCATCAATGGCCGCGGTGCGCTGATTCAGGTACGCGACATGCAGCAGGCCATCGAGGTGGCGAACCGTATCGCTCCCGAGCACCTGGAGCTGTCGGTTGCCGACCCGCAGGCCTGGCTGCCGCAGATCCGCCATGCCGGCGCGATCTTCATGGGTCGCCACACCAGCGAAGCGCTGGGCGACTACTGCGCCGGCCCCAACCACGTGCTGCCGACCTCCGGCACTGCGCGGTTCTCGTCGCCGCTGGGCGTTTACGACTTCCAGAAGCGTTCGTCGATCATCTTCTGCTCCGAGCAGGGCGCATCCGAACTTGGCCACACCGCTTCGGTACTGGCCCGCGGCGAATCGCTGACCGCCCACGCCCGTAGCGCCGAATACCGTATCCTGACCCAAGACAAGGGGAACTGAGCATGAGTCGATTCTGGAGCCCCTTCGTCAAGGACCTGGTGCCTTACGTGCCGGGCGAGCAGCCCAAGCTGGCCCGGCTGGTCAAGCTGAACACCAACGAGAACCCCTATGGCCCGTCGCCCAAGGCGCTGGAAGCCATGCGTGCCGAACTCAACGACAACCTGCGCCTGTACCCGGACCCTAACAGCGACCGGCTCAAGCAGGCAGTGGCCGAGTATTACGATGTAACGCCCGCACAGGTTTTCGTCGGCAACGGTTCGGACGAGGTGCTGGCGCACATCTTCCACGGCCTGTTCCAGCACGGCGGTCCGCTGCTGTTCCCGGACGTCAGCTACAGCTTCTACCCGGTGTACTGTGGCCTGTACGGCATCCCGTTCGAGCAGGTGCCGCTGGACGAGCAGTTCCAGATCCGTGTGCAGGACTACAGCAAGCCCAACGCCGGCATCATCTTCCCCAACCCCAACGCGCCGACCGGTTGCCTGTTGCCGCTGCAGGCGATCGAGCAGATGCTGCAGGCCAACCGTGATTCGGTGATGGTGGTGGACGAAGCCTACATCGACTTTGGTGGCGAGACGGCCATCAGCCTGGTGGGGCGCTACGACAACCTGCTGGTTACCCAGACCCTGTCGAAATCGCGCTCGCTGGCCGGTTTGCGCGTTGGCCTGGCGGTCGGCCACCCAGACCTGATCGAGGCGCTGGAACGGATCAAGAACAGCTTCAACTCCTACCCGCTGGACCGCATGGCGATCGTTGGCGCCGCTGCGGCCTTCGAAGACCAGGCCTATTTCGAAGCGACTTGCCGCCAGGTGATCGAGAGCCGCGAGGTGCTCGTCGAGCAGCTGACAGCCAAGGGCTTCGAGGTGCTGCCGTCGGCCGCCAACTTCATCTTCGCCCGCCATCCGCAGCAGGATGCGGCGCAGTTGGCTGCGCGCCTGCGTGAACAGGGGGTGATCGTGCGCCACTTCAAGCAGCAGCGCATTGCCCAGTTCCTGCGCATCACCATCGGAACGCCGGAAATGAACCAGGCGTTGATCGACGCGTTGGCTTGATTGTCATCGGGGCCGCCCGGCGGCCCCGATGCTCAGTGGCCATTTCCGGCGCTGCCGTTCACCTTCAAACCTGCGTTGTGTGGGCCCGTTTCATCCACGATCGGCGTGCCGTCGAGTTCCCATTCAGGCAGTAGCTCAATCCCCATATGTCGCAGCACGGTCGGTGCAACCGACGTTTGCGCGGCATGCCGGTACAGACCGTTGAAACCAGGGTTGTCTTCGCCGTTACCGGGAGCGCTCAACCCTGCGTTCAGTGCCTTGTTGCTGGCAATGAATACGGTCTTTTCCTGCTCCGTGGCGCCGCCATGGTCTTTGCCCCGTGAGTCGCGGCCATGGTCTGTGCTGACGATCACCAGCCAATCTTCCTGGGGCTGCTTGTTGGCACGTGCCTCGACCTTGTCCAGCAGTCGCCCAACCCGGTCGTCAGCCTCGCGCAGGGCCAATTGATAACCTGCGCCGAAGCCGCTGCTGTGGCCAACCTGATCGGGTTCATCGAGATGGATGAAGGTAAAGTCCGCCGCTTGGCTGTCGAGGATTTGCAGTGCCCGCACGGTCACCTGTTCATCGCTCAAGCCGCTTTCGCGCACATCGTTGTCCCGGGCATCCTCAAGCAAGAATGCAGTATTGATGGGTGACCAGTTCACCACGCTGGCCAGATAGGCATTGGGCAGCGCCTGGTGCAGCCGTTTGAACAGGCTGGGATATGCAGGGTTGACTCGCTGTGACTCGATATTGGCGGTGACGCCATGCTTGTTCGCCCAAACGCCGGTGAGCAAGGTCATCCAGCCGGGGCCGCTGAGCGTCGCCTGCTCACTGGCTTGCCCAGTGATGCCGCCGGTATAGGCCAGGGTGTAATGCAGGCGCCGCTTGAGCTGAGTGTCGTCACCCAGTGCCTCGTATTGCTGAAGCTGAACGCCATCGATGCCGATCAGTAGCGTCTTGGGGTGCTTGGTCGCAGGCTCTGCACCACAAGCTGCGAGCAGTAGGCAAGCCACCAGCAAGCTGGTCATCCGCATGGCGATGTCTCCCTGAGTGTGTAGCCGCGAGGGTTACAACAAAACGTAGCAGCCGCAACTGATGGAAATGCCAGTTGCATTGAAGTCTGTGGAGTGTTTCAGTAAGCTTCTCAAATTCATCGGATGATTGGTTGAGTATCATGAGCAGCGAATTGCCCCGGCGTTCCTTGGTCGAGCTGGCCGTCGAACGCATGCGCGAACGCATCCTTCAGGGCGACTGGCAAGTGGGCGAGCGATTGCCGACCGAGCCTGTGCTGGCGGTTGAGATGGGCATCAGCCGCAATACCGTGCGCGAAGCCATGCGCGTGTTGGCATTCAGCGGCCTGGTGGAAATCCGTCAGGGTGACGGCAGTTACCTGCGTACCTGCCAGGACCCGTTGCAAGCCGTGCTGGCCATGTCTCGCTGTACGCCCGAGCAGGCTCGGGAAACCCGGCACATTCTGGAAAGCGAAGCCATTGGCCTGGCGGCGCTGCGACGCACAGACGAGGACTTGCGCGGCTTGCGTGAAGCCCTGCAGGCCAGCGCGGGGCACTTTCATGGCGACGTCAATGCCTATGTCAGCTGCGATCTGGTGTTTCACCAGCGCTTGATCGATGCCGCGCACAATCCGGCGCTGAGCGAGTTGTACCGTTATTTCTCGGGTGTCGTCAGCGCGGCGTTGCAGCACAACATGGCCACCGTGCCACGCTGCCAGGCGACTTTCGACCTGCATGGGCAGATCCTCGCTGCCATCGAACAACGCGATGCGGAGCAGGCCAAGCGCCTGAGCCGCACGCTCATAGAATCCTGACCACGAGAAGGCCATGGCTGAACCAATGACCCGCGAGCGAGAGCTCGATGAACTGCTGATCGATGCCGAAGCCGACGATGAGCAAGTGCAGCAACAGGCTGTTGTGCTGCGCCGGCCCTGGCTATTGCTGCTGGGGCTGGTGCTGGTGGCACTGAACCTGCGCCCAGCGCTGTCGAGCATGGCGCCTGTACTCGGCCAGGTGTCCGAGGGCTTGGGCTTGAGCGCCTCGCAAGCCGGCCTGCTGACCACCCTGCCGGTGCTCTGCCTGGGGCTGTTCGCACCGCTGGCGCCGGTCCTAGCGCGGCGCTTTGGCAGCGAGCGGGTGATCCTTGGCATCTTGTTGATCCTGGCCCTGGGCATCCTGGTGCGCAGTGCGCTGGGCGCGGTCGGGGTGTTCGTGGGTAGCCTGATGGCTGGTGCCAGCATCGGCATCATCGGCGTGTTGTTGCCGGGTATCGTCAAGCGCGATTTCCCGCAGCATGCCGGGACCTTGACCGGGGTCTATACCATGGCCCTGTGCCTGGGCGCGGCCATGGCTGCTGGCGCCACGGTGCCGCTGAGCACGCATTTCGCCGACAGCTGGGCACTTGGCCTGGGTTTCTGGATGCTGCCGGCGCTGCTGGCGATGCTGGTCTGGCTGCCCCAGGCGCGCCAGGGCCATGGCCTGCACAAGGTGGCCTATCGGGTGCGCGGGCTGTGGCGTGATCCGCTGGCCTGGCAAGTCACCCTGTACATGGGCTTGCAGTCATCCTTGGCCTATATCGTCTTTGGCTGGTTGCCGTCGATCCTCATCGGTCGCGGCCTGAGCCCGACCGAGGCCGGGCTGGTGCTGTCCGGCTCGGTGATCGTGCAGCTGATCAGCTCGCTGAGTGCGCCGTGGCTGGCGACGCGGGGCAAGGACCAGCGTCTGGCTATCGTGATCGTGATGCTGGTCACCCTGGCGGGCCTGTTCGGTTGCCTGTATGCGCCAATCGAAGGGCTGTGGGGCTGGGCGGTACTGCTGGGGTTGGGGCAGGGCGGTACCTTCGCCCTGGCATTGACGCTGATCGTGTTGCGCTCGAAGGACGCCCATGTGGCGGCGAACCTGTCGAGCATGGCGCAGGGTGTGGGTTATACGCTGGCGTCCATGGGGCCGTTCGCGGTGGGGCTGGTGCATGACTTGACCGGCGGCTGGGACGCGGTGGGGTGGATTTTCGCCGTGCTGGGGGTGGGGGCCATCGTGTTCGGGCTTGGGGCTGGGCGGGCGCTGCATGTGCAGGTGACTTGCGAAAAACTCTGAGGTCTGTCAGGCCCTATCGCCGGCTTGCCGGCGATAGGGCCGGTACTGGCATACACATGCGGGGCAGATTATCGTGCTGCTTTCAACCGCCAGGAGGGCCTCGCCCATGAGCGACGCCAATCGTGACCTGATCACCCGCTTCTACCAGGCCTTCCAGCGTCTGGATGCCGAGGCGATGGTGGCCTGCTACAGCGACGACATCGTCTTCAGCGACCCTGTCTTCGGCACCTTGCGTGGGCGTGATGCCGGTGACATGTGGCGCATGCTCACCGCCCGGGCCAAGGAGTTTTCCCTGACCTTCGATCAGGTCCGTGCCGACGCGGGCAGCGGCTGCGCCCACTGGGTGGCGACCTACCTGTTCAGCCAGACGGGCCGCATTGTCATCAACGATATCCAGGCGCGCTTCGTCATCCGTGACGGCCTTATCTGTGAGCATGACGACAGCTTTGACCTGTGGCGCTGGTCGCGGCAGGCGCTGGGCATGCCTGGTGTGTTGCTTGGCTGGTCGCCCATGCTGCAGAACAAGGTACGTCAGCAGGCCTTCAAAGGCCTGCGCGATTTCCAGCAGCGTCAGGGGACGGCAACGGCTTGATCGCTATCGTGGTAGCTGAAGGCTGTGCGATCCTCGAGTGAGCGTGGCAGGCGAATGCGAATGACCGGTATGAAGGTGTCGTTGGTCTCATACCAGTCGCGTTGGTCCGCCTGGGCCTGTTCCAGTGCGGCGTCTGGTCCTTCGATGTAGAAGAACGACTGGATCGGCAGCTTGCTCGATTGCGCCTCGTCCCACGCGCCGATCATCACTTCGTTCCACGGGAACGGCAGTTCAGCGGCGAACAGTTGCTTGACGCGCAAGCTCTGGAAAAACGCATCTGCCCGTTCGGGTACCCGCGATCGTTGGATATCGAATGCACATTGGCGCTTGTAGTCACCCGTGAGCCGGTACTGTGCAATCCAATCCTCAGCTTTGGTAATGCCTAGCGCGTGGCAGGGCTTTTCCCGTTCGGCGCTCTGCCGGTTGTCACCACAGCCTCGGCTGTCACGCTCCCAGGTATCCCCATCGGTAGGGAAGGCGCACAGCATTTCATAGTGCAATGAACCTTGGGGGCGTTGCAGCAACGGGTACAGGGTGAAGCCACTGCGGCCGTCTGCGGCGAGTTGGGGAGTGGGAATATCGGCGCGCAGGTAGGAGAATGACACGCCACCCTTGACCCTGGAGTTCGGGCTGTGGTGCCAGGTGTGATACTTCGGGGAGGGGAGCGTCGACCTCAACAGCACGCCGGAACAGGCATGGGCAGGCACAGCATTGCCTGGGCATTGTTGCGGGGTGGCGTCGTAGTTCTGCTGCAGGTGTTGTGCGGTCTGTGCGCCGATCGATGCATTGGCGCCGTTTGCAGGGGCTGACAACGTTGTCAGGAGCAGCAGTTGCGCTAGTGTGCGGTACATGATGAAGCCCTCGATCAAGTGGGGGCTCACCAAATTAATGATGGAAAGAGCAAGCGTCGTGAGTGAACAACTGCCGGAACAGGTAGCGAAACCCTGGTATGTCTACCTGGTGCGGGCCGCCAACGGCTCGCTGTACTGCGGCATCAGCGATGACCCGCAGCGGCGCTTCGTGGCGCACCAGAAGGGGCAGGGGGCGCGTTATTTCAAGACCAGCCCGGCGCAGGCATTGGTCTATGTCGAGCAGTGGCCGGACAAGGGCGAGGCCCTGCGTCAGGAGCGCCTGGTGAAGAAACTGCGCAAGTCGGCGAAGGAGGCGTTGGTCGCCTCCTATGCGGGCAGCTGATCAGTCCTTGCGGCGCTTGAGCTGATCTATCAGCTGCGTCGGCAGCCCCTTGATGATCAAGGTGCCGGCGGTCTCGTCGTATTCCACCTTGTCCCCCAGCAAGTGCGCTTCGAAGCTGATCGACAGGCCTTCGGCGCGGCCGGTGAAGCGGCGGAACTGGTTGAGGGTGCGTTTGTCCGCCGGGATTTCCGGCGACAGGCCGTAGTCCTTGTTGCGGATGTGGTCGTAGAACGCCTTGGGGCGGTCCTCGTCGATCAGGCTGGACAGTTCTTCCAGGGTCACCGGTTCGCCCAGCTTGGTCTGGGTGGTGGCGTAGTCGACCAGGGTCTGGGTCTTTTCACGGGCAGACGCTTCGGGCAGGTCCTCGCTTTCGACGAAATCGCTGAATGCCTTGAGCAGGGTGCGGGTTTCCCCTGGGCCATCGACACCTTCCTGGCAACCGATGAAGTCGCGGAAATAGTCGGAGACTTTCTTGCCGTTCTTGCCTTTGATGAACGAGATGTACTGCTTGGAGTTCTGGTTGTTCTTCCACTCCGACAAGTTGACGCGCGCCGCCAGGTGCAACTGGCCCAGGTCCAGATGGCGCGAGGGTGTCACATCCAGTTCGGCGTTCACCGCCACACCTTCACTGTGGTGCAGCAGGGCGATCGCCAGGTAGTCGGTCATGCCTTGCTGGTAGTGGGCGAAGAGAATGTGGCCGCCCGTGGAGAGGTTGGATTCTTCCATCAGCTTCTGCAGGTGTTCGACGGCTACCCGGCTGAAGGCCGCAAAGTCCTTTTCGTCTTCCAGGTATTGCTTGAGCCAGCCGCTCAGTGGGTAGGCGCCCGATTCGCCGTGGAAGAATCCCCAGGCTTTGCCCTGTTTGGCGTTGTAGCTGTCGTTGAGGTCGGCCAGCAGGTTCTCGATGGCGTCCGATGCCGCAAGCTCCGTGTCCCGTGCGTGGAGCACGGCGGGGCTGCCATCGGGCTTCTTGTCGATCAGGTGAACGATGCAGTGACGGATTGGCATGGGGGTCT
This sequence comes from Pseudomonas sp. NPDC089395, assembly GCF_044749525.1. NCBI lineage: Bacteria > Pseudomonadati > Pseudomonadota > Gammaproteobacteria > Pseudomonadales > Pseudomonadaceae > Pseudomonas > Pseudomonas sp. NPDC089395. The sequence continues at coordinate 280,216 of NZ_JBIVID010000001.1, forward strand.
CGGCGAGTCTGGGGCGGTCAGGGGCCGCGCTGCAAAAGGGGTCAAGTTTACCCCAGGTCACAGGTGGCGCAGTGGCCGGATGTTGGCTGAAATGCCTGTTGTTCGTTTTTTGTTCAATTTTGCGCGTTTTCGGCTGAAACCCCCGAAAAACCTGCATAAAAACGAAGCGGGCAGCGGATATTTATCCATTCCTGTGGTAGCTTTGCGCGGTCTTGCGCACCTCGGGTGGCGCATTGCTGGCAGCGTACTCACGCCGTGTCGAACCAAACGCCGATTTGCGTATCTACATGCGCGATTGGCGCGGCCCTCCACTTTTCAGGGGCTGGCCCGATAACGTCGTAGAACGCTGCATAACCACTGAATTTGATAGGGAAGGAACATCACCATGGCATTGACCAAAGACCAACTGATTGCCGACATCGCCGAAGCTATCGACGCGCCGAAAACCACTGCTCGCAACGCACTGGAGCAACTGGGCCAGATCGTTGCCGACCAACTGGAAAACGGCGCTGAAATCACCCTGCCAGGCATTGGCAAGCTGAAAGTCTCCGAGCGTCCTGCCCGTACCGGCCGCAACCCTTCGACTGGCGCCGCCATCGAAATCGCTGCCAAGAAAGTCGTCAAGTTCGTTCCGGCCAAAGCCCTGAGCGACTCCATCAACAAGTAATTGTTGAGGCGTTGACGAAACCGCGCCCGGCTTGCCCGGGCGCGGTTTTTTCATGCCTGCGATTTACGCTGGGCATGCCAGGCCTGGCGTGCCCCTTCGTCGTGGAAGCTCCAGGCGATCATACGGCTCTGCTTCTGCCCCTGGCCCATCTCGACGATGCGCCGGGCCTTGACGCCGGCCTTGCTCAGGGCCGCCTCGATGCCGGGCAGGTTGCTGACCTTGGACACCAGGCTGGTGAACCACAGCACCTGCTGCGCGTACTGCACGCTTTCACCGATCAGTTGTGTGACGAAACGAATCTCGCCGCCCTCGCACCACAGTTCGTTGTTCTGCCCGCCGAAGTTGAGCACAGGCAGTTTTCGCTTGGGGTCTTGCTTGCCGAGGTTCTTCCACTTGCGCTGGCTGCCACGGGTGGCTTCCTCGCGTGAGGCGTGGAAGGGTGGGTTGCACAGGGTCAGGTCGAAGCGTTCGTCTGCCTGCAGCAAACCACTGAGGATGTGCTTGCGGTCGCCTTGCTGGCGCAGGGCAATGCCCTTGGCCAGGCCGTTGGCCTGGACGATGGCCTTGGCCGAGGCCAGCGCCACCGGGTCGATGTCGCTGCCTACAAAGCGCCAGCGGTAGTCGCTATGGCCGAGCAGCGGGTAGATGCAGTTGGCACCGACACCGATGTCCAGGGCCTTGATCTGGGCGCCCTTGGGCACTTCGCCGGCGTTGTCATCGGCCAGCAGGTCGGCGGCCACATGGATGTAGTCGGCGCGGCCAGGGATGGGCGGGCACAGGTAATCGGCGGGGATGTCCCAGTGCTGGATGCCGTACTGGGCCTTGAGCAAGGCGCGGTTGAATACCCGCACGGCTTCGGGGTTGGCGAAGTCGATGCTGGGTTTGCCGTGGGGGTTGGTGATGGTGAAGCGAGCCAGGTCAGGGTGGGCCTTGATCAGGCTGGGGAAATCGTAGCGGCCCTGGTGGCGGTTACGCGGGTGCAGGGTGGGTTTCTGGGTCATGGTGAGGTCCTGAAAAAGCATCGCCGGCAAGCCGGCTCCCACAGGTACAGCACTGTACTGTACTTGTGGGAGCCGGCTTGCCGGCGATGGGCTGCAAAGCAGCCCGCTTATAGCTTCACGAGGTTACAGCGCTGCAATCCGCGCATGCTGCTCGGTGAAGTTGGCCAGCGCCTGCTCGGACTCAGCCAGCTTGGCGCGCTCCTTCTCGATCACCGCAGGCGGTGCCTTGTCGACGAAGGCGGCGTTGGACAGCTTGCCGCCCACGCGCTGCACTTCACCTTGCAGGCGCTGAATTTCCTTGTTCAGGCGCGCAAGCTCTGCGTCCTTGTCGATCAGGCCGGCCATCGGCACCAGCACCTGCAGGTCACCAACCAGTGCGGTGGCCGACAGCGGGGCTTCGTCGGCATCGCCGAGTACGGTGAACGACTCGACCTTGGCCAGTTTCTTCAGCAGCGCCTCGTTTTCTTGCAGGCGGCGCTGGTCGTCGGCGTTGGCGTTCTTGAGGAACAGCGGCAGTGGCTTGCCTGGGCCGATGTTCATTTCGGCGCGGATGTTGCGCAGGCCGACCATCAGCTGTTGCAGCCATTCGATATCGCCTTCGGCCGCCACATCGATGCGGGCTTCGTTAGCCACCGGCCACGGCTGCAGCATGATGGTCTTGCCGTCGATGCCGGCCAGCGGCGCGATGCGCTGCCAGATCTCTTCGGTGATGAACGGCATGAACGGATGCGCCAGGCGCAGGGCCACTTCCAGCACGCGCACCAGGGTACGGCGGGTGCCACGGGCGCGTTCGACCGGAGCGTTCTCGTCCCACAGTACCGGCTTGGACAGCTCCAGGTACCAGTCGCAGTACTGGTTCCAGATGAACTCGTACAGGGCCTGGCTGGCCAGGTCGAAGCGGAACTGCTCGAGCTGGCGGGTCACTTCGGCTTCGGTGCGCTGCAGCTGCGAGATGATCCAGCGGTCAGCCAGCGACAGCTCGTAGGCTTCGCCGTTCTGGCCGCAGTCCTCGCCCTTGTCCAGCACGTAGCGGGCGGCGTTCCAGATCTTGTTGCAGAAGTTGCGATAGCCTTCGACGCGGCCCATGTCGAACTTGATGTCGCGGCCGGTGGAGGCCAGCGAACAGAACGTGAAGCGCAGGGCATCGGTGCCGTAGCTGGCGATGCCTTCCGGGAACTCGGCCTTGGTCTGCTTGGCGATCTTCTCGGCAAGCTTGGGCTGCATCATGCCGCTGGTGCGTTTTTCCAGCAGGGCGTCGAGGGTGATGCCGTCGACGATGTCCAGCGGGTCGAGGACGTTGCCCTTGGACTTGGACATCTTCTGACCCTGGCCGTCGCGCACGAGGCCGTGCACGTACACGGTCTTGAACGGGACCTGCGGGGTGCCATCCTCGTTCTTGATCAGGTGCATGGTCAGCATGATCATGCGCGCAACCCAGAAGAAGATGATGTCGAAACCGGTGACCAACACGTCGGTGGAGTGGAAGGTCTTGAGGAATTCGGTCTGCTGTGGCCAGCCCAGGGTGGAGAAGGTCCACAGGCCGGAACTGAACCAGGTGTCGAGCACGTCGTCGTCCTGGCGCAGGACGACGTCGGCACCGAGCTTGTGCTTGGCGCGGACTTCGGCTTCGTCACGGCCGACATAGACCTGGCCGGCCTCGTCGTACCAGGCCGGGATGCGGTGGCCCCACCACAGCTGACGGCTGATGCACCAGTCCTGGATGTCACGCATCCAGGAGAAGTACATGTTCTCGTACTGCTTGGGCACGAACTGGATGCGGCCGTCTTCCACGGCAGCGATCGCAGGCTCGGCCAGCGGCTTGGTGGAGACATACCACTGGTCGGTCAGCCACGGCTCGATGACGGTGCCGGAGCGGTCGCCCTTCGGCACTTTCAGCGCGTGGTCGTCGATGCTGACCAGCAGGCCCTGGGCGTCCAGGTCGGCGACGATCTGCTTGCGCGCGACGAAGCGGTCGAGGCCGGCGTATTGGGCAGGCAGGCTGGTGTCGACCTGCTCGTTGACGCTGCCGTCGAGGTTGAAGGCCTGGGCGGCGGACAGCACCAGCGCGTTCTTGTCGAAAATGTTCAGCAGCGGCAGGTTGTGGCGCTTGCCGACTTCATAGTCGTTGAAGTCGTGGGCCGGGGTGATCTTCACGCAGCCGGTGCCGAATTCCGGGTCGCAGTAGTCGTCGGCGACGATCGGGATACGACGGCCGACCAATGGCAGTTCGACGAATTTGCCGATCAGTGCCTGGTAGCGCTCGTCGTTCGGGTTGACCGCGACCGCGGCATCACCCAGCAGGGTTTCCGGACGGGTGGTGGCGACCACCAGGTAGTCCTTGCCTTCGGCGGTCTTGGCGCCGTCGGCCAGCGGGTAGCGCAGGTTCCACAGGTGGCCCTTCTCGTCGTGGTTTTCCACTTCGAGGTCGGAGATCGCCGTGTGCAGCTTGGTGTCCCAGTTGACCAGGCGCTTGCCGCGGTAGATCAGGCCGTCCTCGTGCAGGCGCACGAAGGCTTCCTTGACCGCTTCGGACAGGCCGTCGTCCATGGTGAAGCGCTCACGGCTCCAGTCGACCGACGAGCCCAGGCGACGGATCTGGCGGCTGATGGTGCCACCGGACTGTTCTTTCCATTCCCAGATCTTGTCGAGGAAGGCTTCGCGACCCAGGTCGTGGCGGTTCTGGCCCTTGGCTTCGAGCTGGCGCTCTACCAGCATCTGGGTGGCGATACCGGCGTGGTCGGTGCCTGGCTGCCACAGGGTATTGCGGCCCTGCATGCGGCGGAAACGGATCAGGGCGTCCATGATCGCGTTGTTGAAACCGTGGCCCATGTGCAGGCTGCCCGTCACGTTCGGTGGCGGGATCATGATGGTGTAGGACTCGCCTGCACCTTGCGGGGCGAAATAGTTTTCGGCCTCCCAGGTGTTGTACCAGGAAGTTTCGATAGCGTGCGGCTGGTAGGTCTTATCCATGCTCGGCGGGACCCTATGGCATATATTCGGGAAAGCCGGGCAGTATAACCAAGCTGGGGGCCGCAGGCGACAGGGCGGGGGCTGCTTTGCAGCCCTTTCGCGACACAAGGCCGCTCCTACAGAGCAACGCGGTTCTTGTAGGAGCGGCCTTGTGTCGCGAAAGGGGCGCAAAGCGCCCCCTGGTTTTTATTCCGAACGCTGGATCAACCGCTCGATACGCGCATCGAGCCGGCGTTTGATCTCGGTCTCGATATGCGGGGTGAAGTCGTTGATCACGTCCTGCATGATCAACTGCGCTGCGGCGCGCAGTTCCGCTTCCAGGTGCAGCAAGGTGTCCTGGCGACGGGTTTGCGGGTCTTCCTCAGGCTCGGGCTCAGGATTGACCTGCTCGGGCATGGGCGCTGGATTGCCGGTCGGTGTGTCCAGCAGTAGCGGAATCTGCTCGACCGTCTCGGTCAGCAACGGTGGCTGCAGGTCAGCATCGCCCAGCAGTTGGCGAATCGACTCCAGGTCGTCGAGCAGATTGGCGGAATCGGGTAAGGCGGAAGGCTTGTCCATCGTCATTAAAGTCGCTGTAAGCGGTGGTCTTGCAGAGCATAGCCCTGTTCGCGGTAGAAACGGAAACGTTCACGGGCCGAGAGGCGGATGCCGGGCTCCTCGACCACGATCTCGGCGACCCGCTCGAACTGGCCGGCGAACCCGGGCACCTTGGCACCCAGGTTGATCAGCAGGTCGCGGTGGTCACCGGCATCGTCGGCCAGGCCCAGGGCCACCTTGGCATCGGCATGGGCCTCCGCCAGGTCGTGGGGAACGAATGCCTCGCCCTTGAAGCGCCACAAACGCTGGTCCAGCGCATCGCGCTGTTCGGCGTCCTGGCAATGCAGGTAGACCCGGTGACCGAGGCGCCAGGCCTTCTCGCACAGCTTGCAGGCGAAATCCAGCCGCGCCGACAGCGAGTCGGTGGGCAGGATGTAAAAATCGACTTTGCTCATGGTTCTCTCTGCCGACCGGCGGCGCCCTCAGGCGCCACCGGTCTTGCGCCATCAGGCGCCGGCGCGATCCAGCAGGTACTGGGTCAGCAGCGGTACCGGACGGCCAGTGGCGCCCTTGTCCTTGCCGCCGCTGATCCAGGCGGTGCCGGCGATGTCCAGGTGCGCCCAGTCATAGGCCTTGGCGAAGCGCGACAGGAAGCAACCGGCGGTGATGGTGCCGGCCTTCGGTCCACCGATGTTGCCCATGTCGGCGAACGGGCTGTCCAGCTGCTCCTGGTATTCGTCGAACAGCGGCAACTGCCAGGCGCGGTCATCGGCACGCTTGCCGGCGTCCAGCAGCTGGCCGACCAGGTCGTCGTTGTTGCCCATCAGGCCCGAGGTATGGCTGCCCAGGGCAACGATGCAGGCACCGGTCAGGGTGGCGATGTCGATCACGGCCTGTGGCTTGAAGCGTTCGGCGTAGGTGAGGGTGTCGCACAGCACCAGACGGCCTTCGGCGTCGGTGTTGAGGATTTCCACGGTCTGGCCGCTCATGGTGGTGACGATGTCGCCCGGGCGGGTGGCGCCGCCGCTGGGCATGTTCTCGGCACAGGCCAGCAGGCACACCAGGTTGATCGGCAGCTGCAGTTCGAGCACCGCGCGCAGGGTGCCGAACACACTGGCGGCACCGCACATGTCGTACTTCATCTCGTCCATGCCGGCGCCCGGCTTGAGGCTGATGCCGCCGGTGTCGAAGGTGATGCCCTTGCCGACCAGCACGAAGGGCTTGTCGGCCTTCTTGGCGCCCTGGTAGTTGAGCACGATCAGGCGTGGCGGCTGGTCGCTGCCCTGGCCCACGGCGTAGAACGCGCCCATGCCCAGGTCCTTGATCTTCTTCTCGTCCAGCACTTCGACCTTCAGGGCCTTGTGGGCTTTGCCCAGGTCCTTGGCTTGCTCGGCGAGGTAGCTCGGGTGGCACAGGTTAGGTGGCAGGTTGCCCAGGTCGCGGGTGAACGCCATGCCGGTGGCGATGGCACTGGCATGCTTGACGGCGCGCTCGACCTCGGCCTGGCCCGACTTGTCGGCCAGCAGGGTGATCTTTTTCAGCGCGCGTGGCTCGGCTTTCTGGCTCTTGAAACGGTCGAACACGTATTCGCCGTCGAGCAGGGTCTCGGCCAGCAGGCGGTACTTGCCGTAATGAGCATTGCGGTTGTTGACGGCAATGTCGTCCAGCGCCAGTACCGCATCGCTGCCGTTGAGGCCCTTGAGCACGCCGGCCACGCTGGCGACCAGCTTGCGCAAGGCGCGGTCGCCGAGGGCTTCGTCCTTGCCGCTGCCAACCAGCAGCACGCGCTCGGCCTTCAGGCCCGGCAGGCTTTGCAGCAGCAGGGTCTGGCCAGCCTTGCCGGCCAGGTCGCCGCGCTTGAGCACGGCACTGATGGCGCCTTCGGTGGCCTGGTCGACGGCCTTGGCAACGGCGCCAAGCTTGCGACCTTCGCCTACCGGTACGACCAGTGTGGCGGTTTTTACGGATGCAGCAGCTACGCTTTTTACAACCAGTTCCATGTCAGGATCCCCGAATGATCTGTGCAGTTGGCGCTTGGAGGTCTCGCGCTCTGGACGGGACTGGCCGCGTGCTCGCGTACCAGTGGAAAAGCTGCCAGTTTGAGCCTCTGGCAAGCGTGCTGACAACCCCGTTGTCTGCCTTCATGCGCGGCCAAGTGACAGGCGCGGCCAATCACAGGATAATGCGCGCACTTTACATGGAGGTTCGCCCCCGGCGAACCGGCATTGGTCTTGGCTGTCGTAAGCCTTTGTTTGGCAATCCGCCCCTGACAACCCAGGAGTGTCTGGCTTGATCGTCTTTCGTTATCTGTCCCGCGAGGTCTTGCTGACCTTGAGCGCCGTCAGCGCCGTGCTGCTGGTGATCATCATGAGCGGACGTTTCATCAAGTACCTGGCCCAGGCGGCCCAGGGCGTGCTCGACCCGAGCGTGCTGTTTTTGATCATGGGTTTCCGTCTGCCAGGCTTCCTGCAACTGATCCTGCCATTGGGGCTGTTCCTCGGCATCCTGCTGGCCTACGGCCGGTTGTACCTTGAAAGCGAAATGACCGTACTGTCGGCCACCGGCATGAGCCAGCAACGCCTGCTCGGCATGACCATGGCTCCGGCCGCCCTGGTGGCGTTGCTGGTAGCTTGGCTGAGCCTGAGCCTGGCGCCCCAGGGCGTGGCCCAGGTGCAGCAGATCATTGGTCAGCAGGATGCCCTGACCGAGTTCGATACCCTGGTGCCCGGCCGCTTCCAGACCCTGCGCGACGGTTCGCGGGTGACCTACACCGAAGAGCTGTCGGATGACCGCAGCAACCTCGCCGGGGTGTTCATCTCCGAGAAACGCTTCAACCAGGACAAGACCAAGGACCGCGCACCTTCGGTGCTGGTCGCCGAAAAAGGCCACCAGGAAGTGCAGGCCGACGGCAATCGTTACCTGGTGCTGCAAAATGGCTACCGCTACGACGGCAACCCCGGCCAGGCCGATTACCGTGCCATCAAATACGACACTTACGGCGTGCTGCTGCCAAAGCCGGAAGTCAGCGAGGAAGTGACCGAGCGTGAAGCGATCCCGACCTCGCAGCTGATTGGCCAGGAGGGCCTGCGCGAACGTGCCGAGCTGCAATGGCGTATCTCGCTGCCGATCCTGGTGTTCGTCGTGACCCTGCTGGCGGTGCCGCTGTCCAGGGTCAACCCGCGTCAGGGCCGCTTCCTCAAGCTGTTGCCGGCGATTCTTCTGTATATGGCTTACCTGACGATGCTGATTTCCGTACGCGGTGCTCTGGAGAAGGGCAAATTGCCGATCGCCCTGGGCATGTGGTGGGTGCATGGCCTGTTCCTGTTGATCGGCCTTGGGCTGATGTACTGGGAGCCGCTGCGCCTGAAGCTTGCCGCCCGTCGTGCGGAGGTGGCCCATGGCTAAGCTCGATCGCTACATCGGCCAGAGCGTGCTGCTGGCCATTCTGGCCGTGTTGGGGATCATCCTCGGCCTGGCTTCGCTGTTTGCCTTCATCGATGAGATGAGCGACCTGAGCGACACCTATACCGTGCTGGATGCCGGCAAGTTCGTGTTGCTGACCGCACCACGGCGCTTGTACGACATGTTGCCGATGGCCGCGCTGATCGGCTGTTTGATCGGCCTGGGCAGCCTGGCCAGCAGCAGCGAGCTGACCATCATGCGTGCCGCCGGGGTTTCCATCGGCCGTATCGTCTGGGCAGTGATGAAGCCGATGCTGGTGCTGATGCTGGCCGGTGTGCTGATTGGCGAGTACGTGGCGCCGGTTACCGAGAACACGGCCCAGGCCGATCGTTCCCTGGCCCAGGGCGGTGGTGAAGCGCAGAGCTCCAAGCGCGGCATGTGGCACCGCCAGGGCGAAGAGTTCGTGCACATCAACGCCGTACAGCCCAATGGCCTGCTCCTGGGTGTGACCCGTTATCGCTTCGACAGCGACCGCAAGATCGTGACCTCGAGCTTCGCCCGCCGTGCCCAATACAACCAGGACCACTGGCTGCTCAGCGATGTCAGCACCACGTATTTCCGCGGCGACCATACCGAAGTGGTCAAGGCCCCTGAGGAGCGCTGGGATGTGTCGGTGACGCCCGAGCTGCTCAACACAGTGATCCTGGCGCCTGAGTCGCTGTCCATCAGCGGGCTGTGGGATTACATCCACTACCTGTCCGACCAGGGCCTGAACAACTCCCGCTACTGGCTGGCGTTCTGGACCAAGGTGCTGCAACCGGTGGTGACCGCGGCGCTGGTGTTGATGGCGATTTCCTTCATCTTCGGTCCATTGCGTTCGGTGACCCTGGGTCAGCGCGTGTTCACCGGTGTGCTGGTGGGCTTCGTGTTCCGCATCGCTGGCGACCTGCTAGGCCCTTCGAGCCAGGTGTTCGGCTTCCCGCCGTTGCTGGCGGTGGTGATCCCGGCGGGGGTTTGTGCACTGGCTGGCATCTGGTTGCTGCGCCGGGCCGGATGACGGTTTGACTGATACAAAAAAGCCGACCTTGAGGTCGGCTTTTTCATGGGGACCCTATCGCTATTTGTTCCGCTTCGGCACCCGCACCAGCTGGCTGTCCGAATAGATGTCGTGCCAGCCGCGCTTGCGCTTGTCGATCAGCGACCAGAAGAACCCCAGCCCCAGGCACAGCCACGAGGCGATCGAGACCACGAAGCGCAGCAGTGCCTGCCACAGGCTGATCGCGCTGCCATCGGCGTTCTGCACCCGCACGCCCCACACCTGCATGCCCAGGGTTTGCCCTCCATGGGTCCAGAACTTGGCAAAGAAACCGAACAGCACGAAGAGCAGCACCGTCGACAGCAGTGGGTCGCCATCCAGCGCACCGGCTTCGGTCAGCTCACGCATGCGTGCCTCGCCAATGATCGCCATCTGAATCATCTTGTAGGCGCCCGCAGTGACGATCAGCAGTGCCGTGCACAGCAAGAAGTCATAGAACATCGCCGCCAGGCGCCGGCCGAGGCCGACCGGGGGGAAATCACCCTGGGGTGAAAGCATAGGCTTGGACATGCAAAACGGCTCCAGAAGGCGAAGCCGGTATTCTACGGGCAAAAAAAAGCCCCTGCACTGGGCAGGGGCTTTTCTTCGAAGTCGGGATCGGCTTAGCCGAGGACTTGTACCTTGTCAGCCTGCATGCCTTTTTGGCCCTGAACTGCTTCGAAGGTGACTTTCTGGCCTTCCTTCAGGCTCTTGAAACCATTGCCTTCGATGGCACGGAAGTGCACGAACAGATCAGCACCGCTTTCTGGGGTGATGAAGCCGTAACCTTTCTCGTCATTGAACCACTTGACGGTACCGTTCTGACGCTCAGCCATTGTCTTATTTCCTATGAAGCTTAAATTTTAATGACAGTTTCTTTCACGTTATAAAAGAGTGAAAGAGTACTGGGCTGGGTTGCAGGAAAGTAAGAGACGTCGTACGGGTTGTAGCAGATTGCGGCTACTGGCCCAGGTCACGAACTGTTGCGACCCATGCAAACACAGTGCAGTGACTCTACGCCAACTCCCAAGAGAAAAACAAGCCCTTGGTCGTATGGAAAATCAGGCTTTTTTCGGTAACCGCCCGATTTGTTGGAAAGGGCATGGTGCCTGGCCTGGCGGCATGTTCAAAAGTTATTGGGCAGGTTCGAAATCGAATATCTCGAACCTGCCGCAAAACCTCATACAGTGCCTTCAACCACGGTAGTAACGCTGCGGAACAAAAGGCATTTTGCTGACTTTCAAGGCAACCTTCTTTCCTCGCACCATGGCATAAAGTGCTGTGTCGAGTGCGCCATGTTCGATATCGACATAGCCCATCGCAACAGGCGCGCCGAGTGTCGGGCCGAAACCGCCACTGCACACTTTGCCTACCACTTTATCGGTTGTATCGACGATCTCGGCGCCTTCACGTACCGGGGTGCGTTCCTGCGGCAACAAGCCGACTCGCTTGCGCGCTACACCCTGTTGCTGCTGGGCGAAGATCGCCTCGGCGCCGGGGAAACCGCCGGCGCGGGCGCCGTCGGCACGGCGAACCTTGGAAATGGCCCAGAGCAGGCTGGCTTCAATGGGCGTGGTGCCGGTGTCCATGTCGTGGCCGTACAGGCACAGGCCGGCTTCCAGGCGCAGCGAGTCGCGTGCGCCCAGGCCGATCGGTTGTACTTCAGGTTCGGCCAGCAGGCGACGGGCGAGGGCGTCGGCAGCTTCAACCGGCACCGAGATCTCGTAACCGTCTTCGCCGGTGTAACCCGAACGGCTGATGAAGCAGTGTTCGCCGAGCAGTGTGACCGGGCGGAACTGCATGAAGGTCATGCCGGCCACTTCCGGTGCCAGGCGCTCGAGCACCTTGGCCGTAGCAGGACCTTGCAGGGCCAGCAAGGCGCGCTGCTCGAACAGCGGCTGTACTTCGCAACGGCTACCGATGTGCGTTTGCAGGTGGGCCAGGTCCTGGTCCTTGCAGGCGGCGTTGACCACCAGGAACAGGGTGTCGTCACCCAGGTTGGCGACCATCAGGTCGTCGAGGATGCCGCCTTGTTCGTTGGTGAACATGGCGTAGCGCTGCATGCCCACCGGCAGGTCGACGATGTCCACCGGCACCAGGCTTTCCAGGGCAAGGGCTGCGTCTTTGCCGCGCAGGATGATCTGGCCCATGTGCGAGACGTCGAACAGGCCGGCCTGTTCGCGGGTGTGCAGGTGCTCCTTGAGCACGCCGAGCGGGTACTGCACCGGCATGTCGAAGCCAGCGAACGGCACCATGCGCGCGCCCAGTTCGATGTGCAGGGCGTGCAGCGGGGTCTTTTGCAGTGTTTCGGACATCGATGACTCCTTGGTTTTATTGTCGGGTCAACATTCGATGATGTTGACGGCCAGACCGCCGCGGGCGGTCTCCTTGTATTTGCTTTTCATGTCGGCGCCGGTCTGGCGCATGGTGCGGATGACCTTGTCGAGTGACACGAAGTGTTGCCCGTCGCCACGCAGGGCCATGCGCACGGCATTGATGGCCTTCACCGAGCCCATGGCATTGCGCTCGATGCACGGCACCTGGACCAGGCCGCCGATCGGGTCGCAGGTCAGGCCGAGGTTGTGTTCCATGCCGATCTCGGCAGCGTTCTCGACCTGCTGTGGGGTGCCACCCATCACTTCACACAGGGCTCCCGCAGCCATCGAGCACGCCACGCCGACCTCGCCCTGGCAGCCGACTTCCGCCCCGGAAATCGAAGCGTTTTCCTTGTACAGAATGCCAATCGCGGCCGCGGTGAGCAGGAAGCGCACCACGCCGTCATCGCTGGCACCCGGCACGAAGCGCATGTAGTAGTGCAGTACCGCCGGGACGATGCCTGCCGCGCCATTGGTCGGTGCCGTGACCACACGGCCGCCGTAGGCGTTTTCCTCGTTCACTGCCAGGGCATAGAGGTTGACCCAGTCGAGCACCGACAGCGCATCGCGCAGGCTGGCTTCCGGGTGCTGGCTGAGCTGGCGATACAGCGCCGGCGCCCGTCGCTTGACCTTGAGCCCGCCCGGCAGGATGCCTTCATGCCGGTAGCCGGCCTCGACGCAATCCTGCATCACTTGCCAGATCCGCAGCAGGCCGGCACGGGTCTCGACCTCCGGGCGCCAGGCCGCTTCGTTGGCCAGCATGACCTGGCTCACCGACAGCTGTTGTGCGGTGCAGTGCCCGAGCAGTTCCTTGGCGGTCTTGAACGGGTAGGTGAGTACGGTGCTGTCCTCGACGATACGGTCGTGGCCGGCGGCGTCCTCGTCGACCACGAAACCGCCGCCTATCGAGTAGTACTCGCGGCTGCGGATCTGCAGGCCGGCTTGGTCAAAGGCGCGGAAAATCATGCCGTTGGGGTGATAAGCCAGCGGCTTGCGGATCATCGCCAGGTGCTGCTTTTCAACGAAGACGATGTCGTGCTCGCCGAGCAGGCGCAGGTGGCCGCTGTCGCGGATCGTTTGCAGGCGGGCGGGGATGGCTTCGGTGTCGACGGTATCAGGGTGCTCACCTTCGAGGCCGAGCAAGACCGCCTTGTCACTGCCGTGGCCTTTGCCGGTGGCGCCGAGCGAGCCATACAGTTCGGCCTTGACGCTGGTGGTACTGGCTAGCAGGCCGTCGCGGCGAAGCCCTTCGGCAAAACGCGCGGCGGCGCGCATCGGGCCGACCGTGTGGGAGCTGGAGGGACCGATGCCGATCTTGAACAGGTCGAAGACACTCAGGGACATGGTGGTTCCTCCTGAAGACGCTGGGGGTCGCTTTGCGACCCTTTCGCGACGCAAGGCCGCTCCTACAGGGACAAGCGCCGCCTGTAGGAGCGGCCTTGTGTCGCGAAAGGGCTGCGTAGCAGCCCCAGCCTTTTACAGACCGCCTCAGGCGTCCTGGTAGCTCTCGATCGACGGGCAGGCGCAGACCAGGTTGCGGTCGCCGAACACGTTGTCCACTCGCCCGACCGGCGGCCAGTACTTGCCTTCCACCAGGCTCGGCAGCGGGTACACCGCCTGCTCGCGGCTGTAGCCGTGGGTCCATTCGCCAACCAGCTCGGCCGCCGTGTGCGGGGCGTTCTTCAGCGGGTTGTCGTCCTTGTCCAGGCTGCCATTCTCCACGGCGCGAATTTCTTCGCGGATCTGGACCATGGCGTCGCAGAAGCGGTCCAGTTCTTCCTTGGACTCGCTTTCGGTCGGTTCGATCATCAGCGTGCCGGCTACCGGGAAGGACATGGTCGGGGCGTGGAAGCCGAAGTCGATCAGGCGCTTGGCCACGTCGTCGACGCTGATGCCGCTGGTGTCCTTCAACGGGCGCAGGTCGAGGATGCACTCGTGGGCGACCAGGCCATTACCGCCGGTGTACAGAACAGGATAGTGCTCTTCCAGGCGACGGGCGATGTAGTTGGCGTTGAGGATCGCCATCTGCGACGCGCGCTTGAGCCCGGCACCGCCCATCATGCGAATGTACATCCAGGTGATCGGCAGGATGCTGGCACTGCCGAACGGCGCTGCGCACACCGCGCCTTCGCGGTTTTCCAGCTGGGCGTGGCCCGGCAGGAAAGGGGCCAGGTGCGACTTGACGCCGATCGGGCCAACGCCCGGGCCGCCGCCGCCGTGGGGAATGCAGAAGGTCTTGTGCAGGTTCAGGTGCGAGACATCGCCACCGAACTTGCCTGGGGCGCACAGCCCCACCATGGCGTTCATGTTGGCGCCATCGATGTAAACCTGGCCGCCGTTGTCGTGGATGATCGCGCAGATCTCGCCGATCGCTTCCTCGAACACGCCGTGGGTCGACGGGTAGGTGATCATGATCGCGGCCAGCCGCTCGCGGTGCTCGATGGCCTTGGCGCGCAGGTCTTCCACATCGACGTTGCCACGTGCGTCACAGGCAGTGACCACCACACGCATGCCCGCCATGTGCGCGGTCGCAGGGTTGGTGCCGTGGGCCGAGGACGGGATCAGGCAGATGTCGCGATGGGCTTCGCCGCGGCTGCGGTGGTAGGCGCGGATCGCCAGGAGGCCTGCGTACTCGCCCTGGGAACCGGCGTTGGGTTGCAGCGACACGGCGTCATAGCCGGTGGCGGCGCACAGCATCGCTTCCAGCTCGCGGGTCATCTGCAGGTAACCCTGGCTCTGTTCGGCCGGGGCGAACGGGTGCAGGTTGCCGAACTCGGCCCAGGTCACCGGGATCATTTCGCTGGCGGCGTTGAGCTTCATGGTGCACGAGCCCAGTGGGATCATGCTGCGGTCCAGCGCCAGGTCCTTGTCGGCCAGGCGGCGCAGGTAGCGCATCAGCTCGGTTTCGCTGTGGTAGCGGTTGAATACCGGGTGTTCGAGGATCGCCGACTGGCGCAGCAGGGCGGCAGGCAGGCGCGATGCAGTGCTGGCGGCCAGGGCCGCGAAGTCAGGTTGCGCCTGGTCGCCTGCGAACAGCTGCCACAGGGCTTGGACATCGGCCTGGGTGGTGGTTTCGTCGAGCGACAGGCCAAGCTTGTCGGCATCGATCTGGCGCAGGTTGATGCGCTGGGTGCGGGCCTTGTCGTGCAGGCTTGCGGTGGCGGCACCCGTGGCCAGGGTCAGGGTGTCGAAGGCGGTTTCGCCGATCACATCGATGCCCAGGGTCTTCAGGCCAGCGGCGAGGATCGCGGTCAGTGCGTGGGTGCGTTCGGCAATGCGCTTGAGGCCGGCCGGACCGTGGTAGACGGCGAACATGCTGGCGATGTTGGCCAGCAGGACCTGCGCGGTGCAGATGTTGCTGGTGGCCTTTTCGCGGCGGATGTGTTGCTCACGGGTTTGCATGGCCAGGCGCAGGGCAGTCTTGCCGAAGCGGTCGATCGACACACCGACCAGGCGGCCTGGCATGTCGCGCTTGAAGGCGTCGCGGGTGGCGAAGTAGGCCGCATGCGGGCCACCGAAGCCCAGCGGAACACCGAAGCGCTGGGCGCTGCCGATGGCCACGTCGGCGTCGAATTCGCCTGGCGGGGTCAGCAGGGTCAGGGCCAGCAGGTCGGCGGCCACGGCCACCAGGGCGTTGGCGGCATGGAAGCGCTGTACCAGCTCGCGGTAGTCGAACACTTCACCGTTGCTGGCCGGGTACTGCAGCAGGGCGCCGAAGAAGGCGCTGACATCGCTCAGCTCGCGCTCGTCGCCGACCACGATTTCGATACCCAGCGGCTCGGCACGGGTGCGCAGCACGTCGAGTGTCTGCGGATGGCAGTGGCTTGATGCGAAGAAGGCATGGCTGGCCTTGTTCTTCGACAGGCGCTTGCAGAAGGTCATGGCCTCGGCAGCGGCAGTCGCTTCGTCGAGCAGGGAGGCGTTGGCGATTGGCAGGCCGGTCAGGTCGCTGATCAGGGTCTGGAAATTCAGCAGCGCTTCCAGGCGGCCTTGGGAGATTTCTGGCTGGTACGGGGTGTAGGCGGTGTACCAGGCCGGGTTCTCCAGCAGGTTGCGCAGGATCGGTGCCGGCGTGTGGGTGTTGTAGTAGCCCTGGCCGATGTAGTTCTTGAACAGCTGGTTGTTGCCGGCGATGGCTTTCAGCGCGGCCAGTGCATCGGCTTCACTCTGGCCGTCTTCGGCACCGAGCACGCTGGTGCCCTTGATGCTGTCGGGGATGACAGCGGCGCTCATGGCTTCCAGCGAATCGAAGCCCAGGGTGGCCAGCATGGCCTGCTCGTCAGCGGCGCGGGGGCCGATATGACGGGCGATGAATTCGTTGGCGGTGCCGAGGTTGTGGGTCATGGTCAGGTTCCTCAGGCGTCGTCGTTGGCTTTGATCAGGCGGTCGTAGGCGTCCTGGTCGAGCAGGGCGGCCACTTCGTTGATGTCGGCGGGGATGAAGCGGAAGAACCAGCCTTCGCCCAGCGGATCTTCGTTGACCAGCTCCGGGCTGTCGTTGAGGCCGTCGTTGACGGCGACCACTTCACCGGTCAAAGGCATGTACACGCCACTGGCGGCTTTCACCGATTCGACGGTGGAGGCTTCGGCACCTTTTTCGTACGGCTGCAGCTCGGGCAGTTGCACGTAGACCACATCACCCAGGGCGTTCTGGGCGTAGGCAGTGATGCCCACGGTGACACTGCCGTCGGCTTCGGTGCGCAGCCATTCGTGATCTTCAGTGAAACGCAACTCGCTCATGGGGAATCCTCAAGGGGCAGGGCGTGGGGCGCGGTGGGTTCGCGCTCTTGGGTTGGGATAGCTATGCAAAAATGCAGCCAAATACAAAAAAAATATATAAATCAACTACTTGTGAGAAATTCGATTGTCGCGATTGAGCTCTGTGTAATGAAATCGTTCCAATAGCTGTCGCTACCGAAACACGCCTTGTAATCATGGCCTTGCCGTTACTAGGCAAAGCATGAATGTAATGAATTCAGTACGGTGTATCGAAATCGTTACGACCAGAATTCGGCGGGCGATAGGAATAAGTGAAGGTGTGCATTGAGTAGTTCGTGTAGGAAGTTTCTGCCTTACGTTGTTTGCTTTCTTACTTGGCTTCAATAGTTATCATCTTCTGTCTTTTAATGGGTAGCTTTGCCTGCTGAAACTTACTCTTTTTTTTAGTTCAGATTCTTCGCTGGCTGCTGATGATCGGGTGCTCGGTTGAAGTGTTGTTCAAGCGGGAAAGTATGCCGGGATATAGCAGATTCACATTCGAACACACGTTTCCGAGGAAATACGGATGTCCAGAAAGCGCAGGCAAATTGAGTTACCCAGCACTTGGGTGGAGGGAAAACCGCCTGAGGGTGTAATTACACTTCCTCCCGGTTATTCTGGGCCCCTACCACCCTTGGGTAATAATCCTCATGGCGACTGGTTGAGGAGGCTGAGTTCTGGAAGTAAAGAAGCCAAGCAACAGTTGGCGCATTTCAATAAAGCGCCTTATGTCATGAAGGCGGCTAATGATGAAGCGAAAAATGACTTTGTGACAAAGTTGGCAACTGCGTCGCAGCGCATTGATTTGGATGCACAAGCCCTTAGCCAGAGCTTGGGTGGCCAGCCACAAACTCATATTGATGTGCTGAGGCGAGACGTCACTGTAAGAAATTTGCTTGTCGAGCGAAAAACACAAGATTTAAGCAGGCATCGTGCGGCTGCAGATAGTTATTTTGGTTCGACCCCGTTCGGCAAAGGCCCAGTTGAATATGCAGTTGCCACGCATCGTTTGACGATACAAATGCGTATGCGGCCTCCGGCCTTGGAGCAAGCTTTGAAGAGTGCCTACCATGCTGCTTATTCGGCTCAGTTGGATGAAGCTGAGATACAAATGCTTCAGACGCAGATCGGAACGTTGCATCAGGCCATTGCCAATGCCGAAGCACTAGCACTTGCACAAGCCGAGGCAGAGGCCAGAGCCAAGGCAGAGGAGGAAGCTGCGGCTAGAGCCAAGGCAGAGGAGGAAGCTGCGGCCAGAGCCAAGGCAGAGGAGGAAGCTGCGGTCCAAGCTAGGGCACAGGCGGAAGCTACCCGCCTGGCAAACACTTTTACAATGTCCGGGGCCACCGCTATCGGGGGGCCATTGGTCGCCACCGCTGTCGGGCATGTTGTTTCAACAGCCTTGAACACTTCTTTGTCAGCTTCAATCGGGGCAGCATTGGCGGCTCTTCGTGGAGCTGCTGCCGGCGTGGCAGTCCCATTTGTCGCTGGTGTCTCGGCACTCTTGTAGTCCTCTCGTCTTGGCAACGGTGAACTGCCGGAACGCTATGTCCTGCAAACGCCTCTGGAGACGCTGGATCCTCAAATTGTTTTGGCACTGGCACCCGGTAATGCGATTGGCAGCCATGCCGAACTCCCCTATCGCTTCAGCTCTCAAGCCACCGAGGCAGGTGACTCTGAGATACTCGTCGTGAAGACCGACGGGCAGGTCGTGCCTTCGCAAGTGCGAGTCCTGGCTGCTACTCATGATCGACAGGGTAAGCTCTATAGCGCCACTACCGCAGATGTGCCGCCCCGAACCTTTATTTGGACACCTATCGCACAACCGGCCAATGCCTCGACCGGCTTGCCTGCCGAGCAACCGGAGTCAGCGGTATACGAAGGGGCGACCTTGACACCGGTCGAGGTGAGAATCGACGGCTATCCAGGCCTCGCCGACGCGAGCCTGGATGACTACATCATCGTTTTTCCGGCAGACTCGGGGTTACCGCCGCTGTATGTGATGTTCAGGGATCGGCGGGAGGAGCCTGGTACAATTACTGGATTCGGCCACCCCGACGCAACTGTCTGGCTTGCAGGCGCCAATCAAGGTCAGGGAGTTGCCATTCCACCTCGCATTGCTGACAAATTAAGAGGAAGAAATTTCAGTAGCTGGAGGCGTGCACGTGAAGCAATATGGGTTGCAGTCAGTGAGGATCCGATCCTGATGAGTCAGTTCAGTAAGTCAAATAAAACCCTCTTGCGCAATGGCTACGCGCCGAGCGCGATACCTAGCGAGCACGCCGGATCAAATAGAGCCTTTGAAATCCATCATGTGATCCCTTTGAGAGATGGCGGCGCAGTTTACGATATCGACAATCTGAGAATTACAACTCCAAAAAATCACGTGCGGATACACAGGAATAAAGGTGTCGATCAATGATTCTCAAGAACAAAATTGAAGAGTACTCAGAAACTGAATTCACTGAGTTTCTGAACGAGTTTTTCGAAAATCCTAGCCAGCTCAAAGGAGACGAGCTGGGGGAACATATCAACCGATTGACCGGTCATTTTGAAAGCCTTACCGATCACCCAGATAAAAGCGGTCTGATCTTCTATCCTGCAGAGGGCGTAGAAGACAGCCCCGCCGGAGTCATTTCGGTTTTGAAAGAGTGGCTCGCTGCAAATGGAAAGCCCGGGTTCCGCCAGGATTGAATCACCGTTAAATCCGTCTTCATGATTCACTTCACCATCCCGCTTAGTGGCTTAATCCGCTAAGCGGGATGGTGCATCGCAACTATGTAATGTTTAGAACTACGCATTGAGAACATTACAACAGTGTTTCCTGCCTCAGAAAGCGGTGAAAAGGGGCAATGCAAGGTACAGCTTGATCACGATCACATTGATGATGTCGATGAAGAAAGCACCCACCATCGGCACTACCAGGAAGGCGATCTGCGAAGGCCCGTAGCGCTGGGTCACGGCCTGCATGTTGGCGATCGCCGTGGGCGTGGCGCCCAGGCCGAAACCACAGTGCCCTGCGGCCAGCACTGCCGCGTCGTAGTTGCTGCCCATGATCCTGAAGGTTACGAAGATGGCAAACAACGCCATGACCAGGGTCTGTACCGCCAGGATGATGAAGAACGGCAATGCCAGTGCAGCCAGGTCCCACAGTTTCAGCGACATCAGGGCAATTGCCAGGAACAGTGACAGGCTGACATTGCCCAGGACCGACACTTCCCGCTCGAACACTTGATACAGGCCGAACGCTGCAAGCCCATTACGCACCACCACGCCTGTGAACAGGACGCAGACGAAGGTCGGCAATTCAAAGGCGGTGCCCAGCAACAGGCTGTTGAGCAAAGAGCCGCCCATCAAGCTGACCGAGATGAGGGCGAGGGATTCCACCATCGAGAAGGGGGTTATCAATCGCTCTTTGTTCGGTTGCTCGAAGCCCTTGGGCAAGCGCGGGGTTTCCTGTTCCAGGCCGGGTGTCTGCACGCGGTTTATCAGCAGGCGGGCGACCGGGCCGCCAATCAGACCGCCCAGCACCAGGCCGAAGGTTGCCGCAGCCAGTGCCAGTTCCGTGGCGGAGGCCAGCCCATACTTTTCGCTGAAGGTCGCCCCCCAGGCAGCGCCTGTGCCGTGGCCGCCGGCCAGGGAAATCGAGCCTGACAGCAGGCCCATCAGAGGGTCGAGCCCCAGTGCCGTGGCGAGCCCGATGCCCATGGCGTTCTGCACCACCAGAAGGCCGGTGACTGCAAACAGGAAAATGGCGACCACACGGCCGCCCTTCTTCAGGCTGGCCAGATCGGCATTCAGGCCGATGGTGGCAAAGAAGGCCAGCATCAAGGGCGACTGCAGCGAGGTGTCGAACTGCACCTGAACGTCGAGGCTGCGCAGGCCTAGCAGTATCAGCGCAACGACCAGACCGCCCGCTACGGGTTCGGGGATGTTGTACAGACGCAGGAAATTGATGCGGGTGACAAGGCCGCGGCCGAGCAGAAGTACCAGTGAGGCGGCGACCAGGGTTCCATAGAAATCAAGCTCAAGCATTCATGTAACTCTTTGTTGTATTCGGGCGTGAACGGTCCTCTATTTTCGTGTGGAAACTGGCTTGATATGAGTAGGAAAATTCTGCAATTCGCTAGGAATTAACCTTAGGAATGCCGTATTTGCGCAAGCGCTGGGCAATCGCGGTATGCGAGGTTTGCAACCGCCCGGCCAACTGCCGTGTCGATGGGTAGCTGGCATACAACCGCTGCAGCAGCTCGCGCTCGAAATCGCCCACCGCCTGCTCAAGGCTTGCCACTTCGCCATCCTGCCCGCGCGCCACCGAAGTGCCGGCGATGTCCAGATCGCCGATGTCCACCAGGTTGCCTTCGCAAATGGCCGCGGCACGGAAGATCACGTTCTGCAGCTGGCGCACGTTGCCCGGCCAAGGGTTGGCCAGCAGTGCCGAGTGGGTGGCGGGCGTCAGCCGGCAAGGCGGGCGCTGGATCTGGGTGCAGGCCTGCTGCATGAAGAAATGCGCGAGCATGAGGATGTCCTGGCCACGGTCGCGCAGGGGCGGCACCTGCAGGTTGAGTACGTTCAGGCGGTAGAACAAGTCTTCACGGAAGGTGCCTTCGCTGACCATGCGCTCCAGGTCGCGGTGAGTGGCGCTGATGATCCGCACATCGACCTTCACTTCGCGGTCGCCGCCTACGCGGCGGAAGCTGCCGTCACTGAGAAAGCGCAGCAGCTTGGCCTGCAGGTAGGGCGACATCTCGCCGATTTCGTCGAGAAACACCGTGCCCTGGTTGGCCAGCTCCATCAGCCCCGGCTTGCCGCCACGCTGGGCGCCGGTGAAGGCGCCGGGGGCGTAGCCGAACAGTTCGCTCTCGGCCAGGCTCTCGGGCAGCGCGGCGCAGTTCAGGGCAAGGAACGGCGCCGCATGGCGGCTGCTGATCGCGTGGCAGGCACGCGCCACCAGCTCCTTGCCGGTGCCGGTCTCGCCATGTACCAACAGCGGAGCGTCGAGCGCCGCCACGCGCAGGGCGCGGGCCTTGAGGGTGCGGATCGCCGGAGATTCGCCGAGCAAGGCATCGAAGCCTTCGGCATGATCGTGGTGCAAGGCCGACAGGCGCTCGCCCATGCGATTGGGCGGGTACAGGGTCAGCAGACCGCCGGCGTTGGTGATGGGCGTGGCGTCCAGCAGCAGGCTCTGGCCGTTGAGCTGCATTTCCCGCATCGGCAGGTGGAAGTTGTTGTCCAGCAGGGCCTGCAACAAGGCCGGATCGCCGAACAGCTCGCCCACCGAACGCCCGGCCGATTCGCGGCCGCACAGGGCGATCAGCGCGGGGTTGGCCAAGAGCACCAGGCCTGCGCTGTCCACCGCCAGGACCGGGTCGCTCATGGCGGCCAGCAGTGCGTCCAGCTGCAGGTGGCGGCGTTGGCCAGGGAGGATGTCGACCACGTCCACCGATTGCACGCCGTGCACTTCGAACAGGGCGTCGTGCAGCTCTTCGAGCACCGCCGGGCTGAGCGTCGGGGCGTCGATGTAGACGTTTGGTGGGACCATCTCCACGGCGTCCAGGTTGAGGTTGCGGGCACCGAGCAGGGCCAGGACTTCCTGGGTGATGCCGACGCGGTCGATGAAGCTGACGTGGATGCGCATGGGGAGGCGGGGTCATGGCCGGGGGAGGGCAGTAGTATGCCTTGGCTCATGGGTGAAGCCCAATCGCCGGCAAGCCGGCTCCCACAGGTTTCAGCGCTGTACCTGTGGGAGCCGGCTTGCCGGCGATGAATTCATTCGGGACTTTCGTTCTTGATCGGGTCGCCGGATTTCACATCCAGCTTTTCGCGGATGTCTTCGAACATATGGTCGTAGATCTTGTGCGGGGAGCTTAGGTTTTCGAACTTCTTGGGCGCAGCGAGGTGGGCCTGGGCCTTGCGGCTCAGCACCATCAGGAAGCTGGGCAGCGCCTGGTCCTTGGGCAGGAAGAACTTCTCGTCCACCGCCTTGCCTTCGATGCTGCCATGCATGCGGAACTGGATGCCCCGACCTTCCTTGGCATCCGTAGTCGCTTCATAGTCGATGTTCAGGTCGTAACTGTGGTCAGCCGGGTTAAGCGCGGCACGCTGGATATGTACATGACCTGGCTCATACGTCGCCATGGCAGGCTCCTTTGGAAAGTGAAAATGGCGGGCTACGGTAGCCCGCCAACTGCATTCAACGGTAGCTGATTCCTGGCTTGGCAATGCTGACACGCGTGCCGCCAGTGCCTTGAACGATCTTTTCGATGTTCTCCAGCGAACCAATCACCGCAACCCTACCGGTCAAGCGGGCAAACTCGCAAGCCGCCTGGACTTTCGGGCCCATGGAGCCCGCCGCAAAGCCCAGGCGCTCCAGCTCGTCCGGATGCGCTTCGGCGATGGCTTTCTGGGTAGGCTTGCCGTAGTCGATATACGCGGCATCGACGTCGGTGGCGATCACCAGCAGGTCTGCGCGCAGTTCCCGGGCAAGCAGTGCCGAACACAGGTCTTTGTCGATGACCGCTTCGATACCTTTCAATGTGCGCTTGGTTTTGTCAGGGTCGTACATGGTGGGGATACCGCCCCCGCCAGCGCAGATCACCACGGTGCCGCGTTCCAGCAGCCAGGTGATCGGCTTGATCTCGAAGATACGGATCGGTTTGGGGCTGGCCACCACACGGCGGTACTTGTCGCCATCGGGTTTGACTTTCCAGCCTTTTTCAGCCGCCAGACGCAGCGCCTCTTCCTTTTCGTAGACCGGGCCGATGAACTTGGTCGGGTCCTGGAAGGCAGGGTCGTTAGGGTCGACCTCGACTTGCGTGAGCAGTGAGGCGAACGGCACTTCGAAGGGCAGAAGGTTGCCGAGTTCCTGTTCGATCATGTAACCGATCATGCCCTCGGTTTCGGCACCCAGCACGTCCAGCGGGTAGGCTTCGTCAGGCTTGTAGGAGAGCCCTTGAAGGGCCAGCAGGCCAACCTGCGGGCCGTTGCCGTGAGCGATGACCAGTTCGTTGCCGGGGTGAACCCTGGCGATCTGCTCGGTGGCGGTGCGGATATTGGCGCGCTGGTTGTCAGCGGTCATGGGTTCGCCGCGGCGCAGCAGGGCGTTGCCGCCCAATGCAACAACGATACGCATGGGGAATGTCCTATGCAGAAAGAGCAGAAGAGGGGAAAGCAGCTCGCCCCCACAAGGGGGGCGAGGTGCGCTGTCAGAGGTCGGCCAGGGTCGAGACGAGGATCGCCTTGATGGTGTGCATGCGGTTTTCCGCTTGCTCGAAGGCGATGCAGGCTGGCGACTCGAAGACGTCGTCGGTCACTTCGATGCCATTGGCCATCTCAGGGTACTGTTCGGCGATCTGCTTGCCGACCTTGGTTTCGGAGTTGTGGAACGCCGGCAGGCAGTGCATGAACTTGGTGCGAGGGTTGCCGGTGGACTTCATCAGCTCCTTGTTCACCTGGTAAGGCTTGAGCTGCTTGATGCGCTCGCCCCAGGCTTCGATCGGCTCGCCCATCGATACCCAGACGTCGGTGTGCACGAAGTCAACGCCTTTGACCGCCGCTTTCGGGTCTTCGGTCAGGGTGATGCGTGCACCACTTTCTTCCGCGTATTTCTTGCAGCGCTCGACCAGGTCGTCATGTGGCCACAGGGCCTTCGGTGCGGCGATGCGTACGTCCATGCCGAGCTTGGCGCCGATCAGCAGCAGCGAGTTGCCCATGTTGTTGCGGGCATCGCCCAGGTAGGCATAGCTGATGTCGTGCAGCGGCTTGTCGCTGTTTTCACGCATGGTCAGCACGTCGGCGATCATCTGGGTCGGGTGGTACTCGTCGGTCAGGCCGTTGAAGACCGGTACGCCGGCGAACTTGGCCAGCTCTTCGACGATTTCCTGCTTGAAGCCACGGTACTCGATAGCGTCGTACATGCGCCCGAGCACGCGGGCGGTGTCCTTCATGCTTTCCTTGTGGCCGATCTGCGAGGAGTTGGGGTCGATGTAGGTGACGTTGGCACCCTGGTCATAGGCGGCGACTTCGAAGGCGCAACGGGTGCGGGTCGAGGTCTTCTCGAAGATCAGGGCGATGTTGTTGCCCTTCAGGTGCTGCTGCTCGGTGCCGGTGTACTTGGCGCGCTTGAGGTCGCGGGACAGGTCCAGCAGGTACTTCAGCTCGCGGGTGGTGTGGTGTTCGAGGCTGAGCAGGTTGCGGTTATGAATGTTGAACGCCATGACAGTTTCTCCTTGAATTCGGTGAGGGTCCCGGCCGCTGCTTCGTGGGCGCGGCCGGGCGTATGGACGTTAGTAGTCGATTGGGTCGCGGACGATCGGGCAGGTCATGCAGTGGCCGCCGCCACGGCCCCGGCCGAGCTCGCCGGCGCTGATGGTGATGACCTCGATCCCCTGCTTGCGCAGCAGGGTGTTGGTGTAGGTGTTGCGGTCGTAGGCGATGACCACGCCAGGCTCCACGGCCACCACGTTGTTGCCGTCATCCCACTGTTCGCGCTCGGCGGCGAAGCTGTTGCCGCCGGTCTCGACCACCCGCAGCTTGACGCCAAGCTGCTCGCCAACCACCTCGATGAACGATTTGTTGATGCGGCGCACGTCCATGCCGTAAGGCTTTTTCTCGTCCGGGCGGATGATGAACGGCACGATCTCTTTCACCACTTCCGGGAAGACCGTGACCAGGTCGCGGTCGCAGAAGCTGAACACGGTGTCCAGGTGCATGGCTGCGCGGGACTTCGGCAGGCCGGCGACGATGATTTCCTTGACCGCGCCCTTGGCGAACAGGTTCTGTGCCAGCTGGCCAATGGCCTGGCGCGAGGTGCGCTCGCCCATGCCGATGAGCACGATGCCCTTGCCGATCGGCATCACGTCACCGCCTTCGAGGGTGGCGTTGCCGTGTTCCTCGTCCGGGCTGCCGTACCAGATCTGGAACTCAGCGTCGGTGAATTCCTTGTGGAATTTGTAGATGGCGGTGGTCAGCAGGGTTTCCTGACGTCGCGCTGGCCAGTACATCGGGTTCAGCGTCACGCCACCGTAGATCCAGCAGGTGGTGTCGCGGGTGAACTGGGTGTTGGGCAGCGGTGGCAGGATGAAGCTGGAGTGGCCCAGGTAGTCGTTGTACATCTTGACCACGTCGGCGCCTTCGCTTGTCGGCAGGTCCTGGCCTGCGACGCCGCCGATCAGGAACTCGGCCAATTGGCGTGGCTCAAGACCTTCGAGCCAGCTGCGTACTTCGTTGGTCAGGCCCACGCCTACGGTATCAGGCGTGATCTTGCGGTCGAGGATCCACTTCAGTGCCGCTTTGTCCTTCACGATATCAGTCAGCAGGTTGTGCATTTCCAGCACATCCACACCGCGCTCGCGCATCTTGGTGACGAAGTCGAAATGGTCACGCTTGGCTTGGTCGACCCAGATCACGTCATCGAACAGCAATTCATCACAGTTGCTCGGCGTCAGGCGCTTGTGCGCCAGTCCCGGCGAGCAAACCATCACCTTGCGCAGCTTCCCTGCTTCGGAGTGGACACCGTACTTCTGTTTTTCAGTGGACATTGTTCATTCCTCCATTAGTGCGAATACGTGGGATCACAAGGTCAGGAAGCCGTCGTACAGACCATAGGCCGCTACCAGGGCGCCGATGACAACGGCTGCGAAGAGCAGTTTTTCCACGTTGGTGAAGATCGGTTGGCCAATTTCATGTTTGGCCTTGGCGAACAGGATCACGCCCGGGGCATACAGCAGGGCGGAGAGCAGCAGGTATTTCATGCCGCCGGCATACAGCAGCCAGATGGCGTAGATCAATGCGATGGCGCCGATGAGCAGGTCCTTGCTGCGCTCTTTCGCAGCTTGCTCATAGGTTTCGCCGCGCATGGCCAGCAGGAACGCATAGGCCGCCGACCACAGGTAAGGCACCAGGATCATCGAGGTGGCGAGGTAGATCAGCGACAGGTAGGTACTGCTGGAGAACAGGGTGATGACCAGGAAGATCTGCACCATGGCGTTGGTCAGCCACAGGGCATTGGCCGGCACATGGTTGGCGTTTTCGCGGCGCAGGAACTCCGGCATAGTGTGGTCTTTGGCGGCGGCGAACATGATCTCGGCGCACAGCAGCACCCACGACAGCAGGGCTCCGAGCAGCGAGATGATCAGGCCGACGCTGATCAGCACCGCACCCCAGTGGCCGACCACGTGCTCAAGCACGGCAGCCATGGATGGGTTCTGCAGCTTGGCCAGCTCTGGCTGAGTCATCACGCCCAGCGACAGCACGTTGACCAGCACCAGGAAAAGCAGCACGGTGATGAAGCCGATGACGGTGGCCTTACCCACGTCAGAGCGTTTTTCCGCCCGTGACGAGAAGATGCTCGCGCCTTCGATACCGATGAACACCCAGACGGTGACCAGCATCATGTTGCGAACCTGATTCATCACGCTGCCCAGCTCCGGTGTACCGGTGGCCCAGATGTCAGCAGTGAAGATGTCGAGCCTGAAGGCGAACAGGCAGATCAACGCGAACAGCACCAGCGGTACGATCTTGGCTACCGTGGTGACCAGGTTGATGAACGCTGCTTCCTTGATACCGCGCAGCACCAGGAAGTGCACTGCCCAGAGCAGGACCGAGGCGCCGATGATGGCCGCCGGGGTATTGCCTTCGCCGAAGATCGGGAAGAAGTAGCCGAGGGTACTGAACAGCAACACGAAGTAGCCGACGTTGCCCAGCCAGGCACTGATCCAGTAGCCCCAGGCCGAAGAGAAGCCCATGTAGTCACCGAAGCCGGCCTTGGCGTAGGCATACACCCCGCCGTCCAAATCAGGCTTTCGGTTGGCCAGGGTCTGGAACACGAATGCCAGCATCAGCATGCCGACTGCCGTAATACCCCAACCTATCAGCACCGCGCCGACACCGGCGCTTGCTGCCATGTTTTGCGGAAGCGAGAAGATCCCGCCACCAATCATTGAACCGACGACAAGTGCAACTAGAGCGCCGAGTTTTAGTTTTCCGGACGAATCAGACATTTAACAACTCCTGCCAGGAGAAAGTTGACGACAGATTAGTTCCGACGCCGAGGCCATGACATGACCTAGATCAGTTCATGGTCGCGTGATGTAGGAAATTTCCTTCACGCAACTCCTGGAGAGTGCCGACAGCTCTGCTGCAGGCCTTATGCACCGGCACCTCCATGTCCTTCTAGAGCAAACGCTCTGTTGCGCCCGCGATGTCTGAAGCTAGCCGTTTTTGGGGCTTTCGCAAATTTTTGACAAGAATATTGAGTTTTATCAGTTTCTTTTCTAGTTGCTTCATAGCTGCTAATTTTTACAGGTAGGGTCGATAGATAAAGCAGTTATGAGCGCTTTGCCTTCATAATCAGCTTTTATATAAGCAAGCGTACTCATATGGCCCCCGAGGCTGTTTCAAACGTATGACAACACAGGAAAAAAGGAGCGCCATGAGCGAACCAGGACAAAAGCTGCGCCTTGGTGCATTGATCGCGCTGGTGGTCGGTTCGATGATCGGTGGCGGGATCTTTTCGCTGCCGCAGAACATGGCAGCACGCGCCGATGCCGGTGCCGTGCTGATAGGTTGGGGTATCACCGCGGTCGGCATGCTGGCGCTGGCCTTCGTCTTCCAGACCCTGGCCAACCGCAAACCTGAGCTGGACTCGGGGGTGTATGCCTACGCCAAGGCCGGTTTCGGTGACTACATGGGCTTTTCCTCGGCCTGGGGGTACTGGATCAGCGCCTGGCTGGGCAACGTCGGCTACTTCGTGCTGCTGTTCAGCACCTTGGGCTTTTACTTTCCGATTTTCGGTGAGGGCAACACACCGGTCGCCATCGGCTGCGCCTCGCTGTTGCTCTGGGCGGTGCATTTTCTGGTGCTCAGGGGCATCAAGGAAGCCGCGTTCATCAACCAGGTCACCACCGTGGCCAAGGTGGTGCCGCTGCTGATCTTCATCGTCATCGCAGCGTTCGCCTTCCGTGCCGACATCTTCACCCGCGATATCTGGGGCCTGAGCAACCCGCAGTTCGGCAATGTGCTGGATCAGGTGCGCAACATGATGCTGGTGACGGTGTTCGTGTTCATCGGTATCGAAGGCGCCAGTGTGTATTCCGGGCGGGCGCAGCGCCGCTCGGACGTGGGCAAGGCCACGGTGATCGGCTTTGTTGGCGTGCTGGCGCTGCTGGTACTGGTCAACGTGCTGTCGCTGGGGGTGATGACCCAGCCGGAGCTGGCTGGGCTGCAGAACCCGTCACTGGCCACGGTGCTCGAGCACATCGTCGGCCCCTGGGGCGCCTTGCTGATCAGTATCGGCCTGGCCATTTCGCTGTTGGGCGCGCTGCTGTCGTGGGCGCTGCTGTGCGCCGAGATCCTGTTCGCCACGGCGCGGGACAAGACCATGCCGCGCTTCCTGGCCAAGGAAAACGCCAACCATGTGCCGGCCAACGCACTGTGGCTGACCAACTGCATGATCCAGGGCTTCCTGCTGATCACCCTGGTGTCGGCGGGCACCTACACCAGCCTGATCTACCTGGCGTCGTCGATGATCCTGGTGCCTTATCTGTGGTCGGCTGCCTATGCGGTGCTGCTGGCCGTGCGCGGTGAGAGCTACGCCGAGCAGCCGGCGCTGCGGCGCAAGGACCTGCTCATCGGCGCCATCGCATTGATCTACGCCATCTGGCTGTTGTACGCCGGCGGCCTGAAGTACCTGCTGTTGTCAGCGTTGCTTTACGCGCCGGGGGTGATCCTGTTCGCCCGGGCCAAGCGCGAGGAGGGCCAGCCCCTGTTCACCACCTGGGAGAAGCTGATTTTCGCGGCGGTGCTGGCCGGTGCGGTGCTGGCCGCCTACTTGCTGTATTCAGGGCTGTTGAGCTTGTGACACGGCAGGGCATGGCCGTTCCGGACGGGACCAGATCCACAGGTTGCCCAGGGTCATGCCGGCGATGGCCAGGAACACCGGCCAGTGATGTTCGAGGAACGTCAGCATCAAGCCTGCGCACAGCAGCATGCTGACGGTCGCGCTGACCTTGGCCCGGCGCTGGATCACCTTGCCGTTGCGCCAGTTATGGAGGATCGGCCCGAACAACCGGTGATTCTCCAGCCAGGCCGACAGCTGCGGCGAGCTGCGGGTCGCGGCCCAGGCGGCGAGCAGGATGAATTCGGTGGTCGGCAGGCCGGGGATGACAATCGCCACCAGGCCGATGCCCAGGCTCACGTAGGCCAGGATGCCGTACAGCAGGCGCGACAGTTTCGAGCGGGCAGGTCGGGTCATGGGCTCACTGCGTAGAACGGTCCGGCCACCGGAGGGGCGGCCGGGTGATGCGTGTCAGGCCAGCGCGGCGTCTGCGGCGTAGGCATGCTTGAGCAGTTCGGTGAAGCGCTCGAAGGCAGCGACTGCACCGCGTTCGGCAGCAGCGTCTTCTTCGGCCGACAGCGCCAGGCCATCGAGGATACGGGTGAACTGCTTCCAGCCTTCGGCGCGACCACCGGCCGGTTCGCCGAGGTGACGGGCACCGAAACTGTCCGACAACTCCAGCGCCACGGCACGCTTGATCAGAAACGCAGCGCCCAGTTTGGAGCCTTCGGAGACGAAGATCCAGCCCAATGCCTCACCCAGGCTCGGTTTCTGCAGGGCGCCGGGGACCGCTGCCGGGACTTCGGTGTCGAGGTCGGCGAGGTCCAGGCGGGCCTGCTCGGCGCGGCAGCGCTCGGCCAGGTCGGGGACGATGGCGATCAGCTGCGGGTCGGTGTACAGGGCCTGGAGCTCAGACTGGAACAGGTACTGGGCGACGACGAAACGGGCGAAGCTTTCGCGGCTGTCGAACGGCTTGTGCGACTTGACCAGGGCGTCGAGCTCGGTGTGCGGGGCGTGGGTGACCTGGTTGAGGCGTTGCGAGCGCAGGGCAGGGCGGTCGGTCATGGGGGTGTCCTTGGAAAATGAGGGCGTCTAGTGACAAGACGAAACAGCGGGGTGGGGACAGTAAAAAAAGAAGTTCGGCGCTGGCCCTATCGCGGATAAATCCGCTCCTACGGGATAAACCGCCTTGTAGGAGCGGATTTATCCGCGATAGGGCCAGCGCTGAACGTCGTGATTCAGCTCAGATCAGATATCCCACACCACATTGATGGCAAAGTTGCGCCCCGGCATGGTCAGGCGGTCGAGGTTGGCCGGCTGGGTCACGGCGGCCTCGCCTTGGCCGTCGTAGCCGCGCACGTCATCCCACTGCCAGTACTTCTTGTCGGTCAGGTTGTAGAGCCCGGCATTGACCGTGACGTCGTCGGTCACCTTGTAGAAGCCGCTCAGGTCCAGTACGCCGTAACCGGGCGTGCGGAACTGCGAGCTGGCGCCATCGGGGGCGAAGAAGGTGGTGTCGTCGACGCGGGTCTTGCGCTTGACCAGGGTCCAGCTCAGCAGGCCGCCGTAATTCGGCTGCTCATAGCCCAGGCCGAATACGCCGGTCAGCGGGTTGACGCTGTTGAGCGGCTGGCCGTTGTCGTCGTTACGGCCGTTGGCGTAAGCGATCGAGCCTTGGGTATACAGGCCCTGCGGTGCACCGAAGTGGTCGAGGTTGAGGCGGCCTTTGACCTCGGCGCCCTTGATGGTGGCGTGCTTGATGTTGTTGGCCTGGAAGGTGGTGCCCAGGTTGGCCGACTGCACGGCGTCTTCGTCGATGAAGTCGCGGTACTTGTTGTAGAACACGGCGGCGCTGAAGTTACCGGCATCGAAGTTGCCGCGCAGGCCGGTTTCGTAGCTCTTGCTCTTCTCCGGCTCCAGGTCCGGATTGCCGCGCACGCTGTAGCCCAGGCCCGGGTTTTCGAAGCGGCCGTACATCGACTTGGCGGTCGGTGTGCGGAAGCCTTCGGCGTACTGGCCATACCAGGTGTAGTTGTCGTTGAAGGCGTAGGTCAGGCCGAACTTCGGCGACACGCGGTGCCACTTCTTGTCCGATTCGTCGAGGTTGCTGGGCGCTGTGCCCGAACCCTGGATACCGCGCAGGAACTCGTCGGTGAACTTCGGCTCCATGCGCGTGTAGTCGTAGCGGGCACCTGGCAGGAAGGTCCAGTTGTTCCAGCGGATTTCATCCTGCACGAACAGGCTGTAGGTGTTGACCGTCGGGTCCGGGAAGTCGCTGACCAGCGCCTGGCCGTCGCGCGGGCTGTCCTGCCCGATGGCGGTGCAGCCACCGCCAATGGCCACGCAGGTGCCGGTGCCGCTGCGTGAGCCGGTCACTTCTTCATGCTTGAGGGTTGTGCCGTAGGTCAGCAGGTGATCGGTCTGGCCGATGTTGAAGGCTTTGTCCAACTGGGCGTCGAACACCCACTGGCGGTCCTTGTAGGTGGTCTGGCGATCGCGCAACACTTGCCGTCCCGAGGCGACATACAGCTCATCGGTTCGTTGGTCGGTCTTGGCGATCTGGTAGTTGAGGCTCCACTTGACGTGATCGGCGACCAGGCTGTCGAGGCCGAACTCGTGGTTGATGCCAAAGCGCTCGCGGGTGACGGTGTCGTTGCCCTGGCGCATGCGGTAGGAGTTCATGGCGCCGAATCCTGGAATGAACGGGCCGCCCACGGCGCTGAGGATGTTCTGGTCGCGGTCATCCTTGTAGCGCTCGTAGGTGAACCCCAGGCGCGCGTCGTCGGCGTAGTTCCAGCCCAGCTTGGCCAGCACGTTGGTGGTGCGCACATCTTCAGGGTTGGCTTCGGTGCGGGACAGGCCGGTGCCACCGTGCTCGCCATAGGATTCGGTTTCGTGGCCGTTGCGCTGGCTCAGGTGCAGCAGGCCGTCGAAGTCGCCCTGGCGGCCGGCCACGCTGGCCGAGGTCAGCCAGCTTTCGTCGGCCGAGCTGTAGCCGGTCTTGAGGCGCGCACCCACATCCTTGCCAGGCTTGATGATGTCGTCCGGGTCGAGGGTGAAGTAGCTCACCGCGCCGCCAATGGCGTTGCTGCCGTACAGCACCGAGGCCGGGCCACGGAGGATTTCCACGCGCTTGACGATTTCCGGGTCGACGTAGTTGCGCTGGGTCTGGGCGTAGGGGCCGTAGAAGAAGCTGTCCGGGATCGACACGCCATCGACCTGGGTGAGGATCCGCTCGCCGTCGATGCCGCGGATGTTGTAGCCGTTCAGGCCGCTGCGCTGGCCCACGCCACCCACTGACACACCGGGCTCGTAACGCACCAGATCCTTGATGTCGTTGACGTTCTGCCGGTCCAGTTGCTCGCGGGTCTGCACGCTGACGGTGCTGGGCACCTGGCTTACGTCCTGGGCGCTACGGGTGGCGCTGACGGTCATCTGCTGCAGCGCGATAACGCTGCCCGCTGACTGGCGCTCGAGCACCACATTGCCGTTGCCGATCTTGCGATAGCCCAGGCCCGTGCCTTGCAGCAGGCGCTTGAGTGCCGCCTCCGGCGACAGCGAACCTTGCACGCCGGGTGACGCCACGCCGTCGGCCAGTTCGGCGCTGAAGCCAACCTGCCAACCGGTGACCTGGCTAAAGGCATTGATCGCCTCGACCAAGGGCTGTTGGGCAATGCTGAAGCGGTAGTCACCCATGCGCGGGCTGCTGGCTTGGGCATGTTCGGCGGCCAGCGCCGGCAGGCTGCAGGCACCACTGGCGAGCAGGGCCAGGGTCAGCAGAGACAGTTGCCCTGTACGGCGGGTACGGGGGGACGGGCGAGTTGGACCTGTGGACATCGAAAGCGCTCCCTGACGCGCGAACTGTTATAGGTGATGACTGTTCCTGTTTTGAAACAAGAATCAGTTGCATTGGCTATAACGAGACGGGCGGGGTAGCGCGATCGCGTAAAAATAATATTCAGGTCAGTTGAGGATGACCACGGCCGGATATTCGTGCAGCTGCGCCGAGGTGATGTGAGCCAGGGCGCGCAAGGTCTCCAGCGGCTGGTCGAGGCGGTAGTTGCCGGTCACGGCCATGTCGTCGAGGTGGCTGTTGCGGTTGATGATCCAACCGGGGTAGTAGCGGCGCACTTCGGCCAGTACCTGGCTCAACGGGCAGTTTTCGAAGACCAGGCGGCCATCGACCCAGGCGAGGTCCTTGTGCATGTCCGCGCGCTGGCGCTGGCCGAAGCCTTGGGGGCCGACGCTGATGCTGTCGCCGGCGCTGAGGCGGATGCGCTGGTCACTGTCCGCTTGCAGGTCGACGTCACCGCGTTGCACGCGAACCTGCGCCTCGCCATCGAGGTAGCGCACGGCGAAATCGGTGTCGCGTACCTGGGCGCGCAGGGGGCCGGCCTGCACTTCCAGCGGCAATTGCCCGCCGGCGGCGATCTGGAAATACGCCTCGCCTTGCAGCAGGCGCGCCACCTGGCGGCCTTCACGCAGGTCGCTGGCGAATGCCGAGTTGGTGTTGAGCAGCACCTTGGCGCCATCGTCGAGCTGCAAGCGTTGGCGTTCGCCTACCACGGTCAGGTGGTCGGCTTGCAGGCGCACCGGCAGGTTGCCGAAGGTGAGCAGCCCGACCAGCAGCACGGCGGCGGTGGCCAGCGGTTTCCAATGGCTGCGCAGCCGCCCGCGCAGGGACTTGCGCCGGCCTTGGTGCATCTGCGTGGCGGCCTGGCGCAGGGGCGTGCCGTTCCACAAGGCCTCGGCCTCGACGTAGGCCTCGGCGTTTTCCGGTGCCGCGCTGAGCCACTGTTCGAAGGCCAGGGTATCGGCGTCGGTGGCGCATTGCAGGCGAACCAGCCAGTCCAGTGCCTCATCCATCGCACGGGCGCGGGCGTCGGGCCCGGCGGCAGACGGGCGAGTGACGGGGCTGTCGGTCACGGGGAGTCCTTGAATTGATTTTTTCGAATGATCAAGGCTAAGGCGCAGTGTGGCAAGGGCTTCGGCTCACTCAGGCGGCCAACGGTCGGCTCATTTGAGGCGGTCGGCCACGCCCATGCAAATGGCCATGATCAGTTTCAGTTCCTTCTGAACCGTGCTGGCCGAAACCTTCAGTTGTTCGGCGATTTCCAGGTAGCTGGCGCCGTGCAGGCGGCTGAGGATGAAAATCCGCTGCTGGCGCTCGGTCAGCTGGTTGAGGCTGACGCTCAGGTGCTTGAGCAGCTGTTCGGCATGCGCGGCGTCTTCGCTGCTGCCAAGCGGTGCCGCGACATTGTGCAGGACCTCGTCGGGCACATCGTCGACCAGCATGCGCGATTGCACCCGGCGCGTGCGCAAATGGTCCAGGGCCAGGTTGCGGGCAGTCTGGAACACGAAGGGTTCGAGGTGCTCGATAGGCCGTTCGCCAAGGGCACGGGAAACCCGCAGGTAGGTTTCCTGCAGCAGGTCCTCGGCAGTGCTGGGGTTGCCCACCATGCGCTGCAGGGTACGCAGCAGGGAAAGGCGCTGGACGAGGAAGACGGAATTGAACCGGGACTGACTCACAAGGGGACCTGGCCGACGAAAGGTGAATGATAATGCTTATCATCTTGCCTGTTGGTCAAGCCTGGATGTGTTAGGAAAAGGTAAAGATTGTCTGTAGGAGCGGCCTTGCGTCGCGAAAGGGCCGCAGAGCGGCCCCAAGATATCAGCAGCGCTGCAAAAATCCTGGGGCTGCTCCGCAGCCCTTTCGCGACACAAGGCCGCTCCTACAACAACAGCTACGGGGTATCAGCGAGCGCTACACAACGCCAGGCAGTTATCCAGCATCCGGTTGGAGAAACCCCACTCGTTGTCGTACCAGGCCAGCACCTTGAGCATCCGCCCGTTGGCGCGGGTGTGGTTGGCATCGAAGATCGACGACAGCGGATTGTGGTTGAAGTCGCACGACACCAGCGGCAAGGCGTTGTAACCGAGTACCTTGGAGTGCAGGCTGGCCTCCAGGAACAGCTGGTTGACCTGCTCGGCGGTGGCCTCGCGCTTGAGGTTGACGGTGAGGTCGACCAGCGACACGTTGATCACCGGCACCCGCACCGCCATGCCGGTCAGTTTGCCGGCCAGCTCAGGCAGCACCAGGCCCACGGCCTCGGCGGCGCCGGTCTTGCTGGGGATCATCGACTGGGTGGCGGAGCGGGCACGGTACGGGTCGCCGTGGTAAACGTCGGTCAGCACCTGGTCATTGGTATAGGCGTGGATGGTGGTCATCAAACCTTGCTCGATGCCGAACTCGCGGTGCAGCACCTGGGCGATCGGGGCCAGGCAGTTGGTGGTGCACGAGGCGCTGGAAATGACCTGGTGCGAAGCACGCAGGATGTCGTGGTTGACCCCGTACACCACCGTGGCGTCGGCACCCTTGGCCGGCGCCGAGACAATCACCTTGCCGGCCCCCGCCGCCAGGTGCGCGGCCGCCTTGGCGCGGTCGGTGAACAGCCCGGTGCATTCGAACACCACGTCGATCGCCTCGGCCTTCCAGGGCAGTTCGGCCGGGTTGCGAATGGCGCTCACGGCGATGCGGTCACCGTTCACCGTCAGGCTCTCGTGATCGGACTCGACCGATGCAGCGAATGTGCCGTGCACGCTGTCGAACTTGAGCAAGTGGGCGTTCATCGCGCTATCGCCCAGGTCGTTGATGGCGACGACCTGCAGGTCCTGGCGGTAGCCTTGGGTATACAGTGCGCGCAGGATGTTGCGCCCGATGCGGCCGAATCCGTTGATGGCGATGCGTAGGGTCATGGCAGTACCTCTGGCGGTCCGAGTGAAACCTGTGGCACAAAGTAGCTTCACTGAAACGGTTTTGTTGTTGGAATTACAAGATTATTCACTGAGCGATAGAAAACAAGCGTTTTTACTGGCAGTATTTTGTTTAAACATACAACGAGTGGTCGGGCGATCCCTCTGCGCCGTTGCACCGGGCCCTTTACCTAGAGCCTAGGTCGCAATCGTTTGGAGGGGAAATGTCCGGTAAACCGCCCTAATCGTTAGCCTGGAGTCCAGTACATGCACCCGCGCATCCTTGAGGTCACCCAACGGCTGACCGAACGCAGCCGTGCCACCCGTGAACGCTACCTGCAGCTGATTCGCGGCGCGGCCAGTGACGGACCCATGCGGGCCAGTCTGCAATGCGCCAACTTCGCCCACGGCGTGGCCGGGTGCGGCGCCGAAGACAAGCAGAGCCTGCGGCTGATGAACGCGGCCAACGTGGCCATCGTGTCGGCCTACAACGACATGCTGTCTGCTCACCAGCCGTACCTGCACTTTCCCGAACAGATCAAGCAAGCCCTGCGCGAAGTCGGCTCGGTTGGCCAGTTCGCCGGCGGCGTGCCGGCCATGTGCGATGGCGTGACCCAGGGCGAGCCCGGCATGGAGCTGGCCATCGCCAGTCGTGAAGTGATTGCGATGTCCACCGCGGTGGCGCTGTCGCACAACATGTTCGACGCTGCGCTGATGCTCGGCATCTGCGACAAGATCGTCCCCGGGCTGATGATGGGCGCGCTGCGTTTTGGCCATCTGCCGACCCTCTTCGTGCCCGGCGGGCCGATGGTGTCGGGCATTTCCAACAAGCAGAAGGCCGATGTGCGCCAGCGCTATGCCGAGGGCAAGGCCAGCCGCGAGGAGCTGCTGGAGTCGGAGATGAATTCCTACCACAGCCCCGGCACCTGCACCTTCTATGGCACCGCCAATACCAACCAGCTGGTGATGGAAGTGATGGGCCTGCACCTGCCAGGCGCTTCGTTCGTCAACCCCTACACCCCGCTGCGCGACGCCCTCACCGCCGAGGCCGCGCAGCAGGTCACGCGCCTGACCAAGGCCAGTGGCAGCTTCATGCCGCTGGGCGAGATCGTCGACGAGAAGGCGCTGGTCAACTCGATCGTCGCCTTGCATGCCACCGGTGGCTCGACCAACCATACCCTGCACATCCCGGCGATTGCCCAGGCGGCCGGCATCCAGCTGACCTGGCAGGACATGGCCGACCTGTCCGAGGTGGTGCCGACCCTGTCCCACGTCTATCCAAACGGCAAAGCCGACATCAACCACTTCCAGGCCGCAGGTGGCATGGCCTTCCTGATCCGTGAGCTGCTCGATGCCGGCCTGCTGCACGAGGACGTCAATACCGTGGCCGGCCGCGGCTTGCGCCGCTACACCCAGGAGCCGTTCCTCGACAACGGCAAGCTGGTCTGGCGCGAAGGGCCACACCAGAGCCTGGACGAAAGCATCCTGCGTCCTGTGGCGCGACCGTTCTCGGCCGAAGGCGGCCTGCGGGTGATGGAAGGCAACCTTGGCCGTGGGGTGATGAAAGTCTCCGCTGTGGCCCCCGAGCACCAGGTGGTGGAGGCCCCGGCACGGGTCTTCCACGACCAGCAGTCGCTGGCCGATGCGTTCAAGGCCGGCGAGTTGGAGCGTGACTTCGTCGCCGTGGTGCGCTTCCAGGGGCCGCGCTGCAACGGCATGCCCGAGCTGCACAAGCTGACGCCGTTCCTGGGTGTGCTGCAGGACCGCGGCTACAAGGTGGCGTTGGTGACCGACGGGCGCATGTCCGGCGCGTCGGGGAAGATCCCGGCGGCCATCCACGTCTGCCCGGAAGCGTTCGACGGCGGCCCGCTTGCACGGGTGCGCGATGGTGATAGGGTGCGGGTCGATGGTGTCGAAGGCACCTTGCAGGTGCTGGTGTCGGCCGAGGAACTGGCCAGCCGCGACCTGCCGGCGCCGCCCCAGGGCAACGACCTGGGTTGCGGCCGTGAGCTGTTCGGTTTCATGCGCATGGCGTTCAGCCCGGCAGAGCAGGGTGCGAGCGCCTTCACCTCGGGCCTGGAGAACCTCAAATGAAGGACTTGCTGGTTGGCGACATCGGCGGCACCAATGCCCGTTTTGCGTTGTGGCGTGACAACCAGCTGCATGAGGTGAAGGTCTTCGCCACGGCGGACTACACCAGCCCCGAGCAGGCCATCGAGGCTTACCTGGACGACCAGGGTATCGCTCGCGGTGGCTTGTCGGCGGTGTGCCTGGCGGTGGCCGGGCCGGTCGATGGCGATGAGTTTCGCTTCACCAACAACCATTGGCGGTTGAGCCGCAGCGCCTTCTGCAAGACCTTGCAGGTCGAGCGACTGCTGCTGATCAACGACTTTTCGGCCATGGCCTTGGGCATGACCCGCCTGCAGCACGGAGAATTTCGCCAAGTGTGCCCCGGCCAGGCCGATCCGTCGCGGCCTGCGCTGGTGATTGGCCCGGGTACAGGCCTGGGCGTTGGCAGCCTGCTGCGCCTCGGCGAGCGGCACTGGCAAGCGCTGCCGGGCGAAGGTGGGCATGTCGACCTGCCCGTGGGCAATGCCCGCGAGGCGGCGATCCATCAGCAGATCCACCAGCAGATCGGCCACGTCAGCGCCGAAACGGTGCTCAGTGGTGGGGGGCTGGTGCGTTTGTACCAGGCCATTTGTGCGCTGGACGGTGACACGGCGCGGCACAAGACTCCGGCGCAGATTACCGACGCTGCCTTGGGGGGCGAGCCTCGGGCGTTGGCGGTGGTCGAGCAGTTCTGCCGCTTCCTTGGCCGGGTGGCGGGGAACAATGTGCTGACCCTGGGCGCGCGGGGCGGGGTCTATATTGTCGGCGGGGTGATTCCGCGCTTTGCCGAGCTGTTCCTGCGCAGCGGCTTTGCTGCGAGCTTTGCCGACAAGGGGTGCATGAGTGGGTACTTCGACGGGGTGCCGGTGTGGCTGGTGACGGCGGAGTTTTCTGGGCTGCTGGGGGCTGGCGTGGCTTTGCAGCAGGCGCTGGATCATTGATTTGAGAATGGGGCCGCTTTGCGGCCCTTTCGCGACACAAGGCCGCTCCTACAAGGGATCGCGGTCGCCTGTAGGAGCGGCCTTGTGTCGCGAAAGGGCTGCAAAGCAGCCCCAAATGGCAACAGCAGGCAAAAAGACCTGCGACAACAATAGGGGCGGGACACCTTGAGCACTGCCGGAAAAACGATCCTGATGGTCGACGACGACCAGGAAATCCGTGAGCTTCTGCAAACCTACCTGAGCCGCGCGGGCCTGCAGGTGCACGCCGAAGCCGACGGCCAGGGCTTTCGCCAGGCGCTGGAAAACACCCCCTGCGACCTGGTCATCCTCGATGTGATGCTGCCCGACGAAGACGGCTTCAGCCTGTGCCGCTGGGTGCGCCAGCACCCCCGCCAGTCGCGGGTGCCGATCATCATGCTCACGGCCAGCTCCGACGAAGCCGATCGCGTCATCGGCCTGGAGCTGGGCGCCGACGACTACCTGGGCAAACCGTTCAGCCCGCGCGAGCTGCAGGCACGGATCAAGGCCCTGCTGCGCCGCGCAGAGTTCGGCCAGGCGGCGCCGGCCAGCGCCGTGCTGGCCTTCGACGACTGGCGTCTGGACACGGTCAGCCACCGCCTCTTTCACCGCGATGGTGAAGAGGTCATCCTCTCGGGCGCCGACTTCGCCTTGCTCAAGCTGTTCCTCGATCACCCGCAGCAGATCCTCGACCGCGACACCATCGGTAATGCCACCCGTGGCCGCGAGCCAATGCCGCTGGACCGCATCGTCGACATGGCGGTCAGCCGTTTGCGCCAGCGCCTGCGCGACACCGAAAAACCACCGCGGCTGATCCGCACCGTGCGCGGCAGTGGCTACCTGTTGGCGGCTCATGTCGGCACCTGCTGAGCGGCGCTGGCGCCTGCTGCCACGCTCGCTGCTGGGGCGCATGCTGCTGCTGACCCTGCTGGTGGTGCTGCTGGCCCAGGGCTTGTCCAGCGTGATCTGGGTCGCCCAGCTGCGCGCCAGCCAGTTGCAGGGTTTGCGCGCCAGCGCCAGCAGCCTGGCCCACTCCATGAGCGCCAGTGTCAGCTACTTCCGCTCCTTGCCGGTGGCCTATCGGCCCATGGTGCTCGACCAGCTGCGCAGCATGGGCGGCA
This sequence comes from Pseudomonas sp. NPDC089395, assembly GCF_044749525.1. Taxonomy (NCBI): domain Bacteria; kingdom Pseudomonadati; phylum Pseudomonadota; class Gammaproteobacteria; order Pseudomonadales; family Pseudomonadaceae; genus Pseudomonas; species Pseudomonas sp. NPDC089395. The sequence continues at coordinate 320,777 of NZ_JBIVID010000001.1, forward strand.
CGCGCTTTTTCGTCTCGCTCAACGACAAGCCGCTGGACATGCCGGTATTGCCCGTCACGCCGCGCAAGCAGGCGGTCGTCGAGGTGTTCCAGCACGTGCTGCACGAGCGCCTGGGCGCGCAGATGGACATCTCCGTGGAGTTCGTCGGCCCCGATGACCTGCGCATCTTCAACAGTGGCCTGAAGCTCGATGAGCTGCCCCGGTCCTGGGCGCACTATTCGCTGACCCTGGAGCCGCTCAACCCGCCGGTACTGGTCACCCAGATTCGCCTGGATGAAGGCGAGTGGCTGTACATCGCCTCGTTGTTGCCCGAGCCCTACACCAGCCTCGAGGCCGAGCGCCTGCCGCGCCAGCAGATCGGATTCATCGTGCTCACCACCGCCTTGCTGTTGCTGTTCATTGGCCTGCTGGTGCATTGGCAGAGCTGGCCGCTCAAGCGCCTGGCCCGCGCTGCGCGGGAACTGTCGCTGGGCGCCGATGTGGCACCGGTGGCAGAAGGCGGCGGCAGCGAGGTGGTCGAGGTGGGGCGGGCCTTCAACAGCATGCGCGAGCGCATCAGCCGTTACCTTACCGAGCGTTCGCAATTGTTCAGCGCGATTTCCCATGACCTGCGCACGCCGATCACGCGGTTGCGGCTGCGGGTGGAACTGTTGGAAGACGAGCGCCTGCAGGCCAAGTTCAGCCAGGACCTGGACGAACTGGAGCTGCTGGTCAAAGGCGCACTGCAATGCGTGAAGGATACAGACATCCACGAGAACATCGAGCCGATCGACCTCAACCAGGTGCTGGAAATCCTCGCCGAGCCTTACCTGGGCGATGGCCGAATCACGGTCGAGGGCCGGGCCGTGGCGCCGTACCCGGGCAAGCCACTGGCGGTACGGCGCTGCATCGGCAACCTGATCGACAATGCCATCAAGTATGGCGAGCGGGCGCGCCTGCGCATCATCGACAGCGCCGATGCCTTCGTGCTGCAGGTGGATGATCAGGGGCCGGGGGTTCCGCAGCAGCGTCTGGAGCAGGTGTTCGAGCCGCATTTCCGGCTGGCCGGGCAGCAGCAGGGGTACGGGCTGGGCCTGGGGATCGCGCGCAACATTGCCCATAGCCATGGTGGCGAAGTGAGTTTGCTGAACTTGCGCGAGGGTGGGTTGCGGGTGACGTTGTATCTGCCGCGAGGGGTGGATTGAATTCACTGGCCCTATCGCCGGCAACACAAATGTCACTGCCAGGTGACCTACCCACCGGTCTTCGTGACATTCCAGCCAGGGCGGCTGGCTAGACTCAGCAATCCTCAGGCATGGATGAAGCCGTACATGAACCTCCTGGATTTCCCCACAGAGCCCTGGCTCAAAGCCGAAGGCCAGCACCTGCTGTCTTTCGCCAAGGCCTCGCGTGTGCCCCATGGCTTCGCCAGCCTCGACGCGCACGGCCAGCTGCCGCCCACGGCCACGGCCGAAACCCTCATCACTGCGCGCATGACCCACAGCTTCGCCCTCGCCCACCTGCAGGGTGAGCCCGATTGCCTGGCCTTGGCCGAACACGGCGTCAGCGCCCTGCGCGGGCCTTTGCACGATGCCCGGAACGGTGGCTGGTTCGCCGCCCCCTTCGGCCAGGGCGACAACGGCAAGGCAGCCTACCTGCATGCCTTCGTCGCCCTGGCCGCCAGCTCCGCCGTGGTGGCGGGCGCCAATGGCGCGCAAGGTTTGCTGGTGGACGCCATCCGGGTCATCGAAGCGCATTTCTGGGACGAAGAGGAGGGGGCATTGTGTGAAGCCTATGCCAGTGACTGGCAACGGCCCGAAGCCTACCGCGGCGCCAACAGCAACATGCACGCCACCGAAGCGTTCCTCGCCCTGGCCGATGTCACCGGCGATACCCTGTGGCTGGAGCGCGCCCTGCTCATCGCCGAGCGCATCATCTACCGCCATGCCGCTGTCAACGGCTTTCGCGTCAACGAGCATTTCGATACGCACTGGCGACCCTTGGTCGACTACAACCGCGATAACCCTGCCGACCACTTTCGCCCCTATGGCGTCACGCCAGGCCACGGGTTCGAATGGTCGCGCCTGCTTCTGCACCTGGAGGCGGCGCGGCGCTTGGCCGGGCTGTCGACGCCCGAATGGCTGCTGGAGTGTGCCCGTGGCCTGTTCGACAGCGCCTGCCGGCTGGCGTGGAACGTCGACGGTGAAGCAGGCCTGGTCTACACCCTCGGTTGGGATGATCGGCCGCTGGTGCGTGAGCGCCTGCACTGGGTGCATGCCGAAGCCTGCGCCAGTGCCGCAGCTCTGCTGCGGCGCACCGGCGAGCCAGCGTATGCGGTGTGGTACCAGTGCTTCTGGCAGTTCATCGACCGCTATTTCATCGACCGCAGTGCCGGCAGTTGGCATCACCAGCTGGACCCGGCGAATCGGCCTGCCGCGACCCTCTGGGCCGGCAAGCCGGATCTCTACCATGCCTATCAAGCCGTGCTGCTGCCAGGGCTGGCGCTGGCGCCCAGCCTGGCGGCGGGTTTGGCGCGTAATGTCACCAAACGATGACATTCACGCATCGCTTCGTTACCTGGCGCAGCCGGCACTCTGTTTAGACTCCATGCAATGCAAGCGACCGACTTGCCCGCATAACAACAAGAAAGGTATTCCGATGAATTCCACGCTCCGTCTCGCTGCCGCGATCTCCCTTGCCTCTGCCTTCCCGCTCAGTGCCATGGCCGCCGATTCGAAAGGCAGCGTCGAGGTGGTGCACTGGTGGACCTCAGGCGGTGAAAAAGCCGCGGTCGATGTGCTCAAGGCCCAGGTCGAACAGGATGGCTTCACCTGGAAAGACGGCGCGGTCGCCGGTGGTGGCGGCGCCACGGCGATGACCGTGCTCAAGAGCCGCGCCGTGGCTGGCAACCCACCTGGTGTGGCCCAGATCAAGGGCCCGGATATCCAGGACTGGGCAGCCACCGGCCTGCTCGATGCCGACGTGCTCAAGGATGTGGCCAAACAGGAGCAGTGGGACACGCTGCTCGACAAGAAAGTCGCCGACACCGTGAAGTACGAAGGTGACTACGTCGCCGTGCCGGTGAACATCCACCGCATCAACTGGCTGTGGATCAACCCCGAAGTGTTCAAGAAGGCCGGCATCGACAAGGCGCCGGCCACCCTCGACGAATTCTACGCTGCGGCCGACAAGCTCAAGGCCGCCGGTTTCATCCCGCTAGCCCATGGTGGTCAGCCCTGGCAGGACAGCACCGTGTTCGAAAGCGTGGTGCTGTCGGTGATGGGTGTGGACGGCTACAAGAAGGCGCTGGTCGACCTCGACAATGCGGCGCTGACCGGGCCGGAAATGGTCAAGGCGCTGACCGAGCTGAAGAAGGTCGCCACCTACATGGACCCGGACGGCAAGGGCCAGGACTGGAACCTGGAAGCGGCCAAGGTCATCAACGGCAAGGCCGGCATGCAGATCATGGGCGACTGGGCCAAGAGCGAGTGGACCCTGGCCAAGAAGGTCGCCGGCAAGGACTACCAGTGCGTGGCGTTCCCCGGTACCGACCAGGCCTTCCTCTACAACATCGACTCGCTGGTGGTGTTCAAGCAGAAGGACCCGGGCACGGCCGCCGGCCAGCAGGACATCGCGCGCAAGGTCCTCGGCCAGGACTTCCAGAAAGTCTTCAGCACCAACAAGGGGTCGATCCCGGTGCGTAACGACATGCTCGCCGACATGGGCAAGTACGGCTTCGATGCCTGCGCCCAGACCTCTGCAAAAGACTTCCTGGCCGACGCCAAGACCGGCGGCCTGCAGCCGAGCATGGCGCACAACATGGCCACCACGCTGGCCGTGCAGGGCGCGTTCTTCGATGTGGTGACCAACTACATCAACGACCCCAAGGCCGACCCGGCCGATGCGGCGAAGAAGCTGGCGGCGGCGGTCAAGGCGGCCAAGTAGGCACTTCAGAGGCTGCACCGCCCTTTGTGGGAGCGGGCTTGTCCCGCGAAGCATGCACCGCGTTGCCTGGCACCGGCTGAGCCGGTGTTCGCGGGGCAAGCCCGCTCCCACAGGGATCGCGCACGCTACTTGGTTTTCTGAGCAAGGTGACCCATGACTACAGCAACCGCCCAACTGCGGGCCTCCCCCCTGGACGCGCTTCAGCGCTGGCTACCGAAACTGGTACTGGCGCCGAGCATGTTCATCGTCCTGGTGGGGTTCTATGGCTACATCCTGTGGACCTTCGTCCTGTCCTTCACCACCTCGACCTTCCTGCCGACCTACAAGTGGGCGGGGCTGGCGCAATACGCCCGGCTGTTCGACAACGACCGCTGGTGGGTGGCGAGCAAGAACCTGCTGGTGTTCGGCGGCCTGTTCATCGCCATCAGCCTGGCCATCGGCGTGCTGCTGGCGGTGCTGCTCGACCAGCGTATCCGCCGCGAAGGCTTCATTCGCACCATCTACCTCTACCCCATGGCACTGTCGATGATCGTCACCGGCACTGCCTGGAAGTGGCTGCTCAACCCCGGCATGGGCCTGGACAAGCTGCTGCGCGACTGGGGCTGGGAGGGCTTTCGCCTGGACTGGCTGATCGACCCCGACCGCGTGGTGTACTGCCTGGTGATCGCTGCCGTGTGGCAGGCCTCGGGCTTCATCATGGCGATGTTCCTTGCCGGCCTGCGCGGCGTTGACCCGTCGATCATCCGCGCCGCGCAGATCGACGGTGCGAGCCTGCCGCGCATCTACTGGACCGTGGTGCTGCCGAGCCTGCGCCCGGTGTTCTTCAGCGCACTGATGATCCTCTCGCACATCGCCATCAAGAGCTTCGACCTGGTCGCGGCAATGACCGCCGGCGGGCCGGGGTATTCGTCCGACCTGCCGGCGATGTTCATGTACTCGTTCACCTTCAGCCGCGGCCAGATGGGCATGGGCTCGGCCAGCGCCATCCTGATGCTCGGGGCGATCCTGGCGATCCTCGTGCCTTACCTGTACTCGGAGTTGCGGAGCAAACGCCATGCATAGCCCTGCCGCAAGAATGAGCCTGAGCCGCCTCGCCATCCACGCCGTGTTGCTGGGCGCCGTGCTGCTGTACCTGGTGCCGCTGGTGGTGATGCTGCTGACCAGCTTCAAGACCCCGGAAGACATCGGCAGCGGCAACCTGCTGAGCTGGCCGGTGGTGGTCACCGGCATCGGCTGGGTCAAGGCCTGGGAGACGGTGAGCGGGTACTTCTGGAACTCGATCATGATCACCGTGCCGGCGGTGCTGATTTCCACCGCCATCGGCGCGCTCAATGGCTATGTGCTGTCCATGTGGCGCTTCCGCGGTTCGCAGCTGTTCTTCGGCCTGCTGCTGTTCGGCTGCTTCCTGCCGTTCCAGACCGTGCTGCTGCCGGCTTCGTTCACCCTCGGCAAGCTGGGCCTGGCCAGTACCACTGGCGGCCTGGTGCTGGTGCATGTGGTCTACGGCCTGGCGTTCACCACGCTGTTTTTCCGCAACTTCTACGTCAGTGTGCCCGATGCGCTGGTCAAGGCGGCGCGCTTGGACGGCGCCGGCTTCTTCACCATCTTGCGCCGCATCATCCTGCCGATGTCGACGCCGATCATCATGGTCTGCCTGATCTGGCAGTTCACCCAGATCTGGAACGATTTCCTGTTCGGCGTGGTGTTTTCCAGCGGCGACTCGCAACCGATCACCGTGGCCCTGAACAACCTGGTCAACACCAGCACCGGGGCCAAGGAATACAACGTCGACATGGCGGCGGCGATGATCGCCGGCCTGCCAACCCTGCTGGTCTACGTGGTGGCAGGCAAGTATTTCGTCCGCGGGCTCACGGCCGGCGCCGTCAAGGGGTAAGTCATGGCAACGCTTGAACTTCGTAATGTGAACAAGACCTACGGCAGTGGACTGCCGGACACCCTCAAGGACATCCAGCTGTCGATCAGGGACGGCGAGTTCCTGATCCTGGTCGGCCCTTCGGGCTGTGGTAAATCGACCCTGATGAACTGCATCGCCGGCCTTGAGAACATCACTGGCGGCGCGATCCTCATCGACGACCAGGACGTCAGTGGCATGAGCCCCAAGGATCGCGACATCGCCATGGTGTTCCAGTCCTACGCGCTGTACCCGACCATGAGCGTGCGCGAAAACATCGAGTTCGGCCTGAAGATCCGCAAGATGCCCCAGGCGGCCATCGACGAGGAAGTGGCGCGGGTGGCCAAGCTGCTGCAGATCGAGCACCTGCTGGCGCGCAAGCCGGCGCAGCTGTCCGGGGGCCAGCAGCAGCGGGTGGCCATGGGCCGGGCGCTGGCGCGCCGGCCCAAGCTCTACCTGTTCGACGAACCGCTGTCGAACCTCGACGCCAAGCTACGGGTCGAGATGCGCACCGAAATGAAACTGATGCACCAGCGCCTGAAGACCACCACGGTGTACGTCACCCACGACCAGATCGAGGCCATGACCCTGGGCGACAAGGTGGCGGTCATGAAGGACGGCATCATCCAGCAGTTCGGCACCCCGCAGCAGATCTACAACGACCCGGCCAACCAGTTCGTCGCCAGCTTCATCGGCTCGCCGCCGATGAACTTCATCCCCGTACGTCTGGCTAAACAGGACGGGCGTCTGCTGGCTTTGCTCGACAGTGGCCAGGCGCGTTGCGAGTTGCCATTGGGGGTGGCCGCAGAAGGATTGGAGGGCCGTGAAATCATCCTTGGCATTCGCCCGGAACAGATCACTCAGGGCTCGGGGGAGGGCAATGGCCTGCCGGGTATTCGCGCCGAAGTGCAGGTCACCGAGCCTACTGGGCCGGACTTGCTGGTGTTCGTCACCCTCAATCAGACCAAGGTCTGCTGCCGCCTGGCACCGGACATCACGTGCAAGGTCGGGGACAGCCTGAACCTGCAGTTCGATCCCGCGCGGGTGCTGCTGTTCGATGCCGCCAGCGGTGAACGCCTGGGCCTGGGCGCTGGCAACGCATCACTGAAAGACAACGTGGCTCACTTCAAGAGCCGTTGACATCGTCTACACCATCAATAAGAAAAAAGAGGACGCAAAGGGATGGAACAGCGCAATCGCACCTGGACCTTGGGCTCGCTGGCCTTGCTTGCCATGGTCGGCAGCAGTGGCCTGCAGGCCGCCGAGGCCTTCTCCAGCGAATCGAAATGGATGTCCGGCGACTGGGGTGGCACCCGCACCGAGCTGCTGGAAAAAGGCTACGACTTCACCCTCGACTACGTCGGTGAGGTGGCCGGTAACCTCGATGGCGGTTACAACGACGACAAGACCGCCCGTTACAGCGACCAGTTCGCCCTTGGCGCGCACCTTGACCTGCAGAAGATCCTTGGCTGGCACGATGCTGAGTTCAAGCTGGCGATCACCGAGCGAAGCGGGCGCAACCTGTCCAACGACCGCATCAGCGACCCGCGTGCCGGGCAGTTCAGCTCCGTGCAGGAGGTGTGGGGCCGTGGCCAGACCTGGCGCCTGACCCAGATGTGGATCAAGCAGAAGTACTTCGACGGTGCCCTGGACGTGAAATTCGGCCGCTTCGGCGAAGGGGAGGACTTCAACAGTTTCCCCTGCGACTTCCAGAACCTGGCCTTTTGCGGCTCGCAGGTGGGCAACTGGGTCGGCGGCATCTGGTACAACTGGCCGGTCAGCCAGTGGGCGCTGCGGGTCAAGTACAACATCACCCCGGAATTCTTCGTCCAGGTCGGCGCCTTCGAGCAGAACCCCTCGAACCTTGAGACGGGCAACGGCTTCAAGCTCAGCGGCAGCGGCACCGAGGGTGCGATCTTGCCGGTGGAGATGGTCTGGTCGCCGAAGGTCAATGACCTGCCCGGCGAGTACCGCCTGGGCTACTACTACAGCACGGCCAAGGCCGACGACGTGTTCGACGACGTCAATGGCAACCCGCAGGCGCTCACCGGCGGGGATTTCAAATCGCATTCGAGCAAGCACGGTTGGTGGGTGGTGGCCCAGCAGCAGGTCACTGCCCATGGCGGCGACGTCAACCGCGGGCTGAGCCTGTTCGCCAACTTCACCGTGCATGACCAGGCTACCAACGTGGTCGACAACTACCAGCAGGTTGGCCTGGTCTACAAGGGCGCTTTCGATGCCCGGCCCAAGGACGATATCGGCTTCGGCGTGGCCCGCATCCATGTGAACGACGACGTCAAGAAGCGCGCCGAGCTGCTAAATGCCCAGAGCGGCATCGATGACTATGACAACCCAGGCTTCGTGCCGCTGCAACGTACCGAGTACAACGCCGAGCTCTACTATGGCTTCCACGTCACCAACTGGCTGACCGTGCGGCCCAACCTGCAGTACATCAAGAGCCCGGGCGGGGTGGACGAGGTGGATAACGCGCTGGTCGCCGGCCTGAAGATTCAGTCGTCATTCTGAGCCCATTTGTTGTAAATTTACGCCAATCCAATTTCGGCTTCCGGCATCCACTGGTTTGCAGTGGTTGTCGGGGGTAGGCCGAGACAGCGCTATCTCAAACAACAAGAGCTTGGAACCATGCCCGAACATCCGCTACATCGCTTCTTTTCCTCGCAACGGCCCCGGCCGACATTCGAGTGGGAGCGTTACCAGCAGCGCGATGTGCTGATCATCGATCACCCCCGTTGCCAGGCAGTTTTCAGCCGTCAGGGCGCGCAGTTGCTGCACTTTCAACCCGCCGGCGAACGGCCGTGGCTGTGGTGTGCCGAGCAGTGGCCGCAGGTCGGGGCGATTCGCGGTGGTGTGCCGGTGTGCTGGCCCTGGTATGGCCGCCATCCCAGCGAGGACCTGTGGCCTGCCCATGGCTGGGCACGGTTGCTGGACTGGAAGCTGCTGGACAGCCGCGGGGACGAGGAGGGCGTGACCCTGAAGTGGCGGCTGGACCTGTGCGACTGGCAGGTGGACTTGCACGCACGGCTGGGCAGCCGCATGGAACTGAGCCTGAGCACCGAACACCAGGACAGCGAGCCTTGCCAGCTGAGCCATGCGCTGCTGGCTTACTGGCGTATCAGTGACGTTTCCGAGATAGCGCTGTCTGGGCTGGAGGATATCGAAGGCTACGACCGCCTGAATCGTCAGGCCTGCCGTGAGGGCGGCGCCTTGAAACTCAAGGGCGGTTGCCAGAAGGTCTACCCGGGTACGCCACGGGTGCAGTTGCAGGACCCGGCCTGGCAGCGCGAGCTGTGCATCGATACCGGCGACAGCGATGACACCGTGGTCTGGCACCCCGGCAACCGCCCCTTGATGGGCGTGACTGGGCGCGAGTGCCTGGGCTTCGTCTGTGTCGAGGCGGCCAGCGGCAGCGATGAAGGCCTGAGCCTGGCGCCAGGGCAGCGCGCCCACTTGCGACTGCAGGCGCACCGGCTCAGTTGAGGTCGTCGTCCTCGATCGGGTAGCGGCTGGCGTTGAGGCTTTCCTTGATCTTGCGCAGGTGCGGCTGGAAGTCCACGCCACGGCGCAGGGTCATGCCGGTGGCCAGCACGTCGAGCACGGTCAGCTGGATGATCCGCGAGGTCATCGGCATATAGATGTCGGTGTCTTCCGGCAGCGGGATATGCAGGCTCAGGCTGCAGGCCTGGGCCAGCGGCGAGCCGGCGGCGGTCAGGCCGAGTACCGAGGCGCCGTTTTCGCGGGCCAGGCGCGCCACCTCGACCAGCTCGCGGGTGCGGCCGGTGTAGGAGATGATCACGAACAGGTCGCCGGTGTGGGCCACCGAGGCCAGCATGCGCTGCATCAGTACGTCGGCATGGGCCGACACCGCCAGGTTGAAGCGGAAGAACTTGTGCTGGGCGTCCAGGGCCACCGGGGCCGAGGCGCCGAGGCCGAAGAAATGGATCTGCCGGGCCTGGATCATCATGTCCACGGCGCGGCTGACCTGTTGCGGGTCGAGCTGCTGGCAGGCAGCGTCGAGCGAGGCGATGGCGCTGCCGAAGATTTTCTGGGTATAGGCCGCCGGGTCGTCGTCGGCCTCCACCGCGCGGCTGACATAGGCCGCGCCGCTGGCCAGGCTCTGCGCCAGTTGCAGTTTCAGTTCAGGGTAGCCGCTGACGCCGAACGAGCGGCAGAAGCGGTTCACGGTCGGCTCGCTGACCTTGGCCGCCTGGGCCAGCGCGGCAATGCTGAAGCGGGTCGCTTGTTGCGGGTTGAGCAGGATGACTTCGGCGACTTTGCGTTCGGCCTTGTTCAGCTCGTCGAGGCGTCCCTGGATCTGCTCCAGGAGGTTTCGCACGCGGTCCATGGGGGTGTCCTTGGGTCGGGAAGACAGCCGGCTGACGGAGCAGCAGGCCTCTTGCAGGGTCGTCTATCGTACTGGCGGTGCGGGTGGTGCACCACTTGTCTGTAATCTTTGTGTGTAATGTTGTGGTTTTTACTACATTATTTCTTGAAAACCCTATGTGAAAGCGGTATTTCTAGATCAACTTTAGGAAAGAACCAACATCATGGCTGCGATCAGTGTCGAACCTTGCACCTTTGCCCTGTTTGGCGCCCTGGGCGACCTGGCACTGCGCAAGCTGTTTCCTGCGCTCTACCAGCTCGACCGCGCCAATCTGCTGCACGCCGATACGCGCTTGCTGGCGTTGGCCCGCGAGCCTGGCAGCGCCCAGGAGCACCTGAGCACCATCGAAGCCCACCTGCGCCGGCACGTTGCCCCAGCAGACCTGGAGCCTGCGGCCCTGGGGCGTTTTCTCGGCCGCCTGCGCTATCAGCACCTGGACTTCCTGCAGCCTGAGGGCTACCAGGCCCTGGCTGAACAGGTGGCCGGCGATTTGCCGCTGATCGCCTACTTTGCCACGGCTGCCGCCGTGTATGGCGCAATCTGCGAAAACCTGGACAAGGCCGGCCTGGTCGCGCGCACCCGGGTCGTGTTGGAAAAGCCCATTGGTCACGACCTGGAGTCGTCACGCCGGGTCAATGATGCCGTGGCGCGCTTTTTCCCGGAAAGCCGGGTGTATCGCATCGACCATTACCTGGGCAAAGAGACGGTACAGAACCTGATCGCCCTGCGCTTTGCCAACAGCTTGTTCGAAACCCAGTGGAACCAGAACTCGATTTCCCACGTGGAGATCACCGTGGCCGAAAAGGTCGGTATCGAAGGCCGCTGGGGCTATTTCGACAAGGCCGGCCAACTGCGCGACATGATCCAGAATCACCTGCTGCAGCTGTTGTGCCTGATCGCCATGGACCCGCCCAGCGATCTGTCGGCCGACAGCATCCGCGACGAGAAGGTCAAGGTGCTCAAGGCTCTGGCGCCGATCACTGGCGATGGGCTGAGCACCCGTGTGGTGCGTGGCCAGTACATTGCCGGCTACAGCGACGGCAAGGCGGTACCTGGCTACCTGGAAGAAGACAACGCCAACGCCCAGAGCGACACCGAAACCTTTGTCGCCCTGCGCGCCGACATCCGCAACTGGCGCTGGTCCGGCGTGCCGTTCTATTTGCGTACCGGAAAGCGCATGCCGCAGAAGCTTTCGCAGATCGTCATTCATTTCAAGGAAACGCCGCACTACATCTTCGCCCCGGAACAACGTTTGCAGATCGGTAACAAGCTGATCATCCGCCTGCAACCGGACGAAGGTATTTCCTTGCGGGTGATGACCAAGGAGCAAGGTCTGGACAAGGGCATGCAGCTGCGCAGCGGCCCGCTGCAATTGAATTTTTCCGACACCTGGCGCACCGCGCGGATTCCGGATGCCTACGAACGCCTTTTGCTTGAGGTGATGCGCGGCAACCAGAACCTGTTCGTGCGCAAGGACGAGATCGAACATGCCTGGCAGTGGTGCGACCAGCTGATCGCTGGCTGGCGCAACGCGGGCGATGCCCCCAAGCCGTACGCGGCGGGATCGTGGGGGCCAATGAGTTCGATCGCACTGATCACACGCGATGGGAGGGCGTGGTATGGAGATATCTGACCTGCAATTGCCGGCGAACGTGAAGGCGTATCAGTTGATTGATGCCAAGGCGCTCTCGACGACCCTGGCTGCGGACGTGGCCAAGCGCCTGCGCGCCGCGATCGCTACCAAGGGCCAGGCTTGCCTGGTGCTGTCGGGTGGTCGCAGCCCAGTGCCGTTCCTCGAGCAGCTGGCGACCGAGGCGCTGGACTGGTCGAAGGTCACCGTCAGCCTGGCTGACGAGCGCTGGGTGCCGGTGGAGCATGCCGACAGCAACGCTGGCCTGTTGGCCCGCCACTTGTTCCAGGGTGCGGCGGCCAAGGCCCGTTTCGTTGGTCTCTATCGACAAGCCGAGCAGCTCGACGTTGCAGCGGACAGCGCCGACCAGGCCCTGGCTGCGTTGCCAGCTATCGATGTGCTGGTGCTGGGCATGGGCGACGATGGTCATACCGCGTCGCTGTTCCCCGGCAGCCCCAACCTGGCCGCCGGGCTCGACCGCAACAGCCCGCGCCGCTGCCTGCCGATGCTGGCGCCGAGCGTGCCGCACCAGCGCCTGTCGATGACACGCTCGCTGTTGGCCAGCGCCGCTTTCATCGCACTGTCCGTGCAAGGCCCGGGCAAACTCGCTACCCTGCGCGCCGCGCTGGCGGGCAATGATCTTTCCGAAATGCCGATTCGCGCCTTTCTTCACGACCCCCTGGACATCTACTGGTGCCCATGAGCAAAGGATCCACTGTCATGACCACCCTCGAACGCCCACAGCCCAAGCTCTCGATGGCCGAGAAAGCGACCCGGATCGACGCGATCTGTGGCGCGGCGCGCATCCTGCCGGTAATCACCATCGCCCGTGAGCAAGACATCCTGCCCCTGGCCGATGCCCTGGCAGCTGGCGGCATCCGTACGCTGGAAGTGACCCTGCGTTCGCAGCATGGCCTGAAGGCCATCCAGGTGTTGCGCGAGCAGCGTCCGGAGCTGTGCGTGGGCGCCGGCACCGTGCTTGACCGCGACATGTTCGCTGCCGTTGAAGCGGCTGGTGCGCAGTTTGTCGTTACCCCGGGCATTACCCAGGACATTCTCGAAGCGGGCGTGGACAGTGAGATCCCGCTGTTGCCCGGCATCAGCACGCCGTCGGAAATCATGATGGGTTATGCGCTGGGCTACCGCCGCTTCAAGCTGTTTCCGGCGGAAATCAGCGGTGGCGTAGCGGCGATCAAGGCCTTTGCCGGGCCGTTTGGTGATGTTCGCTTCTGCCCGACTGGGGGGGTTAACCCTGCCAATGTGCGCAATTACATGGCGCTGCCCAATGTGATGTGCGTGGGCGGTACCTGGATGCTCGACAGTAGCTGGATCAAGAATGGCGATTGGGCGCGGATCGAGGCGTGCAGCGCCGAGGCGATGGCCTTGCTGGACTGAAACTGAATTTGTTGTGTGCTTTACGGCTTATGGGGCGCTTGGTCGGCGCCCCTTTTTTTGTCTGCAGCTTTTGTGTCGCAGACGCGGGCCTTTCGCGGGCTTGTCCCGCGAAAGGCCCGGTACAGGCAATAAAAAAGCCCGCATCATGGATGCGGGCTCTTGAACACCAACTAACAGCTTACGCCGCTTTAGCCTCTTCCTGGCTCAGCGACCGGTTCAGCGCACTGAACAGCGCCTTGAAGCTCGCAGTGGTGATGTTCTCATCGATACCCACGCCATGTACCGGACGACCCCCAGCCACACGCAGTTCGATATAGGCCGCCGCCTTGGCATTGGTACCAGCACCAATGGCGTGCTCGTTGTAGTCCATGATCTCCACGGCGATCGGCAGGCCGGCCACCAGGGCTTCCAGGGCGCCATTGCCCTTGCCGCGCCAGTGCAGGGTGGTTTCGCCTTCACCGGCGACTTCCACTTCCACGGCGCTGTGGCCGTTCTCTTCCTGCAGGCGGTGGCTGACCAGCGCATACGGGGCGTTGGCCTGGAGGTATTCCTTGTGCAGCAGGCTGTAGATCTGCTGGGCAGTCATTTCCAGGCCCAGGCGGTCGGTTTCACCCTGCACCACCTGGCTGAACTCGATCTGCATGCGGCGTGGCAGGCTGATGCCGTATTCCTGTTCGAGCAGGTAGGTGATACCGCCCTTGCCGGACTGGCTGTTGACGCGGATCACCGCCTCGTAGCTGCGGCCGATGTCGGCCGGGTCGATCGGCAGGTACGGCACTTCCCACAGCTCGCTGTCCTGCTGCTTGGCGAAGCCCTTGCGGATGGCGTCCTGGTGCGAGCCGGAGAACGCGGTGTGGACCAGGTCGCCGACATACGGGTGACGCGGGTGCACCGGCAGCTGGTTGCACTCTTCGACCACCTTGCGCACGCCGTCGATGTCGGAGAAGTCCAGCTCAGGGTCGATGCCTTGGGTATAGAGGTTCAGTGCCAGGGTCACCAGGTCGACGTTGCCGGTACGCTCGCCGTTGCCGAACAGGCAACCTTCGGCGCGGTCGGCACCGGCCATCAGGCCCAGTTCGGTGGCAGCGATGCCGGTGCCACGGTCGTTGTGGCAGTGCAGGCTGATGATCACGCTGTCACGGCGGTTGATGTTGCGGCAGAACCACTCGATCTGATCGGCGTAGATGTTCGGCGTGGCGACTTCCACGGTGGCCGGCAGGTTGAGGATGACCTTGTGCTCAGGCGTCGGGTTCCATACCTCGATGACCGCGTCGCAGACTTCCTTGGCGAACTCAAGCTCGGTGGCGCTGAAGGTCTCGGGCGAGTACTGGAAGGTCCAGTGGGTTTCCGGCTGCTGGGCGGCATATTTGACGAACAGCTTGGCCGCATTCACCGCGATGTCCTTCACGCCTTGCTTGTCCTGGTTGAAGACGATGCGGCGGAACGACGGGCTGGTGGCGTTGTACAGGTGGACAATCGCCTTCTTGGCGCCGCGCAGCGACTCGAAAGTACGCGCGATCAGGTCTTCACGGGCCTGGGTGAGCACCTGGATGGTGGTGTCGTCCGGAATGTGGCCGCCTTCGATCAGGGAGCGCACGAAGTCGAAGTCGGTCTGCGAAGCGGACGGGAACGAGGCTTCGATTTCCTTCACGCCAACCTGCACCAGGGTCTTCCAGAAACGCAGCTTCTTCTCGGAGTCCATCGGCTCGATCAGCGACTGGTTGCCATCACGCAGGTCGGAGCTGCACCAGATTGGCGCCTGGGTGATGGTCTTCGACGGCCAGGTACGGTCAGGCAGGTCGATGGTCGGGAAAGCGCGGTACTTCTTCGAGGGGTCTTTGAGCATGGTCATGGAAGCAATCCTTTTGTGTGCGGCCGAGATCGGGCCTGCCGAGCAATAACGAGATGAAAAGGCGAGGCGACGCGATTCAGCCTGGTAGTCGGGCGCTGACCAGGCAGAGGCTGCGATGTTGTCGGAGCAGGATGAGGGTGCTGTGGGTTTTCATGCCTTCAACCCTAACCAGTGGGGTGGGGGATGGCAAGTGTTCGCGGAAAATTGAGAGGAATGCTTAAAAAAAGCCTAATGGCGAGATTTTATAGCTTGGATTCTTTTCAAGCTTTTGGCGTGTTGCGCTGTATTTTTTGATCGCGCAAGACAGGGGAAGTGATGTCGAGGGGGCTGGCCTCATCGCCGGCAAGCCGGCTCCCACAAGGTCGGCGGTGATCCTTGTGGGAGCCGGCTTGCCGGCGATGCAGGCGCTGCGGTCTCAGGGCTGGAACGCGCCAATGAAGATCGCCGGATCCACCCGCGCATCGTTCAGGCTGACATTCCAGTGCATATGCGGCCCGGTAGCCCGCCCGGTCGAGCCGACCCGGCCGACCACCTCGCCCCGGCGCAACTGCTGCCCGACCGCCACATCGATCTTCGACATATGGCAGAACATGCTGATGAAGCCCTGCCCATGGTCGACGAACACCGTGCGCCCGTTGAAGAAGTAGTCCCCCACCAGAATCACCTTGCCATTGGCAGGTGTCTTGATCGGTGTACCCGCCGGCACCGCAAAATCCAGCCCCGCATGGGGATTGCGTTCTTCGCCGTTGAAGAATCGGCGCACGCCGAACTTGCTCGACAGCGGCCCGCTGACGGGCTTGTCGAGCACCAGGTTGCTTGGCAGGTTGGGGCTGAAACTGCGGTAGGCCTTGATCTGTTCGGCCAGTTCACGGTCGATGCGCTTGAGGTCGGCCGGGTCGGGGTTGACCTGGCGTTTGTTCTTCAAGGTGATGTGCTGCTCCGGGTACTTCTTGCTCCCCACGCTGAACGTCAGGTTGCGACCCTCCTGGCTCAGCACGGCCGTGCCGGGCTTTTGCGTCAGCGGGATGCCGACGATGGCCAGCCAGTTGTCCTGCTCCTTGACCACCAGCACCGGCTTGCCATCGAAGCGCGCGTTCGGTGCAGTGGCCGCAGGCCCCAGGTCGACCACGGCGACGCCACCGGGTACCGGCTTGTTCAAGGTGCGGGTGATGTAGCTGGCCTGGGCGCCGCCCGCCAGCAACAACAGGGAAAGGGCAAGCAGGGGCGCGAACAGGCGGGGCATGTGTCAGTCCAGTAGGGAAAGGGTGACCGGGGTCAGGTGGTTGTCCTCGACCCGCACCCGCAGCTCGCCTTCATTCAGGCGGGCAGTCAGGCGCTGGCCGTTGTGGGTCTGCTCGGCGCTGCGGATGGCTTGGCCACGTTCGTCGAGGAGGATGCTGTAGCCACGCGCCAGGGTGGCCAGCGGGCTGACCACCTGCAACGTCTGCAACTGGGCCTGGAAGCGCTGGCGGCGGTCCTTGAGCACTTCGCGCATGGCCCGTGGCAGGCGCTCGGCGAGGCTGTCCAGGCGCTGGCCCAGCAGTTTCAGGGTGCGCCCCGGATGCTGCGCGGCCAGGCGGGTGTCGAGGCGCGCCAGGCGCTCGCGGCGCTGGTTGAGGTTGAGCATGAAGGCGCGGCGCAGGCGCATGTCCAGGTCGTCCAGGCGCTGGGCCTGCTGACGCAGGCGCTCGCCGGGGTGGCGCAGGCGCCGGGTCAGCGAATCGAGGCGCAGGCGGTCATGGGTCAGGCGGTTTTGCATGCGCAGCAGCAGGCGCCGTTGCAGGCCGTCCAGGCGCTGCTGCAAGCCGCTGTTGTCGGGGGCCAGCAGTTCGGCGGCGGCCGACGGCGTGGGGGCGCGCACGTCGGCGACGAAGTCGCTGATCGACACGTCGGTTTCATGCCCCACGGCACTGACGATCGGCGTCACGCAGGCCGCCACGGCGCGCGCCACGGCTTCCTCGTTGAAGCACCAGAGGTCTTCCAGCGAGCCGCCGCCACGGGCCAGGATCAGGGCATCGAAGCCAAGCTGGTCGGCCTGCTGCAAGGCGCGCACGATCTGGTTGATCGCCTCGCGGCCTTGCACGGCGGTGGGAATCAGGTTCAGTTCGACCTGCGGCGCGCGGCGGCCGAACACGCTGATGATGTCGCGGATCACCGCGCCGGTGGGCGAAGTGATGATGCCGATGCGCTGTGGATGGGCCGGCAGCGGCTTCTTGCGTTCGGCACTGAACAGCCCCTCGGCACCGAGCTTTTCCTTCAGTGCTTCGAAGGCCAGGCGCAGGGCGCCGTCGCCGGCCGGCTCGACCGTGTCGAGAATCAGCTGGTAGTCGCCACGCCCTTCGAACAGCGAAACCTTGCCGCGCACCCGCACTGCCAGACCGTCGCGCAGGGCCTGGCGCACACGGGTGGCGTTCTGCCGGAACAGTGCGCAACGCACCTGGGCGCCGCTGTCCTTGAGGGTGAAATACATGTGGCCGGAGGCCGGGCGGGCGAGGTTGGAAATCTCGCCTTCCACCCAGACGCTGCGGAACACGTCTTCCAGCAGCACGCGGGCGCGGCCGTTGAGTTGGCTGACGGTGAGGACCTCGCGGTCCAGGCCGAGTCGTTCGAAGGGGTCTTTGATCATGGCGGGCATCATAAAGGACATAAGGGCCGCTTGTCTGTCCCGGCCCTATCGCCGGCTTGCCGGCGATAGGGCCTGCAGCCCTGCATTACAGCGAGGACCTACCGGGGTAGAATTGCAGCATTACCGCAATCCCCAGGCCCGTTTCGCCAATGACCACCCAGAGCATCATCGTCCCCAAACTATCCACTGTGCCGGTGCACGAAGCCCGCGCCCGGGCAATCCTGCGCTGGCTGGTGCGCGAGAAAATCGTCGAGGAGCAAATGACCACCTGCGGGCGCACCGGCAACCGCATGGGCCATGCCCTGGCCGCAGGCGCGCGCAAGGTCGCCCTGCATCCGCAGAAGCTGCCGTTCGGCGAGCAGGTCAATGGCCTGGAAGTGATGCTCAAGCGTTGCATCTATACCCCCACCGAGGGGTTTCTCGAAGAGGCCGGCTGCCCGGAGTGCCGCCGCGAGGTGGGCGAGCCGTTGTTCGAAAGCCTGGAAGAGTGGATGCCCGGTGTAAGCGACAACTTCACCTGCCCGCTGTGCGGTTTCGAGGACGACATCAATGGCTTCATTTACCTGCAGCCATGTGCCTTTTCCAACTTGGGGTTCATCTTCAACAACTGGGGCGAGGCCGGGTTTACCCAGGCCTTTCTCGACAGCTTCGCCGATTGGCTCGACCAGCCGGTGGCGGTGGTGCAGGTAAAACTGCCAGAACGCTGACCGAAGGCCCTTATTTTGCATTGAGCGGCGCGCCGTGGATGAGTATAATGGCGCGCTTCCATTTTTCCCGCCCGGGAGCCCCCGCGATGTTGCGTATCAGCCAAGAAGCCCTGACTTTCGACGATATTCTCCTTGTACCTGGCTATTCCGAGGTACTGCCTAATGAAGTCAGTCTCAAGACCCGTTTGACCCGTGGCATTGAGCTGAACATTCCGCTGGTCTCCGCCGCCATGGATACCGTGACCGAAGCGCGCCTGGCCATCGCCATGGCCCAGGAAGGCGGTATCGGCATCATCCACAAGAACATGACCATCGAACAGCAGGCCGGCGAAGTACGCAAGGTCAAGAAGTTCGAAGCTGGCGTGGTGAAGGACCCGATCACCATCGAGGCCGACGCCACCGTACGCGACCTGTTCGACCTGACCCGCCTGAACAACATCTCCGGTGTTCCGGTGCTGGAGAACGGCGATCTGGTCGGCATCGTCACTTCCCGTGACGTGCGCTTCGAAACCCGCCTGGATGCCAAGGTGCGCGACGTGATGACGCCCAAAGAGCGTCTGGTCACCGTCCGCGAAGGCGCCGACAAGAACGAAGTCCGCGAGCTGCTGCACAAGCACCGCCTGGAAAAAGTCCTGATCGTCGACGACAAGTTCAGCCTCAAGGGCATGATGACCGTCAAGGACATCGAAAAGGCCAAGGCCTACCCGCTGGCCAGCAAGGACGACCAGGGTCGCCTGCGCGTCGGCGCTGCGGTCGGCACCGGCAAGGACACCGGCGAGCGCGTTGCTGCCCTGGTTGCCGCTGGCGTTGACGTGGTTGTCGTCGATACCGCCCACGGCCATTCCAAAGGCGTGATCGACCGCGTTCGCTGGGTCAAGGAAACCTACCCGCAAGTGCAGGTGATCGGCGGCAACATCGCCACCGGTGCTGCGGCCAAGGCCCTGGCTGAAGCCGGCGCCGATGCCGTCAAGGTCGGTATCGGTCCAGGCTCGATCTGCACCACCCGCATCGTCGCCGGTGTCGGCGTGCCGCAGATCAGCGCCATCGCCAACGTCGCCGCCGCTCTGGAAGGCACCGGTGTGCCGCTGATCGCCGACGGCGGCATCCGTTTCTCGGGTGACCTGTCCAAGGCCATCGTCGCCGGTGCTTCCTGCGTGATGATGGGTTCGATGTTCGCCGGTACCGAAGAAGCGCCGGGCGAAGTCGAGCTGTTCCAGGGCCGCTCCTACAAGGCTTATCGCGGCATGGGCTCGCTGGGTGCCATGGCACAGGCGCAAGGCTCGTCCGACCGTTACTTCCAGGACTCCTCGGCCGGCGCCGAGAAGCTGGTTCCGGAAGGCATCGAAGGCCGCGTGCCGTACAAAGGCGCCCTGGCCGCGATCATCCACCAGCTGATGGGCGGCCTGCGTTCGTCCATGGGCTACACCGGCAGCGCGACCATCGAAGAGATGCGTACCAAGCCGGAATTCGTACGCATCACCGGTGCCGGCATGGCCGAGTCCCACGTGCATGACGTGCAGATCACCAAAGAAGCCCCTAACTACCGCGTAGGCTGAGGCTTCAAGCAACATTTGCATGCGGGGCTGTCACGACAGCCCCGCGTCGTTTCCGATTTCCACTGACGAGATTGAGTCATGGCCCTCGACATTCACGCTCACCGCATCCTGATCCTCGATTTCGGTTCCCAGTACACCCAGCTGATCGCCCGCCGCGTGCGCGAGATTGGTGTCTACTGCGAACTGCATCCGTTCGACATGGACGATGAAGCGATCCGCGAATTCAACCCGCGCGGCATCATCCTCGCTGGCGGCCCCGAGTCGGTCCACGAAGCCAACAGCCCGCGTGCCCCGCAGGCCGTGTTTGACCTGAACGTACCGCTGCTGGGCATCTGCTACGGCATGCAGACCATGGCCGAGCAGTTGGGCGGCAAGGTCGAAGGTTCCGACCTGCGTGAGTTCGGTTATGCCCGCGTCGACGTGGTCGGCAAGAGCCGCCTGCTCGACGGCATCGAAGACCACGTCGACGATGACGGCGTACTGGGCCTGGATGTGTGGATGAGCCACGGCGACAAGGTCACCCAGATGCCTGGCGACTTCCACGTGCTGGCCAGCACCCCGAGCTGCCCGATCGCCGGCATGTTCGACGATGCCCGCGGCTACTACGGCGTGCAGTTCCACCCGGAAGTGACCCACACCAAGCAGGGCGGTCGCATCCTGTCCCGCTTCGTGCAGGACATCTGCGGCTGCGAAGCCCTGTGGACCCCGTCCAACATCGTCGAAGACGCCATTGCCCAGGTTCGTGAGCAAGTAGGTTCGGCCAACGTCCTGCTCGGCCTGTCCGGCGGTGTCGACTCGTCCGTGGTCGCTGCGCTGCTGCACCGCGCCATCGGCGACCAACTGACCTGCGTATTCGTCGACAACGGCCTGCTGCGCCTGCACGAAGGCGACCAGGTGATGGCCATGTTCAAAGAGAACATGGGCGTCAAGGTGATCCGCGCCGACGCCGAGAAGCAGTTCCTCGACAACCTGGAAGGCGAAGCCGACCCGGAGAAGAAGCGCAAGATCATCGGTCGCACCTTCATCGACATTTTCGATGCCGAAGCCAGCAAGCTGGACAACATCCAGTTCCTCGCCCAGGGCACCATCTACCCGGACGTGATCGAGTCGGCTGGCGCCAAGAGCGGCAAGGCCCACGTGATCAAGTCCCACCACAACGTCGGCGGCCTGCCAGAGGAAATGAACCTCAAGCTGGTCGAGCCACTGCGTGAGCTGTTCAAGGATGAAGTGCGCAAGATCGGTCTGGAGCTGGGCCTGCCGTACGACATGGTCTACCGCCACCCGTTCCCGGGCCCGGGCCTGGGTGTACGTATCCTCGGTGAAGTGAAGAAGGAATACGCCGACATCCTGCGTCGTGCCGACCACATCTTCATCGAAGAACTGCGTAAAGCCGACTGGTACCACAAGACCAGCCAGGCCTTCGTGGTGTTCCAGCCGGTCAAGTCGGTCGGTGTGGTTGGCGATGGCCGCCGCTACGCCTGGGTTGTCGCACTGCGTGCTGTCGAGACCGTGGACTTCATGACCGCGCGTTGGGCTCACCTGCCGTACGAGCTGCTGGAAACCGTCAGCGGCCGTATCATCAACGAAATCGACGGTATTTCGCGCGTCACCTACGACGTGTCGAGCAAGCCGCCGGCCACCATCGAGTGGGAATGATCGGATAGCCGGCCTAGGCTGGCACCGACAAGCATGGATACACCAAAAAGCCCGCATGATTGCGGGCTTTTTGGTTTTTGTTCATTCAGCTTGCTCAAGCTTTTGGGCGAATAGCGCTTTCTGGTAAAAATTGAAGGCAAGCAGCCTGTTCTTGACGGCGGTGAACTCATCCCCCTGCACGGGTTGCGGGTTCTTTTCCTGGGGGTCGTCTTCGATATTGTATTTTGTCAGGGTGTCCGAGCTGAATTCGTAAATGTATTTGTAGGGAGGCTCCACCAAGGCTGACGCCAAATGGTCGAAGAATGTGGACATGAAGTACGCACGCTTACCCTGCGCTCTCAACAAACTAACGCCTTGTACAGATAGGGGCGACTCGGTAACGCCAAAGAAATCGGCAACCGTAGGGGCAATATCGGTCTGGTGACTTGTCGTTGAGCCGGGTTTGGCCAGCGCCTTGCCGTGTGCCCAGAATATCAGGGGTACGGCAACTTCTTCTTCATGCATGGACGCGTTGTGAATGAACAAGCCGTGCTCACCGAACGACTCGCCATGGTCACCCACGAGTACGAATAACGTCGAGTCCAGAAGGCCGGACTTGTCAAACGACTCCAGCATTTCAGCCAGCACGTGGTCGGTTTTTGCTATGCAGTTTTCGTACTTTTCCAATTCGCTCTGCAAGGCGGAGCCGTGGCTGCATTCATAGGGATAGTGGGCTGCGCTTGGGAAGTACAATGCAACGAAACCTTTGCCGTTCTTCTTGATGTTCTCCAGGTAAGGGATGCTGGACGAAAACAGCTGTTCGTCACTCTCCCCGAAACTATTGGCATTCTCTGGGTGGTTCTCGCTGGTGATGATGTCCGAGAGCTCATAGGCATTCGATACGCCGATGGATTTCAAGAAACCCCGCATATTTTCGAACTCTAGAAACAATGAGCTGAAGGCGACGGCTTCCATGTTGTTCTTGTTTTTCAGTTCATGGATGACGCTAGGTTGATTTAGAAACATGGCCTCTTTGATCTCGACGTCGGGGTAGGCGTGCTGCCCGGTCAGGATCGAGTGATAGCCTTTGGACGAGTGAGGCACCGATACGTACGATTTGAACAGCATGCCTTCCCGGGAGAGCTTTTCGAATGTCGGGTACTTTTCAGCGGTCTTGATGTCCGCAGCGAAAATGCTGTTCCAGCGAACCGATTCCAGGACGATGAAAACCAGGTTCTTGAAGTTTGGCGTGGCTTGCGACTGTAGTTTTTCGATGTTGTTTACGCTGGAGAGCGGGTAGGCGGGTTGCTCGAACGGTAACGTTGGTTTGTGCGGAGCAGCGTTCAGGAACGTGGCGCTTCTGAGCGCGGTGACCAGCGGGCTGATGACAATATTCTTGTTCAAATCGTAGCGCGCGTCTTTGGCAGAGAGGGAACCGATGAGCAGGGCACCTATCACCAGCAGGGGAGCCCAGTAGTATCTTTTCTTCCTGGTGACGTCTGTGCGCTGTGCTTTATAGGCGATGTAGGTTGCCAGCCCAACGAACGACCACGCCGCCAGGTAAGCCAGAAAGAGTACGAAGACAATGAACCTGAAGGTGAGCCCAAAACCGGCAGATTGCTTGAAGAAAGCTTCGGCCCCGGAGGTCAGGTTGCTTGCGTTTTGCAGGCTGTAGCTGATCAGTTGCCAGTTCAGAGGCTTCAGCCACAGTTCCCGGACACGCATATCCATCAGCAGGAACAGCAACAAGGCGCCTGAGGCGATGCTCAACAGATAGAAGTTGTATTTATGCCGGGTAAGGGTGTTGACGGCGACCACATAGAGGGCTGCCGCGAGAATTACATCTTGTAATACGTACAGGGCAATATCGAGAACGCCGGTGTCCACCCATCGGTAGGAGAAGAACTCGATCAGGATGATCTTCGGCACGAGCAGAAGGGCAACGGCGAGCAGCAGAGAAATGTGTAATAAAGAATTCCGTTTCCACATGTTGTCGAGCCCTCGCATTCAGGAAGCAGGCTTCTTTTTGGGTGATAGGTGGGCAGAACGCCAGCGGCCAGCGCCCATCTGCTTGAACTTAAGCAGCCTGCCCCTGTTTGAGCAAGTCCACCCAGGCGCATCAAGCGCTTGCCCACGGAACAGGGCAGGGCGAGCGGGTGTTCACGGCCGCTTACCGAGGCTGCGACAAGACTTCACTTAATCTTTCCCATTTGCAGGTGTATCGTATTCGCCCTTCATCGCTGGCCACTGCTGGCAGACTGATTGCGCAGAACACGAGGTACCCGCACCGATGTCCTTTACCCGTCGACAAATGCTCAAGGGCCTGACCGGCCTTGCTGTGGTAGGCCTGGGCGCCGGAGGCGCCGCGCGCTACTGGCTGGGCAAGGTAGAGGACGAGAATGCCGGGCACGATTACGAGCTGATCGCCGCACCGCTGGACGTTGAACTGGTGCCCGGCTTCAAGACCGAGGCCTGGGCCTTCGGCCCTTCGGCACCGGGCACCGAGCTGCGGGTTCGCCAGGGCACCTGGCTGCGCGTGCGCTTCATCAACCACCTGCCAGTGGAAACCACGATCCACTGGCACGGCATCCGCCTGCCGCTGGAAATGGACGGCGTACCCTATGTGTCGCAGTTACCGGTCAAGCCCGGCGAGTACTTCGACTACAAGTTCCGCGTGCCGGATGCCGGTAGCTTCTGGTACCACCCCCATGTCAGCAGCTCCGAGGAGCTCGGTCGTGGCCTGGTCGGGCCGCTGATCGTCGAGGAGCGCGAGCCCACCGGCTTCCTCCACGAGCGCACCCTGAGCCTGAAAAACTGGCATGTCGACGAGCAGGGCGCCTGGCTGCCGTTCAGCATTCCCCGTGAGGCGGCGCGCAATGGCACTGCCGGGCGCTTGATCACCATCAACGGCCAGGCCGATTCGGTAACCGAGCTGCCAGCCGGCCAGGTGGTGCGTCTGCGTCTGTTGAACCTGGACAATACCTGGACCTACCGCCTGAACCTCAAGGGCAACTGCGAGGCGATGATCTATGCCCTCGACGGCAACCCGGTCACCCCGCGCCCGTTGGAGGACGACTATTGGCTCGGGCCCGGCATGCGCATTTGCCTGGCACTGCGCATCCCCGAGGCGGGCGAGGAAATCTCCTTGCGTGACGGTTTCGTGCGCCTGGGCACCTTGCGTTCGGTTGCCAGCAACGATGCGCCGGGCAATTGGCCGCCGGCACTGCCACCGAACCCTGTGGCCGAGCCGGACCTGGAGCATGCCGAAAAGCTGAACTTCAATTTCGAATGGGTCGGCAAGGTGTCGGTGAATACCGAGGATGGCAGACCACCGAGCTTGTGGCAGATCAACGGGCAGGCCTGGGACATCACCGACAAGACCTGCGCCGACCGCCCGATCGCAACGCTGCAGAAGGGCAAGAGCTACATCTTCGAGCTGAAGAACATGACCCAGTACCAGCACCCGATCCACCTGCATGGCATGAGTTTCAAGGTGATTGCCTCCAATCGGCACAAGATCGTCGAGCCGTGGTTCACCGATACCTACCTGCTGGGCAAGAACGAGCGCGCGCAGGTGGCCTTGGTGGCGGATAACCCAGGCACCTGGATGTTCCACTGCCATGTCATCGACCACATGGAAACCGGTCTGATGGCCGCGATCACGGTGGTGTGATGCGGCCACAAATCATCGATCGCAGCCGCGATCAGGAATTCATGCGTCTGGCCCTGAGCCTGGCGGCAGAAGGTGCCGCACTGGGCGAGGTGCCGGTGGGCGCAGTGCTGGTGCAGCATGGCCAGGTGATCGGGCAGGGCTTCAACCGGCCGATCATCGACAGCGATCCCAGCGCCCATGCCGAGATGGTGGCGATCCGCGCGGCGGCGAAATCCGCCAGCAATTACCGCCTGCCGGGCAGCACCCTGTATGTGACGCTGGAGCCTTGCAGCATGTGTGCGGGGTTGATCGTGCATTCGCGGGTGGCGCGGGTGGTGTATGGGGCGCTGGAGCCCAAGGCAGGGATCGTGCAGAGCCAGGGGCAGTTCTTCAGTCAGGGGTTCCTGAATCATCGGGTGATGTTCGAGGGTGGGGTGCTGGCCGAAGAGTGCGGGCAGATCTTGAGTGACTTCTTCAAGGCCCGCCGGGCAAAGGGGTAGCCTGCACAGGCCTCATCGCCGGCAAGCCGGCTCCCACAAGGATCACCTAGGCCCACTGTGGGAGCCGGCTTGCCGGCGATAGGGCCCAGGAGGTTCACATCGGCGGCGACTGCTCCGCCGGCTTGTCCTTGTTCACCCCTGGCACATGCAGGTTGCCCTCGGCCACCTGGCCTTCGAGCTGCGGCTGGGTCACCCAGGTGAGGATGTCGTAGTAGCGACGGATGTTGGCCACGAAGTGCACCGGCTCTCCGCCGCGGGCATAGCCATACTTGGTCTGCCGGTACCACTGCTTCTGCGACAGGCGCGGCAGCATCTTCTTCACGTCCAGCCACTTGTTCGGGTTGAGCTTTTCGCGCTTGGCCAACGTGCGGGCGTCTTCCAGGTGGCCGCTGCCGACGTTGTAGGCGGCCAGGGCGAACCAGGTACGGTCCGGTTCCTGGATGCTGTCGGCGAGCTCAGCCTTGATCTTCATGAAGTACTTGGCGCCACCCTGGATGCTTTGCTTGGGGTCCAGTCGGTTGGACACGCCCATGGCCTGGGCGGTGCGCTGGGTCAGCATCATCAGGCCGCGCACGCCGGTCTTGGAGGTGACTTCCGGCTGCCACATCGACTCCTGGTAGCCGATTGCCGCCAGCAGCCGCCAGTCGACCTGCTCGACCTTGGCGTAGCTCTTGAAGTGCTTTTCGTACTTGGGCAGGCGCTGCTGCAAGTGCTGGGCGAACGTATAGGCACCGACATACCCCAGGACATCGACATGGCCGTAGTAGCGGTCTTTCAGGCGTTGCAGGGTGCCGTTCTTCTGCGCCTTGTCGAGGTACTCGTTGACCTCGTTGAGCAGGCTGTTGTCGTCGCCGGCAGCCACCGCCCAACGCTGGTCGCGCGCGTCGCCCAGGTCGAAGGCAACCCGCACGTTGGGGAAATACACCTGGTTCATCGCCAGTTCGTTGGAGTCGACCAGGGTCAGGTCGATCTGGCCTTCATCGACCATGCGCAGCAGGTCGACCACCTCTACCGCGTCGGACTCTTCATATTGCAGGCCCGGATAGCGTTTTTTCAGCTCGGCCAGCTGGTCGGCGTGGCTGCTGCCCTTGAGCACCATGATCTTCTTGCCCACCAGGCCTTTGGCCTCGGTGGGGCGAGGGCGGCCATTGCGGTAGATGACCTGCGGGGTCACTTCGAGGTAGGGGTGGGAGAACTTGGCCTGGGCATTGCGCCGCTCGCTGCTGACCAGACCAGCCGCAGCCAGCACCGGGCCGGACGGCTTGCCGAGGGCATCGAACAACTCGTCGAGGTTGTCGGCAGTCTCGATCTGCAGCTTGACGCCGAGATCGTCGGCGAAATGCTTGACCAGTTCATACTCGAAACCGGTTTCG
Organism: Pseudomonas sp. NPDC089395; assembly: GCF_044749525.1. NCBI lineage: Bacteria > Pseudomonadati > Pseudomonadota > Gammaproteobacteria > Pseudomonadales > Pseudomonadaceae > Pseudomonas > Pseudomonas sp. NPDC089395. The sequence goes on from NZ_JBIVID010000001.1 coordinate 347,941, forward strand.
CCGTTGCGATCCTGGAAGTAGGTGGCCGGGCTGTTGCGGGTAATGACGCGCAGCACGCCATCCTCCTTCACGCGCTCGAGGGTGCTGGGTTTTTCAACGCAGGCACCGAGCATTAGAAAGAGTCCGGTTGCGAAGAGCCATTTGGCGCAACGCTGGCGCAAAGCAGTGTGGGCGAACATAGGTTGCAGTATACGCAAAGGACTGGCACAGCCATATCTCGACAACGGTTAGCTTGTCTGCTAGCGCGTTCTGTGCTGCACCGGCTGCACTCGCCTTGGGCGCAGCGCGGTCGCTGTGGGAGCCGGCTTGCCGGCGACAGGGCCGGACCCGGCAAAACCAGGCAATTTTTTTGACCCGAAAGTCCGGTTCCACCGCCCGGCAGGCATGGCTTAGAGCGGGTGCCGAAAACTGCGGAATTAGGCTAGAATGCACGGCCTCTAAGCACACCCCTTCCTGAGGCTGTCCCGACGATGTTGATCCTGCGCGGCGCTCCTGCCCTTTCTGCCTTTCGCCACGGTAAATTACTCGAGCAACTGAGCCAGAAAGTCCCCGCTGTTACTGGTTTGTATGCCGAATTTGCCCACTTCGCCGATGTTGCCGGCGAGCTGACCGCCGACCAGCAGCAGGTGCTGGGCCGTCTGCTCAAATACGGCCCGAGCGTGCCGGTACAGGAGCCGACCGGCCGCCTGTTCCTGGTCGTACCGCGCCTGGGCACCATCTCGCCATGGGCCAGCAAGGCCAGCGACATCGCCCACAACTGCGGCCTGCAGTCGATCCAGCGCCTGGAGCGCGGCATCGCCTACTACGTTGCCGGCAACCTGAGCGACGCTGACGCCGCATTGATCGCCGCCGAGCTGCACGACCGCATGACCCAACGCGTGCTGGGCCAGCTCGAGCAAGCCGCCGACCTGTTCAGTCATGCCCAGCCCAAGCCGATGACCTCGGTCGACATCCTCGCCGGTGGCCGCGACGCCCTGGCCCAGGCCAACATCGACCTGGGCCTGGCCCTGGCCGAAGACGAGATCGACTACCTGGTCAATGCCTTCCAGGGCCTCAAGCGCAACCCGAACGACATCGAACTGATGATGTTCGCCCAGGCCAACTCCGAGCACTGCCGCCACAAGATCTTCAACGCCAGTTGGGACATCGACGGCCAGGCTCAGGAAAAGAGCCTGTTCGGCATGATCAAGAACACCTACCAGATGCACAACGAAGGTGTGCTGTCTGCGTACAAGGACAACGCCTCGGTGATCGTCGGCAACGTTGCCGGCCGTTTCTTCCCGAACCCTGAAACCCGCCAGTACGGCGCGGTGCAGGAGCCGGTGCATATCCTGATGAAGGTCGAGACGCACAACCACCCGACCGCCATCGCCCCGTTTTCCGGCGCCTCCACCGGCTCCGGCGGCGAAATCCGCGACGAAGGCGCGACCGGCCGTGGCGCCAAGCCCAAGGCTGGCCTGACCGGCTTCACCGTGTCCAACCTGCGGATCCCGGGCTTCGAACAGCCGTGGGAGCAGGCTTATGGCAAGCCGGAGCGTATCGTCGACGCCCTCGACATCATGATCGAAGGCCCCCTGGGCGGCGCCGCGTTCAACAATGAATTCGGTCGCCCGGCCCTGACCGGCTATTTCCGTACCTTCGAGCAGTCCATCAACACCCCGCACGGTGAAGAGGTGCGCGGCTACCACAAGCCGATCATGCTCGCTGGCGGTATGGGCAACATCCGTGAAGATCACGTGCAGAAGGGCGAGATCACCGTCGGCGCCAAGCTGATCGTGCTCGGCGGCCCGGCCATGCTGATCGGCCTGGGCGGCGGCGCCGCTTCGTCGGTTGCCACCGGTGCCAGCTCGGCTGACCTGGATTTTGCCTCGGTGCAGCGCGAAAACCCGGAAATGGAGCGCCGTTGCCAGGAGGTCATCGACCGCTGCTGGCAGTTGGGCGACAACAACCCGATCGCCTTCATCCATGACGTTGGCGCCGGCGGTATCTCCAACGCCTTCCCTGAACTGGTCAACGACGGTGGCCGTGGTGGCCGCTTCGAACTGCGCAACGTGCCCAACGACGAGCCGGGCATGGCCCCGCACGAAATCTGGAGCAACGAGTCGCAAGAGCGCTACGTGCTGGCTGTCAGCGCTGTCGACTTCGAGCGCTTCCAGGCCATCTGTGAGCGTGAGCGTTGCCCGTTTGCGGTGGTCGGTGAAGCCACTGAAGAGCCGCACCTGACCGTAAGCGACAGCCACTTCGGCAACACGCCGGTGGACATGCCGCTCGACGTGCTGCTGGGCAAGCCGCCACGCATGCACCGTTCGGTCACCCGCGAAGCCGAGCTGGGCGATGATTTCGACCCGAGCGAGCTGGACCTGGACGCCGCCGTGCAGCGCGTGCTTAACCACCCGGCCGTGGCCAGCAAGAGCTTCCTGATCACCATCGGCGACCGCACCATCACCGGCTTGGTTGCCCGCGACCAGATGGTCGGCCCGTGGCAGGTACCGGTGGCCGACTGCGCCGTCACCGCCACCAGCTTCGACGTCTATACCGGTGAAGCCATGGCCATGGGCGAGCGTACCCCGCTGGCGCTGCTGGATGCCCCGGCGTCCGGGCGCATGGCGATCGGCGAGACCCTGACCAACCTGGCCGCTTCGCGTATCGAGAAGCTGTCCGACATCAAACTGTCGGCCAACTGGATGTCCGCCGCCGGTCACCCGGGTGAAGACGCCCGCCTGTACGACACCGTCAAGGCTGTCGGCATGGAGCTGTGCCCGGAGCTGGGCATTACCATTCCGGTCGGCAAAGACTCGATGTCGATGAAGACCAAGTGGAGCGAAGAGGGTGTCGACAAGAGCGTCACCTCGCCGATGTCGCTGATCATTACCGGCTTCGCCCCGGTCACCGACATCCGCAAGACCCTGACCCCCGAACTGCGCATGGACAAGGGCGAGACCGACCTGATCCTGATCGACCTGGGCCGCGGCAAGAACCGCATGGGTGCCTCGATCCTGGCCCAGACCTACGGCAAGATCGCGGCCCTTGCCCCAGACGTCGACGACGCCGAAGACCTCAAGGCGTTCTTCGCCGTGATCCAGGGCCTGAACGCCGACGGCCACCTGCTGGCCTACCACGACCGTTCCGATGGCGGCCTGCTGACCACCGTGCTGGAAATGGCGTTCGCCGGCCACTGCGGCCTCGACCTGCACCTCGACCCGCTGACGGACATCCGCAGGGACGTGCCGGCCATCCTCTTCAACGAAGAGCTGGGCGCGGTCATCCAGGTTCGCCAGGATGCCACCCCGGACGTGCTGGCGCAGTTCAGCGCCGCCGGCCTGGGCGAAGGTTGCGTGTCGGTGATCGGCAAGCCGGTCAACAACGCTGAAGTGTCCATCAGCCTCAACGGCGAAGTGCTGTTCGACGACGATCGCCGCATGCTGCAGCGCCAGTGGGCCGAAACCAGCTACCAGATCCAGCGCCTGCGTGACAACGCCGACTGCGCCGATCAGGAATTCGACCTGCTGCTCGAAGAAGACAACCCAGGCCTGACCGCCAAGCTTGGCTTCGACGTCAATGACGACATCGCCGCGCCGTACATCAAGAAAGGCGTGCGCCCGCAAGTGGCGATCCTGCGCGAGCAGGGCGTCAACGGCCAGGTCGAGATGGCTGCTGCCTTCGACCGCGCCGGCTTCGCCGCCATCGACGTGCACATGAGCGACATCCTCGCCGGCCGTGTCGACTTCGAAGCCTTCAAGGGCCTGGTCGCCTGCGGTGGTTTCTCTTACGGTGACGTGTTGGGCGCCGGTGAAGGCTGGGCCAAGTCGGCGCTGTTCAACGCCCGTGCCCGTGATGCCTTCCAGGCCTTCTTCGAGCGTACCGACAGCTTCGCCCTGGGCGTGTGCAACGGTTGCCAGATGATGTCCAACCTGCACGAGCTGATTCCGGGCACCGAGCACTGGCCGCACTTCGTGCGCAACCGCTCGGAGCAGTTCGAAGCGCGCGTGGCCATGGTCGAGGTGCAGAAGTCCAATTCGATCTTCCTGCAGGGCATGGCCGGTTCGCGCATGCCGATCGCCATCGCCCACGGTGAAGGCCATGCCGAGTTCGCCAGCGAAGAGGCACTGCTGGCAGCCGACCTGTCCGGTTGCGTGGCCCTGCGCTACGTCGACAACCACGGCAAGGTCACCGAAGCCTACCCGGCCAACCCGAACGGTTCGCCGCGTGGCATCACCGGCCTGACCAGCCGCGACGGCCGCGTGACCATCATGATGCCGCACCCGGAGCGTGTGTTCCGCGCTGTGCAGAACTCCTGGCGCCCGGATGAGTGGCAGGAAGACGCCGCGCTGATGCGCATGTTCCGCAATGCGCGGGTGTGGGTGAACTAAGGGTGTACAAGCTCGCCTTCTTCGTCCCGGCCAGCCACGTCGACGTGGTCAAGGCCGCCGTGTTCGCCGCCGGTGGCGGGCGTATCGGCGACTACGACCACTGCGCCTGGCAGACCTTGGGCCAGGGCCAGTTCCGCCCGTTGGACGGCAGCCAGCCGTACCTCGGGGAAGCTGGCCAGGTCGAGGTGGTCGAGGAGTGGAAGGTGGAGCTGGTGGTGGCCGACGAACTGATTGTCCAGGTCGTCGCTGCGCTCAAGCACAGCCATCCCTACGAGACGCCGGCCTATGAGGTCTGGCGACTCGCTGAGTTCTAGACCGCGTAGCCCCCGATCGCCGGCAAGCCGGCTCCCACAGGTACTGCACTGCCCTTGAAAACGGTGCGGTCCCTGTGGGAGCCGGCTTGCCGGCGATCGGGGCCGCCACAATCTCTCAAACCGTCCCGATCTCCCCGCCATCATCCCGCTGAATCACCACTGTCGAAGCCCGCGGCCGCACCTTGGTCCCCGCCGGTGTGACATCGGTTGCCTTGCCGGTAGACGGCCAGTTGTCAGGATGCTGGATGTTCACGAACAGGGTCTTGTTATCCGGCGTGAAGGCGATCCCCGTCACTTCGCAGCCGTTCGGCCCGACGAAGAAGCGCCGCAAATCTACCTGGTTCCTGGCATTGACCGGCACCTGCTTGCCCGTGGCATCCACCAGGTCGGTGGGGATCACCGCCAGCAGCTGGTCGTTGGTGTAGTCGGTCAACGTGGTTTCACTATTGTCGGTCTCGAACCACAGCACGCCACGGCTATCGAAGCGCATCCCGTCGGGACTGGCGAACTGGTTGAGTTCGGTCAGGCCCGAGCGGTTGATATCGGCGCTGCCGGCAGCGTTGGCGCCGAACACGAAGATGTCCCAGGTGAAGCTCGAGTGGTCGTCGCTGTCGTGCCAGCGGATGATGTGGCCGTGGCGGTTGGGGCCACGCGGATTGGCCGCGTCGACCTTTTCCGGTGACCGCACGCTGTTGTTGGTCAGGGTCAGGTAGACATCGCCGTTGAGCGGGTTGACCGCCGTCCACTCCGGGCGGTCCATCGGCGTCGCGCCCACGGCATCGCCCGCACCGCGAGTGTTGAGGATGATGCCCGGCAGGTCGCCATACAGTGCCCCCAGGGTGCTGCCATCCTGGGTCGCCGTGGCAACGTCCAGCAACAGCCAGGCGCCGGTGCCATCGGCATTGAAGCGGGCCACGTAGAGCTTGCCCTGGTCCATGTACTTGGCACCGGTAGCCAGGCGGTCGGCGGGGGTGGCGTCGGCGGCCTCCCACAGGGCGGTGGAGACGAACTTGTACAGGTATTCGTTGTTGGAATCGTCGCCCATGTACCAGACCACGGGCTTGCCCACTACCGGCTGGGCCGGGCAGCAGCCTTCGTGACGGAAGCGGCCGAGGGCGGTGCGCTTGGTCGCCAGGGTATTGCTTTTGTACGGGTCGATTTCGACGATGTAGCCAAAGGTGCTGGCTTCGTTACGGTAATCGTCCGTGGCGCTGGCGCCCTTGAGGGTCACGTCGAAGCGGGCGAATTCGTCGTCCACCTCGGTGCTGTCGCCGGCAGCGCTCTCCCACTTGTACAGGCCGTTGGAGGTGCCAACACCGATACGGCGCTGGTCTGCCGAGAGGGTGCCCTTGTTGACGAAGATGCCCGGCCAGTTCTCTTCGCAAGTCAAGTAGGTACCCCATGGGGTGTAGCCGTTGCCGCAGTTGTTGTTGGTGCCACGACAGTGGGTGCCAGCCGTCGAATACTTGGTCTTGACGTGCTCGCTGCCACGTAGCGGGCCGCTGATCTGCATGCGCGAGGCGGTGGTGAAGCGGCGGTTGAGCGGGTCGTTGTCGACCACCTGCCAGCGACCGCCGCGCTTCTGCAGACGTACCACGCCGGCACCGTGGGCGTTGATTTCCTTGCGTACTTCCTCGGCCGGGCGCTTGCCATCGACGTCGGTGGTCGGGCCGTTGGGGTGCAGCGCGGCGGTATCGATGTATTCGAAATTGATCGCCAGCAGCCCATCCTCGGCGCTGCCATCGATCGGGAAGAAATGCATGCCGTCATGGTGCATGCCCATGGCATTGGCCTGGTCGCTGGATGTGTTGCTACCGTCCGCTTTCCAGGGGTTGCCTTGGCTGTTGAGCGGGGTGCCCCACGGCGCCAGCACATAAGCGCTGTAGCCGGCGGCGACCACACAGCCGTCGGTGCGCGAGCCTGGGATGGACTGGAAGCCCAGCGCCAGTTTCGACCCAGGGTCTGTCACAGGTGGCTTGGCTAGCGCCGTGTCGCTGTCGGCGCCACCCGCGCTGTCGAAGCAGCCCGTCAGGCCCGTACCGACAATCATGGCGACGGCAGCACCGAGGCTGCCTCGCATCACACTGCGCCGGCTTAGGTAAACGTCCATGATGCTGGCCATCGGCAGGTTGCCGCTGTGGTTGCGGTCCCGGTTGTCGCCGGTTTCTCGACTCATCAAGGCGTCCTTATGTTGGCTGAGTTAGAGGAAACCGCGACTTTAGAGCGCAAGTATGATGATTTCTTTACAGCGATATGAATGGGCCTTTCACGCGCCAGCGTGAAGACCTGCAGTGAGGTCTTCTCGCTTGGCGATTGGCGCGTATCAGTCGTCCTTGCCCTGTACGGTCGATGTCCATCGCTCACTGCGGCTGTGCCCACTGGTGCGCAGCAACCCCAGGTCCAGCGATTGCTCCCCGTCCGCCGCACCTTTGCCTTTGGCCATCTCGGCAATGGCAGTGCCCAGGTCTACCGGCGAGTTGGAGGCATCGATCGACACATCCCGACGGTAGTCACTGCCGCTCAATGTCTCCCTAGACACTGTGTTGGCGTTCAGCGCGACATCGCCCTTCGCCGATTGCAACTTTGCACCCACCAGGTGAGCGTCACCCCCTACCCTCAGGTCGATCCCTTCACTGCCTTTGAGCGTCGCCTGGTGGGCCACGGTATCGCGCTGCTCGCGCGAGACCTCAACGCTCAAGGTCGGCGAAAGACCGGGGTCTGCCTTGCTCAAGGCGGAACCTGCCTTTTCACTGACCTTGCTTCCCAGCGGCCCTGCGACGGAACTGGCAGCGTTGACGTAGCCCTGTGGGTTCTTCTCCTGGCTCAGCCGTGCGTCAGCTTTTACGCTCAGGCTATCGACGCTGTCCTTGCGGCTGGCAATGTGCAGGTCACCGTCGATTTCGCCTCCGATGCGCCCGGCGTCCAGGCTGACACCTTCGATCCGTGTGTCGCCACGGCTTTGCAGGTCGATACGTTCGGCGCGCAGGTTACCGGCGTTCCAGGTGAGGTTGTCGCGCTTGTCCAGGTTGACCTGTGCCCGGCCATGCAGGCCGCGGGTATCGGTGGCACCCTTGGACTGGTTGAAGCCAGCGCCGGCGGTGATGTCGAGGTTGTCTCGCCGCTCGACGTTGGATGAGGCTTCGATCAGCACGCCGCCGCTGGCAGCATTGATGTCGATTTGTTGCGCCGAGGCCTGCAGACCTTGCAGGTGCACGGCGATCTCTTCACGGGCACGGCTGCTGAGGGTCAGTTTGCCCGCGCTGTGGATCTGTGCGTCGACTGCCTGACGGGCATCTTCGTGCTTTTTCCCGTGGTTGAAGTGGCCGCCGATTGCGCCGCCTTGGGTGGTGCCGCGCTTGGCGGCCAGCTCCAGGCCACCGCCAAGGCTGCCACCATCGGCCTGTTGGGTATCGCTGGCAGCCTTGACCTGCAGCCGGCCACCGCTTTGCACGAGCGTGTCGCCGACCTTGGCCTCGCGGCTACCGATGCGGGTACCTTCGAGCAGCAGGTCGCCCGCGCTGCTCAGGCGCACTTCGCCTTTGCCATCGATTTGCGCCACTTGGGCCTTGGTTTGCGAGCCCTGTTGCTGGCCATGGTCGAGATAGGCACGTCCGTCGACACCGGTGCTGCCGGGGCGGTTGCCGATCTTGGCCCAGGCGTTGCCATCGAGCTGGCGTGCAATCTGCTGGGCGTGGTCGGTGGCCTGGGTCAGCGAAAGTGTGCCGGCACTCTCGATGACCACGTTGCCTTCACCACCGTCGATGCGGGTGCCTTCGTACTGTCCATCGCTACCCAGCTGCACCTGGATGCCTTGTTGCCCGTACAGGGTGCCCGGCACTGCTGTGCTGGCAGTGCTCTGCTTGTCCAGCGAACCGCCCTTGCCGGAGGCGCGCACGTTCACATCGTTGCCGGTGCTGGTGTCCACGCGCAGGTCACCGCCATAGGCCAGGCGCTGCACCGTATCCTCTTGCATGTTTTGCGCGGCGCGCAGGAGGTGCTGTTCGGCGTCGATCTTCAACGCGCCGGCGTTGGCGCGCCAGGCGGTACCCTGATCATCGATGGTCTTGGCTTTGACTTCGACCTCAGCTGCGGACAGCTCGCTGACCTGGGCAAAGCCGCGGCGCTGGTTTTCAAGACGCTTGAGGTGGTCGACAGTCATGTCGGCGCCGACACTGGGCGCCACCATGGCATCCTCAGGTGAAGCTTGCTGAAAACGTGCGGCTTCCTCGCCTTGAACCAGCCGTTCGATTGGCCGGGTCAGATCGCGGTATTCCACGCTGGCACCGAGGCTGCCTGACCACTCGTTGCGCAGCGTTTCGCGCTCGTGGGTATCTTGCACGGCGCGGTTCTCGATGTGCGTGGCGGTTACTTTGAGCGTGTTGCCTGCAGTCACCCGGGCAGCCTCGGTGACCAGCTCGTCTGCTTTGAGTTTCAGGTCGCCACTGGCCTGCAACTCGCTGCGTTGCACCTTGCTGTCTCGCTCGGAGAGTTCCTCGACCTTGTGATGGCCCTCGAACAGGCTGCCCAGTCGATCGATGCCCCCCGTCACCGTCAGGCCGCCACCGCTGCTGCTGGTCATGCTGGACGATTCGCGCTCGTTGCGGGTCGCGCCGAGGCTTACCTGTTTGGCCTGGACGTCCAGATCGCCCGCACTGGCCTGGACTTTGGAGCCGTTCACTTGCAAGTGTGCGCCGCTGTTCAGGCCAACCGTTGCGCCCTTCAGCTCGCTGGCCACCTGCGAAGTCTCGCGCTGTTTGGCGGTGCTGGTGACGATGTCGTAAGCCACGCCGGCAGCGTACTGGCGGGAGTCGGGCTTGCCGTCCTCGGCGTTCTGGGTCTGTTTGGCGCTGGCTGTGAATCCGCGTTGCTGGTTGGAGATTTCGCTGTCATGGACCGATTGTGCGCTGTCGATCAGCACGTCACCCTTGGCATCGACCTGCAGATGTCCGCCAGCCTCGACTTTGGCACCACGGATGCGTATCTCTTCGGCACTGGCCAGGCGCAAGTTGCTGGAGGAGCTGACATCGCTGACCAGCACCTGCTGGTTGCGGTCGGTGCGTTCATCGTCGCTGCCGATCAGGCCGAACAGCTTGCTGCTGCTATCGCGTTTGGTGGAGGTGGTGGTGCCATGGCCTGCCTCGATCGCCAGGGTGCCGTTTTCGCTATAGAGCACCGAATCTTTCTCACCATGCACGGTGCTGCCCTTGATGCTCACCTGATCGGCGCTCATGTTCAGCTTGCCATCCGCCGTGACGCTGCTGCCGACAACGCTTTGGCCTTGGCTATCGTCGCCTTTGCGGTCCGCGAAGAAGGTGCCGGACACCAGGTCGCCACGGTAGTTGCGGTGTGTGCCGTTCTCCTGCAGGGCAGTCGTGCCGATTTCGACCTGCTGTGCGTTGAGGTCCAGATCGCTGCGGCTGTGCAGCTTGCTGCCTTGCACAGTGAGTGTGTCCTTGGCTTTGACCGTCATGCGCTCGGCATTCAGCGTGCTGCCCTGTGCCGATTCCCTGTACTGCGTCGTATCGGTGTCCCCGCGCCACAAGTCCTTGCGGTGGCGAACCTGCTCTTCGACACGCAAGCTTTCGGTACCGGCGAGGATATCCAGGTTGCCACCGCTGTCGAGCGTCAGTTCGCCCTCCGCCTTCACGTCAGCTGCCACCAGGCGCATGTCGGCGCCGGACTGCAGCGATACGCTGTCACTGCCCTGCAACTGGGTGCCGCGCAGTTGTTGGTCGGTGGTGGTGCGTTCACGTTTGTAGGTCTCGCGGGTGACGAACAGGAACTTCTTGTTCCAGCTGTCATGCTCGCGGGCGATGCGCTCGCGGCTGTCGGCGTCCAGAGTGAGCTTCTTGCCTGCCTTGATTTCGATGCGCTCGGCCCGGCCGTCGACGGCGCTCAGCGTCAGGTCATCGGCGGCCGTGAGGAGTAATGCGCCGCGCGTTGTGGTCATTTCGCCTGGTTGGTCGACATTGCCGCTGACCTGCATCGCGCCTGCTGACTGAAGGGTGATGCCTTCATCGGCGTTGATCTGCACCGGCCCGACGCGCACCCCGGCCCCTTCGGCGGTGCTGACCACGCGAATGCGCCCGGCACGCATGGCGCCGAACAGGTTGGCGTCGATGCTCGACGGGGTACCGGGCAGGTGCTCGATGACCTGCCCATCGTTGTAGCCGATGCGGTTACGGCCAACGGTCACTGCGAGGTCGTGCCTGGCCATGAGCAGGCCGTTGCTGTCCAGCTTGGGCGCGATCAGGTCCAGCGCCCCTTCGGCGTTGCTCTGGCCGCCTGCCAGCACTTGCAGGGTGCCACTGGCATTGAGCGTGCTGAGGGTTTTCAACTGTTCTTCCTGCACTTGCGGTGTACCGACCACGAACCCGGCGCGGGTCGTGTTGATGAAGCTGCCACCATTGAGGGTGATGCCGTTGGGGTTGGCGAGGATGTAGTCGGCGGGGCGGCCGAAGATTTCCTGTGGGCCTTCGATCAAGGAGGCGTTGCGGCTGATGACCTCGTTGAGGATGGTCGAGGCGGCTTGGCCCTGGAACTGCGGGTTGGCGGCCAGCGCGCCGGCCAGCTGCGATTGCCCGGCCTGCACGGCGTTGTTCAGCACCACGCCGGGGGGGCCGACGTTGTAGTCGAGAAACTGGTTGTGCGACAGACCGCTGGCATTGGGTGCGACTATGTCGATCACCGGTACCCCGTGGTCGTTGTTGATCAGGGGCGTGCCACCGGGGCCATGGGTGGCCTGTAGGGCGCCACTGGCCAGCGCGTGGCTGGTGCTGAGCAAAGTGAGGAAGATGGTCCAGCGCAAGGCGTCGGGGCGGATAGACGGTAACGGCGAGAGTGTTTGCATGTTCTCGTTCTCTTTGTTGTGGGTGAATCAAAGGGTGAGGGCCCACTCCAGTACCCAGAAGCCGGGTTCCAGTGACTGGCGGGGCAGGTTGCTGGCCTGCAGAGCGCGCTGGTAATCGAGGCGCAGGCGGTTGTGCGGCAGGGTCAGTTCGACGCCGGCTGCCATGCCGGTCAGGCGCTGCGCGGAGTGGCTTCGATCAAGGCGCACCCAGCCGCGATCCAGGCCAAGGTAGGGGCGGATCTGTACGGGGTGGGTCCAGTGAAGGGGTAGCGGCTGGCTGAACGTGTTGCGCCAGACGGCAGCGCTGGCGCCGGTGTAGGTGTGCTGGCGAAAGCCGCGCATGGCCGCGTCGTCACTGAGCAGCAACTGCTCGATGGCCGGCAGTTCATCCTCGCTGTACTGCAGGGCCAGTTCGCTCTGCCAGCGCCACGGCCACTGTGCAGGGCCTTGGCGCAGGTACAGCAGGTTGGCGCGGTACTTGCGAAAGTCCGGCCGCGGCGCACCCGCACGCTGGCTTGGACGGTCGGCGCCGAGCCAGGCGGTGCCCTGGGAGACGCCGAGGTAGCCGCTCCAAAGTCCAGCATCCAGCCAAAGCAGGTTGAAGCCGGCTTCCACGGTGCTCAAGGTCGGGCTCTGGATGCCCATCACGACGCCGTTGGTACGGTTGGTCAGTTGCTTGCGGTCCAGTCGGGCGCTGGCGCTGAGCATGCCGTGCTGGTTGCGCCACAGCAGGCGTTCGGCACTGACGCCCTGGTAGCTGCTGTTGCCGCTGACGTGGTGCTGGCCTTGCGCGATGGGCGCGGCGTACTGCAACTGGCTGGCGTTGAGGGCGAAGGACCAGGGGCCATAGGGGATGTTGTAGTAGAGCGTCACGCCCTGGCTGTGGCCGGGGGCGTCGATTACCGTCCTGGCCAGTGACAGACGCAGGTCGCCGTTGCTGCCAAACGGGCTGTCTACACCGAGCCCGAGGCTCATGCGGTGACGTCCGGTCAGCTCGCTACCGCGGTTGTCGAAGCGGCTGTCGAGGTGCCAGCGTGGGGCGACCTGACTGCCCTGCAGCAGCACGCGGGTGCCGCCTTGCAGCTCGCCAGGCAGCAGGTCGGCGCTCAGTTCATAAGCACGCAGGCGGTTGAGCTGGTCCAGCCCTTGTTCGAGCTGTGGAAGGTGCAGGGCTGCCCAAGCAGCGCGGGGAACGCGCCCTGAAGCGAAAGGGGCAGGTCGGCGGCGAGCTCGATCGACTCCACGAAGCCTTCGAGGATGACGATATCGAGCGGTGCGTCTGCCTGGGGAGGGTGGCGCAGGTAGGGGCGGCTGGCTGGGTAACCGGCCTCGACATAGCGTTGGGTGATGGCCTTCAACAGTCGATTGATATCGCTGATGCCCATGCAGGGGCGCATCAGGTTGAGTACGGTGGGCTCAAGGGCCTGGGTAGGTACGCGCTGATTGCCGGCCAGCCGTACCCCGGTTGTTGCCAGGCAGGGGCTGCCTTCGGGGGCGGTGGGGGCGTCGGCGTCGTCGGCGCTGGCCGAGGGCGCACGATGCCAGCGCTGCAGCCGTTGTTGCTGTTCCAGTTGCCGCAGGGTCTGCTGCTGGTCGCGCAGCTGCTGGCTGGCAGGGTCGTCGGCAAACGCCGTTGATGCGGTCAGGCAACCGGCGATGCAGACGGCGGCAATGTGGCGCAAGAGGAACGGCATGGAAGCACCCCGCAAAGGCAGTACGGCTTACGTACTTGTTTGCGTGAATGCTAAGAATTTGCTCATCCAGTTGGATGCCGTCTCCTGCCTACGCCGGCGTAGGACGGGAGTGGAACTGTGGTGCGAAAGCTCCTACAGCTTTAATTGCAACGGCGGATTGTCAGGGCCGAATCTCGATTAACGTTCCATCTCGCACCAACTCCCACACTTCCTGCATGTCGCGGTTGCGCATGGCGATGCAGCCATCGGTCCAGTCGAGGGTGTGGAAGTACCACTCGGGGTAATCGTCGTTAACCGGTGTGCCGTGGATCATGATCATGCTGCCGGCGCTCACGCCTTCGCGGGTGGCGCGGGCGGCGTCGGTGATGTTCGGATAGGTGATGTGCATGGACAGGTTGAAGCGGTCGCTTTCCTTGCGCCAGTCCAGCCAGTACAGGCCTTCCGGGGTCTTCTTGTCGCCCTCGCGCTCCTTGGCGCCCTTGGGTTGCTTGCCCAGGGAAATGCGGTAGGTCTTGAGCGGTTCGCCTCGGCTGATCAATTGCAGGCGGCGCTGGGACTTGATCACCAGCACTTTGTCGATCAGCGGCTGCATGGCAGCTTGCGATTGCGATTGCTGCGGTACCGGTGGCAACGGCTTGCGAATGATGGTCTCGGTGAAGGCCGCCTGGGACACCGAGGTAACGCAAAGGCAGAAAAGGGCAAGCAACCAGCGCATGTAACGGTATCCCTGAAGGCTTTAAGTAATGGGCGAGACGGTCATCGGTGGCAGGTACTCATGGCCTACGGGGTAGTGCTGCCCGATGCGGTCGCGATAGTAGCATTCTAGTGTGCGTATGACGGTCCGGAAAGCCAGGCGGTCCCACGGGATCTCGTGCTCCTCGAACAACCGCACCTCCAGGCTTTCGACACCAACCGCGAAGTCAAGGTCCACCAGTTCGGCGCGGAAGAACACATGCACCTGGTTGATGTGCGGCAGGTCGAACAGCTGGTAGAGGGCCATCGCGCCTACCCGGGCACAGGCTTCCTCGACGGTTTCGCGACGGGCGGCCTGGTCCAGGGTTTCGCCGTTTTCCATGAAGCCGCCGGGCAGGGTCCAGAAGCCGCGACGAGGCTCTATCGCGCGGCGGCACAGCAGCACCTGGCTGCCCCAGGTCGGCAGCACCCCGGCGACGATATTGGGGTTCTGGTAGTGGATGGTCTGGCAATGGTCGCAGACGTACCGCAGGCGGCTGTCGCCTTCCGGGATCCGCTGTATGACTGGCTGGCCGCACGCGTTGCAGAATTTCATGCTGTCTCCCTTTCGTTGCGGTTATCTTGGCGCGCCAGGCAGTGCTGCCGCAAGCGTGCGGGGCTTGGGTGCTGCGTGGCTTTTGGTGCATCATGCACGGCAGGCCTTGGAAACGAGAGTGCGCAATGCTGGACGAGCTACTTCGCCGAATGAGCAACCACCAACCGGCTTCGCTGGAAACCGACCGACGGTTCCCCGAAGCGGCGGTCCTTTTGCCCATTACCCGCAGCGAAGCGCCTGAACTTGTCTTGACCTTGCGTGCCAAGGGCCTCTCGACCCACGGCGGCGAAGTCGCCTTCCCGGGCGGTCGCCGCGACCCGGAAGACCCGGACCTGGTGTTCACCGCCTTGCGCGAAGCCGAAGAAGAAATCGGCCTGCCGCCTGGTCTGGTAGAGGTGATCGGCCCCCTGAGCCCGTTGATTTCCCTGCATGGCCTGAAGGTGACGCCATTCGTCGGGCTGATCCCCGATTTCGTCGAATATCACGCCAATGATGCGGAGATCGCGGCAGTATTCAGCGTGCCGCTGGAATTTTTCCGCCAGGACCCGCGTGACCACACCCACCGTATCGATTACCAGGGCCGCAGCTGGTATGTGCCCAGCTATCGTTATGGCGAATACAAGATCTGGGGGCTGTCGGCGATCATGATCGTCGAACTGGTCAACCTGCTCTATGACGCCGGTATCAGTCTGCACCAGCCCCCTGAGCGCTATATAGAGATCTGAGCGGGGCACACCCCGCCGCCGTTGCCATCCTGAGGAGCGAACATGAAATACCGCCTGGGCGACCTGCGGGTCGAAAGCCATCCCACCAGCTGGGCCGCACCGAATGCCACGCTGATCGGCCGCGTGCGCCTGCAGGCGCGCGCCAGCGTGTGGTTTGGCGCGGTACTGCGGGGCGACAACGAGCTTATCGACATCGGCGAGGACAGCAATGTCCAGGACGGTACGGTGATGCACACCGACATGGGTTCGCCGCTGACCCTCGGCAAGGGCGTGACCATCGGCCACAACGCCATGCTGCATGGCTGCAGCATTGGCGACTACAGCCTGATCGGCATCAATGCGGTGATCCTCAATGGTGCGCGCATCGGCAAGCACTGCATCATCGGCGCCAATGCGCTGATCCCCGAAGGCAAGGAAATTCCCGATGGCTCGCTGGTGATGGGGTCGCCGGGCAAGGTGGTGCGCGAACTGACCGAGCAGCAAAAACGTATGCTCGAGGCCAGCGCCGCCCACTATGTGCACAATGCCGAGCGCTATGCGCGGGAGCTGGTGGTCGACGATGAGTGAGGCGGTTGCCGTTGAACGGCCAGTCGCTTCGCCTTGCGTGAGCATCTGTGCATTGGATGAGCAGGATATCTGCACCGGGTGCCAGCGCACCGTGGCCGAGATTGGCCGGTGGGGGCGGATGGACAACAGCGAGCGCCGGGCGGTGCTGAAGTTGTGCCATGAGCGAGCGGTGGCTGCAGGGTTGATCTTGTAGGAGCGGCCTTGTGTCGCGAAAGGGTTGCGAAGCAGCCCCAGCAATTCTCGAAGCACCGCGGAAAAAACTGGGGCCGCCTTGCGGCCCTTTCGCGACACAAGGCCGCTCCTACAGGGTAGGCGCTGCGGCTGACTCGAAAATCAAGTAATCTGTACCGCTTGCCCGACGGTCACTGCCCATGTTCTTTCTCATCGCCTACATCGCCAGCGTAGTGCTGATCAACTACGCCTTCTCCAGCGCCCCGCACCTGGACGTGATCTGGTCCGCCTGGGGCGGGCTGGTGTTCATCCTGCGCGACATGGTGCAGACCCGCTACGGCCATGGCGCGCTGATCGCCATGCTGATGGCCCTGGTGCTGTCGTATGTCACCTCGGAACCTGCCATCGCCCTGGCCAGCGCCACGGCATTCTTCGTCTCCGAACTGATCGACTGGCTGGTGTTCAGCATCACCCGCCGGCCTTTGCGCGACCGTTTGTGGCTGAGCTCGGCGCTGAGCATTCCGATCGACACGTTCATCTTCTTCGGCATGATCGGCGCCCTGGCGCCCGCCGTCATCGGCACCGCCATGGCCTCGAAATTCGCCGGCGTGACTGCGGTGTGGCTGGCCATGGCATTTCGTGCGCGGCGGGCCGCCGTCGCTGGCTGATGGTGTAGAATACCGGTCCTTTTTCAGCGGGCTGCGCCAAGCCTGGTGCGACCCCGGACGCCTTCGAGGACCTGAAATGACCCGTATCGGAACCCCATTGTCGCCCACCGCGACCCGAGTACTGCTCTGCGGCTGTGGCGAGCTGGGCAAGGAAGTGGTGATCGAGCTACAGCGCCTGGGCGTCGAGGTGATCGCCGTGGACCGCTACGCCAATGCCCCGGCGATGCAGGTCGCGCACCGCAGCCACGTGGTCAACATGCTCGATGGCGTGGCCCTGCGTGCGGTGATCGAAGCTGAAAAACCGCATTACATCGTCCCTGAAATCGAAGCCATCGCCACCGCCACCCTGGTGGAGCTTGAGAACGAAGGCTTCAACGTGGTGCCGACCGCCCGCGCCACCCAGCTGACCATGAACCGCGAAGGCATCCGCCGCCTGGCGGCCGAAGAGCTGGACCTGCCAACCTCGCCCTACCACTTTGCCGACACCTTCGAGGACTACGCCAAGGCGGTGGCCGACGTCGGCTACCCATGCGTGGTCAAGCCGGTGATGAGTTCGTCGGGCAAGGGCCAGAGCCTGCTGCGCAGCGATGCCGACTTGCAGAAGTCGTGGGACTACGCCCAGGAAGGCGGCCGTGCCGGCAAGGGCCGGGTGATCATCGAGGGCTTCATCGATTTCGACTACGAAATCACCCTGCTGACCGTGCGCCACGTGGGCGGCACCACGTACCTGGAGCCGGTCGGCCACCGTCAGGAGAAAGGCGACTACCAGGAATCCTGGCAGCCCCAGGCCATGAGCGCGAAGGCCTTGGCCGAATCGCAGCGCGTGGCCAAGGCCGTCACCGATGCACTGGGTGGGCGCGGTCTGTTCGGTGTGGAGTTGTTCGTCAAGGGCGACCAGGTGTGGTTCAGCGAAGTCTCGCCACGTCCGCATGACACCGGCCTGGTCACCCTGATCTCCCAGGATCTGTCGCAGTTCGCCCTGCATGCCCGCGCCATCCTCGGCCTGCCGATTCCGGTGGTGCGCCAGTTCGGGCCTTCGGCTTCGGCGGTGATCTTGCCTGAGGGGCAGTCGCAGCAGACCAGCTTTGCCAACCTGGGCGCGGCGCTGAGTGAGCCGGATACCGCGATCCGTTTGTTCGGCAAGCCGGAAATCAATGGCCAGCGCCGCATGGGTGTGTGCCTGGCGCGTGACGAGTCGGTGGAAGCGGCGCGGGCCAAGGCGACCCGGGCTTCGCAGGCGGTCAAGGTCGAGTTCTGAACTGAAATTGCGGGGGCCGCTTCGCGGCCCTTTCGCGACACAAGGCCGCTCCTACAGGGATTACGCGTTCCCCTGTAGGAGCGGCCTTGTGTCGCGAAAGGGCTGCAAAGCAGCCCCAGCCCACTCAAAGCTTGCTGTCGCGGGTCTCTTTCAGGCACAGGACAGCGATCAAGCTGATCACCGCCGCCACCGACACATAACCCCCCACCCAGCTAAGCCCGCCCATGCTCACCAATTTCTGAGCAAAAAACGGCGCCGCCGAGGCCCCGACGATCCCGCCCAGGTTATAGGCCGCCGAAGCACCGGTATAACGCACGTGCGTGGGGAACAGTTCCGGCAGCAATGCGCCCATCGGCGCAAAGGTCACCCCCATCAGGAACAGTTCGATGGCCAGGAACAGCGCCACGCCAGTGGTCGAGCCCGAGGTCAGCAACGGCTCCATGGTAAAGCCCGAAGCCACCGCCAGCAGGCCACCGACGATCAGCACCGGTTTGCGCCCGTAGCGGTCGCTGAGCCAGGCCGACAGCGGCGTGGCCAGGGCCATGAAGACCACGGCAAAGCACAGCAGGCCGAGGAAGGTTTCGCGGCTGTAGCCCAGGGTGGTTACCCCGTAGCTCAACGAAAACACCGTCGAGATGTAGAACAGCGCGTAGCACACCACCATCGCCGCCGCGCCCAGCAAGGTCGGCAGCCAGTACTTGGCGAACAGGTCGACCACCGGCATCTTCACCCGCTCATGACGGGCTACCGCCTTGGCGAACACCGGGCTTTCTTCCAGTTTCAGGCGCACGTACAGGCCCACCAGTACCAGCGCGGCGCTGAGCAGGAACGGAATGCGCCAGCCCCATTCACGGAACTGTTCATCGCTGAGCACCAGCGCCAAGGTCAGGAACAAGCCATTGGCCGCCAGGAATCCGATCGATGGGCCAAGCTGCGGGAACATGCCGAACCAGGCGCGCTTGCCTTCCGGCGCGTTCTCGGTGGCCAGCAACGCCGCGCCACCCCATTCGCCACCCAGGCCCAAGCCTTGGCCGAAGCGCAGCACGCAGAGCAGAATCGGTGCCCAGACGCCGATGCTGTCATAGCCCGGCAGCACGCCGATCAGGGTGGTAGATACCCCCATCAGCAGCAACGAGGCGACCAGCGTCGACTTGCGCCCGATACGGTCGCCGAAGTGGCCGAACAGCGCCGAGCCCAGCGGGCGGGCGAGGAAGGCGATACCAAAGGTGAGGAAGGCCGCGAGCATCTGCGCAGTGCCCGACCCGGACGGGAAGAACACCGGGCCGATCACCAGCGCGGCGGCGGTGGCGTAAACGTAGAAGTCGTAAAACTCGATGGCAGTGCCGATGAAACTGGCAGTGGCCACCCGCGCAGGCGAGTTGACCGGCGCGGCAGGCGCTTCGGCGTAGGTGCTGCTGGTTGTCATTAAGTAGGTCCCTAACAGTCTGATTCCGCTCCATGGGCTTTGCCCGCAGCGCCTTGCAGGCACGTCTTTGCGGACGCCGGAGCATATTGTTCTTGTGTTCGCCCGACTGACGATAGCCCAAGGGGGGTAGGGGTGGGAGCGGGTACTGTTCGGGGTGTTGAAGCAGGACCACGGGGCGTGTCAGTGGAGCGGACTGGCCGTGTGGCGCCGGTTGCGGGTAGCAGGCGGGACGGCGGGGCTGGGTAAGCGTGACCCGAGTATAGCTAGCGGGTCACGGTCCACACCAGTACCTTGCTGGCGCAATTGTCCTCTGTTTCGAGGATTTCCAGGCGATAGCGGCCGATCTTCAGGCAAACGGCGCTTTCCGGGATGCTTTCCAGCGCTTCGGTGACCAGCCCGTTGAGGGTCTTCGGGCCGCCGTCGCAGGGCAGGTGCCAGCCCAGGGTGCGGTTGATTTCCCGCAGCGAGGCGGTGCCTTCGATGACGAAGGTGCCGTCGGGTTGGGGGTGGACGTGTGGGTTGTCGAGGCTTTGCTCGTCCTCGAACTCGCCGACGATCTCCTCGAGGATGTCCTCCAGGGTGACGATGCCTTGTACTTCGCCGTATTCGTCCACCACGACGCCCAGGCGCCGTTGCTGCTTGTGGAAGTTCAGCAGTTGCAGTTGCAGGGGCGTGCTTTCGGGAACGAAGTAGGGTTCGTAGCAGGCGCTGTGCAGTGCCTCCAGGGTCAGCTCGGCCTTGGGCAGCAAGTGGCTGATGAGCTTGGTGTTGAGGATTGCTTCGACCTGGTTGATGTCGTTGTGGTAGACCGGCAGGCGTGTGTGGCGGCTGACGATCAACTGCTCGATGATGCGTTCGATCGGCTCGTCCAGGTTGATGCCGTCGACCTCGTTGCGCGGAACCAGGATGTCGTTGACGGTGATCTTGTCCAATGCTTGCAGGCCGTCCAGCAAGCCGTGGCGAGGCGAGTCGAGTTCGTCGTCCTCGTCGAAATCGTCAGCTTCCTGCGGGTGCAGGGCGACCGCTGTGGGTTGCGCGCGGAACGGGCGCAGCAGCAGTTTGGCGCAACCATCGAGCAGGCAGGCCAGGGGTTGGAGCAGGGTGAGTGGTGGCTTGAGCAGGCTGACACCGAGGCTGACGAACGCTTGCGGGTTGCGCCGTGCCAGGCGCCGAGGCAGGTATTCGGCAAGGATCAGCAGGGTCAGGGTCGCCCCCAGGCCGGCTAGCCAGAAGCCATGCTCGCCGCTGTAGCGCTGACCGATCAGGCACGCCAGGCCCAGGACCAGCAGCTTGCCCAGGCTGGCGCAGAGCACCAGGGCCTGGGCCGGCAGTGGCGGCTGCCCGTCGTCGCCGTTGCGCAGCGAGCCGTTGAGTTGCAGGCGGGCGGCATCCACCGCGGTGAACAGCGCCGACCACAGCAGCGCCAGTGCCAGAGTGCCGAATAGCGGAGCGTACGGCAGGGTGTCCATGGGCGACCGTCAGATATGCAGGATGAATTCGCGAACCAGCTTGCTGCCGAAATAGGCCAGCATCAGCAGGCAGAAACCGGCCAGGGTCCAGCGGATGGCCTTGTGCCCTCGCCAGCCCAGGCGCGTGCGGCCCCACAGCAGCACGCTGAACACTATCCAGGCGACACAGGCCAGCAAGGTCTTGTGCACCAGGTGCTGGGCGAACAGGTTGTCGAGGAACAACCAGCCGGAGATCAGCGACAGCGACAGCAGGCACCACCCTGCCCAGAGGAAGCCGAACAGCAGGCTTTCCATGGTCTGCAGGGGCGGGAAGTTGCGGATCAGACCGGACGGGTGCTTGTTCTTGAGCTGGTGATCCTGCAACAGCAGCAGCAGCGACTGGAACACGGCAATGGTGAACAGCCCGTAGGCCAGGATCGACAGCAGGATATGCGCGAGGATGCCTGGCTCTTCGTTGATCAGCGGCACGGTGCCGGGCGTGGCGAACTGGGCCAGCAGTGCGGTGATCGCACCGAGCGGGAACAGCAGCGCCAGCAGGTTCTCCACCGGGATGCGCAGGCAGGCCAGCAGGGTCAGGGCGATGACCGCCACGGCGATCAGGCTGGCGGCGCTGAAGAAATCGAGGCTCAGGCCCAGCGGGGTGATCAGCTGGAAGAACAGCGCACCGGTCTGGGCGAGCACGGCGATGGCACCGAGCAGGCCGAGCAGCCGCTTGTCGGCTTTGTCCGACTGGGCCAGGTGCAAACCTTGATACACGGTCGCAGCTATATAGAGGCCGGCGGCGATCAGGGTAGGGATGAGGCTGGGTGAGGAGACCATAAGTCCTGGTTGGCGAGCCTTAAAGAGACGGAGTTTGGCATAGATCGTCACTGGCAAGGAAGTCTGCCAGGGCCCTATCGCCGGCAAGCCGGCTCCCGCATGGAAGCCGGTGAGGTCCTTGTGGGAGCCGGCTTGCCGGCGATAGGGCCACCGAATATCCCCCAGGCCGCCAGCAAGGTGTGCGGCGCCGCCGCTCTTCGCTATAATCGCCGCCTTGCTGTGCCCAGCGCGTTTACATTTTCACCTGGGCGCCTGACAAACCTCGGCTTTTACTGGGCCTGAAAGGATCACCATGTTCGAAAACCTGACCGACCGCCTGTCACAGACGCTGCGCCATGTCACCGGCAAGGCCAAGCTGACTGAAGACAATATCAAGGACACGTTGCGCGAAGTGCGCATGGCCCTGCTCGAGGCCGACGTTGCCCTGCCGGTGGTCAAGGATTTCGTCAACAGCGTCAAGGAACGTGCGGTCGGCACCGAAGTGTCGCGCAGCCTGACCCCTGGCCAGGCCTTCGTGAAGATCGTCCAGGCCGAGCTGGAAAGCCTGATGGGCGCGGCCAACGAAGACCTCGCGCTGAATGCCGCGCCACCTGCCGTGGTACTGATGGCGGGCCTGCAGGGCGCCGGTAAGACCACCACCGCCGGCAAGCTCGCGCGCTTCCTCAAGGAGCGCAAGAAAAAGAGCGTGATGGTGGTGTCGGCCGACGTCTATCGCCCAGCGGCGATCAAGCAGCTGGAAACCCTGGCCAACGACATCGGCGTGACCTTCTTCCCGTCCGACATCAGCCAGAAGCCGGTGGCCATTGCCGAGGCAGCCATCCGCGAGGCCAAGCTCAAGTTCATCGACGTGGTCATCGTCGACACCGCCGGTCGTCTGCACATCGACGCCGACATGATGTCCGAGATCAAGGCGCTGCATGCTGCGGTCAAGCCGATCGAGACCCTGTTCGTGGTCGACGCCATGACCGGCCAGGACGCCGCCAACACCGCCAAGGCCTTTGGCGAAGCCCTGCCGCTGACCGGCGTGGTGCTGACCAAGGTCGACGGTGACGCCCGTGGCGGTGCTGCGCTGTCGGTACGTGCCATCACCGGCAAGCCGATCAAGTTCATCGGTATGGGCGAGAAGACCGAGGCCCTCGAGCCCTTCCACCCGGACCGCGTCGCCTCACGCATCCTCGGCATGGGCGACGTGCTCAGCCTGATCGAGCAGGCCGAGCAGACCATCGACAAGGCCAAGGCCGACAAGCTGGCCAAGAAGCTGAAGAAGGGCAAGGGCTTCGACCTCGAAGACTTCCGCGACCAGCTGCAGCAGATGAAGAACATGGGCGGCCTGGGCGGCCTGATGGACAAACTGCCGAGCATCGGCGGGGTCAATCTGTCGCAGATGGGCAACGCCCAGGGCGCGGCCGAGAAGCAGTTCAAGCAGATGGAAGCGATCATCAACTCCATGACGCCGGCCGAGCGTCGCGACCCTGACCTGATCAGTGGTTCGCGCAAGCGCCGTATCGCCCTCGGTTCCGGTACCCAGGTGCAGGACATCGGCCGCTTGATCAAGCAGCACAAGCAAATGCAGAAGATGATGAAGAAATTCTCCGCCAAGGGCGGCATGGCCAAGATGATGCGTGGCCTGGGCGGAATGCTGCCAGGCGGCGGCATGCCGAAGCTGTAACCCCTATTCCGGGAGCCGGCCTTTAGCTGGGCAGGCTTCCAGAACCCCCGCCGTGGCGGGGCAACTGCCGTGAATTTCGCGGCTAAACCGGCAAATCTGGACGGTGGGGCAATGCCTTGCCGAAAAAGTCATTTGCAAATGTCCGTGTATTCCCCGAGAATATGCGGCCTTTTGGGCACCCGTGTGCCTATTTGGCATTCAGATTTGCAGTACAAACTGCAACACCGACTATAGGAACGATGTTCACATGGTAACCATTCGTCTGGCCCGTGGCGGCTCGAAAAAGCGCCCATTCTACCACCTGACCGTGACCAACTCGCGTAACGCCCGTGACGGCCGTTTCGTTGAGCGCGTTGGCTTCTTCAACCCGATCGCATCGGGCGCCGAAGTCAAGCTGTCGGTCAACCAAGAGCGCGTCACCTACTGGCTGAGCCAGGGCGCACAGCCGTCTGAGCGCGTTGCTCAGCTGCTGAAGGACGCTGCCAAGGCCGCTGCCTGAACAGTATGAACGCGACGCCAGAAAAGGCTGACGACCTCATCGTCGTTGGCAAGATTTTTTCGGTTCACGGCGTTCGCGGCGAGGTGAAGGTGTATTCCTTTACCGATCCGATTGAAAACCTGTTGGATTATCCGCGCTGGATGCTTCGGCACGAAGGCACGGTAAAGCAGGTCGAGCTGGTCAGCGGTCGTGGCTCCCAAAAGGGCCTGGTCGTGAAACTGAAAGGCCTCGATGATCGCGATGAAGCCCGTCTTCTGAGTGGTTACGAGATCTGCATTGCGCGGAGCCTTTTGCCCAACCTGGCCGCAGACGAGTACTACTGGTACCAGCTGCAGGGCCTGAAGGTCATCAACCAGGACGAACACCTGTTCGGCAAGGTCGATCACCTGTTGGAGACCGGTGCGAACGATGTAATGGTGGTCAAACCCTGCGCAGGCAGCCTGGATGATCGCGAGCGTCTGTTGCCCTATACGGCGCAATGCGTGCTCAACGTCGACCTGGAAGCAGGCGTGATGCGGGTTGAATGGGACGCGGACTTCTAGACGATGGGTAACCTTCGCGTAGACGTCATCACGTTGTTCCCCGAGATGTTCTCGGCCATCACGGAGTACGGCATTACCAGCCGCGCGGTGAAACAGGGGTTGCTTCAGGTGACTTGCTGGAACCCGCGGGACTACACCACAGATCGTCACCACACGGTGGATGATCGGCCGTTTGGCGGTGGTCCGGGCATGGTGATGAAAATCAAGCCTCTGGAAGACGCCCTGGTTAGCGCCAGGCAAGCGACCGGAGCATCGGCAAAGGTGATCTACCTTTCGCCGCAAGGCCGCAAGCTTACCCAGCAGGCGGTCAAAGGCCTGGCAGAGCAGGAATCGTTGATCCTGATCGCCGGTCGTTATGAAGGCATCGACGAGCGCTTTATCGAGGCTCATGTCGATGAGGAGTGGTCGATTGGCGACTATGTGCTTTCCGGTGGCGAGCTGCCGGCCATGGTACTGATCGATGCGGTTACGCGGCTGCTGCCCGGAGCTTTAGGGCATGTGGACTCGGCGGAAGAAGATTCCTTCACCGACGGTCTGCTCGATTGCCCGCATTACACCCGACCCGAGGTGTATGCGGATCAGCGCGTTCCCGACGTGTTGCTAAGTGGCAACCATGCACACATCCGGCGTTGGAGGATGAAGCAGTCCCTTGGTAGGACCTTCGAACGACGCGCCGATCTTCTGGAAAGTCGCTCGCTTTCTGGAGAAGAGAAGAAGCTGCTCGAGGAATATCTCCGCGAGCGGGACGATAGTTAAACGTATCGATGGTGGATCAAGTATCCATCTTAGGAGCACAGCATGACCAACAAGATCATCCAGCAGCTCGAAGCCGAGCAGATGAGCAAGGAAATCCCAACCTTCGCACCAGGCGACACCATTGTCGTTCAGGTTAAAGTGAAGGAAGGTGAGCGTTCCCGTCTGCAGGCGTTCGAAGGCGTCGTTATCGCCAAGCGTAACCGCGGTCTGAACAGCGCCTTCACCGTGCGCAAGATCTCCAGCGGCGTTGGCGTAGAGCGTACCTTCCAGACCTACAGCCCGCAGATCGACAGCCTGGCCGTGAAACGTCGTGGTGACGTGCGTAAAGCCAAGCTGTACTACCTGCGCGACCTGTCCGGCAAAGCCGCTCGCATCAAGGAAAAACTGTCCTGAGTACAGTTTGCCCGGTGGCCCAGGCCGCCTAGCGAGAAAAAAGCAGCCTTCGGGCTGCTTTTTTGCTTTTTGAAACCCCGCAATGTGACAGACATGACTGCCCGAGATCAGGAAATCCAGCGCCGCACCGAGCTTTCGGTGACCCGCGTGACCAAAGCCGTATTCCCCAACACCACCAACCACCACAACACCCTCTTTGGCGGCACTGCGCTGGCCTGGATGGACGAAGTGTCGTTCATCGCCGCCACGCGCTTCTGCCGCCTGCCGTTGGTGACCGTGTCCACCGACCGCATCGACTTCAAGCACCCGATCCCGGCGGGCTCGATCGTCGAGCTGGTCGGCACGGTGATCAAGGTTGGCAATACCAGCCTGCAAGTGCAGGTCGATGTGTTCGTCGAGAACATGTACCTCGATGGCCGCGAGCGAGCGATTCATGGTGTGTTCAGCTTCGTTGCCATCGACGAGGACAAGCGCCCGGTGCCCGTGCTGCCTCAGGCCTGACTCAACTCCGCGACTGCGGGTTCCACCAGCGCCACCAATGTCCAGCCTGCTTGGGGTTGCAGTGGTTCGTCAGGGCTGGCGACATGCACCCAACCGTGTTCGTCACGTGCGAACAGCAGGTGTGCCCGTTCACCATGCAGGGCCCGGTAGTCCTCCCAGTCGAAGCCTTCGGTGAGTGTGGTGCTGTAGAACTGCGCGCCTTCATGCAGGCGGTTGGCCAGTTGCAGATAGGTCATCGGGCTTGCACCGAGCAGATGCCCGCGGTGCTCTTCGGCGGCCCGGTGCTTGTCGCTGCGCTGCTTCTCCAGGCCGCTGGCCAGCACGAACAAGCGGCCGTGGCCAAAGTCATGGCGAAAGCGTGCGCAGGCCAGGGCATTGATCTCGCCCGCAGGCGACAACCCCAGCAGATGGCCCAGACCGACCAGGTCAAGGTGCGCATCAGCATGCTGCGAGGCCGGGTTGCCAAAATAGGTGGGCAGCCCATCCATGCGCGCTGCGCGGATGTTTTCCCAGCTCGAATCGGTCAGCAGCACGCGACAGCCCAGTTGCTGCAACGCCTTGCCGATGGCCCGGGCCGGCTCGTTGGCGCCGACGATGAGAAAGCCGCTGGGCGCCGGCTCTGCGACCTTGAGCAGGCGTGCCAGGGGGCGTGCCGTGGCGCTCTGTATGACCACGGTGCCAATGATCACGGCGAAGGTCAGCGGCACCAGCAGCAGGGCGCCCTGGTGGCCGGCCTCGTGCAGGCGGATGGCAAAGATCGCCGACACCGCCGCGGCGACGATGCCGCGTGGCGCGACCCAGGCGAGCAGGGCGCGTTCGCGCCAGTTCAGCGATGAGCCCAGGGTCGACAGCGCCACATTGAGCGGTCGCGCCAGCAGCTGGATCACCAACAGCAGCGCCAGCACAGCGGGCCCCAGGCCGATCATGGCGTGCAGGTCGAGGCGCGCGGCGAGCAGGATGAACAGGCCGGAGATCAGCAATACGCTGAGGTTTTCCTTGAAGTGCAGGATTTGCCGCACATCGACCCCGCGCATGTTGGCCAGCCACATGCCCATCACCGTGACGGCCAGCAACCCGGATTCGTGGACGATCTGGTTGGCGGCGATGAAAATGCCCAGCACCGCAGCCAGCGAGGCCAGGTTGTGAAGGTATTCCGGCAGCCACTGTTCCCGCATGATCTGCCCGAGCAGCCAGCCGCCTGCCGCCCCCAGGGCGCTGCCGCAGAAGATCACCCCGGCGAAGGTCACCAGGCTCTGGGTCAGGCCATCGCCAGCGCCACTGGCGATGATGAAGCTGTACACCACCACGGCCAGCAGGGCACCGATCGGGTCGATCATGATGCCTTCCCAGCGCAGGATGTTGGCGATGGCCGCCTTGGGCCGCACCACCCGCAGCATCGGCACGATCACGGTGGGGCCGGTGACCAGGGTCAGGGTGCCGAACAGGATCGCCAAGGGCCAGTCGAAGCCCAGCAGCCAGTGGGTAGCCAGCGCGATCACCAGCCAGGTCGACAGTGCGCCCACGGTCACCAGCCGGTGCACCACGCTGCCGATGTCGCGCCACTGCGACAGGTGCAGGGTCAGGCTGCCTTCGAACAGGATCAGCGCCACCGCCAGCGACACCAGTGGCATCAGCAATGGGCCGAACAGTGCTTGCGGGTCGAGCCAGCCAAGGATCGGCCCGGCGAGGATGCCGGCCAGCAGCAGAAACAGGATAGCGGGTAATTTCAGGCGCCAGGCCAGCCACTGGCAGGCCAAGGCGGCAGCGCCGATACCGCCGACGCTGAGAAGGATCTGCTGTTCGTTCATGCGGGCTCCCTATGCCGGCGTGGTTATGAAAGACTAAGCGCCATTTCGTCGTTTTCCACCGAGTTTTCATGCCTGCCCTCGACCACCCTCTGATCGACCAGTTCCTCGACGCCCTGTGGCTGGAAAAAGGCCTGTCCGACAACACCCGTGTTTCCTACCGCAGCGACCTGGCACTGTTCAATGGCTGGCTGCAGGAGCATTCGGTGACCCTGCCCGACGCCGGCCGCGAGTTGATTCTCGACCACTTGGCCTGGCGCCTCGACCAGGGCTACAAGCCGCGTTCCACGGCACGCTTTCTCTCGGGCCTGCGCGGCTTCTTTCGTTACCTGCTGCGGGAAAAGCTAGTAGCCGTCGACCCCACCTTGCAGGTCGAGATGCCGCAATTGGGCAAGCCATTGCCCAAATCGCTGTCGGAAGCCGATGTCGAGGCATTGTTACAAGCCCCGGACCTTGGCGAAGCCATCGGCCAGCGCGACCGTGCGATGCTCGAAGTGCTCTACGCGTGCGGCTTGCGGGTGACCGAGCTGGTGAGCCTGACCCTTGACCAAGTCAACTTGCGCCAGGGTGTGCTGCGGGTAATGGGCAAGGGCAGCAAGGAGCGCCTGATGCCGATGGGCGAGGAGGCGGTGCTGTGGCTGGAGCGCTATGTGCGGGACGGTCGCACCGAGCTGCTCAATGGCCGGCCGAGCGACGTGCTGTTCCCCAGTCAGCGCGGCGAGCAGATGACCCGCCAGACCTTCTGGCACCGCATCAAGCACCATGCACGGGTAGCGGGCATCGACAAGTCCTTGTCGCCGCACACCCTGCGCCACGCCTTCGCCACCCACTTGCTCAACCACGGCGCCGACCTGCGCGTGGTGCAGATGCTGCTGGGCCACAGCGACCTGTCGACCACGCAGATCTACACCCATGTGGCCAAGGCCCGTTTGCAGCAGTTGCATGCCCAGCATCACCCGCGTGGATGAATGATTTTCATGTTCCGCCGGCCGGTACCTGCAGACCCCTTCATTGACGGTGTGATGTGGTAGGCTTGAGCGGTTTGCACCAAGGGCCGCACGGTCGCCGCGGTTTTTCCGCGGGTGACGCCCTCCGGCCCCTGTCCGCCTTCAGGAGTTCCCATGCGTTTGACCCAGATGATCGCCGCCGCCGCGTTGGCGCTGGCCAGTACCTTCGCCGTTGCCGCGGCGACCGATAGCAATGCCGTTGCCGAGCAGGCCATCCGCAAATCGTTGCAGAACCTCGAACTGGAAGTGCCCGTGGAAAGCGTGGCCAGCAGCCCGGTCAGCGGCCTCTATGAAGTGAAGCTGCAGGGCGGTCGCGTGCTGTACGCCAGCGGCGACGGCCAGTTCGTCATGCAGGGCTATCTGTTCCAGATCCAGGACGGCAAGCCGGTCAACCTGACTGAAAAGACCGAACGCCTGGGCATCGCCAAGCTCATCAACGGCATTCCAGCCGCCGAGATGGTGGTTTATCCTGCCAAGGGCGAAACCAAGTCGCACATCACCGTATTCACCGACACGACCTGCCCGTACTGCCACAAGCTGCACGCCGAAGTCCCGGAGCTCAACCGTCGCGGTATCGAAGTGCGTTATGTCGCCTTCCCGCGCCAGGGCCTCGGTTCGTCGGGTGATGAGCAGTTGCAGGCCGTGTGGTGCTCCAGCGACCGCCGCGCGGCGCTGGACAAGATGGTCGAAGGCAAGGAAATCAAGGCCGCCAAGTGCGCCAACCCGGTCAGCAAGCAGTTCCAGCTGGGCCAGTCGATCGGGGTCAATGGCACCCCGGCGATCGTGCTCGAGAACGGCCAGGTGATCCCGGGCTACCAGCCTGCGCCACAAGTGGCCAAGCTGGCCCTGGCTGGCCAGCAGCAGGCCGCCAAGTAATTCATTCAGTACGCCGTCGTCATGGGGTGACGGCATGTTTCACGGTCGGCGCAGGTGCCGGCCGTTCAATGGGGAGTTCACAGTGAAACCGGTCAAAGTAGGCATCTGTGGGTTGGGGACCGTCGGTGGCGGTACCTTCAATGTACTTCAGCGCAACGCCGAGGAGATTGCCCGCCGTGCCGGGCGCGGTATTGAAGTGGCACAGATCGCCATGCGCTCGCAGAACCCGAACTGCCAGATTACCGGTACCCCCATTACCGCTGATGTGTTCGACGTTGCGAACAACCCGGAGATCGACATTGTCATCGAGCTGATCGGTGGCTACACCGTGGCCCGTGACCTGGTGCTCAAGGCCATCGAAAACGGCAAGCACGTGGTCACCGCCAACAAGGCGCTGATCGCCGTGCACGGCAACGAAATCTTCGCCAAGGCCCGCGAGAAGGGCGTCATCGTCGCCTTCGAAGCTGCGGTGGCTGGCGGCATCCCGGTGATCAAGGCGATCCGCGAAGGCCTGTCGGCCAACCGCATCAACTGGCTGGCCGGGATCATCAACGGCACCGGCAACTTCATCCTCACCGAGATGCGCGAGAAAGGTCGTGCCTTCCCCGACGTGCTGGCCGAAGCCCAGGCGCTGGGTTATGCCGAAGCCGACCCGACCTTCGACGTCGAAGGCATCGATGCGGCGCACAAGCTGACCATCCTGGCTTCCATCGCCTTCGGCATCCCGCTGCAGTTCGAAAAGGCCTACACCGAAGGCATCACTCAACTGACCACTGCTGACGTGAACTACGCCGAAGCCCTGGGCTACCGCATCAAGCACCTGGGCGTGGCCCGCAGCACCGACGCGGGCATCGAGCTGCGCGTGCACCCGACGCTGATTCCGGCCGACCGCCTGATCGCCAACGTCAATGGCGTGATGAACGCCGTGATGGTCAATGGCGACGCTGCCGGTTCCACCCTGTACTACGGCGCCGGTGCCGGCATGGAGCCGACGGCTTCCTCGGTGGTCGCCGACCTGGTCGATGTGGTCCGCGC
Organism: Pseudomonas sp. NPDC089395; assembly: GCF_044749525.1. Taxonomy (NCBI): domain Bacteria; kingdom Pseudomonadati; phylum Pseudomonadota; class Gammaproteobacteria; order Pseudomonadales; family Pseudomonadaceae; genus Pseudomonas; species Pseudomonas sp. NPDC089395. The sequence continues at coordinate 378,643 of NZ_JBIVID010000001.1, forward strand.
CATGACGTCCGACCCGGAAAACCGTGTGCCGCACCTGGCCTTCCAGCCGGACTCGCTGTCGGCCCACCCGATCCTGCCGATCGAAGCCTGCGAAAGTGCCTACTACTTGCGCATCCAGGCCAAGGACCACCCGGGCGTACTGGCCCAGGTGGCGAGCATCCTGTCGGAGCGCGGCATCAACATCGAGTCGATCATGCAGAAGGAAGCCGAGGAACAGGATGGCCTGGTGCCGATGATCCTGCTGACCCACGGTGTGGTCGAGCAGCGCATCAATGACGCCATCGTCGCCCTGGAAGCCCTGCAGGACGTGGTCGGCAAGGTCGTGCGCATCCGCGTCGAACAGCTCAACTAATTTCCCCCACGGGCCGCGACGGCGGCCCGGGCCCAGCATCGAAGGTTTGTAGCCATGCGTTATATCAGCACCCGCGGCCAGGCACCGGCCCTGAATTTCGAAGACGTCCTGCTGGCGGGCCTTGCCAGCGACGGCGGCCTGTACGTACCCGAGAACCTGCCACGCTTCACCCAGGAAGAAATCGCCTCCTGGGCCGGCCTGCCGTACCACGAGCTGGCCTTCCGGGTGATGCGCCCGTTCGTCACCGGCAGCATTGCCGACGCCGACTTCAAGAAGATCCTCGAAGAAACCTACGGTGAGTTCGCTCATGCCGCCGTTGCACCGCTGCGTCAGCTGAACAGCAACGAGTGGGTCATGGAGCTGTTCCACGGCCCGACTCTGGCGTTCAAGGACTTCGCCCTGCAACTGCTCGGCCGCCTGCTCGACCACGTGCTGGCCAAGCGCGGCGAGCGCGTGGTGATCATCGGTGCCACCAGTGGTGACACCGGTTCCGCCGCCATCGAAGGCTGCCGCCGTTGCGACAACGTCGACATCTTCATCCTTCACCCGCACCAGCGTGTGTCGGAAGTGCAGCGTCGGCAGATGACCACCATCTTCGGTGAGAACATCCACAACATCGCCATCGAAGGCAACTTCGACGACTGCCAGGAAATGGTCAAGGCCAGCTTCGCCGACCAGTCCTTCCTCAAGGGCACTCGCCTGGTGGCGGTCAACTCGATCAACTGGGCGCGGATCATGGCCCAGATCGTCTACTACTTCCATGCTGCTCTGCAGCTGGGCGGCCCGGCCCGTTCGGTGGCGTTCTCGGTACCGACCGGCAACTTCGGCGACATCTTCGCCGGTTACCTGGCGCGCAACATGGGTCTGCCGATCAGCCAGCTGGTGGTGGCAACCAACCGCAACGACATCCTGCACCGCTTCATGAGCGGCAACCAGTACGTCAAGGAAACCCTGCACGCGACCCTGTCGCCGTCGATGGACATCATGGTCTCGTCCAACTTCGAGCGCCTGCTGTTCGACCTGCATGGCCGCAACGGCGCCGCCATCGGCGAACTGATGGCCAACTTCAAGCAGGGCGGCGGCTTCAGCGTCGAGCAAGACCGCTGGACCGAAGCCCGCAAGCTGTTCGATTCGCTGGCCGTGAGCGATGAGCAAACCTGCGAGACCATCGCTGAAGTCTTTGCCAGCACCGGTGAAGTGCTCGACCCGCACACCGCGATCGGCGTCAAGGCCGCCCGCGAGTGCCGCCGCAGCCTGGACACGCCGATGGTGGTACTGGGCACTGCGCACCCGGTCAAGTTCCCGGAAGCGGTGGAGAAGGCCGGCATCGGCAAGGCGCTGGAGCTGCCAGAACACTTGAGCGACCTGTTCAGCCGCGAAGAGCGCTGCACGGTACTGGCCAACGACCTGAAGGCAATGCAGGCCTTCGTCAGCCAGCACGGTAATCGCGGCAAGCCGCTTTAAGCGGAAGTCGAAGGGGCCGCTGTGCGGCCCAATCGCCGGCAAGCCGGCTTCCACAAGAAAACCACTGTATTCAAGACTGTGGTGGCCTGTGGGAGCCGGCTTGCCGGCGATTGGGGCGCGCAGCGGCCCTTTTTTGTGGCACCTTCTTCAGTCTTGTTCAGAATCGTCCTACATAAATCATGCTGAAACTTGCATAGAGTTGCCGCCCTTTTCCAAAGGAGCGGCTCATGCGTCAGCCCTACGTGTTGATTCACCAGTCTCGGCCTTCCCACCAGATCCTCCTGCACCAGGCGTGCAATGCCCAGGGCATTTTCGACGTGCGTGTCACCGCCGATCTTGCCGACCTCGGCGCTTGCCTTGCGCGCCCGCGCAAAGCCGACTTGCTGATCCTTGATCATTCAATGAGCGATGGCCTGACCTTACTCAAGCGCATCGAGCGTGACCGCTCATTGCGCGCTGTGTTGTTCACCGGCTGTCCCAGTGCCCAGGGTCCGGACCTTGCTGAAGAGGCTCGCAAGCGAGGCCTCTGGGTGCTCGCCGAGCTGCCCTGGCCATTACCCATGCCGCGCTGGCAACAGGCCATACGGTGTATTCAAACCGTCACATCGCCCAAGCATGCTCAATGAACCAGCCGCAGCCGGGCGAACTTTCCGCTGCGCTTGTTGGTCAGTTACTGTATGTCCCACTACCTGCGCGAGTGATCCGGATGGAAAGAATCTGCAGACTGCTCAACGACGCCCTGTCGCCTTATCGAACCCACCTTGACGCCGCCGATACCAGCGGCAACCGCCAATTGATCGTTTACGAGGGCCTCGGTGGCACGGCATTGCGCCGCTCTGTCAGCCTGCGCCAATTGCAGGAGCAAAGCCTGCTGATCGACTTGGTAGACGGTTTGCACCGTGACTTGCAGATTGTCGAGGGGCGTTTGCAGCCCTGTGTGATCGCGGCGTTGCAACAGCGTATGCAACCGCAGGGAACCTTTGCCTGATTGGCTTATCAGACGCAGTAGGGCAACCCACTTGCACACAGCTCCGGTGCAGGCAGGTTGTCACGGGAAGCCCGTAAGGACTTTCGCTTGACCCCGGACGTCTTCCCCAGCGTTCCGGGGTTTCTTTTTTCTAGCGCTTTTCGAAAAACTGCTTGCTCTGTTGCAGGTAGTCTCCGCGCAATTCCGGGTCCAGCCAGCGGGCATACAGTGCCGGCAGCGTATCGCGACGTAACGCCGGCAAGAGCTGGTCGATATGGGCAATGGCCTCGCGCCCCAGTGGCGAGTCCGAGCAGCCCACATGCAGGAACTGATAGCGGTTCACGCCCTGGATCGGGTGGAAGCGGTAATCGTCCAGCGAGCCCCCCTGTTGCTGAATCAGGTAACGCACCTCTGGCCAATAGCCGAGTACCAGTTGCAGGCGACCGAGTTGCTGCATTTGCAGCAGGCTGGCGGTGGCATCGTTACCGTAATGGCGGCTGAATACGGTATCGGGCAGCTGGCGCAGAATGTCATCGATCTGCGTGCTGTAGCTGCGTCCGGCGACGATGCCCAACTTCAATTGCGTGCTGTCGAGCAAACCTTTCAAGTCGACCTGCTGGCCCTCTAGAAAAGGTGCCAGCAGTGCTTCGCCATGCTTGCGAACCACCAGGCCGCCGCTCATCACGCCCAAGGTCGGCACCGAGAAGTGCACGAACTTGGCGCGCTCTGCCGTCCACAGCAGGGTCGGGTCGCAGGTGAAACTGCTTCGGTCCTGCAGCATCTGGATGCCGCGGGCACGGTTGACCCGCACGATGGCGTGGTCGTACTCGGGCATCTGTTCGATCAGCAGCGGCAACATCTGGTCGACCACGCCCTGGCCTTTTTCCGTGCCCTCGAAAATGGTGAAAGGCGGCAGGTCGCGGACCAGCCACAGCAGGCGTTCCCTGGCCTGCACCGGCGCCAGGGCCATGGAGAGCAACAGGCCGCAGAGCAAGGACCGGGCGCGCATGGGCAAGGGCGATCTCAGACGGTGCCCGCGGTGCGCAGGCTGGCGATAGCGGCCGTGTCGTAACCCAGTCTGGCCAGCAACGCATCGGTATGTTCGCCCAAGGCCGGGCCGACCCACTCGGTGGAGCCTGGCGTTTCGGAAAGTTTCGGCACGATGCCGGGCATCTTGAACGGCTTGCCGTCCGGCAGACGAGCCTGCAGGAACATTTCCCGCGCCAGGTACTGCGGATCGTTGAACATGTCCTCGGCCGAAAAGATACGGCTGGCGGGCACTTCGGCGTCGTTGAGTGTGCGCATGACCTGTTCCAGCGGCAGGCCGTTGGCCCAGCGGTCGATCACGCCATACAGCTCGTCACGGCGCGCGTCGCGGCCATCATTGCTGGCCAGCGACGGGTCTTCGGCAAGGTCAGTGCGACCGATGGCCTGCATGAAGCGCTTGAAGATCGCATCGCCGTTGGCACCGATCTGCACATGCTTGCCATCGGCAGTGGTGTGGATGGAGGAGGGTGTAATGCCCGGCATGATGTTGCCGGTACGCTCGCGAATGAACCCGAACACGTCGAATTCCGGGACCATGCTTTCCATCATGGCGAAGATCGCTTCGTACAGGGCCACATCCACCACCTGGCCCTCGCCGCCGTTGACTTCGCGGTGACGCAGCGCCATCAGCGCGCCGATCACACCCCACAACGCGGCAATCGAATCGCCGATGGAGATCCCGGTGCGCACCGGCGGGCGGTCGTCGAAGCCTGTGATGTAGCGCAGGCCACCCATGGATTCGCCCACCGCACCAAAGCCCGGCTGGTCCTTCATCGGCCCGGTCTGGCCGAAACCCGACAGGCGGACCATGACCAGGCGCGGGTTGAGCGCATGCAGTACATCCCAGCCCAGGCCGAGCTTTTCCAGCACGCCAGGGCGGAAGTTCTCGATCAGGATGTCGGCCTCGGCCAGCAAGCGCTTGAGGATTTCGCGGCCCTCAGGGTGCTTGAGGTTAAGCGTCAGCGACTGTTTGTTGCGCGCCTGAACGAACCACCACAGCGAAGTGCCCTCGTACAGCTTGCGCCATTTGCGCAGCGGGTCACCCCCGTCGGGGGACTCGACCTTGATCACCTCGGCACCGAACTCGGCGCAGATGCGTGAGGCAAACGGGCCGGCGATCAGGGTGCCGAGTTCGATGACTTTAAGTCCGGCGAGGGGTTTGCTGGGCGTAGGCATGTGGCATCCGTGGCGACAAGGCAGAGCGGTGGTTTTATCATAGGTCTTCAGCGGCAGATACTGCTGCGGCGCAAGCCTGGGCAGGATCAGTTAGACTAGGCAACTTTTCTCTTTGCACGAAGCCCAGTCGACCATGGCCCAGCCGTCCACCACCTACAAATTCGAACTGAACCTCACCGATCTCGATCGTGGCGTGTACGAGAACGTCCGCCAGACCATTGCCCGCCATCCTTCGGAAACCGAAGAGCGCATGGCCGTGCGCCTGCTGGCCTACGCGCTGTGGTACAACGAGAACCTGTCGTTCGGCCGTGGTTTGTCCGACGTCGATGAAGCGGCGCTGTGGGAAAAGAGCCTGGACGACCGCATCCTGCACTGGATCGAAGTCGGCCAGCCCGACGCCGAGCGCCTGACCTGGTGCTCGCGCCGTACCGAGCGCACCAGCCTGCTGGCCTACGGCAGCCTGCGGGTGTGGCAGAACAAGGTCGTGGACGCGGTCAAAGGGCTGAAGAACCTGAATATCGCCGCCGTACCGCAGGAGGTCCTGGAAGTCCTGGCCACCGACATGCCCCGCACCATCAAGTGGGACGTGATGATCAGCGAAGGCACGGTATTCGTCACCGACGACCGTGGTCAGCATGAAGTGCAGCTCGAGTGGCTGCTCGGCGAGCGTGGCTGAGCCCAAACCCCCATGCGTATCGAACCTCGCCCGCTGCCATCGACCCTGCCATTTCTGGGGAACCTGCCACCTTTGCTGACCCGCCTGTACGCCGCCCGCGGCGTGCAGAGCGAAGCCGAACTGGACAAGAGCCTGGCGCGGCTGTTGCCGTACCAGCAGCTCAAGGGTATCGAAGCCGGCGTGGACCTGCTGGTCGAGGCTATCGACCAGCGCCAGCGTATCCTGATCGTCGGCGATTTCGATGCCGATGGCGCCACGGCCAGTACCGTTGGCGTGCTGGGCCTGCGCCTGCTGGGCGCGGCCCACGTCGACTACCTGGTGCCCAACCGCTTCGAGTACGGCTACGGCCTGACCCCGGAAATCGTTCAGGTAGCCCTGCAGCGCCAACCACAATTGCTGATCACCGTCGACAACGGCATCTCCAGTGTCGAAGGCGTGGACGCGGCCAAGGCGGCCGGGCTCAAGGTACTGGTCACCGACCACCACCTGCCGGGCGCGCAACTGCCGCAGGCCGACGCCATCATCAACCCGAACCAGCCGGGCTGCGCGTTCCCCAGCAAGTCGCTGGCGGGCGTCGGGGTGATCTTCTATGTGCTCATGGCCTTGCGGGCGCGCTTGCGCAGCCTGGGGCGCTACGAGACGCAGCCACAGCCGAACATCGGCGAGCTGCTCGACCTGGTGGCCCTGGGCAGTGTCGCCGACGTGGTGCCGCTGGATGCCAACAACCGCATCCTGGTGCACCAGGGCCTGGAGCGCATCCGCGCGGGCCGCGCACGGCCGGGCCTGAAAGCCATTCTGGAAGTGGCGCGTCGCGATCATCGGCGCATTACCTCCACCGACCTCGGTTTCATCCTCGGCCCACGGTTGAACGCTGCCGGGCGCCTGGACGACATGAGCCTGGGTATTGAATGCCTGCTGTGCGAGGACGAGGCGCTGGCCCAGGACATGGCCCAGCAGCTGGATGACCTGAACCAGGACCGCAAGTCGATCGAGCAAGGCATGCAGCGCGAGGCCCTGGCCCAGCTCAAGGATTTGCCGGTCGAGTCCATGCCGTATGGTCTGTGCCTGTTCGATGCCGACTGGCACCAGGGTGTGATCGGTATTCTCGCCTCGCGCCTGAAGGAGCGTTACCACCGGCCGACCATCGCCTTTGCCGATGCCGGTGACGGCATGCTCAAGGGCTCGGCGCGTTCGGTGCCGGGCTTTCATATTCGCGATGCGCTGGATGCGGTGGCGGCGCGCCACCCGCAGCTGATCAGCAAGTTCGGCGGGCATGCCATGGCGGCCGGGTTGTCCTTGCCCGAAGGCAACTTCCCGGCGTTTGCCGAGGCGTTCGATGAAGAAGTGCGCCGTCAATTGCGCGAAGAAGACCTGACCGGGCGCCTGCTGTCGGACGGCAGCCTGGCCGTGGAAGAGTTCCACCTCGACCTGGCCAAAGCCCTGCGCCACGCCGGGCCCTGGGGCCAGCACTTCCCCGAGCCGTTGTTCCATGGCGTGTTCCAGCTGGTGGAGCAGCGCGTGGTGGGAGAGCGGCACCTGAAGGTGGTGCTCAAGAGCGAATGTGGCTCGGTGCGCCTGGATGGCATCGCCTTTGGCATCGACCGCGAGGTATGGCCGAACCCGACCGTGCGTTGGGTGGAACTGGCCTACAAACTGGATGTGAACGAGTTCCGAGGTAACGAAAGCGTGCAGCTGATGATTGCCCACATGGAGCCGCGCTGACCTCCAGGGCCCTATCGCCGGCTTGCCGGCGATAGGGCCCTAAAGGCACCCCCAATTCCCGAGGAACCTTCCCCCCTACCAATCTGGTCTAGTCTGATTAATGACCGATACCGGACCAGCGTCGTGCATGAGTGTCCGGGCCGGATCACCATTGGAGTCCTTGGGAGGTGCCCTCATGAGCCTGCTGCTCGAGCCTTACACCCTGCGTCAGCTAACCCTGCCCAACCGCATCGCGGTTTCGCCAATGTGCCAGTATTCCGCCGTCGATGGCTTGGCCAACGACTGGCACCTCGTTCACCTGGGCAGCCGCGCCGTGGGCGGTGCCGGTCTGGTCATCACTGAAGCGGTGGCGGTGACCGCCGATGGCCGTATCACCGCCGAAGACCTTGGCCTGTGGGACGATGCACAGATCGCCCCGTTGCAGCGCATCACCCGTTTCATCACCGCCCAGGGCGCCGTGCCGGGCATCCAGCTGGCCCACGCCGGGCGCAAGGCCAGCACCTTCAGGCCCTGGCTGGGCAAGCAAGGCAGCGTCAAGCTCGATGAGGGGGGCTGGCAGCCCGTGGGGCCCTCCAAGATTGCCTTCGACCCGCAGCACACCGCCCCGCGTGAATTGACCAAGGACGAAGTCCAGGACGTTGTCAGCGCGTTCGTTGCTGCCACCGAACGGGCGCTACAGGCGGGTTTCAAGGTGGTCGAGATCCATGCTGCCCATGGCTACCTGCTGCACCAGTTCCTCTCGCCGCTGAGCAATCAGCGCCGCGACGAGTACGGCAGCTGCTTCGAAAACCGTATCCGTCTGACCCTGCAAGTCACCGAGGCGGTGCGCAAGATCTGGCCCCAGGAGCTGCCGCTGTTCGTTCGGGTTTCGGCGACCGATTGGGTGGAAGATGGCTGGAACCCGGACGAAACCGTCGAACTGGCCCGCCGCCTGCGCGCGCTCGGAGTCGACCTGATCGATGTGTCCTCGGGCGGTACTTCGGTCAACGCCGAGATCCCCACCGGCCCCGGCTACCAGACCCGCTTCGCCGAGCGCGTGCGCAAGGAATCTGAAATCGCCACCGGCACGGTGGGCATGATCACCGAGCCGGCCCAGGCCGAACACATCCTGCGTACCGGGCAGGCCGATGTCATCTTCCTGGCCCGGGAACTGCTGCGCGACCCGTACTGGCCGCTGCATGCCGATGACGACCTGGGCGGCAACAAGGCGACCTGGCCGGCGCAGTACCAACGCGCGACCAGCCGGGCAAACCCGATTCATGAGTCCGATTTGCGGGATTGATCGGTTGCCTCAATGGTAGGCAGCCTGACTCAGGATGTCGCTTACCCATTGGTTGATGCTCTTCTGCGCCAGCTCGGCCTTGGCTGCCACGCTGGCGTGGAGGGTAGGCTCCAGGCGCAGGCTCAATTTTCCGGAGTAAGCCTTTTGCGGCTCTCTGCCCAGGCGCGCGCAGGTCTCGAGGTAGTCATCCACTGCCTCCTGGAACGCGTGTCGTAATTCGCTTATCGATTCCCCGTGAAAACCGATGACGTCGCGAATGCCCGCAACGTGGCCAATCAGCAGCTGATCTTCGTCGCTGTACTCGATTCGTGCGGCATAACCGCGATAGGTCATTACATTCATGGTGTCACTCCTGCCTGCTCAAGGAACTGGCGGGCGCCGTGTAATTGATAAGGCTTGGCATGCTTGTCCGGATGAGGTCGATGAAATGTGGCAACCACGCCATTGAGCTCGAAGCGCACGCGCGATCCACGTCCTTCGATCACGTTGGCGCCAATCGATATCAGCAGTGATTCCACGCGCACCCATTCCAATGTCCTGGGGACCGGTTTTTTGAAGATGGCCTGAAGGGTCGATCTTTGGTAATTGTTCATGGTATCAGAATATGATACCAGGCAACGAGTTGGCTGTAGGACGCAGGGCTAAGGATTGAAAGAATCTTCGCGAAATTGAAGAACCGCACTCCCACGGGTACAGCGCTGCTCTTATGGCTTGCGCTGTACCCGTGGGAGCTGGCTTGCCGGCGATAGGGCCGGGAACATCACCCCAGATTCAATGCTTGATCATCACATGTCGCACACAGGTGTAATCCTCCAGCCCATACATCGACAGGTCCTTCCCATACCCCGAATGCTTCTGCCCGCCATGGGGCATTTCGCTGACCAGCATGAAGTGGGTGTTGACCCAGGTGCAGCCATACTGCAACCGCGCCGCCAGGCGGTGGGCGCGGCCGGTGTCGCGGGTCCACACCGATGAGGCCAGGCCGTATTCCGAATCGTTGGCCCACTCCAGTGCCTGGGCTTCGTCGGTGAAGCGCGTCACCGATACCACGGGGCCGAAGACCTCATTGCGCACGATCTCATCGTCCTGCAGGGCGTCGGCCAGCACCGTTGGCTCGAAGAAGAACCCATCCCCTGGCAGTGCCTTGCCGCCGGTGATCAGACGGATGTGCGGCTGGGCAATGGCGCGGTTCACCAGGCCCGCCACCTTGTCACGGTGCTGGGCGCTGATCAGTGGGCCCAGCTCGGTGTCCTCGGCGTCCTGCACGCCGGGCTTGAGGCTCGCCACGGCCTTGCCCAGGCGCTCGACGAAGCGTTGGTAGATGCCCTCCTGCACATACAGACGGCAGGCCGCCGTGCAGTCCTGGCCGGCGTTGTAGAAGCCGAAGGTGCGGATGCCGTCGATGGCGGCATCGATGTCGGCGTCGTCGAACACCAGTACCGGGGCCTTGCCACCCAGCTCCATGTGCATGCGCTTCACGCTGTCGGCGGTAGAGCCAATGATGTGCGCGCCGGTAGGGATCGAGCCGGTCAGCGAGACCATCCGCACCTTGGGGTGGGTGACCAGCGGGTTGCCGACCGTTTGCCCACGGCCAAAGAGGATGTTGAGCACGCCGGCAGGCAGCAGGCCCTTGGCCAGCTCGCCAAAGCGCAGGGCGGTCAGCGGGGTCAGCTCGGACGGCTTGATGACCACGGTATTGCCGGCAGCCAGGGCCGGGGCGACCTTCCACGCCAGCATCATCAGCGGGTAGTTCCAGGGGGCGATCGAGGCGACCACACCTAGCGGGTCGCGGCGGATCATCGAGGTATGGCCCGGCAGGTATTCGCCTGCCGCCGAGCCCCCCAGGCAGCGGGCGGCGCCGGCAAAGTAGCGGAATACGTCGACGATGGCCGGTATTTCGTCGTTGAGGGCGGCGGCGAAAGGCTTGCCGCAGTTTTGCGATTCCAGCCTGGCCAGTTCATCGCCGTGCGCTTCGATGGCGTCGGCCAGCGCCAGCAGGGCCAGCGAACGTTCCTTGGGGCTGGTCTGCGACCAGCTGTCGAAGGCCAGGTCGGCGGCGCGCACGGCGGCATCGACCTGGGCCTCGCTGGCTTCGTTGATCTGTACCAGGGCGTTGCCCTCGGCGGGGTTGAGGACGGTCCAGGCAGGGCCTTCGCCAGCGACCAGGCGACCGTTGATCAGCATGTTGATTTGCATGGGGGCTCCTTGTAGGTCATTTGCCGCTGCCCGCGACGCTCTCACCGCCGCGGGTCAGGTAATAGGCGCCGAGGATCGGCAGCATGGTCACCAGCATCACCAGCATGGCGACCACGTTGGTCACCGGCACGTCGCGCGGGCGGCTGAGCTGGTTGAGCAGCCATATCGGCAGCGTGCGTTCGTGCCCGGCGGTGAAGGTGGTGACGATGATCTCGTCGAACGACAGGGCAAAGGCCAGCATGCCGCCGGCCAGCAGTGCCGAACCGAGGTTGGGTAGGATGATGTAGCGGAACGTCTGCCAGCCATCGGCGCCCAGGTCCATCGAGGCTTCGATGAGGCTCTGCGAGGTTCGGCGCAGCCGCGCGATCACGTTGTTGTAGACGATCACCACGCAGAAGGTGGCGTGACCGACCACGATGGTGAATATCCCGGGCTCGATTCCAAGGCTCTTGAACGCCGACAGCAGGGCGATGCCGGTGATGATCCCGGGCAGGGCGATCGGCAGGATCAGCATCAGCGAAATCCCCTCCTTGCCGAAGAAGTTGCGCCGGTACAACGCCGCCGAAGCCAGCGTGCCGAGCACCAGGGCAATCAGCGTGGCCAGGCAGGCCACCTGGATCGACAGTTTGATGGACTCGAGCACGTCGGGGCGGGCGAAGGCCACGGCGAACCATTTGAGGGTGAAGCCTTGGGGCGGAAAGCTGAACGCCGCATCTTCGGTGTTGAAGGCGTACAGCACGATGATCAGGATCGGAAAGTGCAGGAACAACAAACCACCCCACGCCGCCAGGCGCAGGCCGGTCGAGGCTTTTTCAGAGTGCATCGAAGGCTCCCAGGCGCTTGACGATGGAGAGGTAGATCGCGATCAGCACGATGGGCACCAGGGTGAACGCGGCGGCCATCGGCATGTTGCCGATCGCCCCTTGCTGGGCGTAGACCATGCTGCCGATGAAGTAGCCGGGCGGGCCGATCAGTTGCGGCACGATGAAGTCGCCCAGGGTCAGCGAGAAGGTGAAGATCGAGCCCGCGGCAATACCGGGGATCGACAGAGGCAGGATCACTTGCCAGAAGGTCTGCCCTGGCCTCGCGCCGAGGTCCGCCGAGGCCTGCAGCAACGACGGCGGCAGGCGCTCCAGCGAGGCCTGGATCGGCAGGATCATGAACGGCAGCCAGATGTACACGAACACCATGAAGCGCCCCAGGTGCGAGGTCGACAGCGTGCTGCCACCCACCCCGGGTATCGCCAGCACGGCTTGCAGCAACCCATCCAGGTGCAGCTGCTGGACGAACCACTGGGCCACGCCGCCCTTGGCCAGCAGCAGGGTCCAGGCGTAGGTCTTGACGATGTAGCTGGCCCACATCGGCATCATCACCGCGATATAGAAAAAGGCCTTGGTCTTGCCGGTGGTGTAGCGCGCCATGTAGTAGGCGATGGGGAAGGCCAGCACCGCGCTGGCCAGCGACACCGCCACGGCCATGGCCAGGGTGCGCAGGATGATGTCGAAATTCGCCGGGTTGAACAGCGCGGCGAAGTTGCCCAGGGTCAGCGTCGGCGTCACCGCCATGGTGAAGTCGTCGAAGGTGTAGAAACCTTGCCACAAAAGGTTGAGCAACGAACCCAGGTAAATGGCGCCGAACCAGGTCAGCGGCGGGATCAGCAGCAGTAACAGGTACAGGTTGGGGCGCCGGTAGAGCAGGTTGGACAGCCGGCGCAACGGGCTTGAAGGTGGCTGGGCCAGGCTCATTTCAGCGGCCCTCGACCAGCACGGTTTCCTGCAGCGCCGTCATCGCTTCACGTGGCCAGCGCACCTGCACCCGCTGGCCAGCCTGCCAGGGTTGGGGCTGGTCCTGCCAGCGATCGTTGGCCTGGCTTACCGCCAGCAGCTGTCCGTTGTCCAGTTGCACCTCAAAGCGCGTGGCGCTGCCCTGGTATTGGATGTCGCGCAGCAGGCCACTGAGCTGAACGTCCTGGCCGCTGCTGGGCGTGTCCCCGAGGCGGATGTGTTCGGGGCGGATGGAGAAGGGCGAGCGGCCACCGCTGAGCTGCTCGGCCAGGTCGCCACGCACCACGTTGGAGGTGCCGACGAACTCGGCGACGAAGGTGGTGGCGGGCTTCATGTAGAGCTGGCGCGGGGTGTCGACCTGTTCGATGCGGCCGCGGTTGAACACCGCCACGCGGTCGGACATCGACAGGGCTTCGGTCTGGTCGTGGGTGACGAAGATGAAGGTGATGCCCAGCTGGCGCTGCAGCTTCTTCAGCTCGCCTTGCATCTGTTCGCGCAGTTTCAGGTCGAGCGCGCCCAGCGGCTCGTCGAGCAACAGCACCCGCGGCCGGTTGACCAGGGCGCGGGCCAGGGCGACGCGCTGGCGCTGACCGCCGGAAAGCTGCGCCGGCTTGCGCTCGCCGTAGCCGGTCAGGGCGACCATGGCCAGTGCCTCTTCGGCGCGTGTGTGGCGTTCGGCCTTGGCCACGCCCTTGACCTTGAGGCCATAGGCAATGTTGTCGCGCACGTTCATGTGGGGGAACAGGGCGTAGTCCTGGAACACCGTGTTGACGTCGCGCTGGTAGGGCGGCACGCCGGCGGCTTCGCTGCCATGGATGCGAATCGAGCCGCTGTCGGGTTGCTCGAAGCCGGCGATCAGGCGCAGGCAGGTGGTCTTGCCCGAGCCCGAAGGGCCGAGCATGGAGAAGAACTCGCCGTCCTCGATGTCGATGCTGACCTGGTCGACGGCCTTGACCTCGGCGAAGGTGCGCGAGACCTGGGTGAACTGGACTGCTAGGGGCATGGGCGACTCCACGGTGAATCGGGGGGCGCTGTGCGCCCCTTTCGCGACGCAAGGCCGCTCCTACAGAAACCGCGCAGGCCCCTGTAGGAGCGGCCTTGTGTCGCGAAAGGGCTGCGCAGCAGCCCCAGTTTCGTCAGCAAAAAAAACCCTTGTAGGCCTACACTAGCGCCCTCCCATGATCGCAATGTAGTCCTGGGTCCATCGGCTATACGGCACGAACTTGCCCCCCTGGGCCTGCGGGGTTTTCCAGAAAGCGATCTTGTCGAAGTTGTCGAAGCCGTTGGTCTTGCATCCCTCGGCCCCCAGCAACTCGCTGCTGGTGCACGCCGCCGGCACCGCTGGCAACGAGCCGAACCAGGCCGCCACATCGCCCTGCACCTTCGGCTGCAACGACCAGTCCATCCACTTGTAGGCGCAATTGGGGTGCTTGGCCTCGGCGTGCAGCATGGTGGTGTCGGCCCAGCCCGTGGCGCCTTCCTTCGGAATGGTCGAGGCTACCGGCTGGTTCTCGGCCTTCAGGCCATTGACCATGTAGCCCCAGGAACTGGAGGCGACTACCCCTTCGTTCTTCACGTCGCTCATCTGTACCGTGGCGTCATGCCAGTAGCGGTGAATCAGCGGTTGCTGCTGGCGCAGCAGGTCGAGCACCGCCTTGTACTGGGCTTCGTTCAGCTCGTAGGGGTCCTGGATGCCCAGTTCCGGTTTGGCCGATTTCAGGTACAGCGCCGCGTCGGCGAGGTAGATCGGACCGTCATAGGCCTGCACACGGCCCTTGTTCGGCTTGCCATCAGGCAGGTCCTGCGGCTCGAACACTACCCCCCAGGTGGTCGGCGCCTCTTTGAAGGTATTGGTGTTGTACAGCAGCACGTTAGGGCCCCACTGGTACGGGGTGCCATAGACCTGCTTGTCGACCACGTACCAGCCGCCGTTCTGCAGGCGCGGGTCGATGTTCTTCCAGTTGGGGACAAGCGCGGTGTTGATCGGCTGCACCTTCTTGCCGACGATCAGGCGCAGCGAGGCATCGCCGGAGGCGGTGACCAGGTCGTACCCGCCCTTGTTCATCAGGCTGACCATTTCATCGGAGGTGGCGGCGGTCTTGACGCTGACCTTGCAGCCGGTTTCCTTCTCGAAGCCGCTGACCCAGTCATAGGCCTTGTCGCTCTCGCCGCGCTCGATGTAGCCGGGCCAGGCGACGATATCCAGCCGGCCTTCAGTGGCGCCCAGGGCCTTGGGCAGCTCGGCGGCCTGCAGGCCGGCGCTGGCCAGCAGCGCGCCGGTCACGGCGCCGAGCAATGCGGTCTTGTGCACTGACATGGTGTTCCCTCTTCTTCTTGGAGATCTTGGTCGGGGCAGTCATCAAGAAAGCAGTGATGCAATTGTTATGAGCGTAGTGCGCTTGCGCAGGATGTTGGCGATATCGAGTCTAGTTGGCTTTTTGCCAGCTAAAGCAACATCTGGAAGCAAATCCAGGGGTGGCCCGGCACACGGCAGGCCTTACTCTGGCCGTTACATTTCGCAACGTGGAGACCTGTTCATGAACACCCGTGGCTTGCTCGATCAATTGCTCAAATCCGGCCAGGATCTGCTGAACAAACAGTCAGGCGCCGGCAAACCCTCGGCGGGCGCAAGTGGGCTCGGCGGCTTGTTGTCCGGGGCTGGCGGCGGGGCGTTGGCCGCCGGGGTCATGGGCATGCTGCTGGGGAACAAGAAAACGCGCAATGTGGGCGGCAAAGTACTGACCTACGGGGGGCTGGCCGCCTTGGGCGTGCTCGCCTACAAGGCCTACGGCAACTGGCAGGCGAGCCAGGGCGCAGGGCAGGGCACCGCGCCGCAGACACTCGACCGGCTGCCCCCGGCCCAGGCCGAGGTGCATAGCCAGGCGGTACTGCGTGCGCTGGTGGCGGCGGCCAAGTCCGATGGCCATATCGATGAGCGCGAACGCCAACTGATCGAAGGCGAATTCACTCGACTGGACAGCGACGGTGAGCTGCAGCAATGGCTGCACACGGAGCTCAACAAACCATTGGACCCGGCCGAAGTCGCCCGCGCGGCGCAAACCCCGGAGATGGCGGCCGAGATGTACCTGGCCAGCGTGATGATGGTCGATCAGGAGAATTTCATGGAGCGCGCCTACCTGGATGAACTGGCCCGCCAGCTGCGCCTGGAACCGGCGTTGCGCCAGGAGCTGGAGAACCAGGTGAGGCTTGCTGCTGGGCAGTGACAGGGGCCTCGGGGCTGCTTTGCAGCCCATCGCCGGCAAGCCGGCTCCCACAAGGGCAGAGCTGAGCCTGTGGGAGTCGGCTTGCCGGCGATGGTTTGTATATCGGTAAAGACCACATTTTCCGCGCATTTCAGCCGCAAAAGCGTAGGGCGCCTACGCTATACTTCGACGATTTTTCCCGCTCGTTGTGAATTCCTGAGGGCTGAATGTGAAGAACTGGACCTTGCGCCAACGGATCCTGGCAAGTTTCGCCGTGATCATCGCCATCATGCTGCTGATGATCGTCGCCGCCTACTCGCGGCTGATGGCGATCGAAAAGGCCGAAGAGGCAGTGGGGACCGACAGCATTCCAGGGGTCTACTACAGCTCGATGATCCGCAGTGCCTGGGTCGACAGCTATATCACCAGCCAGCAGCTGGTGGGGCTGTCCAACCGCCGTGAAGTGACCCCGGCAGACATGGAGCTGTTCAAGAGTTTCGAGACACGCCTCAAGCAACACATGGCCAGTTACCAGGCCACCATCCAGGCGAGTGACGACCAGGCCAGGTTCGATGACTTCGTGCAGATGGAAGAAACCTACATCAAGCTCATCGGCGAGGTGCTGGACGCCTATCGCCAGCACAACTACAGCGAAGCCGAGCGGCTGATCAGCGATGTCCTGACCCCGGCCTGGGTCGACGGGCGCCAGCACCTGAACGCGGTGATCGAGCACAACCGCGAGTCGGCCGACGCCGCCACCCACGAAATCGGCAGCGCCGTGAGCACGGCCAAAGGCAGCATGATGATCTCGCTGTTGCTGGCGATCATTGCAGCCTGTATCTGCGGGCTGCTGCTGATGCGGGCCATCACTGCACCCGTGCAGCGTGTGGTGCATGCCCTCGACAAGCTGCGCTCGGGCGACCTGAGCATGCGCCTGAGCCTGGACCGCAAGGATGAGTTCGGCGCCATCGAAAGTGGCTTCAACGAAATGGCCGAAGCACTGGCCAACCTGGTGTCCCAGGCCCAGCGCTCGTCGGTGCAGGTGACCACTTCGGTGACCGAAATTGCCGCCACCTCCAAGCAGCAGCAGGCCACGGCCACCGAAACGGCGGCCACCACCACGGAAATCGGCGCCACCTCGCGTGAAATTGCCGCCACCTCGCGCGACCTGGTGCGCACCATGACTGAAGTCACCAGCGCCGCCGACCAGGCGTCGAGCCTGGCCGGTTCTGGCCAGCAAGGCCTGGCGCGCATGGAAGAAACCATGCACCAGGTCATGGGCGCCGCCGACCTGGTCAACGCCAAGCTTGCGATCCTCAATGAAAAGGCCAGCAACATCACCCAGATGGTGGTGACCATCGTCAAGGTCGCCGACCAGACCAACCTGCTGTCGCTCAACGCCGCCATCGAAGCCGAGAAAGCCGGCGAGTACGGCCGTGGCTTCGCGGTGGTCGCCACCGAGGTGCGTCGCCTGGCCGACCAGACGGCCGTGGCGACCTACGATATCGAACAGATGGTGCGGGAAATCCAGTCGGCGGTGTCGGCCGGAGTCATGGGCATGGACAAGTTCTCCGAGGAAGTGCGCCGCGGCATGTTCGAGGTGCAGCAGGTCGGCGAGCAACTTAGCCAGATCATCCATCAGGTCCAGGCGCTGGCGCCACGGGTGCTGATGGTCAACGAAGGCATGCAGGCCCAGGCCACCGGTGCCGAGCAGATCAATCAGGCCCTGGCCCAGCTCAGCGACGCCAGCACCCAGACCGTGGAGTCGCTGCGCCAGGCCAGCTTTGCCATCGATGAGCTGAGCCAGGTGGCCGCAGGCCTGCGCGGCGGCGTATCGCGCTTCAAAGTCTGATCGTCATGACCGACCTGCATCCGCATACGGCAGCGGCGGCCCGCGCCAAGGGCACGCTGTACCTGCAGTTTCGACTCGGCCAGCAGCGCTTCGCCCTGAATGTGCACGAGGTGATCGAGGTGCTGCCACGCCGGCCACTCAAGCCGATTGCCCAGGCACCGGCCTGGGTCGCCGGTATCCTCGCCCACCGGGGTGTGCTGGTGCCGGTGGTCGACCTGTGTGCCTTGAGTTTTGCCGAGCCCGCCGCCGAGCGCACCAGCACGCGCCTGGTGCTGGTGCATTACCGCAAGGAACATCAACTTGGGCTGATCCTGGAGCAGGCCACCGAGACCCTGCGCTGCCGCCCGGAGGAATTCCAGCCCTATGGCCTGGATAACGGCGAAGCGCCTTACCTGGGGCCGGTGCGCCAGGATGCACAGGGGCTGCTGCAGCGCATCGAGGTGGATGACCTGCTCAGTGATGCCGTGCGTCAGCTGTTGTTCCCGAACCCGTCAGGCCAGCAGCAGGTGTGGTCATGAGCCAGCAACGCTTTTTCCGTTTTCTGCAAGAGCGAATAGGCCTGGACGTCGAGTCGGTGGGTGTACCGATGGTCGAGCGTGCCCTGCGCCAGCGCTGCGTCGCGCTCAATGCCGCCGACCTGGACGACTACTGGCTGCGCCTGCAGCAATCGGCAGACGAGCAGCAGGCCTTGATCGAAGCGGTGATCGTTCCGGAGACCTGGTTTTTCCGCTATCCCGAGTCGTTCACCGCGCTGGCCGGCCTGGCCCACAAGCGCCTGGCCGAACTGGCCGGCGAGCGGCCGTTGCGCTTGCTCAGCCTGCCGTGTTCCACCGGTGAAGAGCCTTATTCGCTGGCCATGGCGCTGCTGGATGCGGGGCTGAACCCCGCCACCTTCCAGATCGACGCCATGGACATCAGCCCCAATTCGGTGGCCAGGGCCGTGCAGGCCGTGTATGGACGCAACTCGTTCCGTGGCAGCGACCTGGCGTTTCGCGAGCGGCACTTCGTTGATGCCGGCGACAGCCATCAGCTGGATGACCGGGTACGTCAACAGGTGCGGTTCGAGGTGGGCAACGTGCTCGATCCGATATTGGCCAGCCGCAATGGCCAGTACGATTTCGTGTTCTGCCGCAACCTGCTGATCTACTTCGATGTGCCGACGCAGCAACGGGTCTTCGAGGTGCTCAAGCGCCTGGTACATGCCGAGGGCGTGCTGTTCATCGGGCCTGCCGAAGGCAGCCTGCTGGCGCGCCTGGGCATGCGTCCGCTGGGGCTTGCCCAGTCATTTGCCTATGTGCGTCAGCCTGCGGATGCCCCCACTGCCGCACCTCAGCCCCTGCGCAGCGCTTCCCCGCCCCCGACGGCGGCCCCGATCGCGCCGGGCCGGCCTGCACCTGCGCCGCGACCGCGACTGGCGACACCGCTCGCTGCCCCCGTGGTCGCGCCACGCGAGCGCGAAAGCGAGTTGCTGGCCAGCATCGCGCGACAAGCCAATGCCGGTGACAGTGTGCAAGCGCGCGCCAGCTGCCAGCGCTACCTGCGCGAGTTCGCGCCGAAAGCTCAGGTGTATTACTGGCTGGGCCTGCTCAGTGATACCGAAGGCGACGCCGCGCAAGCGCTGAGCCATTACCGCAAGGCCTTGTACCTGGAGCCGCAGCACCCTGAAGCGCTGCTGCACCTGGCCACGTTGCTGGCCGCCCAAGGCGATAGCGCGGGCGCCCGCCGCCTGCAGGAACGTGCGGCGCGCGTCGGAAGGGAGTCTGAACGATGAGCGTCGAACACGCGATCGGGCTGCTCGCCAAGGACGATCAGGCCATCGACGATTGCTGGAACCGTATCGGCGTGCATGGCGACAAGCAGTGCCCGCTGCTGGAACGGCACATCCACTGTCGCAATTGTGACGTCTACGCCGCTGCCGCCACGCGCCTGCTGGACCGCTATGCGCTGGGTCAGGACGAGCAGGTGCACGAAGCTCAGGAGAGCGAGGCCGTTGCTGGTCGCTCGCTGCTGCTGTTCCGCCTGGGTGAGGAATGGCTGGCCCTGGCCACCGCCTGCCTGGCCGAAATCGCCCCGGTTCAGCCGGTGCATTCACTGCCCCATCAGCGCTCGCGCGTTCTGCAGGGTGTGGCCAACGTACGCGGCGCCCTGGTCCCGTGCCTGTCCCTGAGCGACCTGCTGGGGGGCGAGCATGTGCCTGATCAGTCGCGCAGTGGCCGGGCGATGCCGCGCCTGTTGATCCTGGCAGCGACGGGAGGCCCGGTGGTGATGGCCGTGGACGAGATCGATGGCATCCACCGTCTGGACCTCGCGCTGACAGGTACCAGCGAGGAAACGGCACCCTTCACGGCGGCTGTGATGCAGTGGCGCGGGCGCAGTGTGCGCGTGCTGGACGACCAACAACTACTGTCTGCCGTGCAGCGGAGCCTGTCATGACCCCTGAGCAAATGCGCGACGCATCGTTGCTCGAACTGTTCAGCCTGGAGGCCGAAGCCCAGACACAGGTGCTCAGCACCGGGCTGATGGCGCTGGAGCGCAACCCGACCCAGGCCGATCAACTGGAAGCCTGCATGCGCGCCGCTCACTCCCTCAAGGGCGCGGCGCGGATCGTCGGTCTCGATGCCGGGGTCAACGTTGCCCATGTGATGGAGGATTGCCTGGTGGCGGCCCAGGAAGGCCGGCTGCTGCTGCGTGCCGAGCATATCGATGCACTGCTGCGCGGTACCGACCTGTTGCTGCATATCGCCACGCCCGGTGATCCGCAGGGCGAGGCTGGCGTGCCGGCATTCCTCGTGCAAATGGCCGGCTTGATCGATCCGGGGGCTGCTCCCGTGGTGTCGACGTCGACGTCGACGCCGACGCCGACGCCGACGCCGACGCCCATGGCCGAACCCGCCGTGTCGATGCCTGCGCCGGTGCCATCGCCAGCGCCAGCCGAACCGGCACTGCTCGACGCTGAGCCCGAGAGCGAACTGCCGGCGCTGCGCAAGGCCGGCAAACGCGGTGGGGAAGGGGGCGAGCGGGTGCTGCGGGTGACCGCCGACCGCCTCAACAGCCTGCTCGATCTGTCCAGCAAGTCGCTGGTCGAGACCCAGCGCCTGAAGCCTTACCTGGCCACCTTGCAGCGCCTCAAACGCATGCACGGCCAAGGCATGCGCGCCCTCGATGGGCTCAAGACCCAACTGGAGGACAGCGGCCAGAGCCCGGAAGTGCTCGAAGCCCTGGCCCAGACCCAGCGGCTGCTGCTGGAAACCCAGCAGATCCTGCAACAGCAGGCGGCCGACCTCGACGAATTCGGCTGGCAGGCCAGCCAGCGCGCACAGTTGCTCTACGACACCGCCCTGGCCTGCCGGATGCGCCCGTTCGCCGACGTGCTCACCGGCCAGAGCCGCATGGTCCGCGACCTGGGGCGCTCGCTGGGGAAACAGGTGCGCCTGCAGATCGACGGCGAGAAGACCCAGGTCGACCGCGATGTGCTGGAAAAGCTCGATGCGCCCCTGACCCATTTGCTGCGCAATGCCGTCGACCATGGCATTGAACGGCCCGAACAGCGCCTGTTGGCCGGCAAGCCGGAGGAGGGCGCAATACGCCTGCGCGCGTCCCATCAGGCGGGCCTGCTGATCCTCGAACTGAGCGACGACGGTGCCGGTATCGATATCGCGCGGTTACGCCGCAGCATTGTCGAGCGGGGCTTGTCGCCAGCCGACACGGTGGAGCAGATGAGCGAGGCAGAGCTGCTCACCTTCTTGTTCCTGCCGGGCTTCAGCATGCGCGACAAGGTCACCGAGGTGTCTGGCCGTGGCGTCGGCCTGGATGCAGTGCAGCACATGGTCCGCGAGCTGCGGGGTTCGATCGAGCTGACCCACGTGGCCGGTCAAGGCTGCCGCTTCCACCTGGAAGTGCCGCTGACCCTGTCGGTGGTACGCAGTCTGGTGGTGGAGGTCGGCGGTGAGGCTTACGCGTTCCCGCTGGCGCATATCGAACGCACCCTGGAGGTCGCCGCCGAGCAGATCGTGCAGATCGAAGGGCGCCAGCATTTCTGGCACGAGGGCCGGCATATCGGCCTGGTGGCCGCCAGCCAGCTGCTCAACCGGCCTGCGGAGCACGGTGAGGGCGGCAGCTTGCGGGTGGTGGTGATCCGCGAACGCGAACAGCTTTACGGGGTGGCCGTGGAGCGTTTGATCGGCGAGCGCGTGCTGGTGGTGATGCCGTTGGACCCGCGCCTGGGCAAGGTCCAGGACATCTCCGCCGGGGCCTTGCTGGACGATGGTTCGGTGGTGTTGATCGTCGATGTCGAAGACCTGCTGCGCTCGGTCGAGAAGCTGCTCAGCACTGGCCGCCTCGAACGTATCGAACGTGGCGCCCAGATGGGCCGTGGCGTGACCCGCAAACGCATCCTGGTGGTCGACGACTCCCTGACCGTGCGCGAACTGCAACGCAAGCTGTTGAGCAATCGCGGCTACGAAGTGGCCGTCGCCGTCGATGGCATGGACGGCTGGAACGCCCTGCGCGGCGAGGACTTCGACCTGCTGATCACCGATATCGACATGCCGCGCATGGACGGTATCGAGCTGGTCACGCTGGTGCGCCGCGACCAGCGGCTGCAGTCACTGCCGGTGATGGTGGTGTCGTACAAGGACCGTGAAGAAGATCGACGCCGTGGCCTGGACGCCGGAGCCGACTACTATTTGGCTAAGGCCAGTTTCCACGACGATGCGTTGCTGGATGCTGTGGTTGAATTGATCGGAGGTGCTCAAGGATGAAGATCGCCATCGTCAACGACATGCCCATGGCCGTGGAGGCATTGCGCCGGGCCCTGGCCTTCGAGCCCGCGCACGAGGTGATCTGGGTGGCCGGCAATGGCGCCGAGGCGCTGCGCAAGTGTGCCGAGGTCACCCCCGACCTGATCCTCATGGACCTCATCATGCCGGTGATGGACGGCGTCGAAGCCACTCGGCGGATCATGGCCGAGACGCCCTGCGCCATCCTCATCGTTACCGTCGATCGCAAGCAGAACGTGCACCGGGTGTTCGAGGCCATGGGCCATGGCGCCCTGGATGTGGTCGATACCCCCGCCCTCGGCGCGGGCGATGCGCGCGAGGCAGCGGCGCCGCTGCTGCGCAAGATTCTCAACATTAGCTGGCTGATAGGCCAGCAGCGGCCCAGTGCGACGAAACCGGTGGCCGCGCCCTTGCGTGACGCCGTCCAGAGCCGGGGCCTGGTGGCGATCGGTTCTTCGGCGGGTGGGCCTGCCGCCCTGGAGGTGCTGCTCAAGGGTTTGCCCAGGGCGTTTCCGGCGTCCATCGTGCTGGTTCAGCATGTGGATCAGGTGTTCGCCGCCGGCATGGCCGAATGGCTCAGCAGTGCCTGCGGGCTGCCGGTGCGCCTGGCCTGCGAGGGCGAGCCTCCGCAGCCGGGGCAAGTGCTGTTGGCGGGCACCAATCACCATATCCGCCTGCTACAGGGTGGCCAGTTGGCCTACACTGCTGAACCTGTCAACGAAATCTACCGGCCCTCGATCGATGTGTTCTTCGAGAGCGTGGCGCGCTACTGGCGCGGCGATGCGGTGGGCGTGCTGCTCACCGGCATGGGCCGCGATGGTGCCCAGGGCCTCAAACTGATGCGCCAGCAGGGCTTCCTGACCATTGCCCAGGACCAGTCCAGCAGCGCCGTCTACGGTATGCCCAAGGCAGCCGCGGCAATCGACGCGGCGGTGGAAATCCGTCCGCTGGAGCGAATCGCCGGGCGCTTGATGGAAATCTTTGCAAAATGACGACATGTATTGAATCACGCGGCCCAGGCTGCAGTGATCAGGTGAAAACGGATGACTGATTTACCGATCGAAGGTTTCGCGACCGCCAACGAAAACTCGGCGATGGTCCTGCTGGTCGACGATCAGGCGATGATCGGCGAAGCCGTGCGCCGTGGCCTGGCCCACGAAGAGAACATCGACTTCCACTTCTGCGCCGACCCGCACCAGGCCGTGGCCCAGGCCATGCGCATCAAGCCAACGGTGATCCTCCAGGACCTGATCATGCCTGGCCTGGATGGCCTGACCCTGGTGCGCGAATACCGCAACAACCCGGCCACCCAGGACATTCCGATCATCGTCCTGTCGACCAAGGAAGACCCGTTGGTCAAGAGCGCGGCATTTGCCGCCGGGGCCAACGACTACCTGGTCAAGTTGCCCGACACCATCGAGCTGGTGGCACGTATCCGCTACCACTCGCGCTCGTACCTGACCCTGTTGCAACGCGACGAGGCCTACCGTGCCTTGCGCGTCAGCCAGCAACAGTTGCTCGACACCAACCTGATGCTGCAGCGGCTGATGAACTCCGACGGCCTCACCGGGCTGTCCAACCGCCGCCATTTCGACGAATACCTGGAGCTGGAATGGCGCCGGGCCATGCGTGAGCAGCAGCAGTTGTCATTGCTGATGATCGATGTCGACTACTTCAAGGTCTACAACGACAGCTTCGGCCACCTGGCCGGTGACGAAGCGCTGCGCCAGGTGGCCGAGGCCATCCGTGGCTCGTGCTCGCGGCCTACCGACCTGCCGGCGCGTTATGGCGGCGAAGAGTTCGCCCTGGTGCTGCCCAACACCTCCCCAGGCGGTGCGCGGTTGGTAGCCGAGAAACTGCGCCAGACCGTGCTCGGCCTCAATATCCCGCACAGTGCACCGCAGGCCGACTCGCGTCTGACCGTGAGCATTGGCCTGGCGACCCATACACCGCCGGTTGGCAGCCATTGCCGGCAACTGATACTGGCGGCGGACAAGGGCTTGTACCTGGCCAAGCACAGCGGGCGCAACCAGGTCGGGATCGCCTGAACGGGCCTCATCGCCGGCAAGCCGGCTCCCACAGGTACAGCGTGTGCCTGAGATTGGCGCCCAACCTGTGGGAGCCGGCTTGCCGGCGATAGGCCCAGAGGATTTCTACCGCCCGGCGGGTCTGCCGCCATGCTCCAGACTCGGTTATACTCCCCGACTTTTCACCGAATTCGCGCGAGTAGCCAGCCCATGGAAATCCAACCGATCCTGAACACCATCAAGGACCTCACCGAGCGTTCCCAGTCCATTCGGGGGTATCTTTGACTACGATCACAAGCATGACCGCCTGATCGAAGTCAACCGCGAGCTGGAAGACCCGGCCGTCTGGAACAAGCCCGAGTATGCCCAGGCCCTGGGCCGCGAGCGCGCCATGCTGGCGCAGGTCGTCGAGACCCTGGACAAGATGTCCAACGGCCTGGCCGACTGCCAGGACCTGCTCGACATGGCCGTCGAGGAAAATGACGAAGGCGCCGTGAGCGACGTCGTGACCGAGTTGCAGAGCCTGGAAGAATCCTTGGCCCAGCTCGAGTTCCGTCGCATGTTCAGCGGCGAGATGGACATGAACAACGCCTACCTGGACATCCAGGCAGGCTCTGGCGGTACCGAGGCACAGGACTGGGCCAACATCCTGCTGCGCATGTACCTGCGCTGGGCCGACAAGCGCGGCTTCGACGCCACCATCATCGAGCTCTCCGAAGGTGAAGTCGCCGGCATCAAGGGCGCCACCGTGCACATCAAGGGCGAGTACGCCTTTGGCTGGCTGCGCACCGAGATCGGTGTGCACCGCCTGGTGCGCAAGAGCCCGTTCGACTCCGGTGCCCGTCGCCACACCTCGTTCTCGGCGGTGTTCGTGTCGCCTGAGATCGACGACAAGGTCGAGATCGAGATCAACCCGTCAGACCTGCGCGTCGACACCTACCGCTCCTCCGGTGCCGGTGGTCAGCACGTGAACACCACCGACTCGGCGGTCCGTATCACCCACGTGCCGACCAACACCGTGGTGGCCTGCCAGAACGAACGTTCCCAGCACGCCAACAAGGACACCGCCATGAAAATGCTGCGGGCCAAGTTGTACGAGCTGGAGATGCAGAAACGCAACGCCGCTTCCCAGGCGCTGGAAGACAGCAAGTCGGACATCGGCTGGGGCCACCAGATCCGCTCCTACGTGCTGGATGACTCGCGCATCAAGGACTTGCGTACCGGCGTCGAGCGCAGCGATTGCCAGAAGGTTCTGGACGGCGACCTCGACCAGTACCTGGAAGCGAGCCTCAAGCAGGGACTGTAAGCCGCACACCACCGCCGCGATACCTGGCCGCTTGCCGGTATCGCGTGCCCTGCCCGAAAAGGGCAATGAACACCTGATGGAAAGAATGACGACATGAGCGACCTCAAGACCGAAGCGCAAGACCTGCAACAGGAAGAAAACGCCCTGATCGCCCTGCGCAAGGAAAAACTTGCCGCCGAGCGCGCCAAGGGCAATGCCTTCCCCAACGACTTCCGTCGCGACAGCTACTGCAACGACCTGCAGAAGCAATACGCGGACAAGACCAAGGAAGAGCTGGAAGCTGCAGCGATTCCGGTCAAGGTCGCCGGCCGCATCATGCTCAACCGTGGCTCGTTCATGGTGATCCAGGACATGACCGGCCGTATCCAGGTCTACGTCAACCGCAAGACCCTGCCGGAAGAAACCCTGGCCGCAGTCAAGACCTGGGACCTGGGCGACATCATCAGCGCCGAAGGCACCCTGGCCCGTTCCGGCAAGGGCGACCTGTACGTCGAGATGACCAACGTGCGCCTGCTGACCAAGTCGCTGCGCCCGCTGCCCGACAAGCACCACGGCCTGACCGACACCGAGCAGCGCTACCGCCAGCGCTACGTCGACCTGATGGTCAACGAAGAAACCCGCAACACCTTCCGCATTCGCTCGCAGGTGATCTCGCACATCCGCAAGTTCCTCATCGAGCGCGACTTCCTCGAAGTCGAGACGCCTATGCTGCAGACCATTCCGGGCGGCGCCGCGGCCAAGCCGTTCGAAACGCACCACAATGCCCTGGACATGGCCATGTTCCTGCGCATCGCGCCTGAGCTGTACCTCAAGCGCCTGGTTGTCGGTGGCTTCGAGAAAGTCTTCGAGATCAACCGCAACTTCCGTAACGAAGGCGTTTCGACCCGGCACAACCCCGAGTTCACCATGCTGGAGTTCTACCAGGCCTACGCCGACTACCGCGACAACATGGACCTCACCGAGGAACTGTTCCGCGAGCTGGCGCAGCTGGTGCTGGGCAGCACCGACGTGCCGTATGGCGACAAGGTGTTCCACTTCGGCGAGCCGTTCGTGCGCCTGTCGGTGTTCGACTCGATCCTCAAGTACAACCCGGAGCTCACCGCTGCCGACCTGCAGGACGTCGACCGCGCCCGCGAGATCGCCAAGAAGGCCGGTGCCAAGGTGCTCGGCCACGAAGGCCTGGGCAAGCTGCAGGTGATGATTTTCGAAGAGCTGGTCGAGCACAAGCTGGAGCAGCCGCACTTCATCACCGAGTACCCGTTCGAAGTCTCGCCGCTGGCGCGTCGCAACGACGACAACCCGGCCGTGACCGACCGTTTCGAGCTGTTCATCGGTGGCCGCGAGATCGCCAACGCCTACTCCGAGCTCAACGATGCCGAAGACCAGGCCGAACGCTTCCTGGCCCAGGTGGCCGAGAAGGACGCCGGTGACGACGAAGCCATGCACTACGACGCCGACTTCGTTCGCGCGCTGGAGTACGGCATGCCGCCGACCGCAGGTGAGGGCATCGGTATCGACCGCCTGGTGATGCTGCTGACCAACTCGCCGTCGATTCGCGATGTGATCCTGTTCCCGCACATGCGCCCACAGGCCTGAGTGAATTGAACAAGCCGCCTTTCGAGGCGGCTTTTTATTGCCTGAAGCTTTAGTCTTGTATGGCAGTGCCGGCCTCTTCGCGGGGCACTGACAAACCACTGTTCATGAGGTAATCAGAGTGACACCCCCCATGGCCCAGCAAGGCGCCGCCGGCATCGCCAGCGCCGTCGCCGAAAGTGTGCAATACCAAGGTCGCAAGACTGCCCGCCAGGGCAGCGAACAGCGTCGCCAGCTGATTCTGGACGCCGCCATGCGCATCGTCGTACGCGATGGCGTGCGCGGCGTGCGTCACCGCGCGGTAGCGGCCGAGGCCGGCGTGCCGCTGTCCGCCACCACCTATTACTTCAAGGATATCGAGGACCTGCTCACCGATACCTTCGCCCAGTACGTCGAGCGCAGCGCCGCCTACATGGCCAAGCTCTGGGCCAACACCGAGGTGGTGCTGCGCCAGTTGCTCGCCCAGGGCGACGGCAGTGCGCAATCGCGGGCGCGGCTGGCCGACGAAGTGGCGCGCATGACCGCCGACTATGTTTCGCGTCAACTGCTCACCCGCCGCGACTTCCTCATGGCCGAGCAGGCCTTCCGCCAGGAAGCGCTGTTGTGCCCGCGCCTGGCGCAACTGGTGTGTGCCCATGAGCAGATCCTGCTGCATGGCACGCGGCAACTGCTGCAGGTCGTAGGCTCGCGGCAGCCCGAACAGGACGCCCAGATGTTGACGGCGATAATCGAGCAGATGGAATATCAGGGCCTGCTCAAGGATGCCGATGCACAGGCCGATGGGCAGATGCTCGCTATGCTTACCCGTTACCTGCACCTGGTGTTGGCATCGGCCTGAGACGAGATCGACCCTTCAAGGAGAACCTGATGAAAGCCTGGCGTGTGGTGTTGTTGACGTTGTCATTCCTGCTGCTGGGCGGTTGTCTGGTGACCTTCCACGAGCCCTTGCCGAGCAACCAGGCGGCGCCCAAGGCCCTGCTTGGCAAGTGGCGCAGCAAGGACGCCTGGGGCGAGCCGCTGCAACTGATGATCAGCCGCAGTGGCGCCGATGCCTACAAGGCAGTGGCCACGGCCAAGGGCAAGAAGCCCGAAGAGTATGTGTTCACCGT
Source organism: Pseudomonas sp. NPDC089395 (assembly GCF_044749525.1). Lineage (NCBI taxonomy): Bacteria > Pseudomonadati > Pseudomonadota > Gammaproteobacteria > Pseudomonadales > Pseudomonadaceae > Pseudomonas > Pseudomonas sp. NPDC089395. The sequence goes on from NZ_JBIVID010000001.1 coordinate 407,177, forward strand.
CTCGCGACACGGCAACCGCTGGTACCTGTCGGCCGGGGTGCCCAAGCGCCTGGGCGGCAACTTCCTGATTGGCGGTTTCGACATCGTCGATGGCAAGGAGTTGGTGGTCTACAACCTCGACGTCGAGCAGGTGCAGCAGGCGGTGGAGAAGAAAGAGCTGACCGGGCGCAGCACCGTGGTGCCGGAGGACAACGGCGACGGCGTACTGATCGACAGCCCGGCGGCGCGGGTGCTGGCTTATCTGGATGACCCGGCCAACTCCGACCTGTTCGTCGAGGTGGCGCGCTTCCAGCGCTCTGGCAAATGACCGTGCCGGCGATAGGGCCGGTAAAGGCGCCCAGTTCTAGAAAGGAGTCCCCGGTGGACGAGTACCAGCTAACCATCCGCACCCTGTCCGACCGCATCGTCGCGGCGCAGACCCCAATCCGCGTGCTCGACGCGGTGAAGTGGGACGACAGCATCCGCCAGGGCTTCCTCAAGGCCAAGGGCACGGAGCCGCCCGCGGTGGACCGTGCCTATTACCAGTCGCGCCCGCTGTCGTTCGATTCCAGCGCGGTCAAGGCAGAATTCCAGAGCATCGAGCGCGACATCACCCGCCAGTTGGGCCAGTTCAACCCGGTCGGGCAGATCATGCGGCGCATGTGCAAGGAGTACCGGATGGTGGTGCGCATGCTCGAAGCGCGCGGCACCGAGGACTTCGGCCTGATTTCCCAGGAACTGTATGGCGCCGCCTCCGATGCCTTCCACGCCGGTGACCCGACCCTGGCCGACCTGGGGCTGATGTTTTCGGACTACCTGAACAACATCGATGGCCGCGGCGACCTCAAGGACGAGCCGAAGAACCTCACCGCCAAGGAAACCGTCAATATCCTCCAGCACCGCCTGAACAAAGTGTTCGGCGAGGCGGAAGAAACCATCCGCGTGTTCGAGTCCGACGGTATCGTCGCCGACGCGGCGGCGGGGGCCGACTACATCAAGATTCGCGCCGACGCCATGTTCAACACCCGCGATGTGCGCGCGCTGGAGGTGCATGAAGGGCTGGTGCACGTGGGCACCACGCTCAATGGCCTCAACCAGCCGATCTGCACCTTCCTGGCCAAGGGCCCGCCTTCGTCGACGGTGACGCAGGAAGGCCTGGCGATCCTCATGGAGGTGATTGCCTTCGCCTCCTACCCCAGCCGCCTGCGCAAGCTCACCAACCGTACCCGCGCCATCCACATGGTCGAGGAGGGGGCCGATTTCCTGCAGGTGTACGGATTCTTCCGCGACCAGGGCTTCGAAATGGCGCAGAGCTACAGCAATGCCAGTCGGGTGTTCCGCGGCTCGGTGCCCAATGGCCTGCCATTCACCAAGGACTTGTCCTACCTCAAGGGCTTCATCATGGTTTACAACTACATTCAGTTGGCCGTGAAGAAGGGCAAGCTCGAACAGATTCCGTTGCTGTTCTGCGGCAAGACCACCCTGGAAGACATGCGCACTTTGCGCCAGCTGGTCGAAGAAGGCCTGGTCGAACCGCCCAAGTACTTGCCTGAACAGTTCCGCGACCTCAACGCCCTGTCGGCATGGATGTGCTTCTCCAACTTCCTCAACCACCTGAGCCTGGATCGCATTGAAGCCGACTACGCGAACATTCTCTGAGCGCTGCCGCTTGCTGGCCCTGGGCTTGATCCTGCTGGGGCTCGGCGGATGCAGCAGCTTGCTGTTCTACCCCGAACCCGGCCAGCCGTTCACCCCCGAGCGGGCCAAGCTCGAATACCGCGATATCACCCTCACCACCGCCGATGGCGTGCGCCTGCACGGTTGGTGGCTGCCGGCCAAGGCGGGCGTCGTGGTCAAGGGTACGGTGCTGCACCTGCATGGCAACGGCGGCAACCTGGCCTGGCACCTGGGCGGCAGCTACTGGTTGCCGGAGCAGGGTTATCAGGTGCTGATGATCGATTACCGCGGCTATGGCCTGTCCCAGGGCGAACCCGCTTTGCCGGAGGTCTATGAAGACATCGCCGCAGCCATGGCCTGGCTCGACAAGGCCCCCGAAGTAAAGGGCAAACCCCTGGTTTTATTGGGCCAGAGCCTCGGTGGCGCGATGGCCATTCATTACCTGGCCGCCCATCCTGAGCAGCAACAGCGCTTCAGTGCCCTGGTGTTCGATGGGGTGCCGGCCAGTTATCGCGATGTCGGCCGTTACGCCTTGAGTACGTCGTGGATGACCTGGCCGTTGCAGGTGCCGCTGTCCTGGCTGGTGCCGGACGGCGATAGCGCGATTCGCTCCGTCGAGCGCCTGAGCACCCCACCCAAGCTGTTTTTCCACAGCATCGACGACAACCTGGTGCCGATGGACAGCGGCATCCGCCTGTATCAGCACGCGCCGCCGCCGCGCGTGCTGCAACTGACCCGCGGAGGCCACGTGCAGACCTTCGCCGACCCGGTCTGGCGCCAGGTGATGCTGCGTTTCCTGGATGACCCCAGCCATTTCAACGGCCTGCGGCGGCTTGCCGAAGTGCCCAACTACCCTGACGAGAAGAGCAAGCAATGAGTGAAGAACGCAACGCCATCCCGCTGATCCTGACCGGTGTCGGCAGCATCATCGTGACGGTGGGGGCCCTCTGGTACTACGGTTACCTGCATTTCGCCAAACCCGAGGATGCCCTGCTGCTGCAGGATTTCACCATGCTCAAGACCATTCCCGGCGAGGACTACAAGGTCTCCCTCGAGCCGGCCCCACAGGTGGCGCAGTGTATGGATGGCGTGCTGGTGCTGTTCGATACCCAGCAGAAGGGCCTGACCGGGGTGCTGGTGGACAACCGCAAGCGCGCGGTGCGCTGCATGGGTGAGGACACGCCGCAGCAGGTGCAGTGATTCAGGGCGGGGTGTTCGGCGTGGGAATTGTGCTGCGGCGTAGATCGAGCGCCGCCCGCGCGGCGCATCGCGGATAAATCCGCTCCTACATTTGTTGCAACGTGCCTATGTCTGATAAGCCATGGTTGCCTGCCTTGTTGGTACGTCACGATTTTTCGGTGGGCGCCAAAAAGCGGACAACCATGGCCTGACAGCCCGTGGCACGTTGCAACAAATGTAGGAGCGGATTTATCCGCGATGCGCCGCGCGGGCGGCGCTCGATCTACGCAACACCCTAGAACCCAAGACAAGCCCCCCAACAAAAGAGCCCCGGCATCGCTGCCGGGGCTTTTCATTTCAGTCAGCCTTATTGCTGGATCTGGCTCACCGAGCGCGGCGCCACCGGCTGGTTGTCGTTGGAGATGGTCACCTCCACCCGACGGTTCTGCGCACGCCCCGAGTTGCTCGAGTTGTCCGCCACCGGGTACTCCTTGCCGTAACCCTGGGCGACGATCCGCGCAGGGTCCACGCCGGCCCGCACCAGCGCCATGCGCACGGCAGCAGCGCGGCGTTCCGAGAGGGTCTGGTTGTAGTTGGCCGAACCTACACTGTCGGTGTAACCCTCGACGATCACCTTGCGCTCAGCGTTCTCCTGGAGGAACTGGGCCAGTTTGGTGACGTTGGGCAAGGCGCTGCTCTTGAGCTCGGCCTTGTTGAAGTCGAACAGCACGTCGCCGAAGGTGACCAGGGTGCCGCGGTCGGTCTGCTTGGCGTTGAGGCTGTCCTGCAGCTTGGCGATCTGCGCATCGCGGGCATCGAGCTTGGCCTTGGCGCGCTCGGACGAGGCGTTCTTCAGCTCGTTCTCGGCAGTGCGCAGTGCGATGGTCTGCTTGGCCACTTCGATGCGCTGGTTGGTCAGGTAGGCCAGCTGATCGACCTGCTGGGTGTCCTCGCGCTCCATGAAGGCTTTGTCGGCCTTGTTCAGCGAATCCTGGGCATCCTTGGTTTCAAGCGCCGCGACCTTGCTCGACTGCGGGTCGCTCTGCAGCGCCGAGAAGTTGGTGCGGGCCGACTCCAGGTTCGGGTTCGGGTCGTGGGAACAGGCAGCGAGGCTGACACTCAGGGCCAGCAGGGCGGGAATCATGATGTGATTGCGCATGGTGTTCATCCTTTGATCGGTTGCGAAGGCTGAGGTAGGCGTGGCGCGCTCACTGAGCGCTGCGCAGGCCTTCCTGACGCACATCCTGGGCGCCCTGGCGGGCTTCCTGTACGGCCTTCTCGGCCTTGGCCGCCTGTGCCTTGCGTTCGGCGAGGCGAGCGTCCCATTCGGCCTGTTCGGCCAGGCGCTTGGCTTCGTCGTACTGCTTGTCGTGCATGGCGATTTCGGCTTGCTTGAACTTGTCCTGAGCCGCTTTCATTTCCACGGCGGCGAACTCGGTACCGCCTGCACTGACGGCGGAATTCACGGCCGATTGGGTCACGGCGTACTGCTCGCTGGGCGGATTGCCGGCACAGCCGGCCAGGACCAGGCTACTGCCCAGCGCCAACGCGGCCAGCTTGAGTCCGTGCACGTGGGGGGATGAAATTTTCGCGGTGCGGGTTTTCATGATGGTCAGCTCCATTGGATCACTCCTGAAAACGACGATATCCGTAGAAGTCCATCGCTCAATCCCTGGCCCCTGTCCGCACTAGCGCTGAACGATGCACGACGGCAGTTGTGCAGGGTTTTAGCGTGATGGCTATTGGCTCTGACTGAGGGGTTTTTTGAATGGTTCAGAAAAATTGCCAAGGCTGGGCGACTATTTCTGACTGCATGGTCAGTGGTCGTGACGGGGAACTTTCAAGGGCGACACGGGGTATTCCGGGCCATGGGGAAGCCCGGAGCAGTGGAGAGGGCTATCAATTGCCGGTGTCTTCGCCTGGGGTGCTTAGGCCATGCAAGTGGCGCCGCGAGAGGGCCAGAAAGCGCGGGGTGGAGCCGATGTCTTCGTACAGCGGGTCGCCTTGTTCGTCAGTCGAAATGACCTTCTGGCCTTGCACGTAGGGGAAACTGGCTTCCAGTTCCTCCAGCGCGGCGGCCACCAGTTCGCCAAGCAGTTCCTCGGCGGTACGTTTGGGGTACATGTCGATGAGCGCGGCCAGGCGGGCCTCGGACTCCAGGTCCAGGTGCAAGGTGTGGCCGGTGGGACTCAGGGTGCCTGCGGCATTCTGCTCCCAGTGCTGGGCGAGTTCGCGGATTTTCATGGTGACCTCTGTCGACGCCTGGAATGGCTGCATTCATCGGACTGCTCTGCTCTTACTTTAGTTTGCTTTGCCCGATCGCGGCTTGCCATGGCGCCCTGGCTGTGGGCACTCTTGGGACATGCTGTTACCTGGGCGATGCGCGGGCGAGCCGCGCCAAAGAGAGGGCCAATGACCGATATCGATGTGCGCTTGCGTGAAGATGTCCATGTGTTGGGAGAGTTGCTCGGCGAAACCATTCGCCAGCAGCACGGTGAGGCCTTCCTGCAGAAGATCGAGGACATACGCCACAGTGCCAAGGCCGACCGGCGGGGGGCCGGCGAGCAATTGAGCTCGACGCTGGCGGACCTTGCCGAGGAAGACTTGCTGCCGGTGGCGCGAGCCTTCAACCAGTTCCTCAACCTGGCGAACATGGCCGAGCAGTACCAGCTGATTCGCAGGCGCGATGCCGAGCAGGGGGAGCCCTTCGAGGCACGGGTGTTGCCCGAGCTGCTGACGCGCCTCAAGCAGGCGGGGCACAAGGACGATGCCTTGGCCCGGCAGCTGGCCAAGCTCGATATCCAGTTGGTGCTGACCGCGCACCCCACCGAGGTGGCTCGCCGCACGCTGATCCAGAAATACGACGCCATTGCCGGCCAGTTGGCAGTGCAGGACCATCGCGACCTGACGCCCACCGAGCGCCAACAGGTACGCGAGCGCTTGCGCCGGCTGATCGCCGAGGCCTGGCACACCGAAGAAATCCGCCGCACCCGGCCCACGCCGGTGGATGAAGCCAAATGGGGCTTCGCGGTCATCGAGCACTCCCTGTGGCAGGCCATCCCCAGCCACCTGCGCAAGGTCGACAAGGCGCTGTTCGAAGCCACTGGCCTGCATCTGCCGCTGGAAGCTGCGCCGATCCGCTTCGCCTCATGGATGGGCGGGGACCGCGACGGCAACCCTAACGTCACGGCTGCCGTGACCCGTGAAGTGCTGCTGCTGGCACGCTGGATGGCGGCCGACCTGTTCTTGCGTGATATCGATGCGCTGGCCGCCGAGCTGTCCATGCAGCAGGCCAGCAGCGCGCTGCGCGAACAGGTCGGCGACAGCGCCGAACCCTACCGGGCCGTGCTCAAGCAATTGCGCGACCGCTTGCGCGCCACCCGCGCCTGGGCGCACAGCGCCTTGACCAGCAGCCAGCCGGCCGGCGCCGACGTGCTGGTGGACAACCGCGACCTGATCGCCCCGCTGCAGCTGTGCTACCAGTCGTTGCATGAATGCGGCATGGGCGTCATCGCCGATGGTCCGCTGCTCGACAGCTTGCGCCGTGCGGTGACGTTCGGCCTGTTCCTCGGTCGCCTGGACGTGCGCCAGGATGCCGCCCGGCACCGTGATGCGCTGTCGGAGATCACCGATTACCTGGGGCTGGGCAGTTATGGCGACTGGGATGAAGAGCAGCGCATCGCGTTCCTGCAGACAGAGCTGAAGAACCGCCGGCCCTTGCTCCCTGCGCATTTCCAGCCCCAGGCGGACACTGCCGAAGTGCTTGCCACCTGCCGTGAAATCGCTGCCGCGCCGGGTGCCTCGCTGGGTTCCTACGTCATCTCCATGGCCGGCGCCGCCTCCGATGTGCTGGCGGTGCAACTGCTGCTCAAGGAAGCAGGGCTGACCCGGCCCATGCGCGTGGTCCCCCTGTTCGAGACCCTGGCCGACCTGGACAACGCCGGGCCGGTCATGCAGCGCTTGCTGGGCCTGCAGGGCTACCGTGCCGGCCTGCGCGGGCCGCAGGAAGTGATGATCGGTTACTCCGACTCGGCCAAGGACGCCGGCACCACCGCTGCCGCCTGGGCCCAGTACCGCGCCCAGGAAAGCCTGGTGCGCATCTGCCAGGAGCATCAGGTCGAGCTGCTGCTGTTCCATGGCCGCGGCGGCACCGTGGGCCGTGGCGGCGGTCCGGCCCACGCGGCGATCCTGTCGCAGCCACCGGGCTCGGTGGCTGGTCGATTCCGTACCACCGAGCAGGGCGAGATGATCCGCTTCAAGTTCGGCTTGCCGGGCATCGCCGAGCAGAACCTCAACCTGTACCTGGCGGCCGTGCTCGAAGCCACCCTGCTGCCACCCCCTCCGCCACAGCCGGCCTGGCGCGAGCTGATGGACCAACTCGCGGCCGACGGCCTCAAGGCCTACCGTGGCGTGGTCAGGGACAACCCGGATTTCGTCGAGTACTTCCGCCAGTCCACGCCCGAGCAGGAACTCGGGCGCCTGCCGCTGGGCAGCCGCCCGGCCAAGCGTCGCGCCGGTGGCATAGAAAGCCTGCGGGCGATTCCGTGGATCTTCGGCTGGACCCAGACCCGCCTGATGCTGCCCGCCTGGCTGGGCTGGGAAACGGCACTGAGCAATGCCCTGGCACGCGGGCAGGGCGAGCTGCTGACGCAGATGCGCGAACAATGGCCGTTCTTCCGCACCCGCATCGACATGCTGGAGATGGTCCTGGCCAAAGCCGATGCCCAGATCGCCGAGGCCTACGACCAACGTCTAGTGCAACCGGACTTGCTTCCTTTAGGTGTGCACCTGCGCGACCTATTGTCGCAGTCCTGCCAGGTGGTGCTGGGCCTGACCGGGCAGCCGGTGCTACTGGCGCACAGCCCCGAGACCCTGGAATTCATCAGCCTGCGCAACACCTACCTGGACCCGCTGCACCGCTTGCAGGCCGAGTTGCTGGCGCGTTCGCGCAGCCGTGAAGCCGCTCTGGACAGCCCGCTGGAGCAGGCCTTGCTGGTGACCGTTGCGGGCATTGCGGCGGGTCTTCGCAACACCGGCTAAGAGCATGCAGGCATGCCACGGTCCTGGTGCATAGCCTGGGCCAGGGCAGGGTGAAGAGGGTGGTTGCGACGGGCGCAACCACCCGCAACCGAGGTTGCCGATGGCACATTCCTGCAACTTTGTGGCGCTTGTCTGGCTGCCGAGCGCTGTGTATCTTGAGCAGCCTTCTGACCGATTTATGGTCATACCCGATTTTCCGGACTTGGCCCTGATTGCCGAATCCATTGAATTTCATACAAAAATTTGAGGAGCACGAGATGCGCGTAATTCTGCTGGGAGCTCCCGGGGCCGGTAAAGGTACTCAGGCAAAGTTCATCACCGAGAAGTTCGGTATTCCACAGATCTCCACCGGTGACATGCTGCGTGCCGCCGTCAAGGCAGGCACCCCGCTGGGCCTGGAACTGAAGAAAGTCATGGATGCTGGCCAGTTGGTCTCCGACGAGCTGATCATCAGCCTGGTCAAGGAGCGCATCGCTCAGCCTGATTGCGCCAATGGCTGCCTGTTCGACGGCTTCCCGCGGACCATCCCGCAAGCCGAAGCCATGGTCGCGGCCGGTGTCGATATCGATGCCGTGGTCGAAATCGCCGTCGACGACGAAGAAATCGTCGGCCGCATGGCAGGCCGTCGCGTGCACCTGGCCTCGGGCCGCACCTACCACATTCAGTACAACCCGCCGAAAGTGGAAGGCAAGGACGACGTCACTGGCGAAGAACTGATCCAGCGCGATGACGACAAGGAAGAAACCGTGCGTCATCGCCTGTCGGTCTACCACAGCCAGACCAAGCCGCTGGTGGACTTCTACCAGAAGCTCTCGGCCGCCAACGCTGGCAAGCCGAAGTACAGCCACATCGAAGGCGTCGGCTCGGTCGAAGCGATCACCGGCAAGGTCCTGGCAGCCCTGAGCTGATCCAGCACCGCGCTTTACAACGGCCCGCTTGCGGGCCGTTGTCGTTTAGGGGCCGCACAGCGGCCCCTTGACGACACAACGCCGCGCCTCCTCTATACTGCCGCTCTTTTCCCTCTGCACCTGGATACCCGTTCGATGACCACCCTGCTGGCCCTGGATACCGCCACCGAAGCCTGTTCCGTTGCGCTGCTGCATGATGGCAAGGTAACCAGCCATTACGAGGTGATCCCGCGCATGCACGCGCAGAAGCTGCTGCCGATGATCAAGCAGCTGCTGGGCGATTCCGGTGTGGCATTGAACGCCCTCGACGCCATCGCGTTCGGCCGTGGCCCGGGCGCTTTCACCGGCGTGCGCATTGCCATCGGTGTGGTGCAGGGCCTGGCCTTTGCCCTGGAGCGCCCGGTGCTGCCAGTGTCCAACCTGGCCGCGCTGGCCCAGGGTGCGCTGCGCGAGCATGGCGCGCAGCAGGTGGCAGCGGCCATCGATGCGCGCATGGATGAGGTCTACTGGGGGTGCTACAAGGAAGAGGCCGGCGAAATGCGCCTGCAAGGCCTGGAGGCGGTGCTGCCGCCGGAGCGCGTGGCCTTGCCGCAAGGCTGCAGCGGCGACTGGTACGGCGCGGGCACCGGTTGGGGCTACGCCGAGCGCCTGGCCGTGCAGGTCAGTGCCAGCAACCCGGCGGCGCTGCCCAATGCCTTGGACATCCTGAGCCTGGCCCGCTTCGCCTGGGCACGCGGCGAGGCCATCCCTGCCGAACAGGCGCAACCGGTCTACCTGCGCGATAATGTAGCCACGCCCAAGGCACGCTGAGTGCTGTTCGTCGGTTATCGCGGTTGTCGATAAACCTTTGGCGTGATCTGTGGTCCAGTTATCACTCGAGCATTAGCGATGGAACTCTGATGCTGCTAAATTGCCATCATCGGTTCTGAGTGCTCACACCATGCGTATCGACGGTTTCTCATCGCAGTCCTACCCGGTCAAGCGCGCACCGCGCAAAGCAGGGGTGCGCGATCAAGCCATCGACGATGCCGAACTGATCGAAGAGCGCGAAGTCGCTCAGGAATCCGCGCCGCGCCTGCGTGGTGCTGGCCTGCCGGCCCGCCAGCAGGACATGGTCTTCCCCCGCGCCCGCGACCGCCGCACGGCTACGGCGCTGGCCAGCTACCTCAGCACCGCCGGTTTTACCGATTGGGACATGGAAGTACTGGGGCTCGACCTGTACATTTGAGGGATGAGTTCATCCCCCCTGCCTTATTTCCTTGGTTGTCCGTCGTGGAGCGAAAACGCCTGGCGCGACTACCTGTATCCCGCCGATGCCAGCAGCGGTGAAATGCTTGGCTTCTACAGCCAGGTGTTCAACGCCGTCGAGGGCAACACCACCTTCTATGCCCGTCCCGCCCCCGGCACCCTCGCGCGCTGGGCGCAGGTCATGCCCGCACACTTTCGCTTCACTGCCAAGTTTCCCAGGGATATCAGCCATGAGGGAGACCTGCGTGATCAACTCGAGCCTGCTTTCGAATTCACCCGCCTGATGGCCCCCTTGGGCCAGCGAGTGTCGCCGTACTGGCTGCAGCTGTCGGCCCAGTTCGGGCCGGCGCGGTTAGGCGAGCTCGGCTACTTTCTCGACGAGATCGGCGTGCCGGTGGCCGTGGAAGTGCGCAATCAGGCCTTCTTCGCCAAAGGCGAGGAGGAGCGGCTGCTCAACCGTCTGCTGCATGAGCGTGGCGTCGAGCGCATCTGCCTCGACCCACGTGCGCTGTTCAGCTGCACCTCGCGCGATCCCGCCGTGCTTCACGCGCAGTCGAAGAAACCCAAGGTTCCGCCACGGCCTGCCGCCTTCAGTCAGCATCCGCAGGTGCGCTTCATCGGCCATCCCGAGCTTGAGGCCAACGAAACCTTTCTCACACCCTGGGTGGACAAGATCGCGGCCTGGATCGAGGAAGGACGCAGCCCTTATGTGTTCCTGCACACCTCCGATAACCGCCTGGCCGCCGCACTGGCCCAGCGTTTCCACCAGCGGCTGATGGCGCGCCTGCCGGGCCTTGCCGCTTTGCCGGAATTGCCGCGCGCCCCCGAGGTCGAACAACTGGGACTACTCTGACCATTCCCCGACCAGCCGGAGGTTGTGACCATGGATGTACAAACCCTGCGTGCCGAAGCCTTCAAGGCGCTGCACGAGCGTGATGGCGCCTTCGTCATCCCCAACCCTTGGGACGCCGGCTCTGCCAAGCTCCTGGCCAGCCTGGGCTTCGAGGCGCTGGCCACGACCAGTGCCGGGCTTGCCTTCAGCCTCGGGCGGCCGGATGCCGAGGGCGCCTTGAGCCTGGACGAGACGCTCGACAACGCCGGGCTCATCGTCGACGCCACCGCCTTGCCGGTCGCCGCCGACCTGGAAAATGGCTTTGGCGACCTGCCCGAAGACTGTGCCCAGACCATTCTGCGGGCCGCGGAAACGGGCCTGGTGGGCGGCTCGATCGAAGATGCCAGTGGCCGTAGTGACGCGCCAATCTATGACTTCGGCCTGGCCGTGGAGCGGGTGCGTGCCGCCGTGCAGGCCGCGCGCAGCCTGCCATTCCCGTTCACCCTCTGCGCCCGTGCGGAAAACCTGCTGCACGGGCGCATGGACCTGGACGACACCATTTTGCGCCTGCAGGCCTATGCCGAGGCGGGGGCCGATGTGCTGTATGCGCCGGGACTGCGCAGCGTCGATGAGATTCGCGCGGTGGTGCAGGCGGTGGCGCCGAAGCCGGTGAACGTGCTGATGGGGCTGGCGGGTGTGCCACTGAGCGTCAACCAGCTGCAGGACCTGGGTGTGCGCCGTATCAGCGTGGGCTCGTCGTTGGCCCGTGCGGCGCTGGGGGCGTTCCAGCGTGCGGCCCTGGAGATCCGTGATCAGGGTACGTTCAGTTACGGGGAGCAGGCATTGCCCTTCGCCCAGCTCAACGATCTGTTCCGTCGCTGAGGGGGCGTGCGCGCGCTGGCCTGGCTGTGCGGCCTGCTGCTCGCGGCGGGCCTGGCCTGGCTATACGGCTGGCGCCTGCCGGACGCCTGGAACCCCTGGGCGGCGCTGGACGTCCGCCAACCGCCCAACCTGTTGACGCCCTACAAGCTGGCCCGTTTGCGCAAGGACCCAGGCTTGTGCCGACAGGCGCTTGAGACTACACGCCTGCGCTACAGGGCGCAGGCCGACAGCCCAGCAGCGGCCAACTGCCCGCTGCAGAACGTATGGCGTATCGAACAAGGACAGGCGCGACTGAGCAGCAGTTTCCTCGCCAGCTGCCCGCTGGCGGTGGCTTATGCGCTGTTCGAAGAGCACGGCCTGCAACCTGTAGCGCAACAGGTCTTTGGCCAGGCCGTGACGCAGGTCGATCATCTGGGTAGCTTTGCTTGCCGCAACGTCTACCACCGCAAGCAGGGCCGGCTGAGCCAGCACGCCACAGCCAATGCCCTGGATATCAGCGGTTTTCGCTTGCAGGACGGCCAGCGCATCGTGCTGGCGCGCGACTGGCAGGCGGGCGGGCAGAAGGCGCAGTTCCTGCGCCAGGTTCAGCAGGCCGCGTGCGAAAGCTTCAGTACGGTGCTGGGCCCGGACTACAATGCCGCCCACCACAACCACTTTCACCTGGACATGGGGCGCTGGCAGGTCTGCCGCTGATCTCAGGCGTGGACGCGAATGTTGTTCAGCACCACCGGGCGTGCCCAATGGATGTCGAATTCCAGGTCGTTCTGCTGCCGGGCCAGGGCCGTTTCGGCGTAGGGTTCCGGCGCCGGGTCGAGCAGGTCCATCTCGAATTCGGCAATCGGCAGGTGCAGTGGGCGCGGTGAGGGTGCGGGGCCTGGCTGCGGGAGAGGGTGGCCTTGGCTCATGACCACCGGGCGCAGCCAGGTGTTGCTGATGTCGAGCTGGCGCTGCTGCTGGATCATCTCGGCGGTGCTGAACGGCTCGGGCGCCGGCTCCAGCAAGTTGGCCTCAAGCTCTGCCTTGGGCAGGAACAGCGGTTCGGGCGGTGCGACGACGGTGTCGTGCACGGGGCAGGCGCGCTGGGCGTCGATCAGGGCCAGGGCCTTGGCCCCGCCGATCGGCTCTGCGCTGTCCTTGTCGTACTGCACCAGCGCCTGGCTGACGCTATCGGGCTCTTGCGCTTGCTGCTCGGCCATGGCGCGGGCGAAGAAATCCTGCCACAGGTGACTGACGCCCCCGAGTGCCTGGGTATTCTGCCGACCGTAGTTGCCGACGGGCGACAGGTAGGTCAAGCCGATGGGAAGAGTATCTGTCATGGCAGTCGCGCGCGTTGTGCTCTGGCAGAATAGCGGGATATTGCCTGTATCGGCCGATGCTGCCGATTCATTAATGGCTTGGTTTGATTTTTCAGGTGTGGACGATGGAAGAGCAAGGTACGGGTATCAGGGTCGAAGCGATGGCGGCTGAGTATGCGCAACAGGCCACGGTATGGGCCGAGCGCCTGGGCCTGCCGCTGCAGGACGATGCCGCCGGCTTCGCCGTGCAGGTGGGCGCTGAAGGCTTGCAGATCCAGCAGCTGGGCCCGCAGGCGCCCGGGCCGGTGCGCGTGGACTTCGTCGAAGGCCAGGCAGCGCACCGGCGCCAGTTTGGCGGTGGCAACGGGCAGATGATCGCCAAGGCCGTGGGCATTTCCCAAGGTGTACGGCCGCAGGTGCTCGATGCCACGGCAGGGTTGGGCAAGGATGCGTTCGTGCTGGCCAGCCTGGGTTGCCAGATGACCCTGATCGAACGCCAGCCGCTGATCGCTGCATTGCTGGAGGACGGCCTGGCGCGAGCCCGGTCGGATGCAGAGGTGGGGCCTATCGTCGGACGCATGCGCCTGCTGACCGGCAACGCCATCGAGCGCATGCGCGCCTGGGAAGGGGAGGCGCCGCAGGTGATCTACCTCGACCCCATGTTCCCGCACCGTGACAAGAGTGCGCTGGTGAAGAAGGAAATGCGCGTGTTCCGGCCGCTGGTCGGTGATGACCTGGATGCGCCCGCGTTGCTCGAAGCGGCCCTTGCGCTGGCCAGCCACCGGGTGGTGGTGAAGCGGCCGCGCAAGGCGCCGATCATTGACGGGCCGAAGCCGAGCCATAGCCTGGAAGGCAAGTCGAGCCGCTATGACATTTATCCGAAGAAGGCGTTGAGGGGTTGAGCGGCCTCAACTAGGGCGGTTAGCGTGGTCATTGTAGGAAATCGCCCAGCTATTTCGGCTGCGCTGCCGCGTAGAAAACAACGCCTGTGAGCGCACCGTTGACTCTGAGCGAGTGGGTTGTGTGCGCCGAAAGTCCGCTTCTACCAAGAGTGCGATCGTGTACTGAACAGTACACGTTAGACAAACTTGACCTGTTAAATCTGCTAGTAGTCATTGGGGGGGGCGGCGCGTATATATGAATACTCACATTCGTATTGGAGTTGGATTATGTCGAACCATGCCGCTCACCATGCCAGGAAAAATTCCCTCAAGCGTTTTTACTGCAAAGGATTTTTGTCAACTGAGATCAATGGCCAGTCCAGCTGGAGTATCCTCCAGGCTGACGGCCATTTCTTGGCACAAAAAAAACAAGATACTTCGAGCTTGTCCAGCACATTCGTAACATGCGACCAACAAAGGTCAGTATTGTCGATGTATGACGGTGATCGCTTGGGGGGACAGGCTTACTCACCTTACGGGCATCACTCTCGTGCTGACGGTTTGCTGTCGTTGCTTGCCTTCAATGGCGAACGGCCGGATGAGGTGACTGGGCATTATCACTTGGGGAAAGGCTATAGACAGTTTAACCCGGTCATGATGCGGTTCTGCAGTCCGGACAGTTGGAGTCCGTTTGGTGCCGGAGGGTTGAATGCATATTCTTATTGCGCAGGAGACCCCACTAATCGTAATGACCCGACAGGACACTTCTGGGGTATAGGGAAATTCGCCAGGAGAGTTTTCGGTATGAAGCCGAAGGCGCCGAAAGTTGCACCTGTCAGTCCAGCGGCGAAGATAACCACGATTCCAGATAGTCGCGCTGGCAGCGCATCGCCAAAGGGTGTAGTGACGGGTGGTGATGCCATTCCACTTGAGAAGTTGTTCACCGATTATGAAATTGCTGAGCAGTATCAATTGTTTGAGCAGATTGGGGTGTCCAGAAACTTGCCCTTAGCAAAAAATAATAGATATATGCAGTCGCATGGGTCATCCAAGGATGTCCAAGCCGCACAACGATATGGGGAATCTTTGAATAAACAACGGAATTTGGTAAATGAACATGCCCGTGCGCTAACGCTTGACAAGCTAACGCATGAGTTGGATGCAGTTAACAAGCGAATGTTGGGCGCGGGATCATCAAAAGATTTGATGATCCAGGACGTCTTGGTCGCCGAAGTTAGGCGGCGCGTCGGCTAAACGCCATAGATTAGAATCAAAGGATTCACTCTGCCCTTTGCAGGCATGCGCTCAAAGGGCAGAGACTGGCAGGTTAACCTAAATCAGCTTTGTAAGCTGTCTAGGGTTGGAACGCCCGCACAAATACCCCCACCACTTCCCGCACATGCGCCTCGGCCTCATCCCCTTCCAGCGGCCCCGCACACCCCAACAGCAAGCGATAATCCGGCGCGCCCTTGACCAGGCAGAAGAAGTGCTCCGCCGCGCGCAACGGATTGTCGATGCGCAGCAGCCCGCGCTCATCCACTCCGCGCAACAGCGCCTCCATCCCCGTCAGCACACGCTTGGGCCCGGCCTCGTAGAAGAATTCGCCAAAGCTCGGATCCTGACTGCCCTGGGCCATGATCAAGCGGCTCAGCTTGACTGCCTCGTCACTGCTGATCAGTGCCTGGAAGCCCCGGGCGATAGTCAGCAGCACATCCTCCACCGCCGCGCCTTCGGGGTACTCGAAGATCAGGTCAGGCAGCTGGTTCTGGCAGGTCGCCATGACCGCCGAGCCGAACAATGTCTGCTTGTCGTTGAAGTGGCTGTAGACGGTGAGCTTCGAAACACCTGCCGCCGCAGCGACCGCATCCATGCTGGTGTTGGCATAGCCAAGGCTGAGGAACAGTGTCTTGGCGGCCTCGAGGATTGCCTCGCGCTTGGCCAGGTCCTTGGGCCGGCCTGGGCCGATGGGTGCGTCGTTGGGCATTGGAGTCCGCATCTGGTGGAAGGGGCGCACATCTTACCGGCTAAGAGGGCTTGCGGCTGTAGCGGCGCGACCAATCGTTGATGTTGATTTTCTTTCCGACGCTGGCTTCCCGGCCTCGGTTCCCTGATTTAATATACTCATCAGTATAAATATTCAATGCGCCCGTCGCGAAAGGATTCATCATGTTGCGTCATGCCTTGTCCCTCGCTTTGCCCGCCGCTGCGGTGCTGCTCCTTGCGGCCTGCGGGCAGGAAGCCGCTGCGCCCACCGCGCCGCGCCCAGCCCTGGTGGTCCAGCCGCAGCCGGCCGAAGCGGCTGCCGACAGTTACCCCGGTGAAGTGCGTGCGCGCTTCGAGCCGGAGCTGGCCTTCCGCATCGGCGGCAAGGTGAGCAAACGGCTGGTCGAGGAGGGGCAACGGGTCAAGGCCGATCAGCCACTGGCCGAGCTCGACCCTCAGGACGTGCGCCTGCAACTGGAAGCCAACCGCGCCCAGATGGCTGCCGCCGAAGCCAACCTGTCGCTGGTGCGCGCCGAGCGTGACCGCTACCAGAAGCTGCTGGCGCGGCAGATGGTCAGCCACTCGCAATACGACAATGCCGAAAACCTCTATCGCGCTGGCCTGGCTCGCCTGAAGCAGGCCAAGGCGGAGTTCGACGTGGCCGGCAACCAGGCTGAATATGCCGTGTTGCGCGCGCCGCAGGCCGGGGTCATCGCCAAGCGTCAGGTCGAGGTCGGCCAGGTGGTCGCCGCCGGGCAAACGGTGTTCACCCTGGCCGCCGATGGCGAGCGCGAGGTTGCCATTGGCCTGCCGGAACAGCAGTTCGCCCGCTTCGCCGTGGGCCAGCAGGTGAGTGTCGAACTGTGGTCGCACCCCAACCAGCGGTTCGAGGGGCGTATCCGTGAGTTGTCGCCTGCTGCCGACCCGCGTTCGCGTACCTTCGCCGCGCGCATTGCCTTCACTTCGACCAAGGCGCCAGCCGAGCTCGGCCAGAGTGCCCGGGTGTTCATCGCCCATGACGGGGTGATCCCGTTGGCGGTGCCGTTGTCGGCGGTGACGGCCGAGAACGGCCAGGCCTATGTCTGGCGGGTCAATCAGGACAGCCGTCTGGAGCGTGCCGCGGTGCGCCTCGGCGCGTATGGCGCAGAGAGCGTGCCGGTGCTCGACGGCCTCAAGCCTGGCGACTGGGTCGTCGCCGCGGGTGGCCATGTGCTGCATGAGGGGCAACAGGTGCGCCCCGTGGATCGCACCAACCGTGTAGTGAACCTGACGGCCAAGGAGTAAGTCCCGATGGGTTTCAACCTTTCCGCCTGGGCGCTGCGCAATCGCCAGATCGTACTGTTCCTGATGATCCTACTGGCAGCCATTGGCGCCATGTCCTACACCAAGCTGGGTCAGAGCGAAGACCCACCGTTCACCTTCAAGGCCATGGTCATCCGCACCCTGTGGCCGGGGGCCACGGCCGAGGAAGTGTCGCGCCAGGTCACTGAGCGCATCGAGAAAAAGCTGATGGAAACCGGCGAGTACGAAAAGATCGTCTCGTTCTCCCGGCCAGGTGAATCGCAGGTCACCTTCATGGCCCGTGACTCGATGCACTCCAAGGACATTCCCGAGCTGTGGTACCAGATCCGCAAGAAGGTCGCGGATATCCGCTACACCTTGCCGCCGGAAATCCAGGGGCCGTTCTTCAACGACGAGTTCGGCACCACCTTCGGCAATATCTATGCGCTGACTGGCGCTGGCTTCGACTA
Source organism: Pseudomonas sp. NPDC089395 (assembly GCF_044749525.1). Taxonomy (NCBI): domain Bacteria; kingdom Pseudomonadati; phylum Pseudomonadota; class Gammaproteobacteria; order Pseudomonadales; family Pseudomonadaceae; genus Pseudomonas; species Pseudomonas sp. NPDC089395. The sequence continues at coordinate 424,832 of NZ_JBIVID010000001.1, forward strand.
TGCGGTGCTCAAGGATTACGCCGACCGTATCCAGATCCAGCTGCAACGGGTCAAGGACGTGGGCAAGGTCGAGCTGGTGGGCTTGCAGGACGAGAAGATCTGGATCGAGCTGTCCAACCTCAAGCTGGCTACGCTCGGCGTACCGCTGGAGTCTGTGCAGCAGGCGCTGAGTGACCAGAATGCCGTGAGCGCCGCCAGCTTCTTCGAGACGCCCAGTGAGCGCCTGCAGTTACGGGTCAGCGGGCGTTTCGACAGTGTCGAGCAGATTCGCCAGTTCCCTATTCGAGTCGGTGACCGCACCTTCCGTATCCAGGATGTCGCCGAGGTGCACCGCGGCTTCAACGACCCGCCCGCGCCGCGCATGCGCTTCATGGGCGAAGACGCCATTGGTCTGGCCGTGTCGATGAAGGACGGTGGCGACATCCTGGTGCTTGGCAAGGCCCTGGAGGGCGAGTTCGAGCGCCTGGCGCACAACCTGCCGGCCGGCATGGAACTGCGCAAGGTCTCGGACCAGCCAGCGGCGGTCAAGGCCAGCGTCGGCGAGTTCGTACAGGTGCTGGTCGAAGCGCTGATCATCGTGCTGCTGGTGAGTTTCTTCTCGCTCGGCCTGCGCACAGGCCTGGTGGTGGCGCTGGCGATTCCCCTGGTGCTGGCCATGACCTTCGCCGCGATGCACTACTTCGGTATCGGTTTGCACAAGATTTCGCTCGGGGCGCTGGTGCTGGCCCTGGGCTTGCTGGTGGACGACGCGATCATTGCCGTGGAAATGATGGCGATCAAGATGGAGCAGGGCTTCGATCGGCTCAAGGCAGCCAGTTACGCCTGGACCAGCACGGCCTTCCCGATGCTCACCGGTACGCTGATTACCGCCGCCGGCTTCCTGCCAATCGCCACTGCCGCATCGAGCACCGGTGAGTACACCCGTTCGATCTTCCAGGTGGTGACCATCGCGCTATTGACCTCATGGGTGGCGGCCGTAGTCTTCGTGCCCTACCTGGGGGAGCGCCTGCTACCGGACCTGGCGAAGTTGCATGCGGCCCGCCACGGCAAGGATGGGCAAGCGCCAGACCCCTATGGCACGCCGTTCTATCAGCGCGTGCGGCGCGTGGTGGAGTGGTGCGTGCGGCGGCGCAAGACGGTCATCCTGCTGACCATCGCGGCCTTCGTCGGCAGTATCCTGCTGTTCCGTTTCGTCCCCCAGCAGTTCTTCCCGGCCTCCGCGCGCCCAGAGCTGATGGTCGACCTCAAGCTCGCCGAAGGCGCTTCGCTGGCCAATACCGCCGAGCGGGTCAAGCAACTGGAAGCGTTGCTCAAGCAGCAGGAAGGCATCGACAACTACGTGGCCTATGTCGGCACGGGCTCGCCACGCTTCTACCTGCCGCTGGACCAGCAGCTGCCCGCCGCCAGCTTCGCCCAGTTCGTGGTGCTGGCGAAGTCGATGGAAGACCGCGAACGCCTGCGCAGTTGGCTGATCACCACCATGGACCAACAGTTCCCTGATCTGCGCGCCCGCGTCACGCGGCTGGAAAACGGTCCGCCCGTGGGTTACCCGGTACAGTTCCGGGTCACCGGCGAACATATCGAGAAGGCCCGTGAGCTGGCCCGTGAAGTGGCGGACAAGGTGCGCGAGAACCCGCATGTGGTCAACGTTCATCTGGACTGGGAAGAGCCGAGCAAGGCGGTGTTCCTGGAAATCGACCAGGACCGCGCGCGGGCCCTTGGCGTCAGTACCGCGCAGCTGTCGAGATTCCTGCAGAGCTCGCTGACTGGCGCTACGGTCAGCCAGTACCGTGAGGACAACGAGCTGATCGAGATCCTCCTGCGCGGCACCCAGCAGGCGCGCAGCGAACTGGGCAACCTCGGCAGCCTGGCGTTGCCCACCGACAGCGGCCAGAGCGTGGCGCTGTCGCAGGTGGCAACCCTGGAGTACGGCTTCGAGGAAGGCATCATCTGGCACCGCAACCGCTTGCCGACGGTGACCGTGCGCGCCGATATCTACGACAAGGAACAACCGGCGACCCTGATCAAGCAGATTGCCCCGACCCTGCAGGCGATCAAGGACAAACTGCCCGAGGGCTACTTGCTGGAGGTGGGCGGTACGGTCGAGGATTCCGAGCGTGGGCAGAAGTCGGTGAATGCCGGCATGCCCTTGTTCATCGTGGTGGTGCTCAGCCTGCTGATGATCCAACTGCGTAGTTTCTCGCGCACGGTGATGGTGTTCCTCACCGCGCCCCTGGGGTTGATTGGCGTGACCCTGTTCCTGCTGGTGTTCCGCCAGCCGTTCGGTTTCGTCGCCATGCTCGGCACCATTGCCCTGGCGGGGATGATCATGCGCAACTCGGTGATCCTGGTGGACCAGATCGAACAGGACATTGCTTCGGGGATGGACCGCTGGCAGGCGATCATCGAGGCTACGGTACGGCGCTTCCGGCCGATCGTGCTGACGGCGTTGGCGGCTGTGCTGGCGATGATTCCGTTGTCGAGGAGTGTGTTCTATGGGCCGATGGCGGTGGCGATCATGGGGGGGTTGATTGTCGCTACCGTGCTGACGCTGTTGTTCCTGCCGGCGTTGTATGCGGCGTGGTTCAGGGTCAGGAAGGGCTGAAGATCGCGGGGGAGGGCTTTGCCCTCCTTTCGCGACACAAGGCCGCTCCTACAGGGGTACGCGATCCCCTGTAGGAGCGGCCTTGTGTCGCGAAAGGGGCGCAGAGCGCCCCCAATTCTTCAAAGCGCGCCAAATACCTTCTTGGCCAGGCTGGTAGCCGCCTGGGCCGGGTTCTGGCGAATGCTCTGCTCCTGCTTGCCAATCATCTCGAACAACCCGTCCAGGGCCTTCTCGGTCACGTAGTTCTCGATATTGGCGTCATCCTTGATCAGCCCAAGGCCCTTGGCCTGGCCTGCAAAGCTGTTGTACTGCTGGGCCAGCCCGACCTTGTCGGTGGCCTGCTTGACGATGGGCAGGAACTTGGCGCGGATCTGCTCGCGGCTGCTCTTGTTCAGGTACTGGGTAGCCGAATCGTCGCCGCCACTGAGAATACCCTTGGCGTCGGTGACGCTCATGTTCTTCACCGCATCGACCAGGATCGCCTGAGCCTGCGGCACTGCAGCTTCGGCGGCCTTGTTCATGCTGGCTTCCAGGGCTTCGACCTGGTCACCTTTGCCGAACATCTTCATGGCCTTGGCGGCCTTGCCGAGGTTGCCCGGCAGTTCGATGCGCACGTCCGGGTCGTTGCTGAAGCCACCCGGAGTGCTCAGTTGCTTGACGGCCAACTGGGCGCCCTGGGTCAGGGCGTCCTTCAGGCCGCCGGTGGCGTCTTTCTGGCTCAGGTCGCCGAGCGACAGGGCCAGGGCGCTGGCCGACAACAGCAGGCCGGCGCATAGCGTGGTGAAGCGCAGGGAAGAGCGAATCATGAGGCGTTCCTTCTGAACGAAAACAAAAGCGCGTCAGCGCACCGGATCGACCTTGATCCGCACGGGCTGTGGGTCGCTGCCGTCGAGCTTGACGCCGTGGTGTTCGGTATTGATGAACAACAGCTTGCCGTCCAGTTCGATGCGGGCGCTGACCGCATAACGGTGGCCGGGCTTGATCTGGGCCGGGTCATAGCTGAGGTGGAATGGCAATGGCACGTTGCCCTTGACCGGGCCGGCCTGGCTGGCCAGGGTCACGGCGGGGGCGTCCATCAGCGAAACGTCCTGCAGGCTCACATTCAAGGTAGCGGCAGGTGGCAGGGCGATGCGCTGCAGGTAGAAGACTTCACCGTCCAGGCTGGCCTGGTTCGAGGGTGTTTGGCTGGAACAGGCTGCGAGCAGGGATGCGCAACACAGCATAAAGAGTTTTTTCATGGAATCTCCGGTGTCCTTGGGGCTGGCTTTTGGCCAACCCCGAGGACTTTAGCGGATTTTGCCGGTGGGGTCGTCAACCCTTGCGCTTACCACTCTGAAAGCCCTCGGCGCTTGGGGGTAGGTTGCCGCCGTGGATGCCATCAGTGACAGTCGTTTTCCTTGAGGTCATGGAGGGCATTTCTTGAGCAGGGAGCAATGGATGTGCTCAATGTTCCGCCAGCGGGAGGTCCCAGTTGCCGTCATGAATTTCGTCGGACATCGAGTCGATCTTGTCGACGGTTACCCGGACCGTGCCTTTGACCTTGTCGGGTTCGACCACATGGCTACTGCTGTTGATGTACAGCAGCTGGCCATCCTGTTCGATACGCACCATCAGCGCATAGGTGTTGCGCGGGTCGATTTGCCGGCTGTCATAGTTCAGGTGCAGGTTGATCGGCATCGTGCCGGCGCACCGCAGGCGCAGTTGGGCATGGCAGATGGCGGGTGCATCCAGCATGGACACATCCTCCAGGCTCACTTGCACGAGCGCCGAAGGCGGCAAGGTGCCGTCGTTCGAGGCCACGATTTCGATATTCAGCGATTGAATGGAAGTGTCGCTCATGTTGGTACTCCGAATTGGATGGGAAGGGTCCAGCGGACCCATCCTCATCCCATCGGCGCGCCTTGCGGCAGCGACAAACCTTACCCTGCGAAGGCCGGCGCTGCCTCGTCGCGATGCAGTGCGACCTGGCGGATCGACAGGCGCAGCTCGGCCGACAGCACGCGCTTGGCCACACCCTCGGCGAGTTCGCCGAGTTTTTCATGGTGGCCGAGCTTGCCGTCACTGCCTGGGCGCAGCACGCCTTGCTCGATCAAGGTCTGGATGAAATGCCGGAACAGGGTCTTGTCGAAGAACTCCGGGGCGTTCAGGCCATGCAGGATCGACAGGCGCTGGGCCATCATCACGCAGAGGTCTTCCAGTTCTTCGGCGCTGAGGGTGTTCTGGCCGCTGTTGAGCAGCAGCGAAGTCGCCATGTAGAAGCGCTGCAAGGTCTGGGTGATGGTGCGGGCGAGCAGGGTCAGCAGGACGAACTGGCGCGAGCTCGGGGCGGGACGGATGTACATCTCGCCCTCCTGGCGCAGCAGGCCCTGCTCGACCAGCGCGGCCAGCCATTGGTCGATCACTTCGTCCAGTTGCGCAACCTCCCAGCGCAGGAACAACTCGGCCTGCAGGTACGGGTACAGCGCGTGCACGTACTGGCCGAGCAGTTCGCGGCTCATCCGCGAGCTGCTGTGGAAGAAGCTCGCCAGCAAGGCCGGCAGGGCAAAGATGTGCAGGACGTTGTTGCGGTAATAGGTCATCAGTACCGCGTTGGCTTCATCCAGGTACAGGATGCGGCCCAGGGCGTCTTTCTGCTCGGCCAGCAGGTCCATGCGCCTGACGTGTTCGATCAGCGCCTGGCCGTTACCTTCAGGCAAGGTGGTGTGCTCGGAGTAAGGCACCTTGCGCAACAGCGCCAGGTACAGGTCGAGCACCCGCTTCAGGGCCTGTTCGTCCAGGGCCAGGCGGCTGGTGGACAGCAGTGCCAGCGCCACCAGGTTGACCGGGTTGATCGCCGCCGCCTCGTTCAGGCGCCGGGCCACGGTTTCGCCCAGGCGGGTGGTGGTCTCATTGAGCCAGGCCGGGCGGAACTGCGGGCCATGATCCTGCTCGCGCCAGCCGGGTTGCTGCTGGTCGAGGAAGCCGGCCAGGCGGATCGGCTCGCCGAAGTTGACGTAGACCTGGCCGAAGCGCTGTTTCAGTGCACCGATCACCTTGAAGATGTCGAAGATCGACTCTTTCTTCTTGCTCGCGCCCCGCAGTTCACCCAGGTAGGTGCGGCCTTCCAGCACACGTTCGTAGCCGATGTATACGGGGACGAAGACGATTGGCATGCGTGACGAGCGCAGGAAGCTGCGCAGGGTGATGGCCAGCATCCCGGTGCGGGGTTGCAGCATGCGCCCGGTGCGCGAGCGCCCGCCTTCGACGAAGTACTCCACCGGGAAGCCTTTGCTGAACAGGGTGTGCAGGTATTCGTTGAACACCGAGGTATACAGCGGGTTGCCCTTGAAGGTGCGGCGCATGAAGAAGGCGCCGCCACGGCGTAGCAGGCCGCCGATGCCGGGCATGTTGAGGTTGATACCGGCGGCCACGTGCGGCGGCGTCAGGCCGTTGCGAAACAGCAGGTAGGACAGCAGCAGGTAGTCGATGTGGCTGCGGTGGCACGGCACGTAGATCACTTCGTGGCCCGGGGCGATACCTTGCACCTGCTCGATATGGTTGACCTTGATGCCGTCGTAGATCTTGTTCCAGAACCAGCTCAGGACCACTTCGAGGAAGCGGATCGCGGTGTAGGTGTAGTCCGAGGCGATCTCGTTGCCATAGCGCAGCGCCTGGGCTTCGGCCTTGGCCTGGGGAATGTTCTCGCGTTGCGCCTCTTCGGCGATGGCCTGACGGACCAGCGGGGCATGCACCAGGCCTTTGACCAGGTTGCGCCGGTGCGAGATGTCCGGGCCTATCACCGCGGTCTTGAGGTTGCGGAAATGCACGCGCATCAGGCGCTGGGCCATGCGCACGGTGCGTTCATGGCCCTTGTTGTGCTGCACCAGCTCGCGCAGGTGGATGGGGGCGGAGAACTGCACGCGGGTCTTGCGGCCCAGGATCAGGATGGTCAGAAGCCGGCGCAGGCGCCCGGTGACTGCCCAGCTGTCGGCGAACAGCAGTTTCCACGGGCTGGATTCGCTGGCCGGAGTCTGCCCCCAGAACACGCTGACCGGAATGATTTGCGCGTCTTCTTCGGCGTGCTGGCTCACGGCGGCGACCAGACGCTCCAGGGTCGGCGGGGCGCCGCGTTTGTCATGGCGGCCCAGCCAGTCCGGGTCGGGGGTGAGGTAGAAGAACCCGGCGGGTTCGTGCAACGGGCCCACGGCCACCGGCAGTACAGGGCGCGGCAGGCCGGCCTTGGTGCACTCATGATCAAGTACCGCCAGGTCGCTGAGCGAGGGCGAGGGCAGGGCATAGAACACCGGCCGGCTGCGGTCGAGGTTGAGGCTCATCGACGATTGGTTGATGGTCTCGGAGCGCACCCACAGGTACAACAGGCGACGCAAGGCGCCGAAGATCAGGCGGCGCAGGGGGGAACGGGTCATGGGGTGTGTGCCCTGGGTGTGATGACAGGTGATGATTTTTTGCGAGTGCAGCCAATTAGTCTGCCGTATCTGCGCAAGTTCAGCAAAATCCTGCGAGCGGCGCCGCAGTCATGAAATTTATTTGTTCGGTGTCATATACTCGGCCTGCCACTTGCAGGATATTTCATCAAGCGGCGTCGGCACGGGGTGAAGACCTTGTGCCTGCAAGGCGATCTTCACAATAAAAATTCGGAGTAGTTCAGATGTCGTCTCGTGAGACTGGGAATGTAAAGTGGTTCAACGATGCCAAGGGCTATGGCTTCATTCAGCGCGAAGGTGGTGCGGATGTGTTCGTCCACTATCGGGCGATCCGCGGTGAGGGGCATCGTACCCTGGTCGAAGGGCAGCGGGTGGAATACGCCTGCGTGCAGGGCCAGAAAGGCCTGCAAGCCGAGGACGTAGTAGGCCTCTGAGCTTGTAGGAGCTGGCTTGCCGGCGATCAGCGGCGGATACCGCGGTGCTTGCATCGCCGGCAAGCCGGCTCCCACAAAGAGCGTTATGCGCTCATGTACGCCAGGTGATTTCCTCTTCACCGTCGGCACTGATGCGGACCCAACGGTCGGCATCTTCTTCCCCGTCTTCCTCGACCCAGCCACCGGGTGCACAGCGTACTTCGACGCCCAGTGCGGCGAACGCGGCGCGGGCGCAGGCGATGTCATCGGCCCAGGGGGTCTGGTCGCTTTCCAGGTACAGGCTGTTCCATTTCCCTACAGCCTTCGGTAACCAAGTGACTGGAATGTTACCGGCTTGGCATTTGAAGGTCTGACCTTTCTGCTGCCATTCGCTGCACGGGCCGATGGCCTCGGTCAGCCACTTGGCAAGTTGCTGGTGGTCGACGTCGGCGTCCTTCAGGTAGATCTCGATATCAGGTTGGCGCATAAGGGCTCCGGGTGTGCTCAGTCTTGGCGCACGAAATAGTCATAACGCATGGAAACCGTGACCTCGAACGGCTCGGGCTGGTCGATCACCCGCGCGCGCTTCTCGGCACTGGCTCGCCAGCCGTGAGGGGTCATTGCCAGCAGGTCGGCGCGGGCCTTGGGTTCGGCCAGGCTCAGGCGGAATTCGAGGATTTCGCCGTGGGCGTGGGCCATGCCCTCCGGCACCAGGGCCAGCTGCTTGTCGTCAGCGTAGGGACGAACTTCATCGTAGAGCACTTCGCGCAGTTCCATCAGGTGCCCGCTGGTCGGGCCAACCCGCATCAGGCCACCACCGGGGCTGAGCAGGCGCTTGGCTTCGGCCCAGTCGAGCGGGCTGAACACACTGGCGATGAACTGGCAGCTGGCATCGGCCAGTGGCACGCGGGCCATGCTGGCGACCATCCAGGTCACGCCAGGGTCGCGGCGGCAGGCACGCTTGACCGCTTCGCGGGAGATGTCCAGGGCATAGCCGTCGGCCTGTGGCAGGGCCTGGGCCAGTTGCGCGGTGTAGTAGCCCTCGCCGCAGCCGATGTCGAGCCAGGCGCCAGGCTTGCGCTCGGCGGCCAGCTCAGCCAGACGGCGGGCCACGGGGGCATAGTGGCCGGCGTCGAGGAAGTCGCGGCGGGCTTCGACCATGGCCTGGTTGTCGCCTGGGTCACGGCTGTTCTTGTGCTGCACCGGCAGCAGGTTCAGGTAACCCTGGCGGGCACGGTCGAAGCGGTGGCCTGCCGGGCACACCACTCCGTTGTCGAGGCGCGTGAGGGCGGCCTGGCAGATAGGGCAGGCAAGCATCAGGCGAGCAACCGGACCAGGGTCTGGTAGTAGATCTCGGTCAGCAAGTCGAGGTCGCTGGCCAGGATGCGCTCGTCGACCTGGTGGATGGTGGCGTTGACCGGGCCCAGCTCGACCACCTGGGTGCCCATGGTGGCGATGAAGCGGCCATCGGAGGTGCCGCCGCTGGTGGACGGCTGGGTGTCGCGGCCGGTGACGCCCTTGATGCTGGCTGCCACCGCATCGAGCAGTTCGCCCGGCTCGGTGAGGAAGGGCAGGCCCGACAGCGCCCAGTCGATCGACCAGTCCAGTTCATGCTTGTCGAGGATTGCCGAAACCCGTGCTTGCAGGCCTTCGACGGTCGACTCGGTAGAGAAGCGGAAGTTGAACAGCGCAGTCAGCTCGCCCGGGACGACGTTGGTGGCGCCGGTGCCGGAATTGAGATTGGAGATCTGGAAGCTGGTCGGCGGGAAGAACGCATTGCCTTCGTCCCAGTGCTCGGCAGCCAGTTCTGCCAGGGCGGGGGCGGCCAGGTGGATCGGGTTGCGCGCCAAGTGCGGATAGGCCACGTGGCCCTGCTTGCCGCGCACAGTCAGCTTGGCGCCCAGCGAGCCGCGACGTCCGTTCTTGACCACGTCACCGAGCAGGGTGGTGCTCGAAGGCTCGCCGACGATGCACCAGTCCAGGCGCTCGTTACGCGCCTTCAGGCGCTCGACCACGGCCTTGGTGCCGTGGTGCGCCGGGCCTTCTTCGTCGCTGGTGATCAGGAAGGTGACCTTGCCGCGGTGGTCAGGGTAGTCGCGCACGAAGCGCTCGCTGGCCACCACCATCGACGCCAGGCTGCCTTTCATGTCGGCGGCGCCACGGCCGCAGAGCATGCCGTCGGCATCGATCAGCGCCTCGAACGGCTCGTGTTGCCACTGCTGCACCGGGCCGGTGGGGACCACGTCGGTGTGGCCGGCAAAGCACAGCACCGGTCCGTCCTGATTGCCATGGCTGGCCCAGAAGTTGTCGACGTCTTCGATGCGCATCGGCTCGAGCTGGAAGCCCACGGCGGCCAGTCGATTCATCATCTGTGCCTGGCAGTCGGCGTCGACGGGGGTGACCGAGGGGCGACGGATCAGGTCGCAGGCCAGTTGAAGGGTGGGCGAGAGCTCGGCTGGGGCCGTCATGGGGGACTCCGGGGCAAGGCAAGGCGGGAAAACGAGGGGCGTTATCTTATATCAAACAAGGGGCGTCGGCACGGGCCAATGGGGCCGCTTTGCGGTTCAATCGCCGGCAAGCCGGCGCCCACAGGTGCTGCGCAGTTCTCAAGGTAGCGAGAATCCTGTGGGCGCTGGCTTGCCGGCGATTGGGCTGCAAAGCAGCCCCAGCAATCTCAAGCCTGCTGCGGTTCTGCGACCTTGTCCGCAGGCTTTGGCAACGACGACAAGAACGCCATCACCAGCGCCGCCAGGTACGGCAACGATTGCACCAGCAGCATCGCCACCCAGAAGCGCATGTCCGAGCTCGGCAGCCCTTGCACCAGATAGATGCCAGCCGCCGCGCCCCACAGCAGCAACATGATGAACAGCTCTTCCCTGGCTTCGGAAATCGCCACCAGCAACCCGTGACTATCGGCATTCTTCGGCGTGCGGAAGAACGGCATGCTGCTGGTGAAGAACCCGTACAGCACCGCCTTGGCGATCGTGTGCGACAGCGCCAGGCCGGCCAGCGCCGCCGCGAAGGCATCCTTCAGGTTCACCCCCACCGCACGGCGGTACAGGAAGATGATCTTGCCCACCTTGAAGAAGAACAGCGCCAAGGGCGGAATGGCAAAGATCATCAGCGGCGGGTCGACCCGATGGGGCACGATGATCATCGCCGCCGACCACAACAAGGCGCCGACGGTGAAGAAGATGTTCATGCCGTCGGCGATCCACGGTAGCCAGCCGGCCAGGAAGTGGTAACGCTGGCCGCGGGTCAGCTCGCTGCCTTTGCCACGCAGCAAGGCCGCGGCATGGTGCTTGATGATCTGGATGGCGCCATAGGCCCAGCGAAAACGCTGCTTCTTGAAGTCGATGAAGGTATCGGGCATCAGGCCCTTGCCATAGCTGTTGTGGGCGTAGGCGGCCGACAGGCCTTTCTCGAACACGCGCAGGCCCAGCTCGGCATCCTCGCAGATGCACCATTCTGCCCAGCCCAGTTCTACGAGCACGCTGCGCCGGGTCATGGTCATGGTGCCGTGCTGGATGATCGCGTCACGGTCGTTGCGGGTGACCATGCCGATGTGGAAGAAACCCTTGTATTCGCTGTAGCACAGTTTCTTGAAGGCACTTTCGTGCTGGTCGCGGTAGTCCTGCGGCGATTGCACCACGGCGATTTTCGGGTCGGCGAAGTGCGGCACCATGTGCTTGAGCCAGTTGCGGTCGACGCAGTAGTCCGAGTCGATCACGGCGATCACTTCGGCATCTTCGGCCGTATGCGGGATCAGGTAGTTCAGCGCGCCGCCCTTGAAACCGGCCAGCGGCGCTACGTGGAAGAACTTGAAACGTTCGCCGAGCTTTTCGCAGTGAGCCTTGAGCGGCTCCCACACGGCCGGGTCCTTGGTGTTGTTGTCGATCACCAGTACTTCGTAATCCGGGTAATCCAGCGCGGCCAGGGCGTCCAGGGTCTGTTTGACCATCTCCGGCGGTTCGTTGTAGCACGGCACATGCACCGAGACTTTCGGCCGGTAGGCGGTGTCGCCCTGCACCGGCAGGAATTCTCGGCGGCGTTTGTGGATCCACACCGCCTCGGCCAGTTCATGGGCCTCGGTCATCAACACGATGAACACGCCCAGCGCGCCCAGTGCCAGCAATACACCGACGGTGAGGCTGAACCAGGTGCTGTACTGCTGGCTGTAGTCGTAGCCGATCCACACCAGTACCGAACCGCAAAGGAAGGTGATGAAGGTGAGGAAGGTTCGCCCGCGCTGGCGCAGGGCCGAGCCGTCGATCAGCAGCACGGTCAGGGCGATCATCGCCAGCACCACCGAGGCGACCGCCAGCGCACGCCATTGCGGAATCGCCACCACGGGCCCTTCGAAGTTGAACTTCTGCTGGCGTTCGGCGTTGAACACGCCCCAGTAGGCCCCCACCGAGCCTTCGTCACTGGCTTTCCACGGCTGGTCGTAGGCTTCGATGACGAAGTAGTTGTAGCCACGGCGGTTGAGGGTGTTGACCAAGGTGCGCAGGTAGATGGCCTGGTCGGCCTGGGTGGCGTCGGCACCGCCGCGCATGCGGCCATTGCTCGGCCAGCCGACTTCCGAAAGCAGCAGGGGCTTGCGCGGGAACTGCTGCTTGAGCTCGCGGGCGCGGTCGAGGACGAACGCCACCGAGTCCTGCATCGGCACGAACTCCCAGTAGGGCAGGATGTGCGCGGCGATCAGGTCGACGTGCTTGGCCAGCTCCGGGTGTTCCTTCCAGATATGCCACTGTTCGCTGGTGGTGACCGGCACCTTGACCGCGGCACGCACCCGGTCCAGGTACTGGATGAGGGCTTCGGGGGTGATCTCTTCACGAAACAGGGCTTCGTTGCCCACAACCACGCGTACCACGCTGCGCGAGGTATTGGCCAGCTCGATGGCTGTGGCGATCTCGCGCTCGTTGCGCTCCAGGTCGGGGCTGATCCAGATGCCCAGGGTTACCCGCAAGCCGAATTCCTCGGCCAGCCGCGGAATGTCGGCCTGGGAGCCTTCGACGGTATAGATGCGGATGCTGTCGGTCAGCTTGTTCATCTGCTCCAGGTCCTGGCGCATCTCGTCGTCGCTGGGGTACTGGCCCTTTTGCGGGCTTTCCCCGAGGCGGAATGGCGAGTACGAGAAGCCGGAGATCTGCTCTGGCCAGGCAGGCGCCGACACTGGGCGATTGACCAGCGCCCAGAACCCGGTGAACAGTGCGGCGATGGCCAGCACCACCACCAGGTTGAGGCCGAATTTGCGTGAAGACATTGTGATCCAGTTCTGTCCAGGTGATAGGACATTAAAGCAGTATTGGTAGGCTGTTTCCTAACGATGGAGCGGGTGGCGGTCGCTGGCCTATAATGCGCGCCGATTTTTGCGGTATGAGCTTCGGGATAGTCACATGAGCACAGAAGATCCACGCTTTGCCGGCGTCGCCCGGCTTTACGGCGACGACGGCCTGCAGCGCCTGAGCCAGGCCCACGTGGCGGTCGTCGGTATCGGCGGGGTCGGCTCGTGGGCGGCCGAGGCCCTGGCGCGCAGTGGTGTGGGCGAAATCACCCTGTTCGACCTCGACGATGTCTGCGTCAGCAACACCAACCGCCAGGCCCATGCCCTGGAGGGCCAGGTCGGGCGGCCCAAGGTCGAGGTGATGGCCGAGCGTCTGCGGGCGATCAATCCGGCGTGCACGGTGCATGCAGTGGCCGATTTCGTCACCCGTGACACCATGGCCGAGTACATCACCGAAAACCTCGATGCCGTCATCGATTGCATCGACAGCGTGATGGCCAAGGCGGCGCTGATCGCCTGGTGCCGGCGTCGCAAGATCGCCATCGTGACCACCGGCGGGGCGGGGGGGCAGATCGACCCGACGCAGATCCAGATCGGCGACCTCAACAAGACCTTCAACGACCCACTGGCTTCACGGGTGCGTTCGACCTTGCGCCGTGACTACAACTTCTCGCGCAATGTCAGCCGCAACTACGGTGTGCCGTGTGTGTTTTCCAGTGAGCAGCTGCGTTATCCCAAGGGGGATGGCAGTGTTTGCCTGCAGAAGAGCTTCGTTGGCGAGGGCGTGCGCCTGGACTGCTCGGGGGGCTTTGGCGCGGTGATGATGGTGACCGCGACCTTTGGCATGGTGGCGGCGAGCAAGGCGGTGGAGAAACTGGTTGCCGGTGCCAGACGGCCGTCGGAGCGGGTGAAGGCTTTGTAGGAGCGGCCTTGTGTCGCGAAAGGGCTGCGTAGCAGCCCCCTGTACTTAGCTGCGCCGCTGAAATCCTGGGGCCGCTACGCAGCCCTTTCGCGACACAAGGCCGCTCCTACAGGGTCGCGTCCGGCTTGGGTTCAGTGCGAGGATGCCAGCTCTGCCATGCGCTGCAACACCGCATGTAGCCCATTGCTGCGTGATGGCGACAGCTGGCGCTCCAGCCCAAGCTGGTTAAACCAGCCCTGCAGATTCAGGCCAGCCAGCTCAGTGCTGGACAACCCTTGCACCCGCACCAGCAGCAACGCCAACAACCCGCGCAACAATCGCGCATCACTGCCGGCCTTGAACCGCCATTGGCCATCGTGCTGCTCAGCCACCAACCACACCAGGCTTTCACAGCCATGCACGCGGTTGTCTTCGGACTTGTCCGCCTCACCAAGCGGTTCCAGGGTGTCGCCCATCTGCATCAGCAGCCGCGCACGCTGCTCCCAGCCACGGGCCTGCTCGAAACGCGCCAATGCCTCCTGGGCTTCTACCGGCAAACTCATCGCAACAGCTCCAGGCCCTGATCGAGCGCGTCGAAGAACCGCTGCAGGTCATCACTGTCGTTGTACAACGCCAGCGACACGCGAATCGCGCCTTCCAGACCCAGGCCCTTGAGCAGCGGCATCGCACAGTGATGACCGGCGCGCACGGCAACCCCTTGCTCGGTCAACAGGTGCGCGATGTCGGCGTTGTGCACGCCTTCGATGACGAAGCTGGCCAAGGCGGTTTGCGGTGTGCCGAGTACACGCACACCCTCGCGGTCGGCAAGCCCGCGTAGCAGCGCCTGATGCAGATGCGCTTCGTGCGCTTCGACGGCATGGCCGTCGAGGCTGGCCAGGTAATCCAGGGTCGCGCCCAGGCCGATCACCCCGGCAATCGGCGGGGTGCCTGCCTCGAAGCCCAGCGGTGCGGGGCGGAAACTGGCGTCCTGGTAGTCGGCCAGTTGCACCATTTCCCCGCCGAACTGCCAATGGCGCAGCAATTCCAGCGCCTGGCTGCGCCCGTACAGCACGCCGACGCCTTCGGGCCCGTACAACTTGTGGCTGGAGAACACGTAGAAATCACACCCCAGTTGCTGCACGTCATGGCGGCCATGGACCACGCCCTGGGCACCATCGACCACGGTCAGCGCGCCCTGGGCGTGGGCATGGGCCAACAACGCGGGAAGCGGCTGCCAGGTGCCGAGCACGTTGGACAGCTGGCTGAGCGCAAGCAGTCGGGTGCGTGGCCCGATCAGCTGCAGCGCTTGCTCCAGGTCGATACGGCCATGGGCATCCAGCGGCAGCACGACCAAACGCAGGTTGCGCCGGCGTGCCAGTTGCTGCCAGGGCAGCAGGTTGGCGTGGTGCTCCAGGGCGCTGATGGCGATCTCGTCGCCCGCCTCGAAGCGGTGCTCCAGGCCATAGGCCAGCAGATTCAGGGCCGAGGTGGCGCCGTGGGTGAAGATGATCTGCCGCGATTGCGCTGCATTGAGCCAAGCGGCAACCTTGTCCCGGCTTCCCTCGAACGCCTGTGTCGCCAAGGCACCGGGCAGGTGCTGGGCGCGGTGCACGTTGGCCGTGCCATGGCCGTAGTAATGGCTCAGGGCATCGAGCAAGGCTTGGGGCTTCTGGGTGGTGGCGGCGCTGTCCAGGTAGGTCTGGTGCTGCCGTTGCAGGGCGGCGATGGCGGGGAAGTCGGCACGCCAGGGGGAGGGCTGGAACATGATCACGGGGCCTGGAATGAAAATCGGGTCTGGCGTGTGTGCGCCAGACCCGATCTTAACACTTCGAACCCGCGGGGAGTTCTCAGTTGTGGGCGTGCAGCGCCTCGTTCAGCTCGATGGCCGACTTGTGCGTCTTGCACTCGACGGCACCGTTCAGCGAGTTGCGGCGGAACAGCAGGTCGGTCTGGCCAGCCAGGTCACGGGCCTTGACCACCTTGACCAGCTGGTTGTTTTCGTCCAGCAGGTTCACCTTGGTGCCGGCGGTGATGTACAGGCCGGCTTCGACGGTGTTGCGATCGCCCAGCGGAATGCCGATACCGGCGTTGGCGCCGATCAGGCAGCCTTCGCCGACCTTGATGACGATGTTGCCGCCACCGGACAGGGTGCCCATGGTCGAGCAACCGCCGCCCAGGTCAGAACCTTTGCCCACGAACACGCCAGCCGAGACACGGCCTTCGATCATGCCCGGGCCTTCGGTGCCAGCGTTAAAGTTGACGAAGCCTTCGTGCATGATGGTGGTGCCTTCGCCAATGTAGGCGCCCAGGCGCACACGGGCGGTATCGGCGATACGCACGCCGGCCGGGACCACGTAGTCGGTCATCTTCGGGAACTTGTCCACCGAGAACACTTCCAGCAGCTCGCCTTTGAGGCGTGCCTCCAGTTGCAGCTCGGCCAGTTCGCTCAGGTCGACGGCGCCCTGGTTGGTCCAGGCCACGTTCGGCAGCAGCGGGAAGATACCAGCCAGGCTCAGGCCATGTGGCTTGACCAGGCGGTGCGACAGCAGGTGCAGCTTGAGGTAGGCCTCCGGGGTGGAGGTCAGGGCTGCGTCTTCGGCCAGCACGGTGGCAACCAGCGGCTTGTGGCTCTCGGCCAGTCGGGTCAGCAGCGCTGCCTGGGCGGCATCGATACCTTTGACGGCTTCGGCCAGCTGAGCGGCCTGGGCATTGCTGAAGGTGATGGCCTGGTTGCCAGCTTCGTAACCCAGGATCGGGGCTACCGCGGCAACCAGCTCGGCGCTCGGGTTGAGCAGCGGCTGTGCGTAGAAGACTTCCAGCCAGGTGCCCTGGCGGTTCTGGGAGCCGACGCCGAAGGCCAGGCTGAACAGGGTATTGGACATGTGATTACCTCGTGCGAAATAGGGTAGGGGCTCAGGCCAGGGCAGCGGCATACAGGTCGGGCTTGAAGCCGACCAGGGTACGCGCGCCAAGGTCGAGCACCGGGCGCTTGATCATCGACGGCTGGGCCAGCATCAGTTCGACGGCCTTGGCCTGGTCGAGGTCGGCCTTGCTGGCCTCGTCGAGCTTGCGGAAGGTGGTGCCGGCACGGTTGAGGATGACTTCCCAGCCGTGCTCGTCGCACCAGCGGTTCAGGCTGTCACGGTCGATGCCTTGAGTCTTGTAGTCGTGGAATTCGTAGGCGATGGCCTGGTCTTCGAGCCAGGTACGCGCCTTTTTCATGGTGTCGCAGGCTTTGATACCGTAGAGCGTATGGGTCATTGTGTGCATTGGGGTCAAAGGTTTCCCCAATTTCTCCATTTTCGAATGTCAGTCGCGGGATTATGCGGGATCGATTCTTTGAGCGCCACGGGTGTGGGGGATTGATGGCTTCTAGGTGCATGCCTTGGGTTTTGCAGTGATTTGCAGATCGGTCGCAGCCCGCGCGGCGATCGGTTTCCGCGACACCGCAAAACTCGACCCACATCCCCAGACGCTAAGTATCATCATGTTACATATTCATCCGCCACCTGCGACTATCGTGCAGCGGTCGCATTTCCCATCACACCGCTAACATATTGTTTCAATGGCGATGTTTCGCCCCGCTGTAGTTATTGGTTCACAAAGGAAGCTTTCACGGATGCAGTCCGCCTATACCGTCCTGATCCTGCTGACGCTGGTAAGCGTGTCAAAGCTGGTCGGACGGGTCATTCCGCTGCCCCTGCCGCTGGTACAGATCGCCGCTGGCGCCTTGCTGGCGTGGCCGACCCTGGGCTTGCACGTCGCCCTGGACCCGGAGCTGTTCCTCTTCCTGTTCCTGCCACCGCTGCTGTTCGCCGACGGTTGGCGCATGCCCAAGCGCGAACTGTGGCGCATCCGCGGCCCCGTGGTGGCGTTGGCTGTGGGGCTGGTGCTGTTCACGGTGGTGGTGGCGGGTTACTTCATCCATTGGCTGCTGCCGACGATCCCGCTGCCGGTGGCCTTCGCGCTGGCGGCGGTGCTCTCGCCAACCGACGCCGTGGCGGTTTCAGCCATTACCCAGGACCGTTTGCCTACACCGTTGATGCACATGCTGCAGGGCGAAGCACTGATGAACGACGCCTCGGGCCTGGTGACCTTCAAGTTCGCCCTGGCTGCAGCCATTACCGGGGTGTTCTCGCTGGCAGACGCCAGTTTCAGTTTCGTCCTGGTCGCCTTGGGTGGCCTGGCGGTGGGCGTGGCCCTGAGTTGGTTGATCGGCCGTCTGCGGGCCTGGATGATCGCCCGCGGCTGGGATGACCCGGCAACCCACGTGGTGTTCATGTTGCTGCTGCCCTTTGCCGCCTATGTGCTGGCCGAGCGGCTGGGCGTTTCCGGCATCCTCTCGGCGGTAGCGGCCGGCATGATGCAAAGCTGGCTCGACCTGCTGCCGCGCCAGACCAGTACTCGCCTGCTCAACCGCAGCGTCTGGTCGCTGCTGGAGTTCGCCTTCAACGGCCTGATCTTCCTGCTGCTGGGGCTGCAGCTGCCGGACATCATCAAGGCGGTGGTCAGCCATGAAGCCACCCTTTGGCCGACCTTGGCCTACCGTTGCCTGGATGTGCTGGCGATCTTCGCAGCGTTGATCCTGTTGCGCTTTATCTGGGTGCAGAGCATCTGGCGGGCGATCGGCGTGGTCCGGCGCTGGCGCGGCAAGCCGGCGCTATTGCTGATGCCCACGGCCCGCTCCTGCTGGTTGCTGACCTTGGGTGGCGTACGTGGGGCGGTGACCCTCGCGGGTGTGATGTCGGTGCCGTTGCTGATCGGCGCAGGCCAGGCATTCCCCGAACGTGACTTGCAGATCTTCATTGCCGCTGGCGTCATCCTGCTGTCGTTGATCAGTGCCTGCATTGCTTTGCCATTCCTGCTGCGCGGGGTGACCAGGAGCCCCGATGAGCGGCTGCATCAAGAGGTGCTGGACGCTTGGCGGCGTACGGTCGAGGCCGCGATTCATGCGCTGGAGGCGGAGGAGGTGATTGACGCCAGCGCACCACAGGATGCGGCGCAGGCGACCATGGCCACCGAACTCAAGGCGCGGCTGATGGCGGAGTATCGCGATGAGCTCAACAGCTACAACGACACTGCCGAGGCAAGGGCCCTGGCCGACCAGATGGACTTGCTGGAGCGGCGTTTGCGCTTGCGTGCGCTGCGGGCGCAGCGGTTGGAATTGTATAACCTGCATCGCCAGCATCTGGTGGGCGATGAGGTGGTGCGGCAGGTGTTGGGGGAGCTGGATATGAGCGAGGCGAACCTGGGGGCGGTCAAGTAGATCGGCGGTGTTCCATTCGCGGGACAAGCCCGCTCCCACAGATACCCCGCTGCCCTTGAGTGCTGTGGGGTATCTGTGGGAGCGGGCTTGTCCCGCGAATGGGCCGCAGAGCGGCCCCCGGCTCAATCAGCGATTCTGCAGGAATGCGCGAATCCGCTCCGCGGCCTCGATGCACTCGGCCAGCGGCGCAACCAGCGCCATGCGCACGCGCCCGGCCCCTGGATTCACGCCATCGACTTCACGCGACAGGTATGACCCAGGCACCACGGTCACATGCTGGGCCTCGAACAGGTCACGGGTGAACTCGGCATCGCCGCCCGGCACCTTGGCCCACAGGTAGAAGCTGCCGTCCGGCCGCTGCACGTCCAGCACCGGTTGCAGGATGTCCAGCACGGCGTCGTACTTGGCGCGGTACTGGTCGCGGTTCTCGCGCACGTGGGCCTCGTCCTGCCAGGCGGCGATGCTGGCCAGCTGGGTTTGCACCGGCATCGCGCAGCCGTGGTAGGTGCGGTACAGCAGGAACGGCTTGATGATCTCGGCGTCACCGGCGACAAAGCCCGAACGCAGGCCTGGCAGGTTGGAACGCTTGGACAGGCTGTGGAACACCACGCAACGCTTGAAGTCGCTACGGCCCAGCGCCGCACAAGCGCTGAGCAGGCCTGGCGGTGGCGCATCTTCGTCGAAATACAGCTCGCTGTAGCACTCATCGGCGGCAATCACGAAGTCATGCTCGTCGGCCAGGGCGATCAACTTCTTCAGGGTATCCATCGGCACCAGCGCGCCGGTGGGGTTGCCCGGCGAGCAGAGGAACAGGATCTGGCAACGCTGCCAGACTTCGGCCGACACGGCATCGAAGTCAGGGTTGAAGCCATTGCTTTCCAGGCACGGCAGGTAATGCGGCGTGGCGCCGGCGAGCAGGGCCGCGCCTTCATAGATCTGGTAGAACGGGTTGGGGCAGACCACCAGGCCATCATCGGCCCGGTTGACCACGGCCTGGGTGAAGGCGAACAGCGCTTCACGGGTGCCGTTGACCGGCAGGATGTGGCGGTCGGCATCCAGCCAGCCGGCCGGCACGCCGAATCGACGTTCGCACCACTGGCCGATGGCTTGGCGCAACGCCGGCAGGCCGAGGGTGCTGGGGTAGACCGCCAGCTTGTCGAGGTTGTCGGCCATGGCCTTGGCGACGAAGGCCGGCGATTCGTGCTTCGGCTCACCGATCGACAGGGCGATGGCGCGTTTGTCCGCAGCAGGTTTCACGCTGCCCAGCAGGGCGCGGAGTTTCTCGAACGGGTAGGGCTGAAGCTGGGTCAAGGCGTGGTTCATCGGCGCAAGGTCTCGTCAATCGTCTAATCGTTAAAAGGTCATGCGGGTCGGGCTGGATTCGCTGGCCTGGCCGGCCTGCAGCTGCTGCACGATGGCCTCCTGCAGGCGGCTGCACAGCTGCGGATCGGACAACGGCTGGTTGTCGGCATCGGTGATGAAGAACACGTCTTCGACGCGTTCGCCGAGGGTGGCGATCTTGGCGTTCTGCAGCGACAGGTCGAATTCCAGGAAGATGCGCCCGAGCCGAGCAAGCAGCCCGGGGCGGTCTGGCGCGGTGATTTCGAGGATGGTCACCTGTCGCTGGGCATCGTTGAGGATGGTCACCTGCGGCGGGAAGTTGAAGTGCTTGAGCTGGCGCGGCACTCGACGCTGGATGATCGTCGGATAGTCCTCGGGGTTGCGCAGCGCTTCGGTCAACCCGTCGCGGATCTGCTTGACCCGTTGCGGGTTGTCGCCAATCGAGCCGCCATCGTTGTCCAGCACGATATAGGTGTCGAGGGTGAACTGGCTGCTCGAGGTGATGATCCGTGCGTCATGGATGTTCAGGTTCAGCTGCGACATGGCCGCCACGGTCACGGCGAAGAAATCGTGCTGGTCGGGGGCGTAGATGAAAATCTGCGTACCGCCCTCGAACTCGCGCTGGGTGGTTTCCTTGATCAAAACCAGCGGCCCGCCATCGGCCGGCTGCTGGAGGATGGCATCACTGTGCCAGGCCACGTCGGCGGCGGTGTGACGCAGGAAATAGTCATCGCCCAGTTGCGACCAGAGCTGCTCCACGTCGTCCGGGTCGGTGCCTTCGCGTACCAGAATGTCCAATGCGGCGCTTTGCGTCTGGCGAATCTGCTCCTCGCGGTCCAGCGGATTTTCCAGGCCGCGGCGCAGGGCGCGCTTGGTCTCGGTGTACAACTGACGCAGCAGGCTGGCACGCCAGGAGTTCCACAGGCTGGGGTTGGTGGCATTGATGTCGGCCACGGTCAGCACATAGAGGTAGTCCAGGCGCGTTTCATCGCCTACGTGCAGGGCGAAGTCGTTGATGACCTGCGGGTCGGAAAGGTCCTTGCGTTGGGCGGTGGTGGACATCACCAGGTGGTTCAGCACCAGCCAGACGATCAGGCGGCTGTCCCAGGCGGGCAGTTGGTGCCTTTCGCAGAACTTCTGCGCGTCCACCGCGCCGATTTCCGAATGGTCGCCTTGGCGACCCTTGCCGATGTCGTGATAAAGGCCGGCCAGGTAGATCAGCTCGGGTTTGGGCAGGCGGCCCATGAGCTTGCTGGCGAGCGGGAATTTCTCGGACACCGGGGTGTACTGCAGTTTGCGCAGGTGCTTGATGAGGTTCAGGGTGTGCGCATCGACCGTATAGATGTGAAACAGGTCGTGCTGCATCTGCCCGACGATCAGGCCGAATTCGGGCAGGTAGCGCCCGAGAATGCCGTAGCGGTTCATCCGCCGCAGGTTGCGGTGGATGCCGATCTCGCACTTGAACAGCTCGATGAACAGGCTGGTGTTGCGAATGTCGTGGCGGAAGGTGTCATCGATCAAATGCCGATGCTCACGCAGCAGGCGCACGGTGTCGGCGCGCACGCCCTTGATCTCCGGGTGCTGGGCCATCAGCACGAAGATCTCCAGCATGGCGAACGGGGTGCGCTTGAACACGTTCGGTTTGACCGCTTCTATATAGCCGTCGTGCAGACGGAAGCGGGCATTCAGCGGTTGGGTGGTGCCGCTGTCGTCATCGGCGAGGATGACCTCCTCGAAGTGCTGGATGATCAGGTCACACAGCTGGCTGATGCTCATCACCACCCGGTAGTACTGCTGCATGAACTGTTCGATGGCGCGTTTGGGGTTTTCGTCGCTGTAGCCGAGCAGGGCGGCGATGCTGCGCTGGTGGTCGAACAGCAGTCGGTCTTCGGCGCGCCCGGCAAGCATGTGCAGCGCGTAGCGGACCTTCCACAGGAAGTCCTGGGAGGACGCCAGCAACTCGTTCTCGCTTTCCAGCAGGAACCCTTCGCCGGCCAGTGCGTGCAGGTTGAGCGTGCCGTACTGGCGGCGGGCCACCCACAGCACCGTCTGGATATCGCGCAGGCCACCTGGCGAGCCTTTGACGTTGGGTTCGAGGTTGTACTCGGTGTCGTTGTACTTGTGGTGGCGGGCCTTGAGCTCGGCGCGCTTGGCCAGGTAGAAGTCCTTGCTCGGCCACATGTGCGCCGTGCTGGTGACCTCCAGCATGCGCTGGCGCAAGGCTTCGGGGCCGGCGATGGTGCGGCTTTCCATCATGTTGGTGATGATGGTCAGGTCGGCACGGGCCTGTTCGGCGCATTCGTCGACGGTGCGCACGCTCTGGCCGACTTCAAGACCGATGTCCCAGAGCAGGGTGAGGAAGCGTTCGATGGCATCGCGGTACTGCTCGTGCTCGGCGGCATCCAGCAGGATCAGCAGGTCGATGTCCGAGTGCGGGTGCAGTTCGCCGCGCCCGTAGCCACCGACGGCGATCAGGGCGATCCCGCTAGGGTCGCCCCAGTCGAACTGCTTCCAGGCCTGCTGCAGGATGTTGTCGACGAGCCAGGCGCGGTCCTCGATCAGGCGGCGGATTTCACGGCCTTCGCGAAAACGCCTGTCGAGCACCTCGCCGGCCTGGCGGATGGCTTTCTTGAAGGCGGCGATGGGGCTCGCCTTGAGGGCCAGTTCCGCCTGGAACTGGCCGCGGTCGAACAGCTCGGGATCCACCTGGGGCATCGCGTCGCGTTCCTGTCGTAGGGTTGCCTTGAGCGAATCAGCAGCGAAATCCGCGGCGAATTCAGGCCGAGGTGCGCGCGATCGTGTCGTCCTTGCGCAGGGTGAAGATCTCGTAGCCGGTCGCGGTCACCACCAGGGTGTGTTCCCACTGGGCGGAGAGCTTGCGGTCCTTGGTGATGGCGGTCCAGCCGTCGCCCAGCACCTTGGTGTCGGCCTTGCCCTGGTTGATCATCGGCTCGATGGTGAAGGTCATGCCTTCCTTGAGCTCCATGCCAGTACCGGCCTTGCCGTAGTGAAGGATCTGCGGCTCTTCGTGGAACACCTTGCCGATGCCGTGTCCGCAGAACTCGCGTACCACCGAGAAACCGTTCTTTTCAGCATGCTTCTGGATCACTTCGCCGATGTCGCCCAGGCGGCAGCCCGGCTTGACCAGCTCGATGGCCTTGTACATGCATTCCTGGGTGACCTTGGACAGGCGCTCGGCCCATACCGGCACGTTGCCGACGTGGAACATGCGGCTGGTGTCGCCGTGGTAGCCGTCCTTGATCACGGTGACGTCGATATTGAGCGTGTCACCGTCCTTGAGCGGCTTGTCGTTGGGGATGCCGTGGCAGACCACATGGTTGATCGAGGTGCAGATCGACTTGGGGTAGCCCTTGTAGTTGAGTGGCGCCGGGATGGCCTGCTGGACGTTGACGATGTAGTCGTGGCAGAGGCGGTCCAGCTCTTCGGTGGTGATACCGGGCTTGACGTGTTCTTCGATCATCTCCAGCACTTCGGCGGCCAGGCGGCCGGCGATGCGCATCTTCTCGATGTCTTCTGCAGTCTTGATGGTGACGGTCATTACAGGCTCTCTACGGCGCCGTGCACGGCGCGAACAAACGGGAAAGGCCGGATTCTAGCAGAGCAGGGCGCCGATCGGTCGGGATACAGATAGAGAATTGGGGCTGCTGCGCAGCCCATCGCCGGCAAACCGGCTCCCACAAGGATCGCGGTATCATTGTGGGAGCCGGCTTGCCGGCGATGGGGCGCGTAGCGGCCCCAAATGCCCGGGAAACTGCCAGCTACAGAAGGCATTCTGGCCTCTTTGGCGGGGTGCTGCAAAAACCGCTGACGGACGCGCCTGTATTCGGGTTCCGTTCGCTTGCGGTCTGTGGTATAAAATGCGCCGCTTTCGGGGATGACCCCGTCAGCCTAAACCCACACACGTGTCGACACGATGACCTGGGTGCCCTGGATTTTCGAGTCCGTGGGTTGGTCATTGGGATACGTGGAGGCCCAACCCGACTTATCAAGGAACTATCATGTCCCAAGTCAACATGCGCGATATGCTGAAGGCCGGTGTGCACTTCGGCCACCAGACCCGTTACTGGAACCCGAAAATGGGCAAGTACATTTTCGGCGCGCGTAACAAGATCCACATCATCAACCTGGAAAAAACCCTGCCAATGTTCAACGACGCTCTGGCGTTCGTAGAGCGTCTGGCTCAGGGCAAGAACAAGATCATGTTCGTCGGCACCAAGCGTTCCGCCGGCAAGATCGTCGCCGAGCAAGCAGCTCGTTGCGGTTCGCCATACGTTGATCACCGTTGGTTGGGCGGCATGCTGACCAACTACAAGACCATCCGCGCTTCGATCAAGCGTCTGCGCGACCTGGAAACCCAGGCCGACGACGGCACCTTCGCCAAGCTGACCAAGAAAGAAGCCCTGATGCGTTCGCGCGATCTGGAAAAACTGGATCGCAGCCTGGGTGGTATCAAGGACATGGGCGGCCTGCCTGATGCCCTGTTCGTGATCGACGTTGACCACGAGCGCATTGCTATCACCGAAGCCAACAAGCTGGGCATCCCGGTCATCGGCGTTGTCGATACCAACAGCAGCCCAGAAGGCGTTGACTTCGTTATCCCAGGTAACGATGACGCCATTCGCGCTATCGAGCTGTACATGACTTCGATGGCTGACGCCGTCATCCGCGGCCGCAACAACGTTGCTGGCGGCACCGAAGTCTACGCTGAAGAAGCGGCTGCACCAGCTGCTGAGTAATAGGCGCTAGCGTCTACTTGGCACGCGAAAAGGGGGCTTTGCCCCCTTTTTGCCACCTTGAAATCCTGCTGTCAGCTTGCGTCCCGCATCATGGGCCGGCTGAATCAACAACAGCGGATTTGCAGAATTGAACGCCCGTGACGAGCGGGTGGAATGGTTGAAAAACTTTCCAAGAGGATTTTGAAATGGCAGCAATTACTGCAGCGCTGGTGAAAGAACTGCGCGAGCGTACCGGCGAAGGCATGATGGATTGCAAAAAGGCCCTGGAAAAGGCCGGCGGCGACATCGAGAAAGCCATTGACGACATGCGTGCCTCGGGCGCCATCAAGGCCGCCAAAAAGGCTGGCAACGTCGCTGCTGAAGGCGCTATCGCCGTCAAGACCGACGGTAAATCCGCCGTCCTGCTGGAAGTGAACTCGCAGACCGACTTCCTGGCCCTGCAAGACGACTTCAAGAACTTCGTCGCTGAAAGCCTCGAAGAAGCCTTCGCCCAGAAGCTGACCGACGCCGCTCCGCTGATCGCTTCGCGTGAAGCAGCTCGTGAAGCCCTGGTTGCCAAGTGCGGCGAAAACGTCAACATCCGTCGCCTGGTGCGCGTTGAAGGTGACGTTGTCGGCGCCTACCTGCACGGCAACAAGATCGGTGCTGTCGTTGTCCTGAAAGGCGGCGACGTCGAGCTGGCCAAGAACATCGCCATGCACGTTGCAGCGTCGAACCCAGAGTTCCTGGATGCGTCGGAAATCTCCGCCGAGGCCATCGAGCGCGAGAAGAACGTCTTCCTGCAGCTGAACGCTGACAAGATCGCCGGCAAGCCGGAAAACATCGTTGAGAACATGATCAACGGTCGTATCACCAAGTTCAAAGCCGAAGCCT
The DNA here is from genome assembly GCF_044749525.1 of Pseudomonas sp. NPDC089395. Lineage (NCBI taxonomy): Bacteria > Pseudomonadati > Pseudomonadota > Gammaproteobacteria > Pseudomonadales > Pseudomonadaceae > Pseudomonas > Pseudomonas sp. NPDC089395. Next base: position 450,699 of record NZ_JBIVID010000001.1, read on the forward strand.
CGCTGAAAGAGCAAGCCTTCGTCATGAACCCGGAAGTCAAGGTCGGCGAACTGGCCAAGAAAGCCGGTGCTGAAATCGTTTCCTTCACCTACTTCAAAGTAGGCGAAGGCATCGAGAAGCCGGTTGACGACTTCGCTGCTGAAGTTGCCGCTCAGGTAGCAGCTGCCAAGCAGTAAGACAGACTCGTCTGTCGCCCCAAAGAGGCTGCCCGCTCACGCGCGCAGCCTCTTTGTCAAAGCGGGAGCGGTTTTCAAGGCCGTTGCTCGCTGACGCAGTCGCTGCGTCACGTTAGAGTTACACGCAGGCTCAAGCAGCCCGCCAGAATTTTACAAACGCCGCAGGAGAGATTCGCAATGGCTCAGCAGGGCAGTGGTTATCAGGCTCGCTATAAACGCATTCTACTCAAACTTAGCGGCGAGGCCCTGATGGGCTCGGAAGAGTTCGGGATCGACCCCAAGGTCCTGGATCGCATGGCGCTGGAAGTCGGCCAACTGGTCGGCATCGGTGTACAGGTAGGTTTGGTGATCGGTGGTGGCAACCTGTTCCGTGGCGCGGCGCTCAGTGCAGCCGGCATGGATCGCGTCACCGGTGACCACATGGGCATGCTGGCAACCGTAATGAATGGCTTGGCCATGCGCGATGCGCTGGAGCGGGCGAACATTACCGCCATCGTCATGTCGGCGATTTCCATGGTTGGCGTGACCGATCACTACGATCGCCGCAAAGCCATGCGCCACCTGAACGCCAAAGAAGTCGTAATCTTCGCTGCCGGTACCGGCAACCCGTTCTTTACCACCGATTCCGCCGCTTGCCTGCGCGCCATCGAAATCGATGCCGACGTGGTATTGAAGGCAACCAAGGTCGATGGTGTATACACTGCAGATCCATTCAAGGACCCGCATGCCGAGAAGTTCGATCATCTGACCTACGATGAAGTGCTGGATCGCAAGCTGGGCGTGATGGACCTGACGGCAATCTGTCTGTGCCGCGACCACAAGATGCCGCTGCGCGTCTTCAACATGAACAAACCCGGCGCCCTGCTGAACATCGTGCATGGCGGCGCGGAAGGAACTCTGATCGAGGAAGTTCAAAAATGATCAACGACATCAAGAAAGACGCTCAGGATCGCATGGGCAAGTCCATCGAGGCGCTGGGTCGCAACCTGGCGTCCATCCGTACCGGTCGCGCCCACCCGAGCATCCTGGACAGCGTGAAAGTCCCGGCTTGGGGTAGCGAAATGCCGCTGAACCAGGTAGCTGCAGTCTCCGTTGAAGATGCCCGCACCCTGAAAATCGTCGCCCACGACAAGAACCTCAGCGCTGCCATCGAGAAGGCCATCCTGACCTCCGACCTGGGTCTGAACCCTTCCAGCGCCGGTACCACCATCCGCGTACCGATGCCGGCCCTGACCGAGGAAACCCGCAAGGGTTACACCAAGCAGGCCAGCGCCGTTGCCGAAGATGCCAAGGTTGCCGTGCGCAACGTGCGTCGCGATGCACTGGCCGACCTGAAGAAGCTGACCAAGGACAAGGAAATCAGCGAAGACGAAGAACGTCGTGCCGCTGACGAGATCCAGAAGCTGACCGACAAGTTCGTCGCCGAAATCGACGCTGCGTTCAAAGCCAAGGAAAAGGACCTGTTGGCCGTCTAAGGCCGAGGTTTTTTAATGGAAAAGACCAAGCTGGCGGCACCAATCTCGGTGCCGCGTCACGTCGCTATCATCATGGATGGCAACAATCGCTGGGCGAAGAAGCGCCTGTTGCCCGGCGTCGCCGGGCACAAGGCTGGCGTGGATGCCGTGCGTGCGGTGATCGAAGTCTGCGCCAAATCCGGCGTCGAGGTGCTGACCCTGTTCGCGTTCTCCAGCGAGAACTGGCAGCGCCCGGCCGATGAGGTAGGGGCGTTGATGGAGCTGTTCTTCTCGGCGCTGCGCCGTGAGGCCAAGCGCCTCAATGAGAACAACATCAGCCTGCGCATCATCGGCGACCGTTCGCGTTTCCATCCAGAGCTGCAGGCCGCCATGCGTGAGGCCGAAGCGCTGACTGCGGGCAATAATCGCTTCATCCTGCAGATCGCCGCCAATTATGGTGGTCAGTGGGATATTGCCCAGGCCGCCCAGCGTTTGGCGCGTGAAGTTCAGGCCGGGCACCTGCGCCCGGACGACATCACCCCGGGCCTGTTGCAGACCTGCCTGGCCACGGGCGAGCTGCCGTTGCCCGACCTGTGCATCCGCACCGGTGGCGAGCACCGCATCAGCAACTTCCTGCTGTGGCAGCTGGCCTACGCCGAACTGTACTTCTCCGACCTGTACTGGCCGGACTTCAAACACGAGGCCATGCGCACTGCGCTGGCCGATTTCGCTTCACGCCAGCGCCGCTTTGGTAAGACCAGCGAGCAGGTCGAAGCTGGAGCTCGTGCTTAATGCTTAAACAACGCATCATTACTGCGCTGATCCTGCTGCCGATCGCACTGGGTGGTTTCTTCCTGCTCGAGGGGGGGGATTTCGCCCTGTTCATCGGCTTCGTGGTGACCCTCGGTGCCTGGGAGTGGGCGCGCCTGGCCGGTCTGATGACCCAGCCCTTGCGCATTGCCTACGCGGCCGTGGTCGCTGGAGCGCTGATGCTGCTCTATCTGATGCCAGACCTGGCGCCATGGGTGCTTGGCGCTGCCGTGATCTGGTGGGCGCTGGCCACCTGGCTAGTGCTGACCTATCCGCGCACCAGCGAGCTTTGGGCCAGCGCTGCCTGCCGCTTGCTGATCGGCCTGCTGATCCTGCTGCCGGCCTGGCAAGGGCTGGTGCTGCTCAAGCACTGGCAACTGGGTAACTGGCTGATCCTGTCGGTCATGGTGCTGGTGTGGGCTGCCGATATCGGTGCCTATTTCTCGGGGCGGGCCTTTGGCAAGCGCAAGCTGGCGCCACTGGTCAGTCCTGGCAAGAGCTGGGAAGGCGTGTATGGCGGCCTGGCGGTCAGTCTGGTGGTGACCCTGGTGGTCGGCATCAGTCGTGACTGGGGTATCGGCCAGATACTGCTGGGGTTGCTGGGCGCGGCACTGGTGGTCATGGTCTCGGTGGTCGGTGACCTGACCGAGAGCATGTTCAAGCGCCGTTCCGGGATCAAGGACAGCAGCAATCTGCTGCCGGGTCATGGCGGCGTGCTTGACCGCATCGACAGCCTGACCGCGGCCATTCCGATCTTCGCGGTGTTGTTGTGGGCTGCCGAGTGGGGTGTGATGTGAGTGCGGTGCAGCGCATTACCGTGCTGGGGGCGACCGGGTCGATCGGCCTGAGTACCCTGGATGTAATCGCGCGTCACCCTGAGCGTTACCGGGTGTTCGCGTTGAGCGGTTACTCGCGTATCGACGAACTGCTGGCCCTGTGCGTGCGGCATCGTCCGGTTCATGCCGTGGTGCCGAATGCCGAAGCGGCCCAGCGCCTGCGCGAAGGTCTTGCTGCGGCAGGCTGCGCGACCGAGGTGCTTGAGGGTGAAGCAGGGCTCTGCGAAGTTGCCGCTGCACCCGAGGTGGATGCGGTGATGGCGGCCATCGTCGGCGCTGCTGGCCTGCGCCCGACCTTGGCGGCTGTACAGGCAGGCAAGAAGGTGCTGCTGGCCAACAAGGAGGCGCTGGTGATGTCCGGCGCGCTGTTCATGGAGGCCGTGCGGCAGAGCGGGGCCGTGCTGCTGCCGATCGACAGCGAACACAATGCGATCTTCCAATGCCTGCCGGGCGACTACGGTCGAGGCCTGAGCCAGGTGGGCGTGCGCCGTATCCTGTTGACCGCCTCGGGCGGGCCGTTCCGCGAAACCCCGCAGGCTGCGCTGGCCGATGTCACGCCAGAGCAGGCCTGCGCGCACCCGAACTGGTCCATGGGTCGGAAGATTTCGGTGGACTCGGCGAGCATGATGAACAAGGGGCTGGAGCTGATCGAGGCCTGCTGGCTGTTCGATGCGGCGCCGGCCAAGGTCGAAGTCGTGGTGCACCCGCAGAGCGTGATCCATTCCCTGGTGGATTACATCGACGGTTCGGTGCTGGCCCAGCTGGGTAACCCGGACATGCGCACGCCCATCGCCAACGCGCTGGCCTGGCCTGAGCGGATCGATTCCGGGGTCGCACCGCTGGACTTGTTCGCCATCGCGCGCTTGGACTTCCAGGCACCCGACGAGCAACGCTTCCCTTGTCTGCGCCTGGCGCGGCAGGCTGCCGAGGCGGGCAACAGTGCCCCGGCAGTACTCAATGCGGCCAACGAGGTCGCGGTCGAGGCGTTTCTCCAGGGGCGTATCCGCTTCCCGGAGATCGCGGGTATGATCGAACAGGTGCTCGATCAGGAAACTGTGGTGCCACTGTCGTCGCTCGATGCAGTGTTCGCCGCCGACCAGCGCGCCCGCGAGCTGTCTCGTGAGTGGCTGCGGCGTCACGGTCGCTGATGCCTGGCCCAGGGTTTTGCTGAACGTCATTCGGAGATAGACATGACTGCGCTCTACATGATTATCGGCACCCTGGTGGCCCTGGGTGTACTGGTCACTTTCCACGAATTCGGCCACTTCTGGGTGGCCCGTCGCTGCGGCGTGAAGGTACTGCGCTTTTCCGTAGGCTTCGGTACACCGTTGCTGCGCTGGCATGACAAGCGCGGCACGGAGTTCGTCGTGGCGGCGATTCCGCTGGGCGGATACGTGAAAATGCTCGATGAGCGCGAAGGCGAAGTGCCGCCTGCGCTGCTCGACCAGTCGTTCAATCGCAAGTCGGTGCGCCAGCGGATTGCCATCGTTGCCGCGGGTCCGATTGCCAACTTCCTCTTGGCCATCGTGTTCTTCTGGCTGCTGGCGATGCTGGGTACCCAGCAGATTCGTCCCGTGATCGGTGCGGTCGAGTCGGGGAGCCTGGCGGCGTCGGCCGGCCTGATGGCTGGCCAGGAAATTGTATCTGTAGATGGCAAACCGACCAGCGGTTGGTCGGCAGTCAACCTGCAGCTGGTTCGCCGCTTGGGTGAGAGCGGAACCTTGCAGGTTGGCGTGCGCGACGAAGGCGCCAGCGCCGAGCGCCAGCTGCAGATAAAGCTCGACAGCTGGCTCAAGGGCGCAGATGAGCCCGATCCGATCCAGTCCCTGGGGTTGCGCCCTTGGCGTCCGGCGGTTGCGCCGGTGCTGGCCGAGATCGACCCCAAGGGTCCGGCCGCCGCTGCCGGCCTGAAAACAGGCGACAGGCTGCTGACGCTCGATGGCGTGACCCTGAATGACTGGCAGCAGGTGGTCGACAGCGTTCGTGCCCGTCCAGAAGCCAAGATCGTGGTTCGTGTCGAGCGCGACGGTGCAGCTCTGGATGTCCCGGTAACACTGGCTCGCAAGGGTGAAGGCAAGGCTTCTGGTGGCTACCTCGGGGCGGGTGTGAAGGGCGCCGAATGGCCCGCCAGCATGCTCCGTGAAGTCAGCTATGGCCCCTTGGAAGCCGTGGGCGAGGGCCTCTCGCGCACCTGGAACATGAGCGTGCTGACCCTCGAATCGCTGAAGAAAATGCTGTTCGGGGAGCTCTCGGTAAAAAACTTGAGCGGACCGATAACCATTGCTAAAGTGGCGGGCGCTTCGGCCCAGTCCGGCGTGGGGGATTTCCTGAATTTCCTGGCCTACCTGAGCATAAGCCTGGGGGTTCTTAACCTGCTGCCCATTCCTGTGCTGGATGGGGGGCATTTGCTGTTTTACCTGGTCGAGTGGGCGCGCGGTCGTCCGCTGTCGGATCGAGTACAAGGTTGGGGGGTCCAGATCGGTATCAGTTTGGTCATAGGGGTGATGTTGCTCGCCCTGATCAACGATCTGGGTCGACTATAAAAGCTTCGCATTGCGAACCTGCCGCCACTTGCGGCAGGTTGTTTATTGCCAGTTGGAATAAAAGGACTTCATGAAACGTCTGCTGCTAACTGCGGTCCTCTCCGCACTGATGATCGCTGAAGTTCACGCCGAGTCCTTCACCATCTCCGATATTCGTGTCAATGGCCTGCAGCGGGTATCCGCCGGCAGCGTCTTCGGTGCCTTGCCGCTCAACGTCGGCGACCAGGCCGATGACCGCCGCCTGGTGGAATCCACCCGTTCGCTGTTCAAGACCGGCTTCTTCCAGGACATCCAGCTGAACCGCGACGGCAATGTCCTGATCATCAACGTGGTCGAGCGCCCGTCGGTTTCGAGCATCGAGATCGAAGGCAACAAGGCGATCAGCACCGAAGACCTGATGAAAGGCCTGAAGCAATCGGGCCTGGCTGAAGGCGAGATCTTCCAGCGTGCCACCCTCGAAGGTGTGCGTAACGAGCTGCAGCGCCAGTACGTGGCTCAGGGCCGCTACTCGGCCGAGGTCGATGCCGAAGTCGTGCCGCAGCCGCGCAACCGGGTGGCGCTGAAGATCAAGATCAACGAAGGCACGGTCGCTGCTATCCAGCACATCAACATCGTCGGCAACACCGTGTTCGACGATGAAGAGCTGTCGCAGCTGTTCGAGCTGAAGACCACCAACTGGCTTTCGTTCTTCAAGAACGACGACAAGTATGCCCGCGAGAAGCTCTCCGGTGACCTGGAGCGCCTGCGTTCCTACTACCTGGACCGCGGCTATATCAACATGGACATCGCTTCCACCCAGGTGTCGATCACCCCGGACAAGAAGCACGTCTACATCACTGTCAACGTCAACGAAGGCGAGAAGTACACCGTCCGTGACGTGAAGCTCTCCGGTGACCTCAAGGTGCCGGAAGACCAGGTCAAGTCGCTGCTGCTGGTGCAGCCGGGCCAGGTGTTCTCGCGCAAGGTGATGACCACCACTTCCGAACTGATCACCCGCCGCCTGGGCAACGAAGGCTATACCTTCGCCAACGTCAACGGCGTGCCACAGCCGAACGACCAGGACCACACTGTCGACATCATGTTCGTGGTCGACCCGGGCAAGCGTGCCTACGTCAACCGCATCAACTACCGCGGCAACACCAAGACCGAAGACGAAGTCCTGCGCCGTGAAATGCGTCAGATGGAAGGTGGCTGGGCTTCGACCTACCTGATCGACCAGTCCAAGACCCGCCTCGAGCGCCTGGGCTTCTTCAAGGAAGTCAACGTCGAAACGCCGGCGGTGCCAGGCACCGACGACCAGGTCGACGTCAACTACAGCGTCGAAGAGCAGGCTTCCGGCTCGATCACCGCCAGCGTGGGCTTCGCCCAGGACGCCGGCCTGATCCTCGGTGGTTCGATCAGCCAGACCAACTTCCTGGGTACCGGTAACAAGGTCTCCATCGGCTTGACTCGTTCCGAGTACCAGACCCGCTACAACTTCGGCTTCGTTGATCCCTACTTCACCGCCGACGGTGTGAGCCTGGGTTACAACGCCTTCTACCGCAGCACCGACTACGACGACCTCGACGTCGACGTGGCCAGCTATGCGGTCGACAGCTACGGTGCAGGTGTCAGCCTGGGCTACCCGATCAGCGAGACTTCGCGCCTGACCTACGGCCTGAGCGTGCAGAAGGACAAGATCAAGACTGGCCAGTACACCGTCGACGAGATCTTCGACTTCCTCGAAGAAGAGGGTGACAACTTTACGAACTTCAAGGCCTCGATCGGCTGGTCCGAATCGACCCTGAACAAGGGCGTGCTGGCGACCCGAGGTCACTCCCAGAGCCTGACCCTGGAATCGACCATCCCTGGCAGCGACCTGTCGTTCTACAAGCTCGACTACCGCGGCCAGCTGTTCAAGCCAATCACCAACAATTACACCCTGCGCCTGCACACCGAACTCGGTTATGGCGATGGTTACGGTGGCACTTCCGGCCTGCCGTTCTACGAGAACTACTATGCTGGTGGTTTCAACTCTGTCCGTGGCTTCAAGGACAGCAGCCTGGGTCCACGCAGTACGCCAAGTACCGGCAAGAACCCGGGCACCATCGCCGACCCGGATCAAGATCCGCTGCCGTTCGGTGGCAACGTGCTGGTGCAAGGTGGTGTCGAGTTGCTGTTCCCGCTGCCGTTCGTCAAGGACCAGCGTTCGCTGCGCACCTCCGTGTTCTGGGACGTGGGTAACGTGTTCGACAGCAATTGCGGTAGCAAGCCGGATTGCGAAAAGGTCGGTTTCTCGGGTATGGCCAGTTCGGTCGGCCTGGGGGTCACCTGGATCACGGCCCTGGGCCCGTTGAGCTTCAGCCTGGCAATGCCGGTGAAGAAGCCGGACGATGCCGATACCCAGGTGTTCCAATTCTCTCTGGGCCAGACCTTCTAAGGTCGGCCCTAGCTTAACGACAACGGTTTATCCAGGAGTGCATCGTGCGTAAGTTGACTCAACTGGCCGTATTGGCCGCGGCGCTGGTCGCCACCCCGGCTTTCGCCGAAATGAAGGTTGCCGTCCTGAACTATCAGATGGCCCTGCTCGAATCCGATGCTGCCAAGAAGTACGCGGTTGATGCCGAGAAGAAGTTCGGCCCGCAGCTGACCAAGCTCAAGAGCCTGGAAAGCAGCGCCAAAGGCATCCAGGACCGTTTGATCAAGGGCGGCGACAAGATGGCGCAGCCGGAGCGCGAGCGACTGGAGCTTGAGTTCAAGCAGAAAGCCCGTGACTTCCAGTTCCAGTCCAAGGAGCTGAACGAAGCCAAGGCCGTTGCCGACCGCGACATGCTCAAGCAACTGAAGCCGAAGCTCGATGGTGCCGTCGAGGAAGTGATCAAGAAGGGCGGTTACGACCTGGTCCTCGAGCGTGGCGCGGTCATCGATGTCAAGCCTCAGTACGACATCACCCGCCAAGTCATCGAGCGCATGAACCAAGCCCGTTGATATGACCGTGACCATGACGCTCGGCCAACTGGCCGAGGCCCTCGGGGCCACACTCCAAGGCCCTGAGGCGCTGCAGATTACCGGCCTGGCCACCTTGCAAGAGGCTGGCCCCGGTCAATTGAGCTTCCTTGCCAACCCGCAATACCGCAAATTCCTGGACAACAGCCAGGCAGCTGCAGTGTTGCTCAAGGCTGCGGACGCTGCAGGCTTTGCCGGCAATGCCCTGATCGTGCCCGACCCGTACCTGGCTTACGCACGCATTTCTCACCTGTTCGATCCAAAACCCAAGGCTGAGGCGGGTATTCATCCCAGCGCCGTGGTCGCCGAGGACGCCCAGGTGGATGCCAGTGCCAGTATCGGGCCGTTCGCGGTCATCGAGAGCGGTGCGCGCATCGGCGCCAATGTGAGCATCGGCGCGCATTGCGTGATCGGTGCCCGGTGTGTGGTGGGCGAAGGCGGCTGGCTGGCACCGCGGGTGACGTTGTATCACGACGTGACCATCGGCAGGCGTGTGGTCATTCAGTCTGGCGCGGTAATCGGCGGCGAAGGCTTCGGCTTCGCCAACGAGAAAGGCGTATGGCGCAAGATCGCCCAGATCGGCGGCGTCACCCTCGGTGACGACGTGGAAATCGGCGTCAACACCGCCGTTGACCGTGGTGCGCTGTCCGACACGCGGATCGCCGACGGGGTCAAGCTCGACAACCAGATCCAGATCGCCCACAACGTACAGATCGGTGAGCACACTGCCATGGCCGCATGCGTCGGGATTTCCGGCAGCACGCGCATCGGCAAGCACTGCACCATTGCCGGCGGCGTTGGCATGGTCGGCCACATCGATGTGTGCGACAACGTATTCGTTTCCGGGATGACCATGGTGACCCGTTCGATCACCGAACCGGGTGCCTATTCTTCCGGCACTGCCATGCAGCCACTGGCTGACTGGCGCAAGAGCGCCGCGCGTATCCGACAGCTGGACGAGATGGCCAAGCGTCTCCAGCAGCTGGAAAAACGCGTCGATACCGTGACCTCAGGTGACCAGCCGACATCAGAAGGCTGATACCATTTCCTGAGCAAGAGTGATCAGTCGCTAGCTGGCTCCTCTTTGGATTTGCAAAAGGAGCGTGTGGTCAGCACCTGCGCTCCCTATTCTTATTACAGGCTTCCCCCCGAAATGATGGACATCAACGAGATTCGCGAATACCTGCCTCACCGTTACCCGTTCCTGCTGGTGGATCGCGTGACGGATCTGGATTTCGAGGCCCAGAGCATTCGTGCCTACAAGAATGTCAGCATCAACGAACCGTTCTTCAATGGCCATTTCCCGGCGCATCCGATCATGCCGGGCGTTCTGATCATCGAAGCGATGGCCCAGGCGGCCGGTATCCTTGGTTTCAAGATGCTTGATGCCAAGCCAGCCGATGGCACCCTGTACTACTTCGTCGGCTCCGACAAGCTGCGCTTCCGCCAGCCGGTGCTGCCGGGCGACCAGTTGGTGCTGGAAGCCAAGTTCCTCAGCCGCAAGAGCATGATCTGGAAGTTCGAATGCCGCGCCCTGGTCGACGGCAAGCCGGTCTGCTCGGCACAAATCACCTGCGCGGAACGCTCCCTATGAGTTCGATTGATCCGCGGGCGATCATCGACCCCTCGGCCAAGTTGGCCGCGGGTGTCGAGGTTGGCCCGTGGTCGATTGTCGGCCCCGACGTGGAAATCGGCGAGGGCACTGTTATCGGCCCGCACGTGGTGCTGAAGGGGCCGACGCGGATTGGCAAGCACAACCGCATCTACCAGTTTTCCTCGATCGGCGAAGACACCCCTGACCTCAAGTACAAGGGTGAACCGACGCGATTGGTGATCGGCGACCACAATGTGATTCGGGAGGGTGTGACCATCCACCGTGGCACGGTCCAGGACCGCTATGAGACCACCCTGGGTGACCACAACCTGATCATGGCCTATGCCCACATCGGCCATGACAGCGTGATCGGCAACCATTGCATCCTGGTCAACAATACGGCTTTGGCTGGCCACGTGCATGTCGGTGACTGGGCGATCCTGTCCGGCTTCACCCTGGTGCACCAGTACTGCCACATCGGTGCGCATGCGTTTTCCGGTATGGGCACGGCGATCGGCAAGGACGTGCCAGCGTTCGTCACGGTCTTCGGCAGCCCCGCAGAAGCGCGCAGCATGAACTTCGAAGGCATGCGTCGACGCGGTTTCAGCGACGAGGTGATCCACGCGCTTCGCCGCTCTTACAAGATCGTCTACCGCCAGGGCCTGACCGTCGAAGAGGCGATCAAGGAGCTGGACGAGCTCGCCAGCAAACACCCCCAGGTCGACCTGTTCCGCCAGTCGATCGTGAATTCCGCTCGCGGCATCACCCGCTGACATGGCGCAGCTTTGCGTAGCCCTGGTCGCGGGTGAGGCCAGCGGCGATATTCTCGGTTCCGGTTTGATGCGCGCCCTCAAGGCGCGCCATCCCGATGTGCGATTCATTGGTGTCGGCGGCCCGCTGATGGAAGCCGAAGGCCTGCAGTCGTACTTCCCCATGGAGCGCCTCGCGGTCATGGGCCTGGTCGAAGTGCTCGGGCGCCTGCGCGAGTTGCTCAAGCGGCGCAAAGCGCTGATCCAGACGCTGATCGCCGAAAAGCCCGATGTGTTCATCGGTATCGATGCTCCTGATTTCACCCTCAATATCGAACTGAAATTGCGCCAGGTCGGGATCAAGACCGTGCACTACGTCAGCCCCTCGGTCTGGGCCTGGCGGCAGAAGCGCGTGCTGAAGATCCGTGAGGGTTGTGACCTGATGCTGACCTTGCTGCCTTTCGAGGCGCGCTTCTATGAAGAGCAAGGCGTGCCCGTGCGTTTCGTCGGCCACCCACTGGCCGATACCATTCCGCTGGACGCCGACCGTCTGGCAGCACGTCAGGCGCTTGGCCTGGCCGAAGGGCCGCTGGTGGCATTGATGCCCGGCAGTCGCGGCGGCGAAGTCGGCAGGCTGGGCGCGTTGTTCCTCGATGCGGCGCAGCGGCTGCGCGAGCAGGTGCCGGGTGTGCGTTTCGTGCTCCCCTGTGCCAATGCCGCGCGGCGAGAGCAGGTCGAGCAGATGCTCGCAGGACGCGACTTGCCACTGACCTTGCTGGACGGCCAGTCACATCAGGCGCTGGCTGCCTGTGACGCGGTACTGATCGCTTCCGGTACTGCCACCCTGGAAGCCTTGCTGTACAAGCGGCCGATGGTCGTGGCCTACCGCCTTGCGCCGCTGACCTACTGGATTCTCAAGCGTCTGGTAAAAAGCCCCTACGTGTCGTTGCCGAACCTGCTCGCCCAGCGCGAACTGGTGCCCGAGCTGCTGCAGGATGCCGCCACCAGTGAAGCCCTGGCCACGGCCCTGGCGCCCTTGGTGGCCGATGGCAGCCAGCAGACCGAACGCTTCGACGAGATTCACCGCACCCTGCGCCGCGACGCCTCCAACCAGGCGGCGGATGCGGTGCTGGCTTTGCTCAAGGTTCGCTGATATGCAGATAGGACTGGATTTCAACCTGGTCGAAGACCTGGTCGCCGGTGTCGATGAAGTGGGCCGTGGCCCGCTGTGTGGCGCGGTGGTGACCGCCGCGGTGATTCTTGATCCTGCGCGGCCGATTCTTGGCCTGAACGATTCGAAGAAGCTGACCGAAGCCAAGCGTGAAGCGCTGTTCGACGAGATTTGCGAAAAAGCCCTGAGCTTTTGCATCGCTCGCGCCGAGGTGGAGGAGATCGACCGGCTGAATATTCTGCAAGCCACGATGCTGGCCATGCAGCGTGCGGTTGAAGGGTTGAGTGTTACGCCCAAGCTCGCGCTGATCGACGGTAATCGCTGCCCCAAGCTGGCGGTGCCGGCTGCGCCGGTGATCAAGGGCGATAGCCAGGTCCCGGCGATCGCCGCCGCGTCGATTCTGGCCAAGGTGACCCGTGACCGTGAGATGAGCGCGTTCGAGCTGATCTATCCGGGGTACGGGATCGGTGGGCACAAGGGCTACCCGACGCCGGTGCACCTCGAAGCCCTGGCGCGACTGGGGCCTACGCCCATTCATCGGCGCTCCTTTGCACCGGTACGGGCTGCCTGGGAAGCTCGTGAAGGCGTTACCGATTCTCTGATCTAGTCGATCAGGGCCGCTTTGCAGCCCCAACCCCCCCCTCGCATTTACGCTACAATCCCGCCCTTGTCGTTCAGCACTGCTACAGGATCATCCATGTCGGTTCCCTTCGTTCACCTGCGCGTCCATTCCGAATTCTCGCTGGTTGACGGCCTGGTGCGGATCAAGCCGCTGGCCAAGGCGCTGGCGGGGATGAACATGCCGGCGGTGGCGATCACCGACCAGAGCAACATGTGCTCGCTGGTAAAGTTCTACAAGACCGCCATGGGCGCCGGTATCAAGCCGATCTCCGGTGCCGACCTGTGGCTGGCCGGCGCCGACCCGGAGGCGCCGCTTTCGCGTATCTGCTTCCTGGCGATGAACCCCAAGGGCTATCGCAACCTCACCGAGCTGATTTCGCGGGGCTGGACCGACGGCCAGCGCAATGGTCTGGTCATCCTCCAGCGTGACTGGATCGCCTCGGCCAGCGAGGGCCTGATTGCCCTTTCCGCGGGCAAGGAAGGCGATATCGGCATGGCCCTGATGGCCGGCAGAGACGGCGAAGCCGAAGCGCTGCTGAGCGACTGGATGCGCATGTTCCCCGAGCGCTTCTACGTCGAGGTCCAGCGCACCAACCGCGCCGGTGACGAAGAGTACGTGCACGCTGCCGTGGCCCTGGCCGACAAGCTCGATGCGCCGCTGGTGGCGACCAACGACGTGCGGTTCATCAAGCAGTCCGACTTCGATGCCCACGAAACCCGTGTCTGCATCGGCGAAGGCTGGACCCTCGACGACCCGCGCCGTCCGCGTGGCTACAGCGACCAGCAGTACCTGAAGTCGGCCGAGGAAATGGCCGAGCTGTTCAGCGACCTGCCCGACGCCATCGCCAACACGGTCGAGATCGCCAAGCGATGCAACATCCAGGTGCAGTTGGGCAAGTACTTCCTGCCTGACTTCCCGACGCCCAATGGCATGGGCATCGACGATTACCTGCGCCACGTTTCCCACGAAGGCCTGGAAGAGCGTCTGGCGGTGCTCTGGCCCAAGGAAACCACGCCGAATTACGAAGAGAAGCGACAGGTCTACCTGGATCGCCTGAAGTTCGAACTGGACATCATCATCCAGATGGGCTTCCCCGGTTACTTCCTGATCGTTATGGACTTCATCAAGTGGGCCAAGAACAACGGCGTGCCGGTCGGTCCTGGCCGGGGGTCGGGTGCGGGTTCCCTGGTGGCCTACGTGCTCAAGATCACCGACCTGGATCCGCTGGCCTACGACCTGCTGTTCGAGCGCTTCCTCAACCCTGAACGTGTATCCATGCCCGACTTCGACGTCGACTTCTGCATGGATGGCCGGGACCGGGTGATCGATTACGTGGCCGAAGCCTATGGCCGCAACGCGGTCAGCCAGATCATCACCTTCGGCACCATGGCTGCCAAGGCGGTGGTGCGAGACGTGGCGCGGGTGCAGGGCAAGTCCTACGGCCTGGCCGACCGTCTGTCGAAGATGATTCCGTTCGAAGTGGGCATGACCCTGGAGAAGGCCTACGAGCAGGAAGAAATCCTGCGCGACTTCCTCAAGGGCGACGAAGATGCCCGCGAAATCTGGGACATGGCGCTCAAGCTCGAAGGCGTCACCCGGGGTACCGGCAAACACGCCGGTGGTGTGGTTATCGCCCCGACCAAGCTCACCGACTTCTCGCCGATCGCCTGTGACGAAGAGGGCGGCGGCCTGGTGACCCAGTTCGACAAGGACGACGTCGAGGCGGCGGGCCTGGTGAAGTTCGACTTCCTCGGCCTGCGTACCTTGACCATCATCAAGTGGGCGATGGAGACGATCAACCGCGAGCAGGCCAAGAACAACCTGCCCGACCTCAACATCGACTTCATTCCGCTGGATGACCGCAAGACCTACGAGCTGTTGCAAAAGGCCGAGACCACGGCAGTGTTCCAGCTCGAATCGCGCGGCATGAAAGAGCTGATCAAGAAGCTCAAGCCCGACTGCCTGGAAGACCTCATCGCACTGGTGGCACTGTTCCGCCCCGGTCCGCTGCAGTCGGGCATGGTGGACGACTTCATCAACCGTAAGCACGGCCGCGCCGAGCTGGCCTACCCGCACTCCGACTACCAGTACGAAGGGCTCAAGCCTGTGCTGGCTCCGACCTACGGCATCATCCTGTATCAGGAACAGGTGATGCAGATTGCCCAGGTCATGGCCGGCTATACCCTTGGCGGCGCCGACATGCTGCGCCGGGCCATGGGTAAGAAAAAGCCCGAGGAGATGGCCAAGCAGCGCGGTGGTTTCATCGAAGGTTGTGTCGCCAACAATATCGAAGCGGACCTGGCCGGTAACATCTTCGACCTGGTAGAGAAGTTCGCCGGTTACGGCTTCAACAAATCCCACTCGGCGGCCTATGGCCTGGTCTCCTACCAGACCGCCTGGCTCAAGACTCACTACCCGGCGCCGTTCATGGCCGCGGTACTGTCGGCGGACATGCACAACACCGACAAGGTGGTGGTGCTGATCGAGGAAGTGCGCAGCATGAAGCTGCGCCTCGATGCGCCGGACGTGAATGCCTCCGAGTTCAAGTTCACGGTCAATGACGACGGCCGCATCATCTATGGCCTGGGCGCCATCAAGGGTGTCGGTGAAGGCCCGGTGGAGGCTATCGTCGAAGCGCGCACCCAGGGCGGGCCATTCAAGGACCTGTTCGACTTCTGCGAGCGCGTCGACCTCAAGCGCGTCAACAAGCGTACCCTCGATGCACTGATCCGCAGTGGCGCGCTGGACCGCCTCGGGCCGCACTTCCATGATGAGATCAAGGCTTACCACGCCAGTATCGACGTCAATCGCGCCACTTTGCTGTCGGCCCTGGAAGAAGCCATCAAGGCTGCCGAGCAGACCGCGCGCACCGCTGACAGCGGTCACGTCGACCTGTTCGGCGGGCTGTTCGTCGAGGAGGACTCCGACGTCTACGCCAACCATCGCAAGGTGCGCGAACTTACCCTCAAGGAGCGCCTGAAGGGCGAGAAGGACACCCTTGGCGTCTACCTCACCGGCCACCCGATCGATGAATATGAGGGCGAGATCCGCCGCTTCGCACGCCAGCGCATCATCGACCTGAAGCCGTCTCGCGAGACGCAGACCATCGCCGGGATGATCATTGCGCTGCGAGTGATGAAGAACAAGAAGGGCGACAAGATGGGCTTCGTCACCCTGGACGACCGCTCTGGACGCATCGAAGCGTCGCTGTTCGCCGATGCCTTCATGGGCGCCCAGGCGCTGTTGCAGAACGATGCGATGGTGGTTGTCGAGG
Organism: Pseudomonas sp. NPDC089395; assembly: GCF_044749525.1. NCBI lineage: Bacteria > Pseudomonadati > Pseudomonadota > Gammaproteobacteria > Pseudomonadales > Pseudomonadaceae > Pseudomonas > Pseudomonas sp. NPDC089395. The sequence continues at coordinate 466,913 of NZ_JBIVID010000001.1, forward strand.
GCGAGGTCAGCAATGACGACTTCTCCGGTGGCCTGCGCCTGCGCGTGAAGCAGGTGATGACCATGGAGGATGCCCGTACCAAGCTGGCCGAGAGCCTGCGCCTGAAGGTGGCCCATGATGCCCTCAAGGGCGATCGCCTGAACTGGCTGGGCGAGCTGATCACTCGTCACCGCGGCGGATGCCCGATCACGCTCGAATACACAGGCAGCGACGCCAAGGCCATGCTGCAGTTCGGCGACCAATGGTCGATCGACCCGGCCGATGGCCTGATTCAGGCGCTGCGTGACCAGTTCGGGCGTGAGAACGTCTTCCTGCAATATCGTTGAACCGACCAAATTTAATCTCGACCTGAATGCGCCTGATCCCTTAAGGTAAGGCGCCAAACGGATCAACCGGCCGGCCGCCTGGCCGTAGACCCAAGACGGATGACTATGAACCCGAATTTTCTCGATTTCGAACAGCCGATTGCCGACCTGCAAGCCAAGATTGAAGGGCTGCGCCTGGTAGGCAACGACAACTCGCTGAACATCAGCGATGAAATTGCCCGTCTGCAAGACAAGAGCAACACCCTGACCGAAAGCATCTTCGGCAACCTGACCAGCTGGCAGATCGCGCGCCTGGCTCGCCATCCGCGTCGTCCCTACACCCTGGACTACCTGGATCACATCTTCACCGAGTTCGAAGAGCTGCACGGCGATCGCCACTTCTCCGACGACGCCGCCATCGTAGGCGGTACCGCGCGCCTGGATGGCAAGCCGGTGATGGTCATCGGCCACCAGAAGGGCCGCGAAGTGCGCGAAAAGGTTCGCCGCAACTTCGGCATGCCGCGCCCTGAAGGCTACCGCAAGGCCTGCCGCCTGATGGAAATGGCCGAGCGCTTCAAGATGCCGATCCTGACCTTCATCGACACCCCGGGCGCCTACCCGGGCATCGACGCCGAAGAACGCAACCAGAGCGAAGCGATCGCCTGGAACCTGCGCGTCATGGCGCGCCTGAAAACCCCGATCATCGCCACCGTGATCGGTGAAGGTGGCTCCGGCGGTGCACTGGCCATCGGTGTCTGCGACCAGCTGAACATGCTGCAGTACTCCACCTACTCGGTGATCTCGCCGGAAGGCTGCGCCTCGATCCTGTGGAAGACTGCCGACCGTGCGGCTGACGCGGCCGAAGCCATGGGTGTTACTGCCGAGCGCCTGAAGAGCCTGAACATCGTCGACAAGGTCATCCAGGAGCCGTTGGGCGGCGCCCACCGTGACCCGGCGAAGATGTCCGAAAGCATCCGCGCCGACCTGGTCCAGCAGTTGGACATGCTCGGCAAGTTCGACCACGACGCGCTGCTGGCCCGTCGTTACGAGCGCCTGATGAGCTACGGCCTCTGATAGAGCCTGGGGCCGCTTTGCGCCCCAATCGCCGGCAAGCCGGCTCCCACAGGGGAAGGACGTGTGGGAGCCGGCTTGCCGGCGATTGGGGTGCAAAGCGCCCCCGGCAATCTCAAGCCAAGTGAGGCCCCCATGATCAACCTCACCTCCTGGCTCAATGCCCCTGCCTGGCACATCGCCTTCTCTGGCGGCCTCGATTCCACCGTCCTCCTGCACCTGCTGGCCGACTACGCCCGCAGCCACGCAACCCCTGGGCTGCACGCCATCCACGTCCACCACGGCCTGCAAAGCGCCGCCGATAGCTGGCCAGACCATTGCCAGGCTGTCTGTGAACGGCTGGGCATCGAGCTCACGGTCATCCGCGTCCAGGTCGCCTCCGGCCCCAGTCTTGAGCAAGCGGCCCGCGATGCCCGCTACGCGGCATTCAAGCGCATTCTCGGCCCCGGCGAGGTGCTGTTCACCGGCCAACATCGCGAAGATCAGGCCGAAACCCTGCTTTTCCGCCTTTTGCGCGGTGCCGGCCTGCGAGGGCTATCCGCGATGCCGGAGCAGCGTCCGCTGGGGCCGGGCAGGCTGGTCCGGCCGTTGCTGACGATTTCACGCAAACAGCTGCACGCCTATGCGCAAGCCCACGGGTTGATCTGGATCGAGGACCCTTCCAACAGCGACACGACCTTTGCTCGCAATTTCCTGCGCGGCGAAGTGTTCCCGCTGCTGCAGCAGCGTTGGCCACAGGCCAGCCAGAACCTTGCCCGCAGTGCCGAGCACCTGAGCGAGGCACAAGGGCTGCTCGACGAGCTAGCCGAGGGCGACCTGGCACTGGCCGGGGAGAGCGCACCCGATAACTGGCCAGGGCTGGATTCCCTCGAACTTGCGCCGCTTGTCGCGTTGTCGCCTGCGCGCCAGCGTAATGCGTTGCAGTATTGGCTAGCCCCGCGAACCCGGTTGCCGGATACCCGTCACTGGGCCGGCTGGGCGGATCTGCGCGACGCTGCAATCGACGCCCGACCCGTGTGGCAGCTGACAGACGGTCACCTTGTGCGCAGTCACGGCCGGATCTGGTGGCTCAGTGGTGACTGGTTGCAGCCTGTCACTGGGGCTCTGTGCTGGGACCAGCCCGAAACCCCTTTGTCGTTGCCCGGCAACGGCCGTGTCCAACTGCAGGGCCATGCCCATGGCAATCTGCATATCGCCTACCGTCAGGGCGGCGAATGGCTGGACGTCCCAGGCCGCGGCCGACGCGACCTCAAGCGCCTGCTTAACGAGTTGCAGGTGCCGCACTTCGTGCGCCCGCGCTTGCCCTTGCTGTACTGCGGCGAGCGCTTGCTGGCGGTGGCCAACCTGCCTGCGCTCGGGCAGGCGGATTGCCAGCTGCACTGGCAGCCGCCGACGAACGCGCAAGGTTTGAGCTGAAGGGTACATTCCGGTAGACTACCCTCCCTTCTTGATACAACTTCTGTGGCTTCCTCGGAAACACGGCAGTTGCCGATTACCACGCAGTTTTTTGCTGGGCTGATTCTGGAAATGACGAGCGAGCTCCATGCCGGGGATACCCCTGGTCTGTACAGACGCGGCAGTTTTTCGAGATGCACTGTGATTGACGCAGGTGATCGGGGGCTTCGGCCTTCCTTCGCTTTCTCCGGCGGCGCAAACCGCCTTAACGCAGACTTCTAGGGTTTTTCATGACGCGCTACATATTCGTCACGGGCGGTGTTGTTTCTTCATTGGGGAAAGGCATTGCCTCGGCTTCCCTGGCGGCCATCCTGGAAGCGCGGGGGCTCAAGGTCACCATGCTCAAGCTGGATCCGTACATCAACGTCGATCCTGGCACCATGAGCCCGTTCCAGCATGGTGAGGTGTTCGTCACCCACGACGGCGCCGAGACCGACCTTGACCTGGGCCACTATGAGCGGTTCATCCGCACCACCATGACCCAGAACAACAACTTCACCACGGGCCGTATCTACGAGCACGTGCTGCGCAAGGAGCGCCGTGGTGATTACCTGGGCGCGACCATCCAGGTCATCCCGCACATCACCGACGAAATCAAGCGTCGCATCATCAAGGGTGCCGGCGACGCCGACGTGGCCTTGGTGGAAATCGGCGGTACCGTGGGCGACATCGAGTCGCAGCCGTTCCTCGAGGCGATCCGTCAGCTGCGCGTAGAAGTGGGCTCCAAGCGCGCCATGCTGATGCACCTGACCTTGGTTCCTTACATCGCTACCGCTGGCGAAACCAAGACCAAGCCGACCCAGCACTCGGTCAAGGAGCTGCGCTCCATCGGCCTGCAACCTGACGTGCTGATCTGCCGTTCCGACCATCCGGTCGATGCTTCGTCGCGCCGCAAGATCGCGTTGTTCACCAACGTCGAAGAGCGTGCGGTCATCTCCCTGGAAGACGTCGACACCATCTACAAGATCCCGGGTGTGCTGCATGCCCAGGGCCTGGACGATTTCGTCGTCGAGCGCTTCGGCCTGCAATGCAATGGCGCCGACCTGTCCGAATGGGACAAGGTCGTCGATGCCAAGCTCAACCCTGAGCACGAAGTGACCATCGCCATGGTCGGCAAGTACATGGAGCTGCTGGACGCGTACAAGTCGCTGATCGAAGCGATGAGCCACGCCGGCATCACCAACCGCACCAAGGTCAACCTGCGCTACATCGACTCGGAAGACATCGAGAACCAGGGCACCAGCCTGCTGGAAGGCGCCGACGCCATCCTGGTACCGGGCGGTTTCGGCCTGCGCGGCGTGGAAGGCAAGATCACCGCGGTGCAATACGCCCGTGAGAACAAGGTGCCGTACCTGGGTATCTGCTTAGGGATGCAGGTGGCCGTGATCGAGTTCGCCCGTAACGTGATGGGCTGGAAAGACGCCAACTCCACCGAGTTCGACCGCAACGGCGGCCACCCGGTAGTCGGCCTGATCACCGAGTGGGCCGATGCCACCGGTGCCGTCGAGACCCGTACCGAAGCTTCCGACCTGGGTGGCACCATGCGCCTGGGTGCGCAGGACTGCCAGCTGACTGCCGGTTCCAAGGTGCATGACTGCTACGGCAAGGACGTGATCACCGAGCGCCACCGCCACCGCTACGAAGTGAACAACAACCTGCTGCCACAACTGGTCGACGCTGGCCTGGTGGTTTCGGGCCGTTCCGAAGACGGTGCGCTGGTCGAAGTGGTCGAGTCCAAGGACCACCCATGGTTCGTTGCCTGCCAGTTCCACCCGGAGTTCACCTCCACCCCGCGTGACGGCCACCCGCTGTTCAGCGGCTTCGTCAAGGCGGCCCTGGCCCAGAAGAACAAGGCCTGACCTCAGGCTTTGATGAGTTTTCCGACGGTAGAAACCGCGCAAAGCTCATTTCTCGGGTAAAGTACCGCCCGTTCTGCCCCTGACCCGCCGGTCAGGGGCTGCTTCTGCCAGGCCTGCCTGCTGCATATCCGCCTGGCACAAGGCAAGAATTTCCTAAAGCTGCGTTGTTTTCGTCAATTCTGGAGTGCTTACAACAATGGCAAAAATCGTCGACATCAAAGGTCGTGAAGTTCTCGATTCGCGTGGCAACCCCACCGTGGAAGCCGATGTACTGCTCGACAACGGCATCATCGGCAGCGCTTGCGCGCCGTCCGGTGCTTCCACCGGCTCGCGCGAAGCGCTGGAGCTGCGTGATGGCGACAAGAGCCGTTACCTGGGCAAGGGCGTGCTGAAGGCAGTCGCCAACATCAACGGCCCTATCCGTGACCTGCTGCTGGGCAAGGACCCTTCCGACCAGAAGGCCCTGGACCGCGCCATGATCGAACTGGACGGTACCGAGAACAAGGCCAAGCTGGGCGCCAACGCCATCCTGGCCGTTTCCCTGGCTGCCGCCAAGGCCGCTGCCCAGGACCAGGACCTGCCGCTGTACGCGCACATCGCCAACCTCAACGGCACCCCTGGCCAGTACTCGATGCCGGTTCCGATGATGAACATCATCAACGGTGGCGAGCACGCCGACAACAACGTCGACATTCAGGAGTTCATGGTTCAGCCGGTTGGCGCCAAGACCTTCTCCGATGGCCTGCGCATGGGCACCGAGATCTTCCACCACCTCAAGGCTGTGCTGAAGGCTCGTGGCCTGAACACCGCCGTGGGTGACGAAGGTGGCTTCGCCCCGAACCTGGCTTCCAACGAAGACGCTCTGGCTGCCATTGCCGAAGCCGTCGAGAAAGCCGGCTACAAGCTGGGCACCGACGTGACCCTGGCTCTGGATTGCGCGGCTTCCGAATTCTACGAAGATGGCAAGTACAACCTGTCCGGTGAAGGCAAGTCGTTCGACGCCGAAGGCTTCGCCGAGTACCTGAAAGGCCTGACCGAGCGCTTCCCGATCATCTCGATCGAAGATGGCCTGGACGAGTCCGACTGGGCTGGCTGGAAAATCCTGACCGACAAGATCGGCGAGAAAGTCCAGCTGGTCGGTGACGACCTGTTCGTGACCAACACCAAGATCCTCAAGGAAGGCATCGAGAAGGGCATCGGTAACTCGATCCTGATCAAGTTCAACCAGATCGGCTCGCTGACCGAAACCCTGGAAGCCATCCAGATGGCCAAGGCTGCTGGCTACACCGCGGTGATTTCGCACCGTTCCGGTGAAACCGAAGACTCGACCATCGCCGACCTGGCCGTAGGTACCGCTGCTGGCCAGATCAAGACTGGCTCGCTGTGCCGTTCCGACCGCGTTTCCAAGTACAACCAGCTGCTGCGCATCGAAGAGCAACTGGGTGCCAAAGCGGTTTACCGTGGTCGTGCCGAGTTTCGCGGCTAAGCAAGAGATGGTAAAAAGACAGCAGCCGAGGCTGTCGGAACTTTCGTGCTGAATTTTCCGGCGCTTCAAGCGGGTTTCTGTCTACGAAGCCTGGCCTCGGCCAGGCTTTGTGCTATTTGAGACTTGCCCCGTTGCGGTGGTCTTTTTAACCTGGATACCTTGATGCGCAGTCCCTATTGGTTGTTCCTTGTCCTGCTCCTGCTGCTCGGTGGCCTGCAGTACCGCCTTTGGGTGGGTAATGGCAGCCTGGCGCAAGTGACCGAGCTCAAGCAGCAGATCGACGAGCAGCATGCCGAGAACGAGCGGCTGCTGGAGCGTAACCGCGTGCTCGACGCCGAGGTGCTGGAGCTCAAGAAAGGTATGGAGACCGTGGAAGAACGGGCTCGTCATGAATTGGGAATGGTCAAAGAGGGCGAAACCCTCTTCCAGCTGCCGCAAAAATGAATGAAACGCTACCGGCCTTCTGGGCCGTGATTCCTGCCGCGGGCGTAGGTGCTCGCATGGCTGCCGACCGCCCCAAGCAATACCTGCAACTGGCGGGGCAGACCCTTCTCGAGCACAGTCTCGACTGTTTTCTCGGCCATCCCGCGCTCAAGGGCGTGGTGGTCAGCATTGCTGAAGACGACCCTTACTGGCCTGGCTTGCCCTGTGCCAGCGACCCGCGCATCCAGCGTGCAACGGGTGGACGCGAGCGTGCCGACTCGGTGCTCAATGCCTTGCTGATGCTGCATGCCCAAGGGGCCGCGGACAGCGACTGGGTGTTGGTGCACGATGCGGCGCGGCCGAACCTGGCGCGCACGGACCTGGACCGTTTGTTGTCGGAATTGGCTGATGATCCGGTAGGTGGACTGCTGGCAGTTCCCGCGCGCGATACGCTCAAGCGCGCGGACGCCAAAGGCCGGGTCAGTGCTACCGTCGATCGCAGCACCATCTGGCAGGCGTATACGCCGCAGATGTTCCGCCTAGGGGCCTTGCACAGGGCACTGGCCGAGTGTCTGGTGTCCGATGTGGTGGTGACCGATGAAGCGTCCGCCATCGAATGGTCCGGCCAGGCACCGCGGCTGATCGAAGGGCGCAGCGACAACATCAAGGTGACCCGGCCGGAAGACCTGGAGTGGTTGCGCCAGCGTTGGGCCGGGCGTCGCTGAGTAGTCTGTACCGGCCTCTTCGCGGGACAAGCCCGCTCCCACAAGGACATGCAAGCCCTGTGGGAGCGGGATTGTCCCCCGCGAAGAGGCCAGCAAATCCAGCTCATGCCATCAGCCCCCCCCGATACTCCGGCAACCCCGCCAACCCATCCTTCAGATAGTCCACCAGCCGCCGGACCTTCGGCGATAGATGCCGTTGCTGCGGATACAACGCCCACACCGCCGTATTCGGCGGTTGATGCGCCTCTAGCAGCGACACCAGCGCACCACTGTTCAGATGCTCCAGCACGTAGTAATCCGGCAACTGGCACAACCCCATGCCCAATAGCGCCGCATCCAGCACCGCCTGCCCGCTGTTGCAGCGCCAGTTGCCCTGTACCCGCTGACTGATTTCACGGCCATCCTGCTGCAGCGCCCACAGGTCGGAACTCCCCACCAGGCAGTTGTGCCGGGCCAGTTCCGACAGGCTGTGCGGCCTGCCGTACCGTTCGAGATAGCCAGGTGACGCGCACAGGTACATGCGCCGTGGTGCCAGGCGGGTAGCCACCAGCCGAGAGTCGGCGAGCCGGCCCAGACGGATGGCCAGGTCCATGCCTTCGTGCAGGAGGTCCAAGGTGCGATTGCTCAGCTCAACCTCGACCCGCAACTGTGGATACAGCGCCATGAAACGCGTCACCAATGGCACGATGAAACGCTCGCCGTAGGCCACCGCGCAGGTCATGCGCAGCAGCCCCTTGGGCTCGCTGGCGAGGTCACCCATGGCCCGCAATGCCTCCTCGCGCCCGTCCTGCAGGCGCTGGCAATGTTGCAGGAACGTCTGCCCGGCTTCGCTCAAGGTCACGCGTCGGGTGCTGCGGTACAGCAATCGCGTCTGCAGGCGTTCTTCCAGCCGGGCGATCTGCCGGCTGATATGCGACGACGACACGCCCAGGCGCTCGGCCGCCGCAGTGAACTGGCCAGACTCGGCCACGGCGACGAATTCGTCGATCCCTTCCCAGCGACTGCTCATCGATTATCCCTGAATGGCAATAATGTTTTGTCTTTGCCTGGATTATTCATCAAATAAGCATCAATTACACTGGAAGACTGAACTGAACCTCTGCCTGGAGACCCCCATGATCAAGTCCCGTGCTGCCGTTGCCTTCGAGGCCAAGAAACCCCTGGAAATCGTCGAAGTGGACGTAGCCATGCCCAAGGCTGGCGAAGTGCTGCTGCGCGTGGTGGCCAGTGGTGTCTGCCATACCGATGCCTACACCCTGTCCGGTGCCGACCCTGAAGGTATCTTCCCGTCGATCCTCGGCCATGAGGGTGGCGCGATCGTCGAGGCAGTGGGCGAGGGTGTCACCTCGGTGGCCGTTGGCGACCACGTGATCCCGCTGTATACCCCCGAGTGCGGTCAGTGCAAGTTCTGCCGCTCGGGCAAGACCAACCTGTGCCAGGCCATCCGCGCCACTCAAGGCAAGGGCCTGATGCCGGATGGCACCACGCGGTTCTCCTACAAGGGGCAGCAGCTGTTCCACTACATGGGTACCTCGACCTTCTCCGAGTACACCGTGCTGCCGGAAATTTCCGTGGCCAAGATCCAGAAGGAAGCTCCGCTGGAGAAGGTCTGCCTGCTCGGCTGCGGCGTCACCACCGGTATCGGTGCGGTGCTCAATACCGCCAAGGTCCAGCCCGGTGACACCGTGGCCATCTTCGGCCTGGGTGGCATCGGCCTGTCGGCCGTGATCGGCGCGGTCAAGGCCAAGGCCTCGCGCATCATTGCCATCGACATCAACCCGGCCAAGTTCGAAATCGCCCGTCAGTTGGGCGCTACCGACTGCATCAACCCGAAAGACTACGACCGTCCGATCCAGGAAGTGATCGTCGACCTCACCGACGGTGGCGTGGACTTCTCCTTCGAATGTATCGGCAACGTGCAACTGATGCGCGCGGCCCTGGAATGCTGCCACAAGGGCTGGGGCGAGTCGGTGATCATCGGCGTGGCCGGTGCCGGCCAGGAAATCGCTACACGTCCATTCCAGCTGGTGACCGGGCGTGTCTGGCGCGGTTCGGCCTTCGGTGGCGTGCGTGGCCGCAGCGAACTGCCAAGCTACGTGGAAATGTCCGAGAAGGGCGAGATTCCACTGGATACCTTCATCACCCATACCATGGGCCTTGAAGACATCAACAAAGCCTTCGACCTGATGCACGAAGGCAAGAGCATCCGCAGCGTGATTCACTTCTGAGGTCCGTCATGAGCCTGGATAACATTTCCTGCCAGAAGAGCTTCGGTGGCTGGCACAAGCGTTACCGGCATCACTCCAAGGTGCTGGGGTGCGACATGGTGTTCGCCGTCTATCTGCCACCGCAGGCCGAGCAGGGCGAGAAGCTGCCGGTGCTGTACTGGCTCAGCGGCCTGACCTGTACCGATGAGAACTTCATGCAGAAGGCCGGCGCCCAGCGCCTGGCTGCCGAACTTGGCCTGATCATCGTTGCCCCCGACACCAGCCCGCGTGGCGAGCAGGTGCCGGGCGACCCAGACGGGGCCTGGGACTTTGGCCTGGGTGCGGGCTTCTATCTCAACGCCACCCAGCAGCCCTGGGCGCAGCACTACCGCATGCACGACTATGTGGTGCAGGAGCTGCCGGCACTGATCGAGGCGCATTTCCCGGCCTCTGATCAGCGCAGTATCAGTGGCCACTCCATGGGTGGGCACGGCGCATTGGTGTGCGCCTTGCGCAACCCGGGGCGCTACCGCTCGGTGTCGGCGTTTTCGCCGATCAGCAACCCGATGGACTGCCCGTGGGGCGAGAAGGCCTTCAGCCGTTACCTGGGTGAAGACCGTGCCCGCTGGCGCGAGTGGGATGCCAGTGTGCTGCTGGCCGAAACCCCGGCGGGCGAGTGCCCGCCGATGTTGGTAGACCAGGGTGATCGTGATGATTTCCTGGAGAAGCAGCTCAAGCCTGAAGCGCTGGAGCAGGCGGCACGCAAAGGCGGGCATGAACTGACCCTGCGCCTTCAGCCTGGCTACGACCACAGCTATTACTTCATCGCCAGTTTCATCGATGAGCATTTGCGCCATCATGCGATGGCACTGGGCCGCCTGTAGGCCCCGATCGGCGTGGGGGCCGGCTTGCCGGCGATGGGCTGCGAAGCAGCCCCAATACTGCATAAAGCAGGTAGAATTGCGCCCTGACTCTATCAGGGCGTTTTTCTATGCGTATTGGCCACGGCTACGATGTGCACCGTTTCAGCGACGGTGAATTCATTACCCTGGGAGGGGTGCGTATCCCCCACAAATACGGCCTCCTGGCCCATTCCGACGGCGACGTGCTGCTGCACGCCCTGAGCGATGCCTTGCTTGGCGCTGCGGCGCTGGGTGACATCGGCAAGCACTTTCCCGACACCGATCCGCAGTTCAAGGGCGCCGACAGCCGCGTGCTGCTGCGCCACGTAGTCGGCATCGTTCTGGCCAAGGGCTGGAAGGTCGGCAACGTCGACGCCACCATCGTTGCCCAGGCGCCGAAGATGGCCCCGCATATCGAAACCATGCGCCAACTGATCGCCGAAGACCTGCAGGTCGAACTCGACCAGGTCAACGTCAAGGCGACCACCACCGAAAAACTCGGCTTCACCGGTCGCGAGGAGGGCATCGCCGTGCATGCGGTCGCCCTGCTGCTGCCAGCATGACCGAACTGGATCTGCTGGGCCCGCGCGCATCGGGCGAATCCCTGGGCAGCGCCGTGCTCAAGGCGGTGGCGGAAGACTTCCAGGTCGACGAAGTCCTGGACATTCCATTGTCCGGCCAGGGCGAGCACCTGTGGCTGTGGGTCGAGAAGCGCGACCTCAACACCGAAGAAGCGGCCCGTCGCCTGGCGCGTGCTGCAGGTGTGCCGGCGCGGGCCATCAGCTATGCCGGCCTCAAGGACCGCCAGGCCCTGACCCGCCAGTGGTTCAGCCTGCACCTGCCAGGCAAGGCCGACCCCGATCTGTCGCGTGCCGAAGACGAAACCCTGCGCGTACTCAAGCAGGTGCGCCACCAGCGCAAACTGCAACGCGGGGCCCATTCGGCGAACGGCTTCACCCTGCGCCTGACCGGGTTGGCGGCTGATCACCAGGCACTGGATGCGCGGCTGGAATGGCTCAAGCAACACGGCGTACCCAACTACTTCGGTAGCCAGCGGTTCGGCCATGGCGGCGGCAACGTTCACGATGCCCAGGACTGGGCTGCGCGCAAGGCCCTGCCAGAGCAGCGCAACGTGCGTTCGCGCCTGCTCTCGGCGGCGCGCAGTTATGTGTTCAACCAGGTGCTGGCGGCGCGTGTTGCCGATGGCAGCTGGCAGCGCGCCCAGGTCGGCGACCTGTTGGCGTTCACCGACAGCCGCAGTTTCTTTCCGGCAGGTGAAGAGGAATGCTCCGATCCGCGTCTGGCCATTCTCGACTTGCATCCGACCGGCGCCATGTGGGGTGAAGGGCCTTCGCCTGCGGCCGGTGGCACCGGCACGTTGGAGTCGGCGATCGCCGCGCAGCACCCGGCTCTTTGCCAATGGCTGGCCAATGCAGGCATGAGTCACGAACGGCGAATCCTGCGGCTCCCTATTGGCGGCTTGACGTGGCATTATCCCGAGCCTGATATCCTGCAACTGGAATTCGTCCTTCCGGCCGGATGCTTCGCCACCGTGGTGGTGCGCGAACTCGTCGATCTGGTGCCGGCAGGGCAGACGGACAGCCCATGCGTATTCTGATTTCGAATGACGACGGTGTTACCGCACCCGGCCTCGCCGCACTTCATGGTGCGCTGGCGGATTATGCCGAGTGCGTGGTGATCGCCCCAGATCAAGACAAGAGCGGCGCCGGCAGTTCGCTGACGCTGGACCGGCCGCTGCACCCGCAGACCTTGGCCAACGGCTTTATCAGCCTCAACGGCACGCCCACCGATTGCGTGCACCTGGGGTTGAACGGCTTGCTGCCTGAACCTCCGGACATGGTCGTTTCGGGCATCAACCTGGGCGCCAACCTGGGTGATGACGTGATCTATTCCGGCACGGTCGCCGCCGCACTGGAAGGGCGCTTCCTGGGGGGCACGTCGCTGGCGTTCTCGCTGTTGTCGCGCTTGCCCGACAACCTGCCGACCGCGGCCTTCATCGCCCGCCGCCTGGTGGAAGCGCAGTCGCGCCTGGAGCTGCCCCCGCGCACCGTGCTCAACGTCAACATCCCCAACCTGCCGCTGGAGCACATCCGTGGTATCCAGCTCACCCGCCTCGGTCATCGGGCGCGGGCGGCGGCTCCGACAAAGGTGGTCAACCCGCGTGGCAAAGAGGGATACTGGATTGCGGTGGCCGGCGATGCCGAGGATGGCGGGCCTGGCACCGACTTCCATGCGGTGATGCAAGGTTACGTGTCTATTACCCCGTTGCAGCTGGACCGCACCTTCAATGATGCCTTCGAGCAGCTCCACGGTTGGCTGGAGGGCCTGCTCTGATGCGTGAACAGGACGATCTGCAGCATCGTGGTATCGGCATGACCTCCCAGCGAACCCGGGAGCGCCTGATCCAGCGCCTGAGCGAGGAAGGGGTGTCCAACCCCAAGGTACTCGATGCCATCCGCCGTACCCCGCGCCACCTGTTCGTCGATGAGGCCCTGGCCCATCGCGCCTACGAAGACACCGCGTTGCCGATCGGGCACAACCAGACCATCTCCCAGCCGTTCATGGTTGCGCACATGAGCGAACTGCTGCTGGAGGCCGGGCCGCTGGACAAGGTGCTGGAGATCGGCACCGGCTCTGGCTATCAGACCGCGATCCTGGCCCAGCTGGTCGAACGGGTTTTCTCGGTAGAGCGGATCAAGGTCCTGCAAGACCGGGCCAAGGAACGCCTGCTCGAGCTCAACCTGCGCAACGTGGTATTTCGCTGGGGCGACGGTTGCGATGGCTGGCAGGCGCTGGCTCCCTACAATGGCATCATCGTCACGGCGGTGGCCCCGGAAGTGCCGCAGGCCCTGCTTGACCAACTGGCACCCGGCGGTCGCATGGTGATCCCGGTGGGGCCGGCTGGCGAGGTGCAACACCTGATGCTGATCGTCCGTGAAGAGCAGGGTTTTTCCCAGCGCGTACTGGGCGCGGTGCGTTTCGTGCCATTGCTCAATGGCCCGTTGGCCTGAGCCAGACGGAATATTTCCAGCGGCGAAGAATTCTTGCCGTTTCGCCCTGTCTATCTGGCGGGGTATGCCGATACCGTCAAGGGGGCGGGCAGGCCTTGGCCTTCCTCGCAGAGACGGTGGGCTCGGTTATAATTGCAACAATATTGCATTTCTGGTCGTTTTATCGATTTCGGCACCATGAGGGGAGCGCGGGTGGGGCACACAGTCATTCTGCAGCGCAAGGATCAATCGGGTTTCAAGCTTCTGGTGGCTGCTCTGGCCATTGGCACCCTGCTGACAGGTTGCTCCAGCACCGGCTCGAGCGGTGCGCGCGTGGTCGACCGCAACAATAATGCGGCGCCCAAGCGGCCAACCGTGACCTCGGGTCAATACATCGTCAAACCGGGCGATACCTTGTTCTCCATCGCCTTCCGCTATGGCTGGGATTACAAGGAGCTGGCCGCGCGCAATGGCATCATTGCCCCTTACACGATCCGCCCAGGTCAGCCGATACGCTTCAGCAGCGCATCGACGGGCACCACCACGGTGGTCTCCAGCCCGTCGTCTTCAAGCAAGACCACCGTCATTCGTCGGCCTGTTACTGCGCCTATCACTCCGCCCGCCAACGCCGGAAAACCGACGCCAACAACGCCCGCCACGCCTACCCCGGTGGTTACCACGGTGCCCGCTGCAGAGCGCGCCGTAGGGGGCTGGACCTGGCCTGCCAATGGCGTGCTGATTGGCAAATTTGCTTCAAACGGTAGTTTGAATAAAGGCATTGATATCGCCGGTGATTTGGGACAGCCTGTTTTTGCTGCGTCTGATGGTGCGGTGGTTTACGCCGGGAGTGGTTTGAGGGGCTACGGCGAACTGATCATCATCAAGCACAGCGACACCTACGTCAGTGCCTACGGCCATAACCGCAGGCTGTTGGTTCGGGAGGGGCAGCAGGTCAAGGCAGGGCAGTCGATTGCTGAAATGGGGTCCACGGGCACTGATCGGGTGAAGCTGCATTTCGAGATTCGCCGCCAGGGCAAACCCGTCGATCCACTCCAGTTCCTGCCACGTCGTTGACCGTTGTACCCGGCCTGTTCCTGTGATGTAGAGGGGACAGGCTCCTGCGTTGCCAGGGATACAGGCGCCGCTCGAGTCTGAGTTCGAACTCAGCAAAGGGACTATAACAATGGCTCTCAATAAAGAAGCGCCGGAGTTTGACATCGACGATGACGTCCTCCTGATGGAGACGGGCATCGTTTTGGAAACGGATGTGGTGTCAGACGAACCTGCTGTACCGTCGGTTCGGACCAGGGCCAAATCAGGCTCTTCGCTCAAACAGCATAAGTACATCGATTACAGCCGGGCGCTCGACGCTACCCAGTTGTATCTCAATGAAATCGGCTTCTCACCGCTGCTTTCGCCGGAAGAGGAAGTGCACTTTGCGCGCTTGTCGCAAAAGGGCGACCCTGCTGGCCGCAAGCGCATGATCGAAAGCAACCTGCGCCTGGTTGTGAAAATCGCCCGTCGTTACGTCAATCGCGGCCTGTCGCTGCTCGACCTGATCGAGGAGGGCAACCTGGGGCTGATCCGTGCCGTCGAGAAGTTCGACCCGGAGCGTGGTTTCCGTTTCTCGACCTATGCGACCTGGTGGATTCGCCAGACCATCGAGCGGGCGATCATGAACCAGACCCGCACCATTCGCCTGCCGATCCACGTGGTCAAGGAGCTCAACGTCTACCTGCGCGCCGCGCGGGAGCTGACCCAGAAGCTCGATCACGAACCTTCGCCGGAAGAAATCGCCACTCTGCTGGAGAAGCCTGTTGCCGAGGTCAAGCGCATGCTCGGTCTCAACGAGCGGGTTTCCTCGGTGGATGTGTCCCTCGGGCCGGATTCGGACAAGACCCTGCTCGATACCCTGACCGACGACCGCCCAACCGACCCTTGTGAGTTGCTGCAGGATGACGACCTGTCGCAGAGCATCGACCAGTGGCTGGGCGAGCTGACCGACAAGCAGCGTGAGGTGGTAGTGCGCCGTTTCGGCCTGCGCGGTCATGAGAGCAGCACCCTGGAGGACGTTGGCCTGGAAATCGGGCTGACTCGCGAGCGGGTACGGCAGATTCAGGTAGAGGGGCTCAAGCGCCTGCGTGAGATTCTCGAAAAGAATGGGCTGTCCAGCGAGTCGCTGTTCCAGTAAGCGATGATTCCCGAATGCAGAGCGCCCCGATGACCTCGGGGCGTTTTTGTTTGTGCTTTTTGTGTATGCCTGACCCGCGAAAGGGCCGGTGCAGAGAACGCAAATTTCATGAATCGCGCTAGCGCAGATGCATTGCGTGTAAGCCTTTGCTTACTCGTGGTGTAAGCCATTGATGTAGGGGCTAGTAAATCATTGTCGTTTCCAGATCCATAAAATTCGCATCTATCTGAAAATAAACAACTTTCTGAATATGTGGAAATGTGTCCCCGGTAATGTCTTGTGAGGTTTCTCAGTTGCCTGCCCAGCGGAAGTCGCTAGTATTCGAACTGTGCACACGGACACGCACAGGCTTTCAGGAAGAAGGCCAAGGACATCGCAAGAAGCGATTCATCAGGACGATGTTTGGGACAAGCAGGGACTACGGAAAAATGTGGGCGGGTCAAACCGCCCCTTTTTTTGCCTGCAAGAAATGAAAAAAGGCCCGTTGCGGGCCTTTTTTGTTATCTGGGTGCTATCAGCGTTCCAGATCGGCAATCTTGCCAGTTTTGCCATCCCACTCTTCGGCGTCCGGCAGGGCATCCTTGCGCTCGGTGATGTTCGGCCAGATCTCTGCCAGCTCGGCGTTGAGCTCGATGAAGTTTTCCATGCCCGCAGGCACTTCGTCTTCCGAGAAAATCGCCTGGGCGGGGCATTCAGGCTCGCACAGTGCACAGTCGATGCACTCATCGGGATGAATGACCAGGAAGTTCGGGCCTTCGTAGAAGCAGTCCACCGGACAGACTTCCACGCAGTCGGTGTATTTGCATTTGATGCAGTTGTCGGTGACGACGAAGGTCATTTCTAGTTTTCTCCTCAGGCGACGGCGGCGGCCCTTCCTCTCAGGGCCGCGCGGTTTACGGGTACATGGCTGCAGGCCAGGCTAATAACCTGCAGCACCAGCAAACCGCGGCGGATTCTACCAGCTTGTAGTGGGCGCCGTTATAACAGGTTTTTTAGTTGATATAGCGTTTCGATAGCTTGACGCGGCGTCATGTCGTCCAAGTCCAGCTTGCCCAGCTTCTCGATGGCTGGATGTGGCAGGCTGGCGAACAGGTCGCTCTGGTGCGGTGCCTGTGGCTCGCCTTTGGCTTTCTTGGTAACGGGCAATTCATGCGGCAGGCTGCTGGTTTCCAGGCGGCCCAGATGCTCGCGCGCGCGTTGAATAACCACGGAGGGTACGCCTGCCAGTTGCGCCACGGCCAGGCCATAACTCTGGCTGGCGGGGCCAGGCAGGACATGGTGCAGGAACACGATACGCTCGTTGTGCTCGGTAGCGTTCAGGTGCACGTTGGCCACCAGGGGTTCGCTTTCCGGCAGTACGGTGAGCTCGAAGTAGTGGGTGGCGAACAAGGTGTAGGCGCGCAGTTGCGCCAGGCGCTCGGCGGCAGCCCAGGCCAGTGACAAGCCGTCGAAGGTACTGGTGCCGCGGCCGACCTCGTCCATCAGCACCAGGCTGCGGTCGGTAGCGTTGTGCAGGATGTTGGCGGTTTCGCTCATCTCGACCATGAAGGTCGAACGCCCACCGGCCAGGTCGTCGCTGGAGCCGATGCGGGTGAAGATGCGGTCGACCAGCGACAGCTCGCAGTTGGCCGCCGGAACGAAGCTGCCGATATGTGCCATCAGCACGATCAGTGCGGTCTGACGCATGTAAGTGGACTTACCGCCCATGTTCGGACCGGTGATGATCAGCATGCGCGTGCTGTTGTCCAGGCTCAGGTCGTTGGCCACGAACGGGGTGGTCAGCACCTGCTCGACTACCGGATGACGGCCTTGGTCGATGCGCAGGCAAGGCTCGTCGACGAAGCGCGGGCAATTGAGGTCGAGGTTCAGCGCACGCTCGGCCAGGTTGCTCAGCACATCCAGCTCGGCCAGGGCGGCGGCGCTGTCTTGCAGCGGTGCGAGATGGCTGATGAGGGTTTCCAGCAACGCGTCATAGAGCATTTTTTCGCGGGCCAGGGCACGGCTCTTGGCCGACAGTGCCTTGTCCTCGAACGCTTTCAGTTCGGGCGTGATGAAGCGTTCGGCACCTTTGAGCGTTTGCCGGCGAATATAGTCGCCCGGTGCCTGTTCGGCCTGCTTGGTGGGCAGTTCGATGAAGTAGCCGTGCACGCGGTTGTAGCCGACCTTCAGGTTGGCAAGGCCGGTGCGGGCTTTCTCACGGGTTTCCAGGTCGATCAGGAACTGGCCGGCGTTTTCGCTGATGGCCAGCAATTCATCCAGGTCGTTGTCGTACCCGGCCTTGAGCACACCGCCGTCGCGAATCACTGCCGGCGGGTTGTCGATGATCGCCCGCTCCAGCAGGCTGGCAAGTTCTGGGTAAGTGCCGGTGATGGCGGCCAGGCGCGCCAGGTGCGGGGCCTCCAGCTCGGCCATGGCGTTTTGCAGCTCAGGCAGGGCACAGAGGGCATCGCGCAGGCGCGCCAGGTCACGCGGGCGGGCATTGCGCAGGCCGATACGGGCGAGAATCCGCTCGATATCGCCAATTTCCTTGAGCTGCGGCTGCAGTTTTTCGAAGCGATAGCCATCGAGCAGGCAGCGGATCGAATCCTGGCGCGCTTGCAATACCTTGGGGTCGCGCAGCGGGCGGTTCAGCCAGCGCGTCAACAGGCGGCTGGCCATGGCGGTCTGGCAGCGGTCGAGCACCGACTGCAGGGTGTTGTCCCGCCCGCCGGCCAAGTTGATATCCAGCTCGAGGTTGCGGCGGCTGGCGCCGTCGAGGATCACCGTATCATCGAGGCGTTCGTGACGCAGGCTGCGCAGGTGGGGCAGGGCAGTGCGCTGGGTTTCCTTGGCGTAGGTCAGCAGGCAGCCGGCAGCGCCAATGGCCAGGGTCAGCTTGTCGCAGCCGAAGCCTTTCAGGTCCTTGGTCGCGAATTGCTGGCACAGCGCCTTGCGCGCTGAGTCGCGGTCGAAGTCCCAGGGGGCGCGCCGACGTGCTCCCGGTCGCTTCTCGGCCGGCAGGTCGCGCGGCCAGTCGTCGGGGATCAGCAGCTCGACCGGGTTGAGGCGTTCAAGCTCGGCCAGCAGGTTCTCCCAGCCCTTGATTTCCTGAACACTGAAGTTGCCGCTGGTGATGTCCAGCACCGCCAGGCCGAACAAGCGCTCATCACCCAGCAGCGCGGCGATCAGGTTGTCGCGGCGCTCGTCCAGCAGCGCCTCGTCACTGACCGTGCCAGGGGTGATGATGCGCACCACCTGGCGCTCGACCGGGCCTTTGCTGGTGGCGGGGTCGCCAATCTGTTCGCAGATCACCACCGACTCGCCAAGCTTGACCAGTTTGGCCAGGTAGCCTTCCAGCGAATGGAACGGAATTCCGCACATGGGGATCGACTGGCCGGCCGACTGACCGCGCGCGGTCAGGGTGATATCCAGCAGTTTCGCGGCTTTTTTCGCATCTTCGTAGAAGATTTCGTAGAAGTCGCCCATGCGGTAGAACATCAGCTGGTCCGGGTGCTGGTTTTTCAGCTTCCAGTACTGCTGCATCATCGGGGTGTGTGCGGAAAGATCAGACATTCAGGGCCTTACAGCGGGTGATCTGGTTGGCGATTATGAAACCGGCAATGGTACAGGCTTTTTCAACGAGATGCAGGCAGACGCCCTTGGGCGTGCGTGCGTACCCGGGTACGTTGCATTTCGTGTGGCGCCCTTGCATTATGCACGCTATGCAAAAACGCAATGTAGCCATCGTACTTAGAGAACTGCTCGATCGCCACGGCCTGTCCCCGACGGAGCTGCACCGGCGCACGGGCGTACCGCAATCCACCCTGTCGCGTATTCTCGGCGGCAAGATCGTCGACCCTTCGGACAAGCATGTGTCGAAGATCGCCGACTACTTCGGTGTCAGCACCGAGCAGCTGCGTGGCCGTGCCGAACTTGGCCAGCCGCGCGAGGCCGCACTGCCGGCCCATGGCCACGCGGACCTCAGCGACATTAGCCTGTGGGACGATGAAACCCCCGTCGAGGACGACGAGGTGTCGGTACCTTTTCTTCGCGAGGTCGAGTTGGCAGCAGGATCAGGAAGATTCGTCATCGAAGAGAGCGAGCGCGCGCGCCTGCGCTTCGGCAAGCGCAGCCTGCGGCACAATGGCGTGCAGTTCGATCAGGCCAAATGTGTGACGGTACGCGGCAACAGCATGCTGCCGGTGCTGCGCGATGGTGCCACGGTCGGGGTGAATACTGGAAAGTGCTCGATCGGTGACATCATCGATGGCGACCTCTATGCCATCAACCACAATGGCCAGTTGCGCGTGAAGCAGGTCTACCGCCTGCCTACCGGTATTCGCCTGCGCAGTTTCAACCGCGACGAGCACCCCGATGAGGACTACAGCTTCCAGCAGATGCAGGACGAGCAGATCAGCCTGCTCGGGCATGTGTTCTGGTGGGGGATGTACGCCCGCTGACAGCCCCGGCCTGAGGAAAAACCCGCCCCGGCGGGTTTTTTTTCGCCTGCAGAAAATCCCTACAAGCCCGATCGCGCACAGCCTTCATGCATATCAGCAAAAAGTAGTGCATAGATATTTCCAGAAACGCATTGACTGCTTATGCATTGATGCATATCGTGTATTTCAAGCCGGACGCATACTGGTTGTGACGCAGCCAGTGATGGGCAGGCCTCAACTGTCCAGGGGCTGGCAACTGGCCCGGGTGTACAGCGTAAAGCTGGAATGCCGAGTTCACCCACAACGGACCTGTTGGCCAGTGCCGGCAGGCATCACGCAGGAGGCAGGACAGCGATGAACGCACAACAAGCGTTATTGGAAATGCCGCTCTGGCTGGTAATCGTCCTGGCATTGCTGGGCGGCCTGAGCGGTGAGATGTGGCGGGCCGACAAGGCTGGCGCCAAAGGCTGGTCGCTGTTGCGACGGTTGGTGCTGCGCTCCGGGGCATGCATGGTCTGCGGGGTATCGACGGTGATGCTGCTGTATGCCGGCGGCCTGTCGATCTGGGCGGCCAGTGCAGTTGGCTGCATGACCGCGGTAGGGGGTGCCGACGTGGCCATGCGGATGTATGAGCGCTGGGCGGTTCGGCGTCTGGGGTTGTGCGACAGCGCGCAGTCCGATGAGCAATAGCGAGGAGATCAACCATGCTTACAGAAACGCAATTGCTACAGATTTTGCCCAACGCTCGCCCCGTCGCGGGCGTTTTTCTTGCTGCGCTGAATGTCACATTGCCACGTTGGGACATCGACAACCCCAAGCGTGTCGCGGCGTTCATCGCCCAGGTGGGCCATGAGTCCGGGCAGTTCCGCTATGTAAAGGAACTGGGCAGCGATCGCTATCTGGCCCGCTATGACACCAGTAGCCTGGCCTTGCGCCTGGGCAATACGCCGCAGGCGGATGGCGATGGCCAGTTGTACTGCGGGCGCGGCCTGATCCAGGTCACTGGGCGCAACAACTATCGGGCCTGCAGCCATGCGCTGTTCGGCGACGAGCGCCTGCTGGCACAACCGCAACTGCTCGAGCAACCGCGTTGGGCCTGTGAGTCGGCGGCGTGGTTCTGGCATTCGCGCGGACTCAATGGCCTGGCTGATCGGGGCGAGTTCAACAGCATCACGCGCCATATCAATGGGGGGCTCAATGGGTTGAAGGACCGCCTTACGCTCTGGGCGCGGGCGCGCGAGGTTTTGTGTTGAGCGCTTGTCATCAGTTCTGTAGCGTTCGTGAGACCGAGCGCTGCCCGCGCGGCGCATCGCGGATGAATCCGCTCCTACATTTGTTGCAACGTACCTATGCCTGATAGGCCATGGTTGCCAGCCTTGTTGGCACGACGCGATTTTTCGGTTGGCGCGGGTGGTCGACACGATATTTCGCCGCGCGTCAAAGGCGAACAACCATGGCCTGACAGACCGTGGCACGTTGCAACAAATGTAGGAGCGAGCTTGCTCGCGATGCGCCGCGCGGGCGGCGCTCGATTTCAACGGTGCTAAAAAACTCAAGCCATGCACCTGGAGCCTTCCACTGCAAGATATGCCCTGGGACATATCCCGCTACCCTTCGCCAAATGCTACGGTGTCCCGTAATCCCGAAGGAGCCCACCATGGACCCAATCACCGTTCTCTCCACCCGCCTGGGCGAACACCTGCGCCGCCTCAACGCCCAGGTGACCACCGCCGAATCCTGCACCGGCGGCGGCATCGCCGAGGCCATTACTCGCGTGCCTGGCAGTTCGGCCTGGTTCGAGGCGGGTTACGTCACCTATTCCAATGCCCAGAAAACCCGCCAGCTCAATGTGCCCGAGGCCCTGTTCATCGAGGTCGGTGCAGTGAGCCAGGAGGTGGTCGAATCCATGGCTCGTGGTGCCCGGGCCGCCAGCAGTGCCCGCTTTGCAGTCGCTGTCAGTGGCATCGCGGGACCCGATGGCGGTTCGCCGGCAAAGCCGGTGGGCACCGTTTGGCTGGCCTGGGCCGATGGCGATCGCGTGTTCAGTGAGCGGCGCCACTTCGACGGCGACCGCGAAAGTGTGCGCCGACAGACGGTGATCGCCGCGTTAGACGGCTTGTTACAGCTTGGCGCCGAGTAATTCGACGACAGGGGTTTGCTCAAGCGCTTGCCTGTGGAATAATACTGGCTACTTATACAGTTATTCCGGCCGTCAGGGCCAAGTCGAACACGTGAGGATTTCAATGGACGACAACAAGAAGCGCGCCTTGGCTGCGGCCCTGGGTCAGATCGAACGC
Organism: Pseudomonas sp. NPDC089395; assembly: GCF_044749525.1. Lineage (NCBI taxonomy): Bacteria > Pseudomonadati > Pseudomonadota > Gammaproteobacteria > Pseudomonadales > Pseudomonadaceae > Pseudomonas > Pseudomonas sp. NPDC089395. The sequence continues at coordinate 489,263 of NZ_JBIVID010000001.1, forward strand.
CAATTCGGCAAAGGCGCTGTCATGCGCATGGGCGATCACGAGCGTCAGGGTATCCCGGCCATTTCCACTGGCTCGCTGGGCCTGGACATTGCCCTCGGCATTGGCGGCCTGCCAAAAGGTCGTATCGTCGAAATTTATGGCCCAGAATCGTCGGGTAAGACCACGCTGACCCTGTCGGTCATCGCCGAGGCCCAGAAGAACGGTGCCACCTGCGCCTTCGTCGACGCCGAGCACGCGCTCGATCCTGAATATGCCGGCAAGCTGGGCGTCAACGTCGACGACCTGCTGGTCTCGCAGCCGGACACCGGTGAACAGGCCCTGGAAATCACCGACATGCTGGTGCGTTCCAACGCGGTTGACGTGATCATCGTCGACTCCGTGGCTGCCCTGGTACCCAAAGCCGAAATCGAAGGCGAGATGGGTGACATGCACGTCGGCCTGCAAGCTCGTCTGATGTCCCAGGCCCTGCGCAAGATCACCGGTAACATCAAGAACGCCAACTGCCTGGTTATCTTCATCAACCAGATCCGTATGAAGATCGGTGTGATGTTCGGCAGCCCGGAAACCACTACCGGTGGTAATGCCCTGAAGTTTTACGCCTCGGTGCGTCTGGACATCCGCCGTACCGGCGCGGTGAAGGAAGGCGACGAAGTGGTTGGCAGCGAAACCCGCGTCAAGATCGTCAAGAACAAGGTTTCGCCACCGTTCCGTCAGGCCGAGTTCCAGATCCTCTACGGCAAAGGTATCTACCGTAACGGCGAAATCATCGACCTGGGTGTATCCCAAGGGCTGGTGGAGAAGTCCGGTGCCTGGTACAGCTACCAAGGCAACAAGATCGGTCAGGGCAAGGCCAACGCCGCCAAGTACCTGCAAGAGAACCCGGCCATCGGTGCAGAGATCGAGAAGCAGATCCGCGAGAAGCTGCTCAACACGGGTGCCGTTGCTGCTGCCGGCAAGGCCGCTGCCGCTGAAGCCGATGCCGGCGACATGGCTGATGCCGACGCCGGTTACTGATCAGCGTTTGTAGAGTACCTGTATGTCCGTCGTCCTCGACACCCCCGTCGCCGTTCGGCGGACAGCCATGGACCTGCTCGCGCGCCGCGAGCATGGTCGCGTCGAGCTGACGCGCAAACTGCGTCAGCGCGGCGCTTCGGATGAACTGATCGAGCCAGAGCTCGATCGGCTCACCGAAGAAGGGCTGCTTAGCGAAGCCCGCTATCTTGAGAGTTTCATTCGATACCGTTCCAACGCTGGCTATGGCCCCGCGCGCATTCGCGAGGAGCTGAGCCAGCGTGGCCTGAACCGTGGCGACATCGACCAGGCACTGCGTGACAGCGGTGTGGACTGGGCGGAACGGTTACAGGAGGCCTGGCAGCGAAAGTTTGCCGGCCAACGCCCGCATGACCCCCGCAGCCGTGTCCAGCAGAGTCGATTTCTCGCCTACCGTGGATTTCCCATGGACATGATCGGTCGCCTGCTCAGCGGCCGGGATTTGTACGACTAGTAGGAGCGGCCTTGTGTCGCGAAAGGGCCGCGCAGCGGCCCCAGGATATCGACATCACCGCTGAACTGCTGGGGCCGCTGCGCGCCCCTTTCGCGACACAAGGCCGCTCCTACAGTGGTTGCGAAGGACTCTAGCTAACCTTCAACGCCTCTCGCGCTCGCTGCGTGGTATGCATCGGCTGTGGCTTTGCCCAGTTCTCCGGCAGATTGATGAAATCCACCAGCTCACGCAGGCGACCCTGATCGCGGCCGTTGAAGGCAAAGGTCAGGCGAGTCAGATGGCTGTAATTACCCACCTCATGCTCTGCACCACTGTCTGCCTGCTGGTGATACTTGCCGCTCAGGCGCAAATCGGCGAAGGATTCCTGAATTTCATACAGCGCGGCATCGCTGAGCCGATGGTGCATGCGAATCACGAACTGATTCTTCAGCCAGCGGCTGGAGTGATAATTGCTGTAGAAGTGGTTGATCTCTTCCACCGCTTCGTCGGCGTTGTGCACCAGGCGCACCAGTTTCAAGTCGCTGGGCAAGATGTAGCGGTTTTCCTGTAATTGACGGCTGATGAAGTCCAGGCAATCGCGCCAGAACGTGCCCCCTGGTGAGTCCAGCAGCACCACGGGCACCAGTGGACTCTTGCCGGTTTGAATCAGCGTCAGGACTTCCAGCGCTTCATCGAGGGTGCCGAAACCACCTGGGCAAAGCACCAGTGCATCGGCCTCCTTGACGAAGAACAGCTTGCGGATGAAAAAGAAGTGGAAGGGCAGCAGCTTGTCGGTGCCGTCGACCGTCGGGTTGGCATGCTGCTCGAAAGGCAGGGTGATGTTGAAACCGAGGCTGTGATCGCTGCCAGCGCCTTCGTGGGCTGCTGCCATGATGCCGCCGCCGGCACCGGTGATGACCATGAGATCAGAACGGGCCAGGGTAGCCCCCAGTTCGCGTGCCAGCGCATACATCGGGTGTTCCAGCGGGGTGCGCGCCGAGCCAAAGACGGTGACCTTGCGTCGCCCCTTGTAGCGCTGCAAGGTGCGGAAAGAATGGTCCAGTTCGCGAAGCGCCTGCAGGGTGATCTTGGCACTCCAGCGGTCACTGTCATCGTGGGCCATGCGCAAAACGGTCAGCATCATGTCGCGGTACAGCGGCAGGTTGGGGCTGTCAGGCGCGACCAATTGCAGTTGTTCGTCGATCTTGCTCAGGTCGATGCCGCTGTCCCTGAAGTGATTGAACAGATGTTCACTCGATTGGTAAGGCATTCAACGTCTCCTTCTGCAGCAAAACCTCTGACCGAACCGATGGCATGGCTCGGCCGCGACACTGCGTGTGTCGCTGGCTGCTCTGGCTCGAGTATGCATCCCGAGCATTGCAGTTGGCCTTCAGGCCGTGATGCAGGGTTTGGGTCCATCTTGTTGTTTTTTCGGTCTTCGCTATCAATCTAGACCTTCGCGTCAAATCGTGCAGGGAGGATAGTGAGGGGGCCGCTCGTCGGGGCTTGACCATCGGCGTCGAGGGTTTGGTTAACTGGAGAAGCGAAACGTCTAGAAGGCAGGAGGGTGGCCATATGCATCGCTTGGTCATCGAGGTGGACCGCGAGCTCTATGAGCAACTGGAAAATGCCGCGCAGGATCATCATGTGAGCCTGGAAGAGGAGTGTCGCCGCAGGTTGGCTACGCTGGAGTGCCAGTCGCGCTACCTGCAGGCGCTGCTGGCGGAGATGCGCGCCGAGGAAGAGACCCAGCGCGCCGAAGGTGTGCAGGTTACCTGATCACTTCTTCTTGTTGCCGGCGGTGCAGCTGGCGGCATCGAAGGCCTGGTCCATGACCGGCTGATTGGTTTTATAGACGGTGAAGCGGTAGACCATCACGGCGCCTTTGGACATCAAATTACGAAAACCACTGTTGCGGCATACGCTGTCACCCAGTTGGCTGCGAACCTGGGCGGGGTTTTCCTGCATGCGCGCAGCATGCTCGGCACGTACGCTCAGGTGGTTGACCAACGCCTTGCCTTCGACGGTGTAGCCCTGGTCGAGAATATCTTCATTGATGGCGCGTGGGGTGCCGACGCTGCTCTCCTGGGCGACTTTCTGCAGCACCTTGTTCAACTCGAACTCCTGCTTGGAAGCTGCCTGGGCGGCGAGGGGCAGTGCGAGCAACAGGCTCAGGGTCGGGACGATAAGACGCAGCATGAATCTCTCCTGGTTCGATGACTGGCGCTTTGACATGCGCTGATGGCCGGCGTTCCATGAGAAACGCAGCTTTACAGGCAAAATCCGGCCGCCAAAGCTTGGGATTATAAGGGACCAATCCGTCCTGCTGCACGGCAAATGACGCCCGCTCTGGTAGACTGGCGCTTTGTTCAATCCGAGTTTTCGCAGTGTTCAGTCAGATTTTTTGCAGAGGCTTGCCAGAATGAGCCATGCGGTAGCGCGCCTGCGCGCGGAACGCCTGGCGCGCAGTAACAAACCGTTCATCGCGCGGGGTTCACGCGCCGAGCGGTGCACGGGCTGTCGAGTCATCGCGACCCATTGCCTGTGTGCCTGGAAGCCTCGGGTGCAGGCCGACTCGGGTGTCTGCTTGCTGATGCATGACACCGAGCCTCTGAAACCGACCAATACCGGCTGGCTGATTGCCGACCTGATCGAAGATACTTCCGCCTTTGGCTGGTTGCGCACCTCGGTGGACGAACGCTTGCTGGCGCTGCTCGACGATCCTCAATGGCAGCCCTACATCGTCTTCCCCGGTGAATTCGTGGCCCAGGAGCGTGTGGTGAACGAGGTGCAACGTCAGCCGGGCAAGCGCCCGTTGTTCATCCTGCTTGATGCAACCTGGACCGAAGCGCGCAAGATGTTCCGCAAAAGTCCGTATCTCGATCGTTTTCCGGTGCTGAGCCTGCAGGCCGAGCAGATGTCGCGCTATCGCCTGCGCCGGTCCAAGCGCGACGACCATTTCTGCACGGCGGAAGTGGCTGCCATGTGCCTGGATCTGGCGGGTGACAGCCAGGCCTCTCAAGCCCTGGATGCCTACCTGGACGTATTCAGCCTGCATTACCTCAGTGGCAAGCGCCGCCTGCCCCTGGATGAGCAGGATGATACCCACCAGCGTTTGCATACCTTCCTATAGTCCAAGGGGCAGCCGCTGCGCTTTGGTTCATAATGACCGAGCTGGCAGCCAGGGTGGGCGAGACGGCAGGGCGATTGGCTTGACCACCCCCAGCCGTGCTCGGCATCCTTGGCGCCGATTCCCCGCCAGGCGCTATTACTCCCCCGCATGCGCCTGGCACAGAACAGGATCCATAGATCGATGGCCACTTACGAAATCCTGATTGCCGATGACCACCCGCTGTTTCGTAGCGCTCTGCGCCAGGCTGTTACCCTCGGCCTGGGCGCGGATGTGCGTCTGGTTGAGGTGGCGAGCATCGCCGAGCTGGAAACCCGCCTGAGCGAAAAATCCGATTGGGACCTGGTGCTGCTGGACCTGAACATGCCGGGTGCCTATGGCTTCTCCGGACTGGTCCTGTTGCGTGGCCAGTATCCGCAGATCCCTGTGGTAATGGTTTCGGCCCAGGAAGAGGCTGCGGTGGTGGTCAAGTCGCGTGAATTCGGTGCCAGTGGTTTCATTCCCAAATCCAGTGGCCTCGAAGTCATTCAGGACGCCGTACGCAAAGTGCTCGATGGTGACGTCTGGTGGCCACCGCAGGCCTTCGAGAAAGTCGATGTGTCGGCCGAGGCCAAGGCCGCCAGCGAAGGCCTTGCCAGCCTCACGCCACAGCAGTTCCGTGTGCTGACCATGGTCTGCGAGGGCTTGTTGAACAAGCAGATCGCGTATGAGCTGAGTGTCTCGGAAGCGACCATCAAGGCGCACGTAACCGCGATCTTCCGCAAGCTCGGCGTGCGCACCCGGACTCAGGCGGCCTTGTTGCTGCAACAACTTGAATCGGTTGCAAGCAATTGACTGCCTGCGTCTTCACGCTTTTTTGACCCGCGCCAGACTACTCTGCTGGCCTTTTATCTGTGAAATGACACCCATGTCGCCATTCAAGGGCCAAACCGGCCTCAAACGCATCTTCAACGCCGCCGGCTACTCGCTGGACGGTTTGCGCGCAGCCTTCAAGGGCGAAGCCGCATTTCGCCAACTGGTGCTGCTCAACGTCCTGCTGATTCCGATTGCCTTCTGGCTGCCGGTCAGCCGTGCCGAGCGGGCGATCATGATCGCAGTGTGCCTGCTCGGCTTGATCGTCGAACTGTTCAACTCTGCGGTAGAGGCGACCATTGACCGCATCTCGCTGGAGCGCCACCCGTTGTCGAAGAATGCCAAGGACATGGGCAGCGCCGCTCAGCTGGTGGCGCTGACCATGGTTGCGCTGGTCTGGGGCGTGATCCTGCTTTAAGCGATTGGCGGCAACACGATTTCATCACTGCGGGTAAAGCCCGCAGTGAAGTTGCGGCACAGCTCGAGAAACTCGCGCATCGCCGTAGTCTGGTATTTCTGCTTGTGCCAGATGAAATAGAACTGCCGCATCAGGTCCAGCTCCGGCGTCTCCACCGGCACCAGGCTGCCTCGACGGAAAGCATCGCGCAGGGCCATGCGCGAGATGCAGCTGATGCCCAGCCCCGACTCCACGGCACGCTTGATCGCTTCGGTGTGTTCCAGCTCCAGGCGGATATTCAGGTTGGCGCGATGATGGCGCATGGCCTGATCGAAGGTCAGGCGCGTGCCGGAGCCTTGCTCGCGCAAGATCCAGGCTTCATGAGACAAGCTTTCGACGTCCGCTCGGCCCAGCTTGGCGAGCGGGTGTTGCGGTGCACAGAACACCACCAGCTCGTCTTCGACCCAAGGCTGCACCTCCAGGTCCGGGTGGCTGCAGTCGCCTTCAATTAGACCTAGATCAATTTCGTACTGCGCCACCTGGTGCACGATATGCGCTGTGTTGTGCACGTGCAGCTTCACCTGGCTTTCCGGGTGCACCTGCATGAAGCTGCCAATCAACAGGGTGGCGAGGTAGTTGCCAATGGTCAGCGTGGCGCCCACCGCCAGCGACCCGAACCCTGACTTGCCATTGAGCAAGTCTTCAATTTCCTTGGCCTGGTCCAGCAGCGCGACCGCCTGGGGCAACAACTGATGGCCAAGCGCGTTGAGCGCCAGGCGCTTGCCCGCGCGGTCGAACAGTTGGCAGCTCGATTGCCGCTCGAGTTCGGTGATCGACGTACTGGCGGCCGATTGCGACAACGCCAGCACGCTGGCGGCCCGCGAGACGCTTTGGTGCTGGGCCACGGCAACGAAGACTTGAAGCTGACGAAGTGTAAATCGCATATCTATATAACCGATAACACATATCTTGATAATTCAGTTAACAGATATTGTCGCTGCCCCTAAACTATCGCGCAACTGTGCGTTTTGCGCGCTGCGTTTTTCTTCAGGAGCCCCATAGATGAGCAACATGAACCACGAACGTGTCCTCAGTGTGCATCACTGGAACGACACCCTGTTCAGCTTCAAGTGCACCCGCGATCCGGGCCTGCGCTTCGAGAACGGTCAGTTCGTGATGATCGGCCTGCAACAGGACAATGGCCGTCCGCTCATGCGCGCCTATTCCATCGCGTCGCCAAACTGGGAAGAGCACCTGGAATTCTTCAGCATCAAGGTGCCGGACGGTCCGCTGACCTCCCAGCTGCAGCACCTGAAGGAAGGCGACGAGATCATCATCAGCAAGAAGCCTACCGGTACTCTGGTGCTCGATGACCTGAACCCGGGCAAGCACCTCTACCTGCTGAGCACCGGCACTGGCCTTGCGCCGTTCATGAGCGTCATCCAGGACCCGGAAACCTACGAGCGTTTCGAGAAGGTGATCCTGGTGCACGGCGTGCGTTACGTGAACGAAGTGGCCTACCGCGAATTCATTACCGAGCACCTGCCGCAGAACGAGTTCTTCGGTGAGGCGGTCCGTGACAAGCTGATCTACTACCCGACCGTCACCCGCGAGCCGTTCGAAAACCAGGGCCGTCTGACCGACTTGATGCGCAGCGGCAAGCTGTTCAGCGACATCGGCCTGCCGCCGATCAACCCGCAGGACGACCGCGCGATGATCTGCGGTAGCCCGAGCATGCTCGACGAGACCAGTGAAGTGCTCGACAGCTTCGGCTTGAAGATTTCCGCGCGTATGCGCGAGCCGGGTGACTACCTGATCGAGCGAGCCTTCGTCGAGAAGTAAGACGAACGCAGCCATAAAAAAACGCAGGCCTCGGCCTGCGTTTTTTTATGGCCCAAAGCTTAAGAACTTCAGGTTTCGCGCACCACTTCCAGCACCCGAATGACGTCGGCCTGCGGATATTGCCACCTGACCTGCACATCCCAGAACTTCACGCCGTACACACGCTCCGGTGCCGGCACCTGGTAGGCCGGCCGAGGGTCCTGGGCCAGGCACTGCTCGATCAGCTCCACGAGAGGTTCACCCAGGCGCAGTGCGTGGGCCTTGGCCTGGGGCAGAGCGTCGTCGCTCCATTGTACGGCAATCGCATTCGGCGCAGCGCTGGCCATCAGGTTGCTGGCCCCGGCGATGCTGTCGGCGTAGGGCACGTAAGGCTTGATATCGATCACCGGTGTGCCATCGAGCAGGTCGATCCCGGACAGCAGCAGCCGCCCTGGTTCAACCCCTTCCAACCGCACCACCGACTGGCCGATGCCGTTCGGCCGGTGGGTCGCACGGGTTGCGAACACCCCCATGCTCTTGTTGCCGCCCAGGCGCGGCGGGCGCACTTTCAGGCGTGGCTTGTCTTCCAGGGCCTGATGGAACAGAAACAGCAGCCAGACATGGCTGACCTGCTCGAGGCCCTCCACCGCATCACCCTGGTCGAATGGTGGCAGCAGCTCCAGTACGCCGCGCGCCGCCGGTGCCAGCTGTGGCTGGCGTGGGATGGCGAACTTTTCCTTGAAGCAGGAGTGCACGATGCCGACCGGCGTGATCGTATGCGGCATGGCCACTTAGCCGCGCACGCGCAGGGTCAGGCCCTTGAGGAAGTTGCGCAGCAACTGGTCGCCGCAAGGCCGGTAGTTGTCATGGCCGACCTTGCGGAACAGCGCGCTGAGTTCAGGCTTGGACACCGGGAAATTGACCGACTTGAGGATCACGTGCAGGTCTTCTTCCTTCAGTTCGAAGGCTACCCGCAGCTTCTTCAGGATGGTGTTGTTGGTCACCGGCAACTCGACCGGTTGAGGAGGGCGGCTGTCGTCCTTGCCGCGGCGATGGATCACCAGGCCGTCAAGGAAGTGCGCCATGATCCGCTCCGGGCAGCGTACAAACCCTGCCTCGTCTTCTTTCTTCAGGTAGGTGGCGAGCACCACCGGGTTCACTTCGACGCCGGACAGCGCGATGATTTCGGCCATCTTGGCATCGTTCACCTTGAGCATGTAGCGCAAGCTGCGCAGTACATCATTGTGGTTCATTGCTGAAAAATCCTGTTCAGATGCCGCGCCTTGGCGCGGCGTATCGCTTAGAAACGTTCGGTGCTGGCCAGGTAGCGCCATTGCCCCAAGGGCAGCTTGCCCATGGACACGCCGCCCAGGCGGATGCGGCGCATGCCCCGCACTTCCAGGCGCAGGTAGGCGCACAGTTCGGAAATCTGCCCGGGTTGTGGGTTCTTCAGGGCCAGGCGCAGGTGGGTCTCGTTCTGCCAGCTGGCTTTGGCCTTGGGCAGTTCCCGGTCATTGCGCGTTGCCCCGCGGGCCAGGCGCTCCAGTGCCTGAGGCGTGGTTTCGCCACGCACTTCGATGATGTATTCCTGCTCCAGCTTGCGCAGGTCGGCTTCGATCTTGCGGGTTACCCGCCAGTCCTGGGTGAAGACCTGCAGGCCGCTGGCGCCGCGTTCCAGCGGTGCGATGCAGGATAGCTTGGCAAAGTGCCCATGGAGTGGCCGCACGCCTTCGCCATGGGCTTCGCTGAGGCTACCCAGGTTGATACCGGCGCGGGCCGTTTCGCTGTCGATGCCTGCCTGCTGGTTGAGCAGCAGGGTCACAGGTTCAAGGGCTTCGGCCTTGGCGCCCGGCAACAGCTCGACGCGCTGGTTTTCCACCTTGAATTGCGGTTGCTCGACCACGATGCCATCGACCGTGACCCAGCCCCCCTCGATATACAGCTCGGCCTCTCGGCGGGAGCAGCCGAGCTGCTCGATGAGGCGTTTGGACAGGCGGATGGGTTCGGACATGGGGGGCGGTTCGCAAGGCAGGAAAAGACCTACATTGTACCTGCCCATGGCCGCTTGATGATGGGAATCTGTGTCAAATGCGCCATTTAGGACGCAAGGCACGGCTTCCTGCGACATTGTCCTAGGGTGCTGTACGAATTAGCTGCATGTGCAGTAAGGGATAGGGTTGCCCCAAGCCGTCGGTGTCCGAGCGGCCAATCACTTCGAAGCCCTCGTGCAGATAGAAGCCCAAGGCTTGTGGGTTCTGTTCGTTGACGTCCAGGGTTTCGGCGTTGAGTTCGGCGATGGCATAGCGCAGCAAGCGCTTGCCGACGCCTCGGCCACGATAGGCCGGGGCGACGAACAGCATGTCGACACGGCCGTTGGCGACACCGGCGAAGCCACAGATGCGTCGGTGATCCTTGCAGCAGATGAGCATCACGGCGTCGAGGTATCTGCGCAGTACATGCTCGCGCAACAGCAGTATGTAGGCATCGGGCAGGAAATCGTGGGTCGCGCGTACCGAATCCTCCCAGACCTGGACCAGCTCCGGGTAGTCATGCAGGTGGGGTGTTTGCAGCGTCAGCGCCGAATGCATGCTGGTGATCCTCTGTGACCGTTGAGGAAACCATAGATGCAAAAAAAAGCCCCGCCAGTGGGCGGGGCTTGGTCACATGTGCACGGCTCAGACAGGCTCGGCCCACATGTCGTATTCGTCGGCATCGACCACCCGGCAACGCACCTTGTCGCCCGGCTTGAAGCCATGGTCGCCATCGATGAACACGCTGCCGTCGATTTCCGGGGCATCGAAGAAGCTGCGACCAACCGAGCCCTGCTCCTCGACTTCGTCGATCAGCACTTCGATTTCCTTGCCGATGCGCAGTTGCAGGCGTGCGGCGCTGATCGCCTGCTGATGGGCCATGAAGCGGTCCCAGCGTTCCTGCTTGACGTCGTCCGGCACTTCGTCCAGGCCCAGGTCGTTGGCCGGCGCACCTTCGACAGGCGAGTACTGGAAGCAGCCGACGCGGTCGAGCTGGGCTTCGGTCAGCCAGTCCAGCAGGTACTGGAAGTCTTCTTCGGTCTCGCCCGGGAAGCCGACGATGAAGGTCGAGCGGATGACCAGCTCAGGGCACTGCTCGCGCCAGTTCTTGATGCGCGCCAGGGTGCGGTCTTCGAAGGCCGGGCGCTTCATCGACTTGAGCACCTTGGGGCTGGCGTGCTGGAACGGGATGTCCAGGTACGGCAGGATCTTGCCAGCGGCCATCAGCGGGATCACATCGTCGACGTTCGGGTACGGGTACACGTAGTGCAGGCGCACCCAGGCACCCAGGCTGCTCAGCGCTTCGCACAGCTCCAGCATGCGGGTCTTGACCGGGCGACCGTTCCAGAAGTCGGTCTTGTACTTGACGTCGACGCCGTAGGCGCTGGTGTCCTGGGAAATCACCAGGATTTCCTTGACCCCCGCCTTGACCAGGCGCTCGGCCTCGCTCAGCACTTCGCCGACCGGGCGGCTGACCAGCTTGCCGCGCATCGACGGGATGATGCAGAAGCTGCAGCTGTGGTTGCAGCCTTCGGAAATCTTCAGGTAGGCGTAGTGGCGCGGGGTCAACTTGACGCCCTGCGGCGGCACCAGGTCGATCAGCGGGTTGTGGTCTTGGCGTGGCGGCACGACTTCGTGCACGGCGTTGACCACCTGCTCGTATTGCTGCGGGCCGCTGACCGACAGCACGCTCGGGTGCACGTCACGGATGTTGCCTTCCTCGACGCCCATGCAGCCGGTGACGATGACCTTGCCGTTTTCCTTGATCGCTTCGCCGATCACTTCCAGCGATTCGGCCTTGGCGCTGTCGATGAAGCCGCAGGTGTTGACCACCACCACATCGGCGTCTTCGTAGGTGGGCACGACTTCATAGCCTTCCATGCGCAGCTGGGTAAGGATGCGCTCGGAATCGACCAAAGCCTTCGGGCAGCCGAGGCTGACGAATCCGACCTTAGGGGTGGCGGGAGTGGTGGACATGACTAACCTCGGTATTGAATGCAGATCGCCCGGCCGGTGGCAGGGCGATCCTGGCGGGCGCTGTGGGCGCCTCTGATCAAAAAGTGCGCAATTCTAGCGAGCGCAAGGTCGCTTGACCAGCACAAAAGCGACGAACGCTGCGCTATGCTTCGCGCCGTTGCGTCCGGGTATCTGTGATGCCTTGGCGTGGGAGTGAATTTCTACAGGCCGTTATGGCCGTTCGCGGGAGTGGTCGATGGTTCAGGCAAGCAGTCACGCCGAGGGCGGGCAGGGGGCGACACGCTCGATCAGCCTGCTGGTGGCAGCTGTTGGGGTGGTCTATGGCGATATTGGTACCAGCCCGTTGTATACCCTCAAGGAAGTCTTTAGCGGCGGCTATGGAGTGCCAGTCAACCACGATGGCGTGCTGGGGATCCTGTCGCTGATCCTCTGGTCGCTGCTGTGGGTAGTGTCGTTCAAATACGTGATGTTCATCCTGCGCGCCGATAACCAGGGTGAAGGCGGCACCATGGCCCTGATCGCGCTGGCGCGTCGGGCCACGGCTGCCTACCCGCGGCTGCGCACGCTGATGGTCATCTGCGGGCTTATAGGCGCCTCGTTGTTCTATGGCGACAGCATGATCACCCCGGCGGTATCGGTGTTGTCGGCCGTGGAGGGCATGGGGTTGGCGTTCGATGGCATCGACCATTGGGTGGTGCCGATCTCGCTGGTGGTGCTGGTGGCGCTGTTTCTGGTGCAAAAGCACGGCACGGAAAAGATCGGCAAGGCGTTCGGACCGATCATGGTCATCTGGTTCCTGGTGCTGGGCGCGCTGGGCGTGCATGGCATTTCCCAGAGCCCCGAAGTGCTCAAGGCATTCAACCCGGCCTGGGGTGTCCATTTCTTCGTGGTCCATCCGGGCATGGGTGTGGCCATTCTCGGCGCCGTGGTGCTGGCACTGACCGGTGCCGAGGCGCTGTACGCCGACATGGGCCATTTCGGCCGCAAGCCGATCGCCCGCGCCTGGTTCGCCCTGGTGCTGCCAGCCCTGGTGCTCAACTACTTCGGCCAAGGCGCGATCCTGCTGCAGAACCCTGATGCCGCACGCAACCCGTTCTACCTGTTGGCGCCGGGCTGGGCCTTGCTGCCGCTTGTGGGCCTGGCGACGATGGCCACGGTGATTGCCTCGCAGGCGGTGATTTCGGGAGCCTTCTCCCTGACGCGTCAGGCCATCCAGCTCGGTTACATCCCGCGCATGCAGATCCAGCACACCTCCAGCGACGAGCAGGGGCAGATCTACATCGGTGCGGTGAACTGGACGCTGATGGTCGCGGTGGTGCTGCTGGTGATCGGCTTCGAGTCGTCCGGCGCCCTGGCCGCGGCCTATGGCGTGGCGGTGACCGGCACCATGCTGATGACCACGATTCTGGTGTCTTCGGTGATGCTGCTGCTGTGGAAGTGGCCGCCGATGGTGGCGGTGCCGATCTTGCTGGGCTTCCTGTTCGTCGACGGGCTGTTCTTTGCTGCGAACGTGCCGAAGATCGTCCAGGGCGGCGCCTTCCCGGTGCTGGCAGGGGGCGTGCTGTTCCTGCTGATGAGTACCTGGAAGCGTGGCAAGCAGATCCTGGTCGACCGTATCGACGAAGGCGGATTGCCGCTGCCGGTGTTCATCGGCAGCATTCGCGTGCAGCCGCCACACCGGGTCGAAGGCACTGCGGTGTTCCTCACTGCGCGGCCAGATGCCGTGCCCCATGCGCTGTTGCACAACATGCTGCACAACCAGGTGCTGCACAGCCAGGTCGTGTTGCTGACGGTGGTCACCGAAGACCGGCCGCGGGTGCCTGATCAGGAGCGCTTCGAGGTGGAGGCGTATGGCGATGGGTTCTTCCGGGTGTTGCTGCACTTTGGTTTCATGGACGAGCCGGATGTGCCGGCAGCGCTGAAGCTGTGCCATCTGGATGAGCTGGATTTCAGCCCGATGCGCACGACCTACTTCCTTAGCCGTGAAACGGTGATTGCGTCGCGTCTGGAGGGGATGTCGCGCTGGCGCGGGAATCTGTTTGCGTTTCTGCTGAAGAATGCCAACGGCAACCTGCGCTTCTTCAACCTGCCGCTCAACCGGGTGATCGAGCTGGGGACGCAGGTCGAGATTTGAGTGAAACCTGGGGCTGCTTTGCAGCCCTTTCGCGACACAAGGCCGCTCCTACAGGTAAGCGCCGTCCTGTAGGAGCGGCCTTGTGTCGCGAAAGGGGCGCAAAGCGCCCCCAGGGCTCACCTCAATTCTTGTCCGCCACGCTGGATTTGCCTTGGCGGGTCTCGATCTCACCAATCAAACGCTTGGCCAGTGCCGGGTAGTTTTCGTCGAAGTGGTGCCCACCCGGCAGCTTCATGCGCTCGCCCACTGCCGTCTTGTCGGTGCAACCGCTCTCGTCGGTCTCTTCCACGCCATATACGCACACCACCTTGGACGCCGGCAGCTTGGCCATTTCCGGCCCGGTTGGCGCTTCCTGACCTTCTTTGCCCAACCAGCCTTCTACCTCGATTTCGAAGCTGCCGCTGCGGGCGAAGGCCAGCAACATCACGGCGTCGATGCGCTGCTGGTCTTCGGTGGGCAGGCGATTGTAGATGGCGGGCAGCACGTCGGCACCGAACGAATAACCGGTCAGCACGAAGCGCTTGGTGCCCCATTTCTGCCGGTAATGCTGCATGAGCTCCGACAGGTCGGCGGCGCTTTGCTCCGGCGTCTTGTGCTGCCAGTAATAACGCAGGGTGTCGATGCCCACCACCGGATAGCCGAGCTTGGCCATCTCGCCGGCCACGTCGCGGTCGAGGTCGCGCCAGCCGCCGTCGCCGGAGAGGAACAGGGTGACGGTGTCGGTGGTCTGCCCAGCAGGCACTTCGACGACCGGAATGGCCAGGGCGTTGCCGTCACGGCCTACCAGCGCCTGGGTGAGCTGCGCCTTGAGCACTTGTGGCAGGTGGATGTCGTAGTCGCTGATGCTGGTTTCGGCATTGGCCTGGTCACGCACGAAGGCGGCGCTGGCGTCATCCGGGTTGTCGTTCCAGGCCACGTTCCAGTGGCCGTGCGCGGCGGATTTCGGCAGCGCGGTGGCACAGCCGGGCTGTTCGACGCTGAAGTCGACCGAGATGGCCCTGGCCTTGTCATCGCGCTGTACCGCCAGCCAGCGCCAGGCTTGGGCGCCACCTGGGCCAATACCCGCGACCAGGGTAGGTTTGTCGGACAGCTGGGTCAGCGCCTGGTCCATGGCCTGCTGCTGCTTGCTGCAGTCGCTTGGCGGCAGGATCACTTGTACCAGCTGTGCTTCGCCGGCCTGGCTCAGGTCGAGCAGCTGCTTGTCGCTCAGTGCCTGGTCCTGTGGCACGCCGATGGCCACCCGGGCCTTGGCATGCACGCCGGGAGTGACGCGGGTGATGCTGGTGCCATCAAGGGTCAGTTGCTCCAGGCGCGCTTGCGGGGCGGGGCGGGCCCACAGCCAGAAGACCGCAGCACCGACCAGGGCAGCCGCGAGCAGGGGAATCAGTACGTACAGCCAATAGCGTCGGATCATCAACGTTTCACCAATCCAGTCAGGCCGCCAGCGATCAGGGCGGCAGTGTCAGCCAGTGCCACCAGCGGGTCGAGCCCGGCCGGCACGGCCATGTAACGAGGTTCCCAGTCCGGCTGGAACTTGTCCTTGAAGCGCCGCAGGCCCTGGAAGTTGTAAAGCTGTTCGCCGCGACGGAACACCATCGAGCCCAGGCGCTGGGTCAGGGGGGCGCCACGCCGTGGCTGCAGCCCGGAAAGCGGGACCATGCCCAGGCTGAAACGGCCATAGTCATGGCTTTTGTAGTGCAGAATCAGGCCGATCATCATGAATTCCATGGTCAGCTTCGGCGCCTCGGGATGCGCGCGCATCAGGTCCAGGCTGGCCAGTTCGTTGCCGTGGGTTTCCAGCAGGTTGGCAAAGGCCACCGGGCGACCCTGGAAGCGAATCAGGGCGATGCGGAAATGTTGCAGGTACTCGGGGCTGAAGCGCCCCAGCGAGAAGCCTTTCTCGCGCACGTTCTTGCTGCCGAGCCAGGCGTCGGAGATTTCCTTGAGCTCCGCCAGCGGGGCCTTGCCGGGTTCGTGGATTTCCAGGCTCAGGCCGTCGCGTCCACCACGGTTCCAGGTGTAGCGCAGGTCTTTCATCTCCTTGCCCTTGGCTTCGATGTCGAAGCGGCGCAAGTCGACCCGGGCCTCCTCGCCGAGCTTGAGCGCGGTCAGGCCGATGTCCATGTAGAACGGCAGGTTCTCCGCGCGCACCTGGTAGAACACCGGGCGGGCGTGGTGCAGGTCGCACAGGTCGCGGAATTGCCAGATCATCTCGGCGCGCTCCTGGGCCGGGCCGATCGGGTCGTACAGCGCCACCAGGCTGCGGCCGCGGCGGGCGTACATGAGGAAGGCGTTGTCGCTGGGGTGGAATAGCAGGGCCTTGTCGCCGGTCAGGGCCAGACCGCCGTCGGGCTGGTCGGACGCCAGCAGAATCCGGTTGGCGCGCTGCAATTCGTCGGCATCGGGCAGGTGAATGGTCGGGCGGGCAGTGCGCAGCAGCCAGGTCAGGGCGACGATGACCAGCAGCACGGCGCTGCCCATGGCGGCCCGCAGGCCACGCGGGGCGTCGGCATCAAGGGTGAACTGCCACCACAGCTGATGGCTGTAGGGCACATCCTGGTAGGCAAACAACAGCAACCATACCGAAGCGCCAAGCACGCAGGCACTGGCCACCAGGTAAATGGGCGAGAAGGGCAGCTCCAGCAGGCGGCTCGGGCGGTAGAACGAGCGTCGGAACAACGCCAGCAGTGCGGCGGTGGCAGTCAGCAGGCAGGCCTCTTCCCAGTCGAAGCCCTTGAGCAGTGATAGCAGGGCGCCCACCAAGAGCAGCACGGTGGTCAGCAGCCAGGCTGCGGACAGGCGGCGGCGCAGGCCTTGTGCCAGCAGCAGGCAGAGCACACCGATCAGGCTGGCGCCGAAGTGCGAGGCATCGATCAGGCGATGCGGTACCAGGAAGCCCATGTGCTCCAGGCGGGTGTCGATCTCTGGAGTGGCGCCGGAGAACAGCAGTACCACCCCAGACAGGAACACCAGGATGGCCAGGATCGGCGCAGCCAGCCCGGACGCGGCCTTGATCGCCTGCTGGGCGAACAGCAGGCGACGCGCTTCGTTCGCCAGCAGCAGCGCACAGGCCAGAAGCAAGGGCAGCACAACGTAGATCAGGCGGTACAGCAGCAAGGCGGCTGCCAGTGGCGCGGCGCCCAGTTGGTCGGCGAAGGCCGCCAGCAGGATCGCCTCGAACACTCCGACGCCGCCTGGTACATGGCTCAGCACGCCGGCGGCCAGGGCCAGCAGGTAGACCAGCACGAACGCGCCGAAAGGTGGCGCCTCGGGCAGTAACAGGTACAGCACAGTGGCTGCGGCCGCGACGTCCAGGGCGGTAATCAGTAGTTGCAGTGCAGCCAGGCGGGCGCCCGGCAGGCGCAAGGTACGTCGGCCAAGTTGAACCAGCAGGTTGTCTGCCAATGGCTGCTCTGCCTGGCGCCGACGGTACAAACCAATCACCAGTACGGCTGTCAGCGCCAGCACCGCGCTGGCGATCCCGGCCAAAACGCTGGAGGGCAGGCGCAAGGCTGCGGCCGCAGCCGGCAAGTTGCTCAAGGTCGCCAGCGCGGCAAGGGGCGGTAGTGCACAACCCAGGGACAGGCTGGCAAACACCGTCATGCGCGCGACTTCAGCGGCCCCCAGGCCTTGGCGGGCATACAGGCGATAGCGCACCGAGCCACCTGAGAGCATGGACAGGCCAATGGCATTGCCGATGGCGAACGCGCTGAACCCACCGAGCAGCAAGGTTCGCCCAGGCAGTTTCACGCCGGCATAGCGGCTTGCCGACCATTCGTACCCGAGCAGGATCACAAAGCCGATGACCGTCGCCAGCAACGCGCCGAGCAGTGACTGGGTCGGTACGCTGAGCATGGCGTCGTGCAGCGCATAGATGTCCAGTTCGCTCAACAGGTGGCGACAGGCAATCAATGCCATGGCAAACAGCAACAGGGTCACGCCCAGGCCGATCGGCTGGCGATAGCGACTCACGCGTTCGAGCCAAGGCAGGCGCTGCGCAGCCGTGGGCAACACGGCGGCAAGTGGAGCCTGGGGATCGGGGTTCTGGGAAGTCATGGATTACCCCGGGCATACAGCGCGAGGTACGGGAAAGGTGCGGCCAAGTGGAAGTCCCTTTGAAAAACGTATCCAGATATTACTCCGGGTAACGTGACTTTCAGTCGTCCGGCACGGTTAAAGATAGTTCATCCTGGGGGACGAGCTGTCAAACCTGCGGGTTGGCGGACGGCAAAGGGGGAGGGGACAGTTTTTAAGGCGATGAAATGCAACAAACCCCGCGCTGCTGTTACACAGGCGGGGTTTGTTCTGACGAATATGGTTGCGGGAGCCGGATTTGAACCGACGACCTTCGGGTTATGAGCCCGACGAGCTACCAGACTGCTCCATCCCGCGTCAGAGGGGCGCATTCTACAGCTTCACGCCTGGTGGTCAAGCTATTTCGCAGTTTACCAGGCAATTTCTTCAGCGTGGGTTTCTTGAGGCCAAAGAAAAAGGCCACTGTATAAACAGTGGCCTTTTCTTTAAATCTGGTTGCGGGAGCCGGATTTGAACCGACGACCTTCGGGTTATGAGCCCGACGAGCTACCAGGCTGCTCCATCCCGCGCCTGTGAGATCGAATTCTACGGATTTACTTCCCTATGTCAAGCATTTACTTCAAAAAAACCTTTTTCCTTCAAACGTTTAGCGCTTGCTCAAGCCCCGCAGCTTAGGCGCGGCGGGGCTTTCAGGCCGATTATCGTGGTGGGCTGTGAGCCATGGGGCTGCATGCGCTACTATCTGTATGAATTTACAGTACTGACGGTCGTCCATGTCTTTGCGAAAGATCATTCATATCGACTGCGATTGCTTCTACGCCGCCATCGAGATGCGTGACGACCCGCGTCTGGCGGGGCGGCCCATGGCTGTCGGCGGTTCGCCCGACCACCGCGGGGTGATCGCCACGTGCAACTATGAGGCCCGCGCCTACGGTGTGCGCTCGGCAATGTCATCGCGCCATGCGCTCAAGCTCTGCCCTGATCTGCTCATCGTCAAGCCGCGCTTCGAGGCCTACCGCGAAGCCTCGCGTGAGATCCACGCGATTTTCCGTGACTACACCGAGCTGATCGAGCCGTTGTCGCTGGACGAAGCGTACCTGGATGTCAGTGACAGCCAGTGGTTCGCCGGTAGCGCTACGCGCATCGCCGAAGACATTCGTCGGCGCGTTGCCCGCACATTGCATATCACGGTCTCGGCCGGCGTAGCGCCCAACAAGTTCCTGGCCAAGGTCGCCAGCGACTGGCGCAAGCCCAATGGGCTTTTCGTGATAACGCCGGACCAGGTCGAGGCTTTTGTCGCGGCCTTGCCCGTCGCCAGGCTGCACGGCGTGGGCAAGGTGACGGCTGACAAGCTCACGCGGCTGGGGATCGACACTTGCCTGGACCTGCGGGCATGGTCTCGGCTGGCGCTGGTGCGCGAGTTCGGTAGTTTTGGCGAGCGGCTATGGGGGCTGGCGCGGGGCATCGACGATCGGGCTGTGCACAATGACAGCCGGCGGCAGTCGGTCAGCGTGGAAAACACCTACGACACGGATTTGCCGGACCTGGCCAGTTGCCTGGAACGTTTGCCGGAGCTTCTCGACAGCCTCAACCAGCGGATTGCGCGCATGGACGACAGCTACCGCCCGGAAAAACCCTTCGTCAAGGTGAAGTTCCATGATTTCAGCCAGACCACGCTGGAGCAGGCGGGGGCAGGGCGGGACTTGGAGAGTTATCGGCAGTTGATGCGCCAGGCCTTCGCCCGGGGTGGCAAACCGGTACGTTTGTTGGGGGTAGGGGTGAGGTTGCGGGATTTGCGCGGTGCGCACGAGCAGCTGGAGTTGTTCTCGGATAAATGAAAAGGGCTGCCTGAGGCAGCCCTTTCAATTATTGCACGCCCGGATCGGCTACCAACCGACCCGTGGCCTTGGTCAGTGTCTGCAAAAACTCCTGTTGCAGCTCGGGGTCGTTGCGGGTCAGCTCGACCAGGCTCTGCTCCATCTCGCTGGCTTCCTCTTCCAGGCCCAGCTCCGACAGGCGCTTGACCCGGTGCACCCACTGGCCGACATCGTCGTCTTCGAGATCGTCGAAGATCAGCTCGTGGGCTTCTTGCAGCTTGTTGCGCAAGGTGGCGCTTACCAGCAGGCTGGCATCGCCGCGCACCGCATTTTCCTCATCGACCACCTGCAAGTGCAGGGTGCCGACGTGGTTGAGGTGCTGCTCCGAGAACGGGCTGTCCAGCAGGTTCAGGCGCAGGATGCCGTTCCTGTCGGTGGTCAGTTCGTGGGACAGCTTGCCGGCCTTCACTTCGACCAGGCGTTCGCTCCACGGCAGGCTGGTGTATTCCTCGCGCTTGTCCTTCTGCACTTCGCTGATGCCCGCCAGGTTCTGCTGGGCGCGACCATTGGACTGCACGTTCATGAACGGGTTGAGCCCGGCCACGCCATAGCTGAACCAGTCGTGAGTCACGCTCTCGGGCAGGTTGCCCAAGGCGAAGACATTGACCACGTTGGCGCCGACGCCGGCCACCACGGCAACTGCACCCAGCGGAATCTCGTAGATCTCCCGCCAGGGCTGGTATGGCGTATAGCGATCGTAGCGACGGGTGACTTCGAATTCGGTGATTTCGAAGCGCTTCTGTTCATGGATGCGCACACGTCGTTGCGGAAGCTCCATTACCTTCGGCTCGCCGACATCGATCTGCAGGGTGTGTTCGAGCAGTTTGCGCTCGACGCGCTCTTCATGCTCGCTGCGCTGGGACATCTGGTTGGCGCAGCCGCTGACGAGCAGGGTGCCGCACAGTGCGGCACCCCCCAGGGTAAAGGTACTTCGCTTGGACATGATCACTCGTGCATTGGTTATCAGCGGCGAACGCGGGCCTGCAGGAAGCTCAGCACTTCATTGAGCGGCAGCGGTTGGGCGTCCTGCTCGGTGCGATGCTTGTATTCAAGGTTGCCATCGGCCAGGCCGCGGTCGCTGACGACGATACGGTGCGGGATGCCGATCAGCTCCATGTCGGCAAACTTGATGCCTGGGCTGGTTTTCTTGTCCCGGTCGTCCAGCAGGACTTCGAAGCCGGCGGCAGTCAGTTCGGCATACAGCTTGTCGGTTGCTTCGCGCACGATTTCGGTTTCGTAACGCAGCGGCACCAGGGCGATCTGGAACGGTGCCAGGGCGTCGTTCCAGATGATGCCTTTCTCGTCATAGCTCTGCTCGATGGCAGCGGCGACCACGCGGGACACGCCGATACCGTAGCAGCCCATGGCCAAGGTCACTGGCTTGCCGTTCTCGCCCAGTACCTGGCACTTGAGCGCCTCGCTGTACTTGGTGCCGAGTTGGAAGATGTGGCCGACCTCGATGCCACGCTTGATCACCAGGGTGCCCTGGCCGTCCGGGCTCGGGTCGCCTTCGACGACGTTACGCAGGTCGGCGACCTGAGGTACTGGCAGGTCACGCTCCCAGTTGACGCCGAAATAGTGCTTGTCGTCGATGTTGGCGCCAATGCCGAAGTCGCTCATCAGGGCGACCGAACGGTCGATCACGCATTCCAGCGGCAGGTTCAGCGGGCCGAGCGAACCTGCGCCGGCACCGATGGCTTCGCGCAGTTCGGCGTCGGTGGCCATGACCACTGGGTCGGCGACCTGTTCCAGCTTGGCTGCCTTGATTTCATTGAGCTCGTGGTCGCCACGGACCACCAGGGCTACCAGCTTGCCTTCCTCGGCGCCGCGCACGATCAGGGTCTTGACGGTCTTTTCGATCGGCAGGCCGAAGTTCTCGACCAATTGGGCGATGGTCTTGGCATCCGGGGTGTCGACTAGGCGCAGTTCTTCGGTAGGTGCCGAGCGCACGGTTTCGCGCGGGATGGCTTCGGCCTTCTCGATGTTTGCAGCGTAATCGGAGCTGTCGCTGAAGATCACGTCGTCTTCGCCGGAATCGGCCAGTACGTGGAATTCATGCGAGTAGCTGCCACCGATGGAGCCGGTGTCGGCCTGCACTGGGCGGAAATCCAGGCCCAGGCGGGTGAAGACGTTGGAGTACGCCTGGTGCATGCGGTCGTAGGTTTCCTGCAGGGAAGCCTGGTCGGCATGGAAGGAGTAGGCGTCCTTCATGATGAATTCGCGGCCACGCATCAAGCCGAAGCGCGGACGAATCTCGTCACGGAATTTGGTCTGGATCTGGTACATGTTGAGCGGCAGCTGTTTATAGCTGGACAGCTCGTTGCGGGCCAGGTCAGTGATGACTTCTTCGTGGGTCGGGCCGACGCAGAAATCACGGTTGTGGCGGTCTTTCAGGCGCAGCAGCTCTGGGCCGTACTGCTCCCAGCGGCCGGATTCCTGCCACAGTTCGGCAGGCTGGATGCTCGGCATCAGCACTTCCAGGGCGCCGGCGGCGTTCATTTCCTCGCGCACCACGGCTTCGACCTTGCGCATGACTCGCAGGCCCATCGGCAGCCAGGTGTACAGGCCGGAGGCCAGTTTGCGGATCATGCCGGCACGCAGCATGAGCTGATGGCTGATGACCACTGCGTCGGCAGGGGTTTCTTTCTGGGTGGCGAGCAGATATTGACTGGTGCGCATGGTTAGCCGTGTCGATTGCCTAAGACATTGAAATGACCCCGCATTGTACGGGGGCGAAACGAAGGCGTACAGAATGCCCCAGGCGGGGGCAGTTGTCAGCCAAGAAAAAGCCCGGCGGGTTCGCCGGGCTTTTTCAGGTGCGGGGCACGCTATAAGCCAGGCTTACAGGATGCTCAGCGGGTACTCGACGATCAGGCGCAGTTCGTCCAGCGATGGGGAACCGTAGTAGACGCCATCGGAAGAACGGTAGGTGGCTTGACGTACGCGGAAGCTCAGGTCCTTGGCAGGGCCTTCTTGCAGCACGTACTTGACGTCGATGTCGCGTTCCCATTCCTTGCCGTTGCTGGTGCCGGTGACGTTGGCATCGCTACCACGCACGTAACGGGTCATGAAGGTCAGGCCTGGTACGCCGAACTCGGCGAAGTTCAGGTCGTAGCGTGCTTGCCAGGATTTTTCGTCTTCGGCGTTGAAGTCGGAGCGGGCAACGGAGTTGGCCAGGAAAATGGTGCCGCCGCCGTCCACGCCGTAACCGTAGTCGCCGTCGCCGGTGACTTTCTGGTACGCCAGGGTGAAGGTGTGGGCGCCGATGTTGTACGCGCCCGAGAAGCTGAAGGCGGTGTTGTCGAGTTCTTCGCCATCGAACGCGGTGTACAGCGCGGCGCCATCGCTCTTGGTGTCATAGATGTTGAAGTCGAACACCAGGCCTTGCTTGTCGGAAATCGGCAGTGCCCAGTTGATGTTGCCGTAGTACTTGCGCCAGTAGTCTTCGACCTTGGAGTAGTAGAGGCTGGTGCTGAGGTTGTCGGTGAAGGCGTAGGTGCCACCGACAACATCGGCCTGGGTCAGGTGCAGACTGTCGTGGTCGGTTTCAGACTGGGCGTTCAGGGCGGTGAAATGACCAGCGTGCAGGGTCAGGCCCTTGATTTCGTTGCTGGTGATCAGGGCGCCTTCGACGGTTTCCGGCAGCAGTCGGCTGTCGTCGGTGGCCAGGACTGGCAGGGCAGTGAACTGGGTACCATACTTCAGCACAGTATCGGAGAAGCGCAGTTTTACCGCGCCGCCGCCTTCGGAGAACTCATCTTGAGCACTGCCGTCGGAGTCTGTCGGGAACTGGCCGGTGGAGTGGCGGCCTTTGCCGCTGTCCAGTTTGATGCCGAGCATGCCGATGGCATCTACACCGACGCCGACGACGCCTTGGGTGAAGCCCGACTCATAAGTACCCAGGAAGCCCAGGCCGGTTTCCTCGACGCGGCTCTGGCTGCCGGCCGGGTTGTTACGGAAGTCGCGGCTGAAGTACAGCATGCGAGTCTTGACGCTCAGCTGGCTGTCTTCGATGAATCCCTTGGACTCGTCCTGGGAAGAGGCCAGGGCCAATTGCGAGGTCCCTGCCGAAACGGCCAGGGCGATCATGCTCCACTTCATCACGCGCATCGTGACTTGCTCCTTTGGTTTTTAGGAAGAGTACTGCTGCGCCCAAGTCTTTTAGTTATATGGGGCAGCTCTTTCTTGTTATGTCGGCGGAAATGTATAGCACGCAGACTGTTGTTGGCGATATGGGCATATTGATCCTTTCGGGAACTTTATGGCCCTGTCGCTTTTAAGTATCTCCATGTCGCAAATCACGCTCCGGATTCTCGGGCGTGCAACCCCAGCGCTGTTCCTGTCACCGTTGTGCAATCGCTAAGTGTCGATTGCGGCTAGAGAAACTCCCTGGTGTGTCCAATGCAGCTGTCGTTATTTGTTGCGTACACCGCTTCATGCAGGTGTCGTGCCGACTTGGCGTGAAAGGAATGCAACAAGCGTGCTCAAAATTAACAACGCTTTATGAAATTTTCACAAACGTCATGGCGGGAGCGCGGAAAGCGCCGAAAACACGGGGTGTCGCTTGTCTGATGGTATGCCAAATCGTATGGGGCAGAAAAAGTCCAAGGCTGTCATAAAAGTCAATGTGTTACCGGGAACTGTTGAAGTTCTGTGGATGGAGTGAGTAGAAGCGTAGTGGCGAGCACGTTTGCGGCCTCATTTTGGTGCGAAAAGTAGCGCTGTGTTACCGCCTATGTGCAGGCGTCAGTCTTTGATGAACTGAAAGCGTGCAGCCATGTATCCTTGCGCCCAAGTTCCCGCGGTCGCGGGCTGTTTCGCTTGATGGAGGTTTACCGTGTTTGTGATGGATTCGCGTCTGCAGCAAGATTCCTACGTGCTTGGCGATTTTCCGCTGTGCCGTCTGCTGGTTAGCAAAGATGCCAACTACCCTTGGTTCATTCTGGTGCCCAAGCGTGCGGGCGTGAGTGAGCTGTTCGACTTGAGCCAGGAAGATCAGGCGCAGCTCTGGAAAGAAACCACCTACCTGGCTGAAACGCTGAAAAGCGAGTTTGCAGCAGACAAGATGAATGTTGCCACGCTAGGCAATGTGGTCAGCCAGATGCACATGCATGTCATCGTTCGCCATAAGCATGACGCTGCATGGCCGGCGCCGGTCTGGGGTAAGGTGCCCGCTGTCGAGTATGGGCCGGGGCAGGTCGAGGCTATCCGGCTGCGCTTGCGCGATTTGCTCAAATCCGGTTACGAGGAGGCCTGACATGCCGTTGGAATCGCGCGTCATCGAGTTGGAGACCCGGCTGGCGTTCCAGGATGACACCATTCAAGCACTGAATGATGTTGTGGTCGCGCAGGGGCAGGTGATCGAGCGCCTGCAACTGCAAATGGCCGAGCTGATCAAGCGCTACGAAGAAATGGTCGGTCATTACGGCAATGAAGGCGAAGAGGCGCCTCCACCGCACTACTAAATAGAATAGATAGAAGGGATGCAGCCCTGGGAGCCCCAGGGCTGACAGTGGTCAGCGGCGATGTACCGCAACCACGTCCTCGGCCTGCAGGCCCTTGTCACGGTGCATCACCGAAAACTCCACACGCTGGCCTTCGACCAGAATGCGATGGCCTTCACCGCGAATGGCGCGAAAGTGGACGAAAATATCGTCACCCGAATCGCGCGAGATGAAACCAAAGCCCTTGGAGGTGTTGAACCACTTCACGGTGCCGGTATCGCGCTTGCCGGCGTCCAGTGGGGTGGGTTGGCTGGTGCGCGATTTGCGGCTGCTGCGGGCGAAGCCGACCGCCAGGTGCAGGGCGACCGCCAGGGTTGCGCAGACCAGCGCGGCCAGGTTGCCCATTTCCGGGCGCGCAAGCAGGGTCAAGGTTTGCAGAACCACGGCCACTACCAGGAGGGCGCAGGCCAGGTGTTGCAGTTGTTGGCGTGCGCCACGGTAATACAGTGGCACGACCGGGGCCAGCAGCAGGTTGAGCAGGCCGAGCAGGCCCAGGTAGACCGCATCGGGTTGCTGCAGGAAGGGTGTTGCATCGGTTTTCAGGCTGGGCATGAGCGAGAGCAGCAAAGCCGCAACGCCCGTCACCAGGTGGACGATCTTGAACATGGGTTGGCTCACAGTTGATAAGGCCGATCACAGGAAGAGCTGGCGGCACGGTGCGCATGAGGTGTAGAGCGCGAACACGCAGCACGCCAGCCTATGCACCCGGCAATAACAGTCCGCACGGGTGGCACCTTGCCTATTTAACAGCAAAGGCCGGGCCTTCTCAAACGCACGAGGCGGATGGCGATGGTTTGCCCTGGGTCATGGGCGGGTTGGTCAAAGTGTTGATACAGTGTTTCAGGCCCGCTTGATCATCAAGCCAAATGGAAAGGGGAACTTCATGGCAATCGATATCGGTATCAGTGAAGAAGATCGCAAGTCCATCGTCGAAGGGCTTTCCCGCCTGTTGTCGGATACCTACGTGCTGTATCTGAAAACCCACAACTTCCACTGGAACGTCACGGGTCCGTCGTTCCGTACCCTGCACTTGATGTTCGAGGAGCAATACAACGAGCTGGCGCTGGCGGTCGACTCGATCGCCGAGCGGATTCGCGCGCTGGGCTTTCCGGCACCTGGGTCTTATGCCTTCTATGCCCGTCATTCCTCGATCAAGGAGGAGGAGGGGGTGCCGGCTGCGGACGAGATGATTCGCCAGCTGGTTCAGGGTCAGGAAGCCGTGGTGCGCACCGCGCGCAGTATTTTCCCCGTGGTGGACAAGGTCAGTGACGAACCTACTGCCGACCTGCTGACCCAGCGCATGCAAGTGCACGAGAAGACGGCCTGGATGCTGCGGGTGCTGCTCGACGGCGAATAATCGAAAATTGTTGTAGGCGCTGTCCTAAAGCTCGGTCGATTACTCCTCGACCGGGCTTTTTCGTTTGTGCAGGAAGGCTTTGCCGCTGCTTTGTGTTCGTTTGTGCGCGCTTGATTTAGCCCCTGGGCCCTGCGCGGGTTGCGCAGGGATTTCGGTGGTAGCCAGTTAGTGGGGCGCGTGATGCAAGCGAATAAGCGGCGGGAAAGCCTGGGGCGATGGCCAGGCAAGCAGTGCATCGATCCGTTCAAGGCGGATTTCGACATGTTGCAGGTTCAGCCAGTGTCACGTTCGGTCCGGCTCAACGGTTTTTCTACCTGTTTGCGCCTGGAATCGATCTATTGGATGATTCTCCACCGTATCGCCGAGGCCAATGACTGCTCGGTCAGCGCCGTATTGTCGTACGTGGACCGTGAGGTGCACCTGCGCCAGGGCGGGGTGCGTAACTTCAGCGGGCTCATCCGGGTGATCTGCGTCGCCTGGTTGCTCGACCCGCCGAGTGTACGCTGATCGCCGGGCGGGCTGCGCAGTGCTTGTTAACCATATATAATCTCGCTTTTTGCTGCCCAGGCAGCCCGCGTAGTGGTTGACGAGAGACGTCCATGCCCCTTTATGACTATCAATGTGCTGCCTGCAATCACCAGATGGAGGTGCTGCAGAAGATCAGCGCCGCACCGCTGACCGATTGCCCGGCCTGTGAAGCGCCGGCATTGAAGAAACTGCTGTCGGTCCCTGGCTTTCGCCTGAGCGGTAGCGGCTGGTACGAAACCGACTTCAAGACCGGGGCAAAAAAGAATCTGGCAGGCGGCGACAAGGCCGACTGAGTTGAATGCAGTAGCTGGGTCTTGCAGTATTAACCCTCTGGGCAAGGCCTCCACCGAATACACGAATCACGAGAAGCGAAACCACCATCATGATGCGCAGCCATTATTGCGGCCAACTGAACGAGAGCCTGGACGGCCAGGAAGTCACCCTTTGCGGCTGGGTCCATCGTCGCCGCGACCACGGCGGGGTGATCTTCCTCGACATCCGTGACCGCGAAGGCATGGCCCAGGTCGTGTTCGACCCGGACCGCGCCGACACCTTCGCCGCCGCCGACCGCGTGCGCAGCGAATACGTCGTGCAGATCACCGGCAAGGTGCGCAAGCGCCCTGAAGGTGCGGTGAATGCCAACATGGCCTCCGGTGCCATCGAGATCCTCGGCTATCAGCTGACCGTGCTCAACGAAGCTGAAACCCCGCCGTTCCCGCTGAACGAATACTCCGACGTCGGCGAGGAAACCCGCCTGCGCTACCGCTTCATCGACCTGCGTCGTCCGGAAATGGCCGACAAGCTGCGCCTGCGTTCGCGCATCACCAGCAGCATCCGTCGCTACCTGGACGAAAACGGCTTCCTCGACGTCGAAACGCCGATCCTGACCCGTGCTACTCCGGAAGGCGCGCGCGACTACCTGGTACCGAGCCGTACCCACGCGGGCAGCTTCTTCGCCCTGCCGCAGTCGCCGCAGCTGTTCAAGCAGCTGCTGATGGTCGCTGGCTTCGATCGCTACTACCAGATCGCCAAGTGCTTCCGTGACGAAGACCTGCGTGCCGATCGCCAGCCGGAATTCACCCAGATCGACATCGAGACCAGCTTCCTCGACGAGTCCGAGATCATGGGCCTGACCGAAAACATGATCCGCAAGCTGTTCAAGGAAGTGCTGGACCTGGAATTCGGCGAATTCCCGCACATGACCTTCGAAGAAGCCATGCGCCGCTACGGTTCCGACAAGCCTGACCTGCGTATCCCGCTGGAACTGGTCGACGTCGCCGACCAGCTGAAGGATGTCGACTTCAAGGTCTTCGCCGGTCCCGCCAACGATCCGAAGTGCCGCGTGACCGCCCTGCGCCTGCCAGGCGGCGCCAGCATGCCGCGCAGCAAGATCGACGAGTACACCAAGTTCGTCGGCATCTATGGTGCCAAGGGCCTGGCCTACATCAAGGTCAACGAGCGCGCCAAGGGTGTCGAAGGTCTGCAGTCGCCGATCGTCAAGAACATCCCTGAGGCCAACCTCAACAACATCCTCGACCGCGTTGGCGCTGTAGACGGCGACATCGTGTTCTTCGGTGCCGACAAGTTCAAGGTAGTCAGCGAAGCCCTGGGCGCGCTGCGTATCCGCCTGGGTCACGACTTCGAGCTGCTGACCTGCGAGTGGGCGCCGATGTGGGTCGTCGACTTCCCGATGTTCGAAGAGAACGAAGACGGCAGCTTCACTGCATTGCACCACCCGTTCACCGCGCCGAAGTGCACCCCGCAAGAGCTCGAGGCCAACCCGGCCACGGCCCTGTCCCGTGCCTACGACATGGTCCTGAACGGCACCGAGCTGGGTGGCGGTTCGATCCGTATCCACCGTAAAGAGATGCAACAGGCGGTGTTCCGTCTGCTGGGTATCGAAGCGGCAGAACAGGAAGAGAAGTTCGGCTTCCTGCTCGATGCACTGAAGTTCGGTGCACCACCTCACGGTGGCCTGGCCTTCGGTCTGGACCGCCTGGTGATGCTGATGACCGGCGCCCAGTCGATCCGTGAAGTGATCGCCTTCCCGAAAACCCAGAGCGCCGCGTGCGTCATGACCCAGGCCCCTGGCATGGTCGACGCCAAGGCCCTGCGCGAGCTGCACATCCGTCTGCGCGAACAGACCAAGGTCGAGTAAGCGGACCCCGGGCGCATCCACATGGATGCGCCTTTGCGTTACGGCGCAGGAATTTGTCGTTGCGCCCCGTTCGGGGCGTAATTGTTTGTGTTTCAAGGATTTGGAGTTGTTATGGCTGGTCATTCCAAGTGGGCGAACATCAAGCACCGCAAAGAGCGCCAGGATGCCAAGAGAGGCAAGATCTTCACCAAGTGGATCCGTGAGCTGACGGTCGCGGCCAAGCAGGGTGGCGCCGATCCGGCCTCCAACCCGCGCCTGCGCCTGGCGCTGGACAAGGCCCTGGGTGCCAACATGAGCCGCGATATCATCGATCGCGCCGTGGCTCGTGGTGCCGGCACCAATGAGAGCGACAACGTCGAAGAGCTCAGCTACGAGGGTTACGGCCCGGGCGGCGTGGCGATCATGGTCGAGGCCATGACCGACAACCGCAACCGGACTGCGGCTGCCGTGCGCCATGCCTTCACCAAGTGTGGCGGCAACCTCGGTACCGATGGCTCGGTGGCTTACCTGTTCGAGCGCAAGGGGCAGATCAGCTTCGCGCCGGGCATCGACGAAGATGCGTTGATGGAAGCGGCGATGGAAGCCGATGCCGACGACGTGGTGGTTAATGATGACGGTTCGTTCGAGGTGTTCACTTCGTTCAACAGCTTCTATGCCGTGCGCAATGCGCTGGAGGAAGCGGGCTTCAAGGCGGCTGACGCGGAAATCGTCATGCAGCCGACCACCAGCGCGGAGCTGGATCAGGAGGGTGCCGAGAAGGTGCTCAAGCTGATCGACATGCTCGAAGACCTGGATGACGTACAGAACGTCTACTCCAATGCGCAGATTTCCGACGAGATCATGGAAAAACTCGGCTAAGGTGTTCTGGCGCTTGCAGTCAGGCTTGTGAGTTTTCCGGCGCCTGTTCCGGCCCTTTCGCGGGACAAGCCCGCTCCCACAGGGTATCCACTGCTCCTGAGTACAGTGGAGTGCCCTGTGGGAGCGGGCTTGTCCCGCGAAAGGGCCGGCGCAGTTTGCAAAAATGCATCCCCTTGTACGATAGGCGTTATGACTCTGATTCTTGGTATCGACCCCGGCTCGCGCATCACCGGTTATGGCGTAGTGCGCCAGAATGCCCGCGGTTGCGAGTACGTGGCGTCGGGTTGTATCCGCACCGGTAGCGGCGAATTGCACGAGCGTTTGCTGATCGTATTTCGCGGTGTCAGCGAAATTATTCGCACCCATGAGCCCGTGACCATGGGCATCGAGCGCGTGTTCATGGCGCGCAACGCTGATTCCGCGCTCAAGCTCGGCCAGGCACGTGGTGCAGCGATCGTCGCCGCCGCCGAAGCGGGGCTGGAAATCGCCGAATACAGTGCCAGTCAGGTCAAGCAGGCTGTCGCCGGTACCGGCGGCGCCAACAAGGAACAGGTGATGCTGATGGTCATGCACCTGCTCAAGCTCACCCAGAAACCGCAGATCGACGCCTCCGATGCCCTGGCCATCGCCCTGTGCCATGCCCATACCCGCTCCAGCCTGGTGCCCCACGGCTTGGCCACGGCACGCCGGCGTGGCGGGCGCTTGCGTCTGTAGGCGCTTCATGCGCTGATACATTTTTTGTCCGGGTGAACCGTTCACCCGTTGCATTTGCTGATAGGGTTGACCGGTCTTTGACCGGCCCCGAGAGGAAGGATCGGAACGTGATTGGACGTTTGCGCGGCACCCTGGCGGAAAAGCAGCCACCGCACCTGGTTATCGATGTCAACGGTGTGGGCTATGAGCTCGAAGTGCCCATGACCACCCTGTATCGCCTGCCCAAGGTGGGCGAAAGCGTGACCGTGCATACCCACCTGGTGGTGCGTGAAGATGCCCACCTGTTGTACGGCTTCCATGAAAAGCGCGAGCGTGAGCTGTTCCGTGAGCTCATCCGGCTCAACGGCGTGGGTCCGAAGCTGGCGCTGGCGCTGATGTCGGGCCTTGAGGCAGACGAGCTGGTGCGCTGCGTGCAGGCCCAGGACACCTCGGCGCTGGTGCGCGTGCCCGGCGTCGGCAAGAAGACCGCCGAGCGCTTGCTGGTCGAGCTCAAGGACCGCTTCAAGGCCTGGGAAACATCCCCGGCCATGTTCACCCTGGTGTCCGATGGCCCGGTGCCGGTCAGCAGTGCCTCCACGGCCGAGGCTGACGCCGTCAGTGCCCTGGTTTCCCTGGGCTACAAGCCACAGGAAGCGAGCAAGGCGGTGTCCGCCATCAAGGACAAGGCCGGCCTGAGCAGCGAAGACCTGATCCGCCGCAGCCTTAAAGGGATGATTACCAAGTGATCGAAGCCGACCGCCTGATCGCCGCCAGTGGCCGCGACCGTGAAGAAGTCCAGGACCGTGCGATCCGCCCGCTGCGCCTGGACGAATACATCGGCCAGCCGGTGGTGCGCGAGCAGATGGCACTGTTCATCCAGGCTGCGCGCGGTCGCAACGAGTCGCTCGACCACACCCTGATCTTCGGCCCGCCCGGGTTGGGCAAGACCACCCTGGCCAACATCATCGCCCAGGAAATGGGCGTGTCGGTCAAGAGTACCTCCGGGCCGATCCTGGAGCGCCCGGGCGACCTGGCGGCCATGCTGACCAACCTCGAACCCCACGATGTGCTGTTCATCGACGAGATCCACCGGCTCTCGCCGGTGGTCGAGGAGGTGCTGTACCCGGCCATGGAGGACTTCCAGCTCGACATCATGATCGGCGAGGGCCCGGCGGCGCGCTCGATCAAGCTGGACCTGCCACCTTTCACCCTGGTCGGCGCCACCACTCGTGCGGGCATGCTCACCAACCCGTTGCGCGACCGCTTCGGTATCGTCCAGCGCCTGGAGTTCTACAGCGACAAGGACCTGGCGACCATCGTCAGCCGCTCGGCCGGCATTCTCGGCCTGACCATCGAGGACCAGGGCGCCTATGAGATCGCTCGTCGCGCCCGTGGCACGCCGCGTATCGCCAACCGCCTGCTGCGCCGTGTGCGTGACTACGCCGAGGTGCGCGGCAAAGGGCAGATCACCAAGGCGGTGGCCGACCTGGCGCTGAACCTGCTGGATGTCGACGAGCGCGGTTTCGACCATTCCGACCGACGCCTGCTGCTGACCATGATCGAGAAGTTCGACGGTGGCCCGGTAGGGGTGGACAACCTGGCGGCGGCGATCAGCGAGGAGCGTCACACCATCGAGGACGTGCTCGAACCCTACCTGATCCAGCAAGGCTACATCATGCGCACGCCGCGCGGCCGTGTGGTCACCCGGCATGCCTACCTGCACTTTGGTCTGAATGTTCCCGGGCGCCTGGGCGAGGGGGGAGATTTTTCCGAAGCAGGCGATGAATGACAGATCGAAACCGGCTTTTCGTGGTCCTACCGCTGGCATGCCCTGGGCGCGCTGGCAATTCGACATTAATGAGCAAAAAACAGTTGCCGCAGCGGATTGGCAAGCTGAGGAGTAAGCACTAGAGTATGCGCGCGCAAAATGGCCTGGAACCTTTCGCACACCGTTATCGCGTCTATTACGAGGATACCGATGCCGGTGGCGTGGTGTATTACGTCAACTACCTGAAATTCATGGAGCGCGCGCGCACCGAATGGCTGCGGCACATGGGCTTTTCCCAGCAGATACTGGCCGGAGAAAATCTGTTGCTGGTGGTCCACTCCTGCGAAGCGCGCTATCACGCGCCGGCGCGCCTGGACGATGAACTCCGGGTGACCGCGCAAGTACTTGAACTCAATCGCGCCAGCCTGCGTTTTTCACAGCAGGTCTGGCGAGAAAAGGATGAAACGCTGCTCTGCGAAGGGCAGGTCCTGGTGGCCGCCGTGCGCGCCGACACTTTCAAACCCCGAGCCTTACCCCCGGAGCTGCGCGACGCCTATGTGGCGGACGGCTCGGGTACTCAATCGAATGCAGGAGAATAAGCGTGGAAGCTAACGTCGTCGACCATACCTCCATGTGGAGTCTGGTCAGCAATGCCAGCGTGGTGGTACAGCTGGTAATGCTGATCCTGGTGGCCGCCTCGGTCACCTCATGGATCATGATCTTCCAGCGCAGCACTATGCTGCGCGCCGGTCGTCGTGCGCTGGATGCCTTCGAGGAGCGCTTCTGGTCGGGTATCGACCTGTCCAAGCTGTACCGTCAGGCAGGCAGCAACCCAGACCCGGATTCGGGTGTGGAGCAGGTCTTCCGTGCCGGCTTCAAGGAATTCTCGCGCCTGCGCCAGCAGCCGGGCGTCGACCCTGATGCCGTCATGGAAGGTGTAGGCCGTGCCATGCGCGTGGCCATTTCGCGCGAAGAAGAAAAGCTCGAGCAAAGCCTGCCGTTCCTCGCCACCGTCGGTTCCACCAGCCCGTACATCGGCCTGTTCGGTACCGTCTGGGGCATCATGAACTCCTTCCGCGGCCTGGCCAGCGCACAGCAGGCCACCCTGGCCACTGTTGCTCCGGGTATCGCCGAAGCACTGATCGCCACCGCCATCGGCCTGTTTGCGGCAATCCCTGCGGTAATCGCCTACAACCGTTTCGCTGCCCGCAGCGAAGTGCTGATCGGCCGTTACTACACCTTCGCCGACGAGTTCCAGGCGATCCTGCACCGCAAAGTGCACACCAGCGAAGAGTAATCAGGTAGAAACCCATGGCCCGAGTTCGCCACAAACGCAAGCCGGTCGCCGAGATGAACGTGGTGCCTTACATCGACGTGATGCTGGTGCTGCTGGTCATCTTCATGG
Organism: Pseudomonas sp. NPDC089395; assembly: GCF_044749525.1. Lineage (NCBI taxonomy): Bacteria > Pseudomonadati > Pseudomonadota > Gammaproteobacteria > Pseudomonadales > Pseudomonadaceae > Pseudomonas > Pseudomonas sp. NPDC089395. Next base: position 523,270 of record NZ_JBIVID010000001.1, read on the forward strand.
TGACGGCCCCCATGCTCAACCAGGGGGTGAAGGTCGACCTGCCCAAGGTTTCCAGTGAAGCCTTGCCGCAGGACAACAACGTCCAGATCCTCACCATCTCCATCAAAGCCGACAAGACCTACTACTGGAACCTCGGCAGTGAAGTCGATACCGACAAACAGATGGACAAGGCCATGACCTTGCCCGACATGACCAGCGCGGTGACCAAGATCATTGCCGCCGGTCGCGACCAGGGCAAGCAGACCCAGGTCTTCATTCGTGGCGACAAGGCTGTCGACTACGGCGCGGTCATGGGTGCCATGGGCGGGTTGCAGAAGGCCGGTGTCGGTAACGTTGGCCTGATTACCGAGGCGCCCTGATGCAACAGCGAGAGCCATCCGCCTCGGAAAGCTACTTCTGGCCCAGCGTCTGGGCCATCGGCCTGCATGTGCTGGTGTTCGCGATGCTGTTCGTCAGCTTTGCCATGACGCCAGAGCTGCCGCCTTCCAAGCCGATCGTTCAGGCTACCCTGTATCAGCTCAAGTCCAAGAGCCAGGCGACTACCCAGACCAATCAGAAGATTGCCGGGGAAGCGAAGAAAACCGCCTCGCGCCAGACCGAAGTCGAGCAGTTGGAGCAGAAGAAGGTCGAGCAGGAGGCCATCAAGGCGGCGGAACAAAAGAAAGCTGACGCGGCTCAAAAGGCCGAGGAAGCTCGCGAAGCTGCCGAGGCGAAGAAAGCCGAGGCCGCGGAAGCCAAGAAAACCGCCGAAGCCAAGAAGGCCGAGGAGGCGAAGAAGGCCGCCGAGAAGCAGCAGGCCGACATCGCCAAGAAGAAAGCTGAAGAAGAGGCCAAGAAGCAGGCCGAAGAAGAAGCCAAGAAACAAGCCGCCGAGGAGGCCAAGAAAAAGGCCGCCGAGGAAGCGAAGAAGAAAGCAGCCGAGGACGCCAAGAAGAAGACGGCGGCCGAGGAAGCGAAGAAGAAGGCAGCTGAAGAGGCCAAGAAAAAGGCCGCTGCGGACGCCCAGAAGAAAAAGGCACAGGAAGCGGCCCGCAAGGCGGCGGAAGACAAGAAAGCCCAGGCCCTGGCCGAGCTGTTGTCCGACACCACCGAGCGGCAGCAAGCGCTGGCCGACGAGCAGGGTGACCAGGTGGCCGGCGACTTCGACGACCTGATCCGCTTGCGCGCGGCCGAGGGCTGGGCGCGACCACCTTCCGCGCGTAAGGGCATGACGGTGACCCTGCAGGTCAACATGTTGCCGGACGGCACCATCACCGGTGTTACCGTGATCCGCTCCAGTGGGGACGGTCCGTTTGACAGTTCGGCGGTGGCTGCGGTCAAGAACATTGGTCGTTTGACCGAGATGCAGGGTATGAAACCGAGCGATTTCAATCGTTATCGTTCGTTCAAGATGACATTTACACCTGAGGATCTAGCGTTGTGATTAAACTCCTTCGAGGAATGTTGGTCATGCTCTGCTGCGTGGCTGGCATGGCCATGGCAGAGGAAAAGAACATCCTGGTCACCAGCGGCAGCGATCGGGCTACGCCCATCGCGGTAGTGCCGTTCGGTCTGCAGGGTGGCAGCGTACTGCCGGAAGACATGGCCGACATCATCGGTAACGACCTGCGCAACTCCGGCTACTACTCGCCGATTCCGCGGCAGAACATGATCAGCCAGCCAACCCAGGCCAGCGAAGTCATCTTCCGCGACTGGAAAGCCCTGGGCGCCCAGTACGTGATGGTTGGCAGCATCGTGCCGTCGGGCGGCCGCCTGCAGGTGCAGTACGCGCTGTTCAACGTCGCCACCGAGCAGCAAGTGCTGACCGGTAGCGTCGCGGGCACCACCGACCAGCTGCGCGACATGTCGCACTACATCGCCGACCAGTCGTTCGAGAAGCTCACCGGCATCAAGGGTGCGTTCTCCACCCGCATGCTGTACGTGACTGCCGAGCGCTTCTCGACCAACAATACCCGCTACACCCTGCAGCGTTCGGACTACGACGGTGCCCGTGCAGTGACGCTGCTGCAGTCGCGCGAGCCGATCCTGTCGCCGCGCTTCGCTCCGGATGGCAAGCGTATCGCCTATGTCTCGTTCGAGCAGAAGCGCCCACGCATCTTCGTCCAGCACATCGATACCGGTCGCCGCGAGCAGGTCACCAACTTCGAGGGCCTGAACGGTGCGCCGGCCTGGTCGCCTGACGGTTCGCGCCTGGCGTTCGTGCTGTCGAAGGACGGCAACCCGGACATCTACGTGATGAACGTGGCTTCTCGCCAGATCAGCCGTGTCACCGCCGGCCCAGGTATCAACACTGAGCCGTTCTGGGGCAAGGATGGCAACACCCTGTACTTCACCTCCGACCGTGGCGGCAAGCCGCAGATCTACAAACAGTCGGTCAGCGGTGGTGGTGCCGAGCGCGTGACTTTCGTGGGTAACTACAACGCCAACCCGAAACTTTCGGCGGACGAAAAAACCCTGGTAATGATTCATCGCCAGCAGGGTTTCACCAACTTCAAAGTGGCGGCACAAGACTTGCAACGCGGAAGTGTAAAGATTCTCTCCGAGACCAGTCTTGACGAGTCTCCCACTGTCGCGCCAAACGGCACCATGCTAATCTACGCCACCCGCCAGCAGGGCCGGGGAGTCTTGATGCTCGTGTCGCTTAATGGCCGCGTGAGGCTCCCACTTCCTACCGCTCAAGGCGAAGTCAGAGAACCGTCCTGGTCCCCTTACCTGAACTGATTGCGGCGTAATACTTTTGCTTAACACACTGGGGTTTCATTAGGAGTTTCACGATGGAAATGCTGAAGTTTGGTAAATTTGCTGCGCTGGCTCTGGCCATGGCCGTAGCTGTAGGTTGCTCCTCGAAAGGCGGTGACAACGCTGGTGAAGGCGCTGTTGATCCGAACGCTGGTTACGGCGCCAACACCGGTGCTGTCGACGGCTCCCTGAGCGAAGAAGCGGCCCTGCGCGCAATCACCACCTTCTACTTCGAATACGACAGCTCGGACCTGAAGCCAGAAGCCATGCGCGCTCTGGACGTTCACGCCAAGGACCTGAAGTCCAACGGCAACCGCGTTGTTCTGGAAGGCAACACCGACGAGCGCGGCACCCGCGAGTACAACATGGCTCTGGGTGAGCGTCGTGCCAAGGCCGTTCAACGTTACCTGGTTCTGCAGGGCGTTTCCCCTGCTCAGCTGGAACTGGTCTCCTACGGCGAAGAGCGTCCAGTTGCCACCGGCAACGACGAGCAGTCCTGGGCTCAGAACCGTCGCGTAGAACTGCGTAAGTAAGTTCCTATGCATAAGTGCCGTCGTGCTGTAACCGTCCTCGCACTCAGCCTTCCGCTTTCAGCGTGGGCTGCGGTTCCTGTAGTAGATGACAACGCAGGTGCTTACCCACCTTCGGGTTATGGCACGAGCGGCGCCTATGCCGGGGCAGGGGCTTCGACCCCTGCCTCGGCACAGGGCCAGCTGTTCATGCAGCTGCAACAGATGCAGGACCAGATCTCCCGCCAGCAAGGCATCATCGAAGAGTTGCAGAACGATGTGTCTCGCATGAAGCAGGAAAACCTGGAGCGTTACCAGGATCTGGACCGTCGCATCAACAGTGGTGGCGCGCCTGCCGCGACCCCCGATAATTCCTCCACCGGTGCAGCTCCCGATGCCGCCGCCGGTGCCGCAGCAGGCGCCGCAGGCGCTGCTGCACAACAACCGGCCGCCAGCAGCGAGCCGGGCGATCCGGCGAAAGAGAAGCTCTATTACGACGCAGCTTTCGACCTGATCAAGCAGAAGGACTTCGACAAGGCCAGCCAGGCCTTCAATGCCTTCCTGCGCAAGTACCCCAACAGCCAGTACGCCGGCAATGCCCAGTACTGGTTGGGCGAGGTGAACCTGGCCAAGGGCGATCTTCCCGCTGCCAGCCAGGCCTTCGCCCAGGTCAGCCAGAAGTACCCCAAGCACAGCAAGGTGCCGGATTCCCTGTACAAGCTCGCCGACGTCGAGCGCCGCATGGGCCACACCGACAAGGTCAAGGGTATCCTGCAGCAAGTCATCACCCAGTACCCCGGCACCTCTGCCGCGCAGCTGGCGCAACGCGACCTGCAGAAGCTCTGAGACGTGCCTTTGGAAAGAAACCCGCGCTAGCCGCGGGTTTTTTCGTTAGAATCACTGCCCTTTTTTCGTAAACACGCTGCCGCGGATAACGCCTTGTCGAGTTCGCTGCAGTGCCTGACGGAGGCGGACAGCCTGTTTAGCTGTCACGCCCGTGGCGATCATGCAAGAAACACTACGCATCACCGAAGTCTTTTACTCGTTGCAGGGTGAAACGCGAACGGCTGGGCTGCCCACGGTCTTCGTGCGCCTGACCGGTTGCCCCCTGCGCTGTCAGTATTGCGACAGTGCCTACGCCTTCAGTGGCGGCACCGTACGCACCCTCGACTCGATCATGGAGCAGGTGGCGGGCTTCAAGCCGCGCTATGTCTGCGTCACCGGTGGCGAGCCGTTGGCCCAGCCGAACGCCTTGCCCCTGCTGCAGCGCCTGTGCGATGCCGGCTATGAGGTTTCGCTGGAAACCAGCGGCGCGCTGGATATCTCGGCGACCGACGTGCGCGTCAGCCGCGTGGTCGACCTCAAGACCCCAGGCTCTGAAGAGTCCCATCGCAATCTCTACGCGAACATCGAGCACCTGACCGCCAACGACCAGGTCAAGTTCGTCATCTGCTCCCGCGAGGACTATGACTGGGCAGTGTCCAAGCTGATCCAGTACAACCTCGCCGAGCGTGCTGGCGAGGTACTGTTCTCGCCCAGCCACCATCAGGTGAACGCCAGTGAACTGGCCGACTGGATCGTTGCCGACAACCTGCCCGTGCGTTTCCAGATGCAGCTGCACAAGCTGCTGTGGAACGACGAACCCGGACGTTGATTGAGAGTAAGAGCACATGACTGAGAAACGCGCGGTAATCCTGCTGTCTGGCGGCCTCGACTCGGCCACCGTTGTAGCCATGGCCAAGGCCGAGGGCTACAGCTGCTACACCATGAGCTTCGACTATGGCCAGCGCCACCGTGCCGAGCTGAACGCCGCCGCTCGCGTCGCCCGCGACCTGGGTGTGGTCGAGCACAAGGTGATTGGCCTTAGCCTCGACGGCATCGGCGGCTCGGCCCTGACCGACAGCAGCATCGACGTACCGGAAACCCCGGGCGAGGGCATCCCGGTCACTTACGTGCCGGCCCGCAACACGGTGTTTCTGTCCCTGGCGCTGGGCTGGGCGGAAGTGCTGCAAGCACGCGATATCTTCATTGGTGTGAATGCCGTGGACTACTCCGGCTACCCGGACTGCCGTCCAGAGTTCGTCGAAGCGTTCGAGCGCATGGCCAACCTGGCCACCAAGGCCGGTGTCGAAGGGCAGGGCTTCCGTATCCAGGCGCCGCTGCAGAACCTGAGCAAGTCGCAGATCGTGCAGGCGGGTATCGCGCGAGGTGTCGACTACAGCCTGACGGTTTCCTGCTACCAGGCCGACGACGAAGGTCGCGCCTGTGGCAAGTGCGACAGCTGCCGCCTGCGCGCGGACGGCTTCAAGGCTGCCGGCGTAGACGACCCAACTCGTTATTTTTGAAAAAAGTTACGATGGGGTGTTGATTTCTCGTTAGAAATCAGTATTATACGCGCCATCCAACGGGTCGTTAGCTCAGTTGGTAGAGCAGTTGGCTTTTAACCAATTGGTCGTAGGTTCGAATCCTACACGACCCACCATATGCAGTAAGTCAAAGCCCGCTACCGGAAACGGTGGCGGGCTTTGTCGTTTCTGGCGTTCTGTCGTGGCCTCATCGCCGGCAAGCCGGCTCCCACAGGGGAATCACTGCTCTCAATGGCTGTGCAGATCCTGTGGGAGCCGGCTTGCCGGCGATTGGGCCGCAGAGCGGCCCTTATTCCGCCCACTCCGGATCCCCGGTGAACACCACGGTGATCCAACGATCCGGCCCTTCGCCACCCACCGCGTCGCCAATCTCGTTGCGCAAAGCGTCCCACTCATCGATGGTCTTGGCGCCCATGCTCTTGGGCACGATGAAATACAGTTCGATTTCCCGCGAACGCCCAACCTTGGCCACATAGGCCCGGTAGGACTGCAGCCCGTGCTTGCTGACGAACGCCCGCGACACTTCGTCCACGTGCTGCTTGAGGTCGCCTGGCGTGACCAGGAAGATTTCCGACATGGCCTGGCGCACCACCGACAGCGGCAGCGGGATGATCACCAGGCACACCAGTGCCAGCACCGCCGGGTCAATGTAAGGCGACACCCATTCCCACTGCGTGCCCTGCACCGCGTAGCCGAAGCAGAAGGCGATCAGCAAGGCTGCGGTAATGCTCGCCGACATGATCCAGCCCTTGACGTCCATACGTACGAAGTCGGACTGCAGCTTGCGGTTGGCGCGATTCTCGACCACGGCGATGGTGGCGCAGGCGATCACGGTCAGTACCGCGTAGATCATCGCGATGCCGAACTCCAGGTGGCGGCCGCCTTCGAGCAGGCTACTGACGGCGTTGATCAGCGCATAGATGGCCACGCCGCTGAGCAGGATGCCGTTGAGTGCCAGGACCATCGGTTCCAGGTGCCAGAAGCCCATGGTGAAGCGCTCGCGCAGCTTGCGTGACAGCTGCAGGCTGGTGGCGTGCGAGGTGATCAGCTTGACCACCACCAGGGACAGGCCGCTCATGCTGGCATCGACCAGCGAGTAGACGCCGTCGAAGACGATCGAGAACGAGCCTGAGGCCAGGCCGAAGGCGATGCCGATGGTGGCGATGAACAGGGTGACGGCGATCGAGGTGCGTAGCAGGCCCTGTTCGCTGGTGATGTCGAAGAAGGGTGGTTTGTTGGGTGATTCCATGGGTAAAACTCATTCAAAAGGTTGTGGCCCTATCGCCGGCAAGCCGGCTCCCACAGGTAAGGCACAGTAGTCAAAACCTGTGCCGTACTTGTGGGAGCCGGCTTGCCGGCGATGGGGCCCGTACAGACTAGACGCGAAACTGTTCCATCAAAGCCTGTTGCTGATTGGCCAATCGGTTCAATGCCTGACTGATCCGCGCCGATTCATCCGCCTGTCCCGACAGCGATTCTGTCACATCGCGGATCCCGGCCACGTTGCGGTTCACTTCCTCGGCCACAGCGCTCTGTTCCTCCGCCGCCGAGGCAATCTGCAGGTTCATGTCGCTGATCACCGCCACCGCTTCGCCAATCCGTTGCAAGGCCGGCAGCGCCTGCTCCATGCGCGTTGCACTGGCCTGCGCCTGACGCTGGCCAGCGTGCATCGCGCCGACCACATCCTGGGTGCCTTGTTGCAGGCCTTCGATCACCTGGCGGATCTCTTCCACCGATACCTGGGTGCGCCGGGCCAGGGTGCGCACCTCGTCGGCGACCACAGCGAAGCCGCGCCCGGCTTCCCCGGCGCGCGCCGCTTCGATGGCCGCGTTGAGTGCCAGCAGGTTGGTCTGCTCGGCAATGGAGCGGATCACCTCCAGTACCGAGCCGATCTGCTCGCTGCGACTCTCCAAAGCGCGGGCCTCATCCACGGCCGTATTCATCCCGGCCGTCAGCTGGTCGATGGCCTTGCGGGTGCTGGCAATCAGTTGCAAGCCCTCGCGGCTGGCCTGGTCGGCACCGCGTGCGGCCTGAGCTGCCTGGGCGGCGTTGTGGGCGACATCCTGGGCCGTAGCGCTCATTTCATTGGCGGCCGTCGCTACCTGCTCGATTTCGCGTTGCTGCTGCTGCATGCCACTGCTGGTCTGGCTGGCGATGGCTGCGGACTGGTCAGCGGTGCCGCGGGCTTCGAGCAGCGACCCTTTGACCTGGGCAATCACCGGTTGCAGCTTGTCGAGGAAGCGGTTGAACCAGCCGCTGAGCTGGCCCAATTCATCCTGTCGGGCGTATTCCAGGCGGCGGGTGAGGTCGCCTTCGCCGCTGGCGATGTCTTCCAGCCGCGCGGCCACGGCCAGGATTGGCCGAGTCACGCCACGTGCCGTCAGCCAGACCAGCAGCAGGCCGAGTACCGCAGCGCCAAGGCCGATCAGCAGGCCGTTCAGGTTGGCGCTCTGGTTGTGCGCGTCCAGGCGCTGGTTGAGGGCCACGGCGGGCGCCTGGAGCACGGCCTCAGGCAGCTCCAGAAACACTTGCCAAGGGGCTGCGTCGGGGATCGGCGAGAACGGCCGGGCGACCCGCAACAGGCCGCTGGCCACGGCCTGGTCCAGCGGTGCGCCCAGCTTTGAGCTGTCGCGGCTGTGGCCGGCCAGCAGGCCGCTGGCGCTGACGATACTGACCTGGCCCTGGCCGTCGAACAGGTCTTGGCGGCCTTCCAGGCTCAACTGCTGCAGGTTGTCCAGGCCGATGTCCAGGCCGACGACGCCGACCACCTTGCCATGCTCCAGCAGTGGCAGGGCAATGCTGGTCATCAGCACTTGGCGGCCATTGACCTCGTCCAGGTAGGGTTCCAGCACGCAGGCTCTGGCCGTTTCCTCAGGGCAGGTCAGCCAGCGGTTCTTGGGGGCGCCGTTGGTGCCGAGGCTGCCGTCGTTGAGCATCGATTCGGGCATGGCCTCAAGTTCCAGCGTGCCTGGGCGTGGTTGCGACCAGTACAGCGAGAAGCGCCCGCTTTCGTTGCTGCCGAGCGCGTCCTGGCCGACGAATTGACTGTCCTGATGATCCAGTGCGTTGGGCTGGTACACCAGGTACAGGCCGATCACATCCGGGTTGCCGGCAAGGCTGGCGTGGGCCTGGCGGGTCAGCTCGGCGCGCAGGTCGCTGCCGCCACGGGCCTTGAGTACCTGTGTCAGGCGGGCAAAGCCATTGGCGTACTGGTAGCCATCCATGAAATAGCGCTGGATACGCAGGGCCTGGGTTTCGGCGTGGGCCTGCAGGCGCAGGCGAGCGCTGTGATCGAGCATTTCGCTGTTGGCCTGGCTGACCAGGGTCGCGCTACGCCGAGCCTGGGTCAGCGAGGTGGCCACCAGCAAGGCGACGATGGCCAGCAGGCAGAGGCCGGCGAGCAGGGTGATCTTCCATTGGATGGACAGGCGGCGCAGCGGCATCTTGGCTTTCCTTATCGAAGATGAACAACGCCCGCGTTCAGGCGCGGGCGTTGTCGGTGGCGAGTGTCATTCGGCGACGTAGTTCGGCGGTGCGACCCGGAAGGCCTTGGTCAGCCAGGCCAGGTACACCAGCCCCAGCAACGCCCAGAGGCCGCCAAACACCAGCGAGTGCTCATTGAGGTCGAGCCAGAGCTTGGCAATGATGCAGAAGCCGATGGTCGGCAGCACCAGGTACTTCAACTTGTTGGCCAGCCCTTGGCGGTTGCCTTCGCGCAGGTAGCAGTGGCAGATCACCGACAGGTTGACGAAGCTGAAGGCCACCAGCGCGCCGAAGTTGATGATCGAGGTGGCGGTCACCAGGTCGAAGTAGATGGCCGACAGGGCAATCACGCCGACCACGGCAATGTTCACCACCGGGGTCTTGTAACGCGAGTGCAGGCGAGCGAACACGCTGCTGGGGATCACGTTGTCACGGCCCATGACGTACAGCAGGCGCGACACGCTGGTCTGCGAGGCCAGGCCCGAGGCGATGGTGTTGATCACGGTGCAGGCGATGAAGATCGACTGGAACAGCTTGCCACCGACGTACAAGGCGATTTCCGGCAAGGCCGCTTCCGGGTCGTGGAAGCGGGCGTTGTTGGGGAAGTACGCCTGCATGAAGTACGACACCGCGATGAACACCACGCCGCCGATCAGGGCGGTGAGGAAGATTGCCCGCGGGATGATCTTGCCCGGGTCCTTGGTTTCCTCCGACAGGCAGGTGACCGCGTCGAAGCCCAGGAACGAGAAGCACAGGATGGTCGCGCCGGCAGCCAGGGCGCTGAGCTGCGTCTGCGAGTCGGTAAAGGGTGTCAGACTCCAGGTGGTGCCCAGCCCTTCGCCTTGGCCCAGGCCGCGCACGCAGAGGTAGATGAACACCGACATGATCACCAGTTGCACGACCACGAACAGCAGGTTGAAGTGCGCCACCAGGTTGATGCTGCGCATGTTGATCAGGCTGATCAGGGTGACGAAGCCGGCCACCCACATCCATTCCGGCACCTCAGGGAACATGGCCGAGAGGTAGAGCTTGGCCAGCAGCGCGTTGACCATGGGCAGCAACAGGTAGTCGAGCAGCGACGACCAGCCGACCAGGAAACCTACGTGTGGGTTGATGGCGCGTTGGGTATAGGTGTAGGCCGAACCCGACTGTGGGAAGCGACGCACCAGGGTTCCGTAACTCACGGCAGTGAACAGGACGCCGGCCAAGGCCAGCAGGTAGGCGCTTGGAACGTGACCGGAAGTAATGCCGGAAACGATGCCGAAAGTGTCGAACACGGTCATTGGCGTGAGGTATGCCAAGCCGATGATGACCACGTGCCAGAGGCGCAGGGATTTACGGAATTGGCCGTTGCCGGTGGCGTTGTGGTCAGTCTGCATGCTGGTGTGGCTCCATGTTGTTCACCTTTTTTGTTTGGAGCAGAGGTAGGCGCGGGCTAGGCGCCGATGTCAGGCTGGCAGTACCTTGACGAGGAGAGTGAAGCGTGCGGGCAGGGGCATCCGAGCATCATGACGGCGCGACTTTTTCTTCTTCGTGGATCGGGCGCTGGGCGAGGTGGTGAAAATAAAAAACGATGGGCCCATGGGTGTCAAGTTAAACATGACAAGATGTTACGAAATTGAAATTTTTATCGATTAAAAGGCCGAAATGTTCACTTTGCACGCGGTTTTTTGCGGATTTGAATCGACTTTGATGTTCGTAAAAATGAACGACTGGGGGGGTTCCCGTCCTGCGTAGGGCATTTCTTGAAGCGCGAATTTGCTTCAGCTGCGAGCACCGGATCGAAGCTGCAGTGATATTCTTTTGCCCTCTGCACGACCATCGGGTCGCGTGCAAGCCATATGGACATCGAACGGTTCTATTCATGAAGAAATCAGTAGGCATCCTTTCCGGCCTGGCCATCGCCATTGCCGTCGCAACCACCGCTGGCGCCTGGTACACCGGCAAGCAGCTGCCCACGGAACTGGAGCGCTCCGTCAACCTTGCCAATGCCGAGCTGAAGAAGGTCCTGGTGGGGACTGGCGGCAGCATGATCATCGAGCGGGTCGGGTTGGAGCAGCACTTCTTCACCAGTACTGCGCAGTACCGGCTCAAGGCCAAGGACATCAACCTTGGCGATGGCAGTGGCGATGCGGTCAACTTCGAAGTCGGCTTCACCGACCAGATCGAGCATGGCCCATTCCCCTGGTCGCGGGTCAAGGCGCTGAAGCTCATGCCGGTAATGGCCACCAGCAACACTGTGCTGCAGAAAGACGACTTCACGGCCCCTTGGTTCGCCGCCACCGGTGAACAGCCGCCAATCACCACGCATGTCAGCCTGAGCTATGGCGGCAGTGCTGACAGCACCATCGAGCTGGCGCCGTTCAAGGTCAACCATGCCAACGGCAGCAGCATCGATTTTTCGGGGTTGAAGCTGGAGGCCACGGGTGACAAGGATGGCAAGGCATCCAAGTTCCAGGGTGCCGCCGAGCGTCTGGACATCAGGCTGGTGGGCGAAGACCACCCGCCGGCGACCTTCGAGCTCCAGGGCTTGAAGATCGACGGCAAGCTGGCGGCTACCGAGCATGAAATGATTTACGTCGGCAATATCGACCTGCACCTGGCGCAGGCCAAAGCCACCCTGGGGCCGAAGCAGCAAGTGCTGTTGCTCAAGGGGCTCGAGCAGAATGTCGTGCAGACCCTCGATGGCCCCAACACCGTCGGTGGGCGAGTGGATTACAAGGTGTCGGACATTACCTGGGACGGCCGCGCGGTCGGCAGCGGGCAGATGGCGGTGAGCATCAAGTCGCTCAATGCCCCGGCCTTGCAGGCGCTGTCGCTGTGGTACCAGGCGCATTTGCCGGAGTTCGAGGCGGCGGCTGCAGCGGGCCAGCCGGTGCCGGAAATCCAGATGGACGAGGTGGAAAAGGCCAAGTTCCAGGGTAACCTGCAGCAGTTGCTGGCGTCCAAGCCGCAGGTGGCGGTAGAGAACCTGTCGTTCAAGACCGCCAATGGCGAGAGCCGTTTCAACCTGTCGATGGATTTCGCCAGCCCGACCTCCTTCGATTTGCCGCCTGACCAGCTGAGCAAGCAGTTGATCACCCAGGTCAAGAGCAAGCTCTCGCTGTCCAAGCCGATGATCGGTGACCTGGCGACCCTGCAGGCCTTGCTGGAAGGGCAGACCGACGCTCAGGCGATTGCCATGCAGTCCAGCCAGGCCGGTGAGATGGTCGGCATGATGGCGCTGCAGAGCGGCATGGCCACCGTGCAGGGCAATGAGGTGGTGTCGAGCCTGCACTATGCCGACGGCATGGTCGACTTCAACGGCAAGAAGATGACCGTCGAGGCGTTTGCCATGATCCTGGCGGCGCACTTTGCGGCGATGCAGCCTCAGGGCTGATCTGTAGGGCCCAATCGCCGGCAAGCCGGCTCCCACAGGTACAACACTGCCCGATGGCTCGGTGCGATCCCTGTGGGAGCCGGCTTGCCGGCGATAGGGCCCCTGCAGGCAACACAAAAACCCCTTTAGAAATCCCTTGATTGTCTGTAGCCTTCGGCGTCCGATAATAATCCGCGCCCGCAGAGGGCCGTGGCGGCGTGCTAGCCGTCCGGCACCCTTAGCCGATCTGTCAGGGCCGGGTGGTACACTCGATTTGACGCGCACGCGCGCCTGCAGGTCCAGCGATCATGACCCAGATTTCCGAACGCCTGTTGGTTCAGGCCCACCTTGATGCCAAGCAGCCCAACCCGCTGACCGCCGAGCAGGAGGCCGAATACCGTGCGGCCATCGCTGCCGAGCTGAAGGCGCAGAATGCCGTGTTGGTCGCCCATTACTACTGCGATCCGGTCATCCAGGCGCTGGCCGAAGAAACCGGTGGTTGCGTATCCGACTCGTTGGAAATGGCCCGCTTCGGCAAGAACCACCCGGCTGACACCGTGATCGTCGCCGGCGTGCGCTTCATGGGTGAAACGGCCAAGATCCTCACCCCGGAAAAACGCGTGCTGATGCCGACCCTGGAGGCCACCTGCTCGCTTGACCTGGGTTGCCCGGTCGAAGAGTTCTCGGCCTTCTGCGACCAGCACCCCGAGCGTACCGTGGTGGTCTACGCCAACACCTCGGCTGCCGTCAAAGCGCGGGCTGACTGGGTAGTGACCTCCAGCTGCGCGCTAGAGATCGTCGAAAGCCTGATGGATAACGGCGAAACCATCATCTGGGGGCCGGACCAGCACCTGGGCCGCTATATCCAGAAGCAGACCGGTGCCGACATGCTGCTGTGGGACGGTGCCTGCATCGTCCACGAAGAGTTCAAGTCGCGCCAGCTGGCCGATATGAAGGCGCTGTACCCGGATGCTGCGATTCTGGTGCACCCCGAGTCGCCGGAGTCGGTGATCGAACTGGCCGACGCGGTTGGCTCCACCAGCCAGCTGATCAAGGCGGCGCAGACGCTGCCGAACAAGACCTTCATCGTCGCCACCGACCGCGGCATCTTCTACAAGATGAAGCAGTTGTGCCCGGACAAGGCGTTCGTCGAGGCGCCGACTGCCGGTAACGGCGCGGCCTGCCGCAGCTGCGCGCATTGTCCGTGGATGGCGATGAATACCCTGGAGCGGGTGCTGGATTGCTTGCGCACGGGTAGCAACGAGATCTTTGTTGATCCGGCGCTGGTGCCGAAGGCGATCAAGCCTTTGAACCGGATGCTGGACTTTACCCAGGCGGCTCGGCTGAAGCTTTCCGGTAACGCTTGATATTGTTGGGGCCGCTTTGCGGCCCTTTCGCGACACAAGGCCGCTCCTACACAGACGCTGCAGCCCTTGTAGGAGCGGCCTTGTGTCGCGAAAGGGGCGCAAGGCGCCCCCAAAATGCTCAACGCCCCATCATCTCCTGAACCATGCGCCGCTGTTCCAGGATCTCCCGCTGACGCTGGTCGATCTGCGAGGCCAGCGGGAAGTTGCTGCCCGCACGGCGCTTGGCGTAATCCAGCTGCTGGATCGCCTGGTCGAAATCCCCCACCAAGGTGAAGTACTCGGCCCGCGCCCGGTGCAGCCCAATGGTATTGCCCGACAAACCGCGCACCTCGGCCATGTCGTACCACACGTCCGGGTCGTCCGGGCGGCTCTTGATCAGGTCGTTCAGTACCTTCTCCGCCTCGTCTGGCTTGTTCTGCTTGACCAGCAGGTCGGCGCGCACCTGCTTCAGGGGGTAGTTGCCCGGATACAAGCCTTGCAGGCGCTGGGCCCGCTGCTGGGCATCGGCCAGGCGGTTGTTGGTGATGTCCAGGTCGATCTGCGCCAGGTTGTAGGTGATGTCGTTGGGCGCCTTGGCCAGCAGCGGCTTGAGGTTCTCGCGCGCTTCATTGAGCTGGCCGCCCTTGATCTGGGCCAGCGCCAACCCGTAGCGGGCAGCATCGAGCTTGGGGTCATCTTCGAGCTGGGTGCGGAAACGCTTGGCCGCAAGGCCCGGCGTTTCTTCGTAAATGAGGGCCACGCGAGCGCGAATCAGCTGGTAACGCTGGCTGTCCTCTACGCCGCCCTTGGGCGCCTGCTCGGCGCGGTTGCGGGTATCGGCGATACGCGATTCGGTCACCGGGTGAGTCAGCAGAAATTCCGGCGGCTTGGCGCCGTAACGGTACTGCTGCGCCAGGCGTTCGAACATGGTCGGCATGTTGCGCGGGTCGTAACCTGCCTTTTCCAGGTTCTGGATGCCGATACGGTCTGCTTCCTGTTCGTTCTGCCGCGAGAAGCGCCGCTGTTCCTGGATCGCCGCCGCCTGGGTGCCGGCAATCATGCCGATACCGGCATCGCCAGCGCCACCTGCAGCCATCACGATACCGGCGAGCAACGCCGCCATCATCGGCAACTGCATGCGTTGCTGGGCTTCGACGCCGCGGGCGAAATGGCGTTGCGACAAGTGCGCCAGTTCGTGCGCCAGCACCGAGGCGTACTCACCTTCGGTACGGGCATTGAGGAACAGGCCACCGTTGACCCCGACGATTCCGCCGGGGGCGGCGAAGGCGTTGAGTTCACGGCTGTCGATGAGGATGAACTCAAGGCGCCGGTCCTGCAGCTGGCTGGTTTCGGCCAGGCGGTACACGGTGGTCTCGACGTAGTCCTTGAGCTGCGGGTCGTTCAACTGGTTGACGTTACCGCGCAACAGGCTCAGCCAGGCGCGGCCAAGCTGATGTTCCTGTTGCGGCGAGACGATTGCGGAACTGGCGTCGCCCAATGACGGCAGGTCGTCAGCATGGCCGGGGAGGGCCATCAGGCAGGCCAGCGTCAGCAGGGTAGGGCGCAGTAGATTCATGCATGAAGCTCGCGTCGGATAAAGGCTCTACTGTAGCCGGCTCACACGTTGACGACCAGTGGCGGTATCCTAGCCAACCTGTCTGCCCCGCTTGTGGAGAAAGCCCCGATGAGTGACACCCTGACCTGCGACGCCGAACTCGACGCCAGCGGGCTGAACTGCCCGTTGCCCTTGCTCAAGGCGAAGATGGAGCTCAATCGCCTGGCCAGCGGTGCGGTGCTCAAGGTGATCGCCACCGACGCCGGTTCCCAGCGCGACTTCCGCACTTTTGCCCAGTTGGCCGGTCATACGCTGCTGCGTGAAACGGCCGAGGCCGGTACCTATACCTACTGGCTGCGCAAGGCCTGAGTCTCAATCAAGGATCGTCAATGTTCAAAGTGCTTCGCGACTGGCTGCATCGCTACTTCTCCGACGAGGAGGCAGTGGTGCTGGCGGTGCTGCTGTTCCTGGCCTTTACCACGGTCCTGACCCTCGGTGGCATGCTCGCGCCGGTATTGGCCGGCATGGTGCTCGCGTTTCTGATGCAGGGGCTGGTCAATGCGCTGGAGCGCGTCCGGGTGCCGACACGCTTGGCGGTCATGCTGGTGTTCACCCTGTTCATGGGGGCGCTGGCGGTGTTCCTGCTGGTGCTGGTGCCGCTGCTGTGGCATCAGCTGATCACCTTGTTCAACGAGTTGCCGGGCATGCTCGGCAAGTGGCAGTCGCTGCTGTTGCTGTTGCCGGAGCGTTACCCGCACCTGGTATCGGACGAACAGGTGCTGCGCGCCATCGAGTCGGTGCGTGGCGAGATCGGCAAGTTCGGCCAGTGGGCGCTGACCTTCTCGTTGTCGAGCCTGCCGTTGCTGGTCAGCGCCATGATCTACCTGGTGCTGGTGCCGATCCTGGTGTTTTTCTTCCTCAAGGACCGTGAGCAGATCGGGCGCTGGGTCAGCGGCTACCTGCCACGCCAGCGTACCCTGCTCAACCGGGTGGGCAGTGAGATGAACCGGCAGATCGCCAACTACATCCGCGGCAAGGGGATCGAGATCCTGATCTGCGGGATTGCCACCTACATTGCGTTCATCAGCCTCGGGCTCAACTACGCTGCCTTGCTGGCGCTGCTGGTGGGGTTGTCGGTGGTGGTGCCGTATGTGGGGGCGGTGGTGGTCACCGTGCCGGTCACGCTGATTGCGTTGTTCCAGTGGGGCTGGGGCGACCAGTTCATCTATCTGATGACGGTGTACGCGATCATCCAGGCACTGGACGGCAACGTGCTGGTGCCGCTGCTGTTCTCCGAGGCGGTGAGCCTGCACCCGGTGGCGATCATTTGCGCGGTGTTGCTGTTTGGCGGGCTGTGGGGGTTCTGGGGGATTTTCTTTGCGATTCCGCTGGCGACGCTGATCAAGGCTGTGCTGGATGCCTGGCCGCGGCAGGAGCCTAGTGTTTCACCGATACTTTGAACGTAGTCGGGGCCGCTTCGCGACCCTTTCGCGACACAAGGCCGCTCCTACAGGTACAGCGCAATCCTTGTAGGAGCGGCCTTGTGTCGCGAAAGGGCTGCGAAGCGGCCCCGCTCGATCTCAAGCCTTGTTCAGCGCCTGAGCCGCCGCCAACACGGCATCCACATGCCCGGGCACCTTCACCCCACGCCATTCCTGGCGCAGTACACCGTCCTTGTCGATCAGGAAGGTGCTGCGGTCCACGCCCATGTATTCCTTGCCATACAGCTTCTTCAGCTTGATCACGTCGAACAGCTGGCACAGGGCCTCGTCCTTGTCGCTGATCAGCTCGAACGGGAAGCCCTGCTTGGCCTTGAAGTTCTCGTGCGACTTGATGCCATCGCGCGACACGCCGAACACCACGGTGTTGGCCGCTTCAAAGGCCGCGTGCTGGTCACGGAATCCTTGACCTTCAGTAGTGCAGCCCGGGGTGCTGTCCTTCGGATAGAAGTACACCACTGCTTGGCGGCCCTTGAGCTCGCTCAGGCTGACGGTCTGGCCGCTGGTGGCCTGGGCCTGGAAGTCGGCGACGGGTTGGTCGAGTGCTACAGCCATGACGGGGTTCCTTACACGGGGTTCTGTGGGCGCCAAGGCTCGATCAGGGCGTCCAGGTTCAGGGCGTCGGCAAAATCGAGGAACTGGTCGCGCAGCCAGCTGATCTGGGTACCGGCCGGCAGGATCACGGTGAACTGGGCATTGAGCATGCTGCTACCGGTCTGCGGCGCCAGGTAGGTGTCGCAGGTCATGGCTTCGAGCTCGACACGGTGGTCGAGGAAGAACTGGCACAGTTCGTTGATGATGTCCGGGCGATAGGCGGCGCTGACGTAGGCCACATAAGGCAGGGCTTGAGGGCGCACCTCCTGGTCGGCGCTGCGCACCACGTCGAGGGTCAGGCCGTGTTTCTTGCCCAGGCCCGGCAGGGTGGATTCGAGGCGCGCCAGGGCGTCCCAGCTGCCGCCCACCTGCAAGACCAGGGCGCTGGTCTCGCCATGCCGGCTCAGGCGCGAGGTGACGACCGCGCAGCGGTTTTCGAAGGCAGCGCGGCTGAGGACATTGGCCAGCTCCATGGGATTGGGGCCCAAGGCGCTGATGACGAGGAATTGTTCGCGGACGGTGGGGGTGGACATGCAGCATTCCTAAAGCGATGAGCGGTCGGCACAGGACGGGCAAAAGCCTCCTGTCGGCAGGGCCCGGGGCTCGCAAGCGAGGACGTGGACGCAGGCCGGGGAGCAAGGTCGACGGCCCGGCGGGCCGCGCTGCACCGATCAAAGGATCAAGGGTAGCGAAATAAGGCGCCGAGGGGAATGCTCCGCCCGCCTGCTTCGCTTGTGCAAGGTCGATGCCCCCAGTACCATTACCGCTCTCTTTTTCCGGCAGGAGCAGTTACATGATTGCGGGCAGTATGGTGGCATTGGTCACACCCATGGATGCACAAGGGCGTCTTGACTGGGGCAGCCTCGACAAACTTGTAGACTTCCACCTGGAAAACGGCACCCATGCGATCGTCGCAGTCGGCACCACCGGTGAGTCCGCCACGCTGGATGTCGAAGAACACATCCTGGTCATCAAGCATGTGGTCGAGCGCGTCAAGCACAGCAAGAACCCCATTCCGGTCATCGCCGGTACCGGTGCCAACTCCACTGCCGAAGCCGTGCACCTGACCCAGAACGCCAAGAACGCTGGCGCCGACGCCTGCCTGCTGGTCGTGCCGTACTACAACAAGCCGACCCAGGAAGGCCTGTACCAGCACTTCAAGCACATCGCCGAAGCCGTCGACATCCCGCAGATCCTCTACAACGTACCCGGCCGCACCTCCTGCGACATGCAGGCCGAGACCGTGATCCGCCTGTCGACCGTGCCGAACATCATCGGCATCAAGGAAGCCACCGGCGACCTGGTCCGCGCCAAGGCCATCCTCGAGGGCGTCAGCGAAGATTTCCTCGTGCTGTCCGGCGATGATCCGACCGCCGTCGAGCTGATCCTGATGGGCGGCAAGGGCAACATCTCCGTCACGGCCAACGTCGCCCCGCGCGAAATGGCCGATCTGTGCGAGGCCGCCCTTGCGGGCAATGCCGAGAAGGCCCGCGCGATCAACGAAAAACTCATGCCGCTGCACAAAGACCTGTTCTGCGAAGCCAACCCGATTCCGGTGAAGTGGGCGCTCGTTGAGATGGGCCTGATGCACAAAGGCATTCGCCTGCCGCTGACCTGGCTGAGCGAAGGCTGCCACGAAAAAGTCCGTACTGC
This sequence comes from Pseudomonas sp. NPDC089395, assembly GCF_044749525.1. Taxonomy (NCBI): domain Bacteria; kingdom Pseudomonadati; phylum Pseudomonadota; class Gammaproteobacteria; order Pseudomonadales; family Pseudomonadaceae; genus Pseudomonas; species Pseudomonas sp. NPDC089395. Next base: position 542,372 of record NZ_JBIVID010000001.1, read on the forward strand.
CTTGCGCCAGTCCGGCGTACTGGTTTAAGAGGAAGTACACCGCATGAAGCGACTGGCTGGTCTTTCCGCACTCGCCCTGATCATCTCCAGCACCAGTGGGTGTGGCTGGTTGTGGGGCGAGGATGGCTATTTCCGCGACCGCGGTAGTGATTACCTGCAGGCCCACCCCACCGCGCCAATGCAATTGCCGCCGGATGCCAGCAGCGCCAAGCGCCTTGATCCGCTGCTGCCGATCCCGCGCAACGTGGCCGACGACAGCGTCGCTGGCGAGTTCGAAGTGCCGCGCCCGCAACCGTTGGTAGGCGGTGCCGAAGTCAGCGATTTCAGCCTGCAGCGCAGCGGCAACAGCCGTTGGGTGCTGGCCCAGCGTTCGCCTGCCGAAGTCTGGCCGGTAGCGCGTCAGTTCTTTGAGGACAACGGTTTCCGCGTGGCTGAAGAGCGCCCGCAAACCGGTGAATTCACCACCACCTGGCAGCGTTTCGACGAACTGTCGGCATCGCTCGGCCAACGCCTGGCCAGCACTGCCAGCAGCGCTGACAGCGAAGTGCGCGTTCGCGTGCGCATGGAGCCTGGCGTGCAGCGCAACACCTCCGAGGTGTACATCGTCAGCGTCGAGCGTCCGGCAGGCAGCACCGCCGATACAGCGTTCCCGTCCACTTCCAGCAACACCGGCGCCGATGCGCTGCTGGTCGACGAAATGCTCGCCAGCATGAACCGTAGCGCCGAGAAGGGCGGTTCGGTGTCGCTGCTGGCCGCGCGCGACTTCGACGCGCCGAGCCGCGTCAGCCTGAGCGAGGACGGCAGCGGCAACCCGGTGCTGTACCTGGGTGCCGACCTTGACCGTGCCTGGTCGAGCGTAGGCCGTGCCCTGGAGCAGGGCGGCGAATGGCGCGTCGAGGACATCAACCGCAGCCTGGGCCTGTACTACATCAACCTGTCGGAAAAACCAGACGACAAGCAGAACCAGCCGGGCTTCTTCAGCCGGATGTTCGGCAGCGAGCCGTCCAAGGAAGAGCGTGAAGCCCGTGCCGAGCGCTACCAGGTCCGTCTGAGCAAGGTTGGCGAGAGCGTGCAGGTTACCGTCGAGAAGAACATCAACACCGTGGCACCGGCCGATGTCGCCCGCCGCGTGCTGAGCGCCATTCAGGACCACCTGGGCTAAGTGCGCTTCGCGGTACTCGGAAGCGGCAGCCAGGGAAATGGCACGCTGATCGCCAGTGGTGACACGTTCATCCTGGTCGATTGCGGTTTTTCCCTGCGCGAAACCGAGCGGCGCCTGGCGCTGCTCGGCGTGTCGGCGGCCCAGTTGAGCGCGGTGCTGGTCACCCATGAACATGCCGACCATGTGCATGGGGTGGGCTTGCTGTCACGGCGCTACAATGTACCGGTCTACCTCAGCCAAGGGACCTTGCGCGGCTTGCGCAAGCCGGTGGAGGTGGCCGGTTTTCTCGCCTGCGGCGACACCCTGCGCATCGGCTGCCTGGACGTGAGTGCGGCGCGGGTCGAGCACGACGCCTACGAGCCGCTGCAGTATGTGCTCAGCGACGGCCGCCGGCGCTTTGGCATGCTCACCGACCTGGGCTCCTACGATGCCCGGTTGCTGGAGCGCTACCAAGGCCTGGATGCCCTGCTGATCGAAGCCAACCACTGCCGCGACCTGCTGGCGCGCGGGCACTACCCGTACTTCCTGAAGCAGCGCGTGGGCGGCATGCAAGGTCATTTGAACAACCACCAGGCCGCGCGCCTGGTGGAGGAGTTGGGCTGGAGCAACCTGCAACACCTGGTGCTGGCCCACCTCAGCAGCAAGAACAACCTGCCACATCTGGCCCGCCAGTGCTTTGTCGACACCCTCGGGTGCGATCCGGACTGGCTCCAGGTGGCGAATCAGGAACATGGGCTCGACTGGCGCGAAATCGCCTAGCCCAACACTCAAGCAAGCGGAGCCCTCCATCATGGAAAAACGCGAAGAACTCTACCGCGGCAAAGCCAAATCGGTTTACAAGACCGACGACGCCGACCGCTTGATCCTGCTGTTCCGTAACGACACTTCGGCGTTCGACGGCAAGCGCATCGAACAGCTCGACCGCAAAGGCATGGTGAACAACAAGTTCAACGCCTTCATCATGCAAAAGCTCGAAGAAGCCGGCGTGCCGACTCAATTCGACAAGCTGCTGGGCGACAACGAGTGCCTGGTGAAGAAGCTGGACATGATCCCGGTCGAGTGCGTGGTGCGTAACTATGCCGCCGGCAGCCTGGTCAAGCGCCTGGGCGTGGAGGAGGGCATCAAGCTGGAGCCGTCCACCTTCGAGCTGTTCCTGAAGAACGACGAGAAGGGCGATCCCTTCATCAACGAATCCCACGTTGTCGCTTTCGGCTGGGGCACCGCCGAGCAGCTGGTCGAGATGAAGAAGCTGTCGCTGAAGGTCAACGAAGTGCTGAACAAGCTGTTCGACGACGCCGGCCTGCTGCTGGTCGACTTCAAGCTGGAGTTCGGCGTGTTCCACGGCCAGATCGTCCTCGGTGACGAGTTCAGCCCGGACGGCTGCCGCCTGTGGGACAAAGAAACCCGCAAGAAGATGGACAAGGACCGCTTCCGCCAGGGTCTGGGCGACGTGATCGAAGCCTACGAAGAAGTTGCCAAGCGCCTGGGCGTGCCGCTGTAAGGCGCGCGTTCACGCAAGCGCCTGATACCACGCGATTTTTTTGAAAATAAAGGTTTGCGTTTTCAGAATTCGCTGGTATGATGCGCGGCATTGGAGAGATGCCGGAGTGGTCGAACGGGACGGATTCGAAATCCGTTGTACTGGCAACAGTACCTAGGGTTCAAATCCCTATCTCTCCGCCATACGCGAAGTAGTCGAAGCCCCCGAAAACCTTGAGTTTTCGGGGGCTTCGTCGTTTCAGTATTCGGTTTTCCGGGCACGCTTTGCATCCCTTGCTCGTCGTGCTTTCAAACCATCGCCCCGTGGTGATGGCTAAGGGCTAGTTCATCTTCTCTGACGATTGTGCGCCATAGCAGCTAAGCTCCTCGCGGTAGGTGTAAAGCCGGCATGACGATGTGGCAGATAACGCTGATGAACTCGCTGCACATGGAGCACCTTGGATGGGCTATGTGTTGATTGGTCACGATGCCGGGTTGGCAAATTTCCGGGTGAGGTACTCAGTGTTTCCGGCTCCCGCTGCCGGAAATGCGTACTAGCAGACCCTGCAGCCATGAATGACCAAGGACGTAGCATCTCGCTACAACTGCTGGTGACCCTGGCCATCTTGCTGGGCATGCTGCTGCTCGGTATGGGCTTGGCCTGGCAGGGTTATCGTGGCACCCAGCAGGCACTGGTGGCTGCCGCCGGCGATTCCGCCCAGCAGCTGGGCAAGACCATCGACGAACGCGCCCGGCGCTTGCTCGACCCGGCGCAGAGCAGCATCCGGCTGCTCGCTTTCAACCCGGCCGCCAGTACCTTGGCTCAGCGCCTGGAGCGGTTGCCGCAACTGGTCGAGAGCCTGAACGCCAACAAGATGCTCAGCGCCGCTTACGTCGGCTACCCCAATGGCGAATTCCTGCTGGTCCGTCGGTTGCACGACCCGCAATCGCTTCAGCGCTACGCTGCGCCAGCCGGAACCGGCTTTCTGGTTCAGAGCATCAGCAAGGGCGATGACGGTACAAGCCTGGGCGAGTGGCGTTTCTACGATCCGCAGCTGACCTTGCTGCAAACCCAGGTCAAGCCGGACTATCACTACGATCCGCGCCAGCGCCCGTGGTTCATCGAAGCCTCAGGGCGTTCGTCCACCGTGCTTACCAACCCTTACGTCTTCTTCACCACCCGTGAAGTCGGGGTGACCATGGCCCAGCGCAGCGTCGACGGCGCGGCGGTGATCGGCATGGATGTTTCGGTCAATGATCTGGCCAGCGAGAGCCAGGACCTGCGCATGACCCCTGGCACCGAGACCGCCGTGATCGATGAGCGGGGGAGTGTGGTGGCGTACCCGGACCTGAAGCGGGTCATCCTGCAGGAGGGAGCGGCGGTTCGCCTGTCGCGTATCGACGAACTGGGGATACCCAGCCTGGCGCGCATCCACGCCAACCCGCTCCAGGACAACCGGCCGCAACCCTATCAGGTGCAAGGGAAGACCTGGTATGGCATGCGCATACCGCTCACCACGCTGGTCGGCGAGGACTTCCAGGTGCTGATCGCCGTGCCGGGCGACGAGTTGCTGGCCGGTGCACGCCAGGTGCTGTTCGAGCAGCTGCTCTGGGCGGCGGCGCTGATGGCCTTGCTACTGCTGCTGGGCGCAGTGCTTGGCCAGCGCATCGGCCGCCCGTTGCGCCTGCTGGCCGAGCAGGTGCGCGGCCTTGCCAACTTCGACTTCAGCCGCGAGGTGGGGGTGACGTCACAGGTGTCCGAGGTGCGTGAACTGAGCCAGGTGCTCAGCCGCATGTCCGGCACCATCCGCAATTTCCAGGCGATCACGCTTACGCTCAGCCGGGAAAACCAGCTGGAGCGCATGCTCGAGGGTGTGCTCAGGCATCTGGTGGACGCCGCCGGGGTAAAGGCGGGTGCGGTTTACCTGTTCGATGACGACCAATCCCTGCTGCGTCTGGCCGCTTCATGCCGGGGCGAGGACTACCCGGACGAACTGGCGGTCGCCGAGCATGAGCACGAGCACCTGGTGGCTGTCGTGAAACACGCGCTGGAGCTGCGTGGGCGCAGCCTTGCGGTGGTGCTCCGGGACCGTGGCCAAGTGCTGCTGGGTATCCTGGTACTGCAGCTGGATGAGGGGCAGGCCGGTGACGAAGCGGGCCAGCCGTTCCGGCAATTCGTCGAGGAGCTGTCCGGTGCTGCGGCGGTGGCCATCGAGACGCGGCAACTGGCCGAAGCCCAGCAACGGCTGCTGGACGCCATGATCAAGCTGCTGGCCGATGCCATCGATGCCAAGAGTCCGTATACCGGCGGCCACTGCGAGCGGGTACCGCAACTGGCGCAGATGCTGCTGGACCAGGCCGTGCAGGCCGACAGTGGCCCCTACGCCAGCTTCAGCATGACCGAGATCGAACGCTACGAGTTCCGGGTAGCCGCCTGGCTGCACGACTGCGGCAAGATCACCAGCCCCGAGTATGTGGTGGACAAGGCGACCAAGCTGGAGGGCCTGTACAACCGCATCCACGAAATCCGTATGCGCTTCGAGGTGCTCTGGCGCGATGCCGAGCTGGCTTATTGGCAAGGGTTGGCAGGTGGCGCAGAGCAGCAGGTGCTGCAGGCGTCCCTGACGCGTTGCCATGCCCAGTTGCAGGAGGACTTCGCGTTCGTTGCCAGGGCCAATATTGGTAGCGAGCTCATGGACGAGGGCGATATCGAACGCTTGCAGCAGATCGGCCAGCGCCGCTGGCGGCGGCATTTCGACAACCGCTTGGGCATTTCCCGCGACGAAGAGGAACGCTTCAAGGGCGTACCCGCGCTGCCATTGCCGGTGGATGAGCCGCTCCTAGCCGACCGCCCCGAGCATCGGTTGCCCTGGGGCGCGCGCAAGCCGCCGGTGGTCAAGGGCGATCCGCGCAATGCCTGGGGCTTCGACATGAGCCTGCCGGCCAATGCCAGCGATCAGGGCGAGTTGTACAACCTGTCGATCCGCCGCGGCACGTTGAACGACGAGGAGCGCTTCAAGATCAACGAACATATCGTGCAGACCATCATCATGCTTTCCAGCTTGCCGTTCCCGCGTCATCTGCGCCGGGTGCCGGACATCGCCGGCAACCACCACGAGAGGATGGATGGCAGCGGGTATCCGAGGCGATTGGGCAAAGCTGACCTGAGCATCGCCGAGCGGGTGATGGCGATCGCCGATATCTTCGAAGCACTGACGGCTGCCGACCGGCCGTACAAGGCGCCGAAGACTTTGTCCGAATCGGTGAAGATCATGGTGTCCATGGCGCGGGGCAACCACATCGACGGGCAGCTACTGCGACTGTTTCTGAGCAGCGGTGTGTATCGGCAGTATGCCGAGCGGTTTTTGCGGGAGGAGCAGATCGACGAGGTGGATGTGGCGTACTGGTTGACGCAGCTATAAGGCGTGCCGCGCCTTCCCCCTGTACACCCGCAAGACGTCGGCCATCACCGCCAGTGCGATCTCTGCCGGAGACTTGCTGCCCAGGTCCAGACCGATGGGCATGTGCAACCGCTCGATCTGCGCTTGCGACAGCCCGCCAATGCGTCGCAAGCGCTCGGCGCGCTTGGCCGAAGTCGCTGCCGAGCCCATGGCGCCGATGTAGAACGCCGGGGTGTTCACCGCCTCCATCAATGCCAGGTCATCGATCTTCGGGTCGTGGGTCAGCGCCACCACCGCAGTGGCTGCATGGCAACCCCCCTCGGCGATGTACAGCGAGGGCAGTACGCGATGCATCCGCACACCCTCGAGATGCACATGCGCCATCTCCTCGCGCGGGTCGCAGGCAACGACCTCGCAGCCCAGCGTGCGGGCGATGGCGGCGCACGCTTCAGCCACGGGTGACAGCCCGGCCAGCAACACACGCAAGGCAGGGCCGATGCCGATATGCACGGCATCTTCGCTCATCTGCACGGCAACCCTGTTGTCACCATGGGCTTCGATGTCACCCGTTGCCAATCCGACCTTGCGCGTCACGCGTTGCTGGCCCAGCAGCGCAGCACGCAATACCTGCAAGTGCGCCAGCCACAGGTCGTTCGGCTCGCGTCGCTCAACCAGCACGACCAGCACGCCGCCGCACGGCAAACGCAAGCGACGGCTTTGCGCCTGCCCGTCGCCATACCGCACCACCTGCGCCACCTGCCTGAATTCTCCGCGCCAGAGGCTTTGCAGAAACTCCTCTTCAACACACCCGCCCGACAACGATCCGACGTACGCCACGCCGCCATTGCTGACCAGCATCGCCCCGGGCGAGCGCGGTGCCGAGCCATAGGTGGAGAGCACCGTGCAGAGCCAGATCGTCTGGCCGGCTTGTGCCCATTGCAGGGCCTGGTCGATCACCTGCAGGTCAAGATGCTGCATGTTCCGCTACCTCGTTCCAAGGGTTGACAGCACACCTGAAAAAGCCGCGCAAAGGCCCAACGTCTGTGGCAGTGTTAGCGTTCTGGCCAGCTCCACAGTGATTGCCCATGCAAATTCGTAAAACCGGTGTTCGCGCCCAGCAGGCCGACCGCACCAAGCAAAACATCCTCCAGGCTGCCGTGAAGGTCTTCAGCAAGGAAGGCTTTACCGGCGGGCGCATCGAGCAGATCTCCTCATTGGCCAAGTCCAATGACCGAATGATCTATTACTACTTCGGCAGCAAGGAAAAGCTGTTCATCTGCGTGCTGGAGCACATCTACGCAAGCTTCAACCAGGCCGAAGCCAAGCTGCGCCTGGACCTCTCCGACCCCGAGGGCGCGCTGCGCGAACTGGTCGCATTCATCTGGCACTACTACGTGCGCCATCCCGAGTTCGTCACCATCCTGGCCACCGAGAACCTCCATCAGGGCAAACATGCCAGGAAGTCGCCGAACCTCAAGGAACTGTCCGGCGAGGCGTTCGGTGTGCTGCGGCCGATCATCGAGGCCGGCCAGGCCAAGGGCCTGTTTCGCGCGGATATCGATATCAAGCACACCTACCTGATGATCGCTTCGCTCTGCTATTTCTATAACTCCAACCTCTACACGCTGAGTTCGTTCCTGGCCGTGGACCTGGCCGAAAAGCAGGCCAAGTCCGACTGGCTGGACTTCATCAGCGATCTCGCCCTGCGCGGGCTGCGCTGCTGAGATTCAATGGCTGCCAGGGTTGGCGCGCACTTGAGCGCTTTTGGCCATCAGCCCCTCCCAGGCCGGTTTGTCGGCCGCAAAGCGCTGGCGCAGGTAAGCGGCAAGGTCCGCGACCTGACGGTCCGACAAGCTGCCCTTGAACCCCGGCATGTAACCCAGGTCGCGTGTGGCCGGCGTTGGAATGCCGTGCAGCACGATGCGCAGCAGGTTGTCCGGCAGCTCGCTATGGACATTGCTGTTGACCGCCATGGATGGGCTGACCCCGAACAGCTTCGGTCCAAGTCCGTCGCTGTGACAGGCCATGCACGCGCCCTTGAACACCCGCTCGCCATTGCTCAGCGAAACCTGCGGATCGACTGGCGGCGCTGGCTTGGCTGCAAGCGTCTGCGGCGTGCCGTCGAGCGACGCCAGGTAGTGCGCGATAGCGCGTACATCACTCTGCGGTAGTGTCGCCAGTTCGCTGACCACCGGCCCCATGGGGCCGGCAGCGACGCCGTGTTTGTCGGAGAAACCGGTGCTCAGGTAAGTGAACAATTCGTTCTCGCTCCACGGTATCGACCCCTTGCTCAAGGCATTGAGCGCAGGCGCTTCCCAGCCATCGACCATGCCGCCGGCCAGGTAGCTTTTGCCGCTTTTCTCCGCGCCCATCAGGTTGCGCGGCGAATGGCACGCCGTGCAGTGGCCCAGGCCATCGACCAGATAGGCGCCACGGTTCCATTGCGCGCTGCGCTGCGGGTCGGGCTGGTATTCGCCGCGCGAGAGAAACAGTGCGTTCCAGCCAGCCATCAGCGGGCGCTGGTTGAAAGGGAAGCGCATCTGGTTGGCGGGTGCCTCCTGCTGTACTGGCGTCTGTGACATCAGGTAGGCGTACAGCGCCTGCATGTCGGCATCGGTGATGTTGCGAAACGAGGTATAGGGAAAGGCCGGGTACAGGTGGCGGCCATCGCGGCTGATGCCCTCGCGCATGGCCCGCTCGAACGCGGCGAAAGACCAGCGACCAATGCCGGTTTCCGGGTCGGGGGTGATGTTGGTGCTGTAGAGCGTGCCGAACGGTGTCTCCATCGCCAGCCCACCGGCATTGACCTTGCCGCCGCTGACCGTATGGCACACTGCGCAGTCGCCGGCAGCCGCCACTTGGCGCCCGCGTTCGAGCATCGAGGCCGACCAGCTACCGGCGGCGGGTGGCGTTACCGGGGCGATTTCGGCGCGCCAGGGCAGGGCGGTGGCCGCCATGCCCAGCGCGGCACCGAACACACCGGCGAGCGAGCCGAACCACCATTTCGAGCGTTTCGGCGCGGGCGGCGCTGGCGGCGGTCCGTCGGCGCGGGGGCCTTCTGCGCCCAGTGCCGCGCGCACCCGCTCGGCAGTGATCGGCAGCTCGCGAAAGCGTATCCCGGTGGCATCGAAGATGGCGTTGGCAATGGCCGCTGCGCTCGGCACCGAGGCCGACTCGCCACTGCCCATCGGCGGTTCATGTTGGCGCGGCAGCATCATCACATCGATGGCCGGCACCTCGGGGAAGGTCAGGATCGGGTAGCCACCCCATTCCTTGCTCGCCACCTTTGAATCCTCGAAGCTCACCTGTTCCTTGAGCACGCGGCTGGTGGACTGAATCACGTTGCCATGGATCTGGTGCCGCACCCCTTCGGGGTTGACCATCATGCCGGCGTCATGGCCAATCACCACGCGCGTCACGGCTACCTCACCGGTGCGCCGGTCCACCGCGACATCCGCGACCCAGGCCGCCCAGGCGGCGCCGAAGCCGGGGAACTTGCTGTGGATGTAGCGCGCGTAGGCGAAACCGCGACCGCGCAATACATCACCTTCAGCGGGCACCTGCATGGGCTCGGTACGCGGCTGCCAGCCGGCGCGTTCGGCGGTGGCCTGGACCAGGTCGATGGCACGCGGATCGGAAAGGTGCTTGAGGCGGTACTCGACCGGGTCGACCCCGGCGGCAAAGGCCAGCTCGTCGATGTACGACTCATGGGCGAAGCTGTTGGGCATGGCCGACACACCGCGCATCCACGAGGCGCGCACCAGCGGCGTCATGTCATTGATGGTGACGCGCATGTGCTCATAGTCATAGGGCGGGATCGAGGTGCGGTCGCCCATCTCGAACAATGCCGGTACCGGTTCCACCGCGCCTGTCAGCAGCAGGGCGAGGGTGGGGGCGCCATTGGAGGGGTAGCTGGTCTGGAAGTCGTAGGCGGCGACAGTGCCGTCGGCGTTCAGGCCGCCATCGATTTCCATCAACTGTGCAGTGCCCTTGGGCTCCCAGGCATGCTCTTGCTCGCGGGTCAGTTGCACCCGCACAGGGCGGCCTACCGCGCGTGACAACAGCACCGCGTCGGCGCAGACATCATCGGCGCAGTTGCGGCCATAGCAGCCGGCCGCTTCCATGCGAATGATGTCGATGCGTTGTTCGTCACACGCCAGTAGCCAGGCCAGGTCGGCGCGCAGCAGGTGTGGGTTCTGGGTGCCGGACCAGACGCGGATCTGGCCTTCGGTAAAGTCGGCGAGGGCGCAGGACGGGCCGATCGAGCCATGCAGTTGATACGGCCAGAGATAGCTGCGGCTCAGGCGCTGGCTGGCATTGGCGATGCCGGCATCGACGTCGCCCTTGTCCAGCACAGTGCGCTGCACCCGGGGGTTGTCGCGGATCGCCTGGGCGACATCGCTGAGGTCGGGCAGCTTGCCGGTCAACGGCCTCCAGCTGATTTTCAAATCCTCGGCGGCGCGGATCGCCTGCTCTTCGCGCTCGGCGACCACGCCGACGAAGTCGCGGATGACCACCACCGCGATCACGCCAGGCACATGGGCAATGGAGGATTCGTCCACTGCCAGCAAGCTCTTGCCGACGAAATCGCCGCTGTCGTGGCCGGCGTAGGGCGGCCGGATCACGCGGCCGTGGAGCATGTCGGGCAGGCGCATGTCGTGGACGTAGGTCAGCTCGCCGGTGGCTTTGCCGGGGATATCCACCCGCGCAGCGCTGCGGCCGACCAGGCGGTAGTCCTCGATGGCCTTGAGCGGCGCATCGTCGGCAATGCGCAGTTGATGATTCTCCCCCTGCACCAGTTCGGCAAAGCGCAGTGTGCGGCCATCGCTGGCGATCAGCGTGCCTTCTTCCATGCGCAGCGTATTGGCCTGGCAGCCCAGGCGCAGCGCCGCCTGTTGCAGCAGGAAGCGTCGCGCGGTGGCCGCCGCCTTGCGCAGCGGCACGGCGGAAATCTGCAGGGTGGCGCTGGCGATGGTGGCGCCCTGGTTCGGCGCGCGCTCGGTGTCACCGAGCACCATGTGCACCTGGTCCATGCGCAGGTCGAGTTCTTCGGCAACGATCTGCGCCAGAGATGTGCGGATGCCGGTGCCCAGGTCGACGTGGCCGTTGAAGGCGTAGACCCTGCCGTCATCGCTGACCGCCAGGAACAACGCCAGCTCACGCGCCTTGACCGTGGGCGTCACGCCCTTGGCCACAGGGCCCGAGGGCGGGGTGATCTCATCGACGATCAGCAGGACGCCGGTTTTGCCCAGCAACTGGTCGCGGGTGGGAACGTGTTGCGAGTGGTTCATGCTCTTCTCCGGTTCTCAGGCCTGGCGGCCGGCAGCGCGGCGCACGGCGCGCAGGATTTCGACGTGGGTGCCGCAACGGCAGAGGTTGCCGGACAGCTCGTTGCGGATCTGTTCGTCGCTGGGGTCCGGGATGCGGTCGAGCAGGGCCTTGGCGGTCATGATCATGCCGTTCATGCAGTAGCCGCATTGGGCGGCTTGCTCATCGATGAACGCTTGCTGTACGGGGTGCGGCGCGGCCTTGCTGCCCAGCCCTTCGAGGGTGGTGATGTCGCGGTTCGCGGCGCCGGACAGGGGGATCACGCAGGAGCGCGCGGCGACGCCGTCGATGATCACCGTGCAGGCGCCGCATTCGCCCAGGCCGCAGCCGTACTTGGGGCCGTTCAGGCGCAGGTCGTTGCGCAGGATCAGCAGCAAGGGCGTGTCGGCCATGGCGCTGACTTCGATGCTCTGGCCGTTGATCCGCAGGGAGATGGTTGTTTGCATTGTTGGATCATCTCTGGAAGTTGCTTGCCATTCGAAAGCGAGTACCAGCGCGCTACCAAACCACTCAACGGGGGCGCTTGTTTCGGTAAGTACTCACTACATGAAAGGGTCAGGCAAGAAGCAGGCCAGGGATGAATTTTGGGGGGTGGGGTGTATCGCGAAGTGCAGGGTTTGAGATTTTTAGTGCCGTTGAAATCGAGCGTCGCCCGCGCGGCGCATCGCGGATGAATCCGCTCCTACATTTGTTGCAACGTGCCACGGTCTGTCAGGCCATGGTTGTCCGCTTTTGGCGTCCACCGAAAAATCGTGTCGTACCAACAAGGCAGGCAACCATGGCCTATCAGGCATAGGTACGTTGCAACAAATGTAGGAGCGGATTTATCCGCGATGCGCCGCGCGGGCGGCGCTCGATCTACGCATCACCACAAATCCAAAGCGAGGCGCCGCGATCACCCCGCCATCTCATCCCCATCGATCATCTTGCGCAGCAAAAACAGAATCGCCACCCGCTCCGCAGCATTCAGGCAACCCATGCTCAGTTCACTGATCTGCCGGGCGCAGGGAATCATCGCATCCAGCAATGCCGCGCCGCTGTCGGTGAGCTCGACGATCACCTTGCGTCGATCATCAGGGTCCGGCGACAGCTTCACCAGTTCCCGCGCCTTGAGCCGTTCGACGATGCCGCGAATGGTCGCCTGGTCGACGGCGGTCGCCTTGATCAACTCGGCCTGGGAGCTGGGCCCGTGGTCGCGCAAGGCGCACAGGGTGACGAACTGGATCGAGGTCAACTGCGGGTCGCACGCCTGCTGCTGGAAAATCGCGGTGTGCCGCTGATACGCCTTGCGCAGCAGGTGGCCGACCTGTTCGGTAACGTCATAGGGGGCGGTGTCAGGTGCAGCGGGCGCTTCAGTGGTTTTCTTCGACATGGGAGGGCTTGGGCTGTATGGGTTGGGCTGGCCGGGCCCCGAAGTGGAGCGCCGGGCCAGTATAACCACTATCGTGCCTTGGACTCCTCAGGTGCGACCACATCGCCGGCCAGGACCACGGCCTTGTCGTCCAGGTAGATATCGCAGTTGCGCAGCGGAATATCCAGGTGGCAGGGGGTTTTGCGCTTGCCACCGACTTCGGTGTTGGGGCCGGTGGAGAACAGGAAGTTGCCATAGAACGCGCGGGCATCCATGCACATGCCGTCGTTGCGGTCGTGCAGGCCCATGGCGGTCCATTGCGCGCGTGGCTGCAGGCCCCAGCCGATGTGGGAAATGCCGTAGACCTCGGGGTCGTTGAAATACTTCATGTAGTCACGCAGGTACTCGGCCTCGAAGCCGCCATGGATGCCGGTGATGAAGCCTTTCTCGATCTCCAGCGTGATGCGCTCGCGGCAGTAGTTCTTGAACGGCAGGATGATGTCGCCGACATCCAGCACCAGCGTGCCTTCGGCGCTGTCCTCGTTCGGCCAGGTGAACAGGAAGCCGCTGGGCCAGTGGTCCCAGCGGCCGGGCTCGTCGGCGTAACCGTATTCGGTGACGGCCGGGTATTGGCCGAGCGGGGCGCGAAAATCACTGCCGGCCTTGGAGCGCACATGCATGCTGCGCGCCTGCTTGAGCAGGGTTTCGGCGGCCAGCACGCGGCGCTTGTCGTCCTCGCTGGGCAGCATGCGCGCCAGCACTTCCGGGGGCTCGACGGCCAGCAGGATGCGCGTGCCGGTCTTGAGGATCTGCTCCTGTTCAGGTGAATGCAGCAGCATCATGGTGTCGACGATCAGGTCGGCGGCCTCCAGTGCCCGCTGTGCCGCCAGGTTGCCGGTCAGGGCCGTGTCGCCGCAGTAGGCGGTCATGTCGTTGCCCATGGCAGTGGGGTGGTTGAACGACGGCAGTTCCACCGCGTAGACCTTTGCCTTGAGCCGCTGCGCGGCTTCCATCGCGGCATTCACCGTACGTGGATCGGAATAGTGACTCTTGAGCACGGCGACGCTCTGCGTCTCATCCACACGGGACAGTTTCAGCACGTGTTCGAACATCTGGGTCAGTTCTGCGTTGCTAACGGGCATCGGCTTTCTCCTGGGCAGGCCTTGGTGGGCTCGAGATGCTGCACTGCGGCGGTGCATGGCGCGTCATCTCGGTGCGAATTAATAGTGTATACGCCATATTCTTGTAGATGTAATCGCATCCGTTCGACAAGCGCAAGCCGTACTTCCAAACGTTACCATTTCACACAAGCCCTAGATAAATCGGTTACACAAGGCCGTTTGTTACATTCGATCAGTTGTTTGAAAATATTTGAGTCATGCCCTTCCAATTAAAAAAATACAGCGTATACACTCTAAATCGTCAGGTGATCGAACCGCTGACCACATCACAGAACAAGAGGGGATATACCTATGCGGGGCAGGCAGAAAATCGCAATCGTCGGTGCAGGTCTTGGTGGTGCAGCAGCCGCCACACTGTTGCAACAGGCCGGCTTCGAGGTCGACGTGTACGAGCAGGCACCGGAATTCACCCGCCTTGGCGCGGGTATCCATATCGGCCCCAACGTGATGAAGATCTTCCGCCGCATGGGGCTGGAGCAGAAGCTGGAGCTGATGAGCTCGCATCCGGACTTCTGGTTCAGCCGCGACGGCAACACGGGCGACTACCTGTCGCGCATCCCGCTCGGTGAGTTCGCCCGCCGTGAGTACGGCGCCTCGTACATCACCATTCACCGCGGCGACCTGCACGCACTGCAGATCGATGCGATCAAGCCGGGCACCGTGCACTTCGGCAAGCGCCTGGAAAAGATTGTCGATGAGGGCGACCAGGTGCGCCTGGACTTCGCCGACGGTACCCACACCGTGGCCGATATCGTCATTGGCGCGGACGGCATCCACTCCAAGATCCGCGAAGAGCTGCTGGGTGTCGAAGCGCCGATCTACAGCGGCTGGGTCGCCCACCGTGCGCTGATCCGCGGCGAACACCTGGCCCAGCATGCCGACGTGTTCGAGGACTGCGTGAAGTGGTGGACCGAAGACCGCCACATGATGGTCTACTACACCACTGGCAAGCGCGACGAGTACTACTTCGTCACCGGCGTACCGCACGAGGCCTGGGACTTCCAGGGCGCCTTCGTCGACAGCAGCCAGGAAGAAATGCGTGCGGCCTTCGAGGGTTACCACCCCACCGTGCAGAAGCTGATCGGCGCCACCGAATCGATTACCAAGTGGCCGCTGCGCAACCGCAACCCGCTGCCGCTGTGGAGCCGTGGCCGCCTGGTGCTGCTGGGCGACGCCTGCCACCCGATGAAACCGCACATGGCGCAAGGCGCGTGCATGGCGATCGAAGATGCGGCGATGCTGACCCGCTGCCTGCAAGAGACCGGACTGTCCGACCACCGCACCGCCTTCGCGCTGTACGAGGCCAACCGCAAGGAACGCGCATCGCGGGTGCAGGCGGTATCCAACGCCAACACCTTCCTCTACAACCAGGAAGACCCGGCCTGGGTTTATGGCTATGACCTCTACGGCCAGGAACTGAAAAGCGGGGAGGCGGCATGAGCACCTTCGTCGCCGGCGGTAACGTCAGCGCCAACGGCATCCGCCAGCATTACCTGCGCTACGGCGGCAAAGGCCATGCGCTGATCCTGGTGCCGGGCATCACCAGCCCAGCGATCACCTGGGGGTTCGTCGCCGAGCGCCTTGGTCAGCACTTCGACACCTATGTGCTGGATGTGCGTGGCCGCGGCCTGTCTTCGAGCGGCCCTGAGCTGGACTACGGCACCGATGCCTGCGCGGCGGACATTCCGGCCTTCGCGGCGGCGCTGGGCCTGGAGCGCTATCACCTGGTCGGCCACTCGATGGGGGCACGTTTCGCCATCCGCGCCGCTGCCCAAGGCGCACCAGGGCTGCAGCGCCTGGTGCTGGTCGACCCACCGGTGTCCGGGCCTGGTCGGCGCGAGTACCCGAGCAAGCTGCCGTGGTACGTCGACTCGATTCGCCAGGCCACCGTTGGCATGAGCGGCGATGACATGCGCGCCTTCTGCGCGACCTGGACCGATGAGCAACTGGCCCTGCGCGCCGAGTGGCTGCACACCTGCCATGAGCCGGCGATCGTGCGTGCCTTCAACGATTTCCACCAGGTGGACATCCATCAGGACCTGCCCCGCGTGCGCCAGCCCGCACTGCTGATGGTGGCCGGGCGGGGCGGCGTGATCCGGTCCCAGGACATCGCCGAAATCCGCGAGCTCAAGCCGGACATCCAGGTCGCGCAGGTCGACAACGCCGGCCACATGATCCCCTGGGATGACCTCGAAGGCTTCTTCGCCGCCTTTGGTGATTTCCTCGACCACACCTTCGACTGACGGAGCACAACACATGAGCAAGATTTACCGGATCGGCCAGATCGTGCCGAGCTCGAACACCACCATGGAAACCGAGATCCCGGCGATGCTCCTGGCGCGCCAGGCGATCCGCCCGGAACGCTTCACCTTCCACTCCAGCCGCATGCGCATGAAGCAGGTGAAGAAGGAAGAACTGGCAGCGATGGATGGCGAGTCCGACCGCTGCGCGGTGGAGTTGTCCGACGCGAAGGTTGACGTGCTCGGCTATGCCTGCCTGGTGGCGATCATGGCCATGGGGCTGGGTTATCACCGTCAGTCGGAGAAACGACTGCAGAAAGCCACCGCTGACAACGACGCGCTGGCGCCGGTGATCACCAGTGCGGGTGCGCTGGTGGAGGCCCTGCATGTGATGAAGGCCAAGCGCATCGCCATCGTCGCGCCCTACATGAAGCCGTTGACCGAACTTGTGGTCAACTACATCCGCGAGGAAGGCTTCGAAGTGCAGGACTGGCGCGCGCTGGAAATCCCCGACAACCTCGCCGTGGCCCGCCACGACCCGGCCAACCTGCCGGGCATCGTCGCCGGCATGAACCTTGAAGGCGTCGATGTGGTGGTGCTTTCGGCTTGCGTGCAGATGCAATCGCTGCCGGCGGTCGCCAAGGTCGAGGCGCAAACCGGCAAGCCGGTGGTCACCGCCGCCATCGCCACCACCTACGCCATGCTCAAGGCGCTGGACCTGGAACCGGTGGTTCCAGGCGCTGGCGCATTGCTGTCGGGCGCTTACTGAATCGGGAGACGAACATGAGCGACGCACAAAGCGCCAGCGACAACTACCAGGGCGTATGGGGCCAGCGCATCGGCTTCGGCCGCAAGGCGGCCCTGCTGATGATCGACTTCATGCAGGGCTACACCACCCCTGGTGCGCCGCTCTACGCTCCCGGCGTGGTGACGGCCGTCGAGCAGGCCGCCGGCCTGCTGGCCCTGGCCCGAGACTGCGGGACGCTGGTGGTCCATACCAACATCCGCTACCAGGCCCCGCACTTCGCCGACGGCGGCGTGTGGGTGCGCAAGGCGCCGGTGATGAAGGACATGGTCGAAGGCAACTCGCTGGCGGCATTCTGCGAGGCCGTGGTGCCACGGGCGGATGAAGTGGTGCTCAGCAAGCAGTACGCCAGCGCCTTCTTCGGTACCAGCCTGGCCTCGCTGCTGCATGCACAAGGCGTCGATACCGTGGTGCTGGCCGGCTGCTCCACCAGTGGCTGCATCCGCGCCAGTGCGGTGGATGCCCTGCAGCACGGTTTCCGAACCATCGTGGTGCGCGAATGTGTCGGTGATCGCCACAACGATCCCCATGAAGCCAACCTGTTCGACATCGACAGCAAGTACGGCGATGTCGTCAGCCGGCAGGAGGCCATGGAGCAGCTTCAACGCCTGGAGAACTGAATCAACCGGTCACCTTGCACCCATAACAATCAAGTAACGGCGCGGGAAGCCCGTTCCATGACCGTCCGCTGTCCAGGCGGTCGCCCCGCAGGAGCACTCGGGGTCTTGTGACGCCCCCCAGGCGTGCCGCGTATAGTGCGCGGCGCGCCCAGAGCGTCGAAAACTGCTGGCCTTAAAACAACCACAAAGTCGCCCGCCAGGAGACAGGAAATGCCAATTGCGAATGCAACCGCGGTCCACGTTGAAGTCGACCGGGGTACTCAAGCGCTTTACCGCAGGATCACCTGGAAGCTCATCCCCTTCCTGTGTTTCTGCTACCTCGCAGCCTATCTGGACCGCATCAATGTCGGCTTCGCCAAGCTGCAGATGCTCGAAGACCTGCAATTCAGCACCGCGGCCTATGGCCTGGGGGCCGGGCTGTTCTTCGTCGGTTACATCATCTTCGAGGTCCCGAGCAACCTGATCCTGCAGCGTGTCGGCGCCAAGCTTTGGATCGCCCGCATCATGATCACCTGGGGCCTGCTCTCGGCCTGCACCATGTTCGTCACCAGCACCACGCAGTTCTACATCCTGCGCTTTTTGCTCGGCGCGGCTGAAGCGGGCTTCCTGCCGGGTGTGCTGTTCTACCTGACCATGTGGTACCCGACCTACCGACGCGGGCGCATCATTGCCCTGTTCATGATCGGGCTGCCGCTGTCGAGCGTGATTGGCGGGCCGATCTCTGGCTGGATCATGGGCCACTTCGACCAGGTACACGGCCTGCATGGCTGGCAGTGGCTGTTCCTGCTGGAGGCGATCCCCAGCGTGCTGCTGGGCATCCTGACGTTCTGGGCGCTGCCGAACAATTTCCAGCAGGCGAAATGGCTGTCGAATGACGACAAGGCGCAGCTGGCAGCGGACCTGGCCGCCGACGATGCCGAGGGCAAGGAGAGCAAGCACAGCTTCCGCGATGGCTTCTTCAACCTCAAGGTGTGGATGCTCGGTGGCATCGATTTCTCGATCCTGCTCAGCGCCTATGCCATGGGCTTCTGGATGCCGACCTTCATTCGCGACGCGGGTGTCAGCGATACCTTCCACATCGGCCTGCTCACGGCGATTCCGAGCCTGGCGGCGTTGGCTGGCATGTTGATGATCGGTGCCAGTTCCGACCGGCATCGCGAACGCCGCTGGCACATCATCGTGCCGTTCATCATCGGCGCGATCGCCATGGCCAGCAGCACCCTGTTCAGCCAGAACCTGGTGATGACGGTGGTGCTGTTTGCGATCGCCTCGGCGGCGATCATCGGTGCGGTGCCGGTGTTCTTCAGCCTGCCGGCGACCTTCCTCAAGGGCACCGCGGCCGCTACCGGTTTTGCCCTCGCGTGCTCGGTGGCCAATATCGCGGGGCTGGTGAGCAACTCGCTGATGGGCATGGTCACCGATCTGACCGGCACCTCCCACGCGGCCTTGTGGGTGTTTGCCCTGTGCCTGCTGCTCAGCTGCTTCCTGGTCATCGCCTTGCCGGCAAAGCTGGTCAACCGTTAACGGTCCAGCGCTTCTTTTGACGGCAGCGCAGGCGGGCACCTAGCTCGCCTGCCGATCCCTTTCAACGCAACCCGACGAGGATGGCCCCTGGGCCGCCGCGGCGGGCTGCTGTTGCCCGCATCCAGGAGTTGCTTTCATGCTCGGTTACATGCCACAGCGTTATTCCCCGACCGCTCGCCTGGCCGGTGGCTGCATCGCCGCCGCCCTGTGCGCCGAGGCGACGGCCGAAGAGCCAGGTTTCATCGCGGGCGCCAGCGCTACGCTGCAAGCACGCAATTACTTTTTCAGTCGTGACTATGCCGATATCAAAGGCCCGAGTACCCAGTCGCGTACCCAGGAGTGGGCCCAGGGCTTCATCTTCAATGCCACCTCCGGCTATACCCCGGGCATGATCGGCATGGGTGTCGACGTCATCGGTCTGCTCGGTCTCAAGCTCGACAGCAGCCCGGAGCATGCCAAGTCGGGGTTGTTGCCCAGCCTTGAAAGCGGCAAGTCGGCAGACGAATACAGCCGCATGGGCGCAGCGATCAAGTTCAAGGCTTCCCGCACCGAACTGAAAGTGGGCGAGTTGATGCCTAACCTGCCCGTGCTGTTGTTCAGCGACCTGCGCCTGCTGCCGCCGACCTACCAGGGCGCGATGCTCGAGTCCCGCGAGTTCCCCGGGTTGACCCTGAGCGCGGGGCAGTTCCGGTCGACCAGCCTGCGTGATTCGTCCAACAGCCAGAAGATGTATGCGCTGGTCAACGACCCGATCAATCCGGCGCGGCTGGCGCGGTTCACCAGTGACCGCTTCAACTATGTCGGCGCCGACTATGCCTTCAACGACAACCGCACCAGTGTCGGCGTGTGGCAGGCGCAACTGGAAGATATCTACCAGCAGCGCTTTTACAGCCTCAAGCACGCCCAGCCGGTGGGTGACTGGACGCTGGGGGTGAATGCCGGCTACTTCGTTGCCCAGGAGGATGGTCGGCAGATCGCTGGTAATTACGACAACCATGCGCTGTTCAGCCTGTTCTCGGCGAAGACCGGTGGGCACACCTTCTATGTGGGGTATCAGCAGATCGGCGGGGACGACGGGTTCATCCAGGTCGGTGCCAACACCAACCCGATGGGCAATACGCTGCCCACCTATGAATTCTCGGCGACGGGGGAGCGCTCGTGGCAGGTGCGGCACGACTACAACTTCGTCGCGCTGGGGATCCCGGGGCTGACCTCGACCCTGCGCTATGTAAAGGGGCGCGACGTCGAGACCGGCCTGGGTTTCGAAGGGCGTGACCGGGAGCGCGACCTGGACCTTGCCTACGTGGTGCAGAGCGGCCCCCTGGCAGGGTTGGGGGTGCGGGTGCGCAATGTGATGGCCCGCTCGAACTATCGGACCGACATCGACGAGAACCGCTTGATCCTGAGTTATACGGTCAAGTTGTTCTGATGAGGGCTGGCTGACTCGCAGGTGAGCGCGGCTATTTGGTCGCAGGCGAAAGAACCGGGTCAGCCAGCGGTTTTACGGTCAGCTCTACACCCAAGGCCAGCATAAGCTTCTGGATGGTATCAAAGCGTGTCTTGCTGCCTCCCTTGAAGGTCTTGTAGAGAGACTCGCGATTGACGCCTGCGTCCTGAGCGAGCTTGTTTACGCC
Organism: Pseudomonas sp. NPDC089395; assembly: GCF_044749525.1. NCBI lineage: Bacteria > Pseudomonadati > Pseudomonadota > Gammaproteobacteria > Pseudomonadales > Pseudomonadaceae > Pseudomonas > Pseudomonas sp. NPDC089395. Next base: position 563,097 of record NZ_JBIVID010000001.1, read on the forward strand.
TCTCGCCTTTGCCACTTCCCCCATTGCATGCATCAGGACGTGTGTGTCGTTGGTTTTCAGTGCTTCTGCCAAGAAGGCAGCAATGGTTTCAGGGCTATCGAGAAAGCGGGAAGCTTCAAAGCGCTGCGTGTTGCTCAGGTCCAGATCGAGGATTGGCATTTCTTCATGGCTGTATTTATCGCTCATCTTTTCCACCTCGCAGGTTGTCCAGGATTTCCTTTGCTCGTTTGATGCCTCTGCCTTGGTCAGTTTTGTCACTGCCGTAGAGCATCAGATAGCGGGTTTGACCCGTTCGTACGTAGTACATGCGGTAACCGGGCCCAACGAACACACGCATTTCGCTGACACCATCACCCACTGGCTCTGTGTCGCCAAAGTTTCCGCATTCTGCTCGGCTGATACGGCCAAGGATTGCAGCCTTGCCGATGGAGTCGTTGACACCATTGAGCCATTTATCGAAGTCGGGCGTGCTGCCGATCTCATTCGTCATTGTCGATTGTAGCCTACTAGCTACTTCCTGTCAGACTGGGGCTAACGAGGCTAGGGTGACTAAGATGCTCAAGCAATTACTTGATGGGGTAACCGACAATTTTACGAATTGGCCTACAGCGTTTCGGCCAAGGCAGGGTTGAAAGCCGTGGTCGAAGCCACGGCCTGTCGTTCAGCGCATCGCCGCCAGCTTGATGCCAAAGCCCACCAGGCATGCCCCCGCCAAACGTTCGAACAGGTTGGAAATACGCGGATTGGCGCGCATGCGCTCGGCCAGGTGGTGGGTCAGCACCACCGCGATCAATCCATACAGGAACGTCACCACCGCCACGGTCGCGGCGAGAAAGCCGAAGGTCACCAGCCCCTGATGCTTCACCGGGTCGACGAACAGCGGGAAGAACGCCATGTAGAACATGATCGCCTTGGGGTTGAGCAGGGTGATGAGCATGGTCTGACGCAGGTAGTGGCCGTTGTCCATGCGGCTGGCGCGTGGGGCGCCACCGGGTTTGCTCAGCAGCATGCGCAGCCCGAGGTAGGCCAGGTACGCAGCGCCCGCCCACTGCACGACGTGGAAGGCGGCAGGGTAGGCCGCGAGCAGGGTGGCAACGCCCGCCACCGCCAGCCACAGCAGCACCTGGTCGCCGAGAATCACCCCGCATGTCGCGGCCAGGCCGGCCTTGATGCCGCCCTTGCCGGTGGCGGTGATCAGGGCGAAGTTACCCGGACCGGGAATGGCCAGCACGATGATGAAGGCAATGACGAACGCGCCGTAGTCGGTGACGCCGAGCATGGGGGGAACTCCTGTCGTAGGGCAGAGCAAAGGCACAGACAGGAACTATCGTTTGCGCCGGCCTGCTTTTCAACAATCAAGCCCATTGCCCACGAAACTTGGATCCAATGCTTCGGTTCTGTATCATCCCGCCGCCATCAGAAAGATGGCCGATGATTCATTTAAAGGACTGAGTAATGAAAAAGCTGTTCAAGGCCACCGTCGCCGTTGCTGTCGTTTCCGGCGTTGCCCTGCTGTCCGGTTGCACGGGTCAAGTCTACAACCAGCAGAAAAACTGCTCGTACGACTACCTGTTCCACCCTTCGGTTTCCATTTCCAAGGTTATCGGTGGCTGCGGCCCGATCGATAAACTGCCTCAGCCGCAGTAATCTTGGCGATACCCTGATCGCGTCGCTTGCGACCTGATCCAAGACCCCCGGTCATGCAGATGCCCGGGGGTTTTTGTTTCTCGGGCGTGACAACCTGCCGCTGGGACAACCTGCCGTCTTGCCTCTGGCCACGCAATTTGTTTGTGCTGGCATTTAAGATACAATCAGCGAAACGATTCAGCCCTGTCGGTCAATTCGACAATAGCCTGGGTCGTTTTCTGTTTCTCTGGCCGCTGAACAATGACCACAACAAGCCTGCGCGGAAGAACATGAAACACCTGGGCCAGCCACGGGCCCGTCCTCCGTTCTACAGACTGGAATTGATCAATGTTCAAGAAAGCTGGCAAGACCTTGCTGGGTCTGGCTGTTGCGGCGAGCTTCATGCAAGCACATGCCGCAGAAACCAAGAAAGTCGATGTGCTGCTGGTCGGCGGCGGCATCATGAGCTCCACCCTGGCTGTGTGGCTGCACGAGCTGGAGCCAAGCTGGTCGATGGAAATGGTCGAGCGCCTGGACGGCGTCGCCGAAGAAAGCTCCAACGGCTGGAACAACGCCGGCACCGGCCACTCCGCCCTGGCCGAGCTGAACTACACCCCGCAAGACAAAGACGGCAACGTCAACATCTCCAAAGCCATCGACATCAACGAATCCTTCCAGATTTCCCGTCAGTTCTGGGCCTGGCAAGTGCGCCAGGGTGTGCTGAAGAACCCGCATTCGTTCATCAACACCACCCCGCACATGAGCTTCGTCTGGGGCGATGACAACATCAAGTTCCTCAAGAAGCGTTACGACGCGCTGCAGGCCAGCCCGCTGTTCCGCTCGATGCAGTACTCCGAGGACCACGCGCAGATCGCTAAGTGGGTCCCGCTGATGATGGAAGGCCGCGACCCGAACCAGAAGCTGGCCGTGACCTGGTCGCCGATCGGCACCGACGTCAACTTCGGCGAGATCACCCGCCAGTTCGTTGGCCACCTGAAGACCCAGGACAACTTCAATCTGCAGCTGTCCAGCGAAGTCCAGGACATCACCCGCAACGAGGACGGCTCCTGGCACGTCGAGTACAAGAACCTGAAGGACGGTACCGAAACGGCCACCGACGCCAAGTTCCTGTTCATCGGTGCCGGCGGCGGCGCGCTCAAGCTGCTGCAGAAGTCGGGCATTCCTGAAGCCAAGGAATACGCAGGCTTCCCGGTTGGCGGTTCGTTCCTGGTGACCGAGAACCCGACCGTGGCCATGCAGCACATGGCCAAGGCCTACGGCATTGCTTCGACCGGCGCGCCACCCATGTCGGTCCCGCACCTGGACACCCGCGTGCTCGATGGCAAGCGCGTGATCCTGTTCGGGCCATTCGCCACCTTCTCGACCAAGTTCCTGAAGAACGGCTCGTACCTGGACCTGCTGAAAAGCACCACCCCGCACAACGTGTGGCCGATGGCCAAGGTCGGTATCGACCAGTACCCGCTGGTGGAATACCTCGCCGGTCAGCTGATGCAGTCTGACGACGACCGTTTCGAAGCGCTGCGCACCTACTTCCCGAACGCCAAGAAGGAAGACTGGAAGCTGTGGCAGGCCGGCCAGCGCGTGCAGATCATCAAGCGTGACGAAGAGAAGGGCGGCGTGCTGAAGCTGGGCACCGAAGTGGTGGCCTCGCAGGACCGCACCATCGCCGGCCTGCTGGGTGCATCGCCAGGTGCTTCGACCGCTGCACCGATCATGCTGACCGTCCTGGAAACCGTGTTCAAGGAGAAGGTCGCGACCCCGGAGTGGCAGGCCAAGATCAAAGAGATCGTGCCGAGCTACGGTACCAAGCTGAATGATTCGGCTGCCGCTACCCAGAAAGAGTGGAACTACACCGCTGAGGTGCTGCAGCTGGCCAAGCCGCCGGTCATCGACCAGAGCGTCGGTACCAGCACTGCTGCCAGCCAGCCGGTTGAGAGCAAACCTGAGAACGACATGGCGCTGTAAGCAGCTGCCTTGTTGGGATCGAAAGCCACGGGGGTGACCTCGTGGCTTTTTTGTTGCCACCACTGATCGGAAATTCAGCCCAAGTCCAATAAAAACATATTTTGATGCTTAAATTATCTTGTCAGCCGATCCCCTCAAGGAGGGTGCCGTCATGAACCTCAAGATTGCCGCCTTACTGCTGTTCGCCCTGTGCGCCCAACCGGCGTGGAGCGCGAGCTACTCCACCGCAACCCCCGCCGCCAAACCCGCCGAATCCGCTGCACTGAACACGCGCCTGGCTCTGCGCGACCTGTGGGTCGAGCACATTTTCTGGGTCCGCAACTACGCTGTCGCCAACCAGGCCGGCAATGCCAAGCAGTCTGCCGTCGCCGCCAATGAAGTCGTCGCCGACGCCACCAAGATAGCCAACAGCATCGCCCCGCTCTACGGCAAGCCCGCCGCCGATCAATTGCTCAAGTTGCTCGCCGGTCACTGGGGGGCGATCAAGCACTACAGCGATGCCACTGTGGGCAAAGACAAGAAAGGCCAGCAGGCCGCCGTCGATGAGCTGACCAGCAACGCCAAGGCCATCGCTGCTTTCCTGGCCAAGGCCAACCCCTATTTGCCCGAGCCGACCCTGCTCACGCTGCTCAGCGCCCACGGTGGCCATCACGTTGCCCAGATCGACCAGTTGGCCGCCGCTGACTACACGGGCGAGGCGCGCACCTGGGCGATGATGCGCGAGCATATCCTGGCCTTGTCCGACGCCCTCGCCGCGGCGCTGGTCAAGCAGTTCCCGGACAAGTTCTGATGCTCGAAGGACTGGGCCGTACCCAACAGGACCTGCTCCATGCGTTGTTGCGTCAGCCAACCGGCATGAGCATCGACGACCTGGCGCAGGCCCTGTCCGTCACCCGCACGGCCGTGCGTCAGCACCTGGCCGCACTGGAGCGCGACGGGCTGGTCATGCGGGGTGCTACACGCCCTACCGGCCGACGCCCAGAGCAATTGCACCAGCTGACCGAGCAGGGCCGTGAATTGTTTCCCCGCCAGTACCCGCTGCTAGCCAACCTGCTGATCGGTGAAGTCGCCGGCCTGCTGGGCGAGCCGGCGCTGCTGGCGCTGATGCGCCAACTAGGGCGCAAGCTGGCCAAGGACCTGCAGCCCGAGGTGGTCGATGAAGGGCAGATCGTGCAGCACATGAATGCAGCCGGGTATGAAGCCGAAGTGTTCTTTCGCTCAGGCGGGGAACCGCAGATCGTTGCGCACAACTGCGTGTTTCATCACCTGGCCAAGGCGCACCCGGTGGTCTGCGAGCTGGACCTTGCGCTGATCGGGGCCTTGGGTGGGGGAGAGGTGGAACATCAGGAATGCATGCTGCGTGGCGGCCAGGTTTGCCGCTTCGCGCTGCGCAAGCACGACACTCGATAAGAAAACCCGATCCCTGTGGGAGCAGCCATCACTGCTGTCGCAGGATGCACGCCAGCAATCCAGGGAACCGCCCGTCGAGCATTTCACTGCGCAGCGAATTCATATGGGTGGTCCCCACATTGCGCGTATGCACCAGCCCCGCATCGCGCAACACGCGAAAATGGTGCGACATGCTCGACTTCGGCCGGCCACCGTCCAGCTCACCGCAGCTGGCTTCGGTCACGCCCGCCAGGTGGCGCACGATCTCAAGGCGCACGGGGTCGCTCAGCGCATAGAGCACGCGCTCGAGGATCAGGTCTTCGGGGTTGGGATGTTTGTAGGCTCGCATGGTCGCCATGATAACGGGGGTTTCACAAATTGCCATAGTTCGAATATGATCGAACAATCGTATTCGAAAGACCCTGGAGTCTGCTCATGTCTGCATTGTTCGAACCCTATACCCTCAAGGACGTCACCCTGCGCAACCGCATTGCCATTCCGCCGATGTGCCAGTACATGGCCGAGGACGGCATGATCAACGACTGGCACCAGGTGCATTACGCCAGCTTGGCACGGGGTGGCGCCGGCCTGATGGTGGTCGAGGCCACTGCAGTGGCGCCGGAAGGGCGCATCACCCCCGGCTGCGCCGGTATCTGGAGCGACGCCCATGCCCAGGCCTTCGTGCCGGTGGTGCAGGCGATCAAGGCCGCGGGCTCGGTGCCCGGTATCCAGATCGCCCATGCCGGGCGCAAGGCCAGCGCCAACCGCCCGTGGGAAGGTGACGACCATATCGCCGCTGACGATGCCCGTGGCTGGGAAACCATCGCCCCCTCGGCCATCGCCTTTGGTGCGCACCTGCCGAAAGTGCCGCGCGAAATGACCCTGGACGATATCGCCCGAGTCAAGCAGGACTTCGCCGATGCCGCCCGCCGTGCGCGGGACGCCGGCTTCGAGTGGATCGAGCTGCACTTTGCCCATGGTTACCTGGGCCAGAGCTTCTTCTCTGAACATTCCAACCAGCGTACTGACGCTTATGGCGGCAGCTTCGAGAACCGTAGCCGCTTCCTGCTGGAAACCCTGGCTGCCGTGCGTGAGGTATGGCCGGAACACCTGCCGCTGACGGCCCGTTTTGGTGTGCTGGAGTATGACGGTCGGGATGAGCAGACCTTGGATGAATCCATTGAGCTGGCGCGTATGTTCAAGGCAGGTGGCCTTGATCTGCTGAGTGTGAGTGTCGGTTTCACCATCCCTGAAACCAGCATTCCATGGGGCCCGGCGTTCATGGGGCCGATTGCCGAGCGCGTGCGCCGCGAGGCGGGGTTGCCGGTGACTTCGGCTTGGGGGTTTGGTACGCCGCAGTTGGCGGAAGCGGCGCTGCAGGCCAATCAGCTCGACCTGGTGTCGGTGGGGCGTGCGCATTTGGCCGACCCGCATTGGGCGTATTTTGCGGCCAAGGCGTTGGGCGTGGATAAAGCGGCGTGGACCTTGCCTGCGCCGTATGCGCATTGGCTTGAGCGTTATCGCTGAGTGAAGGCGGGGCCGCACAGCGGCCCCCGCCTCAAAACCGATCCAGCCGATAAGCCCCAAGATCCGCGCCAGCCTCCCGCTCAGCCAACCGCCCCACCCATTGCGCCGTCACCGCCGCCTGGGTCAACCCCAGGTGCTGATGCCCAAACGCAAGCAACACCCGCCCATCGCACACCCGATCGATCACCGGCAACGAATCCGGCAGCGAAGGCCTGAACCCCATCCACGGTGTAGCCCCCTCGATCTCCAGATCCCGCTTGAACAACCCCTTGCTCAACCGGTGCAACTGCCACGCCCGTTGCATGCTCGGTGGCGCCTCCAGCCCGGCGAATTCCACCGTGCCCGCCAGGCGTAGCCCGTCAGCCATCGGCGTCATGATGAACTTGCGCTCCAGCGAGGTCACCGCGAACGGCAGGCGCTGGTGCTCGCCAGGCAACATCAGGTGATAGCCGCGCTCGGTGTCCAGTGGCACGCGCTTGCCCGTCAGCGTGGCCGTCAGCTGCGCAGAATGGGCGCCGCAGCTGATCAGCACCTGGCGCGCACTGAAGAATCCACGGTCACTGGCCAGCTTGACGCCCTGACCGTCCAGCTGCCCGCCGTCGACCTGCCCCTGGACGAAACGCACGCCACTGGCCTTGGCCGCCTCGAACAGTTCGCAAACCACCCGATAGGGGTCCAGAAAATGCCCGGTACCAGGGAAGAACAGCCCGCCGAGCAGCGAAGGGTTCAGCTGCGGCGCGGCTTCGTGCACGGCGCCGGCCGACCACATGTCCACCGCCACATCCTGTTGCTGCATACGTGTGCGCAAGGCTTCCAGCGCCTGGCGCGACTCGGGCCGTTCGAACACCAGCAGCGAACCATCCTCTTTGAACAGGTCGCTACGCCCGATCGAGCCCAGCAAACGTTGCCAGGCCCCGAGGCTGCCCTCGTTCAACGCGCGAATACCCGACACGCTGCGCTGGAACGGGGCCGGGCGCAGGTTGAGCAGCAGGCGGGTGAACCAGGGCAGCGCTTTTGGCAGGTACTTCCAGTCCAGCCGCAGCGGGCCCATCGGGTCCAGCAGCATGCGTGGCAGGCGCTTGAGGATCGACAGGTCGGCGATGGGGAATACCTGCTCGGTGGCCAGGTGCCCGGCATTGCCGTAGGACGCGCCGTGGCCCGGCGCCTGGCGGTCGATCAGCAGCACCCGGCGGCCCTGGCGGGCCAGTTGCAGGGCGCAGGCGACGCCGACGATGCCGGCGCCGACCACGGCGATATCGGTTTCAGGGGAGGCATCGAGCATGATTCAGCGTTCCCGCTTGCCGTCGAGCAAACGCCGCAGCTGCAGCGGGTTGCCGTGCTTCAACGCCTGCGGTAGCAGGGCATCCGGGAAGTCCTGGTAGCACACCGGGCGCAGGAAACGCAGGATCGCCGCCGTGCCCACCGAGGTGCTGCGGGCATCGGACGTGGCCGGGAACGGCCCGCCGTGGACCATGGCATCGCACACTTCCACCCCCGTTGGCCAACCGTTGACCAGAATGCGTCCGGCTTTGCGTTCCAAGGTCGGCAGCAGGGCGCGGGCGCTGTCCAGGTCGCCGTCGTCCAGGTGCAGGGTGGCGGTCAGCTGACCCTCCAGGTGCTCGGCAACCTGGTGCACTTGCGCGTCGTTTTCACAGGCGACCACCAGCGAGGCGGCGCCGAACACTTCGGCCTGCAGCGCCGGGTCGGTGAGGAATGCACCCGCCTGGGTAACGAACAGCTGCGCCTGGCACTGGTTGGGACCGTGCTGCGGCTGGCCGCTGGCGGCGACCTGGGCATTGGCGTTGTCGGCCAAGGCAGCGATACCGGCTGCATAGGCGCTGTGGATGCCTGGGGTGAGCATGGTCTGCGCAGCGGCTTGGCGCACTTGCTCGCTGGCGGCGGCAATGAAGCGCTGCAACGCGGGCCCCTGGCGGGCGATGACCAGGCCAGGATTGGTGCAGAACTGGCCGGCCCCCTGGGTCAGCGAAGCGACGAAGCCTTGGGCCAGCGACTCGGCCCGTGCCTGCAGGGCCGCATCGAAGAGGAAAACCGGGTTGATCGAACTCATTTCCGCATACACCGGGATCGGCTCCGGGCGCGCCTGGGCGGCCTGGCACAGGGCGATGCCGCCGCTGCGCGAACCGGTGAAACCGACGGCCTTGATGCGTGGGTCGCTGACCAGGGCAATGCCGACTTCACGGCCCGCGCCATACAGCAGCGAGAACACGCCCTCGGGCAGCCCGCACAGTTGCACGGCGCGTGCCACGGCCTGGCCGACCAGTTCGCTGGTGCCGGGGTGGGCACCGTGGGCTTTGACCACCACCGGGCAACCGGCCGCCAGGGCCGAGGCGGTGTCGCCCCCGGCCACCGAGAAGGCCAGGGGGAAGTTGCTGGCGCCGAATACGGCGACCGGGCCCAGGGCCACCTGGCGTTGGCGCAGGTCGGCGCGGGGCAGGGGCTGGCGGTCGGGGAGGTGGTTGTCGACCCGTACATCCAGCCACTCGCCGTCGCGCACCACGCGGGCGAAGGTCCGCAGTTGCGTGCAGGTGCGGCCGCGCTCGCCCTGGATACGCGCCTTGGGCAGGCCGCTTTCGGCCACGGCGCGGTCGATCAGGGCGTCGCCCAGCGCTTCGATCTGGTCGGCGATGGTGTCGAGAAACGCTGCACGTTGTTCGAGTGAAGTCTCGCGGTAGCGGTCGAACGCCGTCCAGGCCAGGGCGCAGGCCTGGGCAACGTGCTCGCCGGTGCCACCGGCGTAAGCGGGTTCCAGCGCCTGGTTGGTGGCCGGGTCGATGGCGCGGATGGCTGCTTGGCTGCCGGTCACGGCGCGCTGGCCGATCAGCAGGTTGCCTGTCAGGGACATGGGGCATCCTTGGGAATTGGGTTCAGAAAGCGGGCCGCTGCGCGGCCCATCGCCGGCAAGCCGGCTCCCACAAGGTCATCACAGGTTTCAGATTGTGGGAGCCGGCTTGCCGGCGATGGGCTGCGAAGCAGCCCCACGGATCAGGCCAGGTGCTGCTCGGCCGACCAGTTGGCGTACCAGCTGCGGAACAGCGCGTACTGCTGCTCGGCGTAGTTGCGCTGGGCGTCGGTGAGCTCGTCGGTTTCATTGAAGTGCAGGCTGTACTCGGTGTCGCCGTTGAGCACCATCAGGTGCTTGTAGTACAGCACCAGGTCGCAGCCTTCATCGAACGACGACAGCACCGCCAGCGCCGACTCCAGCTCACGCGCCAGACGGCGGGCCCGGGCATCGCCCTTGGCGGCTTGCTTGCTAAGGCTCACCAGTTGCAGCACTTCACGCGGCAGGGCGTTGCCGATGCCGGTGATGGCGCCGGTGGCGTTGCAGTTGACGAAGCCATGCACCACCTGGGTGTCGACGCCGACCATCAAGGTCACGTCGTCATCCTTGGAGGTGATGTGCTCGGCGGCATAGCGCAGGTCGGCGCCGCCACCGAATTCCTTGAAACCGATCAGGTTCGGGTATTCGCGACGCAGTTCGAAGAACAGGTCGGCGCGGGTGGCGAAGCCGTAGTAGGGGCTGTTGTAGATCACTGCCGGCAGCTTCGGCGCGGCCGCGAGGATCGCCGAGAAGTGGTGCTTCTGGGCGATCAGCGAGGCACCGCGCGACAGCACGCGGGGGATGACCATCAGGCCGGCGGCGCCGACCTTGGCGGCATGGGCAGCATGGGCCACGGCCTCGCGGGTGTTCACCGCGCCGGTGCCAACGATGGTCGGGATGCCGGCGGCCACCAGGCGCGCCACGCCTTCCTGGCGCTCGGCCTCGGTCAGCAGCGGCCAGTCGCCCATCGAGCCGCAGTACACCACCGCGCTCATGCCGGCTTCGATCAGCTCAAGGCCCTTGCGCACCAGGGCGTCGAAGTCCGGTTTGCGCGCGGCGGTGCACGGGGTCATCAGGGCGGGCATGCAGCCAGTGAAGATGTTGTCGCTCATGGGTGTCACTCCTTGCAGTATTCAGTCGGGGTTGCGAAGAAAAAGGCCAGGGGCGTCAGATGCCCCAGGCAAACGGATCCTGTTCGTCGATCAGCAGGGTGCTGTCGGCGGTCATGTAGGCGCGGCCGGTGATGAACGGGCGAATGCGCTCGCCCTCGCGCTGGTAGCGGCCGTGGAACTGGCTGCCGGTGATGCTGGCCTGGACCCAGGTCTGGCCTTCGGCGAGCTTGCCGTCGGCGGCCAGGCACGCCAGCTTGGCGCTGGTGCCGGTGCCGCAGGGAGAGCGGTCGTAGGCCTTGCCGGGGCACATGACGAAATTGCGGCTGTCGGCGTTGGCGTCATCGGCGAACAGCTCGACATGGTCGATGAGGGCGCCGTGCTCGCCGGTGATGCCCTGGGCTTCGAGGGCCTTGAGCATGGCCCAGGTGTACTCGGTGAGGGCTTCGCGGTTGTCCAGCGCGATGCGCTGGCCATGCTCGGACACCAGGAAGAACCAGTTGCCACCCCAGGCGATGTCGCCGTGCACCACGCCGTGGCCTGGAACGTCCACCGGCACCTGCTGGCGGTAGCGGTAGGCCGGTACGTTGCCGACGGTGACCGCACCGTCTTCATGCAGGGTGGCGCTGACCTGGCCGACTGGAGTGTCGATCTTGTGCACGCCGGGTTCGATCAGGCCCAGGTGCTGCAGCGAGGCGACCAGGCCGATGGTGCCGTGGCCACACATGTTCAGGTAGCCGGTGTTGTTGAAGAAGATCACCCCGCAGGTGGCGTCGGCCGACACCGGTGGGCAGTACAGCGCGCCGACCAGCACGTCGTTGCCGCGTGGCTCCAGCAGGCAGGCACGGCGCCAGTCGTCGTGCAGCTCGCGCAGTTCGTCGCGCTGCTCAGCCATGCTGCGGCCGTTGAGGGTGGGGAAGCCCTTCATCACCAGGCGGGTGGGTTCGCCGCCGGTGTGGGAGTCGATGACGTGAACGTGTTTCATGGACATCTCCGAATATTTGGTGCGCTTGCGGGCCTCATCGCCGGCAAGCCGGCTCCCACAGGTACAGCGCAGGCATTGTGGGAGCCGGCTTGCCGGCGATAGGGCCAGCAGCCTTCAAGAAGCCAGTGCAGCCGGGCGCTTGGCTGCCGGCACCTCGTGGCTGGCTTCGCTTTCATCCTCGCCCTCCAGGCGCACCAGGTGAGCCGGCACCCCGGTGGCCGCGCCCCAGTAGTAGATGCCCAGTGCACAGGCGGCCACGGCAAGGGTGTCGAACGGGTGAGCAAGCACGCCCAGGCCGCCAAAGCTCCCGAGCCAGGACAGCAGGATGGTCACCGCGTAGAAACCGATCAGCCAGGCCGACGAGCGCACTTGCTGGGCCAGCGACAGGTGCTGGGTAGGTACGAAACGGGCACACAGCAGGTACAGCACGAACATCACGATCTGCAGGGCCAGCAGCCACGACACGGTGTTCCAGCCGGACCAGTAGACGATCAACGCGGCGATGATGAACGACAGCGGGCCGAGCACGCCCATGCCCATGACCCGGAACGGGCGCGGCATGTCCGGTGCGTTGCGGCGCAGGGCGGCGACGGTGACCGGGGCCACGGCGTAGCTCAGCACCAGGGCGGCGGAAACCACGTTGATCAGCGCTTCCCAGGACGGGAACGGCAGGGTCCAGAACACCGACAGACCAAAGGTCAGCCACAGGGCAGGGCGCGGGATGCCGGATTGCTCGTCGATACGGGTGAAGTATTTGAAGAAGGTACCGGTCTGCGCCCAGCCATAGACCACGCGCGGGGTGGCGTTCATGTAGATGTTGCCGCAGCCGCTGGGCGAGATCACCGCATCGGCCACCACCAGGTAGGCCAGCCAGCCGACGCCCAGGGCCAGGGCGATGTCACGGTAGGGCAGGGCCAGTTCCTTGGTCACGCCAGCCCAGCCGTTGGCGAGCATTTCGGTCGGGATGCTGCCGAGGAAGGCCAGTTGCAGCAGGGCATAGATCGCGGTGGACAGCAGTACCGAGAGGATCAGCGCGATCGGGATGGTGCGCTGCGGGTTCTTCACTTCGCTGGCCACCGAGATGATCGGCGTCAGGCCTAGGTAGGCGAAAATGATGCCACCGGCCGACACCGCCATTTCCACGCCGGACAGGCCGAACGGGGCAAACCCTTGGACCTCGAAATTCTCAGGCTTGAAGAAGGTGAACAGCACGCCGATCACCAGCAACGGCACGATGAACTTGAACACGCTGACCAGGTTGTTGGCCTTGGCGAAGGTCTTCACGCTGCGGTAGTTGAGCAAGAAGAACAGCCCCAGCAAGGCGAACTGCACCAGCCAGCCGAGCACGGTGGGGTCGCTGGAGCCGGCCTTGGTCAGCCCGGGAAACCAGGCGGCGGCGTACTGGCGGGAAGCGACCACTTCGATGGCGATCAGGCTGGAAAAGGCGATCAGCGTGATGAAGCCCATCAGGTAGCCGAGCAGCGGGCCGTGCGAGTACACCGGGTAGCGCACCACACCGCCGGCACGTGGCAGGGCGGCGCCGAGCTCGCAGTAGACGATGCCCAGCAGCAACACGGCGAAACCGCCGAGGAACCAGGAGAGGATACCGGCCGGGCCGGCGATGGCCGACACGTGGCTGGCGGCGAACAGCCAGCCGGAGCCGAAGATGGCGCCGAGGCCGATGAAGGTGAGGTCGAGCAATGACAGCTGTTTCTTGAATTTGCCTGACATGGGTGCGCCTTTTTGTAGGTTTTGGATAGGCAGGTCTGATGTCACGTGATACGGCTTGTACGGCCGCGCTCTTGTAGGGATGGGGCGGCTTGCGTGGGGCATAGAGTGGACCGGGCGGGGGCGTCGGTTCTTGATGGTTTTCTGCAAGCTGGATGACGAAATCGGCACAGTTGCAGAAAACGCTGGCGGCCGGGTGGGCTCGGTGGATAGGCTGGAGGACACAGTAGATAAGGGCTGTAAAGGTGTGGTGAAGCTGCCGGCCCTTTCGCGGGACAAGCCCGCTCCCACAGGTATCACACCGTGCCTGAAGACAGTGGGGGATCTGTGGGAGCGGGCTTGTCCCGCGAAGAGGCCAGTAGCCTCACCTTCGAGAATCGATATGACACAAGCGCTCCTGGCAACCCTGTACCAGTCCCTCGAACAGCACCGCCCCGCCACCCTCGAGGCCCTGCTCGCCAGTGTCTCCCTGCTGCTGCCAATCCTCGACGCCATCCCCAACGCCGCGATCTTCATCAAGGACCCCGACGCCCGCTACGTGCTGGCCAACACCACGCTGGTCCAGCGCTGCGGCCTCAAGCGTCTGCAGCCGTTGCTGGGCAAGACCAGCGCCGAGGTTTTCCCGGCGCAGCTGGGCCCCGGCTACACCGAGCAGGATCGCCGAGTGTTGCAACAAGGCATGGTGCTGGAGGACCAGCTGGAACTGCACCTGTACGGCAGCCGCGAACCCGGCTGGTGCCTGACCCACAAGCGCCCGCTGTACAACCCCGCGGGCGCGATCATCGGCCTGGTAGGCATCTCCGTCGACCTGCAGTCAGCCGCCGACACCCATCCCGCCTACCAGCGCCTGGCGGCCGTGGACGAGCACATCCGCCAGCATTTCCACCAGCCGATCAGCATGGGCGAACTGACCCGCATCGCTGGGATTTCCGTGGCGCAGCTGGAGCGCTACTGCAAGCGGGTATTCCACCTCACGCCGCGACAGATGATCCACAAGGCCCGCCTGGAGAAGGCCCATCGCCTGCTGCACAGCGACCTGCCGATCACCGAGGTGGCCCTGCAATGCGGCTACACCGACCACAGCGCGTTCAGCCGGCAGTTCAAGCAACTGACGGGCTTTACCCCCCGCCAGTACCGCCAGGCGACGGCGCTTCAGGAGGCTTGAAAGAGGGCACGCGCCTCGGTGAAGCACTGCTCGGCAATCGCCGAGCGCGGCTCGCTGCGGCGCAGCAGCAGGCCGACCGGGCTGTGGATGCTGGCGTCGGCGATGGGGATGATGCGCAGGTGTTCGCTCAAGTCTTCCAGCCCGAAGTTCAGCGGCATCACCGCGCAGCACACGCCGGCGGTGATGGCCTGGATCAGCTGGAAGCTGGAGTCGCTTTCCAGCACGGCCATGGGTTCCAGGCCACGGCTGCGCAAGCTCAGGTCCAGCGACTGGCGGTAGTGCATGCCCTTGCTGAGCAGGCCCAGCGGCAGGTCAGCCAGTTCGCTCCATTGCAGTTGCGGGGTATCGAGCTGGAAGTGCCGGGTATCGTGCAACAGGCCCATGGTGGTGGTGCCCAGCTCGATCACTTCGAAGAAGCTGGCGTTGACCTGGTCCAGGTAGCAGATCCCCAGGTCGAGCTGGTTGCGGCTCAGGCCATCCATGATCTGTTCGGTGCTGTGCGTGCTGAGCTGGTACTGCAGCTCGGGGTATTTCTCGCGCAGTGGCATCAGCAGGCTCATGGTGTTGAAGCTGGCCAGCGGCACGCTACCCAGGCGCAGGCTGCCGACCACCTGGCCACGGCAGCTGGCGGCCTCGGCCTGCAGGCCGTCATGGGCGGCGAGCAGGGTGCGGGCCCAGGCCAGGATACGCTCGCCGGCTTCGGTGAAGCCTTCGAAGCGCTGGCCGCGCTTGACCAGCATCAGGTCCAGCTCGTCCTCCAGGTTGCGCAGGCGCATGGACAGGGTCGGCTGGGTGATGTGGCACAGCGCCGCGGCCTGGCCGAAGTGGCGGGTCTGGTCGAGGGCGATGAGGAACTTGAGCTGCTTGATGTCCATGGGGGGGCCTGGGGTTGGTTGGGCAGACCTTAACCAAGTCTGCGATAGATGTCATTGATCGGCTGGTTCGCCATATCGATTGGACGCCTCGGCGATGGGGCCCTCAACTCAACACATGATCCACGGGCTGCAACGCCGGTGGCAGCGGCTCGACCCCCAATGCCCCCAGCACATCCCGCTCGACCGTGCGCACCATGGCATCCATCGGCAGGTCGTTCTCGTCCCGCCCGAACGGGTCCTCAAGCTCATTGCCAATCGCATCCAGGCCAAAGAAGGTATAGCCGACGATGGTGGTGAACAGCGGTGCCAGCCAGCCCAGCGGCTCGGCCAGGGCGAACGGCAGCAGCAGGCAGAAGATGTAGATGGTGCGGTGCAGCAGCAAGGTATAGGGGAAAGGCAGTGGCGTGCCCTTGATCCGTTCGCACGTCGCCTGGACCTCGGTCAGGCCGGCCAGGCGCTGCTCCAGCAGGGTGTAGCGCCATTCGCTGATGCGTTGCTGCCCGGCCAGCCGTGAACAATGCTCGCCCATCTCGCGCAGGATGCCATCGCAGACGTTGTGCGCGGCCACTCGCGCGTCGTCGCCCAGCCAAGGCCGCGCGGCGCGCGCTTCGTCCTCGTTGCGTAGCCGCGCACTCAGGGCGTGGGCAAAGCCGCACAGGTTGCGCAGCAGCTGGGTACGAAGCTGGGCATCGTCGATCACCACGCTTTCGCGCACGAACGAGCGGGTTTCGATGATCAGCTTGCCCCAGGCCTTGCGCCCTTCCCACCAGCGGTCGTAGCAGGCGTTGTTGCGAAAGCTCATGAAGATCGACAGCGACAGGCCGAGCAAGGTGAAGGGCGTGGCACTGACCGGGTAGAAGAATGCCGGGAAGTGACGTTCGACCAGCACGATCAGTGCAGCCAACAAGGTGACCATCAGGCAGCGCATAGCGATGCGCTTTACGATCGATCCCTTGAGGGTGAACAGCACACGCAGGACATCGGGATGGGGGTGGACGATCATGGAATTCCAATGGCAGTGGGTTAGCCGCCGGTCATGTTCATGAAGCGCAGGATCTGCACATCGCCACCCACTTCGAAGTGGTGGCGGTAGGGCTTGAGGTGCAGCGAGTCGCGGATGGCTTGTTCCAGGCGCTCGGCATTGCCCGGGTGAGCCCGCAGCACTTGCTTGAGGTCCACCGAATGTTCGTTGCCCAGGCACAGCAGCAGGCGGCCTTCGACGGTCAGGCGCACGCGGTTGCAGGTGGCGCAGAAGTTGTGGCTGTGCGGCGAGATGAAGCCGACGCGGGTGTGCGCGGCTTCAGCCAGGCGCCAGTAGCGTGCCGGGCCCTGTGACGATTCGGTCGACTCGATCAAGGTGAAGTGCTCGGCCAGGCGCGCGCGCACTTCATCGCTGGAGCAGAACGACTCGCCGCGCTCATGCTCGCTGATCACCCCGAGCGGCATTTCCTCGATGAAGGTGATGTCCAGTTCGCGGTCGATGGCAAAGCGCACCAGGTCGACCAGTTCATGGTCGTTGCGGCCCTTGAGCACCACGCAGTTGAGCTTGATGCGCTGGAAGCCGGCACGGCGTGCGGCGTCGATGCCGGCGATCACCTGCTGCAGGTCGCCGGTGCGGGTCAGTTGCTTGAAACGCTCGGCATCCAGGCTGTCGAGGCTGATGTTCAGGCGCGACAGCCCGGCATCGAACAGCGGTTGGGCCAGGCGCCCGAGTTGCGAGCCGTTGCTGGTCATGCACAGCTCGCGCAGGCCGGGCAGGGCGGCGATACGCCCGCACAGGTCGACGATGCCCTGGCGCACCAGCGGCTCGCCACCGGTCAGGCGGATCTTGCGGGTGCCCAGGGCGACGAAGCGCTCGGCCACCTGGAACAGTTCTTCGAGGCTGAGGATCTGCTGGCGCGGCAGGAACTGCATGTCTTCGGCCATGCAGTAGACACAACGGAAGTCGCAGCGGTCCGTCACCGACATCCGCAGGTAGTCGATTTTGCGGTTGAAGCCGTCGATCAGGGGGCGGCTGGTCTGTTCCACGTGGGCGCTCGGCAGGGTTGGGGTGTTAGGTTCAAGCTATTACCTGCCGGGCCCCCCGTCAAATTGCTTTGCCCGACTGTTCGATCAATATCCTCTATCACGGCTGCAGCCCTTGTATGCCGAAGCCTTGATCGCATTCCCGCGACTTGAAAAAAACCGAGCATCAAAACCGTGATCGACGCGGTTTATCACACCGTAAGCCATATCGATTGGACGGCTCTACACCGCCCTCCCTAGGCTGGAAAAAAGCACCGGGCTACGACCCGCTGCATCTTTTACACGCCCGCGTGAGGATTCACCCCCATGAGCCAGGACCAACACATCAGGGACTACAAAGGCCCCGCCGCGGGCTGGGGTGCGCTCAAGAGCGTGACCAAGAGCTGGCTGGGCAGCGAGAACGCCTTCAAGAACCTGCGGGCCATGCTCAAGACCAACCAGAACGGCGGCTTCGACTGCCCGGGCTGTGCCTGGGGCGAGTCGCCGGAAAGCGACATGGTCAAGTTCTGCGAGAACGGCGCCAAGGCGGTCAACTGGGAGGCCACCGGGCGTTCGGTGGACCCCGCCTTCTTCGCCAGGTACAGCGTCAGTGCCCTGGCCGAGCAGACCGACTACTGGCTCGAGTTCCAGGGCCGTTTGACCCACCCCATGCGCTACGACGCGGCCACCGACCATTACGTCGAAACCACCTGGCAAGAAGCGTTCGCCCTGGTCGCCCGGCACCTGCAGGCGCTTGACTCGCCCGATCAGGCCGAGTTCTACACTTCGGGCCGGGCCAGCAACGAGGCGGCGTTCCTGTACCAGCTGTTCGTGCGCGCCTACGGCACCAACAACTTCCCCGACTGCTCGAACATGTGCCATGAAGCCAGCGGCGTGGGCATGTCGGAAACGCTCGGGGTAGGCAAGGGCACGGTGGTGTTCCATGACCTGGAGCTGGCCGACGCGATCTTCGTCATCGGCCAGAACCCTGGCACCAACCACCCGCGCATGCTCGAACCGCTGCGTGAAGCGGTCAAGCGCGGTGCTCAGGTGGTGTGTTTCAACCCGCTCAAGGAGCGTGGCCTGGAGCGCTTCCAGCACCCGCAGCACCCGTTCGAAATGCTCAGCAACGGCTCGGAACCGACCACCAGCGCCTACTTCCGCCCTGCCCTGGGCGGCGACATGGCGGCCATGCGCGGTATCGCCAAATACCTGCTGCAGTGGGAGCGCGAGGCCCAGGCCAAGGGCGAGCCGGCGGTGTTCGACCATGCCTTCATCGCCGAGCACACCAGTGGCGTGGACGCCTACCTGGAAGCGGTGGACGCCACCCCGTGGGCGCATATCGTCGCGCAATCGGGCCTGACCCTGGCCGAGATCGAGCTGGCCGCGCGCATGTACCGCAAGGCCCAGCGAGTGATCATGTGCTGGGCCATGGGCGTGACCCAGCACCGCCACTCGGTGGCGACCGTGCAGGAAATCGTCAACCTGCAGCTGCTGCGCGGCAACGTCGGCAAGCCGGGGGCCGGGCTGTCGCCGGTGCGGGGCCACAGCAACGTGCAGGGCGACCGCACCATGGGCATCGACGAGAAGCCTAGGGCGGCGCTGCTCGATGCCCTGGAAAAACGGTTTCACTTCCGCGTGCCGCGTGCCCACGGGCATAACGCGGTGCTGGCGATCAAGGCCATGGAGGAGGGGCGGGCCAAGGTGTTCATCGGGCTCGGTGGCAACTTCGCCCAGGCCACGCCGGACACGCCACGCACCCACGCGGCCCTGCGCAACTGCGCGCTGACCGTGCAGATCTCCACCAAGCTCAACCGCTCACACCTGGTCACCGGCCGCGATGCGTTGATCCTGCCCTGCCTGGGCCGTACCGAGATCGACCTGCAGGACGACGGCCCGCAGGGGGTGACTGTGGAAGACACGTTCAGCATGGTGCACATCTCCCACGGCCAGCTTCGTCCGCGTTCGCCGCACCTGCGTTCGGAACCGTGGATCGTGGCCGGCATGGCCAAGGCCACCTTGGGCAACAAGCCGATCGACTGGGAATATGCGGTCGCCGATTACAGCCGTATTCGCGCGATGATCGCCGATGTCATCCCGGGCTTCGCCGATTTCAACGAGCGCCTGCAGCATCCCGGCGGCTTCCACTTGGGCAACAGCGCGGCGCAACGCAATTGGCGTACCGCCACCGGCAAGGCGCGCTTCAGCCCCAGCCCGCTGCCTGAGCAACTGGTCAATGCCAAGGTGCTGGCGCGGGGCGACAAGCCAGACCTGATCCTGCAGACCATGCGCTCGCATGACCAGTACAACACCACGCTGTACGGGCTCGATGATCGTTACCGCGGGGTGTTCGGCTTGCGTGAGGTGGTGTTCGTCAGCGAGGCGGATATCCGTCGGCTGGGCTTCGAGCCGGGCGAGCACGTGGACCTGGTGTCGCTGTGGGAAGATGGCGTGGAGCGGCGGGTGTCGGGGTTCCGACTGGTGCCTTATGACATTCCGGATGGGCAGGCGGCGGCGTATTACCCGGAGACCAATCCTTTGGTGCCGTTGGACAGTTATGGGGAAGGGACCTATACACCGACTTCGAAGTTTGTGGCCATTCGATTGGAGAAGGCCAGGGCGGGGAACCGGATCGAGGCGGTGCTTGCCGCTGATTGATGGGGGGCCGGCACAGCCAGCCCCCATCAGGTTCTATGCACCGGATAGGCCGTGGTGTACTTCATCTGCTCCATGGCAAAACTGGAGGTGATGTTGGAAAGCCCATCGGTACTGGTGATCAGCTTCTTGTAGAACCGGTCATACGCGGCAATATCCCCCACCACCACCCGCAGCATGTAGTCCCAGTCCCCGGACATGCGATACACCTCCATCACCTCTTCGAACCCCGTCACCGTCGTGGCGAACTGCTCCAGCCAGGCGCTGTCGTGGCGCTGGGTCTTGAGCTGGACGAACACCGTCAGCCCCAGCCCGAGGCGCTCGGGGTCGAGCAGGGCGACGCGGCCAACGATGTAGCCGTCTTCTTCCAGGCGCTTGACCCGTTTCCAGCACGGCGTGGTCGACAGGTTGACGGCTTCGGCCAGGTCCTTGAGCGAGACCGAGGCATCGCGCTGGAGCAGGGTAAGGATGTGCTGGTCGAAGCTGTCCATATCGATCGGGAACCGGTAAGAAAAATATTCCCCAGCCTACCGCAGCATTAGAAAAATTTCCTGCCGGTGTGGGCGTTGTCGCGGTCCCTGGTTGTGCGATAGTTGCAGCCTTACCCTCACTGCCAATGGGCCTGACCATGTCCGACAAGCCGCGCAATTTCGCCACCCTAGCCATTCACGCCGGCGAGCAGTCCAGCGTCGCTGACAATGCGATCTTTCCGCCGATCTACACCGCCAGCTCCTACATCAAGCGCAGCCTGGACGATAACCCCGAGTACGCTTACAGCCGTGTCGGCAACCCCACCCGGCATGCCTACGAAACCTGTGTCGCAGCGCTCGAAGAAGGCGTTGGCGCGGTCGCTTGCGCCTCCGGGGTAAACGCCACGGCCACCGTGCTCGAGCTGCTGCCCAAGGATGCCCACGTGGTGGTGATGAACGGTGTGTATGGCGGCACCTTCCGCATCCTCGAAGACTACCGTGGCCGCACCTCGGGCCTGACCACCACCTACGTCGACCTCAACGACCTGGAGGCCGTGGCCGCAGCGATCAGGCCCGAGACCCAACTGATCTGGATCGAGTCGCCGACCAACCCGTTGCTGCACCTGGTCGATATCAAGGCCGTCTGCGACCTGGCGCGGGCGCGTGGCATCCTCACCTGCATCGACAACACCTTCTGCTCGCCGTGGAACCAGCGCCCGATCACCCTCGGCGTGGACCTGGTGATGCACTCGGCCAGCAAGTACATCGGCGGCCACTCCGACCTGACCGGCGGCGTGGTGGTGGCGGCCAACGACGCGCTGCTGGCGCGCCTGCGCAAGATCAGCATGGCCGTCGGCGCGATCCAGGGCCCGTTCGACTGCTACCTGGCGCTGCGCGGGTTGAAGACCCTCGACGTGCGCATGGAGCGCCAGTGCGCCAACGCGCTGCAGGTGGCGCGCTTCCTCGAAGGCCACCCGCAGGTGGAGCAGGTCTATTACCCGGGGCTGGAAAGCCACCCGCAGCATGAGCTGTGCAAGCGTCAGATGCGCGCGGGCGGGGCGGTGGTGGCGATGAAGGTCAAGGGTGCTGACCGGGCGGCGCTCAACCGCCTGGTGGAGGCTTTGCGGATCTTTGTCCTGGCCGACTCGCTGGGCGGGGTGGAGAGCATGATCAACCACTCCTGGAGCATGTCGCACAATTCCTTGAGCCCGGAGCAGAAAGGGGCGATGGGGATCGGCGAGAACCTGCTGCGGCTGTCGGTGGGGATCGAGGACTATCGGGATCTGATCGAGGATCTGGATGGGGCGTTGAAGGCTTCGGCTGGGGTGTGATGGCTGCTGGCCCTATCGCTGGCAAGCCAGCTCCCACAGGGATATCACAACCCTTGAGGTTTGCGCTGTCCTGTGGGACCCGGCTTGCCGGCGATAGGGCCGGTTGATTCAGCAGAAATCCATCAGGACTTCGGCGGATGAATGATCCGTTCGATCTTGTCCTTGATCAGCAGGCGCTCCCTGCGCAGGCGAGTGACGGTTTCGTCGTTGGTGCCATTGCCTTCGGCGGCCACCACCTCTTTGTCCTTGGCGTTGTATTCCTTGTGCAGCTTGTGAAGGTCCTGGTCCTTGTCTATCAGTGCCTGGAATGCGTCAGCGGTAACGTGCAAGTCAGCGAGCAGATCATGCGGAACTGGCATTTCTTCACCTCTGTCAGGGTTGTCGTTGAGTCCTGACCTTTGAGGATAGCCGCCTTTGCGCAGGTAGGGGACTGGGGTAGGCTGTCGCATCCCCCCACGCCTGGAACCCGCGCCATGCCGCACCTGAACCTGGAATACAGCGACAACCTGCCGGCACTGAATGTCGACGTGCTGCTGCTGCGCTTGAACCACACCTTGGTCGGCAGCGGCCAGTTCGCCGACGAGGCGGATATCAAGAGCCGTGCCCAGGCTTTCCAGCAGTACCGGGTGGGCATTGCGCCAGGTGAGCGGGCGTTCGCCCACGTGCGCCTGGCGATCCTCAGCGGGCGCTCGTCCGAGGTCAAGCAACAACTGTCCCACAGCCTGCTGGAGGTGCTGCGTGAAGCCATCCCGGAGCAGCCCGGCGTGGACCTTCAGCTGTGCGTGGAAGTGCTCGATATCGACCGCGAGCCTTATGCAAAGCTTCGCCTGCCAGGCTGAATGGCAACTGAGTGAAGTTTATTTAATTGCCCAAAGGCGCTGTTTCACGGATTTGTTGGCGTCTTTTTCACAAAATATTGATGGTGCGCTTTCTAGAGTTCGCACACTTTCCCGCGGTGCCGTCATCCGGCGGGTTGATAACAACTCTTGAATGCGAACACCATGCTCAACATGAAATCCCTGCGGACTGAATGGGTCACGCTGCTGGCCAGCCTGTACCTGCTTATCGGCTTCAACATATTTCTCTGGGAGCACCTGCAACAGATGGTGCCCGCCGGTTTGCCTGGGCTGTGGCTGAGCTTGGCGTACGCCACGCTGATGCTGTTCGCGTTCAACTTGATATTGACCCTGTTCGCGTTTCGTTATGTGCTGAAACCCTTGTTGGTCGTGTTGTTCATGAGTGGCGCGGGCGTCGCTTACTTCATGAACCAATATGGCGTGCTTATTGATGCCGGCATGTTCCGCAACATGGCCGAGACCAATATGACGGAAGTGCGTGACTTGCTGTCTTTGAAGTTTGCCGCCTATATCTTGTTTCTTGGGGTGTTGCCGTCGGTTCTGCTGTGGAAAGCGCCGATCGCCTACCGCGCCTGGCACCGGGAATTGCTCGGCAAACTGGTGGTCAGCGGTGCCTGTGTCGTCGCTCTGGGCTCGGTAGCGCTGGTCAACTATCAAGGCCTGTCGTCGCTGTTTCGCAATCACCACGAACTGCGCCTGATGCTCACCCCGAGCAACATCGTTGGTGCCTCTATCGGTTATGTCAACGAGCGCGTCGGCACGGCTGCCCGGCCTTTCCAGAACTACGGCGAAGATGCCAAGCGCGATACTGCCTGGCAGCATCATGAACGCAAGTCGCTGACGGTGCTGGTGGTGGGTGAAAGTGCGCGGGCTGATCATTTCGGCGTCCTGGGCTATGAGCGTGATACCACGCCGAACCTGGCCAAGCAGCAGGGCCTGCTGGCGTTCTCCGATGTGCATTCCTGCGGCACTGAAACAGCCGTGTCGGTGCCTTGCATGTTCTCGGGCATGCCGCGCAAGGATTACGACGCCCGCGTGGCGAAGAACCGTGAGGGCCTGCTCGACATCCTCCAGCGCGCCGGTCTGGCGGTGCAGTGGCGCGACAACCAATCCGGCTGCAAGGGCACCTGCGACCGCGTGCAGTTCATCGACGTCAGCAACCTGAAAGATCCGGCACTGTGCGCCAACAATGAATGCCATGACGAAATCCTCCTGCAGGGCCTGGGCGAGCTGATCGACAACCTCGACAAGGACACCGTGCTGGTGCTGCACCAGATGGGCAGCCACGGGCCCGAGTACTTCAAGCGCTACCCCAGCGCTGGCGAACGCTTCACCCCGGTGTGCCAGAGCAATGCCCTGAACCAGTGCAGCGAGCAGGAGATCATCAACGGCTACGACAACACCCTGGCCTATACCGACAAGGTGCTGTCGTCGCTGATCGACACCCTGCGCAGCAAGCAGGACAAGGTCGACACGGCGATGATCTACCTGTCCGACCACGGTGAGTCGCTGGGCGAGTACAACCTGTTCCTCCACGGCACCCCTTACACCATCGCCCCGGAGCAGCAGAAGCACGTGCCGCTGCTGACCTGGTTCTCCGACAGCTACAAAGCAGACTTCGGCCTGGACACCGACTGCCTGTCCAAGCTCAGCAGTGCGCCGCTGTCGCAGGACAACCTGTTCCACTCGATGCTCGGCCTGTTGCAGGTGCGCACCGAGGTCTACCAGCAGTCGCTGGACATGTTCGCCAGCTGCCGCCCTTGGCTGGCCGCCAAGCGCTGAACCCTTCCTGCCAACAGTCCATCGAAGGCGCGGTGGTCGCCAGGTTTCACCCACAGCGCCCGCGCCGTATATACTGCGCGCCAATGTTAGTGGGAGAGCCTCGTGGCCATCGAAATACACTGGATCCGTGACGACCAGACCCTGGCCGAAGGCTGCCGCAAGTGGCGTGAACTGCCCTTCGTGGCAGTGGACACCGAATTCATGCGGGTCGACACCTTTTACCCCAAAGCCGGCCTGATCCAGATCGGCGACGGCCAGTGCGCTTTCCTTATCGATCCGCTGCTGATCAATGACTGGCAACCGCTGGCCGATCTGCTCGACGACAGTGGCGTGGTCAAGGTTCTGCATGCCTGCAGCGAAGACCTCGAGGTGCTGTTGCGCCTGACCGGCAAGCTGCCGCAGCCGCTGTTCGACACACAATTGGCGGCCGGTTACCTGAACCTGGGCTTCTCCATGGGCTATTCGCGTCTGGTCCAGGAGGTGCTGGCCATCGAGCTGCCCAAGGGCGAGACCCGCTCCGACTGGCTGCAGCGGCCGCTGTCGGATACTCAGGTCAGCTACGCCGCCGAGGATGCCGTGCACCTGGCCGAGCTGTTCTCGGCCCTGCAACCACGGCTGTCCGACGACAAATACGCCTGGGTGCTGGAGGACGGCGCCGAACTGGTCGCAGCGCTGCGCCGCGAAGTCGAGCCAGAGACCCTGTACCGCGATGTCAAGCTGGCCTGGAAGCTGAGCCGCCAGCAGTTGGCCGTGCTGCGCGAGCTGTGCGCCTGGCGCGAGCGCGAGGCCCGCAGCCGTGATGTGCCACGCAACCGCATCCTCAAGGAACACTCGCTGTGGCCCATGGCCAAGATGCAGCCGGACAATCTGTCGGCGCTGGCCAAGATCGAGGAAATGCACCCGCGCACCATTCGCCAGGACGGTGCCCACCTGATCGAGCTGATCAAGCGCGCCGCCAGCCTGCCGCCTGAGCAATGGCCATCGGCGTTGCCCGAGCCGCTGCCGATCGAAGCCTCTGGCATCCTCAAGCGCCTGCGCGCCATCGGCCAGGCCGAAGGCGAGCGACTGGGCATCGCCCCAGAGCTGATGCTGCGCAAGAAAACCCTGGAAGCGCTGCTCAAGAGCGGCTACCCCGATGGCCCCTATCAACTGCCCGATTCGCTGCGCGGCTGGCGCCGTGAGCGGATGGGCCAGGCCCTGCTGGACGACCTGTCAGGCGCCGGAGAAACCCGATGAAACGCATCTGCTCGATCTACAAGAGCCCCCGCAAGAACGAAATGTACCTCTACGTGCTCAAGGCCGACGGCCTGGAGCGCGTGCCCGAGGGCTTGCTGCCGTTCTTCGGTACCCCCAAGCACGCCTTCGACCTGGTGTTGAGCCCCGAGCGCAAACTGGCCCGCGAGGACATCGCCAAGGTGCTGGAGAACCTCGACAACCAGGGCTACCACCTGCAGATGCCGCCGCCGGACGATGAGTACATCGAGCACCTGCCCGAAGAGTTGCTGCGCCGTAACGACCCTGTCTGACCATGCGCGTTCTGATCGCTGAACACAGCCACGACCATTACGCCCAGTTGCTCGCCGAAGCGGCCCCAGACCTGGAAATCCTGACCAGCGGCGACTCCGCCGAGCTGGCCGGGCAGGCTGCGCAATGCCCGGTGTGGCTGGGCCGGCCAGACCTGCTGGCAAGCCTGCTGCGTCAGGGCCACAAGCCGGCCTGGATGCAGTCGACCTGGGCAGGCATCACGCCGTTGCTGGGCGAGGGCCTGCCGCGTGATTACCGTCTCAGCCGCGCAGTGGGCATCTTTGGCCAGGTGATGGCCGAGTACATGCTCACCTACATGCTGGGCCACGAGCGCGAGGTGCTTTCGCGCCTGGTCAGCCAGGTCGAGCGGCGCTGGGACGACCGCCCCGGGCGCACGCTGGAGGGGCGCAAGGTACTGATCGTCGGCACTGGTGACATCGGCCAGCGCGTGGCCGAATTCCTCGTGCCGTTTGGCGTAATCTTGTACGGTGTGGCGAGCAGTGCGCGCAGCCAGGCGCCGTTCGTCGAGGTGGCGGGGCTTTCGGAGCTGCCGCGCCTGGTCGGGCAGGTGGACTATGTCCTCAACCTGCTGCCGGATACGCCGGCCACCCATGACCTGTACGATGCGGCGCTGTTCCAGCAGTTTCTGCCCACCGCCCTGTTCATCAATGCCGGGCGTGGCGCGGCAGTGGTCGATGCCGACCTGGTCGAGGCGTTGAAGGAAGGGCACCTGGCGGGCGCGGTGATCGATGTCTGCCGGCAGGAACCATTGCCGCAGCGGCATCCGTTCTGGACGGCGTGGGGGTTGTTGCTGACCGGGCACAGCTCGGCGCCTACTTCGCCGGCGGCGATGGTGCGGTTGTTCGTCGAGAATCTGCGGGCTTATGCGGCGGGGCAGGGGCTGCGCGGGGAAGTGGATTTCGCCCGGGGCTACTAGCACTTTATGTCTGTACCGGCCCTATCGCCGGCAAGCCGGCTCCCACAGAGATGGCACTGCAGTACCTGTGGGAGCCGGCTTGCCGGCGATAGGGCCGGTACAGGTAACATAAGGCTTACAGGCTGAAATTACCTTCCGCCGCCAGCTCGCTCAGCGGCTTGCGCGGGCTCGGCACTTCACGCGCCTGCAGGGCCTCGTCAAGGCTGGCCTTGTCGCCCAGCTTGCCGATCGCCACCATGGCATGCAGCTCATAGCCCTCAGGCACCTTCAGCTCGGTACGCGCCAGTTCCTTGTCGAACCCGGCCATGCCGTGGGTATGCCAGCCGCTGATGCTCGCCTGCAACGCCAGATGGCCCCAGGCAGAGCCGGTGTCGAAGGTGTGCCACAGGGCGGGTTTCTCTTCGCTGGCGCCTGGCGCTGCAAAGGTCGTCTTGGAAATCACCAGCACCAGCGCCGATGCCTGTTGCGCCCAACTGCGGTTGAACGGCACCAGCAGTTCCAGATAACGCGCCCAGTTCGGCGTGTCGCGGCGGGCATAGAGGAAGCGCCACGGCTGCGAATTGTAAGCCGACGGCGCCCAGCGCGCGGCTTCAAGGAAGCTCAACAGGGTCTCTTCGCTGATCGGCTCGGCGGTGAAAGCACGTGGCGACCAACGGTTGATGAACTGCTCGTTGATCGCGTAATCGGCGATGCGGGGGGTGGCGCTCATGGCTGCTCCTGCAAGGGGACGGGAAACTCCGCACGCTACTGCGTCCACTCGCCACTGACAAGCGGTCTGGCGTTGCCGAAGGCCAGGCTCTAGACTGGCGCCGCCGCGCGCCGCGGCGCCGGAATGAATGCAGGAAACCCGTGTGATGATCGCTGACAGCGCGCCGTTCTGGCGGCGCAAGACCCTCGAACAACTCGACCCGCAGGAATGGGAGTCGCTGTGCGACGGCTGTGGCCTGTGCTGCCTGCAAAAACTCGAGGATGAAGACGACAACAGCGTCTACTACACGCGTATCGCCTGCAAGCTGCTGGACCTCGACACTTGCCAGTGCAGCGACTACCCCAACCGCTTCGCCCACGTGCCCGATTGCATCCAGCTGACCCCAGGCAAGGCCGACCAGTTCAAGTGGTTGCCGAGCACCTGCGGTTATCGGCTGGTCAGCGAGGGCAAGGATCTACCGGCCTGGCACCCGCTGGTCTGCGGTGACCGCAAGCAGGTCCATGAACAGCGCATTTCCCAGTCGGGGCGTATGCTCAGTGAGCATGATGTGGATGAAGACGACTGGGAAGAGCACCTGATCTTCCGCGCCAGCTGAGCAGGTCTGGCCCGTCGCCTCTGGGGAACAAGGAGTTTCTGTATGCGTTGCCAGCTGTTGCTGTTACTGGGCGTTGTAGCCTGTTCGCCGGCCTGGGCGAAGAAAGTCGACCTCGACTACCAGGTGCGCCTGTTGCCCGCCAGTGGCCAGGCCGAAGTGCGCCTGACGCTGGGTGAAGGCAGCGCGGTGCGCAGCCTGGACTTCGACCTTGGCAAGGCGAATGCCTACAGCGGTTTCCAGGCTGACGGCCAGTGGCAGCAGCAGGGCGAGCGGGGTGTCTGGCACCCGGCAGCGGGCAAGACCAGCCTCAGCTACCGGGTGAAGCTGGACCAGAAGCAGCGCAGCGGCGCCTATACCTCCCGCATCACGCCGCACTGGGCGCTGTTCCAGGGCGATCAGCTGGTCCCGCCCGCGCGCCTCGACCAGCAGGACGGCACCGAACTGGTGGCCCGGTTGTCGGTCGACCTGCCCGAGGGCTGGCAGAGTATCGAAACGGCCTGGCCGCGCATTGGCAAGGACAAGTTTCGCATCGATAACGTGTCACGCCTGTTCGATCGCCCAACCGGCTGGATGCTCGCCGGCGACCTTGGCAGCCGCCGCGCACGGCTGGGTGAAACCGACGTGACCGTGGCCGCACCGGTGGGGCAGGGCATGCGGCGGATGGACAACCTGACGTTGCTGACGTTCGTCTGGCCGCAGTTGCAGGCGATGTTCCCGCGCAACCCGCCGAAGCTGCTGCTGGTCGGCGCGCGCGATGGCATGTGGCGCGGGGCGATGGCGGCGCACGGTTCGCTGTACCTGCACAGTGGTCGGCCGATGGTCAGCGAGAACGGCAGCAGCCCCCTGTTGCGCGAGCTGGTGCAACTTTTCGCGCAGATTCGGGTGCGCGACAACAGTGACTGGCTGGGCCAGAGCCTGACCGATTACTACGCCAATGAACTGTTGCGCCGCGCTGGCGGGATAAGCGATGACCGTTATCAGGTGTGGCAGGCACGGCTGCAGAAGCAGGGCGCCAAGGTCACCCAGTTGCGCGCCGCCAAGGCCAGCCCGGCGCAGGTGGCGCGAGGGGTGCAACTGTTACAGGCGCTGGACAAGGAAATCCGCATCCATACCCAGGCCAAGCGCTCGCTGGATGATGTGACCCGTGCGCTGATGCGCCTGCCGAGTGTCAGCACCGAGGAGTTCGTGCAGATCAGCGAGAACGTGCTGGGGCGCCGCTCCGAGGTGTTGCAGAGCAAGGCACTGCAGTAAGTATCCAGAGTCCGCACTGGCCCTATCGCCGGCAACCCTTCACTCACCGATCACCGTCACCCCTCGGGTAGCCGCCCGGGCACTGCGCTGCAGCGCCTCCAGCTCCACCGCACTGCGCTCGATGTCCGAACGCAAGCGGTGATATTCCTGGCGATGCTGCTGCCACCAGGCCTTGGTCGAACAATGCCCGCTGACCCCACGCGCCACCGCCAGGCCGCCCACCACCATCTGCAGCAGCCCGACCAGCCCACCATGGCGCAGCCCCTTGCTGAACATCAGCGCCCCTCCGGCCAGTGAACCGACCCGTTCCAGCCCCCGCACGTTGTGCGCCGAAGCCCCCGAAGCAGAATGGATATCAAGCATGGCCAAGCCTCCCTGTGATGTGTAAGCAGCTGACCCGTGGCCGGCGGGCGCCGTTCACTCGGCATGCCGGGCGGTCGTGCATCAGCCCTCGAAGGCTTGCTTTTGGGGTATCGCGCATTGGCCTGACCCTGTGGGAGCCGGCTTGCCGGCGATGAGGCCAGTGCTGACACCACAATGGCGGCTTTTTACTTGAACTTCGGCCCAGACCGGGTATTCAAGCCCTTGGCCAACCGGTCATACAGCACCACATTCACCGTCGCCGCCAGGTTCATGCAACCCTCGGTCGGAATGTAGATGGTCTCTTCGCACCACGCCCGCACATCGGCACTCAAGCTGCCGTCTTCCGGCCCGAAGATGTAGATGGCGCGGTCCGGGTGGGTGTACTCGGGCAACGGCCGGGCGCCGTCAACCAGCTCAACGGCTACCGGTGTGCAGCCCAGGGGAATGATGCGCTGCAGGTCGTCGATACCAATCAGCGGAATGTCGTAATGCACCCGCTTGGTATCGGTGACGAAATCGCGCGCGCGTTCATAGCGCTTGCCGGTGTAGAACACCGAGTTGACGCCGTAGCAACCCGCTGCGCGCATCACCGAACCGACGTTCTCCGCAGACTTGGGGTTGAACAGGCCGATGCAGCTGTACCGTTTGTTTGCCACGTGCCGGGGCCTTTCGCAAAAAAAGCGCGATTATACGGGCTTGCCGGCAGCAGCGGGGGCCGTATCGATGGGAAGCATCGATGGGAAGTATCGACGGTCAGTCCTTCTTGAGCATCCCCGCCAGCGCGGCGAACGGGTTGTGCGTGGCCTTGGCGATGCTCGGCGTGCTCAGGGAGCCTTCGCTGAAGTACTGCTGGTCGGTGTAGCGCGAGTGCTCGTTGTCGTGGCAGTACAGGCACAGGAGCTCCCAGTTGGAACCGTCCTGCGGGTTGTTGTCGTGGTTGTGGTCACGGTGGTGCACGGTCAGCTCGCTCAGGCGCTTGCCGGCGAACTCGCGGGCGCAGCGGCCGCAGACGTGCGGGTACATCTTCAGGGCCTTGTCGCGGTAGCCCATCTCCTTGTCGCGCTTGGCGTCGGCGAGGATGCGGTCGAGGCGGGCGGTGGCGGCGGAAGTGGAAGCCGAACTCATGGTGTTTCCTTTGTTCTGATCAGGCATGTGACGGTTACACCAATGAGTCTAGCGCGCTTGCAGGGCAAGCGGACAGGCAAAAACGCCAATAACGGCGTAGCCTGTAGGAAGGTTCCCGACAGGAGGTTGCTGATGTTTCATGCGATCCTCGCCGCGTTGCTTGTCGCCGCCATGCCCCTGGCCGAGGCGGCGAGCACGCCACCACGCTTGAATACCCCCGTGCCCGGTGCGCCCGGCACGCCGACGCCCACGCCGTACCCGCAAATCACCCCGAGTACGCCGCCCAAGGCCTATGACAACAAACCAGGTGCGCCGCTGTTGCCGCCGATGCCGGTGCCGGGGCCGCCGAAGGACCAGCCGCTGCCCGGGTTGCGGCAGGAACCGGCGAAACCGGTGGTGGAGGAGGACTAGCGGAACGGTTGCGGGCCCTATCGCCGGCTTGCCGGCGATAGGGCCCGCGATCAAGCGCGCGTCTTACGCCACGCCCAGCTCATTGAAGACGAACGCATATTCCAGCGCCACATCCCGCAGCCCTTGGTAGCGCCCGCTCATGCCACCGTGCCCGGCGCCCATCTCAGTCTTGAGCAGCAGCAGGTTGTCGTCGGTCTTGCGCGTGCGCAGGCGTGCCACCCACTTGGCCGCTTCCCAGTACTGCACGCGGCTGTCGTTGTAGCCGGCGACCACCAGCATGGCCGGGTAGGCCTGGGCGCTGACGTTCTCGTAGGGCGCGTAGGCCTTGATCCGCTCGTACACCTCGGGCTCCTCGGGGTTGCCCCATTCGTCGTACTCGGTGACGGTCAGCGGCAACTCGGGGTCGAGCATGGTGTTGAGCACATCGACGAACGGTACTTCGGCAATGGCGCAGCGGAACAGCTCAGGGCGCTGGTTGAGCACCGCCCCCATCAACAGGCCACCGGCGCTGCCGCCGCTGATGGCCAGGCGATCGGACGACGTCACGCCCTGGGCGATCAGGTGTTCGGCGCAGGCGATGAAGTCGCTGAAGCTGTTGTGCTTGTGTTCCTGCTTGCCGGCGCGGTACCAGGCTTCGCCCAGCTCGCCGCCGCCGCGCACATGGGCGATGGCAAAGCCCACGCCGCGTTGCAGCAGGCTCAGGCGGGCATGGGAGAACCACGGGTCGAGGCTCTCGCCGTAGGCGCCGTAACCGTACAGGTAGAGCGGCACGGTCTTGCCTTGGTCTTGCTTGCGACGGACCAGGCTGATCGGCACCTGGGTGCCATCGGCGGCGGTGGCCCACAGGCGCTCGCTGACGTAGTCGTCGGCATCGAATTCGCCCAGCACCGGAGTCTGCTTGAGCACCACCTGGGCGCCCGTGGCCAGTTCCAGCTGGCGGACCTGCGCGGGGCGGTTGAGCGCTTCATAGCGCAGGCGCACGCGGCGGCTGACGAATTCCAGGCTGTCCTGCACGTATAGGCTGTAGGCCGCGTCAGGCAGTTCCACTCGGTAGCTGGCAAGGCCTTGCGGGCGAACCTCGATGATCGGCAGGCCGCCTTCGCGCAGGCTCAAGGTCAGGGCACTGGCATTCAGGCTGAGGCCTTCGAGCATGATGTCGTCGCGGTGTGCCACCAGCAGCTGCCACTGCGCGCGGGTCGGTACCTGCTCGACCGGGGCCTGATACAGGGCGAAGTTGATGCCGTCCTGGTTGGTGCGGATGAACCAGCGCCACTGGCCGTCGAGCTGGCCGTGGTCGGGGAAGTATTCGTGGCCTTCCACCCGTGGCGCCAGGCAGGTGAAGGCGGCCTGCGGGGTGAGGGCATCGAGCACCCAGGCTTCGCTGGTGGTCTTGCTGTTGAGCAGCAGTACCAGCTGTTGTTCGGAGCTTGTGCGATAGCAGTGCAGGAAGAACCGGCCATCGGGCTCTTCGAACACGTTCTGCGCGTCATCCTCGCCCAAGGTGTAGCGGCGCAGGCGCCAAGGGCGGTGGGTGTCGTCCAGTTCGGCGAAGAACAGCGTCTGGTTGTCGTTGGCCCAGGTCAGGCTGCCGTCGCAGTCGTCGAAGGGCAGGGTGGTCAGGCTGCCGCTGGCCAGGTCCTTGACGTACAGGGTGTAGATTTCGTCGCCGCTGGTGTCGAGGCTGTAGGCCAGCAAGCGGTGGTCGGGGCTGACACTGAAGGCACCCAGGGCCAGGAAGCCACCGCCTGCCAGGGCGTTGGGGTCGAGCAGCAGCTGTTCCTGCTGCTCGTCCACGGTATTGGAATCATCCGCCGGGCGCGGGCAGCGGTAGTGGCGCGGGTACTCGTCGCCTGCCGTGGTGCGCGTGTAGTACAGGTACGGGCCCCAAGGCGAGGGCAACGACAGGTCGGTTTCGAGGATGCGACCCTTGATTTCCTCGAACAACTGCTCGCGCAGGGGCGCCTGGTCGGCCAGGCAGGCCTCCTGGTAGGCGTTTTCCGCCTGCAGGTAGTCGAGTACTTCGGGCGTGTCGCGCTGTTGCAGCCAGGCGTAGGGATCGGCGCCCTGGTCCTGGCGGGCGATAGGGGGCTGAAGCGCGTTGGGCATCGGTGTTCTCTTGGCTGGGGGGCGCCTGCGCCCGGAAAAGTGTTTATCATAGGCGTCTCTTTGCCTGGCTTGCACGATCACCATGACCGAGAACGACTATACCCTCGCCTGGGGCCTCTACGCGGTGGCCGCCCTGGGCTGCCTGTGGGTGGGTTTCAAAATCACTGGCTGGATGTGGCGTTGGCTGCGTGAGCCGCTGCGGGTGATCCTGGCGGTCCTGCTGCTGACCCCGACCGTGGTCGACCCGGCCAAGGATGCGGTTGCCCCGGCCATCGCCATCACCACCCTGGACCTTGCCTTCAAGGTAGGCAACAACGCCTGGCGAGCGGTTTCCGACTTTGCCATGTACGGCATGATCGCCTTTGCGCTGTATGCGCTGTTCGTGCTGCTGCGCTGGCCCTTGGAAAAACGTGCCCGCGAGCGCCGCGAACAGGCCGAGGCCGCTGCCCAGCGCCAGGCCGCCGAGGACGCCCGGCTCGACGCCGGCGCGCCACTGGCCGCCGAACGCCGCGACCGTTACCGCGATGACCTGCCGCCTGCAGCGCCATCCGGCGGTGGTCGGGTCGAGCCCCGTTTGTAAGCGGAGACAGCGAACATGTGCGAACTGCTGGGCATGAGCGCCAACGTCCCTACCGATATCGTCTTCAGCTTCACCGGCCTGATGCAGCGCGGCGGCCGCACCGGCCCGCACCGTGACGGTTGGGGCATCGGCTTCTACGAAGGCCGCGGCCTGCGCCTGTTCCAGGACCCGGCGGCGAGCAGCGAGTCGGAAGTGGCCAATCTGGTGCAACGCTACCCGATCAAGAGCGAAGTGGTCATCGGCCACATCCGCCAGGCCAACGTCGGCCGGGTGTGCCTGTCCAACACCCACCCGTTCGTCCGTGAAATGTGGGGCCGCAACTGGTGCTTCGCGCACAACGGCCAGCTCGGCGACTTCAAGGGCGAGGCAACGTTCTACCGCCCCGTGGGCGATACCGACAGCGAAGCGGCCTTCTGCGACCTGCTCAACCGCATTCGCGCGGCCTTTCCGGAGCCTGTGGAAGTGGAACAGCTGCTCCCTGTGCTGGTCGAAGCCTGTGCCGAGTATCGCGGCAAGGGCGTGTTCAACTGCCTGCTCAGCGACGGCGACTGGTTGTTCTGCTTCTGCTCGACCAAGCTGGTCCACATCACCCGCCGCGCCCCGTTTGGTGCTGCGCGATTGAAAGATGTCGACCTGATCGTCGATTTTCACACCGAGACCACGCCCAACGACGTGGTGACGGTGATCGCCACCGAGGCCTTGACCGAGAACGAGACCTGGCGGCGCTACGAGCCCGGCCAATGGGGCCTGTGGCGGCACGGGGAGTGCGTTTCGCACGGCCAGAGCTAAGGACGCTGAATGTTCAGAAGTTACTTGCGGTTGCTGCTGTTCACCTTCGGCCTGCTGGCCGGTATCCAGGTCCCGGGGCTGGTCAAGGACTACAGCCAACGGGTCGAGGCGCACCTGTTCGAATCACGCCAGGCGCTCGATGGTTTCAAGCAGACCGCCGAGCGTTTCTTCAAGGGCGACCTGCAGGCGTTGGTGCGCCATTACCGCAGCAGTGACGACCCAGTGTTCAACAGCGATGCCAACAGTATCGAGAGCCTGTTGATCCGCAACCAGTTGCTGGAGAACGAGTGGCAGGTGCTGCAGGGGTCGTGGTTGACGACGACCTGGCATGTGCTGGTGCAGCCGGATCCGCAGTTGCGCGAAGAGACGCTCAAGGGGTACAGCTATCAGATTCTGCTGGTACCCGAGGCGATAGGCTGGGGCGTTGGGGCAGGGTTTGTGCTGGCGTTCGTGGTCGAGAGCCTGTTGCTGGGGATTGGCTGGGTGCTTTTGGGTGGGCGGCGCAAGGCGGTCAAGGAGAGCTGGCGTTGATTCATGATGGCCCGGGAAACCAACGGCGATTCACGAGACTTCGCACTTGCCGTTCTCTCTGAAAGATTAAGGCCACTGCGTCAGCAAACGTCTTACACTGACGTTTTTGCTAGCTCAGAGCGTTGCTGTGAACTTCACTGATCAAACCTTCGATACGATTCTGAACGCACTGCACGACGGCGTTTACATCACGGATGGTGCAGGGATTACCGTTAAGGTAAACAGCGCGTACGAGCGTCTTACCGGACTGCAGAGCGAACAGCTCATCGGTCGCAGCATGCACGACCTGGTACGCGACGGTGTCGTTTCGCAATCCGCATCCTTACGCGTACTCCAGCAAGGCGCTCCGGTTTCCGTTATGCAGAGCCTCGGTAACGGCAAGAAGCTGTTGGTGAGCGCAACGCCTATCTTTGAAAATCGCCGCATCAGTTACGTTGTCAGCGCCGTACGGGACATGACCGAGCTTCTGCGCATGAAGCATGAAAGGGATGAGCTTGCTGGGCTCAAGAAGCTGCGTCAGAGCACTGCGCAGTTGCATGCGGGTGAATATGAAAAACTGGCTCAGTCTTCGCTGGTCTTTGACCTGGCGCAAACAGGTTCGCTTTTCGCGCAGGCACGACGTGTAGCAGGCAGTGACGTGAAGGTGCTGCTGCTAGGTGAAACCGGTGTCGGCAAAAGTCTCGTCGCTCAGTACATTCACAATGCCAGCGCTCGGGCCAACGAGCCTTTCATACCGCTCAACTGCGGAGCAATGCCAGAAAACCTGATCGAGGCGGAATTGTTTGGCTACGCGCCAGGGGCGTTCACTGGCGCAGCGGCCAAAGGGAAGCGAGGGCTCCTGGAGCTGGCGAACCACGGGACGTTGTTCCTTGACGAAATTGGCGATCTGCCGTTGTCGCTTCAGGTCAAGCTTCTGAAAGTTATCGAGGAGAAGCGGTTCATTCCGGTGGGTGGGCTTGAACTACGCGAAGTAGATATCCGAATCATAAGTGCCACCCACCATGACTTGCGACAGAGAGTCGAGCAGGGGTTGTTCCGTGCTGACCTGTACTATCGACTGAACGTGGTGCCCATCCACATTCCCGCGCTTCGTGAGCGCGCCGGAGAGATCCCCACGCTGTTGGAGCATTACCTGGGGCACTTCAACGAACGCTATGGGCGCAAGATGATGTGGGGGCTGGAAACCCTCGATCTGCTCTGTGAGTACGCATGGCCTGGAAATATCCGTGAGCTGATCAATTTGGTCGAGCGTTTGGTCGTCATCTGCGAAAGTGACACGATCGAGGCGTTGGATCTCCCTGAGGAAATCCTCAACCTTCATGATGATCGCTTGGATCAAAACCGCCTGCCGCTGCGCAAAGTTCTGGAAAACGCAGAGCGCAGCGCAATCCTTTCAGCAATGCGCGTCCACAAGACCACGCGGCTGGCAGCCAAAGCGCTGGGTGTCAGCCAGGCTACCGTCGTTCAGAAGATGAAACGCTGGGAGAGATCTGATTAGGTTTCTGATCGGCAGCCGTTTTTCCGATTGAAATCGTGATCGCCAGTTCGTGTCGCAGGCTAGCCATAGCGAGGCAAAACCCAGCAAACACGGGCCTTCCAAGAAATTGGCACATGTTTTGTTATCTCTTCGTTCATCTCAATAAAAAAAATGAGGATGAGTCGATGAGTGTTGCTGCCTTTCAAATCGCCAATAAACTCCTGACCGGCCCCAGCGCGGTTGATCAGCTGGACGCTGAATTGACCCGGCTGAAGGTTGATAATCCTTTAATCGTGACCGATGCGATCCTGGTCAAGTCGGGCACCGTTGACCTCGCTTTGGCCCACCTGGGTGGCCGCCGCTATGGTCTCTATGACCAGGTTCAACCAGAGCCTGAAATCAGTTTGGTCGAAGACTGTACTCGTGCCTTTCGCGAGGGTGGCCATGACGGGCTCATTGGGCTGGGGGGAGGAAGTGCTATCGACATCGCCAAAGGTGTCGCCGCCTTCGCCGGTCACGATGGCGCGTTGGCCGAGCTGTTCGGCGTCGATCAAGTACGCCGCAAAGGCCCCCCGCTGATCGCCATTCCTACTACAGCGGGCACAGGTTCGGAGGTCACTAACGTGGCGATCTTCTCCGACAAACAGGCACAGCTCAAGAAAGGCATCGTGAGCGACTACCTGCTGCCTGATGTGGCTCTCGTGAGTCCGGTCATGACGCTCACTTGTCCTCGCAGCGTGACCGCTGCCAGCGGTGTCGACGCGCTCGTGCATGCGATCGAAGCGTACCTTTCGATCAATCGCTCGCCGATTACCGATGCCATTGCGCTTGGAGCGATCAAGGTGATAGCTCGGGCTTTGCCCAAAGCGTATGCCAACCCGGATGATCTTGTTGCTCGCGAAGACATGGCGACGGCGAGTCTGATGGGTGGCATGGCATTTGGAAACGCAGGCGTGGGGGCAGTACATGCGCTGGCCTATCCGCTCGGCGGGCGCTTCAAAATAGCACACGGCGTCAGCAACGCTTTGCTGCTGCCCTATGTAATGCGCTGGAACAAGCTTGCCTGTGCGGAGCGTCTTCGCGACGTCGCACAGGCAATGGGCGTGAATGTCGTGGGCTTGAGCGATAGCCAGGCTGCAGACGCTAGTGTCGATGCGATGGCTGAACTGTGCGCTGCCGTAGACATTCCTGCCGGCCTTCGCGCTTTCAACGTTCCAGAGGACGCTTTGGCACCCATGGCCGAGGAGGCCAGCAACATTGACCGCTTGATGCGCAATAATCCCCGCAAGCTCACGGCCGCAGATATCGAGGCGATCTATCGATCTGCCTGGTAATGGGGAGTTGGTTTTTGTTTTGAGCGTCAATTTGTTAGAGTGCTATTTAATGAGTTCAGTCTTTGAGGCTTAGTCGTTAAATATTTAGTGTGGTGTGGCAGAGCCGTACTGAAAGGTCTCGGTGTCTGAAATCTTACCGTCATGGTTTAAAGGGCTATTGCTATGGAAGACGTTAAATTATATGCAATGACATGTGGCTGGATTACCATGCCTTATGGGTTTTTCATGGCAGGTGAAACAGGGGATCTGGCCATTCCTGTGCCATGCTATTTGATCGAACATCCGAAAGGTACGGTGTTGTTTGATACGGGGCTGGAGTTGCCTTTGCAATCGGAAGATCCGGCGGTGGTAAAAAAATCACTCGGGGTTTTTGCTGATCTCACGACGGTCAACTTTGTGCCTGGTGAAGATGTCGCTAAACGGTTGGAGGCTTTTGGTGTCGACCCCCTGAAAATAAACTTCATCATTAATTCTCATCTGCATTTTGATCATTGTGGTGGCAATGCTTGCATTCCTAATGCGCGGTTGGTGATCCAAAAGCGTGAGTGGGAGGCTGCAAAAAATGAAGAAAACATCGAAAAAGAAATCTATTCACCTCGCCATTATGATTTAGGTCATGAGCGCCTTGAGATTGATGGCGAACATGATCTGTTTGGTGATGGTTCGGTTGTGCTGATTCCTAGTTATGGACACACGCCCGGGCACCAATCGCTTAAAGTCAACGTAGAGGGTAAAGATGTCATCATTACCGCAGATGCTTGCTACTTGAAGGCCTCTCTTGAAAAAATGACGCTTCCCGATGCCATGGTGGTGAATGATGCTCAGGGAATGATTAACAATTTTAACTTGTTTAAGCGGCTTCAATCTAAAGGCGCATTTGTACTGTACGGGCATGATCCCGAACAGTCAAAGCTGCTCACGGATGGTTCAATTCGCAGAGTGGGTTTGGAAACGCTCGCGAGTTTATAAGGGAATTTGTGATGCATCGTGAGGGTGTCTCGCACGTGAAGAGCTTGATTTTTCAAGCGAAGTAGATAAGTCCTGTTTTATGGCAGGGCATGCCAAATGTTTAACGTAAACTATAACAAGGAATAATTATGAATCCTGCATTGAAAGTTTCTTTGTTTTTGGCCGCAGGGATTGCAGCCTCCCCGGTTTTTGCAGCGCCGACTAACACTGCCTTGCCAGACAGTTGTGCGAAAGATGCGAAGGGGAACTATAGCCAGGAATATGATGTTCCCTGTAAAGCCTTGGATAACTTCCTGACAACATTCAATGCTAAAGATGAATTGGCTTGGGCCAAGACATTGAATTACCCGCACGTGCGCATGTCCGGTAACCAAGTCACTGTTTGGCAAACCCCTGAAGCTTATGCCAAAGATCAAAACCTGCAGCAGCTTGCAAAGGAAATTGGCTGGGAGAATACACGCTGGGACTACCGTTATGTTGTTCAATCCGGCAGTGATGGCAAAGGAAACGCAAACAAATATCACGTCGCGCTTTCATTTACACGCCTTGACAAAGCGGGTAACCCGATCCCCGGTCATACTTTTGACTCCTTCTACATTATTACCAATGTCGACGGTCATTGGGGTACGCAATTCAGATCAAGCATGGCTGGTTCTTTGCACGGAAAATCGGCTTATTGATGTAACTGAGGCGGTATAATATTGCCTGGATAAAAGTTGGGGCTTTCCGGCTCCAACTTTTATTGCGTTACGCTCCTCTGGACTTCCCTGATCATGAGTTTGAAGAGGTGGTACGTCCGGAGCTTCGTAAGCGCCCATAAACCCCACCAGACCAAAGATCGCAGTGCGATTAGCTATGCGGTCGCGGCGTGCAGTTCCACGGCAGGAGCGCCTCGAAGTCTTCCACTGAGGACGCTGGGGCAGGCGCTCCAGTGCGTGGCGCAGCCACGCATAAGGCTCTTTGCCGTTGGCGTTGGCCGTCTCGATCAAGCTATAGAGTTGAGCACTGGCCGTTGCGCCTTTTGGCGTATCGCTGAACTACCAGTTCATTCTGCCGATCACAAATGGGCGGATCGCGCGTTCTGCAGCGTTATTGTCGATCGGCAAATAGCCATGCTCGACGTAGCGTTCCAGCTTGCTCCAGTTGCTGGCCATGAACGCCGAGCGGCCCATTCGCCGGCAAGCCGGCTCCCACAGAGACCGCACAGTTCACGTACCTGTGGGAGCCGGCTTGCCGGCGATAGGGCCGGTACTGGCACTGGAAAACCATCAGACCAGCACAATCCTCTGCGCCCCGACATCCCGCGCGTACCGCTCCAGCACCTGCCGGCACACCCCGACCACCTCATCCACCAACGCCACCCCGGTCTGCCAGGCGACGACCAGTTCCAGGCTCGGTGGTGGCTGCAAGCCTTCGAG
Source organism: Pseudomonas sp. NPDC089395 (assembly GCF_044749525.1). NCBI lineage: Bacteria > Pseudomonadati > Pseudomonadota > Gammaproteobacteria > Pseudomonadales > Pseudomonadaceae > Pseudomonas > Pseudomonas sp. NPDC089395. The sequence continues at coordinate 603,544 of NZ_JBIVID010000001.1, forward strand.
CAGCACCAGTTCGCCGCGGCTCAGCTCTTCACCGACCAGCGCCGGCGGCAACGCACCGATGCCGAAGCCATCGCGCAGCAGGCGGGTAATCGCCGCCACCGAGTTCACGCAGTTCAGACGCGGGGCCTGGGCGCCTGCGGCCTGCAGCATGCTGAGCACTTCCTGGTGGGGCCGCGAGTTCTTCGAGAAGGTCACGATCCGCTCGCGGGCCAGTTCGGCCAGGGACGCGTAATCGCGGTGCTGGGCGGCACCGGCAGCCACCACCCAGCCCATGGGGTAGCGCGCCAGGTCCAGGCTGCGGATCGACTGCTCGCGCAGCAGGTCGGTCTGCAGGATCACGTCGAGAAAGCCTTTTTGCAGCTGTTCGCGCAAGTTCAGCGCGGTATCGGCGACCAGTTCGATCTCTACCTGGGGGTAGCGCTCGGTAAGTTCCGCCACCAGCGCGCTCATCCAGGTGTGAATGACCGTGTCCATCACGCCAAGGCGAATGCGCCCGACCTTGGCCCGGTCGCTGTCCAGCGACTGTTTCATGGCCTTGGCGGTATCGAGTATGCGCTCGGCGTACTCCAGCACCTTGGCGCCCTCCGGGGTCAGGCTGACGCCCCGTGAGTCGCGCAGCAAAAGCTTCACACCAAGGTCGGCCTCCAGCGCAGCGATGCGGCTGGAGACCGACGCCTGGGTGGTGAACAGCTTTTCGGCGGTGAGACGAAAGCTCTTGAGCCGGGCGACCCAGACGAAGGTTTCGAGGAAGCGAAGGTTCATGATCAGTTTTTCTTGTTCCAGACCGGCGGTTTTTCTCGTTGGACGCATCTGGCGCGGCCTCTGAACAATGATGGCAGGCCGCGACGCCAGACGTCGCCCATAAAACAATACCAACAAGCCGAGGCAAGCATGAACCCCACCGGCGTGCAGCAACAGGTTTCGCCCTCATCTTCCAGCGGGCCTTTCGCCTGGTACCGCGATATCGACTCCCAGCAACGACGCACCTTCTGGAGCTGCAAGATCGGCTATGGCCTGGACGGCATGGACACGCAGATGCTCAGCTTCGTCATCCCTACGCTGATCATGATGTGGGGCATCAGCACCACCGAAGCCGGCCTGATCCACACCAGCACCCTGATCGCTTCGGCCGTCGGTGGCTGGATCGCCGGCATTCTATCCGACCGCATCGGCCGGGTGCGCACCCTGCAACTGACAGTGCTGTGGTTCGCCTTCTTCACCTTCCTGTGCGGCTTTGCCCAGAACTACGAACAACTGCTGATCGCCCGTACTCTGATGGGCTTCGGTTTCGGCGGCGAGTGGACCGCAGGTGCGGTGCTGATCGGCGAAGTGATCCGCGCCCAGGACCGTGGCAAGGCGGTCGGCATGGTGCAGTCCGGTTGGGCCCTGGGCTGGGGCCTGACGGCGATCCTCTATGCGCTGCTGTTCTCCTGGCTGCCTGCTGAGCAGGCTTGGCGCGCACTGTTCCTGCTCGGTTTGGTACCGGCCATTTTCGTGATCTTCGTCCGCCGCCTGGTCAAGGATCCGGAGGTGTATCGCCAGGCCAAAGCGGTGGAAGAGGCCGCAGCGCCTTCGCACTTCTACGAGATTTTCGCCCCCGGCATGCTCTGGACCACCGTGCGCGCGTCCTTGCTGACCACCGGTGCGCTGGGTGGCTACTACGCCATCACCTCGTGGCTGCCAACCTTCCTCAAGAACGAGCGTGGCCTGAGCGTGCTGGGCACCGGCGGCTACCTGGCGATGGTGATCGTCGGCTCCTACGTGGGCTACGTGATCAGCGCGTACTTGTCCGACATCCTGGGGCGCAAGAAGAACTTCATCCTGTTCGCCGTGGGCTCGTTCATCATCGTGCTGCTCTACACGCAGATGGCGGTGAGCGATGACCTGATGCTGTGGCTGGGCTTCCCGCTGGGCTTCTTCGCCTCGGGTATCTTCAGTGGCATGGGTGCGTTCCTCACCGAGCTGTTCCCCACCCGCATCCGCGGTTCGGGGCAGGGCTTCTGCTACAACATCGGCAAGGTGATCGCGGCCGTGTTCCCGTTGCTGATCGGCCTGCTTAGCCAGAAAGTACCGCTGGGCCTGGGGATTGGCGCCTTCTCCGCGGTGTCCTACGGTGTGGTGATCCTGGCGGCCTTGAGCCTGCCGGAAACCTGCGGCAAACAACTCAAGGCGCGCTGAGGTAGGCACATGAACATCGACACGGGAACCCGCCAGGTGAAACGCCTGCTACTCAATTGCGACATGGGCGAAAGTTTCGGCAGCTGGCGCATGGGCCGCGATGCCGAGGTGATGCCCTACATCGACTGCGCCAACATCGCCTGCGGCTACCATGCGGGCGACCCCGGCACCATGCGCCGCACCGTGGCCCTGGCGTTGCAGCACGGGGTCGCCATCGGCGCCCATCCGGCCTACCCGGACCTGGTCGGTTTCGGCCGTCGCTCCATGGCCTGCAGCAACGACGAAATCCGCGACCTGCTGCATTACCAGATCGGCGCCCTGCAGGGCATCTGCAAAGCCCTCGGCGGCCAGGTGGCCTACGTCAAACCCCATGGTGCGTTGTACAACGACATGATGGCTGACCCGCTCAAGCTGCGCGCCGTGCTCGAAGCCATGGCCGCCTACGACAGTGGCCTGCCGTTGATGCTGATGGCCACCGCCGACAACAGCGCGGCTCAGGCGCTGGGCGATGAAATCGGCGTGCCGTTGTGGTTCGAAGCTTTCGCCGATCGTGCCTACACCGCCAGCGGCCATCTGCGCTCGCGCAGCCTGCCAGGTGCGGTGCATCACGACCCGTCGCTGGTGGTCGAGCAGGCCCTGCGCCTGGCCCGTGGCTATGCGCTGGTGGCCGACGACGGCAGTGCTTTGCGCCTTCAGGCCAGCACCCTGTGCGTGCACGGCGACAACGACAGTTCGGTGGCGGCGGTACGGCAGATTCGTCAGGCACTCGATGGGTTGGAGCAAGCATGAAAGTACGCATCGAAGTCGTGGCCATCGACAGCCTGATGGTGCGCCTGTTCGACAGCATCGATGAAGCCAACATGCCGTGGATGCTCGCGGCCAGCCAGCGCCTGAGTGCGGCGTTGGGCACGCACCTGCTGGACCTGGTGCCGTCCTACACCACGCTGATGGTGCAGTTCGATCTGCCGCCAGCCGAGGCCAAGGCGCTGATCGTCCAGGCGCTGGACGGTCTGCAGCCGGACACCGGCAGCGCGGGTCGTCGCCATGAGATCCCGGTGTGGTACCACGCCAGTGTCGGCCCTGAGCTGCCCGTACTGGCAGCGCGCAGCGGCTTGAGCGAGGACGAGGTGATTCGCCTGCACAGCGAGCGCGACTATCCTGTGTTCGCCCTGGGCTTCGCGCCAGGCTTCGGCTTCATGGGCCTGGTGGACCCACAACTGGCCACGCCCCGCCTGAGCACCCCGCGCAAGCGGGTGGCGGCGGGCAGCGTGGGCATCGCCGAGCGCCAGACGGCGGCATACCCGGCGGTTTCGCCGGGTGGCTGGAACCTGATCGGGCGTACACCGGTGCGCCTGTTCGACCGTGAGCGCGAAGGTTACAGCCTGCTGCAACCCGGCGACCGGGTGCGTTTCGTGGCCGTTTCCCATGCCGAGTTCCTGGCGTTGGGCGGTGATGACAGTCCGTTGGAGGCGGGTGCATGAAGCAGCTGATGATCGAGGCCAGCACGCCGCTGTGCCAATTGCAGGACGGGGGACGTTTCGGCGTGCGCCATCTGGGCGTGACCCAGGGCGGGGCGCTGGATTGGGTAGCGATGTACTGGGCCAACTGGCTGTTGGGCAACGCGCTGGATGCACCGGTGATCGAAGTGGCATTGGGCGGTTTCAGTGTGTTGGCCGAACAGGACTGTGTGCTGGCCCTGGCCGGTGCGGATCTGGATGCACGGGTCGATGACCAGCCTCTGGCAGGCTGGCGCAGCTTCACCCTGGGCAAGGGGCAGCGTTTGACCTTGAGGCAGCCGAAGCAGGGCGTACGCGCCTACCTTGCGGCGCCGGGTGGGTTCCACGGCGAAGCGGTGCTGGGCAGCTGTGCCACGGTGGTGCGTGAAGCGCTGGGTGGCATCGATGGGCTGGGGGCTGCGCTGGGCAAAGGGCAGGTGCTGAGCTTCGCCGGTAGCCTGGCAGCGCTGCGCGAGGTGCCCGAGGCGCTGCGGCCGGGTTATCCGCAGAAGCCCCTGCTCGATTTGGTGATGGGCGCGCAAATTGGCGATTTCAGCGGAACCAGCCTGTTCGAGGCGTTCAACAGTGATTGGACGCTGGACAGCCGGGCCGATCGCATGGGTATCCGTTTGCTTGGGCCGCAGCTGGTCTATCAGGGTGCCCCGATGATCTCCGAAGGGATTCCGCTGGGGGCGGTTCAGGTGCCGCCGGACGGGCAGCCGATCGTGCTGCTCAATGATCGGCAGACCATTGGCGGCTATCCGCGGCTGGGGGCGTTGACGCCGTTGGCATTGGCGCAGCTGGCGCAGTGCATGCCGGGGGCGGCGGTGCGGTTCAGGGCGGTGGTGCAGGATGAGGCTTGGCTGGATTTGCAGCGGCATAACATGCGTTGGAATTGACGTTTGGGGGCTGCTTTGCAGCCCTTTCGCGACACAAGGCCGCTCCTACAGGCGACGGCAATCTTCTGTAGGAGCGGCCTTGCGTCGCGAAAGGGGCGCAAAGCGCCCCCAACAGACAACTACTTGGACAAGTAGCGCATCCCTTCTTCCAACCCCTGCAAGGTCAGCGGATACATCTTGTCCTCGATCAAGTCCCGCACCAGATGGGTCGACGCGGTGTAATCCCAGGCTTGCTTCGGATACGGGTTGATCCAGATGATCTTCCTGAACTTCTCCATGAAGCGCTGCATCCACACGTAGCCGGCCTCTTCGTTCCAGTGCTCCACGCTGCCACCCGGCTGGGTGATCTCGTAGGGCGCCATGGCCGCGTCGCCGACGAAGATCACTTTGTAGTCATCGCCGTACTTGTGCAGCAGGTCGAACGTGGAGAACCGCTCCGAGGTACGGCGCATGTTGTTCTTCCACACCGACTCGTAGACGAAGTTGTGGAAGTAGTAATACTCCAGGTGCTTGAACTCGGTCTTGCAGGCCGAGAACAGCTCTTCGCAGACTTTGACGTGGGCGTCCATCGAGCCGCCGATGTCGAACAGCAACAGCAGCTTCACCGTGTTGCGCCGCTCCGGGCGCATCTGGATGTTCAACAGCCCGGCATCGCGTGCGGTGTGGTCGATGGTGCCGTCGATGTCCAGCTCTTCGGCGGCGCCTTCACGGGCGAACTTGCGCAGACGGCGCAGGGCCAGCTTGATGTTGCGCGTACCCAGCTCGACCTGGTCGTCGAGGTTCTTGTACTCGCGCTGATCCCACACCTTCACCGCCTTGCCCTGGCGCTTGCCGGCCTCGCCCACGCGGATGCCTTCGGGGTTGAATCCGCCTGAGCCGAAGGGGCTGGTGCCGCCGGTGCCGATCCACTTGTTGCCGCCGGTATGGCGTTCCTTCTGCTCTTCGAGGCGTTTCTTGAACTCCTCGATCAGCTTGTCCAGGCCGCCCAGGGACTGGATCTGCGCACGTTCTTCATCGGTGAGCGAACGCTCGAACTCCTTGCGCAGCCAGTCCTCGGGGATCAGGGCCTCCAGGTGCCGGTCAAGGTTCTCCAGGCCCTTGAAGTAGGCCGAGAACGCCCGGTCGAACTTGTCGAAATGGCGCTCGTCCTTCACCAGGATGGCCCGCGCCAGGTAGTAGAACTCGTCCATGTCGGCGAACACCACGCGCTTTTGCAGGGCATTCAGCAGGTCGAGCAGTTCACGTACCGACACCGGCACCTTGGCCGCGCGCATTTCATTGAACAGGTTGAGCAGCATGGCCGGCTCCTGTCAGCGATTGCCGCGCCGGCTCATGAAGGCCAGGCGTTCGAGCAGTTGCACGTCCTGCTCGTTCTTCACCAGAGCGCCGGCCAGCGGTGGAATGGCCTTGGTCGGATCGCGCTCGCGCAGGACTGCTTCGCCAATGTTGTCGGCCATCAGCAGCTTGAGCCAGTCGACCAGTTCGGAGGTGGACGGTTTTTTCTTCAGGCCCGGGACCTTGCGCACGTCGAAGAACACATCCAGCGCCTCGCTGACCAGCGATTGCTTGATGTTGGGGTAGTGCACATCGACGATCTGCTGCAGGGTGTTGCGGTCGGGGAAGGCGATGTAGTGGAAGAAGCAGCGGCGCAGGAAGGCGTCGGGCAGCTCTTTTTCGTTGTTCGAGGTGATGATGATGATCGGGCGCTGCCTGGCCTTGATGGTCTCGTCGATTTCGTAGACGTAGAACTCCATCTTGTCGAGTTCCTGCAGCAGGTCGTTGGGGAACTCGATGTCGGCCTTGTCGATCTCGTCGATCAGCAGGATCACCCGCTCTTCGGCCTCGAAGGCTTCCCAGAGCTTGCCTTTCTTCAGGTAGTTGCGCACGTCATGGACCTTGTCCACGCCCAGCTGCGAGTCACGCAGGCGGCTGACCGCGTCGTACTCGTAGAGGCCCTGATGGGCCTTGGTGGTCGACTTGATGTGCCAGGTGATCAGGCGGGCGCCGAAGGACGCGGCGAGCTGTTCGGCGAGCATGGTCTTGCCGGTGCCGGGTTCGCCCTTGACCAGCAACGGGCGTTCGAGGGTGATGGCCGCGTTGACCGCCAGTTTGAGGTCGTCTGTGGCGACGTAGTCGCGGGTGCCTTCGAACTTCATTGGGAGTGTCCTCTGTGGGGTGCATGCCTGTACTGGCGCTATCGCCGGCAAGCCGGCTCCCACAGGTATTCCACAAGTCTGAAATCTGTGGGGTACCTGTGGGAGCCGGCTTGCCGGCGATAGCGCCGCAACAGGCAACATATGTTTGTAATTTGCCAACGACTATAACGCGGGCCTCGGCAGCTGGAAACGCAGACCGGGTATTCAGTCCCTGAATGGCCCGTCACACCCGTTCAGTCGGAATCGGGTGGCGCCTGCTCATAGCGTGCATTGAACGCCTGGATGAAACCGTTGCGCAGGATCTGCAAGAACGCCTCGAAGGCGCTGATGTCCTGCTTGTGCACGCTGCCGCTGAGCTCCACCCGGGTGGCGAACTGGTTCTTCGGCTGGTTCTTGAGCACCGTTTCGCTGCCCCCCACCAGGGCCTCCCACACCGAGCGGAAGAAGCCCTTGTTCTTGTTCTCCACGTCCTGCTGCCAATTGAATACGTCGACATCGCGCAGCAGTGGCTTGATATAGCCACTGAGCCGACCGTTCTGCGCCTGGGCTTCGATCACCACGTCACCGTGCCCGGCGTTGAAATCGAACTTGCCGTAAGCGCTGGCGAAATCGTTGAGCCTGCGCAACTCGATGCCGGTGGCACGCAGGCGGAACTGGAAATCGTCGAAATCGCTGAACGGGTCGAAGGTGGCGCGGCTCTCGACCTTGGCGTCGCCAAGCATCAGGGCATTGGCCTCGAAGCTGGCGTCACGCCGGCCTTTCTTGTCACGCACATTGGTCAGGTTGCGGATGCTGGCATCCAGGCGAGTGGCCTTGAGGTCGACCGGGGGTTTAGAAGTGAAATTGCGAAAGGTCAGTGTGCCATTGTCGATGCGCACTTCGTTGAGGGTAATGGGCAGCAGTTTTTCCAGTTGCTGGCGCCAGTCGGTGCCCTGGCCCGTCTGCGAGGCCTGCTTGCTGCCGCCGTCGACGAAGTTCAGTTCGGGGCGCACGAAGGTGACCTCGGCCACCACGGCACGGTCGTACCACAGCGAATGCCAGCTCACCGACAGGTCGATCAGCGGCGCGTCGAGCAGCGGCACCGGCACTTTGCCGCTGGTCTTGACGATCTTCAGCCCGTTGATCTGATAGGCGCCGCGCCACCAGGCGAGGTCCACGTCGGCGACCTGGCCGCGGTATTCACCCATGTTGGCCAGTTTGTCGTTGAGGTAGTCCCGCACCAGGTAAGGGAGCGCCAGGTGCAAGGCCACCAGCAGCACGACCAGGCTGGCGAGGCCGACCAACGGCCAGCGGTAGCGAGCGTTCATCGATAGCTTTCCAAGGCGGGTTGCACGGTTGACCGCAGTATCTGGCGGGGAGTTCGAACAGGCTTTACTGGCTTCCGGGGCAGGCTTACCCTTTAAGTCTTTCCCTGCTTTTTCATGCCAAGGAACCTGCCATGAGCCGTATCTACGCAGACAACGCCCATTCCATCGGCAACACGCCGTTGGTACAGATCAACCGTATCGCCCCGCGTGGTGTGACCATCCTGGCCAAGATCGAGGGGCGCAACCCCGGTTATTCGGTGAAGTGCCGGATCGGCGCGAACATGGTCTGGGATGCCGAGAGCAGCGGCAAGCTCAAGCCGGGCATGACCATCGTCGAGCCGACGTCGGGCAATACCGGTATCGGCCTGGCCTTCGTCGCCGCAGCGCGTGGCTACAAGTTGATCCTGACCATGCCGGCATCGATGAGCCTGGAGCGGCGCAAGGTGCTCAAGGCCCTGGGCGCCGAACTGGTGCTGACCGAGCCGGCCAAAGGCATGAAGGGCGCGATCGAGAAGGCCAACGAGATCGTCGCCTCGGACCCTGCTCAGTATTTCCTGCCTGGGCAGTTCGAAAACCCGGCCAACCCGGCCATCCATGAGAAGACCACCGGCCCGGAAATCTGGAACGACACCGACGGTGCGGTCGATGTGCTGGTGGCCGGTGTCGGCACCGGCGGCACCATCACCGGTGTTTCGCGTTACATCAAGCACACCCAGGGCAAGGCGATCCTGTCGGTGGCGGTCGAGCCGGCGGCATCGCCTCTGATCAGCCAGACGTTGGCCGGCGAAGAACTCAAGCCCAGCCCGCACAAGATCCAGGGTATTGGTGCTGGCTTCGTGCCGAAGAACCTTGACCTGTCGATCGTCGATCAGGTCGAGACGGTGACCGACGAAGAATCCAAGGCCATGGCCATTCGCCTGATGCAGGAAGAGGGCATCCTCTGTGGCATTTCCTGTGGCGCGGCGATGGCGGCGGCAGTGCGTCTGGCCGAAAAACCAGAGATGCAGGGCAAGACCATCGTGGTGGTTCTGCCAGACTCCGGTGAGCGCTACCTGTCGAGCATGCTGTTCAGCGATCTGTTCAGTGAGCAGGAAAACCAGCAGTAATCCGGCAGGGCCGCTGATCCGGCGCAACGGTCGGCGGCCTGGTTTGTTGCAAAATCCTCAACAGTGAGATCCCGCCCAGGTGGTTTTTTACTGGGGCGGGATGGGTCTATGATGGCAGGATGATTTAACTGGGAGCAGGACAGCGCAAGCCTGCTTCCTTTCAAAGGAGTGTTGCATGACTGTTTCCTTCGCGGCCAAGGCGGGTGTCCTGTTGGTGTTCTTTGGCAGTGTGCTGTTCGTGCACTTGCGCGGCAAGGCGCGCCTGCCGGTATTACGCCAGTTCGTCAACCACTCGGCGCTGTTCGCTCCCTACAACAGCCTGATGTACTTGTTCTCCGGCGTGCCGTCCAAGCCTTACCTGGACCGCCAGCGCTTTCCGGAACTGGATGTGCTCAAGGATAACTGGGAGGTCATTCGGGAAGAGGCGATGCACCTGTTCGACGAGGGCTATATCCGCGCTGCCGAGAAGGACAATGACGCCGGTTTCGGTTCGTTCTTCAAGAAGGGCTGGAAGCGTTTTTACCTGAAGTGGTACGACAAGCCACTGCCGTCGGCCGAGGCGCTGTGCCCGAAGACCGTCGAACTGGTCAGTCGCATTCCCAACGTCAAGGGCGCGATGTTCGCCTTGTTGCCCGGTGGCAGCCACCTGAACCCGCACCGCGACCCGTTCGGCGGCTCCCTGCGCTACCACCTCGGCCTGTCCACGCCGAACTCCGATGCGTGCCGCATCTACGTCGATGGCCAGGTCTACGCCTGGCGTGACGGCGAGGACGTGATGTTCGACGAAACCTATGTGCACTGGGTGAAGAACGAAACCGACGTCACTCGGGTGATTCTGTTCTGCGACGTCGAGCGGCCGCTGACCAGCCCGCTGATGACCCGCATCAACCGCCAGGTCAGTGCCTTCCTCGGGCGTGCCACTGCGCCGCAGAATACCGATGACGAGCGCGTTGGCGGGATCAACCAGGCGTATGCCTGGAGCAAGCGCTTCAGCAACAAGATCAGTGGCCGTGTGAAGCAGTTCAAGCGTGCCAACCCCAAGGCCTACCGCATCCTGCGGCCCGTGGCGGCGGTGGTTGTGGCTTACCTGCTGTATCACTGGCTGTTCTGATTCCGCCGCGGCACTGTTGTAGGAGCGGCCTTGTGTCGCGAAAGGGCCGCGCAGCGGCCCCCTGTACTGTGCTGCGTCGTTGATATCCTGGGGCCGCTGCGCGGCCCTTTCGCGACACAAGGCCGCTCCTACAATCAAGCGCCGCTCATCGGCTGCTTGTCGCAGGCAGAATCCCTCGCTATAGTCCAGTGCACTCACTTCCTCGAAGACCCTGTTCATGCCAGCCATCCCTTCCACCACAAGCTTTGCCCTCGCGCCAGTCGCGGGCATGGTCGTGCGTGGCAGCCAGCAGCCGGTCATGATCAGTCATTACCCACCACCTGTCAGTGGCGTCGTCGGCGGCGTAGCTCCGCCTCGCTGCGTGGTTGTGCTGCGCTGATCGGCTTCTGGCCGCATCCCGTCACACACGCAACCTACTGAACACGGTCGGCTACTTCCCTCACTGAAGCACACGCCCACCGTTCGGCTTATTTGCCCGAATACAGGTGCATACATGTCTGTCTTTACCAAAGCATCCGTGGCCTCGGCGGCCACCACCAGCCTATTCGTCCTGCTGTGGAGCAGCGGCGCTATCGTCTCCAAACTCGGCCTGGCCCATGCCAGCCCCTTCGCCTTCCTGCTGCTGCGCTCGGCGCTGGCGCTCACTGGGCTGCTGCTGATCGGCCCGTTGCTGGGCCTGCGCTGGCCGCGCAGCCGGGGGGCGATCTTGCGAGCCCTGGGTACCGGTTGTGTACTGCTCGGTGCCTACCAGATCTTCTACCTGCTTGCGCTCAATACCCATGTCACCCCTGGCGTGATGGCCACGGTGATGGGCGTGCAACCCATTCTGACGGTGGTGCTGATGGAGCGTCAGCGTTCCTGGAGCCGGCTGTTCGGTCTGGGCCTGGGGCTGGGTGGGCTGGTGATGGTGGTCTACCAGGGCATCAACCTTGGCGGTGTGTCGTTGCTCGGCATGCTGTTCGCCTTGCTGGCCCTGGCCAGCATGACCTTCGGCTCGATCCTGCAGAAGCGCATCACCGACAACCCCATGGGCACGCTGCCGCTGCAGTACCTGGCAGGCTTTGCCCTGTGCGCGGTGTTCGCGCCGCTGCAGCCGCTGCACGTCGAATGCAACGGCAGCTTCATCGGTGCGCTGCTGTGGATGGGGCTGGTGGTCTCGCTGCTGGCGACCCTGCTGCTGTACCGGCTGATCGCCAAAGGCAACCTGGTCAACGTCACCAGCTTGTTCTACCTGGTGCCGGCGGTGACCGCGGGGATGGATTTCCTGATCTTCGGTAATCGCCTGGCCCCGCTCAGCTTGCTGGGCATGGGCTTGATCGTGGTCGGTTTGCTGTTCGTGTTCCGCAAGCCGGCAGCGCGCTTGGCTGAAGCGTAGGGCGCTTTAGCGAAACTCTTCGGGGATGGCGTGGCGCAGCACGCCTTCCTCGAAGTCGAGGGTGCCGGCTTCGCGTTGGGTCAGCAGGTAGTAGAGCAGTGTGTCGAGTGAATGCGAGGGCGGGACCTCGACGGCAAGCATCCTTACCGCCTTTTCGACTTGGCTGGGGCAGCCGAAATCCTCGAGCGCCGCACGGACCTGATCGAGGTCGCCCGCAGCTTTCACCAGCACGCGGAACACCGACGCGCCGCCGCTGTGTTGCAAGGCTTCGAACCAGCTCTGTTCGCCATCTTCGCTGACGCTGATGATGTCGCCCGGGGCGATGCCGTAGGCGTAGAAGGGGGTGCTGTCGACCTGGTAACCAGTTTCGGTGCGTTTTGCCCACAGGCCTTCGACCGACGCGGGAGGGTAGCCTTGGGCGTCCTGCTCCAGGCGCCAGAGCACGATCTTGTAGGCTGAGGTTTGCTCAGGGGGCATTGGGGCATTACAGGTCAGGAGGGCCGCCTATCGTAATGCGATTTTGCTGTGTTGTCTGTACTGGCCTCATCGCCGGCAGTACGCCGGGTTGGTTTGAGCACCAGCCAAAGTGCCAGGCCAATCAGCACGCCACCGTACACGTGTCCCATGGACAACGACTCGTCCAGCAGCCAGGCCCCCCACAGCACTCCGAACACCGGAATCAGAAAGGTCACGGTACTGGCCTTGACCGGCCCGATCTCGGCCAGCAGGCGGAAGTACAGGATATAGGCGAAGGCGGTGCAGACCAGCCCCAGGCCCAGCAGCGACAACCACACCTGCCAGCCGCCCCAGCTTGCTGGCGGCTGGGTCAGTGCGCTCCAGGCAAACAGTGGCGTCATCATCAGCGTGGCACCGAGCATGCTGCCCAAGGCCGAGAGGCGGCTATCCAGGCCGCTGACCCAGCGGCGTGCCAGGAAGCCGGCGAAGCCGTAGCAGGTGGTGGCGGCCAGGCAAGCCAGGGCGCCCTGCAGCAAGGCCATGTCCAAGGCTACGGGACCTGCGCCGCTGAGAATGCCCACGCCGAACAGGCCGAGAAAGATGCCGCACAGTTTCGGCAGAGTCATCGCCTCACGGAAGAACAGCGCACCGATCACGACGCCCATCAGCGGCGTGGTGGCGTTGAAGATTGCCGAATAGCCTGCTGGCAGCACCTGTGCTGCCACCGAGTAGAAGGTGGCCGGAATACCCGAGTTGATCATGCCCAGTACCAGGCACGCGCCTAGCTTGCCTTGGAAATTCCAGCGCACGCGGGCGGCGGCGAGGATGACGATCAGGCCCAGGCAGGCGATGGATACGCGGAAGAAGGCGGTCGGCACGGTGCCCAGTTCGGGGGCGATGATCCGCATGAACAGGAAACTCGCCCCCCAGACGGCGGCAAGGGTCAGCAGGCGGGTCAGGGCGATGGGGCTCACAGCGGTCTCCAGGTACAAGGCAGGGCGTGAGTGTACGCGAGGGGGCGGGGTGGTTCTTGTGCTTTCTTGCGGTGTAAATCTGTGTCGGCCTCTTCGCGGGGCAAGCCCGCTCCCACAGATACATCGCTGTTTCAAGAAAAGCGGTGTATCTGTGGGAGCGGGCTTGTCCCGCGAAGAGGCCCGCCCAGGCTTCTCAAAACGCATGGGCCGACTAAGCTGTCTATCTCACCCCGCACCGAGGTGTCATGCATGACCGAGCACTGGCCTGCCGGCGAAATCGCCCGGATGATTCTTGACGGCTTCGACGACTACCGCGAACACTTTCGCCGCATCACCCTCGGTGCCCGCGAGCGCTTCGAGCAGGCCCGCTGGCAGGAGAGCCAGCGGGCGGCAGCCGCGCGGATCAACCTCTACGAGCGCAAGGTCGGCGAGGTCAACAGTTGGCTGCGCGATGGGTTCGATGACGAGGTGTTGCTGCAGGTCGCGCAATGGCCGCTGGTCAAGAGTGCCTATATCAGTCTGATCGACCCGCGCCTGGACGATGAACTGTCGGAGACCTGGTACAACTCGTTGTTCTGCAGCCTGTTCAGCCATGACCAGATCAGCGATGGCTGCATGTTCATCCACACCACGCGGCCATCGATGCGCGGCCACGAACGGGCCGCGCAGACCCGTACCTATCGGCTCGAAGGCAGTCTCAAGGCGCTGTTGCGGGCGATCTTCGCCGACCATGCATTCACCTACGGTGATCTTGAGGGCGACCTGTCACGCCTCGAAGAGCAATTGCGCGAGAGCCTGCCGGACTGGGTGTGCAAGGACCCGGCGCTGACCGTCGAGCTGTTCGTACCGGTGCTGTACCGCAACAAGGGCGCCTACCTGGTCGGCCGGTTGTACAACGCTGACGAGCAGTGGCCGCTGGTGATCCCGCTGCTGCACCGTGAGGGCCATGGCATCGAGGCCGATGCGCTGATCACCGACGAGGCCGACGTGTCGATCATCTTCTCCTTCACCCGCTCGTATTTCATGGTCGATGTGCCGGTGCCGGCGGAGTTCGTCAACTTTCTCAAACGCATCCTGCCGGGCAAGCACATTGCCGAGCTGTACACCTCGATCGGCTTCTACAAGCATGGCAAGTCGGAATTCTACCGGGCGCTGATCAACCACCTGGCCAGTAGCGACGACCGTTTCGTCATGGCCCCCGGCGTACGCGGGATGGTCATGAGCGTCTTCACCCTGCCGGGTTTCAACACGGTGTTCAAGATCATCAAGGACCGATTCTCGCCGTCGAAAACCGTCGACCGTGCCACGGTGATCGACAAGTACCGCCTGGTGAAGAGTGTCGACCGCGTAGGGCGCATGGCCGATACCCAGGAGTTCGCCGATTTTCGCTTCCCGCGTGGCAAGTTCGAGCCCGAGTGCCTGGCCGAATTGCTCGAAGTGGCGCCGTCTACCGTGGCCCTTGAGGGCGACACGGTGCTGATCCGCCACTGCTGGACAGAACGGCGCATGGTGCCGCTCAACCTTTACCTGGAGCAGGCCAGTGAAGCACAGGTGCTCGAAGCGCTGGAGGACTATGGGTTGGCCATCAAGCAACTGGCGGCGGCGAATATCTTTCCGGGTGACATGCTGCTGAAGAATTTTGGCGTCACCCGGCATGGCCGGGTGGTGTTCTACGACTATGACGAAATCAGCTACCTGACCGAGGTGAATTTCCGCCATATCCCGCCGCCGCGCTACCCGGAGGACGAGATGTCGGGCGAGCCGTGGTACTCGATCGGGCCGCACGATGTGTTTCCCGAGGAGTTTCCGCCGTTTCTGTTTGCCGATATGGGGCAGCGGCGGTTGTTCAGTCGCTTGCATGGGGAGCTGTACGACGCGGATTACTGGAAGGGGCTGCAGGCGGCGATACGGGAGGGGAAGGTGATCGATGTGTTTCCCTATCGGCGTAAGGGGCGGTGATGCTTTTGTGTCTGGCCTAGCTCTATCGCCAGCAGTCAACCGCTCATGCACTTGAGCTCACTGAAGTCGGTTCGCACCTTGGCCAGCTGATCCTGCAGGTAGCGACGCTGCGCTGGCGTACTCTGGTGCAGCAAGTCGATGACCAGGCTGCGCGCCTGCTGCTCGCTGTTCTGGAAGGCAATACGGTACTCCGGCGTCCACAGGCTCTCCTTGCGCTGCAGCAGTTGCGCTAGGCGCGGCTCGAAGCTGGCATCGCTGCGCTGGTTCATGGCCAACAGCAGCTGCTGCTGCCAATGGGCACGGTTGGCAATTGACTGGCGGTTCTGGTCGCCCAGCGCCTGCGACCAACTCAGCACCCGCAGGCGCTGGGCGGCAGTGAGTTCGCCGAACCAGGGGGTAAGGCGTTTTTCCATGCGCTCGGCGCGGCGGGCAATTTGCTTGGGCAGGGGCGTATCGGTATACAGTTTCTGCCGCTCGCTGATGTCTTCACGGAAGGCTTCGCGCATCTTCGCCACCTGGGCATCGCTCATGCCGCGTAGCAGTTCGGTGGCCGAAGGGGTGATCTGTTCGGCGACGCGGCCGATCGCCTGGCGGGCTTCGGCCGTGCGCTGCTGCAGGGTCTGGTCGGTCACCTGGTCCTCGGCCACCATGTCGCGCACGCGGTCCAGCCAGTCGATGTAGCCGGGCAGTTGGGTCTGGCAATGCCAGGCCAGGTGCTGCTTGAGCCGTTCGTCGAGCAGCGTTTTCTGCTCGCGGTTCATGGCCAGGTACTCGCCCAGCGACCACGGCACCAGCCGGTCAAGGTTGCGGTAGGCCAGGTCGATGCGGCTGCAGGCAACCAATACCAGGGCGCAGCCGAGGGTGATGAGCAGGGCTTTGGACAGGCGTAGAGGCATGTGCTGATCCTTGCAGTGGCTGGCCACTCGGTAGACGCAAGGGCCGCGCGACGGTTCCGCCGAATCAGCGGTGGGGCGGTGTGCGGGCTTCAGGTGTAGAATAGCCGTCTTGTCTTGAGGAACATCGGAAATGGCTCTGCTTGGGCGTTACAACAGTTTGCAAATCGTGAAACACGTGGAATTCGGCCTGTACCTGGACGGCGGCGCTGACGGCGAGATCCTGCTGCCCGGGCGCTACATCCCGAAGGACGCCGAAACCGAAATCGACGACTGGCTGAACGTGTTCATCTACCTGGACAGCGAAGACCAGCTGATCGCCACCACCGAGAAGCCCAAGGTTCAGGTCGGCGAGTTCGCCAGCCTCAAGGTCAAGGACATCAACGGTGCGGGCATCTTCCTCGACTGGGGCCTGTCCAAGGACTTGCTGATGCCGTACTCGGAGGAGGCCCGGCCGTTGAAGGTGGGTGACTACTGCGTGGTGCACGTCTATCTCGACAAGCGCACCCGCCGCATCACCGCCACCTCACGCCTGGACCGCTACCTGGACCGTACGCCGGCCGAGTACCCGGTCGGCCAGCCGGTCGAGCTGTTGGTCGCCGGGCAGACGCCCATGGGCTTCAAGGCGATCATCAACAACCGCCATTGGGGCCTGATCCACAAGAACGAAGTGTTCAAGTTCCTGCGTTCGGGGATGCACGAGAAGGGTTACATCAAGGAAGTGCGCCACGATGGCAAGATCGCCTTGAGCCTGCAGCCGGTCGGCCAGGCCCTGGCCGAAGGCCTGAACGAGCAGATCATGGCGCGCCTGGAGGCCGAGGGCGGGGTATTGCCGGTGTGCGACAAGAGCGACCCGGAAGTGATCAGCCGCATGTTCAATGTCAGCAAGGGCAACTTCAAGAAGGCGATTGGCGCGTTGTTCAAGCAAGGCCGCATCGTCATCCATGACGATCGCATCGAGCGGACCTGAAATCAGGCCTGTACGAAGGGCTTGAAGTCGAGCTGGTCGCCACCTGGGCGGGTGTCGCGCAGCAGCGAGTCGCGGTCGGCGCTCAGTGCCAGGCTGATGGTCGAGCGGCGCTTGCCGGGGTTGCGTACTTCCATCTGCTCCTGGTGAGCCTTGATGAAGTTGGTGGGTACCTTGAGGTGCTGCAACTCATCGGTTTCGGGGGTGTGCAGCAGCAGGTTGACCCAGTCCGGCTGGCCTTTGCGCAGCAGTGCCACCGGCACTTCGAACCACCACAGGTTGCGTTTGCGGTCGAGGATGGCGAACAGGCAGTTGGCGCTGGTGAGTACCGGTTTGGCCAGGGCCTGGTTGCGACGGGCGATGGCGGCGGGTTTGTCGAGTTTCATGCAGGTTCCTGCGGGTTGACGCTTGATTAGGGCTGCATTGTGAGGGGTGGCGGGTAGCGGGGCAAGGTCTGCTGGCCTAATCGCCGGCAAGCCGGCTCCCACAGGTACTCCACAGTTTTCAGAACCTGTGCTGTCCTTGTGGGAGCCGGCTTGCCGGCGATAGGGCCAGTAGCCTCAGCGACGAACCGGCAGGCTCAACTCCGAAGTCGCCCCCTCGGCCGTGGTCACCGTCGCGGTAAAGCTGCGCAACCCTCCGGCATTCTGCAAAGGCTGGGCAAACCGCGCCTGGCCCTTGTCATCGCTGTTCACCAGCACTTCCCCCAGATACTGCTGCGCTTCAGTCCCCTCGGCCTCGGCATTGCCGAACACCTCGATCCGCAACAGGCTCGACGCCGGCCCTTGTACCTCGCCACGCAGCACATTGCCGTCCAGCGCCACTAGCCGTGGCGGCTGCTGATTGTGGTTGGGCAGTGGCTGGCACGGCTTAGGTTCGCCCTGGGCATCGCAGATGATCGCCTGGTCCTGCTTGGGCAGGTCCGCACCCACGCCGCGCGAGCCGACGTACAACGCATGGGCCTGAGCCGGCACTCCGAAGACGATGGCGCCCGTGCGCTGATCCGCCACACACGATCCGCCCGCCTCGCAGCGGCGGATATCCTGGCTGTTGCCCCAGATACGGTTGCCGCTCAAGCGCGTGGCGGTGAGGTCCGGTTCCGGGCGCAGGGCGACGCCGATGCGATTGCCGTGGATCAGGTTGCCATCGAGGATGTTGCCTTCGCCGGTCACGCTGACGCCGATCGAGTTGCCGCTGAACGTATTGGCGCCCAGGTAGTTGCGCTTGCCCCAGTTGATCTGCAAGCCGTCCGAGTAGTCCTCGAAGCGGTTGCGCACCACCGTGTTGTCGTTGCCCAGCAAGATCTCGATGCCTTGTGACGGCTCGGGGTTGGCGGCGGTTGAGCGGAACAGGTTGTCGGCCACCAGGTTGAACGCCGCGCCTCGGGTCAGCTCCAGGCCGTCGCCGTTGTCGATCAGCTGGTTGCGCAGCACCTTGTTGTTGATCGTGGTGGTGGCTGTGGGGTTGCCGGCACCGTCGTCGCCGGTGAGCATGATGCCCGCACCGCCCTTGTTGGCGACGATACGGTTGTCTTCGATGACGTTGCCGCTGGCACGGTTGACCAGGATGCCGATGCAGAAATTGCGCACCTCCAGGCCACTCAAGTGCACGCCCTGGGTATCACGCAGTACCAGCCCGGGGTTGGTGGTGGTTCGCACATTGGTGCCGAACTGGCCGGGCAGGGCGCCGGGGCAGGTGCGTACACCTTGGTCCTTGATATAGCCCGAACCGTCGATGGCGATGTATTGCCCGTCTCGCGCCCAGGACTGGCCGGTGATGCGCACCGGGCCCTTGATTTCCGGTAGGGCGCGGGTCGGGCGGATGACATACGGAGCCCGGCCGACCGCGGCGATTTCGATGCGGTAGTGGCCGGGGTGCTGGTTGCTGGTCTCGATGGCCCAACGCAAGGTGCCGGGCTGACCATCGTCGGCATAACGGTTCACCAGCAGGGTTTCACTGGCCGGTGCGGCGGCGAGTGCAGGCAAAGGCAATAGCGGTAGCAAGGCCGCGAGCAAAGGCATGAGGCGCATGGGTGCGGGTTTCCGATAATGGTTGTTCTTGTCGGTTGGCAGCCTGCTTCGGGTTGCCGTTTGCCCGCGATTCTAGGGGAGCAGGTTGACGGGGCGCAGCGGCCCGGGGCTGATTTGGTGCGGTATTCGCCCGCAGATTCACCGCTCGGCTTGAGCGGGGCAAATTGTTTGAAACTCCTGGCGCAGAGGCTCGGTCCACCGACTGTCGACACGGTCCCCGTGTCTCCATTTGCAGGAGATTTGCCATGAGCGGCACCAAAGACAAAGCGAAAGGCTTGGCCAACGAAGCTGTAGGCAACATCAAGCAAGGTGTCGGTAAGGTCACCGACAACGAAAAGCTGCGCGCCGAAGGCAAGGCCCAGGAACTCAAGGGCGAGGCGCAGCAGATCAAGGGCAACGTCAAGGATGCGGTGAAGAAGCCTTGATGATGCACTGACTGGGCCGGCCTCTTGCTCGTAGAGGCCGGAACAGTTCAAGCAG
Organism: Pseudomonas sp. NPDC089395; assembly: GCF_044749525.1. Taxonomy (NCBI): domain Bacteria; kingdom Pseudomonadati; phylum Pseudomonadota; class Gammaproteobacteria; order Pseudomonadales; family Pseudomonadaceae; genus Pseudomonas; species Pseudomonas sp. NPDC089395. The sequence goes on from NZ_JBIVID010000001.1 coordinate 622,931, forward strand.
GCAACTTCTTCTAGTACGGTAGGGAGCAGTACATCAGTCGCGTGGTCTATTAGACTTCCCTGTTGTATTGATCAAGCGGCGAAAGGAGACGCTATGATTTTCCCCGACCTGCGCGGCCTGCCCTTGCACCGCGTGCTGGTACGCACCGTCCAGGAATTTCTCGATGACGAGATGTCTACCTATGCGTCTGCGCTGGCCTACCAGATGCTGTTCTCGCTGTTCCCGTTCCTGCTGTTCCTGATTGCCTTGATCGGCTTTTTGCACCTGCCCGACTTCTTCTCCTGGTTGCGCCTGCAATCGGAGCTGGTACTGCCCCCCCAGGCGCTTGAGCAGGTCAACCCGGTGATCGACCAGTTGCAACAGTCCAAGGGTGGCCTGCTGTCGGTGGGTATCGTGATCGCCTTGTGGACCGCTTCTGCCGGCGTGCGCCTGATGATGAGCGCCATGAACGCCGCCTACGACGTGCCCGAGGGCCGCCCGGTATGGAAACGCATTCCACTGTCGATCTTCTACACCGTCGGCATCGCCGGCATGTTGCTCTCGACGGCAGCATTGATGGTGCTGGGGCCGCAGGTGATGGAATGGATTGCCGCCCAGGTCGGCATGCAAGAGGTGGTGGTGACGGTTTGGACGATTCTGCGCTGGCCGGCAATCATCATCCTGATGATGGTGGCGGTCGCGTTGATCTATTACGTGATGCCCGATGTGAAGCAGAAGTTTCGCTTCATCACGCCAGGTTCGGTGCTGGCGGTGGTGGTCTGGATCATCGCCTCGCTGGGCTTTGCCTACTACGTGAAGACCTTCGCCGACTACAACGCCATGTACGGCAGCATCGGTGCAATCATCGTGCTTTTGCTGTATTTCTACATCTCTGCGGCCGTGTTGCTTCTGGGCGCAGAAATGAATGCCGTGATCGAGCACATGTCGACCGAGGGCAAGAACCCTGGCGAGAAGGATTTCGAGGGCAGCAAGGCCAAGGAAACCATCACCGTGCTCGGCCATGAGCACCCCGTAGAGCCCCAACCGTCCGAGCCGAACCCGCGATGATCCGTGACATTCTCAAGATGGGCGACGAGCGCCTGCTGCGCATTGCCCCTCCGGTCCCCGACCACCTGATCGGCAGTGCCCAGCTGCAGCAGCTGATCGACGACATGTTCGAAACCATGCGGCATGTCGGTGGGGTAGGGCTGGCAGCGCCGCAGATCGGCATCGACCTGCAGCTGGTGATCTTTGGTTTCGAGCGCAGCGAGCGTTACCCGGATGCCGAGCCGGTACCGCAGACCATCCTGATCAATCCGGTGATCACGCCGCTGTCGACCGAGATCGAGGAAGGCTGGGAGGGCTGCCTGTCAGTCCCGGGCCTGCGCGGTGTGGTACCCCGCTACAAACACATCAGTTATGCGGGCATCGATCCGCAGGGCCAACCGATCAATCGCTTTGCCGATGGCTTCCATGCGCGGGTGGTGCAGCATGAATGCGACCACCTGATCGGGCGGCTTTACCCGTCGCGCCTCCAGGATTTCAGCAAGTTCGGCTACACCGAGGTGCTGTTCCCCGGGCTGGACGCCAGCGACGACTGAGCACGCACCAAGGCGACCAACTGCTTGCTGCGTTGGTAGCGTGAAAGTCGGCTTGCCAAGGCTTGCGGGAGCGTGGCGGCGTGTTCGAAGCCAAGGCGCTCATACAGAGCGACAAGCTCGGGATGACAGAACAGCCAGGTACTGCCCTGCGTCTGCGCCAACGCAGCGTTGACCAGCTGCCCGGCCACCCCATGGCCCCGCAGCTGCGGGGCAACGAACAGACCGGTAAGCCAATGGCCGTCGTCGACGGGCCTGAGACTCAGGCCCGCAACGATGCCCGAGGCGCGCGCCACCCAAAGTTGCCCTTCATTGTCTGCACGCATGCGCGAGCCCTGCTGGCGGTAGAAATGGTCGAGCAGGCGGCGTTCGGCGCCAATCAGTTGTGTGCAGTCCAGCGGAGTCATGGGTTTTCCAGTAAAAAAGCATTTTGCGACAAGGGCGCGCATGAAGCCGTGGCAGAGGCTCTGGGGCGCTATTTTCAGGCGTTTTCTGTTGCAGATTGTTGCAAATCACACAAGGGTGAATGTCCGACGTCGGGGTTCAACTATTCCTATCCGGGAGTAGAATTTTACTCATTCCCCCTGGCAGTACGACAAAGCGGGATCGGTACTTCGTGTCATCTTCGCAGTCGATGACAACTTCTCCGCGCCAATGACGGCACATGAAGTCAATCGATCAGCTTGATTGCTTTAAAGGCCAAACACCATGAAACCATTACTGATTCTTGCACTGGTCGGTATGTCTTCGTTCGCCCTGGCGGATGAGGCCAAGCCTGTCTCCACCGAGCCTGTGGCCCAGCAGTACGACTACTCCATGAACCTGGACATCAAACGGGTGATCAACTTGTCGACGATTCCCAATGTCTGCGAAGTGGTGCCTGCGACCATGACCTATGAAGACCATCAAGGCCAAGTGCACACCATTCAGTACCGGGCCATGGGCGAGGGCTGCCAGCAAGGTTGATCCACACAAGCGTCCAGCTTCCAAAATCCCAAAGTTGACGCAAATCCCTGTGGGAGCCGGCTTGCCGGCGATGAGGCCGGAGCAGGCAGAAGACTTTCGCCTTGTAAGCCTGTTCCAGCCCTATCGCCGGCAAGCCGGCTTCCACAGGGGCAGCGCTGTTTGCAACATCTGCTTCAGGCTGTTTGCCCCCCTGCCAACACCTGTCGCACCACCTCCAACCCTCGCTTCAGCTCGGCCCGGCTTGTCGCCGCCGACAAGCTGATACGCACCGCCTGTACCTCGCTCGCGCCAATCGCGAAGACACTCGCCGGCACCACCTCCACGCCTTGCGCCCGGCACTGCGCCACCACCTTGTCAGCTCCCCGCGAAGCCGCCACCCACACATGCGGTGAGGGCTCGCTGGCGTTTTGCAACGCATCCCCCAGCAACTGGTGCGCCAGGCGCCAGCGCACGGCCACCTCCCTGCGCTGCCAGGCCAGCCGCCGCGCCGCGGTGCCGTCTTCGATCCACTGGCAGGCGATGTGCAGGTTCAGTGGCGACACTGGCCAATGGCTGGCCCCCGCATGCGGATCGACCTGCTCCAGCAGTCCCGGGCTGGCCACGATCCACCCCAGGCGCAACCCGGCGGCCACGGTCTTGGACAGGCTGCTGATCAGAATGCCGTGGTCTCCCAGCAGCGGATAAAGCGGGGCATGGTCACTGAGTGCGCCGTACACATCATCCTCGATCACCCGCAGCCCCAGGCGCCTGACCACCTCGGCGATGGCCTGGCGGCGTGCGTCGCCCATGCAGGCACCGGTGGGATTGTGCAGGGCAGGCGTCGTCACCAGCACCCGTGCGCCACTGGCCCGGGCGACCCGGTCCAGCTCCTGCGGCAGCAGGCCCTGGGCATCGAGTGCGACCCCGTGTACCGGCAGGCGCAGTTGCCGGCACGCGGCCTTGATGCCGGGTGCGGTCAGGGCTTCGAGCAGCACCGGTTCACCGGCCTGGCAGAACGACTGCAGCAACAGGGTCAGGGCCTGCTGGGCGCCGCCGCAAGGTAGCAACTGCTCCGCCGACAGGGCCAGGCCGCGATTGCTCAGCCAGCGAGCACCCTGAAGGCGGCCCAGCAACAGTTGCTGCGGGCCAAGGTAATGATCGAGCAGCTGCGTCTGACCTTGAGCCAGCAAGGCCTGCAGGCTTGTCTGCAGGTCCTGGTTGGCAGGGTCGGCTACCGGCACGTTGGTCGACAGGTCGATCAGAGCGCCCGGGCTGTCGTGCTGCTTGAGGCGAAACAGCGTGGCTTCTCGACTGCCCGCCAATACATAGGTGCCGCGCCCGACTTCGCCCGCTACCAGGTGTCGGGCGGCCGCTTCACGGTAGGCCTGCTGGGTCGTGCTGGGGTTGAGCCCGAGCTTCCAGGCCAGGCGGCGCTGGGGTGGCAGGCGCTCACCGACCTTGAGCGTGCCGGCTTCGATGGCGCTGGCGATGGCGTCGACCAGTGCCAGGTAGCGGGGCTGGCCATCGTCGGCCAGTTGAGGCATCCACATGAAATTGCCGCCCATGCAATATAAGGATTTACCCATACAATGCCCGGCGCCTAGGATCGATTCAACCTCGTACCGATAAAGGATGACCGCCATGTTCGACCTTGCCGCCCTGCGTGAAGCCGCCGCCTTCGTCCACCAGCATGTTCCCGCTACCGCGCAGTACCGTTGGCCATTGCTGGCCGAGCGGCTGGGCTGCGAGGTCTGGGTCAAGCACGAGAACCACGCGCCCACCGGGGCGTTCAAGGTACGTGGCGGCCTGGTCTACGTGCGCTCGCTGCTGGCCGCTGGCGAGCCGCCCCGCGGGCTGGTCACCGCCACCCGTGGCAACCACGGCCAGAGCATGGCCCTGGCCGCGCGCCAGGCGGGTGTGCCGCTGGTGATCGTGGTGCCCGAAGGCAATTCGAAAGAGAAGAACGCCGCCATGCGCGCACTCGGCGCCGAGTTGGTCGAACACGGCGTGGATTTCGATGTGGCCCGCGAGGAGGCTGCCCGACTGGCCGAGGCCCTGGGCTATGACATGGTCCCGTCGTTCCACCCGGAACTGGTGCGTGGCGTGGCCACCTATGCCCTGGAGCTGTTCGAAGCCGTGCAGGCGCTGGACTGCGTCTACGTGCCGATCGGCATGGGATCGGGCATCTGCGGGCTGATCCAGGCGCGCAACCTGCTGGGCTTGCAGACCGAGATAGTAGGGGTGGTTTCCAGCGCGGCCGATGCCTACGCGCAAAGTTTCGAGCAAGGGCGCATCGTCACCACCCGCAGCGCCGAGACCTTCGCCGATGGCATGGCCTGCCGGGTGCCGCACCCTGATGCGTTTGCCCTGGTTCGCCAGCATGCTGCGAGGATCGTGCGGGTCACCGACGACGAAATCGCCGAGGCCATGCGGCTCTACCACGAGGCCACCCACAACACCGCCGAAGGTGCGGGAGCTGCCGCGCTGGCGGCATTGATGCAAGAGCGCGAAAGCCAACGGGGCAAACGGGTGGCGGTGGTGCTGAGCGGGGCCAATGTGGACCGTGCGCGCTATGCGCAGGTGCTGGCAGGGGGCGAAAAATACTGAATGAATATTGAGGAAAAAGTGCTATCTCATTTTGATAGCATTTTTCCATGAACACTCGATACCGAAAGATTTTCGATGCCATCCACCGGACGCCAACCACATCGTCATTGGCCTTTTCCGAGATCGAAGCACGGGTGCTTCACCTCGGCGGCGAGGTGCTGGAGCGGCAAGGGTCCAGGGTCAAGCTGATGCTTGGCGGCCAGTGCTGGAGATGCCATCGCCCCCATCCAGGCAAGGAAGCCAGGCGGTATCAGATTGAAGAAGCCCGCGAATTCTTGTTGCGGGCAGGAGTCAGCCTATGAGTTGCATGCGCTACAAGGGCTATGCCGCCCGAATCGAATACGATGAACGTGACGATATTTTCGTCGGCCGCGTGCTTGGCATGCGCGACATCATCAGCTTTCACGCAAGCTCTGTCCCCGAGCTTCATGAAGCCTTCGGTGAAGCGTTGGAGGATTATCTGGCCGACTGCGCCGAACAAGGCATCACCCCTGAAAAGCCCGCATCGGGCAAGGTCATGCTGCGTATCCGGCCGGAGGTGCATGCAGCTGCCAGCATTGCCGCTCGTGCTGCCGGCAAGAGCTTGAACCAGTGGGCAGATGAGGTGTTCGAACAGGCGGCTTTCGCCTGACCGAACACCTCGCTTCCAATCCCCACTTCACTCGTGGCAGGCTCTACCGCGCCTCATTGGTCAGCCACCGAGTACTCAATGCCATTCTCCAACGGTTTTCTCCTCAGCCTGTCCCTGTGCCTCGATATCGGTATCGCCAACATCGCGATGATCACCCTGGCCATGCAGCGCGGCTTCCTTCAAGGGTTCTGGCTCGGCCTTGGCACTTGTGTCGGCGACCTGGTCTACGCGATTGCGGCGCTTGCCGGCATGACCGTGCTGTTGCAGTTCGAAAGCGTGCGCTGGACGTTGTGGCTGGGTGGCTCGGCGTTACTGGTCTGGTTCGCACTGAAGATGCTGATGGCTGCCTGGCGCGGTGGGCATATGGAGACGCGAGCAGAGGTGGTGGTGGAGTCGGGATGGCGCGAGTTCTTGCGCGGTATCTTCCTGGCCATGTCGTCGCCCAGTGCGATTCTGTGGTTCGCTGCGGTAGGGGGCGTACTGATTTCCCGCTCCGGCGGCGGCAGCTTGCTGGATGCGGGATTGTTTCTTGGCGGCTTCTTCGCTGCCGGGCTGGTCTGGTGCATGAGCCTGTGCGGCATTGCCAGCCATGGGGGGCGCTTGCTGGGTGATCGGCTGCTGACCTGGTCGTACCTGTTGTCGGCGGCGATTTTTTGCTACTTCGCGGTGTATGTCATCGTTTCGGGCTACCGTGAATTTATCCTGGCCAGCCCGGTGGTGTAGGCAGTGATCGTGGTGTGGGTGCGAGGGGCACGGTTTTAGCGCTTTGGCGCCCTCCAGATCCAGCGCCGCCCGCGCGGCGCTGGATCTTGAACCCCCTGAAAATGGCATGGCGAACACTTCGCGCATCACCGTCCATCGACCGCCATGCCATTCATGTCGATTTTCTGCTCCTCCGTTCGACCAGTGTTGAAGGCCCCGCAAACGCCGTGGCCACTCACTACTTCGGAGAGAACCCGATGAACTCCCAAGCCGAATCCGAAATCCGCCAACTGATCGAGCGCTGGATGCAGGCCGTGCGCGACCGTGACATCCCAAACATCGTCGCGCCCTACGCCGACGATATCGTCGCCTTCGATGCCATCAAGGAACTGCAATTCAAGGGCAAGGCCGTGTACCAGGCGCATTGGGAAATGTGCATGGGCTTTTGCACCGGCCCCATGGTCTTCGAACTGGCCGAGCTCACCGTGCATGCCGATGGCGACCTGGGCCTGGCCCACTGGCTCAACCGCTGTGGCCCGTCAGACGATGAAAGCCAGTGCGGCTTCATGCGCGCCACCGTGGGCTATCGCAAGGTAGGCGGCCAGTGGCAGGTGATCCACGAACACTGGTCGGCACCGTTCGACATGGAAACCCAGAAAGCACTGTTCGATCTCAAGCCCTGAGCCGCTATCGCCAAACGCACTTTGCCGATGCCCTGGAGACGACCATGAAATACCTGTGCCTGGTCTATTGTGACGAAGGGCTGCTGCACAGCCTGCCCGACAGCCCGGAAGATGCCGAATGCATGGCCTACGCCGAAGCGCTGCACGGCTCCGGGCGCATGCTCGCAGCGGAGGCGCTCAAGCCTGTGCAGACCGCCACCACGGTGCGCATGCGCGCAGGGCGCATGAGCCTGACCGATGGTCCGTTCGCGGAAACCAAAGAACAATTGGCGGGCTTTTACCTGGTCGATGCCCGCGATCTCAACGAGGCGCTCAACATCGCCAAGGGCATCCCCGCTGCGCGGGTCGGCAGCGTTGAAGTACGGCCAGTGCGCGAATTGCAGCCCTGACAGCCACGGAGAACAACCAGCATGAGCCTTGCCCAGCCTGCGCAAGCGCAGCACGAATTGTCCATCAGCCGCCTGATCGATGCGCCACCGGCCAAAGTGTTCCGTGCCTGGACCGAGCCCGAATGGCTGATGCAGTGGTGGGGGCCGCATGGCATGACGACACCGGAATGCGAGATGCAGCTGTGGGTCGGCGGCCTCTTGCGTACCTTGATGCGCGCGCCAGATGGCACCGAGTACCCAACCCAGGGCGTGTTCCTGGAAATCGCCGCCCCACGTCGGCTGGTATTCACCGATGCGTTCGGCCCGGGCTGGGTGCCTTCGGACAAAGCCTTCATGACGGCGGTCATCACCTTTGACGAGGAACAGGGCAAGACCCGTTACACCGCCCGCGCCTGGCACTGGAACGCTGCCGACAGCCGTGCCCATGAAGAAATGGGCTTCTACCAGGGCTGGGGAGAAAGTCTGGACCGCCTGGTGGAGGTCGTGACCCAGCGGATGCCGGACTGATGGTGCAGGTGAGCGCGGTGCGTGCTGAAGTCGAGGCGGTGTACCGCCGCGACTCGCGGCGCATTCTCGCGACGCTGATCCGTTTGCTGGGCGATTTCGACCTGGCCGAGGAGGCCCTGCACGATGCCTTCTTCATTGCCGTGGAGCGTTGGCAGCGCGATGGTATCCCGGACAATCCGCGCGCCTGGCTGGTGTCGGCCGGCCGCTTCAAGGCCATCGACGCGCTGCGCCGGCGCGCACGGTTCGACCGCTCCCAGGCAGACCTGATCATGCTCATCGAGGGCCAGGGCCAAGACCCCAGCGAGGAGGAATTGCTCGCCGACGACCGCCTGCGGCTGATCTTCACCTGCTGCCACCCGGCCCTGGCCGCCGATGCTCAGGTGCCGTTGACCCTGCGCGAAGTCTGCGACCTGACCACCGAGCAGATTGCCCGGGCGTTTCTGCAGAGCCCGGCGACCATCGCCCAGCGCATCGTGCGCGCCAAGGCCAAGATCCGCGATGCGTGCATTCCTTACCAGGTGCCGGAGCTGCACGAGCTGCCGGAGCGGCTGGAGAGTGTGTTGCGCGTGATCTACCTGGTGTTCAACGAGGGTTACTCGGCGTCTTCCGGCGAGGAGGTGCTGCAACAGGCGCTGAGCGATGAGGCGATTCGCCTCGGACGTCTGCTGGTGCAGCTGTTGCCGGACCCGGAGGCCGTCGGCCTGCTGGCGCTGATGCTGTTGCAGGCATCGCGGCAGCGGGCGCGCAGTGATGCCGAGGGCAACCTGGTGCTGCTCGACCAGCAGGATCGCAGCCTTTGGGACCGCGAACAGATCAGCGAAGGTTGCGAGCTGGTGCGGCTGGCGTTGCGCAGCCGCGCGTTCGGGGCCTATACCGTGCAGGCGGCGATCGCTGCAGTGCATGCCGAGGCACCGAGCGCCGATGAAACGGACTGGGTGGAAATCGTCGGGCTTTACGATGTGCTGCAGCAGCATTGGCCTTCACCCGTGGTGGCGCTTAATCGGGCCGTGGCGCTGGCCCAGCGGGATGGGCCGCAGGTGGGGTTGCGTGAGGTCGAGGCGATTCTGCGGGCTGGGGACTTGAGTGAGTATCACCTGGCGCATGCGGCGCGGGCCGAGCTGCACCAGCAACTGGGCAATGTCGAAGAGGCCAGGGCGGCCTGGCGGCGGGCGCTGGAGCTGACCCGGCAGGCGCCGGAGCGGCGGCATATCGAACAGCGATTGCAGGCGTTGGGATGAGGTGGCTGTACCGGCCCTATCGCCGGCAAGCCGGCTCCCACAGAGATGCCACCGTTATTGGGTTCAGTGGGGTACCTGTGGGAGCCGGCTTGCCGGCGATAGGGCCGGTACTGACGGAATCAATCAGCGGGCAACGAAATTCGGCGGCGACACCAGTTCAACGGTCTGCTGCTTGCGCGGCGCCAGGATCTCGGCCTCGCCCTCGACCACCAGTTCATCGTTCTGGTTGTACACGTTGGTGGCGATGCGCACCTTGAACTTGGGCAGCTTCTCGAGGATTTCCAGGCGCACGGTCAGCGTGTCGCCGATCTTCACGGGCTTCTGGAAGCTCATCTTCTGGCCCAGGTAGATGGTGCCAGGGCCGGGCAAGGTGCAGGCGACGGCGGCGCTGATCAGTGCACCGCTGAACATGCCATGGGCAATGCGCTCGCGGAACATGCTCTTGGCGGCGAACTCGGCATCCAGGTGCACCGGGTTGTGGTCACCGGACATGGCGGCGAACAGCTGGATGTCGCGTTCTTCCACGGACTTCTCGTAACTGGCCGTCTGGCCCACTTCAAGAGCTTCGTACGGCGTGTTGGTGACCTGGGTCATTGGCGTTTCCTTGATGAAAGGACGAGGCAGCCATCATTCACTGCGAGCAGGGCGGCCAAGGGCCAGCGCCTGCTCCAGCCAAGCGAGGATATCGGCGGTGACCTCGTCTTTGTTGAGTTCATTCAGCACTTCGTGCCGCGCCTCAGGATAGACGCGCAGCTGTACATGTCGATTGCCGGTCGCGCGCAGGGCGTCGGCCAGATGAGTGAGACGCTTGCCGGCACTCACCGGATCACATTCGCCGCCAATTACCAGCAACGGCAGGTTCGGGTCGATCTGCGCCAAATTCCTGGCCTGGCTGATCTGCGCCAGGCCCTGCAGCAGATCGAGCCACAGCTGGTTGCTGCAGCGAAAGCCGCACAGCGGGTCTTCGACGTACTTGTCGACTTCGACAGGATCGCGGCTTAGCCAGTCGAAAGTCGTGCGATTGGGCTTGAAGGTTTTGTTGAACGAGCCGAACGACAGCCAGTCGATCAAGGCACTTTTGCCCAATGGCCCCTGGCGCAAGGTTTCCAGGCGGGCAATCAGGCGCGCCGCTCGGTACAGCGCCGGCGGTTGCAGGTTGGAGCCACTGAGTACCGCTCCATGCACGCTGCCACTGTGGTGCATCAGGTAGGCCTGGGCGATGTAGCTGCCCATGCTGTGGCCGAACAGGAACAGCGGAGTGCAGGGAAACTGCTGGCCGATGTGCTGGGCTAGCAAACCGAGGTCGTTGACCACGGCATTCCAGCCATGCTTTCGGGCGAACAGGCCAAGGTTGCCGAGCTCGGCGGTACGGCCGTGGCCGCGCAGGTCGGGTGCCAGCAGCGCGTAGCCGGCCTCGCTGAGGGCATGTCCCAGACGCTGGTAGCGGCCGGCATGCTCGGCCATGCCGTGCGCCAGCAGCACCACCGCCTTGACCGGCGTGGCTGGCAGCCATTGATGCACGTACAGGCTGCAATGCTCGCTGGCGGGCAGCCAGAAGGCGTCGTGGGGCATGGCGAATCCTTTGCGCAGGGGTACGAGCACAGTGTATGCACAACCGCCCGGATTGCAGGAAGGGCACAAATAAGATTCACAATGTTAATGGCGGCACTTGGCGTATATGCCACCTTCGGCTTACCTGCTAACGTCGGTTCAACGCCTTTTTGCCATCAGGCAAACGAGGCAAGGGATCATGCAGGTCAAGGCAGAGGAACAACAATAAATGCAAGCCGACTTCTGGAATGACAAGCGCCCGGCGGGCGTACCTTCCACCATCGACATCCATGCATACACCTCGGTCGTCGAGGTGTTCGAGCGCTCCTGCAAGCGCTTCGCCGACCGCCCGGCGTTCAGCAACCTTGGCGTGACCCTGACCTATGCCGAGCTCGAGCGCCATTCCGCGGCTTTCGCCGCCTGGCTGCAGCAGCATACCGACCTGGTACCGGGCGACCGCATCGCGGTGCAGATGCCCAACGTCCTGCAATACCCCATCGCGGTGTTCGGTGCCTTGCGTGCCGGGCTGATCGTGGTCAACACCAATCCGCTGTATACCGAGCGCGAGATGCGCCATCAGTTCAAGGATTCCGGTGCCCGCGCGCTGGTGTACCTGAACATGTTCGGCAAGCGCGTGCAGGAGGTACTGCCGGATACCGGCATCGAGTACTTGATCGAGGCGAAGATGGGCGACCTGTTGCCCACGGCCAAGGGCTGGCTGGTCAACACCTTGGTCGACAAGGTGAAGAAAATGGTCCCGGCCTACCACCTGCCACAGGCGGTTTCGTTCAAGCAGGTACTGCGCGAGGGCCGCGGCCTGGTGCACAAGCCGGTACCCTTGACCCTCGACGACATCGCCGTGCTGCAATACACCGGCGGCACCACCGGGCTGGCCAAGGGGGCCATGCTCAGCCACGGCAACCTGGTGGCGAACATGCTCCAGGTGCTGGCCTGCTTCTCCCAGCACGGCCCGGACGGGCAGAAGATGATCAAGGACGGCCAGGAGGTGATGATCGCGCCGCTGCCGCTGTACCACATCTATGCCTTTACCGCGAACTGCATGTGCATGATGGTCACCGGCAACCACAACGTACTGATCACCAACCCGCGCGATATTCCCGGCTTCATCAAGGAACTCGGCAAATGGCGCTTCTCGGGGTTGCTGGGCTTGAACACCTTGTTCGTTGCCTTGATGGACCATCCCGGTTTCCGTCAGCTGGATTTCTCTGCGCTCAAGGTCACCAACTCGGGCGGTACGGCGCTGGTCAAGGCCACTGCCGAGCGCTGGGAGAGCCTCACCGGCTGCCGCATCGTCGAAGGCTATGGCCTGACCGAAACCTCGCCTGTGGCCAGCACCAACCCCTATGGCCAGCTGGCGCGCCTGGGCACCGTGGGTATGCCCGTGGCGGGCACTGCGTTCAAGGTCATCGACGACGAGGGCAACGAGTTGCCGGTGGGTGAGCGGGGCGAGTTGTGCATCCAGGGGCCGCAAGTGATGAAGGGCTATTGGCAGCAACCCGAAGCCACCGCCCAGGCGCTGGACGCTGAAGGCTGGTTCAAGACCGGCGACATCGCGGTGATCGACCCGGACGGCTTCACCCGCATCGTCGACCGCAAGAAGGACATGATCATCGTCTCGGGCTTCAACGTGTACCCCAACGAGATCGAGGATGTGATCATGGGCCATCCGCAAGTGGCCAACTGCGCGGCCATCGGGGTGCCGGACGAGCGTTCCGGGGAGGCGGTGAAGCTGTTCGTGGTGGCGCGCGAGGGCGGTCTCAGCCTGGATGAGCTCAAGGCCTACTGCAAGGCCAACTTCACGGGGTACAAGGTGCCCAAGCACATTGTGTTGCGTGAATCGTTGCCGATGACGCCGGTGGGCAAGATTCTGCGGCGCGAGTTGCGCGACATCGCTTGAATTCGCGGCGGCCCCACCGCCGGCTTGCCGGCGATGGGGCCCTCAGCCGCTCTAAAATGCCACTCCTGACCAGAAATTCCAGCCATTCCGCGACATTTTGGATAAATACTCTAAAAATGACTTGTATCGTTCATTGAGTCACTTTCGTGACCGTAAAGGCCAAATTTGGCCTCTAGGCGACCCCAAGCAAAGCTGTTACTCTCGGCGCGCTTTCAGATGATTCGGTTTGCAATGAACCGCCATCACATATCAATAATAAGCGCATCGACGCGTGAATCGAACTTCGCTGTTGCTGAAGGAGTGGGCTTCCATGATCGAACATTTTTGGAAGGATAAATACCCAGCCGGGATTACGGCGGAAATCAATCCTGACGAATTCCCCAATATCCAGGCGGTATTGAAGCAATCCTGCCAACGCTTTGCCGACAAACCGGCCTTTAGCAACCTGGGCAAGACTATCACCTACGGCGAGTTGTACGCGCTGTCGGGTGCCTTTGCCGCCTGGCTGCAGCAGCACACCGACCTCAAGCCGGGTGATCGCATTGCCGTGCAACTGCCCAATGTCCTGCAGTATCCGGTAGCGGTATTTGGCGCCATGCGCGCCGGGCTCATCGTGGTCAACACCAACCCGCTGTACACCGCACGGGAGATGGAACACCAGTTCAACGACTCCGGTGCCAAGGCCCTGGTGTGTCTGGCCAACATGGCCCATCTGGCCGAGAAGGTGGTGCCCAAGACCCAGGTCAAGCACGTCATCGTCACCGAAGTGGCCGACCTGCTGCCGCCGCTCAAGCGCCTGCTGATCAACAGCGTCATCAAGTACGTGAAGAAGATGGTACCGGCCTACAACCTGCCGCGTGCCGTGCGATTCAACGACGCCCTGGCGCTGGGTAAAGGTCAGCCGGTCAGCGAAGCCAACCCGCAGGCCAACGACGTGGCGGTGCTGCAGTACACCGGTGGTACCACCGGCGTTGCCAAGGGCGCGATGCTGACCCACCGCAACCTGGTGGCCAACATGTTGCAGTGCCGTGCGCTGATGGGTGCGAACCTGCACGAAGGCTGCGAAATCCTGATCACCCCGTTGCCGCTGTACCACATCTACGCCTTTACCTTCCATTGCATGGCAATGATGCTGATCGGCAACCACAACGTGCTGATCAGCAACCCGCGCGACTTGCCCGCGATGGTCAAGGAACTGAGCAAATGGAAGTTCAGCGGCTTCGTCGGCCTCAACACCTTGTTCGTTGCCCTGTGCAACAACGAGGCGTTCCGCGCGCTGGATTTCTCGGCACTGAAAATCACCTTGTCCGGTGGCATGGCCTTGCAGTTGAGCGTGGCCGAACGCTGGAAGACGGTCACCGGTTGCGCTATCTGCGAAGGCTACGGCATGACCGAGACCAGCCCGGTGGCGGCGGTCAACCCGGCCGAGGCCAACCAGGTCGGTACCATTGGTATCCCCGTGCCGTCGACCCTGTGCAAGATCATCGACGACAGCGGCAATGAACTGCCGCTGGGCGAAACGGGAGAGCTGTGCGTCAAGGGCCCGCAGGTGATGAAGGGCTACTGGCAGCGTGAAGATGCCACCGCCGAGATCCTCGATGCCGAAGGTTGGCTGAAGACCGGTGACATCGCCCTCATCCAGCCCGACGGCTACATGCGCATCGTCGACCGCAAGAAGGACATGATCCTGGTCTCGGGCTTCAACGTGTACCCCAACGAGCTGGAAGACGTGCTTGCGGGCTTGCCGGGTGTGCTGCAGTGCGCCGCGATCGGCGTGCCGGACGAGAAGTCGGGTGAGGTGATCAAGGTGTTCATCGTGGTCAAGCCAGGCATGACCGTGACCAAGGAGCAGGTGATGGAGCACATGCGTGCCAACGTCACCGGTTACAAGGTGCCGCGTTTCATCGAGTTCCGTGATGCCTTGCCGACCACCAACGTGGGCAAGATCCTGCGTCGCGAACTGCGTGATGAAGAGTTGAAGAAGCAGGGGCTGAAGAAGATCGCCTGATCTGGCCCTGTGCGATTGCTGTAGGAGCGGCCTTGTGTCGCGAAAGGGCCGCGCAGCGGCCCCAGCATTCTAGGCAAATAGCTGAGAATCTGGGGCCGCTGCGCGGCCCTTTCGCGACACAAGGCCGCTCCTACATGAGGGTGCTGGCCTGAAGAATCAGCGCAGTTTTTCCAGCATCTGGTAGTACCACATCCCCGCCGCCAACAGCGGATTCCCCAGCAGATCCCCCATCGGCACCTTGATGTGCTTGCACGCCGCGAAGGTATCGAACTTCTCCAGCGTCCCGGTCAGCGCCTCGGCCATGATCTCGCCCATGATATGGCTGGTAGCGATGCCATGCCCCGAATAGCCCTGGCAATACCAGACATTGTCCGAGAGCTTGCCCAACTGCGGAATGCGGTTGACCACGATGCCCATCGCGCAGCTCCACTGGAACTCGATCGGCACACCCTTGAGCGCCGGGAAGGTGCGCTCGATGCACGGCCGCAGTTCGCCTTCGATATCACGCGAATCCTTGCCCGAATAATTGGCGCCACCGCCGAACAGCAGGCGTTTGTCCGCCGTCAGGCGGTAGTAATCGAGGACGAAGCGGCAGTCGTACACCGCCAGGTCCTGCGGGTTGATCTGCTCGGCCAGCTCACCTAGCGGCGCCGTGGTGACGATGCCGCCCATGGCTGGGAAGATCTTGCCCTTGAGCTGTCGTTTTTCCAGCTTGTGGTAGACGTCGCCAGCCAGCATGACCTGGCGTGCCTCGATCCGGCCCTGGGCAGTGACCACCGCCGGACGTGGGCCGTGGACGATGTCCAGCACCTCGGAATTCTCGAAGATCAGCGCACCCAGGCTGTGGGCGGCGCGAGCCTCGCCGAGGCACAGGTTGAGCGGATGCAGGTGCAGGTTGCGCAGGTTCTTCAGCGCGCCGAGGTACAACGGGCTCTGCAGATGATCGGCGACGGCAGTGCGGTCGAGCAGTTGCACCTGCTCACCCATGCCGCGGCGCTGGGCCTCAGCCTGGAAACCGCGCAACTCGTCCATATGGGCAGGCTTCATTGCCGCGTGCAGGTGGCCACGCTTGAGGTCGCAGTCGATGCCATAGCGCTCGACGCGCTGCTCGATGATCTGATGCCCGCGCCAGCGCAGGTGCCAGATGAAGTCGTCGACATCGCTGCCCAACCGCTGGCGCATCTGCGTGCGCATGGCCTCGTCGCCCGACAGGCTGCCGGTGACTTGCCCGCCGTTACGCCCGCTCGCGCCCCAGCCGATACGGTTGGTTTCCACCACCGCCACCTTGAGGCCGCGCTCGGCCAGCTCGACGGCGGTGGCCACGCCGGTGAAGCCGCCGCCGATGATGGCCACGTCGACCTGCACCGTACCCTTGAGTTGTGGGTACTCGGTGTGGTCGTTGAGCGAGGCGCTGTAGTAGGACGGCGCGCGCTGGGCCGGGCCGTTGTTCACTGCTGCGTTCATGGGTATTCCTTGTTCTGAATAGGGTAGGGCTCAGGCCTGGTGCAGGTACCAGCGCCAGTCCTGTTCGCTGACTTCGGCCATGAACTGGCGGTATTCGGCACGCTTGACCTTCAGGTACACGCCAAGGAAGGCTTCGCCGAGCGCTTCCCGGGCCCACTCCGAGCGCTCCAGCGCGTCGAGGGCGGTCAGCCAGTCGGTGGGCAGGTGCTCGGTGGCCTGGGCGTAGCCGTTGCCTTCGACGGGTGCGCCCGGGTCGAGCTGCTCGCGGATGCCGCGATGGCTGGCGGCGAGGATGGCTGCCGCTGCCAGGTAAGGGTTGGCATCGGCGCCGCAGATGCGGTGCTCCACATGGCGGCTGTTGGCCGGCCCGCCGGGCACGCGCAGGCTCACGGTGCGGTTGTCGACGCCCCAGGTCGGGGCCAGCGGCGCGTAGCTGTTGGCCTGGAAGCGGCGGAACGAGTTGGCGTTGGGGCAGAACAGCAACAGCGAGTCGCGCAGGTGACGCAGCATGCCCGCCACTGCCTGGCGTAGCAGCGGGGTGCCGGCCTTGTCCTCGCTGGCGAACAGGTTGTTGCCGGCGCTGTCGGCCAGGCTCAGGTGCATGTGCATGCCGGTGCCGGCCAGTTGGGCGAAGGGCTTGGCCATGAAACAGGCTTGCATGCCATGGGCATGGGCCACGCCCTTGACCAGGCGCTTGTAGCGCACGGCCTGGTCCATGGCCTCCAGTGCATCGCCATGCTCCAGGGTGATTTCCACCTGGCCCGGGGCGTATTCGGAGATCGCCGTGCGGGCCGGGATGCCTTGCGCCTTGCAGGCCGCGTAGAGGTCGGCGAGGAACGGCTCGATCTGCTCCAGCTCGCGCAGGCCATAGACCTGAGTGCTGCGCGGGCGGCCGCCGTCGTTGTCCAAAGCCGGTTGCGGGCGGCCCTGGGCATCGCGCTTCTGGTCGAGCAGGTAGAACTCCAGCTCGCAGGCCATCACCGGGTGGTAGCCATCGGCCTTCAGGGCTTCGACGGTGCGCAGCAGCACATGGCGCGGGTCGGCGACGCTGGCCGGCAGGCCTTCGCTGGGGTGCATGCTGACCTGCACGGCAGCGGTCGGCACACGGCGCCAGGGCAGGCGCACCAGGCTCCCGTCCAGGGGGTAGGCGCGGCAGTCGATATCGCCGACGTCCCAGACCAGGCCGGAGTTCTCCACGTCATCGCCGTTCAGGGTCAGGCCCAGGATGGTGCTGGGCAGCGGGCGGCCGCTCTGGTACACCGCCAGCAGTTCCTCGCGGTGCAGCAGCTTGCCGCGGGGTACGCCGTTGGCGTCGAGGATGAACAGTTCGAACAGCTCGATGTCCGGGTTGTCGGCGAGAAAACGGCTGGCTTGCTCTACGGGTGCAAAGTGCATGATGGATTCGCTCGTGGGCACACAGGACCGCCGCTTGGCTGCGGTCCGGCTGAGTCAATCGGCCGAGGGACGGCCGGGTATGTTCAGAGAGGCGAGAGCGAAGTATCCGGTGGGCGGGCGTGGCGGCAGTGCCACAGGGCCCAGAAGGCGAGGATCACATGGACCAGCGGATTTTCGCCGGCGCAGGTCCTGGCCTTCGGTAGCGAAGGGCGGGACAGCGGCGGGGCGATGGTCGGTGCGGGGGTCATGCCTTTGATACTCACATGCGGCTCAAGGTTGATTAAAGCAGTGAATGGCAACCTTCAGATCGGACTTGGCTAAACATTCGTGGTGTCGCCACTGGCCCTATCGCCGGCAAGCCGGCTCCCACAAAGAGCAGGCCAGCGCCGGCCCCTGTGGGAGCCGGCTTGCCGGCGATAGGGCCGGTACAGACAGCAAACAACCGGCAAATCTGCGACAATCGCGGCTCTCACGAATGCCGATCATGAAAAAGCAGGCCCACCTGCATCACTAAAAAGCCCCATGACTGACCACGCCATCGACAAACTGCTGCAAAACCTCGACCACGCCATGATCGCCGACCGTCATCGTCTGCGTCGGCAGATCCATGAACTGCGCAAGCGCCCCGACGAGGCCAAGCTTGCCCAGTGGGTGGAGAAGGTCCAGGCATCCTGCGCCCAGGTCACTGCGCGCCAGCAAAGCGTGCCGCACATTCGCTACGACGACAGCCTGCCGATAGCCGCCAAGCGCGACGAAATCAAGAAAGCACTGGCAGAAAACCAGGTCTTGGTGATCGCCGGCGAAACCGGCTCGGGCAAGACCACCCAACTGCCCAAGATCTGCCTGGAGCTGGGCCGTGGCAGCCATGGCCTGATCGCCCACACCCAGCCACGCCGAATCGCCGCGCGCAGCGTGGCAGCGCGGGTGGCCGAAGAACTGGGCACGCCGCTCGGCGGGCTGGTCGGTTACCAGGTACGTTTCGAAGACCAGAGTGACGCCAATACCCTGGTCAAGCTGATGACCGACGGCATCCTGCTGGCCGAGACCCAGCATGACCGCTTCCTCGAACGCTACGACACGATCATCGTCGACGAAGCGCACGAGCGCAGCCTGAACATCGATTTCCTCCTCGGCTACCTCAAGACCCTGCTGCATCGCCGGCCAGACCTGAAGCTGATCATCACCTCGGCGACCATCGACCTGGAGCGCTTCTCCAAGCACTTCGATGACGCGCCAATCATCGAGGTGTCCGGTCGTACCTACCCGGTCGACACCTGGTATCGCCCGCTGACCAGCGAGCAGGACGAAGAGGGCAACCAGGTCGAGGACGATCTCACCGTCGACCAGGCGATCCTCGCCACCCTCGACGAGATCGCCCATCACGAACGCAGCGAGGGCAAGGGCCCGGGCGATGTGTTGGTGTTCCTGCCGGGCGAGCGTGAAATTCGCGATGCCGCCGAGATCCTGCGCAAGGCGCAACTGCGTCATACCGAAATTTTGCCGCTGTACGCCCGCCTGTCACCGGCCGAACAGCAGCGCATCTTCCAGACGCACACCGGGCGCCGCGTGGTGCTGTCGACCAACGTCGCCGAAACCTCGCTGACCGTGCCCGGCATCCGCTACGTGATCGACACCGGCACTGCGCGCATCAGCCGCTACAGCTACCGCGCCAAGGTTCAGCGCCTGCCGATCGAGGCCGTGTCCCAGGCCAGCGCCAACCAACGTAAGGGCCGTTGCGGCCGGGTCGAACCCGGCATCTGCATCCGCCTGTACAGCGAAGAGGATTTCAACGGCCGGCCGGCGTTCACCGACCCTGAAATCCTGCGTACCAACCTGGCGGCGGTGATCCTGCAGATGCTGCACCTGCGCCTGGGTGACATTGACGCATTCCCGTTCATCGAGCCGCCGGATGGCAAGGCCATCAGCGATGGTTTCAACCTGTTGCAGGAGCTTTCGGCGGTCAACCGCGAGAACCAGTTGACCCCACTCGGCCGCCAGTTGGCACGCCTGCCGATCGACCCGCGGCTGGGTCGCATGCTGCTCGAAGGCGCCCGCCAGGGCAGCCTGCAGGAAGTGCTGATCGTCGCCAGTGCGCTGTCGGTGCAAGACCCGCGCGAGCGTCCGCCGGAGCGCCAGCAGGCCGCTGACCAGGCGCACGCACAGTGGAAGGATGTCGACTCCGACTTCGCTGGGCTGGTCAACCTGTGGCGTGGTTTCGAGGAACAACGCCAGGAACTGACGGCCAACCCACTGCGTAATTGGTGCCGCAAGCACTTCCTCAATTACCTGCGCCTGCGCGAATGGCGCGATGCCCATCGCCAGCTGGCGCTGATCTGCCGTGAGCTGCAGCTGGCGGTGAACAAGGAACCGTCCGACTACCAGAAAATGCACAAGGCCATCCTCAGCGGCCTGCTCAGCCAGATCGGCCAGAAGACCGAAGAAGGCGACTATCAAGGCGCGCGCCAGCGGCGCTTCTGGGTGCACCCGTCGTCGGGCATCGGCCGCAAGCGGCCGCAGTGGCTGATGGCCGCCGAGCTGGTCGAGACCACCAAGCTGTATGCGCGCATGGTGGCCAAGATCGAACCCGACTGGATCGAACCACTGGCCGGCCACCTGGTGAAGAAGAACCACTTCGAGCCTCACTGGGAGAAAAAGCGCGGGCAGGTCGTGGCCTACGAGCAGATCACCTTGTACGGCCTGATTCTGGTCGGCCGTCGCCCCGTGCATTACGGCCCGATCGACCCGGTCACTTCGCGTGAGTTGTTCATCCGCGAGGGCCTGGTCGGTGGCGAGATCCAGTCGCGCGCCAAGTGCCTGGCGGCCAACAAGCGCCTGCTCGAAGCGCTCGACGAGCTGGAGGCCAAGGCCCGCCGACGCGACATCCTGGCCGATGAAGAAACCCTGTACGGCTTCTACGAAGCGCGCTTGCCGGCCGAGATCCACCAGACCGCTACGTTCGACAGCTGGTACCGCATGGGCAGCCAGAAGGACGCCAACCTGCTGATCATGCGCGAGGAAGACGTGCTGGCCCGTGAGGCCAGTGAAGTCACCGCCGCGCAATACCCCGACAGCCTGCAGGTGGGCGAACTGCGCCTGCCCCTGACGTATCACTTCGAACCCGGTCACCCACGTGACGGCGTCACCGTGCGGGTGCCGGCGCCGTTGTTGCCGAGCCTGCCGGGCGAGCGCCTGGAGTGGTTGGTGCCAGGCTTGCTGGAGGCCAAGTGCGTGGCCCTGGTGCGCAGCTTGCCCAAGGCCCTGCGCAAGAATTTCGTGCCGGTGCCGGACTTCGTCAAGGCCGCCCTGGCGCGCATGACCTTCGGCCAAGGGGCGCTGCCCCAGGCGCTGGGCCAGGAGCTGCTGCGCATGACCGGCGTCCGCGTGTCCGACGAGGCCTGGGAAGAGTCCATCAGCCTGGTCGAAGGCCATTTGCGGATGAACATCGAAGTGGTCGACGGTGAGGGCAAGTTCCTCGGCGAGGGCCGCGACTTGGCCGAGCTGACCGCGCGCTTTGCCGCCGCCAGCCAGGCAGCGTTGGCGGTGCCGCGCAACGACAGGGCCGAACAGCCGGTGCAGGCCAAGGCCTTCAGCGAGGTGAAGCAGACTGCCCAGCAGAAGATCGCCGGGTTGTCGATGACGGTGTATCCGGCGTTGGTGGAAGAGAACGGCAGCGTGCGGGAAGGTCGATTCTCGACCCAGGCCGAAGCCGAGTTCCAGCACCGCCGCGCCTTGCAGCGCCTGTTGCTGCAGCAGTTGGCCGAACCTGCCAAGTTCCTGCGGGGCAAGCTGCCGGGCCTGACCGAATTGGGCTTGCTGTACCGTGAACTTGGGCGCGTCGAGGCGCTGGTGGAAGACATCCTGCTGGCCAGCCTGGACACCTGCATCCTCGAAGGTGAAGCGAGCCTGCCACGCGATGGCGCGGCCTTGGCCGGGCTGGCCGAGCGCAAGCGCGGCAGTTGGGCCGAGCATGCCGAGCGTCTGGCGCGGCAGACCTTGGAGGTGCTCAAGCTGTGGCATGGCCTGCAGAAGCGCTTCAAGGGCAAGATCGACCTGAGCCAGGCCGTGGCCCTGAACGATATCAAGCAGCAGTTGGCCAATCTGGTCTATCCGGGCTTCGTGCGCGAGACGCCGAATGCCTGGTTCAAGGAGTTGCCACGTTACCTGAAGGCGGTGGAACTGCGCCTGGAAAAACTCGGCAGCCAGGTGCAGAAGGACCGGGTGTGGAGCGGTGAGTTGAGCAACCTTTGGGCCCAGTACAAGGCGCGTGCCGACAAGCATGCCCAGGAGGGCAAGCGCGACGAGCAGCTGACCCTGTACCGCTGGTTGCTTGAGGAGTATCGGGTGTCGCTGTTCGCTCAACAGTTGGGCACAAAAGTGCCAATTTCCGACAAGCGCCTCAGCAAACAGTGGTCTCAGGTGGAAGCCTAAACACTCGAAGTTGTGGCAATATTGATGCAATTTGCGGCTGCTTCGCAGGCAAGCGCGTTCCTTTGCAGGAGCGCGCTTGCCTGCGATAGAGGGCAACGTCCTCGCTCCAGAATTGGTACTGAAGTGCCACTGTCCATTTTTCAGCCAACGCCCAGGGCGATGGCCTTTGACCAGAGGAACCACCGTGCATAACGTCGTGATCAGCGGCACCGGCCTGTATACCCCGGCCCAAAGCATTTCCAACGAAGAACTGGTGGAGTCCTTCAACGCTTGGTCGCAGCAATTCAACCGCGACAACGCTGCGGCCATCGAGCGCGGCGAGGTTGAAGCCGCGCCGCTGTCCGATGTCGCCTTCATCGAGAAAGCGTCGGGCATCAAGAGCCGCTTCGTCATGGACAAGGCCGGTATCCTCGACCCGCAGCGCATGAAGCCACGCCTGCCGGAACGCGCCAATGACCAGCAGTCGATCCTGTGCGAGATGGGCGTGGCCGCAGCCCGCCAGGCGCTGGAGCGTGCCGGTCGGACCGCAGCCGATGTCGACGGGGTGATCGTCGCCTGTTCCAACCTGCAGCGCCCGTACCCGGCCATCGCCATCGAGGTGCAACAGGCACTGGGTATCCAGGGCTTTGCCTTCGACATGAACGTGGCCTGCTCGTCGGCCACCTTCGGCATCCAGACCGCCGCCAACAGCGTGCAGTTGGGCCAGGCCCGCGCGTTGCTGGTGGTCAGCCCGGAAATCTGCACCGGGCACCTGAACTTCCGCGACCGCGACAGCCACTTCATCTTCGGGGACGCTGCTACGGCGGTGCTGGTCGAGCGTGCCGACCTGGCTACCTCGGCACACCAGTTCGACATCGTCGGCACTAAGTTGCTGACGGCGTTTTCCAACAACATCCGCAACAACTTCGGTTTCCTCAACC
This sequence comes from Pseudomonas sp. NPDC089395, assembly GCF_044749525.1. Classification (NCBI taxonomy): domain Bacteria; kingdom Pseudomonadati; phylum Pseudomonadota; class Gammaproteobacteria; order Pseudomonadales; family Pseudomonadaceae; genus Pseudomonas; species Pseudomonas sp. NPDC089395. The sequence goes on from NZ_JBIVID010000001.1 coordinate 645,894, forward strand.
GCACGGCGGAAGAGGGCATCGGCGCGCGCGACAAACTGTTCGTGCAGGAAGGCCGTAAGGTGTTCAAGGAAGTCTGCCCGATGGTCGCCGAACTGATCGGCAAGCACCTGGGCGAGAACGACCTGCAACCGTCCGACGTCAAGCGCTTCTGGTTGCACCAGGCCAACCTGAGCATGAACCACCTGATCGTGAAGAAGCTGCTGGGGCGTGAAGTGGCCGAGGAAGACGCACCGGTGATTCTCGACCGTTATGCCAACACCAGTTCGGCGGGGTCGGTGATTGCCTTCCACTTGTACCAGGATGATCTGGCCAAGGGCGCGCTGGGCGTATTGAGCTCGTTTGGCGCGGGGTATTCGATTGGGAGTGTGATTCTGCGCAAGCGCTGATTTTCAGGCTGTCTGTTCCGGCCTCTTCGCGGGACAAGCCCGCTCCCACAGGTTCACTGCTGAATTCAGAAACAGTGGCGTACCTGTGGGAGCGGGCTTGCCCCGCGAAGAGGCCGGCGCATTTCTGGCAGACAAAAAAAGGCGGGAAGCACCGGATGGGGTCGGTGCTTCCCGCCTGCGTAACACAGGGGAGCTAAAGCTTAGAACTTGGCTTCCAGATCGACCTGCAGCGTATCTACGTCAGCATCGCTGTTCGGCAGGTTGGAGTAATCGGTCTTGGCCATCAAGTAGGTCGCGCCAAGGGCGAAGTTCTTGTCGATCTCGTAGCCAACCTTGAACTTGTGGCCGCGCGAGCCGGTGAAGCCGTTACCGAAGTCGGAATCGGTGAACAGGCTGACCACAGCGTTACGCTGCACGTCGCGGTAGTTGTAGTCCAGGCTCCAGGCGCCCAGCTTGCTCTTCAGGCCCGCCAGCCAGCCGATGTCCTTGCCATCGGTGCTCTGGGTGTTCTTGACGTACTGGCCATAGGCCGACAGCGGGATGGCGAAGCCGGTGAAGTCCACCTGGCCGAAGCCTTCCACCAGGTTGAACTGGTCGGTGGTGTTGCCCAGCGAGCGCAGGGCGGCCGATTCTTCGTCGTTGTCATAGGCATAAAGGCTGCCGCCGACGGTCATCTTGACCGTATCGGCGACATTGAACTTGGTGCCCAACTGGCCGTGGTACAGCTGAGCGTCATGCTTGTACTGCACACCGTCGCCGTCGACGTTGTCCTTCAGGTTGTAGTGACCGGCGCTGCCGAACACCTCGGCCGGGCCAAGGTTGGTCTTGTAGGTGACGGCCACGCCCTCGGGGTTGATGTCGCTGTCCCAGATGATGTCGCCCATGCTTACCCAAGGCTGGAGCATCTTGCCGCCGATCAGGTGCAGGTTCGGCAGGGCAGTGGGGTGCCAGTCGAGGTAGGCCAGGTCGAGCCACAGCGACTTCTTCTCGAAGTAGTTGTCCAGGCTCTGGTTGGTCGAGCGGGCATCGGCGCTGCTGCCGGTGGCCACGCGCACGCCAGCGTCGACCTGTGGGTTGATTTCGCTGTAGAAGCCAACGCGGGCACGGACGCGTTCACGGTCCTGGTTGCCGCTGCGCGAGTTCGGGTTGTCGACGTTGACGTCTTCGTAGCGCAGGCGCACATCACCCTTGATCTGGGTCTTGGCGGCCCATGCCACTTTCTGTTCGAAGGCGCTCATGCGTTCGGACTGAGCTTTCTGGTCGGCCTTTTCCTTGGTTTCTTTTGCCAGGTCGCCTTGCAGTTCGTTGTACTGCGCCTGGTTGATCGAGCCATTGGCGCGGAGCATTTCGAGCAGCTTGGCGTCGACAGCAGCACTGGCCGGAGTACTAAGAGCCAGCATCATGCCGGTGAGGCTCGCTCCGGTAAGTGTAGAAACAAGACGCATAAGGTTCTCCCTACTGAAAAATATTGGGGAGGCTCAGCGCCGCCCCCAGGTTGGCATGTCTTCGGAAAGGGCCTGAATAGACAGGTTCTGGGGTTCCGGAAAACAGGCGCAAGTATTGCGAGGGCGAATGACAGAATAATGTCTAATTAGTGGCACTGCGGTTAAGTAATTGAGTATTAAAGGGTCCTTCCGCAATACTGAGGGCGTTCAGCCAAGAGTCGACACCGTGACCAGCCTCTACAGCCTTGCCCATCTGCGCGACCTGCCCACGGCGACCTGGGACGCCTTGGTGCCCGACGGCCAACCCTTCCTGCGCCATGCCTTTCTCAGTGCGATGGAAGACAGCGGCAGTGTGGCCCCCGCTGGCGGCTGGGCCGCCGAACACCTGGTACTGGAGCGTGACGGGCAGGTTCGGGCGTTGCTGCCGGCCTACCGCAAGTGGCACTCGTATGGCGAGTATGTGTTCGACCACGGTTGGGCCGATGCCTGCGAGCGCGCCGGTATCGCCTACTACCCCAAACTGCTGGGGGCAGTGCCCTTCAGCCCGGTCAGCGGCCCACGCTTGCTGGCCACGGACCCTGCCGATGGCCTGCTGCTGCTGCAGGCTTTGCCGGAGTACCTGAGCAAGGGCGGACTCTCCAGTGCCCACATCAACTTCACCGACGCCAGCCTCGACGGTCAGATGGCCGGCTTGCCAGGCTGGATGGAGCGCCTGGGGTGCCAGTTCCACTGGCGCAACCGCGGCTACCGCGACTTCCAGGACTTTCTCGACAGCCTGAGCTCACGCAAGCGCAAGCAGATGCGCAAGGAGCGTGAGCAGGTGGCCGGGCACGGCATCGACTTTCGCTGGTACCGTGGCGATGAACTGGATGAGGCCCAATGGGATTTCATCTATCTGTGCTATGCCAACACCTATGCCGTGCGCAGGCGTTCGCCGTACCTGACCCGAGAGTTCTTCAGCCTGCTGGCCGAGCGCATGCCTGAAGCGATACGGGTGGTGATGGCCAGGCAGGGCGGGCGCGATGTGGCCATGGCCTTGAGTCTGGTGGGTGGAGACAGTTTGTTCGGACGTTACTGGGGCTGCCTGGATGAGTTCGACCGGCTGCACTTCGAAACCTGTTTCTACCAGGGTATGGACTTTGCGATTGCCGAAGGGCTGCAGCGGTTCGACGCGGGGGCGCAGGGGGAGCACAAGCTGATTCGCGGGTTCGAGCCGGTGCTGACGCGGTCGTGGCATTACCTGCTGCATCCAGGGCTGCGGCGGGCGGTGGAGGACTTTCTGCGCCAGGAGCGGGAAGGGGTGAGGGGGTATGCCGAGGAGGCGTGGGGGATGTTGCCTTATCGCAGGGATTGAAGCGTCTGGGGCCCTATCGCCGGCTTGCCGGCGATAGGGTCCTCACAGGCGTTAGTCGACCCCGACGAACCCCCCGGTCTGGTGATGCCACAACCGGGCATACAACCCCTGCTGTTCCAGCAATTCGCTGTGGCTGCCACTCTCGACAATATGCCCTTTGTCCAGCACCACCAGCCGGTCCATCCGGGCAATGGTCGACAGCCGGTGGGCGATGGCAATCACCGTCTTGCCCTGCATCAGGGTTTCCAGGCTTTCCTGGATCGCAGCTTCCACTTCCGAGTCCAGGGCCGAAGTGGCCTCGTCCATGACCAGGATCGGCGCATTCTTCAGCAGCACCCGGGCAATGGCGATGCGCTGGCGCTGACCACCTGACAACTTGACCCCGCGCTCGCCGACATGGGCATCGAAGCCTGTGCGCCCCTGGGCATCGGAGAGCAGCGGGATGAACGCGTCGGCCCGCGCACGGCGCACGGCTTCATGCAGCGCCGCCTCGCTGGCGTCAGGCCGGCCATAGAGCAGGTTGTCGCGGATCGAGCGGTGCAGCAACGAGGTGTCCTGGGTGATCATGCCGATCTGCGCGCGCAGGCTGGCCTGACTGACCTCGGCGATGTTCTGCCCGTCGATCAGAATGCGCCCACCCTGCACGTCATAGAGCCTTAGCAGCAGGTTGACCAGCGTCGACTTGCCGGCACCGGAGGGGCCGATCAGACCGATCTTTTCGCCCGGGCGGATGTTCAGGTTCAGCCCTTCGATGACGTTGCCACCCTTGCCGTAATGGAAGTCCACATCATCGAAGTGCACCGCGCCGCGGCTGACTTTCAGCGGCGGGGCCTGGGGTTTGTCGGTGACGGTGACCGGCTGGGCGATGGTCTGCAGGCCGTCCTGGACCATGCCGATGTTCTCGAAGATGCCGTTGACCACCCACATGATCCAGCCGGACATGTTGACGATACGAATCACCAGGCCGGTGGCCAGGGCAATGGCGCCGACGGTAATCAGCGATTGGCTCCACAGCCATAGGGCAAGGCCGGTGGTGGCAACCACCAGCAGGCCATTGAGGGTGGTGATGACCACATCCATGCTGGTGACCACGCGCGAGGCCAGCTGGGTTTTTTCGGTTTGCTCGCGGATCGCTTCGCGGGCGTATTGCTGTTCGTAGTCGGTGTGGGCGAACAGCTTGAGGGTGGCGATGTTGGTGTAGCCGTCGACGATGCGGCCCATCAGCTTGGAGCGTGCATCGGAGGAGATCACCGAGCGTTCCTTGACCCTGGGCACGAAGTAGAACAGCGAAGCGACATAGGCGGCGATCCACGCCAGCAAGGGCAGCATCAGGCGCCAGTCGGCCTCGGCGAACAGCACCAGCGAAGTGATGGCGTAGATCAGCACATGCCACAAGGCATCGACCGCCTGCACCGCCGAGTCGCGCAGCGAGTTGCCGGTCTGCATGATGCGCTGGGCGATGCGCCCGGCGAAGTCGCTCTGGAAGAAGTTCAGGCTCTGCTTGAGCACATAGGTGTGGTTCTGCCAGCGGATCAGGCTGGTCATGCCGGGGTTGATGGTCTGGTGCACCAAGAGGTCATGCAGGCCGAAGAAGATCGGCCGCAGCAGCAGGATCACCACCAGCATCCAGATCAGCTCACCGCTGTGCTCGCTGAAGAAGTCGGCGTTGGGGGTGCCCTGGGCCAGATCGATGATACGGCTCAGGTAGCTGAACATCGCCACTTCGATCAAGGAGGCGCCCAGGCCGACCACCAGCAGGGCGAGAAAACTCGGCCACACCTGGCGCAGGTAGTACAGGTAGAACGGCCACACCTGGGTCGGCGGCGATTCGCTCGGGGCGTCGCGAAAGATATCGATCAATTGCTCGAAGCGGCGGTACAGCATGGGTGACGAGACTCCTGTGCTACCCGACCTCAGGCGGCTTCACGTCCTTGTGAAACCTGCGATCAGTCGATGCGTTTGGCAGACTTGATGAACACCGGATCGGCCGGTACATCGCGCATGCCTTTCTTGACGGTGGTCGGCGAGTTGACGATCTGGTCGACCACCTCCATGCCCTTGGTGACCTTGCCGAACACCGCGTAGCCACGGTCACGGCCCGGGTTGAGGAAGTCGTTGTCGGCCACGTTGATGAAGAACTGGCTGGTGGCCGAATTCGGATCGGAGGTGCGCGCCATCGACAGCGTGCCGCGGGTGTTCTGCAGGCCATTGCTGGCTTCGTTGCGGATCGGGTCGTTGGTCGGTTTCTGCACCATCTGCTCGGTGAAGCCGCCGCCCTGGACCATGAAGCCCGGGATCACACGGTGGAAAATGGTGTTGTTGTAGAAACCGCTGTCGACGTATTCGAGGAAGTTCTTGGTACTGATCGGCGCCTTCTCGGCATTGAGCTCGATTTCGACCTGGCCGAAGCTGGTGTCCAGCAGTACGTGCGGGGTCTTGTCGGAAGCCATGACGCTGGTGGCGAAGGCGACCGAGCAGGCGGTGAGCAGGAGTTTTTTCAGCATGGGCTCAAAGATCCTTGAGAGGTGGAAGCGGCTGCGAGGAATTGCAGCACGGTCTGGTTGAAGACCTCGGGTTGATCGAGGGGCGTAGCGTGCCGGGAATCGTCGATGACCGCTAGCGTTGCCTGGGGCATCAGGGCGACATAGCGCTGTTTCAGATTGACCGGCGTGTAGTCATGGTCGGCGGCGATCACCAGCGTGGGACAGTGGATCTGCCCGATGCGTTCCAGCACGCCCCAATCGACGATGGCGTCGAAGCTCTTGAGGTAGGCGCGCTTGTCGTTGCGCGCCCAGCGCTGGGCCATCTTGTGCCGCAGATCGGTTTGTTCAGGCTTGGGAAACAGGCGCGCGGACAGGCCCTTGCCGATCGTTTCCATGCTCAGGATGCGCGCCATGCCCCAGCGCTTGGCCCACCAGACCCAGTCGCTGCGGGTGCGGCGTTTGACCTCGGGGGCGCTGTTGACGATGCACAGGCTGCGCAGCCATTGCGGATGGTCGACGGCGAACTGGAAACCGACCATCCCGCCCATGGACAGGCCCACCAGATGCACCGGGCCAGTCTGCAGGTGTTCGAGCAGGGCCAGCAGGTCGGCGCTGAAGGTGGCGATCTGGTAGCCGTCGCGGGGTTTGTCGGAGCGGCCGTGGCCACGCGTATCCATCAGGATCACCCGGTAGTGGCGGCTCAGCTCGGGTACCTGCAGTTCCCAGTCCTGGCTGCTGGAGCCCAGGCCATGCAGCAGCACCAAGGGTTCGCCCTGGCCGTATTCCTGATAATGCAGCGAGCATCCTTCATGTTCGAAATAGGCCAAGGTCGAGGTCCTCTCAGGCTTGTGGGGGGGCTGCGAAGGGCACGTCCAGCGGCGCGGTGTCGAAATTGCGCAGCAGGTCGATGAGAATCTGCGTGGCTGGGCCCAGGGTCTTTTCCTTGCTCGAATAAAGGTAGAACAGTGGGTGGCGGCTGCCACCCTGATCCAGCGGCAAGGGTTTGAGCACGCCTTCGGCCAACTCGCGTTCGATCATGTGCCGTGGCAACCAGGCAAAGCCCAGGCCGCTGCTGACGAAGGTGGTGGCGGTGCCCAGGCTGCCCACGGTCCAGCGCTGCTCGGCGCCGAGCCAGCCGACATCGCGCGGCTGTGCGCGGCCGGAGTCGCGGATCACCACCTGCAGCTGGCTCTCCAGGTCCTGGAAGGTCAGTTCACGGCCCAGGCGGTGCAGGCTGTGTTCAGGGTGGGCGACGGCAACGAATTCCACCGCGCTCAGTTCGGCGCCCAGGTAGCCACCGATGCTGTAGCTGCTGATGGCAAGGTCAGCTATGCCTTCGTGCATCACTTCCTCGACGCCGGACAGCACTTCCTCACGCAAGCGCACCCGGCAGCCGCGGCTCTGCGGCATGAACGCGGCCAGGGCGCGTACCAGGCGGGCACTGGGGTAGGCGGCATCGACCACCACGCGCACCTCGGCTTCCCAGCCTTGCTCCATGTGGTGGGCCAGGTCTTCGAGCTGACTGGCCTGCTTGACCAGGTGCCGCGAGCGGCGCAGCAGCACGTTGCCGGCGTCGGTGAGCACGGCCTTGCGCCCGTCGATGCGCAGCAGGGGTACGCCCAGTTGCTCTTGCATGCGCGCCACCGTATAGCTGACCGACGACTGCGACCGGTGCAGGGCATCGGCAGCCTGGGCAAACCCACCGTGATCGACCACTGCCTGCAGGGTTCGCCACTGATCCAGGGTTACGCGCGGCGCTTTCATCTTTGGCTCCTGTTGTCCTAAGCTGCGCTCTTTCAAGGAGAACGCCCCATGAAGAAATGTTGTGCGGCAATACTGATGTGCCTACCCCTTGGGGCCATGGCTTACCCCATCGACGTGGAGAAGGAACTGACCGGGGTCAAGCTGGACTACACCGCCTACGATACCGCCTACGATATCGGTGCCATTACCCTGAACAACTATGGGAAAGTGCCGGCGGCCTGCAAGGTGATGTTCCGTAATGGCCCGGAGGCGCCTCGGGTGCGGCGGGTCAATGTACCGGCCGGCAAGAGCGTAGACGTGACGGCCAAGTTCAACCGGCAGATCATCAAGCTGCGCATCGCGCTGAACTGCAAAGCCGAATAAAACGGATTAATCGATACGTTTAACCCGCTTTTTACGCTTTTTTATCGATAGGTCAAGCCTTAATCTCACCTCCATCGAATCGCAACCCTTTTTGCCGATGGAGGCAGCCATGTCCCGCGTACTGATCATCGAAAGCAGCGCCCGCCAGCAGGATTCCGTATCCCGTCAACTGACCCGCGACTTCATTCAGCAGTGGCAGGCGGCGCACCCGGCCGATGAGATCAACGTGCGCGACCTGGCCGTGACCCCTGTGCCGCACCTGGATGCCAACTTGCTGGGCGGCTGGATGAAGCCTGAAGAGCAGCGCAGCGCCGCCGAGCTGGATGCCCTGGCCCGTTCCAACGAACTGACCGATGAATTGCTGGCCGCCGATGTGCTGGTGATGGCTGCGCCGATGTACAACTTCACCATCCCCAGCACGCTCAAGGCCTGGCTCGACCACGTATTGCGCGCCGGCATCACCTTCAAATACACGCCGACCGGTCCGCAAGGCCTGCTCACTGGCAAGCGCGCGATCGTTCTGACGGCCCGTGGCGGCATTCACGCCGGTGCCACCAGCGACCACCAGGAACCCTACCTGCGCCAGGTGATGGCGTTCATCGGCATCCATGATGTGAACTTCATTCATGCCGAAGGCCTGAACATGAGCGGTGACTTCCACGAGAAAGGCATCAACCAGGCCAAGGCCAAGCTGGCTGCGGTGGCCTGAGCTTCAACGAATTCCCAACCCTGACACCTTGTTTGCTCCTTTGGGTGTACCTGCCCGGCCTGCATGGCCGGGCTTTTTATGCCTGTTCGGGCCTGATCGCCGGCAAGCCGGCAAGCCGGCTTGCCGGCGATAGGGCCAGATCAGCCCCCACATTCCTCATGGTTGAACACAGCCCCCGCAACCCGCTAAGGTCGCCGCCTTGATCCACGAGAGGCAACCATGGGCTACCTGATTATCGTCGCGCTGATCCAGGCGTTTTCCTTCAGCCTGATCGGCGAGTACCTCGCCGGGCACGTCGACAGCTATTTCGCCGTCCTCGCACGCGTGCTGCTGGCCGGCCTGGTGTTCCTGCCGCTGACCCGCTGGCGTCAGGTCGAGCCACGCTTCATGCGCTCGATGCTGTTGATCGGTGCGTTGCAGTACGGCATCACCTATGTCTGCCTGTACCTGAGCTTCCGCGTGTTGACGGTGCCGGAAGTGCTGCTGTTCACCATCCTCACGCCGTTGCATGTGACGTTGATCGAGGATGCCCTCAACCGGCGCTTCAACCCCTGGGCACTGCTCGCCGCCCTGGTCGCGGTGGCAGGCGCCGCAGTGATCCGCTTCGACAGCATCAGCGGCGACTTCTTCATCGGCTTCCTGCTGCTGCAACTGGCCAACTTCACCTATGCCGCTGGCCAGGTGCTGTACCGCCACTTGGTCGCCCGCCACCCCAGCGACCTGCCGCACTACAAACGCTTCGGCTACTTCTACCTGGGTGCGTTGATCGTCGTGCTGCCGGCCTTCTTGCTGTTCGGCAACACCCAGCATCTGCCGAGCACCGACGTGCAGTGGCTGGTGCTGTTGTTCCTCGGCCTTTGCCCGACGGCGCTGGGCTTGTACTGGTGGAACAAGGGCGCCTGCCTGGTTTCCGGCGGCACGCTGGCGGTGATGAACAACCTGCACGTGCCTGTGGGCTTGCTGCTCAACTTGCTGATCTGGAATCAGCACGAGCCACTGGGGCGGCTGTTCATCGGTGGTGCGATCATTCTGGCGTCGGTCTGGCTGAGCCGCCTGGGCAACCGTGCCGAGGCGCCACTGACGCGCAAGGCCTGACATGCATACCATCTTCGTCATCGTCGCACCGATCTTTGCCCTGATCCTGGTCGGCTACCTGTGCCGCCGCGCCAACAAGCTTGGCGACAAGGCCGCTGCCGAGATCAACAAGATGGTGGTGTGGCTGTGCTTGCCGGCGTTGTTGTTCAAGGTGACGGCCACCGCGACCTGGAGCGAGATCTGGCACCCCGGCTTCATCGTGGCGTTCGGCACGGGGGCGCTGGCGATGTTCGTGGTCATCCTGGCCTGGCGCCTGCACGGTGGTCACGGCCTGGTCGCGGCAAGTATCGATGGGCTCAGTGCGGGGTATGCCAATACCGGTTACATAGGCATTCCGCTGTGCCTGCTGCTGTTTGGCCAGCCGGGCCTGCAGCCGGCGCTGATCTCTTCGTTGCTCGTGGTCTGCCTGGTGTTCGCGATTTCCCTGACATTGATCGAGATCGGCTTGCAGGAAGAGCGGCAGATTGGGCGCGCGGTTGTCGTGGTGGGCAAGGCGCTGGCGAAGAACCCACTGGTGATCTCGCCGCTGGTGGGGGCGGCCTGGGCTGTGTCCGGGCTGGGGCTGGCGGAGCCGGTGATGCATTTTCTCGACATGCTGGCGCTGGCCACCACGCCTTGCGCGTTGGTGTCGTTGGGAGCATTTCTGGCAGAGAAGCGTACTGGCGCGCAGGCCAGCCCTTGGCCGTTGGTGGCCATGAAGCTGGTGGGGCAGCCGGCGCTGACCTGGGTGCTGGCGTTCAAGGTGTTCAGCCTGCCGACCATGTGGGCGGCGTCGGCGGTGCTGCTGGCGGCGCTGCCGACCGGGACTGGGCCGTTCATGTTGGCGGAGTATTACAACAGGGAGGCGGGGCTGATCTCGCGGACGATTCTGTTGTCGACCGTGGCTTCGTTGGGGACTTTGACTGGGTTGTTGTACTTGCTCGGGTATGCGGGGTGATTGGGGGCTGCTGCGCAGCCCTTTCGCGACACAAGGCCGCTCCTACAGACGAACGCGCCCCCCTGTAGGAGCGGCCTTGTGTCGCGAAAGGGCCGCAAAGCGGCCCCGGCAATCTCAAGCCTCGCTCAATTCCTCAAGCCGGCGCGGCATCCGACCAGCCAACCCCACCCGCATGTCATTGCCGCTCGGCTGCTGATACAAGCTCAAGCCAAACTCCGGCAACACCGCCAGCAGGTAATCGAAGATATCCCCCTGAATCCGCTCGTAATCCGCCCACACCGTGGTGGTGGTGAAGCAGTAGATCTCCAGCGGCACGCCTTCGGCCGTGGTCTGCATCTGCCGGACCATGCAGGTCATGCCCTGGTGCACATTGGGGTGATTCTTCAGGTAGGCCAGGGCAAAGGCACGGAAGGTGCCGATGTTGGTCAGCTTGCGGCGGTTGGCCGCCAGCTCCGGCAGCGGCCCCAGTGCCTCGTTCCAGGCTTGCAGCTCCTGGCGCTTGGTGGCCAGGTAGTCGCCCAGGAGGCGTACCTGGCCCAGGCGCTGTTCCTCTTCCTGGGTCAGAAAGCGCACGCCCGCCGCGTCGATGAACAGGCTGCGCTTGATCCGCCGCCCGCCCGATTGCTGCATGCCGCGGTAGTTGCGGAACGACTCGCTCATCAGGCGCCAGGTGGGGATGGAAACAATGGTCTTGTCGAAGTTCTGCACCTTCACCGTGTGCAGGGTGATGTCCACCACATCGCCATCGGCACCGACCTGGGGCATTTCGATCCAGTCGCCCACGTGCAGCATGTCGTTGCTGGTCAGCTGCACGCTGGCGACGAACGACAGCAGGGTGTCCTTGTACACCAACAGCAGCACCGCCGACATCGCACCCAGGCCCGACAGCAGCAACAGCGGCGAGCGGTCGATCAGGGTGGCGACGATGACGATCGAGGCGAAGATCCACAGCATCATCTTGGCCAACTGCACATAGCCCTTGATCGAGCGGGTGCGGGCGTGCTCGGTGCGGGCATAGATGTCCAGCAGCCCATCGAGCAGGCACGACAGCGCCAGGGTCATGAACAACAGGGTGAATGCCAGGGCGACATTGCCAAGGAAGTGATCGGCGGTATCGGACAGCTCCGGCACCAGTTTCAGGCCGAACTGGATGACCAGTGAGGGTGTGGTCTGCGCCAGGCGGTGGAAAACCTTGTTGTGGCGCAGGTCGTCGAGCCATTTGAGCGCCGGCTGGCGAGCCAGCAGGCGGGTGCCGTGGAGGATCAGGAAGCGCGCCAGGCGGCCGATCACCAGGGAAATCAGCAGCAGCACGGCCAGGCCGATAGCGGCGTGGAGCATGGGGTGTTGGTCGAGGGTGCCCCACAGGTCGAGGCTGTCACGCCAGATTTTTTGCATATCCATAAGCTTGAAACGGTCTTTTCTTGCGAAACGAGGAGGCATTAGAGCGCGGATGGCGACAAAGTTGCCAAAAGAAATTCGGCTCTTGCGGCAGAAAACGTTACCCTATGCAACTGAATTTCCCCGCACTTGCCTGAGGTTACCTCCGTGTTCTCCCAATTCGCCCTGCATGAACGCCTGCTTAAAGCCGTGGCCGAGCTTAAATTTGTCGAGCCAACCCCGGTGCAGGCCGCGGCCATCCCCTTGGCCCTGCAAGGGCGTGACCTGCGTGTGACGGCCCAGACTGGCAGCGGCAAGACCGCAGCCTTCGTCCTGCCGCTGCTCAACCGCCTGGTCGACCTGAAAGGCGGGCGCGTCGAGATCCGCTCGCTGATCCTGCTGCCGACCCGCGAACTGGCCCAGCAGACCCTCAAGCAAGTGCAACTGTTCTCGCAGTTCACCTACATCAAGGCGGGCCTGGTCACCGGCGGTGAAGACTTCAAGGAGCAGGCCGCCATGCTGCGCAAGGTGCCGGACGTGCTGATCGGCACCCCAGGCCGCCTGCTCGAGCAGCTCAACGCGGGCAACCTCGACCTGTCCCACGTGCAGGTGCTGATCCTCGACGAAGCCGACCGTATGCTCGACATGGGCTTTGCCGAAGACATGGAGCGCCTGTGCAAGGAATGCGAGAACCGTGAGCAGACCCTGCTGTTCTCCGCCACAACCGGTGGTGCGGCCCTGCGCGACATCATCGGCAAGGTACTGAAAGACCCTGAGCACCTCATGCTCAACAGCGTCTCGCAGCTGGCCGAAGGCACTCGCCAACAGATCATCACTGCCGACCACGACCAGCACAAAGAGCAGATCGTGCAGTGGCTGCTGGCCAATGAAACCTTCGACAAGGCGATCATCTTCACCAACACCCGCGCCCTGGCTGACCGCATCTACGGCCACCTGGTCGCCAAGGATGTGAAGGCCTTCGTCCTGCACGGCGAGAAGGACCAGAAAGACCGCAAACTGGCGATCGAGCGCTTCAAGCAAGGCAGCTCCAAGGTGCTGGTGGCCACCGATGTGGCGGCCCGTGGCCTGGACATCGACGGCCTGGACCTGGTCATCAACTTCGACATGCCGCGCAGCGGCGACGAGTATGTGCACCGTATCGGCCGTACGGGCCGTGCGGGTGGCGAAGGTCTGGCGATTTCGCTGATCACCCACAACGACTGGAACCTGATGTCCAGCATCGAACGCTACCTCAAGCAGCAGTTCGAGCGCCGGGTGATCAAGGAAGTCAAAGGCACCTACAACGGGCCGAAGAAGGTCAAGGCGTCGGGCAAGGCTGTCGGCACCAAGAAGAAAAAGGTCGAGAAGAAGGGCGGCGACAAGAAGACCGCAGTCAAGCGCAAGCCTACCGCCAAGCCGAAGGCCAATGCACCACTGGCCAGCTCCGACGGCCTGGCACCGCTGAAGAAGCGCAAGCCTGCGGCTGAGTAATCAGCTTTAGGCCCTATCGCCGGCAAGCCGGCTCCCACAGGTACGCCACAGTATTCGAAACGTGTGGTGTCCTGTGGGAGCCGGCTTGCCGGCGATAGGCTCGCCACAGCAATCCATCAATCAGCCTTTTTCTCCGCTGTCTTCAGTTCCTTGATCCGTTTGTCGATCAGCTGACACTTGTCGGGCAAGTCTTTGCTCGCTGTCCCCAACTCCATCCCCTGGAGCTCATCATTGATCTCCTTGGCTTTCTGCGGGTTCTGCTCGGTCAACTGGCTTACCAGCCCGGCCAGCTCTTCACGTTTCTGGGTGGCCTCTTCTGGCGTGCAAGCCCAGGCGGGCAGGGCGCAGAACAGGGCAGTGGCACAGGCGATACGCAGCAGCGATTTCATCCTTACTACCTCCGACGGGGTTATGCCTGATGGAGGCGCGCTAAGCACGTGAAGTTCAGTGCCAGTGACCGGTGGAGCACTAGTGGGCAAGGTGAGGTTTGGCAGCCATGTCTATTCCGAGCGCTTTCATTACAGCAAGAAACGACTTCAGCGTTGGGTTGCCGTGTTGGCTGAAGGAGCGATAAAGCTGTTCACGCGAAAGCCCAGTCTCTTTAGCCAGCTCTGCCATACCTTTGGCGCGTGCTACGACGCCTACGGCTTTGGCCACATAGGTGGCATCGCCCGTTTCCAGGGCGTCAGTCATGAACTGCGCAATAGCTTCAGGCGTAGTGAGGTACTGTGCAGCATCGAATTCATGGAACGTTTCAGTCATTTTGCATCCTCCACGAACGCAGAATTTGGTGGGCTGCCTTGATGTCTCGTTGCTGGCTGCCCTTGTCTCCGCCGCAAAGCAGAATCACCAACGTATCCCCCGATTGGTGAAAATACACGCGGTAGCCCGGACCATAGTGAATCCTAAGCTCACTTACGCCATGGCCAACCGGAGATACATCCCCTGGCAGGCCCTCCATCAAGCGGTTGATGCGAGCGATGATCCTGACCCTCGCTGAGGCATCACGAAGTCCGATCAGCCAATTCCTGAAACTACTGGATTCGATTTTCTTCATCGGCCGAATGTAGTTTATAAACTACAGGTTAAGCATGCCGCAAATGATTTCTTCCTGTTGCTGCATGCAATCTGAACGCTATCGACCACCGACAGGTCCCAAGCTGTGTACCCCATTCGTCCACAGCAAGAGGCCATCGCCATGAGCATCACCTACGACTGGGACCTGATCGAGCGCTTGCTGCACGAAGTGCAGAACGGCGCTGGTCACAACTTCACGCCGCGCCCCTATGCCGAGCAGCACGCTGCGGCGCTGGCCGCCAAGGGGCAGCCGGTGGGTGACATCGACCATCTGAAAACCCGTGCTTGCGAATACGAGAAGCTGCTGTTCGAACGCGGCTTCATCGACAGTCGGTCGCCGGAGGATGGCGGCACGGGTGAAAACTTCGTGCTCACCGAGCGCGGTTCGCGGTTGCTTAGCCTGCTCGACAGCAGCATCCCCGGGTTCGAGCACCCGCGCCAGGTGCTGGACGAGCAGGAAGATGCCCTGGACGAAGCCACGTTTGATCGGGTGTCCGCCAAGGCACAAATCGCTTGAGGTCGTTTTGAGGCTGGCAAGGGTGGTCCAGGAAAACCGATAATCGGTCCTTCTTGAAAACTGCCGAGCCTTTGCCATGCCATCGATCACCCTGGAGGGCCGCCCATGAGCGCGGCCCGCAAGAACCCCGATGCCTTTGCCTTTCAAGTCATGCTGGGGCTGTGTCTGATCTGGGGCTGCCAACAGGTCTTGATCAAGACGGCCGCCGTCGATATCGCACCGGTGATGCAGGCGGCCCTGCGCAACTGCCTGGCAGCGGTACTGGTAGGTGGGGTGATCTGCTGGCGCGGTGGCTGGGGGCAGGTGAGCACGACATGGCGTGGCGGCCTGCTGGCCGGCGGGCTGTTTGGTATTGAATTTCTGTTCATTGCCGAGGGGCTGAAGCTGACATCGGCTGCGCACATGTCGGTGTTCCTCTACACCGCACCGGTGTTCACGGCACTCGGGCTGCACTTCATGTTGCCCAGCGAGCGCCTGCGCTTGCTGCAATGGCTGGGCATATTGCTGGCGTTTGGCGGGATTGCCACGGCGTTTGCCGGCGGCATGTCGTTCGAGGACATGGATGGGCGCATGCTGCTCGGTGATGCCTTTGGTGTACTGGCCGGCTTGGCCTGGGGCGCGACGACGGTGGTGGTGCGCGGCTCGCGATTGTCCGAGGCACCGGCGACCCTGACCCTGTTCTACCAGTTGGCGGTGGGTTTTGTCGGGTTGCTGCTGATTGCCCTGCTCAGCGGACAGATCGACCAGGTGTCGTGGACGCCCTTGGCGATTGGCAGTGTGCTGTTCCAGGGCATCGTGGTTTCGTTCGTCAGCTACCTGACCTGGTTCTGGTTGCTGCGCAAGTACCTGGCCTCGAACCTGGCGGTGTTTTCGTTCATTACGCCGTTGTTCGGCGTGACCTTTGGTGTGTTGCTGCTGGATGAGCCTTTGAGCGTGAACTTTGTGCTTGGGGCGGTGATGGTGTTGCTGGGGGTGGTTCTGGTGAGCGCGGAGCCCTGGGTGAAGCAGCAGTTGCGCAGGTTTGTGGGATAAAGGTTGTCTGTTCCGGCCCTATCGCCGGCAAGCCGGCGATAGGGCCGCCGCGATTCATGAAGCTACCCGCCCAGCAACCGGGCAGCCCCGAGCACTGCGCGTCCCCGTAAGCACCAACACCCCCGCCAGCCCCAGACCTGCAGCTGCCAGCACCAGCGCCGGCTGCAGGCTCCCGCTGTAATGGTTGCTCAAGGCGGCCAACAGCGGCCCGCTCAACTGTCCCAGGGCAAAGCAAGCGGTCAGCAGCCCGGCATTGCGTTGCGTCGCATGGGGCGCAATCTCCCGTGAGCGCTGCATCACCAACTGCATGCAGGCCAGGAAGGGGGTTCCGCAGAGCAACACGCCCAGGGCCAGGCCAATGCCACCCCCCATCAGACAGGCCAGCACGCCCAGGCCTTGCAACCACAGCGTGGTGGTGAGCCAGGCTGAGGTGCGACCCGCACGCCGCGCACTGACCAGCACCACGCCCAACGCAGCCGCTACACCGAAGGCCGGCCAGAACAGGTCGGCCATCCAGTGGCCCCGGAACTGCTGGCTGGCCATCTGCGACAGGAACGTGGCCGGCAGGATGTAGCCCACGCCATACAAGGCATACACCAGGCCGAGGCGGCCGATACCGACGCTGCGCGTCGAGCCCGCTTGCACGGTGCTCGGGACTACGGCGGGCTCCAGCGCGCGCGGCAACCACGGGCGCACGGCCAGCAGCATGACCAGCGCGGCCACCGCATACACCAGCCACAACGCCGCTGAACTCAGCCCCAGCAGGTGCGCAGCCAGCGCCAGCAGACCCGTGAGGGCGATGCCCAGGCCGGGCCCTGCGAACACCAGGGCACCCAGGCGCTGACGGTTGCTGGCATTGGCTATCTGCTGGCTGAGGCTGGTGATCATCACCAACACCCAGGCGCTGGCCACACCGGTGCCAAAGCGCAGCAGCAGGTGGCTCCAGAAGCCGTCGGCCAGCCATGAGGCCAGGGTCAGCAGCACGCACAGCCACAGCCCGCCGTGCAGGCGCAGCCTGACCTGGTTCGGCCTGCGGGCGAACATGGCGTCCGCCGCGCCAAGGAAGTAACCCAGGTAGTTGGCTGCTGCCACCAGGCCGGCGGCGGTCAAGTCGAACTGGCCTTCGGCGATCAGTTGCGGCAGTTGCGGGGTGAGGGCAAAGCGGCCGATGCCCATGGCCATCATCAGGGCCACGGCGCTGGCGAGCAGTTGTACGAGCGGCGACATGGGGCACTCCTGCGGGAAACGGTAAGCGATGGATGGCAGGTTAGGGCGGATTGACTTTCAATAAAATTGAATAATGATGATCAAGTTATTCTGTTTTGGAGAACAACATGGAATTCAGCCAACTGCGCATCTTTCAGGCCGTCGCCGAAGAAGGTTCGGTGACCCGAGCGGCCGAACGCTTGCACCGGGTACCGTCGAACCTGTCGACGCGCCTGCGTCAGCTGGAGGAGCAACTGGGTGTCGAACTGTTCGTGCGCGAACGCCAGCGCCTGCAGTTGTCGCCTGCGGGCAAGGTGCTGCTGGATTACGCCAACCGCCTGGCGGCGCTGCGTGATGAAGCGATGGCGGCCGTGCAGGGTGGCCAGCCGGCCGGCGATTTCGTGTTGGGCACCATGTACAGCACGGCGGCCATCCACCTCCCGGCGCTGCTGGCCCGCTATCATCAGGCCTACCCGGCGGTGAACCTGCAAGTGCAGGCGGCGCCCAGCGGCGAGCTGCTCGAAGGCCTGCTCGGCCATCGCCTGGATGCGGCCTTGGTGGATGGCCCGCCGAGCCTGGCCGGGCTCGATGGTGTGCTGCTGTGCGACGAGGTACTGGTGCTGATCACCAGCCCTGAACACCCAGCGGTCCACAGTGCCCGGGATGTGGCCGGCAAAGCCGTGTTCACGTTTCGCCAGGGCTGTTCCTACCGGATGCGCCTGGAGGCCTGGTATGCCCATGCGCACACGCCCATGGGCAGGGTGATGGAAATCGAGTCATACCAGAGCATGCTGGCCTGCGTCATCGCCGGCGCGGGCGTGGCCCTGATGGCGCAATCGATGCTCGACAGCCTGCCGGGGCGTGACCGGGTGCGGGCTCACCGCCTGCAAGCGCCGTTCGATCAGGCGCAAACCTGGTTGATGTGGCGCCAGGGTATGCGCGGGGCGAATTTGCAGGCGTGGGTCGATTTGCAACAAAGCGAAACGATTAACCAGTCGTCGGAATGCGCCGTTTCCGCTTGATCCGGGTCAAACTCGGCCATATCTGTAGGAACTAGGGCATGCGTAATACAGGACATCGGGCTATGATCTGTATGAAACATCGCAGGATTGATTGACCGTGAGGCTGACCCGTCAAGGGGGCACTATGAAAAACCAAATGTTCAACTGGCTCCATGACTTGGCTGTCGCGCTGGGGCTGATTCCACCACCCCTGCAGCCGGTGCCGATCCCGACTGATGAAGAGCAGCGCCGGCGTCAGCCGCGTCGCCGCTGAAAAGCAAAAGGCCGCCGCATCAGTGTTGATGCCGCGGCCTTTTTGTTGCTCTCGGATTATAGGTTGCTTGCACCGGCCTCTCGCCGGCAAGCTGGCTCCCACAGGGATGGCACTGCCCTCGAGATGAGTGCTGTACCTGTGGGAGCCGGCTTGCCGGCGATGGGGCCTGTGATCAGGCCAGTTTCAGCTCAGCCAGTGGCTTGCGCGACAGCAGGCTCACCATGACAAAGCTCACCAGTCCGACCGCCAGGCTGTAGTAGATCGGCGTATTGGCATCCAGCCCATCCTTGAACATGAACAGCAGCGCGGTGGCAAAGCCCAGCGACATGCTGGCGATGGCCCCTGCGGTGGTCGCGCGCTTCCAGAAGATTGCACCGATCAGCGGGATCAGCATGCCGCCAACCAGCAGGTTGTAGGCCAGGGTCAGGGCGCTGATCACATCGTTCACCGCCAGGGCGATACCCAGCACCACCAGACCGGTGAGCAGGGTGAACAGGCGGCTGACGCCCAGGCTCGATTGCTTGCCACCCCGCAGCTTGGGCAGCAGGTCTTCGGTGATGGTGGTCGAGGCGGCCAGCAGGCCGGCACTGGCGGTCGACATCATCGCCGCCAGGGCCGCGGCCATCAGCAGGCCGCGGATGCCGTCAGGCAACTGGCTCTTGATCATCTCGGCGAAGGCGTTGTTCGGGTTGGCCAGATCCGGCATCAGCACGTGGGCAGCCATGCCGATCAGGGCGCAGGCCAGACCGTACAGCACGCAGTACACACCGGCGGTGGTGCCGGCGCGCTGGCAGACCTTCTCGTCACGGGCGGTAAACACCCGCTGCCAGATGTCCTGGCCGATCAGGATGCCGAAGAAGTAGATCAGGAAGTAGGTGATGATGGTGTCCCAGCCGATGGTGGTCCAGCTGAAGCTGGCCGCTGGCAGCTTGGCGACCAGGGTGTCCCAGCCTCCGGCGTTGTACAGGCACACCGGCAGCAGGATGAACATCAGGCCCACGGTCTTGATCACGAACTGGACGATGTCGGTGAGGGTCAGCGACCACATGCCGCCGATGGTCGAGTACACCACCACCACGCCGCCGCCGAGCAGCAACGACATCCAGAAAGGCAGGTCCAGCAGCACTTGCAGTACGGTTGCCATGGCCAGGGTCGAGGTGACCCCGATCATCAGCGCGTAGGCCAGCATGATCGCTGCGCTGGCCTGGCGCGCCATGGGGTTGTAGCGACGCTCCAGCACCTGGGTCACGGTGAAGATCTTCAGGCGCAGCAGGGGTTTTGCGAGGAACAGGTTGAGGGCGATGATGCCCAGGCCCAGGGCCGCGCAGAGCCAGAAGCCGGAGATGCCGTGGACGTAGCCCAGGCGTACGGTGCCGACGGTGGAGGCGCCGCCGAGCACGGTGGTGGCCATGGTGCCCATGTACAGGGTCGGGCCCAGATTGCGCCCAGCCACCAGGTAGTCCTCGTGGGTTTTCGCGCGGCGCATGCCATACCAGCCGAGCCCGAGCATGCCGGCGGTATAGATCATTACAACGATGATGTCCAAGGCCATTGGGGGTCTCCCGATTATCTTTATTATGGCGAGATCGACCGCGCAGGCGTGTTCACGGCGCCCGTCGGCCTAGTCTTGTGTTGGCGGGCCTCAGTGGCCCTCCCAGATGGCTCCTGCCAGGGTATTACTTCTGCCGCAACGCATTGGCTGCATCGCCGGCAAGCCGGCTCCCACAGGGTGTGCGGGAGCTGGCTTGCCAGCGACGCCTCTCAGGGGTCAGCGGCGCACCACGCCTGGCAGCACGCAGAGCATTTCGAACAACAGGTTGGCACCGAGCAGCGAGGTGTTGCCGGTGGTGTCGTAAGGCGGGGAGACTTCGACCAGGTCACAGCCGATCAGGTCCAGGCCGTGGCAGCCGCGAATGATCTCCATCGCCTGGATGGTGGTCAAGCCGCCGATTTCCGGAGTGCCGGTGCCTGGGGCCCAGGCCGGGTCGATACCGTCGATGTCGAACGACAGGTACACCGGGCCGCCACCGACTTTTTCACGCACTTCGGCCATCAGGGGCTCCAGCGACTTGTGCCAGCACTCTTCGGCCTGGACCACGCGGAAGCCCTGGCGACGGCTCCAGTTGAAGTCGTCGGCGGTATAGCCCTGTGCACGCAGGCCGATCTGCACCACGCGGTCGCAATCGAGCAGGCCTTCTTCCACGGCGCGACGGAAGGTGGTGCCGTGGGCGATCTTCTCGCCGAACATGTGGTCGTTGACGTCGGCGTGGGCGTCGATGTGCACCAGGCCGATCTTGCCGTGCTTTTTGTGCAGGGCGCGCAGGATCGGCAGGGTGATGGTGTGGTCGCCACCCAGGGTCATGGGGATGACGTTGTGCTCGACGATCTCGTCGTAGGCTTCTTCGATGATGCGCACGGCGTCAAGCAGGTTGAAGGTGTTGATCGCCACGTCACCGATGTCGGCGACCGACAGCGAATCGAAGGGCGCGGCACCGGTGGCCATGTTGTAAGGGCGGATCATCACCGATTCGGCGCGGATCTGCCGTGGGCCGAAACGGGTGCCAGAGCGCAGCGAGGTGCCGATGTCCAGGGGCACGCCGATGAACGCGGCGTCCAGGCCTTGGGCACTTTGCAGGTGGGGGAGACGGAGCATGGTGGCGATGCCGCCGAAACGCGGCATTTCGTTGCCGCCCAGTGGTTGGTGGAGAACTTTGTCCACGGTGGGCCTCATCAGTCGGTCGATTGTTTTGTTTGTTCGAACCTGTGCCGCCGCGCGCCTTGAGTGGGGTTTTGCCGGCGGGCAGGGACATTTCGGCCAAGTCTGCTGAAGGTAGTGCCCGGGAAAAATCGCTACCGGCAAATACTTACTTCAGGAATTTCTAAACTAAAGGCCGTCGTAGCGGTTAGACTGCGCGAAAATACTCCTGCGGAACCGTTGCACCATGGCCTCGACCTTGCCCGACCTGAAACTGCTGCGCATCTTCATCAGCGTGGTGCGCCACCAGGGCTTCGCCAATGCACAGCGCGAGCTCAACCTGTCGACGTCGGCCATCAGCACCTACATGAGCCAGCTCGAAGGCGCGCTGGGCATTGTCCTGTGCCATCGCGGGCGCGGCGGTTTCAGCCTGACCAGCAAGGGCGAGTTGTTCCATCAGGAGACCTTGCGACTGCTGGCCGAGCTCGATGGCTTCGAGCAGTACGCCGCAGCGCTCAAGGGCGAGTTGCGCGGCACGCTCAACCTTGGCGTGATCGACTCGACGGTCGGCGACCGGGCGCTGCCGTTGGCCGAGGCCATCGGGGCCTACAGTCAGGAGCATCCCGCCGTGCACTTGCACCTGTCGGTGTCCAGCCCCTATGAGCTGCAGCTCGGGGTGCAGGACAACCGCCTGGACCTGGCCATCGGCGCGTTCTCCTCACGCATGAGTGGTCTGGTCTACCAGCCGCTGTACCGTGAGCAGCACTGGCTGTACTGCAGCAGCCGTCACCCGTTGTTCGTCGAGCGGCGTATTCCAGAGCCGGTGGTGACCCAGCAGCGCATGGTCGGGCGCGGCTACTGGAGCCAAGCGGAACTGGCCAGGCATGGCTTCAAGCACAGTGCGGCGACGGTGGAGAGCATGGAGGCGCAGCTGATCCTGATCCTGTCGGGTGCCTATATTGGCTACCTGCCCGAACATTACGCTCAGGCCTGGGTCGACAAAGGGGATCTGCGGGTGCTTTCTCCGTCTACTTTCGGCTATCAGGCGCCATTTTCGTTGATCATTCGCCGGGGGCGGAGTCGTGAACCGTTGATTCAGACCTTTCGCGATCTGCTGAAAAGCCAGCTCAATGTTGGCTGATTCACTGTGTGGGGCATTGCGTCTGCATCGGCTATTAGATCGAGCGCCGCCCGCGCGGCGCATCGCGGATAAATCCGCTCCTACATTTGTTGCAACGTACCTATGTCTGATGGGCCATGGTTGCCAGCCTTGTTGGTTCGACGCGATTTTTGGGTTGGCACGGGGCTCACCGCGATTTTGCGTCGGGCGCCAAAGGCGGACAACCATGGCCTGACAGGCCATGGCACGTTGCAACAAATGTAGGAGCGGATTTATCCGCGATGCGCCGCGCGGGCGGCGCTCGGTCTGATAGGCGACACCGCATTCGAGCCGAACCCCGCAGCCCCCCGCTCTGTGGCAAACTGCGCCGGGTAAGGAGAACCCCATGCCAAGACCCCGCTGCGAGCGCTGCCAGCGCCCGCTCGACCACTGCCTCTGCCCACTGATCCCCTCGCTCGACAGCCGCACCCGCGTCGTCCTGCTGCAGCACCCCAGTGAAACCGCCCATGCCCTGAATACCGCCCGCCTGGCCGCACTTGGCCTGGTGAATGCCGAGTTGCGCATCGGCGAAGTGTTCGAAGACCTCGGCGAGCTGCTGGCCACGCCAGGTTATCGGCCTGTGCTGCTGTTCCCGGGCGATCACGCCCAAGTACTGACGGCCTATGGCGAAGCGGACGACACGCCATTGCTATTGATCGTCCCCGACGGCACCTGGCGCAAAGCGCGTAAATTGTTGTACGTGAATCCGTTGCTGGAGGCGCTGCCGAGGGTCACGCTGGCGCAGATCGCACCGTCACGCTACCGCCTGCGCAAGGCGCCGGAGCCGGGGGCGGTGTCAACCATCGAGGCGGTGGTGCAGGCGTTGAATGTATTGGAGCAACCGGTGAATTTCGACCACTTGCTGCGGCCATTCGAAGCGCTGATCGAGACGCAGATCGCGGCCATGGGAGAAGAGACATTCAAGCGTAACCATGGGGACAACTGATCCAGAGTATGGATGTTCACTTGTTCCGGTGCCCTGCAGGTCTTTTCCGGCAGCAAGGTAGCTCTGGCATCAGTAGGTTCGACTCTTTGCCCTTGCCAAGGAAGAGTCGATGCCCAGTTCCCGTTGCGAGCGCTGCAAGCGACCGCGTGCCCATTGCTTGTGTGCCCATGTGCCTAACCTCGACAGCCGTACCCGGGTGTTGATCCTGCAACATATCAGGGAAAAGTCCCATGCTTTGAATACCGCCCATCTGGCTGCCTTGGGCCTCGCCAACGCCCAATTGCACGTTGGTGTGGTGTTCGAGCAACTTGACCGCTGGCTGGCAACCCCCGGTTATCAGCCGGTTGTGCTATTTCCTGGTGATCAGGCGCAGATACTCAGTAGCGCTCCCCCTGCCGAAGACCTGCCGCTGCTGCTCATCGTGCCAGACGGCACCTGGCGTACTGCGCGCAAATTGCTGCAGTTGAATCCGCAACTGCAGGCATTGCCCAGAATGATGCTGCAAGTAAAGCAACCGTCACGCTATCGCTTGCGCAAGGCGCCGGCGCCAGAGGCGCTTTCTACCATCGAAGCTGTGGTGCAGGCGTTGAATGTGCTGGAACAACCGGCGTGTTTCGATGAGTTGCTACGGCCATTCGAAGCGTTGATCGAGGGGCAGATCAGAGCCATGGGAATAGAAACGTTCGAACGAAATCATGGCGAATCTGGTACGGCCTAATCGCCGGCAAGCCGGCTCCCACAGGTACAGCGCCGTTCTCGCGAACCGCGGTGAACCTGTGGGAGCCGGCTTGCCGGCGATAGGGCCGGTGATGACAACTCAGCGCTCGCGTAATGCCTCGGTCCTGGCCTTTAGGACGGGCTTGAGCAGGTAATCCAGCACACTCTTCTGCCCGGTGATGATATCCACCGTGGCCACCATCCCCGGGATGATCAGCAGCGGCTTGTTATCCCCACCCAGGTGGTTCTTGTCGGTCCGCACCTGGATCAGGTAGAACGCATTGCCCTTGTCATCGGTGACGGTGTCGGCACCGATCAACTCAAGCTTGGCTTTCAACCCGCCATAGATGGTGTAGTCATAGGCACTGAACTTGACCATCGCCGGTTGTCCCGGGTGCAGAAACGCCACATCCTGCGGCCGCACCTTGGCCTCGATCAGCAGGTTGTCCTCGATCGGCACGATCTCCACCAGGTCGCTGCCCGGCTGCACCACGCCGCCGATGGTGTTGACCTTGAGCAGCTTGACGATACCGCGTACCGGCGACACCACCGTGGTGCGGTTGACCCGGTCGTCGATGGCGATGCTGGTGGCGGTGATCTTCGACAGCTCCGTGCGCTTCTCGTTGAGATCCTTGGCCGCGTCCGAGCGGAAACTCGCATCGGACTCCTGGATCTTGCTGCGGATCTCCGCCACCGCCGCCTCGGCGCGGGGGATGGCCAGGCTGGTGGCGTTGAGCTGGCCGCGGGCTTCGACCGTCCGCTGCTTGAGGCGCAGGATCTCCACCGGCGAAACGGCACCCTTGCTCACCAGCGGCGCTGACATGTCCAGCTCCTGCTGCAGCAGGCCAACAGCGGAGCGATATTGCTCGACCTTGGAGCGAAATTCGGCCAGTTCTTGGGTCTTCTGGCGCAGCTGTTCGTTGAGGGTCTGCTTTTCACTGGCCAGCCGGCGCTGGCGCGAGTCGTAAAGGGCGGTCTCGTCCTCGGCCACCTGGGGGGCCTTGGCGCGCACTTCGTCGGAGAGCACGAAGGGGCGGCCTTCGGATTCTGCTGACAGCCGCTCCACCTGGGCGGTCAAGGCATAACGATCGGCTTCGCTTTCGCCCTTGTTGGACTTGAATCGGGTGTCGTCCAGGCGCAACAGCGTGGCGCCTTTTTCGACCATTTGCCCCTCGCGTACGAAAATCTCGGTCACGATGCCGCCTTCAAGGTTCTGCACCACCTGCACCTTGCTCGACGGGATCGCCTTGCCTTCGCCAACGGTCACTTCGTCGAGCACCGCCAGGCTGGCCCAGGCCAGCGCCACCAGCAGCAGTGCCGCCGCCAGCCATACGGTCAGGCGCGACAGGCGGGGCGAATCCTGCAGGGTGGCACCGGCCAGTTCCGGCATGTAGTCGCGCTCGGCGCGCTTGTCGGAGCCTGTGTGGGAGCTGCGCACGCTATGGCTTGGGTTCATGGCCTAACTCTCATAGAACAGCACATAACGGATTGACCCAGCGGGGCCGGTTGTGGGAGCAACTGTCTTGCTCAATGTCTAAAAGCTGACGCGATTCGTGTGGGAGCCTTTCGGCATCAGCATTACAACGCCGCGCCAATGCGGCCCTTGCGCAGGGCGTCGATGACGGCATCCTTCGGCCCGTCGGCGACGATCTTGCCGTTGTCCAGCACCAGCAGCCGGTCCACCAGATTGAGCATCGAGGTGCGGTGGGTGACCAGCAGCAGGGTCTTGCCCGGCACCCAGGTCGACAGGCGCTGGCGCAGCTGCTCTTCGCTGCTGTTGTCCATATGGCTGGTGGGTTCGTCGAGGATCAGGATCGGCGGCTCCAGCAGCAGCGCGCGGGCCAGTAGCACGGCCTGGCGCTGGCCGCCGGAAAGCAGCTGGCCGCGCTCGCCCACCGGGCGGTCGAAGCCGTGCGGGTGCTGCCGGGCCAGCTCGCTGACGCCGGTCAGTTCGGCCACTTCGAGCATGCGCGCATCGCTGACGTGGCGGGCGCCCAGGATCAGGTTGTCGCGCAGGCTGCCGGCCAGCAGCGGCAGGTCGTGGGCGACATAGCCAAGCTGGCTGCGCAGGTCGGCGATATCCAGTTGGCGCAGGTCGAGGTTGTCCAGCAGGACCTGGCCTTCGTCAGGGTGATGGAAACCCATCAGCAAGCGGCCCAGGGTGCTCTTGCCCGAACCGCTGCGGCCGATGATGCCGATGCGCTCGCCGGGCTTGATCGTCAGGCTCACGTCCTGCAGTGCCGGGCTGGTTTGCCCCGGGTAACGGAAGCTGACATGGCTCAGGGCCAGGCCGCCCTTGAGCGTGGTGTGCTCCAGGGCCTGCTGCTCGGTCTGGCGTTCCTGGGGCAGGGCCATCAGCGCGTCGGTACTGCGCATGGTCAATTGCGCCTGCTGGTAACGGGTGATCAGCCCGGCGATCTGGCCAAGCGGTGCCAGCACGCGGCTGCCGAGCATGTAGCTGGCGACCAGGGCGCCGACGCTGAGGTTGCCGGCGATGATGCTGTACACCCCGGCGACGATGGTCGCCATGCCGCAGAACTGCTGGATGAACAAGGTGCCGTTGCTGGCCAGCGACGACAGGTTGCGGGCGTGGGCGTCGAGCCGGGCGATGGCGCCGTTGGTGTGTTCCCACTGGTACTGGCGCTCGCTCTCGGCGCCGCAGGCCTTGAGGGTTTCCAGGCCGCCGAGGGTTTCGATCAACAGCGCCTGGCGTACCGCGCCGAGGCTCAGGCTCTTTTGCACGGTATCGCGCAGGCGTGCCTGGATCAGCAGGGCGAAGCCCACCGCCAGCGGGAAGGCGATCAGCGGGATCAGCACCAGCCAGCCGCCCAGCAAACCGATCACCAGCAGCATGAGGGCAACGAACGGCAGGTCGATGATGCTGGTCAGGGTCACGGCGGTAAGGAATTCGCGCAGGCCCTGGAAGTCATGGATGCTTTGGGCGAAGCCGCCGATGGTGGCGGGCTTGGCCTTCATGGCCATGCCGGTGATGCGTTCGAACAGAGTGGCGGAGAGGATCAGGTCGGTCTTCTTGCCGGCCTGGTCCAGCAAATGGGCGCGGACCATGCGCAGCACCAGTTCGAAAGCGGTGCCGATGAACAGGCCGGCGACCAGCATCCACAAGGTCGACAGCGCCTGATTGGGCACGACGCGGTCGTAGGTCTGCATGACGAACAGCGGCACCATCAGGCCCAGCAGGTTGATCAGCAGGCTGGCCAGCAGGGCATCGCCGTACAGCCAGCGGGAATGGCGCAGGGTGTCGCGGAACCAGGCGTCGACCCGTGGCAGCAACGGCGAGCGCAGGTTCTCCAAGGTATGCCGTGGCCGTGCGAACAGGGCATGCCCGGTGTAGGCCTGGGCCAGCGCCTCGCGTTCGATCCACTGCTCGCCACCGCCGGCCTCGCAGGGCAGGATCAGCGCCCGGCCATCTTCACCCCAGCGCTGCAGCACAGCGCTGCGGCCATCGTTGAGCAGCAGCAGCACGGGCAGGTTGAGCGCGGAGATGGCATCCAGTTCACGCGCCAGCACGCGCCCTTGCAAGCCGGCACGGGCCGCCGCCCTGGGCAGCAGGTCCGCGCTCAGGCGCTGCTGGGCCAAGGGCAGGCCGCTGCTGAGGCTGGTGCGGCTGGCCGCGCAGCCATGCAGGCGGCACAGGATCAGCAAGCCATCGAGCAGCGGGTCATCGACATCGGGGCGCGGCTGCGCGCTTTGCATACTGGTCACGATGAACTACTCCCGCCTCGGTGGATGGGGTGTGACGCCTGGCGCTTAGCGCATGTCGGGCAGCTTCGCCTGATTGCGTACTTCACTCTGGGCGATGGCTTCCGGTGGCAGCGAGATGCGTTGTTTGCTCAGCAGCTCACCCATGGTCGCCAGCACCCGGTACATCGAGTACTCCTCGGTGTAACGCACTTCGGTGTAGCGGCGGTTGGCGTTGTACAGCTCGTTTTCGCTGTCGAGCACGTCGAGCAGGGTTCGCTGGCCGAGGCCGAACTGGTCCTGGTAGGCCGCACGCACGCGTTGGGTGGTTTCGGCGTATTCGCGGGCGGTCGGGGTTTGCTTGCGCGCGTTGTTCATGGCGTTCCAGGCCAGGCTGAGGTTTTCGGTCAGCTCGCGCAGGGCGTTGTTGCGGATGTCCATGGCCTGGTTGATCTTGTGCGCGTCGGATTGCAGGCGGGCCTTGTCGCTGCCACCCCGGAACAGGTTGTAACTGAGTTCGACGCCGGCTTGCCAATCGTTGTTGCTGTGGCCTTTCTCGCCGCCGATGTTGTTGTTGGCGCCCGTGGCCAGCACGGCATCCAGTCGCGGGTAGAAGGGCGACTTGGCCACTTCGTACTGCTGCTCGGCGGCGTTGACGTCGGCCTGGGCCGATTTCAGGTAAGGGTTGTTTTCCAGCATGCCCTGGCGCGCCAGGTCGAGGCCGGTAGGCACTTCGCCCTTGATGGTGACCGGGGTGTCCAGCTCGTCGGGCATGCGCCCGACGACGCTGTAGAAGTTGGCTTCGGCGTCGGCCAGGTCGACTTCGGCGGTATCCAGGTTATTTTCGGCCAGCGCGCGACGGGCACGGGACTGGTCGAGGTCGGCGGTGCTGCCGACCCCCCGCTCGCTGCGCAAGCCGATCTGGTCGTTGACCCGCAGGTGGGCTTGCAGGTTGTTCTTGGCCAGGGTCACCAGCTCGCGGCGCTTGAGCACTTCGAGGTACACCTCGATGGCGCGCAGGGCTACGGTTTCGGCGGTGGCCTGGGTGTAGTAGGCGCGCGAATTGACCACGGCTTCGGTGCGGCCGACTTCATTGGGGGTGTTGAACCCGTCGAACAGCATCTGCCGCAGGCGCAGCTCCGACTGGGTGTAGTTGAGGGTTTCCTTGTTGTGGTCGGTGGTGCCGTCGGGGTTCAGGCGGCGGGTGTTGATGTTGTCCGAGCGCTGGCGGCCATAGCCGGCAACCAGGTCGACCGATGGGTAGTACCCGCCACGCGCGAATTTCACATCTTCGTCCGCCGACAGCCGGTTGTTACGGCTGGCGCTGATTTCCGGGTGATGGTCCACGGCGTTCTGGACGGCTTCGCTGAGTGACATCGCCTGAACGTTGGCGCACGCCATGGCCAACAGAATTGCGCTGGTGATGGGGTTGAATACGCGCATGGGGTACTTCTCCCTGATCTCAAAAGTTCCTGCGTTCGCCAAAAAAATGACGATATTTATTGTTCAAACCGTTTCATGTTTGTAACAACAGAGCTAAGAACATTTAACGCGCGAGCTAAGAAGATTTCTTCATAAATCCTATGCGAAAAAAAACTTATGCGGTCTATCGAAACCAAGACATTGTTTCATTCAAGTAAATTTGGAAGCCGCTGGAAGACGCGGTTTTCAAGCTTCCGAGAGAGTTCCAGATTTTTTACGGCTAAGGACGCGGGATGAAGTGGTGAAAGCGGAATTTGGCGACAAAAATTTGGCAGATTTTGATGGCCAAATTACATTAGTCCTATCGCCAAAGTAGTAGCTTGAGAGAACGATTCTCACCGTTGAGACAGTCGCAACTCCAGGCGCTGCCGCCCCACCCGCGATTTCACTGGCTGAACAAGCCAGTCGGTTAGGGGAGGCGTGTGTCATGGCGAAGTTGGTCGGTGTGGTCAGCAAGGTGATTGGTCAGGTTTATGCCGTTGGCAGTGACGGTAGCCGCCGTCCCTTGATCGAAGGTGATCGCCTGTTCGCGGGCGAGCAGTTGCAGACCGGTGCCGCCGGCGCGGTGGCCGTGCACTTGCAGAGCGGCGCCGAATTGACGCTGGGGCGTGACAGCAGCCTGCAGATGACCCCGGACCTGCTGGCCAGCCAGGCCACCCCTGCACAGGTCCAGGACGGACCACCAAGCCAGGCGCAACTGAGTGATGTGGAACGCATCCAGCAGGCGATTGCCGCGGGTGCCGACCCCAGCGACGTGGGTGAAGCGACTGCTGCCGGGCCCACTGGTACCGGCGCTCCGGGCGCACTGGGCGGCGGGCACAGTTTCGTGATGCTGAGTGAAGTGGGGGCCCATGTCGATCCGGTGGTGGGCTTCCCGACGGCGGGTTTCAATGGCATCCCAGAGCTTGCCAATCGCTATGTCGGTGACCTGCGAAACGACCAGGGCAGCAACCTGCCAGGCCCAGGTATCGACAATGGCGGCGATGGCAACGGAGAGGGCACCGGGCCCGACGGCGGCTTGCCACCTGGTCAGCCCAATCCGCCCGGCGATCCCACCCCCCCTGTCGACCCCAATCCCCCTGTCGACCCCAATCCCCCTGTCGATCCCAATCCCCCTGTCGATCCCAATCCACCCGTGGACCCCAATCCTCCGGTGACACCTGTCGACCCAGACCACCCGGTTGAATTGCAGCTCACCCCCGGTGGCTCGGAGCTGAACGAGGCCAACCTGCCCCTGGGTTCGGCGAGCGACCCAGCGGCCCTGACCCAGCACGGCAGCTTCACCGTGCTGGCGCCGGACGGTGTGTTCAACCTCAGCGTGGGTGGCATCAACGTGGTGACGGGCGGTGTGGTTACTGGTGTTGGTCAGTCGATCACCACGGGCCTTGGCAATACCCTGGTCATCACGGGCTTCGACCCGGCAACCGGCGTAGTGACCTACAGCTACACCCTGACCGGTGCCGAGCAGCATGCCGATGGCGCCGGAACCAATTCGCTGAACGAATACCTGCAGGTATTGGTCAGCGACAGCGACGGCGATGTGGCCCAAGGCTCGCTGCAAATCAGCATTCGCGACGACGTGCCCAGGGCCGTGGATGACAGCAACCCTGTCAACGCCAGCGAGCAGCACACCGAGTTGACCGGCAACGTGCTGGGCAATGACATCCAGGGTGCCGACCGGGTACCGGGAGGCCCGGTGATCGCCGGCACCTACACCGGCGCTTACGGTACGCTGGTGCTGGCCGCGGACGGCACCTACACCTACACCCTGAACACCAGCGACCCGGGCTTCAAGCACCTGGGCGGCGGCGGACATGGGGTGGAAACCTTCACCTACACCATCAAGGATGCCGACGGCGACACCAGTAGCGCGACCCTGACCCTGAACATCAGCAACCTCGACGACGGGGTGCAGATCGATGGCCTGGACACGCAAGGTGGCCGCCTGACCGTCTACGAGAAGAACCTGCACGACGGCAGCGCACCCGATGCCAGCGCCCTGACCCAGCAAGGCACGTTCAAGGTCACTGCGCCAGACGGCCTGCAGAGCCTGAGTGTGGGTGGCATCAGTGTGGTCAGCGGTGGCGTGGCGGTGGGCTTCCCGCAATCGATCGTCACCCCTGAAGGCAACACCCTGACGATTACCGGCTACGACCCCGGCACCGGCGTGGTGAGCTACAGCTACACCTTGCTGGACAACGAACAGCACCCCGCCGGCGAGGGCAGCAACGTCATCACCGAGCAGTTCCAGGTGATCGCCCAGGATATCGACGGCAGCCAGGCCACTGGCAGCGTGCAGGTGACCATCGTCGACGACCTGCCGCAGGCTCATGACGATTACGTCAGCGTGGCCAAGGGCGATGTGGTACGCGGCAACGTGATGTACAACGACGTGGTCGGTGCCGACACCCGCAGCGACGGCCAGTATGTGGTCGGCGTGCGTGCCGGCAACGACACCTCGACCTCGGCCATCGGTCAGTTGAACATGCAGGTCAACGGCCAGTACGGTTACCTGACCATCGACGCCCAGGGCAACGCCGAGTACCACGCCAACCCCAATATCGCTTCGCCTCGCGATGCGCTCGACACCTTCGTCTACACCATCCGCGATGCCGACGGCGACGAGAGCACCACCACCATCACCATCAACGTGCACAACTCGTTGATGGCCTGCGATGACCGTGACGTCACGGTTTACGAGAAGGCGCTGGACCTGCACAAGGACGGCAATGACCTGGCCGCAGGCACCGTCACCGGTAGCGACCCTGGTTCGACCGGCGAAACGGCCACCGGGACACTGGCCGCCAGTGGCGGTGTCGGTGCGCTGACCTACAGCCTGGTCGGCAATGCCGTGGGCCAGTACGGTCAGCTCCATCTGAACGCGGATGGCTCCTACACCTACACCCTGACCTCACCGGCGAACTCGCCGACCCATGCCAGCGACGGTGCCAATACCGTCTCGGAAACCTTCACTTACCGGGTCGAGGACGCGCTGGGCAACTGGACCACCAGCACCATCACCGTCACCATCGTCGACGACGTGCCGCAGGCCCATTGCGACTACGCCAGCGTCGGCAAGGGCGACGTGGTGCGCGGCAACGTGATGGACAACGACGTGGTCGGTGCCGATGTTCGCCATGACGGCCAGTACGTGGTCGGCGTGCGCGCCGGCAACGATACGTCGACCTCGGCCATCGGTCAGCTGAACATGCAGGTCAACGGCCAGTACGGTTACCTGACCATCGATGCCCAGGGCAACGCCGAGTACCATTCCAACCCCAACATCGCTACGCCCAGGGATGCCATCGACACGTTCGTCTACACCATTCGCGATGCCGACGGCGACGAGAGCACCACCACCATCACCATCAATGTGCACAGCGCGTTGATGACCTGCGAAGACCACGACGTCACGGTCTACGAAAAGGCGCTGGACACGTACAAGGATGGCAACGACCTGGCCGCCGGCAGTGTCACGGGCAGTGACCCGGGCTCTACCCAGGAGACCGCTTCCGGCACCTTGGCCGGTTCGACCAGTGGCGGGGTCGGCGCGCTGACCTACAGCCTGGTCGGCAATGCCATGGGCCAGTATGGGCAAATTCACCTCAATGCCGACGGCTCCTACACCTACACCCTGACCTCGCCGGCCAATTCGCCGACCCACGCCAACGATGGGCCTAACACGGTGACCGAAACCTTCACCTACCAGGTGCAGGATTCGCTCGGCCACTCGACCACCAGCAGCATCGTCATCACCATCGTCGACGACGTGCCGACAGCCAACAGCGATTTTGTCAGTGTCGGCAAGGGCGACGTGGTGCGCGGTAACGTGATGCACAACGACGTGGTCGGTGCCGATGTTCGCCATGACGGCCAGTATGTGATCGGTGTGCGTGCCGGCAGCGATACCTCGACCTCGGCCATCGGCCAGCTCAACATGCAGGTCAAAGGTCAGTACGGCTACCTGACCATCGATGCCCAGGGCAACGCGGAGTATCACTCGAACCCCGATGCCGTGGCACCGCGCGATGCGCTCGACACCTTCGTCTACACCATTCGCGATGCCGACGGCGACGAGAGCACCACCACCGTCACCATCAACGTGCACACCCACTCGCTGCAGCCCTGCACCGACGGCGGCGTGGCGGTCTACGAGAGCGCCCTGGACCTGCACAAGGACGGCAACGACCTGGCCGCCGGCAGCGTCACGGGCAGTGACCCGACCTCGCCCCGCGAAACCGCAAGTGGCAGCCTGGTCGGACAGGTCGCAGGGGGCGTCGGGGCCTTGACCTACACCCTGGTCGGTAATGCGGTGGGCCAGTATGGCCAGATGCACCTGAACGCGGACGGCTCCTACACCTACACCCTGACATCGCCGGCGAACTCGCCGACCCATGCCAACGATGGCGCCAATACCGTCACGGAGTCCTTCACCTACCGCGTGGAGGACACGGTGGGCAACTGGACCACCAGTACCGTGACCATCACCGTTGTCGATGACGTGCCGCAGGCCCATTGCGATTTCGTCAGCGTGGGCAAGGGCGACGTGGTACGCGGCAATGTGATGTACAACGACGTGGTCGGTGCCGATGTTCGCCATGACGGCCAGTATGTGATCGGTGTGCGTGCCGGCAGCGATACCTCGACCTCGGCCATCGGCCAGCTCAACATGCAGGTCAAAGGTCAGTACGGCTACCTGACCATCGATGCCCAGGGCAACGCCGAATACCATTCCAACCCCAATGCCGTGGCACCGCGCGATGCACTCGACACCTTCGTCTACACCATTCGTGATGCCGATGGCGACGAGAGCACGGCGACCGTGACCATCAATGTCCACGACCACTCGCTGAACCCTTGCGGCGACGGTGGCGTGGCGGTGTACGAGAAGGCGCTGGACTACTACCAGGACGGCCATGACCTGGCGGCTGGCAATGTCAACGGCAGTGACCCTTGCTCGACCGCTGAAACCGCGACCGGCAGCCTGGTCGGACAGGTCGGTGGTGGCGTGGGGGCGCTGACCTACACCCTGATCGGCAGCGCCGTGGGTCTGTACGGGCAGATCCATCTGAATGCCGATGGATCCTACACCTACACCCTGACGTCGCCGGCGAATTCACCGGTGCATGCCAATGACGGTGCGAACACGGTAACCGAGTCCTTCATCTACCGCGTTGAAGACACGGTAGGGAACTGGACCACCAGCACCGTCAACATCACCATCGTCGACGACGTACCGCAGGCCCATTGCGATTTTGCGAGTGTCGGCAAGGGTGGCGAGGTCAGTGGCAACGTGCTGAGCAACGACGTGATCGGCGCCGACGTGCCGAGCGACTGCGGCTACGTGGTCGGTGTGCGCGCCGGCAGCGATACCTCCACCTCGGCCATCGGCCAGCTCGGCACCCACGTGTATGGGCAGTACGGCTACCTCACCCTGGATGCCAGGGGCAATGCGGTCTACCACTCCGACCCCAACGTCGCCGCGCCGCGTGATGCGATCGACAAATTCGTCTACACCCTCCGCGATGGCGATGGCGACGAAAGCACCACGACCATCACCGTCAATGTGCATGACTACTCGATCTCCGGGTGCAGTGATGGCTATGGACGGGGGCAGGAGCGGGTGGTCGAGCGCGGCGCATTCAGCTTCGATGCCAGCAGCATGACTGCAGCGCTGGTGGTGCTGGGTTACCTGGGGGCGATGGGCAGCGCTCAGGGCAGCGCTGAAGAGGTGTTCACTGTCAGCCTGCGCAAGGGTGAAACCTTGCAGCTGAACCATGACCAGCACGATGGCAATGTGCTGATGGAATGGAAGGACGGTGGTGGCAGCTATCAGGCCATTGCGGCTGGCGACAGCTTCACGGCCAGTCACGACGGGGTGTACAGCATTCAGTTGAGCACCCCGGCGGCTGCCAGCCAGGTGGGGGAAAGCGTCAGGCTGAGCCTGGTCCTCGACTACGCCAATGCGCAACAGCCGGCCTCGCATGACGGTGGTGCCAGTGAGCATGG
Organism: Pseudomonas sp. NPDC089395; assembly: GCF_044749525.1. Taxonomy (NCBI): domain Bacteria; kingdom Pseudomonadati; phylum Pseudomonadota; class Gammaproteobacteria; order Pseudomonadales; family Pseudomonadaceae; genus Pseudomonas; species Pseudomonas sp. NPDC089395. The sequence continues at coordinate 681,112 of NZ_JBIVID010000001.1, forward strand.
CGCTGCAGGCCTCTCCAGCGCGATGGATGTCGCGTCGCAGGAAAGCCATGAGCCCACTCATCAGGGGGCACATGACACGGCCACCTTCGTCCAGGCCAAGGGCGCAGTGACCGTCGACCTGAGCCACGAAGGGGCGCAGGACACCGGAGGTGCAGGCATCCAGACCTTGAATGGCATTCATAACCTGATCGGTTCGGACTACGGCGACACCTTGATCGGCGATAGCCACGACAACCTGATCGACGGCGGCAAAGGCAACGACATTCTGATCGGTGGGGCAGGCAACGACACCCTGACGGGGGGCAGCGGCAACGACACCTTCGTCTGGCAGAAAGGTGACAGCGGTCATGACACGGTCACCGACTTCACGCCGGGTAGCGACAAGCTTGACCTGTCGCAGCTGCTGCAGGGCGAGCACGCCACGGCGACGTCGCTGGACGATTACCTGCACTTCAAGGTCAGCGGTGCGGGAACCAATGTGGTGTCGACCATCGAGGTCAGCAGCACGGCAGGCGCGGCACCGGTACAGACCATCGACCTGGCGGGTGTGGATCTGGCCCAGCATTACGGGGTGACGGCGGGGGCGGGTGGGGTGATCTCGGCGGGGCATGACACGGCGACCATCATCAACGGGATGCTCAATGATCATTCGTTGAAGGTGGATACGGTGTGAAGCTAATGGCCCTATCGCCGGCTTGCCGGCGATAGGGCCAGTGCAGACAACGCAGCTCAGCCAGGCCTGCGCAAGGTCTTCTGCTTGAGGATGTACAAGCTCACCAGCACCGCACTGGTGAGCATGAACGCCCGCGCCCAGAACAGCGGCACCAGGTAGCAGGACAGGCCAATGCTCGCCCACATCAGCCCGATGGCGTAGACCTTGCCTTTGAGCGGAATGCCCTCGCCACTCAAATAGTCACGGATCCACGGCCCAAGTCTTGGGTGGTTGACCAGCCAATGGTGAAAGCGGGGCGAGCTGCGAGCGAAGCAGGCGGCCGCCAGCAGCAGGAAGGGGGTAGTGGGCAACACCGGCAGGAAGATCCCCAGCACCCCCAGCGCGACGCTGAGCCAGCCGATGGCCAGCAACAGGTAGCGCACGGCCGACTCAGTGGTGGCGTGGCTTGAGCAGCGCCGGCTTCTCGTCAGGGGCGTGCAGCAGCAGGAACAGTGCGCTCAGCGCCTCGGGGATCTGCACGATCATGTCGTCCTGCAGGTTGGCATTGCTGGCGATGTCGGCGAACTCTGGCTGCTCGTCGAACAGGCCCGAGCCAACCATGATCGGCAGCAGCATCTCGCTGACTTCCTCTTCGGCGTTCTCGAACCAGGCTTCCTCGCGCAGGAACACGCCTTCCATGAAACCGATGCACCAGCCGCGCAGGTCGGAATCGTCCGGCTCGTCGGTCAGGTCCAGGTCGCAGGGCAGGTCGAATTCTTCGTCGCTGGCCAGCTGGCGGGCAATGTGGCCCTTCAGTGCTACCAGGGTCGCTTCGATCTCGGTGCGCTGGGCATCGCTGGCGTAATGGGGCTCTTCGGCGAACAGCGCGTCGATCCATTCACGCTCGGGGACGTCTTCCGAGCAGATCGACAGCGCGGTCAGGTAGCCGTGGGCGGCGACGTAGTCCAGCGCTTCTTCGTGCAGCTCATCGGCGTCGAGGAAGGCTTGCAGGCGGGTCAGTTGCTCGGCGAAGGACATTACAGGGCTACCTTGGGGGAATAAACGATAGTGAATTCTAGCACCTTGCAGCGACGGCGGTGCAAAGGGAACGTCTGTCACCCGGGCATCCTGCGTGAAGCGGCACTGCGGTATACTCCGCGATTTTTCATGCAGGGGCGGGGTTTCCCGGCCATCTGGCAAAAGCCGCTTACGCATTTGGCGTGTGCGGAGCGGTTTTTTCGTCCAGCCTGTGTCCAGGATGGTACGGCGATTTGGAGTTGCACATGCTCGAACAGGCTCAGCGCGTTCTCAAGGATATCTTCGGCTACGACAGTTTCCGTGGGCGCCAGGCAGCGATCATCGAATGCGTGGCCAGCGGCGGCGATGCGCTGGTGCTGATGCCCACTGGCGGTGGCAAGTCGTTGTGCTTCCAGGTGCCGGGGTTGCTGCGCCCGGGGCTGACGGTGGTCGTGTCGCCGCTGATCGCGCTGATGGACGACCAGGTCGCCACGCTGGACGAGCTGGGCGTCGCCGCCGCGGCGCTGAACTCCACCCTGAGCGCGGAGCAGCAGCGCGACCTGGCCGGGCGCCTGCGCCGTGGCGAAGTGAAGATGCTCTACCTGGCGCCGGAGCGCCTGGTGCAGCCACGTATGCTGGAGTTCCTGCGCGAGATGGACATCGCCCTGTTCGCCATCGACGAGGCCCACTGCGTGTCGCAATGGGGCCACGACTTCCGGCCTGAATACCTGCAGCTCGGCCAGTTGGCCGAACTGTTCCCGCATGTGCCGCGTATCGCCCTGACCGCGACGGCCGATATGCGTACCCGCGAGGAGATCGTCCAGCGCCTGCACCTGCAGGGGGCCGAACGCTTCCTGTCGAGTTTCGACCGGCCGAACATCTTCTACCGCATCGTCCCCAAGGAGTCGCCGCGCAAGCAGTTGATGGCCTTCCTGGGCGAGCGCCGTGGCAATGCCGGCATCGTCTACTGCCTGTCTCGCAAGAAGGTCGACGAGACCGCGGCATTCCTCTGCGAGCAAGGCTTCCCGGCGTTGCCCTACCACGCAGGCCTGGCCGCTGAAACGCGTGCCGCCAACCAGCACCGCTTCCTCAATGAAGAAGGGCTGATCATGGTCGCCACCATTGCCTTCGGCATGGGGATCGACAAGCCCAACGTACGTTTCGTCGCCCACCTCGACCTGCCCAAGTCGCTGGAAGCCTACTACCAGGAAACCGGCCGTGCCGGCCGTGATGGCCTGCCATCCGACGCCTGGATGGCCTACGGCCTGCAGGACATGGTGATGCTCAAGCAGATGCTGCAGAACTCCGAGGGTGACGAGCGCCACAAGCGCATCGAGCAGCACAAGCTCGACGCTATGCTGGCCCTGTGCGAAGAGACGCGCTGCCGCCGGCAGTCGTTGCTGGCCTACTTCGACGAGGTGCTCGAGCAGCCGTGCGGGCATTGCGACAACTGCGTCGACCAGATCCAGACCTGGGACGCTACCGAGCCTGCACGCCAGGCATTGTCGGCGGTGTTCCGCACGGGGCAGCGTTATGGCGTGGGTCACCTGGTCGATGTACTGCTGGGCAAGGACACCGAAAAGGTGCGCAATTTCGGCCACGAGAAACTCTCGGTATTCGGCGTCGGCAAGACGCTCGCCGAGGTTGAATGGCGTTCGTTGTTCCGTCAGCTGGTGGCGCGCGGCCTGGTCGACATCGACCTGGAAGGCTACGGCGGCCTGCGCCTGTCCGACAGCTGCCGGCCACTGCTGCGTGGCGAGGTCACCCTGCAGCTGCGCCGCGACCTCAAGCCGCAGACCGTGGCCAAGGCGTCCTCCAGCGGCGGCAGCCCGGCCAGCCAGCTGGTGCGGGCCGAGGAGCGCGAACTGTGGGAGGCCCTGCGCACCTTGCGGCGCAAGCTGGCCGAGGAACACAGCGTGCCGCCTTACGTCATTTTCCCCGACTCCACCTTGCTGGAGATGCTGCGCAGCCAGCCCACCAGCCTCAGCGACATGGCCCAGGTCAGCGGTGTGGGCGCACGCAAGCTGGAGCGTTACGGCCAGGCCTTCCTCGAAGTGCTCAACGGTGCCGGTGGCACCGAGGAGGCCCCGAAAGTGGTGCTCGACCTGCGCCACGAGCTGGTCAGCCTGGCCCGCGCCGGCATGACCCCCGCGCAGATCGCCGGTCAGCTCAACTGCAGCGAGAAGAACGTCTACAGCCTGCTGGCCGAAGCCATCGGCCGTCGGGAACTGAGCCTGGATCAGGCACTGGATCTGCCGGAAGACTTGCTGATGGAGGTGCAGGATGCCTTCCTCGATGGCGAAGGGGAGCTGCCGCCGGTGTCGGCCATTGCGCCCCTGTTCGGCGCTCGGGTACCGGACGGGGTGCTGCACTGCGTGCGCTCAGCATTGGCGGCGGAATTCGAGTTGTGATTGAAGACATTTCGGACATCTACTGACCTGAGACACCCTTTTTGACGAATATCGGCCGTTTGTGAGGCGCCCAGCCTTGCCTGATGGCACGGGACATGGTTAGCTGGCTAATAATTAGTTCTAGTCCATGAGTTACTTATGCCCCTGACCGACAACCAACACCGCTTTGGCATGCAGCTGGCCCAGATGTCCCGGGGCTGGCGTGCCGAACTGGATCGCCGCCTGGCTGGGCTCAACCTGTCCCAGGCGCGCTGGCTGGTGTTGCTGCACCTTGCCCGTTTCGAAGAGGCGCCCACCCAGCGCGAACTGGCCCAGAGTGTCGGCGTCGAAGGCCCGACCCTGGCGCGCCTGCTCGACAGCCTGGAGAATCAGGGGTTGGTGCGCCGCCAGGCGGTGCTGGAAGATCGCCGCGCCAAGAAGATCCTGTTGTGCCCGCCGGCCAAACCGTTGATCGAGCAGATCGAGACCATTGCCAATGCCTTGCGCCTGGAGCTGTTTACCGGGGTGGACGAGGCGGATCTGCAGGTGTGCATGCGGGTGCATGCGAAGATTCTGGGCAACCTGGAAAAAACCTGAACCTGCAACGGCCCAATCGCCGGCAAGCCGGCTCCCACAAGGATCGCACCGAGCCCTGTGGGAGCCGGCTTGCCGGCGATTGCGATCTAAAAGGTATGCCCCAGGTTCAGATACACCGCCTGCTCATGCGCGCTGTTGGCGCCATAACTCAGGTTCAGCGGCCCCAACGGCGTTTCCAGCCCCAGGAAGATGCTGGCCGCATTGATATAGCCACTGTCGAATTCGTTGTCGTTGTTCCAGACCCGCCCACGCTCCAGCGAACCCCCGATATACAGCGGGAAGTCCAGTGGCACGTAGGCGCGCGGTGTCAGGCGGCGGTAGTAGACCATGCGCATCAGGCTCAGGTTTTGCCCTGATACCGAATCCTGGCGGAACCCCGACAGCTCCCGTGCACCACCAATCACGAAGCTCGACGTCACCACATCGGTTTCGTCCAGCGTGCGTCCATAGCGTCCACCGACTACCCAGGTGTTCGGCCCGCTGCTGAAGGCCTTGTCCAGATTGAACAGCCATTGTCGGTACGCGTTGTCGGAGTCCAGCGACTTGTCGTACTTGCGCAAGGTCAGGCCGATGTCCTCGCCACTGTGCGGGAAGTACACGTTGTCGAGGGTGTCGAACGAATATTTCAGCTCATAGAAGCCTTCGTTGAAACTGACCTTGGGCAGGTCCTGGTCACCGATGCGCACCTCGGCTTCGCCCCAGGCCTTGCCGGCCCCCAGGCGCACTTCGCCATAGGTGCCGATCTGCCGGCCGAAGTTGAGGCCGAAACCGTAGCGTTCCAGCCGGTATTCGGCGATCGGGTCGTCGTCCAGGGTCGCTTCGATGTTTTGTGAGCTGAAGTCCAGATAAGGTGCGATGAAATAACGCGAGCCAACGTCCAGCGGCTGGTAGAACTCGCTGTACAGTTCTTGCTGGTCACCGATCTGCGCGCGGGTGAGCCACTCGGCACCAAGCTCGTTGATGCCATTGACCCGGTAGCTGGCGCCCAGGTTGAAGGCGCTGTCACCGCGCAGGTCATCCGACAGGTTCAGGCCCAGACGCAGGAAATCGGTGCCGCTGCGCTTGCCACGGGCGTTGATCACCAGGGTGTTGTCATCGCCTTTATGCACCACGCGGTATTGCACCCGGTCGAAGTAGTCCAGGCCATACAGGGTACCCATGTCAGTCTGCAGGCGATCGAGTTCCAGCGGCTCGCCAATTGGCTGGCGGATGTAGTAACGGATCACGTCGTCACTGACCTTGGAGTCGTTCTCCACCCGAATGGCGGTGATCACGGGCGTGCGCTGGCGTGGCGAACGCGCCACCGCAAGCTCTGCATCGCCTTCGGGTTGGCGAAGGGCGGCCAGGCGTGGTTCGAGCAGCTGCGCGGCGCGGTAGCCGGCTTCGATCATGTCGTGGGCACGGCCGAAATCGGTGACGCCGAAGGCCGCCAGCTGCGGTTGGATAAGGATGTCGTCGCGGTGCAGGCTGGCCAGTTGCTCCTCGGAATTGCGCCGGGTCATCAGGGTGATCGACTGGTTGAGCACATCGACCACCGTGGCCAGCTGCTTGCGGTCGCGCAGCGGTGTACCGATATCGACCACGATGGCAAGGTCAACGCCCATGTCGCGGGCCACATCCACGGGGATGTTGTCGACCATGCCACCGTCCACCAGCAGACGGCCATCCAACTCTACCGGCGCGAACACCGCCGGGATCGACATGCTGGCGCGGATCACCTGGGGCAGGTGACCCTTGCGGAACACCACTTTCTCGCCACTGGCGATGTCGGTGGCCACGGCGCGAAAGGGGATCGGCAATTTGTCGAAGTCGCGGGTGTCGGCGGTGTGGGCCAACTTGCTTTCCAGCAGCAGGGCCAGGTTCTGGCCCTGGATCACACCCAGCGGCAGGCCGAGGCTGCCGTCATCGCGAAAGCTCAGCTTCTGCTTGACCAGAAAGTCGCGGTCATCCTGCTTGCGCCTGAACGGTACGTCCTTGCGCGGCGGTGCGTCGGACAGCGCCTGTTGCCAGTCGAGCGTGGTGGCCAGTTTCTCCAGCTCCTCGACGCTGTAGCCGGAGGCATACAGCCCGCCAACCACCGCGCCCATGCTGGTGCCGGCGATGGCATCGATGCGCACGCCCTGTTCTTCCAGGGCCTTGAGCACGCCAATATGGGCCAGGCCCCGGGCAGCACCACCGGAGAGCACCAGGCCGACCTTGGGGCGGACTGGCTCGGCGGCGAGCACGGTGATGGAGGTGAGCGTCAGCAGAAGGCAGAACAGCAGGCGGTGCATCGTGAGTCTCAAAACCTGGGCTAAAGACCGCTAGTATAAGCGGCCCCTACCTGGAGAACCTTGACCATGGCCCACAGCAAGCCGGAAATTGTCATCACCTATTGCACCCAGTGCCAGTGGCTGCTGCGCGCGGCCTGGCTGGCCCAGGAGCTGCTCAGCACCTTTTCCGACGACCTTGCCCGGGTGGCGCTGGAACCTGGCACGGGCGGGGTCTTCCGTATTACCTGCCAAGGCGTGCAGATCTGGGAGCGCAAGGCCGATGGTGGCTTCCCCGAGGCCAAGGTGCTGAAGCAGCGGGTGCGAGACCAGATCGACCCGCAGCGCGACCTGGGCCACAACGATCGCTGATCAGGCGCCCTCGGCCAGCGTGGGCTGTTTGGTTGACGGTTCGGCGGCCAGGCGGCTGGACAGCACGATGGCGAAGATGATCAGCGCACCGCCAAGCAGCATGCGCAAGGTTGGTGTCTCGGCGAACACCACCCAGGCCACGGCAATGCCGTAGACCGGCTCCATGCCGAATACCACGGCGGCGGTGCGTGCTTTGATCACCGCCAGGCTGGCGACGAACAGGCTGTGGGCGACACCGGTGCAGAAGATGCCGAGCAGGGCGATCCACAGCCAATCCTTGGTCGCCACCGCACCCAGGCCTGGCGCGGCCACCGGCAGCAGGCACAGGCCGACCACCAGGTTCTGCCACAGCGCTGCCTGCACGGCGGGCAAGCGCCCGGAGCCGGCACGGTTGGTCAGTGACAGCAGCGAGAACAGCAGGCCCGAGAGCAGGGCCCAGAGCAGCCCGCCGGTGGCTTCGCTGGCCAGGTCGAAGGACGGCGTCACCAGGATCAGGCCGATGCTGACCAGCACCACCAGTACGGCTTCGTTGCGGCGGATGCGTTCACGGTACAGCAAGCCTTCGAGGATCACGGTGAATGCCGGGAAGCTGGCGAAGCCGAGGGTGGCGATCGCCACACCGGCGACCTTGACGGCGATGAAGAAGCTGACCCAGTGGCCGGCCAGCAGCACGCCGCCGAGCAGCAGGCGGCGCATGTCGCGCCCGCTCAGGCGTTGCCAGCCGGGGCCGGTGAGGCTGGCGAACAGGGCCAGCGCGAGCACGGCGAAAGCGGCGCGACCAAAGACGATGATGGCCGGGCTGGCGCTGGCGGCCAGTTTGCCGAACACGCCGGTCAGGCCGAAGAACAGTGCGCCGATGTGCAGGGCCCCGAGGGCGGTGCGGTGGTTCATGGTGGTCCTTGCGATCTTCGTTGTATTTGCCTGCCCTATCGCCGGCAAGCCGGCTCCCACAGGTACAGCACAGTCCTCAAGCTTGTGATGTTCCTGTGGGAGCCGGCTTGCCGGCGATAGAGCCGGTACAGGCGCAGTGTAAAACCTCAGGCTTGCTCGGTCTGTCGCAAGACTCGCCTCAGTTGTCGCCAGACTCTCGCCGCAACGCCACTGGCGAACAGCCGAACGCGCGCAGCATCGCCGCCGAGAACGCACTCTGCGAACTGTAGCCAACCTGCGCCGCGATCTCCCCCATCGGCAGCGCAGTCTGTCGCACCAACTGCCGCGCCTTGAGCAACCGCCGCTGGCGGATATAGTCCATCGGCGTCATCCCGCATTCGACGGTGAAGCGCGCATGCAGCCGGGCGCTGGACAGCCCTGCGATACGCGCAAGATCAGCGACCTGCAGCGGGTATGCAGCGTGGCGTTCGATATGGCTGTCGAACGCGGCATAAGGCAGCCGATGGCTGGGCGTAACCGTGGCCGAAGCCGTGGGATTCAAGCTGGCCAACAGCAGCACCGCACCTTGGCGGGCAATCAGCGGGTCGTCCACCGGGCTTGCCGCCAGCCAGTCCACCAGTTGCTGCTGACGGTTGTCCAGGCCCAGGGCCGCAGGGCGGTCGAGCAGGCGGCGACTGGCGTCGGCATGCTCACCCAGTTGCTCGTGCAACCAATGATCGCCTGGCACATCGAGCACCAGGCAGTGGCTGCCGGTGTCACTACCACAGCTGTGATGAGTGCCGGCAGGTACGACCATGAGGCCCTGGCGAGCGACCCGCGCCCCTTGCCCCTGCACCTCGAAATCCAGGCGACCCTGCAGGCCGAACACCAGTTGTGGGTGCTCGTGGCTGTGGGCGATCAGGTCGTCGCGGTAATGGCGCAGGGAAAGAATCGGGCCGGCGGTCATGGGCGTCCTCGCAGGGCAGGCAACCATTGTGCCCCATTCCCGACCCCTCATCACCCGTCACATCGCTGCCACCAACCTGTCACCTGGGCCTGCCAGTCTCCAGCAAACAGCGCCGGAGCCCGCCCATGACCCACGTCGAACTCTCTCGCCCTTCACGCAAGCAACGTGTGCGCACGTTGTGGATTTCCGACGTTCACCTGGGCACCCGTGATTGTCAGGCTGAACACTTGTCGCAGTTTCTCAAGGCTTATCAGGCCGATCGCATCTACCTGGTCGGCGATATCATCGACGGCTGGAAATTGCGCGGCGGTATCTTCTGGCCGCAAGCCCATACCAATGTGATCCGCCGTTTGCTCACCATGAGCAAGCGTGGCACCGAGGTGATCTACGTCACGGGCAACCACGACGAGTTTCTGCGCCGTTATTCGAAGTTGATGCTTGGCAACATTCAGCTGGTGGACGAGGCCGAGCACCTGACGGCAGATGGCCGCCGGCTGCTGGTGATCCACGGCGACCAGTTCGACGTGATTACCCGCTATCACCGCTGGCTGGCCTTCCTTGGCGACCGTGCCTACGAGGTCACCCTGGTACTCAACCGCTGGCTCAACCATTGGCGGGCGCGCTACGGCTATGGCTACTGGTCGCTGTCGGCCTACCTCAAGCACAAGGTCAAGGGCGCGGTGAACTTCATCAGCGACTTCGAGGACGCCATTGCCCACGAATGCACCCGGCGGGGTTTTCACGGGGTGGTGTGCGGGCATATCCACCATGCCGAAATCCGCAGGGTCGGCGAGGTGGAGTACCTCAACTGTGGCGATTGGGTCGAGTCATGCACGGCATTGATCGAGCACTGGGACGGCAGCATCGAGTTGTATCGGCTGGCCGATGCTCAGGCGCGGCATGCCGAGCAGGCTGCCGCGCTGCGCGAACCTGCCTGAGGCGCCCTAGAGGCTGATGCGGCCCAGCAGGATGTCGCGAAACATCGCGAAATCGCCGATCAGGCTGTACAGCGGGTGCTTGAAGGTGGCCGGCCGGTTTTTCTCGAAAAAGAAGTGCCCGACCCAGGCGAAGCCATAGCCGAACAGCGGCACGGCCAAGAGCAGCAACCACTTGCCACTGCCGATGGTGTAGGCCAGCAGGGCAATGACCAGGCTGGTACCGACGAAGTGCAGGCGTCGGCAGGTGGGGTTGCTGTGCTCCCCCAGGTAGTACGGGTAGAACTCGGCAAAACTGCGAAACTGCGCTGTGCTGTTCATCGCAATGCTCCGGGATTATCACTTTTTGACAGGATACACGGCGTGGAGCCTGAATCGAGTCTAGAGTCACTGACGGAGCCGGCCAGTGACAATAGGCGCCAATTGAGTATCCTTAGGTTCACCGCATGAAGCGGTCAGCATAAGAAGCCTGTCATGAGTGAGAGAACCACGTCAGCCAGCTGGGCATCAGGGATCGTCAAGGCACTCGAGCTGGAAGGGCTCGATTGCCGTGCCATGTTCAAGCAACTCGGGCTCGACTTCGCCGCCCTCGATGACCCGGATGCGCGTTTTCCGCAAGACTCCATGACCCGCCTGTGGCAGTTGGCGGTGGAACTGTCCGGCAATGAAGCCATCGGCCTGAACATGGCGCGGGTGGTGCGGCCGGCATCGTTCCATGTGGTGGGCTATGCGTTGATGTCGAGTCGCACCCTGGCCGAAGGTTTCGAACGGTTGGTGCGCTATCAGCGCATCATCGCCGAAAGTTCAGACCTGAGCTTCCGCCTGGGCCCCGAAGGCTATTCCCTGATCCTTACCGTGCATGGCGATCATCTGCCGACGACCCGGCACAGCTCGGAGGCATCGCTGGCGTGCGCACTGGCCCTGAGCAAGTGGCTCAGCGGCCGCCCCATACAGCCCAGGCGGGTGCTGATCCAGGGGCCGCAACCGAAGAACATCGAACCGTACAAGGTGGCGTTCCATTCGCCCCTTGTGTTCGGAGCCGCCCACGATGCGCTGATATTCGAACGCGCCGACATGGAAGCCCCGCTGCCAACTGCCAACGAAGCGATGGCGGTGCTGCATGACCGCTTCGCCGGCGAATACCTGGCGCGTTTTTCCGAAAGTCGGGTAACCCACCGTGTACGCCAGGTGCTGTGCCGCATCTTGCCCCAGGGCGAGCCCAAGCGGGAGACCCTGGCCCAGGCCCTGCACCTGTCCCAGCGCACCTTGCAGCGCCGCTTGCAGGAAGAGGGCACCAGTTTCCAGGCGCTGCTGGACGACACCCGCCGCGAGCTGGCCGAGCAATACCTCGCCCAGCCAGGCATGACCCTGCTGGAAACCGCCTACCTGCTGGGTTTTGCCGACCCCAGCAACTTCTACCGGGCGTTCCGTCGCTGGTTCGACGTTACCCCAAGCGAATTCCGCTCCCGTCTGGGCGCGGAACCCATGGTACTCAGTGACGCCAGAACGCCGGCATACACAACACCAGCACCGTGATGATCTCCAGGCGACCGAGCAGCATGCCGCTGGCGAGGATCCACTTGGCGGCATCCGGCAGCGAGGCGTAGTTGCCCGAAGGGCCGATCACTTCGCCAAGGCCCGGGCCGACACCCGAGACGGTGCCAGCGGCGCCCGTTAGCGCGGTCATCCAGTCCACGCCCAGCAGTGACAGCAGCAAAGCCATCACGCAGATGGTGATGGCGAAGAAGAACGAGAACGTCAGGATCGAACGCACGATCTCTTCGTCGAGGCGGTGGCCGTTGTATTTCTGCTTGATCACCGCGCGCGGGTGGATCAACTGGTTCAAGCTGGCCTTGAGCAGGATGTAGGCCACCTGGAAGCGGAAAATCTTGATGCCGCCGGCGGTGGAGCCGGAGCAGCCACCGACGAAGCCCAGGTAGAAGAACAGCATCAGCGAGAAGTTGCCCCACAGGCTGTAGTCGCCCAGCGCAAAGCCGGTGGTGGTGACCACCGATGTCACGTTCAGCGCCACATGGCGCAAGGCATCCAGCCAGTGCAGGTTGGTGGTGGCCCAGTACCAGGTGCCCAGCACCAGCCAGGTGACCACCAGCATGCCGAGCAGCCCCTGGACCTGCTGGTCGCGGATCAGCGCCTTGCGGTTGCCGCGCAGGGTGGCCACGTAAAGGGTGAACGGCATGCTGCCGAGGATCATGACCACCACGGCGACCCAGTGCACCGCCGGGATGTCCCATTTCGCCAGGGATTGGTCCGAGGTGGAGAACCCACCGGTGGAGATCGCCGACATGGCGTGGTTGATCGCATCGAACGGTTTCATGCCGGCCCACCAGAAGGCCACGGCGCCGAGCACCGAAAAACCGACGTAGACCCCGACGATCGACTTGGCGACCATGTGCGAGCGCGGCATGACCTTTTCCGAGCGGTCGGAGGACTCGGTCTGGAACAGGCGCATGCCACCGATGCGCAGCAGCGGCAGGATCGCCACGGCCATGGCGATGAAGCCGATGCCGCCGAGCCAGTGCAGCATCGAGCGCCACATCAGGATACCCGGCGACATGGTGTCCAGCCCGCTGAGCACTGTCGCGCCGGTGGCGGTGATGCCGGACATGCTCTCGAAGAAGGCATCGGTGTAGCTGATGTGCTGGGTCAGCAGGAAGGGCAGGGCAGCGAACACGCACACCACCAGCCAACTACTGACGGTGAGCAGGTACATGTCGCGCGGGCGCAGGTGCACATGTTCCGGTCGGCCCTGCACGACCATCGCCAGGCCGGCGACGAAGGTGATCAGGCTCGACCAGAGGAACGACGGCATGTCGCCGGTGCGCTCGAAGATCACCAGGGTCGCCATGGGTACGACCATGCTGACTGCCAGGGTGATGAGGAAGATGCCGATGATGAAACCAATGATCCTTAAGGTCGGCAAGGCCATGTGATCTGCTCTGACTCTGAACGGAAGGGCGCCATTCTACCTATGGGTCTGGTGATGTAAACGCTAGAATGGCCGCACATTTACCAGCCAGGAGGGTAGCCGATGGAGGCTCTCGACGCATTGCTCAACCGTGTTTCCGTGCCACGCCTGACCGAACCTGCGCCCAATGCTGCCCAGCGCGAGGCGCTGTTCCAGGCGGCGCTGCGGGCGCCAGACCACGGTCAACTGCGGCCGTGGCGCTTCCTGACCATCGAGGGTCAGGGCCGCGAGAAACTCGGTGAGCTGTTCGCCCAGGCGCTGCAGAACAAGGGCGAAGCGAGCCAGGCTGCGCTGGACAAGGCACGTGCCATGCCGTTGCGTGCGCCGTTGCTGATCGTGGTGATCGCCAAGTTGCAGGACCACTTCAAGGTACCCAAGTCCGAGCAGCGCCTGGCGGCGGGCTGTGCGGCTCATGGCATCCTGATCGCCGCCCATGCCCAGGGCATCGGCGCGGTGTGGCGCACCGGCGACATGGCCTTCGATGCCTTTGTGCACAAGGGACTGGGGATGGCCGAGAACGAGGAGGTGATCGGTTACCTGTATGTCGGTACGCCGCTGGCCGAGCCGCGCACGGCGCCGGTGCTGGAGACTGCAGCGTTCGTCAGCGCCTGGGGCGAGTGATGTGCTGACTGCTTCGCGGGACAAGCCCGCTCCCACAGGTTTTCCACTGAGCTTGAGGTCAGCAGGGTACTTGTGGGAGCGGGCTTGTCCCGCGAAGAGGCCGGAAAACCTGGCATCAATTCAGCTGCCAATCTCCACTGCTAGCGGCAATTCCAGCTGGGCCAGGAACCCACCCTGCGGATGATTCTCCAGCACCAGGCTGCCGCCATGGCGCTCTACCGCCTTGCGCGCAATCGCCAATCCCAACCCATGTCCCGCCGCATCCTGCCCCGGCGCGCGGAAGAACGGCTCACCCAACTGCGCCAGATGCTCCGCAGCCACCCCCGGTCCATGGTCGCGCACGCTCACCACGATCCGATCCTGCTCACGCTCGGCGCGAACCTCGATCGGCTGCCCCGGCGGATTGAAGCGCAAGGCGTTGCGCAGCAGGTTGTCCACGGCCCGCTCGATCAAGGTCGGCCAGCCCTGCAGGGTCAGCCCTGGCTGCGCCTCCAGCTTCACCTCCTGCTCCGGTGCGCTGAGCTGGGCATCCTTGCGCACGCTGCCGAGCAAGGCATTCAGGTCGACGGGCTCGGCATGCGCCTGTTCGGCATCGACCCGGGCCAAGGTCAGGATCTCGCTGATCAGGTCTTCCAGGCGGTCGCACTCGCGGGTCAGGCGTGGCCACAGCGCCTGGCGTTGATCGGCCTCGGCCCGTTCGGCCAAGGCCAGGGCGATGCGCAGGCGGGCCAGGGGGGAGCGCAGTTCGTGGGAAACATCCCGCAGCAACTGGCGCTGGCTGCCGATCAGGCTCTGCAGACGGGCCCCCATCTTGTTGAAGTCCTTGGCCAGCACGCCGAACTCATCGCGCCGGGCCGCCAGGCGGGCCAGGCTGTTCTGCTGGTAGCTGGCCTGGCCGAGGTCGTGCACGGCGCCGCGCAGGCGGCTCAGTGGACGGGTGATGGACAGGGTCACCAGCAGGCTGAACAGGGTCAACACCACCAGGGCAATGCCCAGGGCGCTCAGTGGCCAGAGCAGGCTCTCGCGGTGCCAGGCGTCCAGTTCAGGGTGCGGGATACGGTAGATCAGCAGGTAGGTTTCACCGCTCTCGGGGCTGGTGTATTCCTCGGTCAGGCGGCGCCACGGCAGGCGGCGCTGGTCATTGTGCTGGCGCGCCTCGAACGCTGCAGCACGGCGCGGGAATGTTCCGGGCACCACCGCCTCGCCACTGTCATCGAGCACCTGCACGTCGATCTTGAAACGTTCTCTGCGTCGTTCCAGAAACATCTGCGCAGACGCTTCGCCTTCCTGTTCGTAGTGCTTGGCCCAGTGGCTGGCCAGGGTGTTGAGGCCTGGGTGGCGGCTGAGGATCCAGGCGTCCTGGTTGAGCATATGGCCCAGCAGGATCGACAAGCCAGCGACGAGGGTGATGGCCAGCCAGAAGCTGGCCAGGATGCGCCAGAACAGAGAACGCAAGAGCACCTCCTGTAAACGGGAAAAGCCCGGCCCGCGAGGGCGCGGGCCGGGCGTCGGTGGGGCAGCTTACTGGGCCTTGTTGCCTTTTTCAGCTTTCCAGGCCTGGAATTCCTTCCATTCAGCCTTGCGTGCTTCACGCGCTTTCTGCAGTTCGTCGAACTTCTTCTGCTGGTCTGGCTTGAGCAGCGCGCGGACCTGGCTTTCGGTCTTGTCGTGGCTGGCCTTGAGCTCGTCCTTCATGGCTTTCTGTTCGGCGGCTGGCAGTTTGGCCATGTAGCGTTCGGTGATGTCGTGGCGGTTTTTCATCTGCTCGCCCATCAGCTTGCGGATTTCCTGGCGCTGCTCGCGGCTCAGGTCCAGTTGGGCGAAAGGCGCATCACCGCGATGATGCGGGCCGTCGTGGCGCGAGCCGCCTTCAGGCATGGCCATGGCCACGGTCGGCAGGGCGGCGGCGAACATCAGGGCGATAAGGGTCTTGCGCATGGTGTCTCTCCTTTCATAGGCCGGTGGTTACCGGATGAGCTCAGTCTAGGGAGATCAAGGTCAAGCGCGGTCAGGGAAGGGTAAAGGCTCGGTAAAGATGCGCAGGTCAGAGGCTGTAGTAATAGCCACGGCTGCGCAGGGCCACGATGCGCGGGCGGCCGTCGGCGTGCGGGCCGATCTTCTTGCGCAGGTTGCTCACGTGCATGTCCAGGCTGCGGTCATACAGTGTCAACTTGCGGCCCAGGCCGATTTGCGCGAGTTCCTGCTTGTCCAGCGGCTCGCCGGGTTGGCGCAGCAGAGCTTCGAGAATACGGCTTTCGGACAGGGTGAGGCTCATCTCCCGGCCGTCGATGCTGACCACGCCACGTACCGGGCTGAAGGCCAGGTCACCGATCTCCAGTTGCGTGGTGGCGGCCGTCGGGTGGCTGCGGCGCAGCACGGCCCGCAGGCGTGCGGTGAGTTCACGGGGGTCGCAAGGTTTGGCCAGGTAATCGTCGGCACCCAGTTCCAGGCCGAGAATACGGTCCAGCGGCTCGCCACGGGCCGAAAGCATCAGCACTGGCAACTCGGCATGCTCGCTGCGTAGCTGCTTGAGCAGCTCCAGGCCACTGCCGTCGGGCAGCATCACATCCAGCACCACGGCCGCGGGTTCGTGCTCGGCCAGGGCCTTGCGTGCGCTCTGGCCGTCGTGGCAGGCACGCACGGTAAAGCCTTCCTGGGTCAGCCAGCTGCCGAGCAGCTCGCAGAGTTCCTGGTCGTCATCAATCAGTAACAGCTCGCTCATGACTCACTCAATTCAAATCGACGGCGTCTGACGTATGCGCCAGTGGCAAAGATACAGCAGGCGCCGCCAATTCTTCGGTTATGGCAAGACTTGCTTGAATGGCTTGACGATGACGTTGTCATATACGCCGGCGGCAATGTACGGGTCGGCATCGGCCCAGGCCTGGGCGGCGGCGAGCGAATCGAACTCGGCGACGATCAGGCTGCCGCTGAAACCGGCAACACCTGGGTCGTTGCTGTCGATGGCCGGGTGCGGGCCGGCCAGCACCACGCGGCCTTCTGCCTTGAGCTGCTGCAGGCGCTCGATGTGCGCCGGGCGCGCGGCCAGGCGTTTTTCCAGGGAGTTCGCGACGTCGCTGGCGATGATGGCGTAGAGCATGTCAATCCTTGGTCTTGGAGGTGGAAGGGTCGTCGTGCAGGTGGCGCGACAGGTACACACCCTGCGCCACCAGGAAGATCACGGTCATGCCCAGGCTGCCGAATACCTTGAAGTCGACCCAGAAGTCCTGGAAGGTGAAGGCGACGAACAGGTTCGCCGCGCCGCAGAACAGGAAGAAGGCGATCCAGGCCAGGTTCAGGCGTGTCCACACGGCGTCGGGCAGGGTCAGGGCATGGCCCATGATGCGCTTGATCAGCACCCGGTCGCCGATGAAATGGCTGCCGGCAAAGCCCAGGGCGAACAGCCAGTTGACCACCGGCGCCTTCCACTTGAGGAAGGTTTCGCTGTGGAAGGTCAGGGTCAGGCCGCCAAACACCAGGCAGGCGATCAGCGTCAGCCACTGGCCCTTCTCAAGCTTGCGTTGGCGCAGGAACAGCGCGCCGTACACCAGCAGCGAGCTGGCGATCAGCATCGCCGTGGCGCTGTAGATGCCGCCGAACTCGAAGCTGTGGCCAGCGACTTCCATCGGGCGCGGGTCGAGCTTGTAGACGATGAAGAACAGCAGCAGCGGGATGAAATCGATGAATTGTTTCACAATGGCAGCCAGAATCAGGATGTGACGGCATAATAACAAACATCGATTCCAGCGAAAGCGCTCCTCCATGAATGTTGATCTGCACTGTCACAGCACGGCCTCCGATGGCGCCCTGTCGCCTGCGGTCCTGGTCGCCCGGGCCCATGAGCACGGGGTGCAGACCTTGTCCCTGACCGACCATGACACCCTCGAAGGCCTGCCAGAGGCGCGCCAGGCGTGTGCCGAGCTGGGCATGCGCTGGGTCAGTGGCGTGGAATTGTCGTGCACCTGGGGTGGCGCGACCATCCATGTGCTGGGCTATGACTTCCCGCTCGACGCCCCACCGTTGCTCGATGCCATCACGGCTTTGCACCGTGGTCGCTGGCTGCGCGCCGAAGAAATCGACAAACGGCTGTCCGCCAAAGGCATGCCGGGTGCCCTCGACGGCGCGCGCGCCGTGCAGCAGGAGCTGGGCGACAGCGGCAACGCGCCTGCGCGGCCACATTTCGCCGAGTTCCTGGTGCGTGCCGGGCACGTCAAGGACCGTGGTGAAGCCTTCCGCAAGTGGCTGGGGGCGGGCAAGCTCGGCGACGTCAAGCTGCACTGGCCGACCCTTGAAGAAACTGTTGCCACCCTGCGCCAGTCGAATGCCTGGGTGAGCCTGGCCCATCCCATGCACTACGATCTGACCCGCAGCAAGCGCAGGCGGCTGATTGCCGACTATATTCAGGCAGGCGGGCAGGCGCTTGAGGTGGTCAATGGGATGATGCCGGCCGAGCAGGTGGGCACGATGTCCATCCTCACCCGTGAGTTCGGCCTGCTGGCAAGCGCTGGCAGCGATTTCCACGGCCCCGGCACCTGGGGCGAGATCGGTGCCTACCGGCCATTGCCCGAGGACCTGCCACCTCTGTGGCGCCGATTTAGCCATGAACAGCCTTTGGCGGTATGAACAGGACGACTACGTGAGCCAATTTTTCCAGATTCATGCGGAGAACCCGCAGGCGCGCCTGATAAAACAGGCCGTCGAAATCATTCGCAAGGGCGGCGTGGTGGTGTATCCCACCGACTCGGCATACGCCTTGGGCTGCCAGATTGGCGACAAGAACGCGATCGAACGGGTTCGCCGCTTGCGCCAACTGGACAAGCAACACAATTTCACCCTGTTGTGCTGCGACCTGTCGCAAATGGGGCTGTTCGCCAAGATCGATACCTCCACCTTCCGCCTGCTCAAGGCGCATGTTCCTGGGCCCTATACCTTCATCCTCAATGCCACCCGGGAAGTACCACGGCTGCTGATGCACGAGAAGCGCCGTACCATCGGCCTGCGCGTACCGTCCAATCCGATAGTCCTGGCGCTGCTCGAAGAACTGGGCGAGCCGTTGATGAGCGTGAGCCTGATCTTGCCGGGCGACGAAGAACCCATGACCGATCCCTACGAGATCCGTCAGCGCCTGGAGCACCATGTCGACCTGATCATCGATGGCGGCTTCGGTGATCTCAAGGCCTCCACCATCATCGACCTGACCGGCGATGAGCCTGCATTGATTCGCGAAGGCTGCGGCGACCCCACGCCGTTCCTGGTCAGCGCGTGAGCCAGCTGGACACCCCTGAGGCACCTGGCATCGAAGCCGAATCGCCGCAGCAGTTACAGTTGGCCCTGGTCTACGGCGAAGCGCTGACCGAGATGCCGGTGGACCTGTACATCCCGCCGGACGCCCTGGAAGTCATCCTCGAAGCCTTCGAGGGCCCGCTCGATTTGCTGCTGTACCTGATCCGCAAGCAGAACATCGACATCCTCGACATCCCCGTGGCGGAGATCACCCGCCAGTACATGGGTTACGTCGAGTTGATGAAGAGCGTGCGCCTGGAGCTGGCCGCCGAATACCTGGTGATGGCCGCTATGCTGGCCGAAATCAAGTCGCGCATGCTCCTGCCGCGCTCGACCGCGATCGAGGAAGAAGAGGGCGACCCGCGCGCCGAACTGATCCGTCGGCTGCAGGAGTACGAGCGCTTCAAGGCCGCCGCCGAGGGCCTCGACGAGCTGCCCCGGGTCGGCCGCGATGTCGTCGTGCCGCGTCTTGAAGCACCCCAGGCCAAGGTGCGCAAGCTGTTGCCGCAGGTCAGCCTGGAGGAGCTGCTGGTGTCCATGGCCGAGGTCATGCGCCGCAACGACCTGTTCGAAAGCCACCAGATCACCCGCGAGACCCTGTCCACCCGCGAGCGCATGAGTGATGTGCTGGAGCGCCTCAAGGGTGGAGGTTTTGTGCCCTTCGTCGAACTGTTCGGCGCCGAGGAGGGCAAGCTGGGCGTGGTGGTGACCTTCATGGCGATCCTCGAACTGGTCAAGGAGTCGCTGATCGAACTGGTGCAGAATGAGCCTTTTGCGCCCATCCATGTGCGGCTGCGCGCCGAGTCTGTCGAAGAAACCGATGAACCTGAATGACCCCCGCGACCTGGCGTCGCTGATCGAGGCTTTTCTGCTCGCCTCGGGCAAGCCGCAATCCCTCGAGCGCCTGTACGAGTTGTTCGAGGAGGGCGAGCGCCCCGAGCCGAAAGTCTTCAAGAAGGCCCTGGAAGTGCTGGGCAAGTCCTGCGCTGGCCGTGCGTTCGAGCTCAAGGAAGTGGCCAGCGGCTATCGGCTGCAGATCCGTGAAAATTTCGCGCCCTGGGTAGGCCGCTTGTGGGAGGAGCGTCCACAGCGTTACTCCCGTGCGCTGCTGGAGACCATGGCCTTGATTGCCTACCGTCAGCCGATCACCCGCGGTGAGATCGAGGATGTGCGTGGCGTGGCGGTCAACAGCAATATCATCAAGACCCTGATGGAGCGCGAGTGGATTCGCGTGGTCGGTCACCGTGAAGTGCCGGGTCGGCCGGCGATGTTCGCCACCACCAAGGCGTTTCTCGATCACTTCAACCTCAAGAGCCTTGAGGAGTTGCCGGCATTGGCAGAGCTGCGAGAGATGGAGCCGGAGCCGCTGCTCGACCCGGATGACGCGCCGGTGCCAGCGCACCTGCAGGCGCTGGCCGATGCCAGCCTGGGTGAAGATGAGGGGGGTGAGGAGCCGAAGGAGGAGACCAGTTTCCGCAGCCTGCTGGTGGAACTGGATGCCATGGAAGAGGGGCTGAAGACCGATTTCGATGATTTACGCGAAGAAGAGCCCGAGGCCTGGGTGGAGGACGAGGGCAAGTTGCAGCCCTGAGCTTTCTGTTGTCATCGCCGGCCCTTTCGCGGGGCAAGCCCGCTCCCACAGGTTCTCCGTTGCCCTGTGGGAGCGGGCTTGTCCCGCGAAGAGGCCGGTACTGGCTCCGCAAACCACTGGGCAGATAATCACGCCCACCCTGACAAAACCCACTACCCTCCAGTGCGTTCCCCCACCGAACCGCGTATGATGCGCGGCCTTTTGGCGCGTCCGTCGCCAGAACCTGATTTTTCATTCCTACACCGGGAGGTGCCCAGATGAGTGAGCAAGACCTGCAAAATACCGAAATCACCCCGCCAGCCGGCGAAAAGCTGCAGAAAGTGCTGGCGCGTATCGGCGTGGGCTCGCGCCGTGACGTCGAGGCCTGGATCAGCCAGGGCCGCATCAAGGTCAACGGCGTCGAGGCCACCCTCGGCCAGCGCGTCGACCTGCATGACGCCATCGCCGTCGACGGCAAGCTGATCAAGCGTGAGGAGGCCGCCGAGGCCACCCGCCGGGTGATCATGTACAACAAGCCCGATGGCGAGATCTGCACCCGTGACGACCCGGAAGGCCGTCCGACCGTGTTCGACCGCCTGCCGCGCCCGAAAGAAGGCCGCTGGATCAACATCGGCCGCCTGGACATCAACACCACCGGCCTGCTGCTGTTCACCACCGACGGTGAGCTGGCCAACCGCCTGATGCACCCGTCCTACGAGATGGACCGCGAGTACGCGGTGCGTGTGCGTGGCGAGGTCGACGACGAGATGATCGAGCGCCTGAAAGCGGGCGTGATGCTCGAAGACGGCCCGGCCAAGTTCACCGACATCCAGAAGGCGCCGGGCGGCGAAGGCTTCAACCACTGGTACCACTGCGTGGTGATGGAAGGCCGCAACCGCGAAGTCCGTCGCCTGTGGGAATCCCAGGGCATGGTGGTCAGCCGCCTCAAGCGCGTGCGCTTCGGCCCGGTGTTCCTCAACTCCGACCTGCCGATGGGCCGCTGGCGTGAAATGAGCCAGGGCGAGATCGACATCCTGGCCGCCGAAGTGGGCCTGCAGCCGGTGGCGCTGCCTGCCATGAACCTCAAGGCCAAGGACAAGATGGAGCGCCTGCAGCGCAAGTCGAGCCGTCCATTGGGCCGTGGCGAGCGCGTGCGCAACCTGCGCCCGTCGCATGAAGCCGGTGCTGCTGCTCCTGCCGAGCGCCCTGCACGCCAGCCGCGTGAAGAAGCGCCACGCAAGAGCCGTGGCAGCGCCGTTGCCGAGCGCCCGAGCGACATGCGCAAGCGCCCAGCCAAGCCTGATGGTGGCAAGCCAGCAGGTCGCGGTCGCGGCAAGCCGCGCGGCTGATCTGCATCGGCCATGATCAAAAGCCAGCCTTCGGGCTGGCTTTTTTGTGCCTGTTTTCCAGGGACACCTGCGGTCCCTGTGGGAGCCGGCTTGCCGGCGATTGGCCGCAAAGCGGCCCAAGATATTGAGAAAAAACAATTTTTCGGACGACTGGCAAGTTTTCAAACCGCCCTGTAAAGAAATTTGTACAAATTCCCCAGCTTTCCTTGGTCGGTCTGGTTTTCTGTAAACAGATCTTGCCGCGCCCACCCTCAAAAGCCTGCGCCTAAGTCCCTCCCCCTATTGCTCAAACCCCCGTCCCCACGCTGTTATAGCGTCCATTGCCATGTGCACAAGCCCGTCCACAGAGTCGGGCACATAGAACAACAAATGGAGGCGCCATGTACGCCGATCACCTCGCCTTTGAAGGCATCCACCACAGGACCGCTGCGTTTTTCCCCCGGGAATTGACGCAACGCGTTGACGCCTGCGCGCTCGCAGGGGTATACAGTGCGCCGCGTTTTACCTGTGACCCTTTTGCGTACCGCGCACTCTTGCTCACACCCGGTTGATCCGCCCTGGCGGCGCCTGTGTGCAAGAAACCCAAGGTAACCACCTTGCCCATTCCGCTGCGCCACGAGCGCGGTGGGTCCGATTCCGTCACAGATAAAAACAATGCAGGTGACTTCGTTCATGAGTGAACAAAACATGCATTCAGGCGAGCTCAAGCGGGGCCTGAAGAACCGCCATATCCAGTTGATCGCCCTTGGCGGCGCGATTGGTACCGGCCTGTTCCTCGGCTCGGCAGGCGTGATGAAATCCGCCGGCCCGTCGATGATCCTCGGCTACGCCATCTGCGGCTTCATCGCCTTCATGATCATGCGCCAGCTTGGCGAGATGATCGTCGAAGAGCCGGTGGCCGGTTCGTTCAGCCACTTCGCCCACAAGTACTGGGGCGGTTTCGCCGGCTTCCTGTCGGGTTGGAACTGCTGGGTGCTGTACATCCTGGTGGGCATGTCGGAGCTCACGGCGGTTGGCAAGTACATTCACTACTGGTGGCCGGAAATCCCGACCTGGGTGACGGCGGCCGGTTTCTTCCTGCTGATCAACGCCATCAACCTGATGAACGTGAAGGTCTTCGGCGAAGCCGAGTTCTGGTTCGCCATCATCAAGGTGGCAGCCATCGTCGGCATGATCGGCCTGGGTGCCTACCTGCTGACCAGCGGCAGCGGCGGCCCCGAAGCTTCGGTGACCAACCTGTGGGCCCATGGCGGCTTCTTCCCGCATGGCGTCAGCGGCCTGGTCATGGCCTTGGCGTTCATCATGTTCTCCTTCGGCGGCCTGGAAATGCTCGGCTTCACCGCAGCCGAGGCCGACAAGCCGAAAACCGTGATCCCCAAGGCGATCAATCAGGTCATCTACCGCATCCTGATCTTCTACATCGGTGCGCTGGTGGTGCTGTTGTCGCTGACCCCATGGGACAACCTGGTCGCCAGCATCGACGCGTCCGGCGGCAGCTACGGCAGCAGCCCGTTCGTGCAGGTGTTCTCGCTGCTGGGCAGCGATGTGGCGGCGCACCTGCTGAACTTCGTGGTCTTGACTGCGGCGCTGTCGGTGTACAACAGCGGCACCTATTGCAATGCGCGCATGCTGCTGGGCATGGCCGAGCAGGGTGACGCCCCGGCGGCCCTGGCCAAGGTCGACAAGCGCGGTGTGCCGGTGCGCTCGATCCTGGTGTCGGCAGCCGTGACCCTGATTGCGGTGCTGCTGAACTACTTCATCCCGCAGAATGCGCTGGAGCTGCTGATGTCGCTGGTGGTCGCGACCCTGGTGATCAACTGGGCGATGATCAGCTACTCGCACCTGAAGTTCCGCCAGCACCTTGATCGCACTGGCCAGAAGCCGCTGTTCAAAGCGCTGTGGTACCCGTACGGCAACTACATCTGCCTGGCCTTCGTGGTGCTGATTCTGGGCATCATGCTGCTGATCCCGGGTATCCAGGTGTCGGTGTATGCGATTCCGGTGTGGCTGCTGGTGATGTTCCTGGCGTATGCCGTCAAGTCCAAGCGCCGGCCGCAGGTCAATGGCACAACGGCTGGTACTGCGGCCAAGTAAAGGCTGCGGGCAGTAGACGAAACCCGATGTCAGGTGACTGGCATCGGGTTTTTTGTTGCCTGCACTGGCCCTTTCGCGGGACAAGCCCGCCCCCACAAGTACTCCACTGAACCCAAGAGCAGTGGAGTACTTGTGGGGGCGGGCTTGTCCCGCGAAAGGGCCGGATCTGGCAATGAAGCATTCAGATCTGTTCGAGCAACCAGCTACGAAACGCTCGCAACGAAGGCAGCGCCTCATTCCTCGGCGGGTAGATCAGGTAATAACTGCGCTGGCTGGCAAACGCCGCCCCGGGGTTGAACAGCTCACCCTTGGCCAGTTCCTCCTCCACCAGAATCCGCGGTACCAACCCGATCCCGATCCCGGCCCGCACTGCCTGGATCAAATGCGAGGTCAATTCGAAACTTGGCCCCAGGCGCATCGCCCGGTGCGGCAAGCCATGATGCGAGAACCATTCGCCCCACGCATGCGGGTTGTTGGCGACGTTGAGCAATACCTCTTCGCTGATCCGCACGGGCGGCCAGTCCTGGGCTTGCGCGCCAGCTTGCGGGGGCAGGATCACCACCAGTTCCTCGGCGTGCAGGCGATGGCAGATCAATCCGGGCAGGTCATGGCTGGCCACGCCAATGGCAGCATCGATCTCGCTGGTGTCGAAGTTGATGGCTTCGATCCGTGAATGAATATGCACCAGCATCCCCGGGTGGGCGCTGTAGAACGCGTGCAGGCGCGGCAGCAGCCACTTGGAACCGAAGGTGGGCAAAGTGGCCAGGCGCAGGGTGCCGACCCCGGACTGATAAGCCAGGGCCTGCAGCGTGGCGCTGCGGATGCGCCCCAATGCTTCGCTCAGCTCGCGCTGGTACAGCCGGCCGACATCAGTCAGTTGCACCTGCCGGCCTTCGCGACGGAACAGGGTCAGCCCCAGTTGCTGCTCCAGCGCCTGCACCTGGCGACTGACCGCGCTCTGGGTCAGGGACAGTTCGGCGGCGGCACGGGTGTAGCTTTCATGCCGGGCAGCGGCCTCGAAAGCCAGCAGCAGTGACATGGACGGTGTCAGGTGGCGGTAATTCATTCACAAAAGTCATCGATAGCGGCAGGATTATCCGTTTGCCCCTGAGGCGAAACTACAGGAACATTGGCCTATACGTCATCCCTGCCTGCATCGACCTATGCCGGGATGACAGGATTCCCGTGAATTAGCCCATATCAAGAGGCCATCCTTCGATGATCGCCCAGCTGCCGACCCTTGCGCCGACCGCCGCTTACCCCGAATTCCTCGAAGCCCTGCGCAACAGCGGCTTCCGTGGCCAGATCAGTGCCGACTACGGCACCCGTACCGTGCTGGCCACCGACAACTCGATCTATCAGCGCCTGCCCCAGGCAGCAGTGTTCCCGCTGGACGCCGACGACGTGGCGCGGGTCGCCACGCTGATGGGCGAGCCGCGTTTCCAGCAGGTCAAGCTGACCCCGCGTGGCGGTGGCACCGGTACCAACGGCCAGTCGCTGACCGACGGCATCATCGTCGACCTGTCGCGGCACATGAACAAGATCCTCGAAATCAACGTCGAGGAACGCTGGGTGCGGGTCGAGGCGGGTACGGTCAAGGACCAGCTCAATGCCGCGCTCAAGCCGCACGGGCTGTTCTTCGCGCCCGAGCTGTCCACCTCCAACCGCGCCACCGTCGGTGGCATGATCAACACTGACGCCAGCGGCCAGGGCAGTTGCACCTACGGCAAGACCCGCGATCACGTGCTCGAACTGCACAGCGTGCTGCTCGGTGGCGAGCGCCTGCATAGCCTGCCGATCGATGATGCCGCGCTGGAACAGGCTTGTGCCGCCAGCGGCCGGGTCGGCGAGGTGTACCGCATGGCCCGGGAAATCCAGGAAACCCAGGCCGAGCTGATCGAGAGCACCTTCCCCAAGCTCAACCGTTGCCTGACCGGTTATGACCTGGCGCACCTGCGCGACGAACAGGGCCGGTTCAACCTCAACAGCGTGCTGTGCGGTGCCGAAGGCTCGTTGGGCTACGTGGTGGAAGCCAAGCTCAACGTGCTGCCGATTCCCAAGTACGCGGTGCTGGTGAACGTCCGCTACGCAAGCTTCATGGACGCCCTGCGCGATGCCAATGCGCTGATGGCGCACAAGCCATTGTCGATCGAGACGGTGGACTCCAAGGTGCTGATGCTGGCGATGAAGGACATCGTCTGGCACAGCGTTGCCGAATACTTCCCGGCCGACCCCGAGCGCCCGACCCTGGGTATCAACCTGGTGGAGTTCTGCGGTGACGAGCCGGCCGAGGTCAATGCCCGGGTCGACGCCTTCATCGAGCACCTGCAGCGCGATACCGGCGTCGAGCGCCTGGGCCATACCCTGGCCGAAGGTGCCGAGGCGGTGACCCGCGTCTACACCATGCGCAAGCGCTCGGTGGGCCTGCTCGGCAACGTCGAGGGCGAAGTGCGGCCGCAGCCGTTTGTCGAAGACACCGCCGTGCCGCCGGAGCAACTGGCCGATTACATCGCCGACTTCCGTGCGCTGCTCGACGGCTACGGCCTGGCCTACGGCATGTTCGGCCACGTCGATGCCGGCGTGTTGCACGTACGCCCGGCGCTGGACATGAAAGACCCGGCCCAGGCCGCGCTGGTCAAGCCGATCTCCGATGCCGTGGCGGCGTTGACCAAAAGCTATGGCGGCCTGCTCTGGGGCGAGCATGGCAAGGGCCTGCGTTCAGAGTACGTGCCGGAATACTTCGGCGAGCTGTACCCCGCACTGCAGCGCCTGAAAGGTGCATTCGACCCGCACAACCAGCTCAACCCCGGCAAGATCTGCACTCCGCCGGACAGTGCCGAGGGCCTGACCAAGGTTGACGGCGTGACCCTGCGCGGTGATCTCGACCGCACCATCGACGAGCGTGTGTGGCAGGACTTCCCCAGTGCCGTGCACTGCAACGGCAACGGCGCCTGCTACAACTACGACCCCAACGACGCCATGTGCCCGTCGTGGAAGGCCACCCGTGAACGTCAGCATTCGCCCAAGGGCCGTGCCTCGTTGATGCGCGAGTGGCTGCGCCTGCAAGGCGAAGCGAACATCGACGTGCTCGCCGCGGCGCGCAACAAGGTGTCGTGGCTCAAGGGCCTGCCGGCGCGTCTGCGCAATAACCGCGCGCGCAGCCAGGGGCAGGAAGACTTCTCCCATGAAGTGTACGACGCCATGGCTGGCTGCCTGGCGTGCAAATCGTGCGCGGGGCAGTGCCCGATCAAGGTCAACGTGCCGGACTTCCGCTCGCGTTTCCTCGAGCTGTACCACGGCCGCTACCAGCGCCCGCTGCGTGACTACCTGATCGGCTCGCTGGAATTCACCATCCCTTACCTGGCCCATGCGCCGGGGCTCTACAACGCGGTGATGGGTTCGAAGTGGGTGAGCAGGCTGTTGGCGGAGCAGGTCGGCATGGTCGACAGCCCACTGATCAGCCGCTTCAACTTCCAGTCCACCCTGACCCGTTGCCGGGTCGGCGTGGCCAGCGTGCCAGCGCTGCGCGAACTGACGCCAGCCCAGCGCGAGCGCAGCATCGTGCTGGTGCAGGACGCCTTCACTCGCTACTTCGAGACGCCGCTGCTGGCTGCGTTCATCGAGCTGGCCCACCGCCTTGGTCACCGGGTGTTCCTGGCGCCTTACAGCGCCAACGGCAAGCCGCTGCATGTGCAGGGCTTCCTCGGTGCCTTCGCCAAGGCCGCCATCCGCAACGCCACCCAGCTCAAGGCCTTGGCCGACTGCGGCGTGCCGCTGGTGGGCCTGGATCCGGCGATGACCCTGGTCTACCGCCAGGAATACCAGAAGGTGCCGGGGCTTGAGGGCAGCCCGAACGTGCTGCTACCACAGGAATGGCTGATGGACGTTCTGCCAGAGCAGGCACCGACCGCGCCAGGCAACTTCCGCCTGATGGCGCACTGCACCGAGAAGACCAACGTGCCGGCCAGTACCAAGCAATGGGAGCAGGTGTTCGCCCGCTTGGGCCTGAAGCTGGTGACCGAGGCCACGGGGTGCTGCGGCATGTCCGGCACCTATGGGCACGAGGCGCGCAACCAGGATACCTCGCGGACGATCTTCGAGCAGTCGTGGGCGACCAAGCTGGACAAGGAGGGTGAGGCACTGGCGACCGGTTATTCGTGCCGCAGCCAGGTCAAGCGCATGACCGAACGGCAGATGCGTCACCCGCTGGAAGTGGTGTTGCAGTACGCGCAGCGCTGACCTTCAGGGCCCTGGGGGCTGCTTTGCAGCCCTTTCGCGACACGAGGCCGCTCCTACAAGAGGCCCCGTGCTTCTGTAGGAGCGGCCTTGTGTCGCGAAAGGGGCGCAAAGCGCCCCCAGCTTCTAACGCTCCCGCTGCCTCCGCGCCTGCCTGTACAGATACAAGCTCAACACCAACCCGCAACAGGCCGCCGCCGCCGCGAACAGAAACATCGAAGCAAACCCGAACCCCGACGCCACCGCCCCCACCAGCGGCCCGGTAATCCCCAGCGACAAGTCGATGAACAGGGAATACGCCCCCACCGCCGCCCCGCGGTTGGCCGCCGAAACCTGGTTCACCGCCTCCACCCCCAGCGCCGGGAACACCAACGAGAAACCAAACCCGCTCAGCGCCGCACCGGCCAGCGCCATCTCTGCGCTGGGCGCGAGCCACAGCATCAGCAGCCCCAGTGTTTCCACCGCCAGGCAGACAATGGCCACGCGAAACCCGCCAATCCGGTTGATCAGGTTGCCGAACAGCAACCGCGCACTGATGAAGCTGGCGCCGAACAGGCTCAGGGTCAGGGCGGCGTTGCCCCAGTCGCGGCTGGCGTAGTACAGGGTGATGAACGTGGCGATGGTGCCGAAGCCGATCGAGCCCAGGGCCAGCCCCGATCCATGCGGGAACACCTTGCCCAGCACCCGCAGGAACGGCAGGCGCACGCCACTGACGACCGGTGCAGCGCGCTTGGGCCAGGCCAGCAGCAGGCCGACCACACCCAGCAGGATGATGCTCGCGCCCATGCTCCACAGGCCCAGGCTCTTGACCATCAGCACGCCCAGTGGCGCGCCGACGGCCAGTGCGCCATAGCTGGCGATGCCGTTCCAGGAAATGACCTTGGCGGTGTTCTCGGCGCCGACCCGGCCGATACCCCAGCCAATCGAGCCAGAGCCCACCAGGCTCTCGGCGCTGCCCAGCACCAGGCGGCCCACCAGCAGGCAGGCCAGGCTCACCCAGGGCAAGTGGGTCAGAAAGGCGCAGGCCAGCATGAACACGCCGCTCAAGCCGCAGCCGAACAGCCCGTACATGACTGCCTTCTTGCTGCCCAGGTTGTCGATGATGCGGCTGGCGGTAGGGCGGCTGAGCAGGGTCGCCAGGTACTGGACGCTGATCACGAGGCCCGCGACCACGGCGCTGAAGCCCAGCTCGTTGTGCACATAACCCGGCAGCACGGCCAAGGGGATGCCGATGTTCAGGTAGCCGATGAAGGTGAACAGCACGATGGAAACGACTTGCGCGGTGATCGCAAGCTGGGAGGGGGCAGGCGCGGACATGAAGAATCCAATGGACAATAGGCAGGCGTGAACCCTGCGATGATAACTACCCAGGGATGATCTGTGGGAGGGGCTTGCATGAAGAATGCCTGTGCCAGCAGGCTGCTGGTCGAGGCTGGACGGTGTGAAAACTTAGATGACGGGGGAGGCCCGCAGGTCAGCCGTTTTCACACAGCCGATGGGAGTGCGCAGTTATTCCTGATCAGCGCTGGATTGTTCGTCGCCATCCTCGACGGCAGGCGTCGGTTCGGAGTGGGCGGCAACGGTTGGCTCTTCGGGGTTCAGGCTTGGGAAGGGAAAATTCGGGATCTCATGCATCTCGTCGTTCCTCGCAAGTGTGAGTGAAAAGTCTGCGGCAGGCGCGGTTCGAGCTTCGGAAAGCTGGGGCAGGATACACAAGTCTGGATGACAGTTTGTAATTAATTCCCGGTCGCTTGTCGGTTTTGCGTGCGGATACCGGACATTGTTCCCAATGAAAAAGGGCCGCTGTGCGGCCCTTTTTCAGGTTACTTACGGCCTTCAGCCGTTTCGGCAACCTTGTCTGTGCGTGCGCACATGATGAAGTCGTTGCGGTGCAGGCCTTTGATCGAGTGGCTCCACCAGGTCACGGTGACCTTGCCCCACTCGGTCAGCAGGCCTGGGTGGTGGCCTTCGGCTTCAGCGATCTCGCCCACGGCATTGGTGAAGGCCAGGGCGTGCTTGAAGTTCTTGAACAGGAACACGCGCTCCAGCTCCATGTGGCCGTCGCGTACTTCGATGTTCCAGTCCGGGATCTCGCGGATCAGCTCGGCCAGCTCGTCGTCGGTGACTTTCGGCGCATCGGCGCGGCAGGCTTCGCAATGGGCTTGGTTCAAGGCATTCATGGGTACTTTTCCGGTTCGAGTTGTTATCGAGAGGGCTCAGGCAGCCTGCTTGGGTGGAAACTTCGGCGCATGCAGCCCCAGCTTCATGGCTTGTTGAACCATGCCCATGATGTCTTCGTGGGCCAGGTCGAACAGCCGCTTGAGGTTTGGCAGCACGAAGTACAGCGGCTGCAGGATGTCGATGCGGTACGGGGTGCGCATGGCTTCGATCGGGTCGAAAGCCTGGTGCTCCGGCTCGCCTGACAGACTGTAGACGGTCTCCTTGGGCGAGGAGAGGATGCCACCGCCGTAGATCTTGCGACCTTGCGGGGTTTCCATCAGGCCGAATTCGATGGTCATCCAGTACAGCCGCGCCAGGTACACGCGTTGCTCCTTGGTCGCGGCCAGGCCCAGCTTGCCGTAGGTGTGGGTGAATTCGGCGAACCAAGGGTTGGTCAGCAGCGGGCAGTGGCCGAAGATCTCGTGGAAGATGTCCGGTTCCTGCAGGTAGTCCAGTTCTTCTGGTGTACGGATGAAGGTGGCGACCGGGAAGCGTTTGCTGGCCAGCAATTCGAAGAAGGTCTGGAAGGGGATCAGTGCCGGTACCCGGGCAACCTGCCAGCCGGTGGTGGCGCCCAGCACCTTGTTGATCTCGCCCAGTTGCGGGATACGGTCATGGGGCAGCTTGAGCTGGTCGATGCCGTCCAGGTACTCCTGGCACGCGCGGCCTTCGATGACCTTAAGCTGGCGGGTGATCAGCGTGTTCCACACCGCATGCTCTTGCTGCGGGTAGTCGATAAAACCATGCGCATCGGGCTCGCGTGCCACGTATTGCGTCTGTTTCATGTGGCTCTCCTGGTGAGGGCATTCTTGTTATGTCCACGACATACACCAGAAATATCCCGCATCCGTATGATTTGCACGGGGTTGGCAGGTAGCGCAGCGGGCCCGCCGATCTTCATTTCGTAACGATTATTTTACAAAGTAGGCAGCATGCCGGAAAATTCGGCACATCGCGCTGATGAAAGCTTCAATTTTGTCAGCTTATCTTTACGAATTTTCCAGGCGAGGTTGAAATACTTCGCCGCTTCGAGAGCAATCATGCGTATCAAAGTGCATTGCCAGAACCGCATCGGCATCCTCCGCGACATCCTCAACCTGCTGGTGGAATACGGTATCAACGTGCTGCGCGGCGAGGTGGGAGGGGACCATGGCAATGCCATCTACCTGCACTGCCCGAATCTCATCAACTTGCAGTTCCAGGCATTGCGGCCCAAGTTCGAGTCGATCGCCGGGGTGTTCGGGGTCAAGCGTGTCGGTCTGATGCCCAGCGAGCGGCGGCACATGGAGCTCAATGCACTGCTGGGTGCCCTGGACTTCCCGGTGCTGTCGGTGGACATGGGCGGCAGTATCGTCGCCGCCAACCGCACCGCTGCGCAGTTGCTCGGCGTGCGCGTCGACGAAGTGCCAGGTATGCCATTGGCGCGCTATGTGGAGGATTTCGATCTGCCGGAGCTGGTCCGGGCCAACAAGTCACGGATCAATGGCCTGCGCATCAAGGTCAAGGGTGATGTGTTCCTGGCTGACATCGCACCGTTGCAGTCCGAGCACGATGACAGTGAGGCCCTGGCGGGTGCGGTACTTACCCTGCATCGCGCCGATCGCATTGGCGAGCGCATCTATAACGTGCGCAAGCAGGAGCTGCGGGGCTTCGACAGCATCTTCCAGAGTTCACGGGTCATGGCTGCAGTCGTGCGTGAGGCGCGGCGCATGGCGCCACTGGATGCACCGCTGCTGATCGAAGGCGAAACCGGTACGGGCAAGGAGCTGCTGGCCCGTGCTTGCCACCTGGCCAGCCCGCGCGGGCAGGCACCGCTGATGGCGCTCAACTGTGCCGGGCTGCCGGAATCCATGGCCGAGACCGAGCTGTTCGGTTACGGCCCTGGGGCATTCGAGGGCGCACGCGCCGAAGGCAAGCTAGGGCTGCTGGAGCTGACCGCCGGCGGCACGTTGTTCCTCGACGGGGTCGGCGAGATGAGCCCGCGCCTGCAGGTGAAACTGCTGCGTTTTCTGCAGGACGGCTGCTTTCGTCGAGTCGGTAGCGATGAAGAGGTGTACCTCGATGTTCGAGTGATCTGCGCCACTCAGGTGGACCTGTCCGAGCTGTGCGCCCGCGGCGAGTTTCGCCAGGACCTGTACCACCGCCTCAACGTGCTGTCGCTGCATATTCCGCCGCTGCGTGAGTGCATGGACGGGCTCGAAGGGTTGGTGCAGCACTTTCTCGACCAGGCCAGCCGGCAAATCGGCTGCGCCATGCCGCGCCTGGCACCGGCGGCGATGGACAAACTGGCGCAATATCATTGGCCGGGCAATGTGCGGCAACTGGAAAACGTATTGTTCCAGGCGGTATCGCTCTGTGAAGGCGGGGTGGTTAAAAGCGAGCACATCCGTTTGCCGGATTATGGCGTGCGGCAACCTTTGGGCGAATTTTCCCTGGACGGGGATCTTTCACAGATTGTCGGACGATTTGAAAAGGCGGTGTTGGAAAGTTTGATGGGTGAATACCCAAGTAGCCGTGCGTTGGGCAAAAGATTGGGTGTTTCGCACACGACCATTGCCAATAAGTTGCGGGACTATTCCCTTGGCAAGTCGGGTGAGTAAAGTTACAGCCTGTTAGCTGAGAGTTTCAAAATACTCTGTGGGAGCGGGCTTGTCCCGCGAAAGGGTCGGCCAGGGCAATAAAGGTGTATGGCCAGGGCTTCGCCCTGGTTCGCGGGGCAAGCCCGCTCCCACAGGGCGCAACCTGCTAGATTGCAAGCCTCAGCCGTTGGAGCAACCGTTCCCCATCACGCGGTATTCAAGAATGTGCTTCTGGCCCTGGGAGTCCTCGTAGGTCATCCGAGCGGGCACGACTTCGCAGACATTTGGCACTTCGCTCATGGAAATGACGCGAGCGATGTCCAGGTGCTGCGAGTAACTGTACTGTTCAACCGGAATCTGCTCGACATCATTTGCCTCGCCGGCGATTGCCGCGCTGCAAAGACCGCCAAGTACCAATACCAGTAAAGCTTTCATCTTCAATTTACCTGTCTAAGGTCGTGAGGGGGCACGCGGCGCTTGTGACGCCGCGAGTACAGCCAAGTTTTAACTTTCGGGATTAGAGAGGGATTAACGTGTGCCTTCGTGGGGGCTGTTGCCGGTAGTTAATCGCCTTGCCGTTGCTGGCGAGGTGAATCTTATGCCTCGGCAACTAAGGGAAACAGATAGTGTTTTGATAAAGTTTTTTTGCCTTTTGACAGAATCTGTAACAATCCCCGGCAAGCTCCTCCTCATTTTTACCTCGCCGGGCCGCCGGCCGCGGGCTAGAGCTGTCCCCCCCAAACCCCGAAGATTTTTCCCGTCGCGCTACTACCATCGTCGAATGGCTTTTGCCGCTCTGGTACAGTTACAAACGATTCCATACAAAAACAATTACACCGAGGTAACACAGATGAGTGCGGCTCCACTGTATCCCGTTCGTCCCGAGGTTGCGGCCACTACCCTGACCGACGAGGCCACCTACAAGGCCATGTACCAGCAATCGGTGATCAACCCGGACGGCTTCTGGCGCGAGCAGGCCCAGCGTCTCGACTGGATCAAGCCATTCACCAAGGTCAAGCAGACTTCCTTCGACGATCACCATGTCGATATCAAGTGGTTTGCCGATGGCACTCTGAACGTTTCCTCCAACTGCCTGGACCGCCACCTCGAAACCCGCGGCGACCAGCTGGCAATCATCTGGGAGGGCGACGACCCCTCAGAGCACCGCAACATCACCTACCGCGAACTCCACGAGCAGGTCTGCAAATTTGCAAACGCCCTGCGCGGCCAGGATGTGCACCGTGGTGACGTGGTCACCATCTACATGCCGATGATCCCGGAAGCGGTGGTAGCCATGCTGGCCTGTGCCCGCATCGGTGCCATTCACTCGGTGGTCTTCGGCGGCTTCTCGCCGGAAGCGCTGGCCGGACGCATCATCGACTGCCGCTCCAAGGTGGTGATCACCGCCGACGAAGGTGTGCGCGGTGGCCGTCGTACCCCGCTCAAGGCCAACGTCGACCTGGCGCTGACCAACCCTGAAACCAACAGCGTGCAAAAGATCATCGTGTGCAAGCGCACTGGCGGCGACATCGCCTGGCACCAGCACCGTGACATCTGGTACGAAGACCTGATGAAAGTCGCGTCCAGCCACTGCGCGCCGAAAGAGATGGGCGCCGAGGAAGCACTGTTCATCCTTTATACCTCCGGTTCCACCGGCAAGCCCAAGGGCGTGCTGCACACCACTGGCGGTTACCTGGTGTACGCCGCGCTGACTCATGAGCGGGTGTTCGACTACCGCCCGGGCGAAGTCTACTGGTGCACCGCCGACGTCGGCTGGGTGACCGGCCACAGCTACATCGTCTACGGCCCGCTGGCCAACGGCGCGACCACGTTGCTGTTCGAAGGCGTGCCGAACTACCCGGACATCACCCGGGTGTCGAAGATCGTCGACAAGCACAAGGTCAACATCCTCTACACGGCCCCGACCGCCATCCGCGCGATGATGGCCGAGGGCGAGGCCGCCGTGGCCGGTGCTGATGGTTCCAGCCTGCGGTTGCTTGGATCGGTGGGCGAGCCGATCAACCCCGAAGCCTGGAACTGGTACTACAAGACCGTGGGCAAGGAGCGCTGCCCGATCGTCGACACCTGGTGGCAGACCGAGACCGGCGGCGTGCTGATCAGCCCGCTGCCGGGTGCCACGGCCCTCAAGCCAGGCTCGGCGACCCGTCCGTTCTTCGGTGTGGTGCCAGCCCTGGTGGACAACCTGGGCAACTTGATCGAGGGCGCTGCCGAAGGCAACCTGGTGATTCTCGATTCCTGGCCAGGTCAGTCGCGTTCGCTGTACGGCGACCATGACCGCTTCGTCGATACCTACTTCAAGACCTTCCGCGGCATGTACTTCACCGGTGACGGTGCTCGCCGCGACGAGGATGGCTACTACTGGATCACCGGCCGCGTGGATGACGTGCTCAACGTGTCCGGCCACCGCATGGGCACCGCCGAAATCGAAAGTGCCATGGTCGCCCACGCCAAAGTGGCCGAGGCGGCAGTGGTGGGCGTGCCGCACGACATCAAGGGGCAGGGCATCTATGTCTATGTCACCCTCAATGCTGGGGTGGAGCCGAGCGAGCAGTTGCGCCTGGAGCTGAAGAACTGGGTGCGCAAGGAGATCGGTCCGATCGCCTCGCCGGATGTGATCCAGTGGGCGCCGGGTCTGCCGAAAACCCGCTCGGGCAAGATCATGCGGCGGATTCTGCGCAAGATCGCCACGGGGGAATACGGTGCGCTGGGTGATATTTCGACCCTGGCCGACCCGGGGGTGGTGCAGCACCTGATCGACACGCACAAGGCGATGAGCCTGGCGACTGCTTGAGGCTTTTGGGGCTGCAAAGCAGCCCCTCTCTAAACAAAGAAAACCCCGTCCAGGCAACCGGCGGGGTTTTTGCTTTACTGTTACCCGACATTCATCGGTAACTCTTCTGTCACCGGCTTCGCACGAAAACGAGGCGCAGGGAAACATTTCATGCCCCATTTCGATGCGTTCATGTGGGTGTTTTGTGCGACGCAGCACGCTGCACTTGCCGTAGCACAAGGGTTTGCCAATAATAGGCCCAGTAATTGCTAGTCCTATGGGTTCTATTTCTTGCGCTCTTGCATATCTTGCAATGGCTGTCAACATCGCCCGCAGCGGTTTCAGGCGCTTCTGTAAGTAGTTGTCGCTTTGAAGAAATATCGACTACCGGGCTGTCGTTAAAATGCCACTCACTCGCTCGTGGTCTGCGACCTTGGTCGAACCCTGCGCGGCTCGCGTTGTACCCATTCGCATATCGGGCAGTTGTTACCCTGCCTTGTAATGCCCCGTACCGATGGAGTTACCTGATGAAGAAGCTCGCACTGCTTGGCGCCCTGGCGCTTTCCGTGTTTTCCCTGGTGTCGCAGGCCGATGATGTAAAGCCGTTGAAGATCGGTATCGAAGCCGCCTACCCACCCTTCGCCTTCAAGCAGCCCGACGGCAGCATCGCCGGTTTCGACTACGACATCGGCAACGCCCTGTGTGAAGAAATGAAAGCCAAGTGCACCTGGGTCGAGCAGGAATTCGACGGCCTGATCCCGGCGCTGAAAGTGCGCAAGATCGACGCCATCCTGTCGTCCATGTCGATCACCGAAGACCGCAAGAAGTCGGTCGACTTCACCAAGCGCTATTACCTGACCCCGGCGCGCCTGGTCATGAAGGAAGGCAGCACCGTCAGCGAAAGCCTGGATGAGCTGAAGGGCAAGAAGATCGGTGTGCAGCGCGGCTCGATCCATGACCGTTTCGCCAAGGAAGTACTGGCGCCCAAAGGTGCCACCGTCGTGCCTTACGGTACCCAGAACGAAATCTACCTGGACGTCGCCGCCGGCCGCCTGGACGGCACCGTGGCCGATGCCACCCTGCTCGAAGATGGCTTCCTGAAGACCGACGCCGGCAAGGGCTTCGCCTTCGTGGGTCCATCGTTCACCGACGTGAAGTACTTTGGTGATGGCGTGGGCATCGCTGTGCGCAAAGGTGACAAGGCCAACGCCGACCGCATCAACGCGGCCATCGACG
Source organism: Pseudomonas sp. NPDC089395 (assembly GCF_044749525.1). Taxonomy (NCBI): domain Bacteria; kingdom Pseudomonadati; phylum Pseudomonadota; class Gammaproteobacteria; order Pseudomonadales; family Pseudomonadaceae; genus Pseudomonas; species Pseudomonas sp. NPDC089395. The sequence goes on from NZ_JBIVID010000001.1 coordinate 718,126, forward strand.
CCATCCGTGCCAACGGCAAGTACAAGCAAATTGAAGCCAAGTACTTCAACTTTGACATCTACGGTCCAGACTCGAAGTAAGACGTCGAGTTTCACCTGTTCAATGGTGCAAACAGCAGAGGCTCTGAGGTTTGCACCATTTTTCATTCTCTAGGTCGAGGACCTCATCATGTTGAAAGGCTACGGGGCAGTCATCCTCGACGGGGCGTGGCTGACGCTGCAGCTCGCCCTGTCGTCGATGGCCCTGGCCATCGTGCTCGGCCTGATTGGCGTGGCATTGCGCTTGTCGCCTGTGCGCTGGCTGGCCTGGTTGGGCGATATGTATGCCACGGTGATCCGTGGTATTCCGGATTTGGTATTGATCCTGCTGATCTTCTACGGCGGGCAGGACATCATCAACCGCTTGGCGCCGCTGGTCGGCTATGACGATTACGTCGACCTCAATCCGCTGGTCGCGGGTATCGGTACGCTGGGCTTCATCTTTGGTGCCTACCTGTCGGAAACCTTCCGCGGTGCATTCCTCGGTATTCCCAAGGGCCAGGCCGAAGCCGGCGTGGCCTATGGCATGAGCAACCGCCAGGTGTTCTTCCGCGTCCTGGTGCCGCAAATGATCCGTCTGGCGATCCCGGGCTTCACCAACAACTGGCTGGTGTTGACCAAGGCCACGGCGCTGATCTCGGTAGTCGGCCTGCAGGACATGATGTTCAAGGCCAAACAGGCGGCGGACGCCACGCGCGAACCCTTCACCTTCTTCCTGGCGGTGGCGGCACTGTACCTGGTGATCACCAGCGTCTCGCTGCTGGCCCTGAAGTATCTCGAACGGCGCTACTCGGTGGGAGTCAAGGTGGCTGAACTATGATCTTCGACTACAACGTCATCTGGGAGGCCATGCCGCTGTACATTGGCGGCCTGTTCACCACCCTCAAGCTGCTGGCGCTGTCGCTGCTGTTCGGCCTGCTGGCGGCTGTGCCGCTGGGGCTGATGCGCGTGTCCAAGCATCCGCTGGTGAACATCAGCGCCTGGCTGTACACCTACGTCATCCGCGGCACGCCGATGCTGGTGCAGCTGTTCCTGATCTACTACGGTCTGGCCCAGTTCGAGGCGGTGCGCGAGAGTATCTTCTGGCCATGGCTGTCCAGCGCGACCTTCTGTGCGTGCCTGGCCTTCGCCGTCAACACCAGCGCCTACACCGCCGAGATCATCGCCGGCAGCCTCAAGGCTACGCCCCATGGCGAGATCGAGGCGGCCAAGGCCATGGGCATGTCACGCATGAAAATGTACCGCCGCATCCTGCTGCCTTCGGCCTTGCGTCGGGCGTTGCCGCAGTACAGCAACGAAGTGATCATGATGCTGCAGACCACCAGCCTGGCGTCGATCGTGACCCTGATCGACATCACCGGTGCGGCGCGCACGGTCAATGCCCAGTACTACCTGCCTTTCGAGGCCTACATCACGGCGGGCGTGTTCTACCTGTGCCTGACCTTCATCCTGGTGCGCCTGTTCAAGCTGGCCGAACGCCGTTGGCTCGGCTACCTGGCGCCGCGCAAGCACTGAACGCTCTGTGAGAACCGACAGCATGTACAAACTCGAAGTCCAAGACCTGCACAAGCGCTATGGCAGCCATGAGGTGCTCAAGGGCGTCTCCCTGGCGGCCAAGGCAGGCGATGTGATCAGCATCATCGGCTCCAGCGGTTCGGGCAAGTCGACCTTCCTGCGCTGCATCAACCTGCTCGAGCAGCCGCACGCGGGCAAGATCCTGCTCAACAACGAAGAGCTGAAGATGGTCGCCGGCAAGGATGGCGCGCTCAAGGCGGCCGACCCGCGCCAGCTGCAGCGCATGCGTTCGCGCCTGTCGATGGTGTTCCAGCACTTCAACCTGTGGTCGCACATGACCGCGCTCGAGAACATCATCGAAGCCCCGGTGCATGTGCTCGGCGTGAGCAAGAAGGAAGCCCTGGAGAAGGCCGAACACTACCTGGCCAAGGTCGGTGTCGCGCACCGCAAGGACGCCTTCCCCGGGCACATGTCCGGTGGCGAGCAGCAGCGCGTGGCGATTGCCCGGGCCCTGGCCATGGAGCCCGAGGTGATGCTGTTCGACGAGCCGACCTCGGCGCTCGACCCGGAGCTGGTGGGTGATGTGCTCAAGGTCATGCAGGCCCTGGCCCAGGAAGGCCGCACCATGGTGGTGGTGACCCACGAGATGGGCTTTGCCCGCGAAGTGTCCAACCAGCTGGTGTTCCTGCACAAAGGCCTGGTCGAAGAAACCGGTTGCCCACGCGAAGTGCTGGCCAATCCGCAATCCGAGCGGCTCAAGCAGTTTCTCTCGGGCAGCTTGAAGTAAAGGCTGCATCTTTGCACCAGAATAGGGCATGCTGCGCAGCGAGCGCGGCTTGCCCCCGGCGCCACAGACGCGAACGACCTCAGGTTTCGGACCTTACCCTATGACCACCCAGCGAATCGGTTTTCTCATCTGGCCTTGCACCAAGCCATTGACCTTGGCGCTGGCGGAAGAGGTATTGCAGGTGGCCCAGCGGGTGCATCCGGATGTGGCCTACGAACTGGTCTTCCTTCAGGCCGAGCCTGCTCAAGAAGGTGCCTGGCGCCTTCCAGGCGAGCCCTGGACTGGCCGCCTGGAAGGGTGCCACAAGCTGTTTCTGCTGGCCGATGAGCTGCCACAGTCCGTGGGTTCGACGCTGTCGACGGCGCTCAAGCAAGTGGCGCGCAGCGGCTGCATGATTGGCGGCTTGTCTGCCGGCGTATACCCGCTGGCCATGCTGGGCCTGCTCGATGGCTACCGTGCCGCCGTGCACTGGCGTTGGCAGGACGACTTTGCCGAGCGCTTCCCCAAGGTCATTGCCACCAGCCACCTGTTCGACTGGGACCGCGATCGCCTCACCGCCTGTGGCGGCATGGCGGTTACCGACCTGCTGTTGGCGGTGCTGGCCCGCGACCACGGCGCGGAGCTGGCGGGTGCGGTGTCCGAGGAGCTGGTAGTCGAGCGCATTCGCGAGGGCGGCGAGCGCCAGCGTATTCCCCTGCAGAATCGGCTGGGTTCGAGCCACCCGAAGCTGACCCAGGCGGTGCTGTTGATGGAAGCCAACATCGAAGAGCCGCTGACCACCGACGAAATCGCCCAGCATGTGTGCGTTTCGCGGCGCCAGCTTGAGCGGATCTTCAAGCAGTACCTCAATCGCGTGCCAAGCCAGTATTACCTGGAGCTGCGCCTGAACAAGGCACGGCAGATGCTGATGCAGACCAGCAAGTCGATCATCCAGATTGGCTTGTCTTGCGGATTCTCCTCGGGGCCGCATTTCTCCAGTGCCTATCGCAACTTCTTTGGCGCCACACCGCGCGAAGACCGCAACCAGCGGCGTAGCAGCAGCCCGTTCGAGCTGAGCTCGGCGCCTGCGGAGAAGGGCTGAAACTTCGGCTGTCCAGTCGGGCCCTATCGCCGGCAAGCCGGCTCCCACAATGATCGCGGTGCCGCAGGTTCCTGTGGGAGCCGGCTTGCCGGCGACAGGGCCGGTACAGCCACCGTCCTTTCTTATGTGAACACCCGTTCACCCAGCCCCCCGCTGCCGTTACACTGCGCGATTGCGACAGTGTTTGTCGCATTGCCGAAAGCCTGGCTAAAACTGGGTTTTGCGCTGTAACAAGTTGTCGCTTGGCCGCAAGGACAGGCGCGGATCAGTCCTTACAATCCCCCCATCGCTCGCCATTTTCAGGCCAGCGTTCCTCTTCAGGAGACTCAGATGTCCGTTGAGCAAGCCCCGGTGCAACGTGCCGATTTCGACCAGGTCATGGTTCCCAACTATTCTCCGGCGGCCTTCATTCCTGTGCGAGGCGAGGGCTCCCGCGTGTGGGACCAGTCGGGGCGTGAGCTCATCGACTTTGCCGGCGGCATCGCGGTGAACGCCCTGGGCCACTGCCACCCGGCGCTGGTCAAGGCCCTGACCGAACAGGCCAATACCCTCTGGCACGTATCCAACGTCTTCACCAACGAGCCGGCCCTGCGTCTGGCGCACAAGCTGGTCGACGCCACCTTTGCCGAGCGTGCCTTCTTCTGCAACTCCGGCGCCGAATCCAACGAGGCCGCCTTCAAGCTGGCCCGTCGCGTGGCCCATGACCGCTTCGGCCCGGACAAGCACGAAATCATCGCTACCGTGAACAGCTTCCACGGCCGCACCCTGTTCACCGTCAGCGTCGGTGGCCAACCGAAGTACTCCGACGGTTTCGGCCCGAAGATCACCGGTATCAGCCATGTGCCGTACAACGACCTGGAAGCGCTGAAAGCGCAGATTTCCGACAAGACCTGCGCCGTGGTGATCGAGCCAATCCAGGGCGAGAGCGGCGTGGTGCCGGCCGACAAGGCCTACCTGGAAGGCGCGCGCAAGCTGTGTGACGAACACAATGCACTGCTGATCTTCGACGAAGTGCAGACCGGCGTCGGCCGTACCGGCTCGCTGTATGCCTACCAGCACTATGGCGTGACCCCGGACATCCTCACCAGCGCCAAGAGCCTGGGCGGTGGTTTCCCGATCGGTGCCATGCTCACCACCAGTGAAATCGCCAAGCACCTGGCCGTCGGCACCCACGGCACCACCTATGGTGGCAACCCGCTGGGCTGCGCCGTGGCTTGCGCCGTACTGGACGTGATCAACACCCCAGAGACCCTGGCCGGTATCAAGGCCAAGCACGAACGCTTCAAGACCCGCCTGGAGAAGATCGGCCAGCAGACCGGCCTGTTCACCCAGGTACGCGGTGTCGGCCTGCTGATTGGTTGTGTACTGAGCGATGCCTGGAAGGGCAAGGCCAAGGACATCCTCAACGCCGCCGAAAAAGAAGGTGTGATGGTGCTGCAGGCAGGCCCGGACGTGGTGCGCTTCGCACCGAGCCTGGTGGTCGAAGACGCCGACATCGATGAAGGCCTGGACCGCTTCGAGCGTGCCGTGGGCAACCTGATCAAGGGCTGATTCGCCTGCGATCCTCGCCGGCGCCTGGTGGCGCCGGCGAACCCCGATTTCCACAGCGGGTGCGTGCTTGCAGGCGCTCGCCGTTTTTTCGCGCCGTCGTGCACGGCCAGTTTTTCCAAAGGAGTGACACCATGCTGGTGATGCGCCCCGCGCAAATGGCTGATCTGAACGAAGTGCAGCGCATGGCTGCGGACAGCCCCGTTGGTGTCACCTCGCTGCCGGACGACGCTGCCCGTCTGGGCGACAAGATCGCCGCCTCGGAAACATCGTTCGCTGCCGAAGTCAGCTTCAACGGCGAGGAGAGCTACTTCTTCGTGCTCGAGGACAGCGCCACCGGCAAACTCGCCGGTTGCTCGGCCATCGTCGCCTCGGCCGGCTATTCCGAGCCGTTCTACAGCTTCCGTAACGAAACCTTCGTGCACGCCTCGCGCGAGCTGAAGATCCATAACAAGATCCACGTCCTGTCGCTGTGCCACGACCTCACCGGCAACAGCCTGCTGACCAGCTTCTACGTGCTGCCAGAGTTGGTCGACAGCGGCTGGGCCGAGCTCAACTCGCGCGGACGCCTGCTGTTCATGGCTTCGCACCCGGAGCGCTTTGCCGAGTCGGTGGTCACCGAGATCGTCGGCTACAGCGACGAGCAGGGCGAGTCGCCATTCTGGGACGCCATTGGCCGCAACTTCTTCGACCTCAACTACGCCCACGCCGAGCGCCTGTGCGGCCTGAAGAGCCGCACTTTCCTCGCCGAGCTGATGCCGCACTACCCGATCTACGTGCCACTGTTGCCCGATGCCGCGCAGGAGGCCATGGGCCAGGTCCATCCGCGCGCGCAGATCACCTTCGACATTCTCATGCGCGAAGGTTTCGAGACCGAGCACTACATCGACATCTTCGATGGCGGGCCGACTTTGCACGCACGGGCTTCGGGTATTCGCTCGATCGCCCAGAGCCGAGTGGTGCCGGTCAAGCTTGAAGAGGCGCCGGCCAAGGGCGGGCGTCAGTACCTGGTGTGCAACGGCCAGCTGCAGGACTACCGCGCGGTGCTGCTGGAGCTGGACTGGGCGCCGGGCAAGCCGGTCGGCCTGAGCGCCGAAGCGGCCGATGCGCTGGGTGTGGGCGAGGGCGCCAGCGTGCGCCTGGTCGCGGTCTGAAGCCTGGGAACAGAGTTTTGCGGCAGCGCTCGCTGCCGCACAAGGAGATAGCATGATCGTTCGTCCTGTACGCAGCAGCGATTTACCCGCGCTGATCGAATTGGCTCGCAGCACCGGCACCACCGGGCTGACCACCTTGCCGGCCAACGAGGAACGCCTCGGGCATCGCGTCGGCTGGGCCGAGAAGAGCTTCCGTGGCGAAGCCGAGCGTGGCGACACCGACTACCTGTTCGTGATGGAGAACGACGAAGGCCTGGTGGTCGGTATCAGTGCCATCGCCGGCGCTGTCGGCCTGCGCGAGCCTTGGTACAACTACCGGGTCGGCCTGACGGTCAGCGCTTCCCAGGAGCTGGGCATCTACCGCGAGATTCCGACCCTGTTCCTGGCCAACGACCTCACCGGCAACTCCGAGCTGTGCTCGCTGTTCCTGCGCGGCGATCATCGTTCCGGCCTCAATGGCCGTCTGCTGTCGCGGGCGCGCATGCTGTTCATTGCCGAGTTCCCTGAACTGTTCGGCAACAAGATCATCGCCGAGATGCGCGGCATGTCCGACGAACATGGGCACTCGCCGTTCTGGGAAAGCCTCGGTCGGCACTTCTTCAAGATGGAGTTCAGCCAGGCCGACTACCTCACCGGCGTGGGCAACAAGTCGTTCATTGCCGAGCTGATGCCCAAGTTCCCGTTGTACACCTGCTTCCTCTCGGAGGCGGCGCGCAGTGTCATCGGCCGTGTGCACACCGACACCGAGCCTGCGCTGGCCATGCTCAAGCAGGAAGGCTTCAGCTACCAGGGGTACGTCGACATCTTCGACGCCGGCCCTGCCATCGAATGCGAAACCTCGAAGATTCGCGCCGTGCGTGAGAGCCAGACCCTGGTGCTGGCCGTCGGCACGCCAGGCGATGACGCTACCCCTTACATCATCCATAACCGCAAGCGCGACGACTGCCGCATCACCGCCGCGCCCGCGCGCCTGGCCGCCGGCACCCTGGTGGTCGACCCGTTGACTGCCAAGCGCCTGCGCATGGGCGCAGGCGACAACGTGCGCGCCGTGCCGCTGTCGGCAAACGGGAGGCCCAGTAAATGACCACGCATTACATTGCCGGCACTTGGCAGGCCGGCCAGGGCGAACCCCTGCAGTCACTCAACCCGGTCACCCAAGCCGTCATCTGGCAAGGGCAGGGCGCCGCTGCCAATCAGGTCGAGGCCGCCGTGCAGGCGGCTCGCCAGGCCTTCCCGGCCTGGGCGCAGTTGAGCCTGGAAGCGCGTATCGACGTGCTGGAAAAGTTCGCCGAACAGCTCAAGCAACACGCCGAAGCGTTGGCCCATTGCATTGGTGAGGAAACCGGCAAGCCACTGTGGGAGTCGGCTACCGAAGTCGCCAGCATGGTCAACAAGGTGGCGATCTCGGTGCAGAGCTATCGCGAGCGCACGGGTGAAAAAAGCGGCCCGCTGGCCGATGCCACGGCGGTGTTGCGCCACAAGCCTCATGGTGTGGTGGCCGTATTCGGCCCCTACAACTTCCCCGGCCATCTTCCCAACGGCCATATCGTGCCCGCGCTGCTGGCGGGTAACTGCGTGGTGTTCAAACCCAGCGAAATGACCCCAAAGGTCGCCGAGCTGACCGTCAATTGCTGGATCGCCGCCGGCCTGCCGGCCGGTGTGCTGAACCTGGTTCAGGGCGCCCGCGAAACCGGCGTGGCACTGGCTGCCAATCCCGGTATCGATGGGTTGTTCTTCACCGGCTCCAGCCGTACCGGCAACCTGTTGCACCAGCAGTTCGCCGGACGCCCGGACAAAATTCTGGCCCTGGAAATGGGCGGCAACAATCCGCTGGTGGTCGATGAGGTCAAAGACCTCGACGCCGCGGTGTACACCATCATCCAGTCGGCTTTCATCTCCGCTGGCCAGCGCTGCACCTGCGCCCGGCGGCTGCTGGTACCCGACGGTGCCTGGGGTGATGCGCTGATCGCGCGACTGGTCGAGGTGAGCAAAAGCCTCACTGTCGGTGCATTCGATCAGCAGCCTGCACCATTCATGGGAGCGGTGATCTCGCTGCAGGCCGCGCAGGCGTTGGTGGCGGCCCAGACCGAACTGCTCGACAAGGGCGCAGTGGCGTTGTTGCCGCTGACCCAGCCGCAGGCGAATGCTGCGCTGCTGACCCCCGGCATCCTCGATGTCACTGGCGTGGCCGAGCGCCGCGATGAAGAGTTCTTCGGCCCGCTGTTGCAGGTGATCCGCTACGCCGACTTCGACGCCGCCATCGACGAAGCCAACAACACCCAGTACGGCCTGGCCGCTGGCCTGCTGTCCGATTCCCGTGCCCGCTACCAGTACTTCTGGCTGCGCAGCCGCGCCGGCATCGTCAACTGGAACAAGCAACTGACCGGTGCCGCCAGCAGCGCGCCGTTCGGTGGCGTGGGCGCCAGCGGCAATCATCGGGCAAGTGCCTACTACGCGGCCGATTACTGCGCTTACCCCGTGGCTTCGCTGGAGACCGCCAGCCTTGCCTTGCCGGCGTCCCTGACGCCGGGCGTCACCCTATAACAACAGGTCACGGAGCCTTGCCGATGAAATCCTATGAAGTGAATTTTGATGGCCTGGTGGGGCCTACCCACAACTACGGCGGCCTGTCCTACGGTAACGTGGCTTCGCAGAGCAACAGCCAGCAGGCCTCCAACCCGCGTGAAGCGGCGCGTCAGGGCTTGGCGAAGATGAAAGCGCTGGCCGACATGGGCTTCCAGCAGGGCGTGCTGGCACCCCAGGAGCGCCCGGACGTGGCTGCGCTGCGCCGCTTGGGCTTTGGTGGAAGCGATGCCGAAGTGATCCAGCGTGCGGCCAAGGAGGCCATGCCCCTGCTGGTCGCCAGCTGCTCGGCGTCGAGCATGTGGGTGGCCAATGCGGCCACCGTCAGCCCCAGCGCCGACACCGCCGATGGCCGCGTGCATTTCACTGCCGCCAACCTCAACTGCAAGTACCACCGCAGCATCGAGCACCCGACCACCAGTCGCGTGCTGGCGGCCATGTTCAACGACGACAAGCACTTTGCCCATCACCCGGCACTGCCGGCCGTGGCGCAGTTCGGCGACGAGGGCGCCGCCAACCACACGCGCTTCTGCCGCCGCTATGGCGAGGCGGGCGTCGAGTTCTTCGTCTATGGCCGCAGCGCCTTCGACAGCCGCTACCCCGCGCCACAGAAATACCCGGCACGCCAGACCCTGGAAGCCTCCCAGGCCGTAGCGCGGCTGCATGGCCTGAGCGACGACGGTGTGGTCTACGCTCAACAGAATCCGGCGGTGATCGACCAGGGTGTGTTCCATAACGATGTGATTGCGGTGGGCAACGGCGAGGTGCTGTTCTACCACGAAGATGCCTTCCTCGAGACCGACGCGGTGCTTGGCCAACTACAAGCTAAACTGGCCAGCAAGGGCGGCCGTTTCCAGGCCGTCCGCGTGCCACGCGCGGCAGTGACGGTAGAGGATGCAGTGCGTTCCTACCTGTTCAACAGCCAGCTGCTCAGCCGCGATGACGGCTCCATGCTGCTGGTGGTCCCGGAAGAGTGCCGCAACAACGAGCGGGTCTGGACGTACCTGAACCAGTTGACCGCCCAGGGGGGCGCAGTACAGGAGGTCAAGGTATTCGACCTCAAGCAGAGCATGCAGAACGGCGGTGGCCCGGCTTGCCTGCGCTTGCGCGTGGCTTTGAAGGAATCGGAACTGGCAGCGGTCAATCCAGGCGTTATCATGACCGCCCCGTTGTACGACACGCTGCTGCAGTGGGTCGACAAGCACTACCGCGACCGCCTTGGCGAAGCGGACCTTGCTGATCCGCAGTTGCTGGTGGAGTGCCGTACCGCGCTGGATGAGTTGACCCAGATCCTGAAGTTGGGTTCGGTCTATCCGTTCCAACGCCAACCTTGAAGAGAGAACCTGTAATGACCGACGCCATGCGCCTGATCCTCGAAGACACCGACGGCACCCAGCTGGAAACCTCCTGCACCCGCTTTGCCGTGGTCTGGCAAGGCAAGGAAGTGTGGATTCAGCAGGATGGCCGCGGCCAGCTGCTGATCGGCGTGGACGTCGAGGAAGACGCCGCCGAGTACGCCAACCTGCTGCTGCGCCCAATGGCCACCAACCTGGTCAGCCTGCAGCTGGAAATGGAACCGGCGGAGGTCGAGGAAGGCGACGATCACGTCCATGGCCCCGATTGCGGCCACCACCACTAAGGAAGTGCCTATGCTTGCCCTTGGCAAACTGCTTGAGCTGACCCTGACCGATCACGAGCCGGCCGAGAAGACCCAAGTGACACCCAAGGGCGTGCGTTTGCGCTGGCTGGGCGAGGGCGCACTGGAAGTGCGCCCTCCGGAAGGCGAGGATTGCGGGCTGGACCTGCTGCTCTCGGCCGGTATCCATGGTAACGAGACAGCGCCGATCGAACTGCTCGAACGGCTGCTGCACGGTGTGGCAAACGGCAAGATCAAGCCGCGTGCGCGGCTTCTGTTTCTGTTCGGCAACCCGGTGGCGATCCGCAAGGGCGAGCGCTTCATCGAGCAGGACATCAACCGCCTGTTCAACGGCCGCCATGAGCTGTCCAGTGGTTTCGAGGCATTGAGGGCGGCGGAGCTGGAACAGTTCGCCCGGGTGTTCTTCAGCAAGCCTGAGCGCACCCGCCTGCATTACGACCTGCATACCGCGATTCGTGGTTCGAAGATCGAGCAGTTCGCCCTGTACCCCTATAAAGAGGGGCGCAAGCATTCTCGCCGCGAGCTGGCTCGCCTGGCGGCGGCCGGCATGGAGGCGGTGCTGCTGCAGAGCAAGTCGTCGATCACCTTCAGTGCCTTCACCTATGAACAGCTCGATGCCGAGGCGTTTACCCTGGAGCTGGGCAAGGCGCGACCGTTCGGGCAGAACGAGCAGGTCAACCTCGACAAGCTCGAAGAGCGGCTGATCCGCATCATCGAGGACACCGAGCCCGAGATCGATGAATCGCTGGAGGGGCTGAAGCTGTTCAGTGTCGCCCGCGAGATCATCAAGCACAGTGACAGCTTCCACCTGCACCTGCCGGCGGATATCGAGAACTTCTCCGAGCTGAGCAAGGGCTACCTGCTGGCCGAGGACCTGGCGGAAATGCGCTGGGTGGTCGAGGAGGAGGGGGCGCGGATCATCTTCCCCAATCCCCGGGTCAAGAATGGGCTGCGCGCCGGGATTCTCATCGTGCCGGACTCGGGCCAGCGGCTGGGTTGATTTCTGGGGCCCTATCGCCGGCAAGCCGGCTCCCACAGGTACAGCACCGCCCTCAGGCTCTGCACTCTCCCTGTGGGAGCCGGCTTGCCGGCGATAGGGCCCGAACAGGCACAATTGGATCCCAATCCACCCCTTGAGCGAACTGAATTCACCGTCTGTTCCATTTTCCCTTCCCTTGGGCGGTAATTGGCTTGCCAGCGGCAAAAGCCAGCATTTAGCATCCGGTAATGTCTTTTTCGTTTGCATGAGCTGAAAAGCCATCCGTTCGACGCTTTCTATCGCATAAACACACTGCACCGAGACTGCAGGACCGATATAATGCGGCCCTTTGCCGTCGTTTCGTCGACGCGTTTGCCCCAAGGGCCGCCGTTTCCGTGGAAGAACCTATGAAAAGCGCAGAAATCCGTGAAGCCTTCCTTCGCTTCTTCGAAGAGCAGGGACACACCCGAGTCGCCTCCAGTTCGCTGATCCCGAACAACGACCCGACCCTGCTGTTCACCAACGCAGGCATGAACCAGTTCAAGGACTGCTTCCTCGGTGCAGAGAAGCGTGCCTACACGCGCGCCGTCAGCAGCCAGAAATGCGTGCGCGCCGGCGGCAAGCACAACGACCTGGAAAACGTCGGTTACACCGCGCGTCACCACACCTTCTTCGAAATGCTGGGCAACTTCAGCTTCGGCGACTATTTCAAGCGCGATGCGATCACCTTCGCCTGGAACTTCCTGACCTCCGACCAGTGGCTGAACCTGCCCAAGGAAAAGCTCTGGGTCACCGTCTACGCCAGCGACGACGAAGCCTACGACATCTGGACCAAGGAAGTCGGCGTGCCGGCCGAGCGCATGGTGCGCATCGGTGACAACAAAGGCGCCCCGTACGCCTCCGACAACTTCTGGACCATGGGCGACACCGGCCCGTGCGGCCCGTGCACCGAAATCTTCTACGACCACGGCGCCGACATCTGGGGCGGCCCACCCGGCTCGCCGGAAGAAGACGGCGACCGCTACATCGAGATCTGGAACAACGTCTTCATGCAGTTCAACCGCACGGCCGATGGCGTGCTGCACCCGCTGCCAGCGCCGTCGGTGGACACCGGCATGGGCCTGGAGCGCATCAGTGCGGTGATGCAGCACGTGCACTCGAACTACGAGATCGACCTGTTCCAGAACCTGCTGACTGCCGCGGCCAAGGCCATCGGTTGCAGCAACGACGGCCAGGCTTCGCTGAAAGTAGTCGCCGACCATATCCGTTCCTGCGGCTTCCTGATCGCCGACGGCGTGCTGCCGTCCAACGAAGGCCGTGGCTACGTGCTGCGTCGCATCATTCGTCGCGCCTGCCGTCACGGCAACAAGCTCGGCGCCAAGGGCAGCTTCTTCTATCAGATCGTCGCGGCCCTGGCAGCCGAAATGGGCGAGGCCTTCCCTGAGCTGAAGGGCCAGCAGGCGCACATCGAGCGCGTGCTCAAGGCCGAAGAAGAGCAGTTCGCCAAGACCCTGGAGCAGGGCCTGCGCATCCTCGAGCAGGACCTGGCGCAGCTGCAAGGCGACGTGGTGCCGGGCGACGTGGTGTTCAAGCTGTACGACACCTACGGGTTCCCGATGGACCTGACCGCCGACATCGCCCGCGAGCGCGAGCTGACCATCGACGAAGCCGGCTTCGAGCGCGAGATGGACGCCCAGCGTGAGCGTGCCCGTTCCGCCAGCGCCTTCGGCATGGACTACAACAGCCTGGTCAAGGTCGACACCGCGACCGACTTCCTTGGCTACGACGCCACCGAAGGCCAGGGCAAGGTCATCGCCTTGTACAAGGATGGTCAGTCGGTCGACCAACTGGGTGAAGGCGAGCAGGGCGTCGTGGTCCTCGATCGCACCCCGTTCTACGCCGAGTCCGGTGGTCAGGTCGGTGACACCGGCTACCTGCAGTCCGGTGCCGTGCGTTTCGACGTGCGCGACACCACCAAGACCGGCGGTGCCTTCCTGCACCACGGCGTGGTCGCCAGCGGCGCACTGGTCATTGGCGCGCCCGTTGAAGCCAAGGTCGATGCCGAGGTGCAGCACGCCACTTCGCTGAACCACTCCGCCACCCACCTGCTGCACGAAGCGCTGCGTCAGGTGCTGGGCGATCACGTGCAGCAGAAGGGCTCGTTGGTCGATAGCCAGCGCCTGCGCTTCGACTTCAGCCACTTCGAAGCGGTGACGCCTGCGCAGATCAAGGCCCTGGAAGACATCGTCAACCGCGAAGTGCGCAAGAACACCCCGGTCGAAACCGAACTGACCGATATCGAAACCGCCAAGCGCAAGGGCGCCATGGCCCTGTTCGGCGAGAAGTACGGTGACACCGTGCGCGTGCTGAGCATGGGTGGCGATTTCTCCGTCGAGCTGTGCGGCGGTATCCACGCCAAGCGCACCGGCGATATCAGCCTGTTCAAGATCATCAGCGAAGGTGGCGTGGCCTCGGGCGTGCGCCGCATCGAAGCGGTTACCGGTGCCGCCGCGCTGGCCTACCTGAACGCTGCCGAAGAGCAGGTCAAGGAAGCCGCGCAGCTGGTCAAGGGCAATCGTGACAACCTGATCGACAAGCTGTCGGCGGTGCTCGAGCGCAACCGTCAGCTGGAGAAGCAGCTGGAACAGCTGCAGGCCAAGGCCGCCAGCGCCGCCGGGGATGATCTCTCCAACGCGGCTGTTGAGGTCAAGGGTGCCAAGGTGCTTGCCGCCCGCCTGGATGGGCAGGATGGCAAGGCACTGCTGGCCCTCGTCGATCAGCTGAAGAACAAGCTCGGCCACGCAGTGATCCTGCTGGGCAGTGAGCATGAGGGCAAGGTCGTGCTGGTGGCCGGCGTGACCAAAGACCTCTCCAGCCAACTCAAGGCTGGCGACCTGATGAAACAAGCCGCGGCAAAAGTGGGTGGCAAGGGCGGTGGCCGTCCGGACATGGCCCAGGGTGGTGGCGTCGACGTCGCTGCGCTGGACCAGGCCCTGGCGCTGGCTGTGCCGTTCGCTGAGCAGGGACTTTGAGATGAGGGGGCGGCGGTCTAGTCGTCGCCCCTTCATGTTGGATGGTTTTTTTGGGGCCCTGTATGGGCTGAGGCACCATTGAAATGGCGTTGATCGTACAGAAATTTGGCGGTACCTCTGTCGGTTCCATCGAGCGGATCGAGCAGGTTGCCGACAAGGTCAAGAAACACCGTGAGGCGGGCGACGACCTGGTGGTTGTGCTGTCGGCCATGAGCGGAGAAACCAATCGCCTGATCGACCTGGCCAAGCAGATTACCGACCAGCCGGTTCCACGTGAGCTGGACGTGATCGTGTCCACCGGCGAGCAGGTCACCATTGCCTTGCTGGCCATGGCCTTGATCAAGCGTGGCGTGCCGGCGGTGTCCTACACCGGCAACCAGGTGCGCATTCTCACCGACAGCTCGCACAACAAGGCGCGCATCCTGCAGATCGACGACCAGAAAATTCGCGCCGACCTGAAGGCCGGGCGCGTGGTGGTGGTCGCAGGTTTCCAGGGCGTCGACGAGCACGGCAGCATCACCACCCTCGGTCGTGGTGGCTCCGACACCACCGGTGTGGCCCTGGCGGCCGCGCTCAAGGCTGACGAGTGCCAGATCTATACCGACGTCGATGGCGTCTACACCACCGACCCGCGTGTCGTGCCGCAGGCGCGCCGCCTGGAGAAGATCACCTTCGAAGAGATGCTGGAAATGGCCAGCCTCGGTTCCAAGGTGCTGCAGATCCGTTCGGTGGAGTTCGCCGGCAAGTACAACGTTCCGCTGCGCGTGCTGCACAGCTTCAAGGAGGGTCCGGGTACCCTCATTACCATTGATGAAGAGGAATCCATGGAACAGCCGATCATTTCCGGTATCGCCTTCAACCGTGATGAAGCCAAGCTGACCATTCGTGGCGTGCCGGACACCCCGGGCGTCGCTTTCAAGATCCTCGGCCCGATCAGCGCTTCGAACATCGAAGTGGACATGATCGTGCAGAACGTTTCGCACGATAACACCACCGACTTCACCTTCACCGTACACCGCAACGAGTACGAGAAGGCCCACACCGTGCTGGAAAACACTGCACGTGAAATCGGTGCCCGCGAAGTGGTCGGCGACATCAAGATCGCCAAGGTGTCGATCGTCGGCGTTGGCATGCGCTCCCACGCAGGTGTTGCCAGCCGCATGTTCGAAGCCCTGGCCAAGGAGAGCATCAATATCCAGATGATCTCCACTTCCGAGATCAAGGTTTCGGTAGTGATCGAAGAGAAGTACCTGGAGCTGGCCGTTCGCGCGCTGCACACCGCGTTCGAGCTCGATGCGCCTGCCCGACAGGGTGAGTAAGGCTTTGCCTGAAGGGCGCGGCTAAGCCGCGCCCTTCGCGTTTCTGCTCGCCACGCAGGCCCTGTCCTGTCGGCGTGGCGATCATCCAGGCCTTGTGCGGTTGTCCGCGGCCATGGCCTGGCATTCCCAGACTGTTATCCCTGAATTGTTTTGCGTAAGGAGAAAGCTATGTTGATTCTGACTCGTCGGTGCGCCGAGAGCCTGATCATTGGAGACGGCGAGATCACCGTGACGGTGCTCGGTGTAAAAGGCAACCAGGTGCGTATTGGCGTCAGCGCGCCCAAGGAAGTGGCCGTTCACCGCGAGGAAATCTACCTGCGGATCAAGAAAGAGAAGGATGAAGAGCCAAGCCTTTAATTTTTTTGAAGTTTTTTAAAAAAAAGGGTTGCAAACGAGGAAGAGCCTGTTTAATATTCGCCTCGTGTTGCGGTGAGGTGGCCGAGTGGCCGAAGGCGCTCCCCTGCTAAGGGAGTATACCTCATAAGGGTATCGGGGGTTCGAATCCCCCCTTCACCGCCATTATTCGCTTAGGGCGCTGTAATCGGTAAGAACGCTAAGTCGTTGAAATTAAACGAAAAAAGTTCTTGCTAAAATGATTTAGCGACCTATAATGCGCGGCAAGACACGGACTCATAGCTCAGCTGGATAGAGTACTCGGCTACGAACCGAGCGGTCGGAGGTTCGAATCCTCCTGAGTCCGCCACTTTTGAAGTGGCTTTGCTTAAGAAGCTGCTTCAAACCAACCAGTGGTAACCTGGTCTAAAACTACCAACTACGGACTCATAGCTCAGCTGGATAGAGTACTCGGCTACGAACCGAGCGGTCGGAGGTTCGAATCCTCCTGAGTCCGCCACTTTTGAAGTGGCTCTGCTTGCAAAGGCACTTCAACAAGCCAGTGGTAATCTGGTCTAAAACTACCAACCACGGACTCATAGCTCAGCTGGATAGAGTACTCGGCTACGAACCGAGCGGTCGCAGGTTCGAATCCTGCTGAGTCCGCCATACATCAAGAAGCCCGCTCATTTGAGCGGGCTTTTTGTTTTCTGTTTTCACCGCTTTGTCGGTGATGCCTGACTAGACTGCAAAGAAACCGGTCCGACATTCTTTTGTGCGGCGGATGTGTTCTTTGTTCCGCGCCCGCCGTCGCACTGATGGCTTCGAGCGTTGTCCTAGCTTTATCGCGCAAACGATTGTTCTGGCCAAAATTTTAAGCGATCTGACAGCTTAGGCAGTGTATGATTGCGCCCGTCAGCCCCGCCGGGGCTTGTGGAATACCACCATGGACTTACCCAGTAGTTACTCCTTAACAAGCTACATACAGATTGATCTGACCGATTGATTCTCCCGGCGTGCTCCGCTGCTGGGAGTGGAGTTCGCCTATGACCGAAGTAGAAGTAAAGAAAGCGCAAGAGAGCCTGCAGGATCGCCTGGCCCAGGTGGTCGAACTGCTGCAGCGCCAGCGCGTGGTAGAGGACCTGACCCACCGTCAGGAAGGTCATCACCATGACCTGGTGGAAAACCTCGTCCACCGCCAGAATCTGGTCGAGCTGCAACGCAAGCTCGACGACCTGCACCCTGCAGACATCGCCTACATCCTCGAAGCCTTGCCCCTGGAAGACCGCTTGACGGTCTGGCAGCTGGTGCGCTCGGATCGTGACGGCGACATTCTCCTTGAAGTATCCGACGCCGTTCGCCAATCGCTGATCGCCGACATGGACGATCACGAAATCCTCGCTGCGGCGAAGGAAATGGACGCCGACGAACTGGCCGACCTGGCGCCTGAGCTGCCACGCGATGTGGTTCACGAGCTCATGGAGAGCCTCGACGCCCAGCAGCGTGAGCGTGTTCGCTCGGCGTTGAGCTACGACGAGGAGCAGGTGGGTGCGCTGATGGACTTCGAGATGGTCACCATCCGCGAAGACGTCAGCCTGGAAGTGGTGTTGCGCTACCTGCGCCGCCTGAAAGAGCTGCCCAACCATACCGACAAACTGTTCGTGGTCGACTATGACGGCATTCTCAAGGGTGTGTTGCCGATCAAGCGTCTGCTGGTCAACGACCCGGAGAAGAAGGTAGCGGAGGTCATGGCGACTGACCCTGTGTCCTTCCACCCCGAGGAAGATGCCTACGACGCTGCCCAGGCCTTCGAGCGTTACGACCTGGTCTCGGCGCCGGTGGTGGACAAGAGCGATCGCCTGATCGGTCGTCTGACCATCGACGAGATGGTCGACCTGATCCGTGAGGAAAGCGAGAGCGAAGTCCTCAACATGGCCGGTCTGCGCGAAGAGGAAGATATCTTCGCCTCGGTCTGGCGTTCGCTGCGCAACCGTTGGGCCTGGCTTGCCATCAACCTGATCACGGCCTTCGTCGCATCGCGGGTGATTGGCCTGTTCGAGGGCTCGATCGAGAAATTGGTGGCACTGGCGGCGCTGATGCCGATCGTTGCAGGAATTGGCGGCAACTCCGGCAACCAGACCATCACCATGATCGTTCGCGCCATGGCGCTGGACCAGGTCTCGCCGGGCAATACCAGCCGCCTGATGCGCAAGGAGCTGGCGGTGTCGCTGCTCAATGGCCTGATCTGGGGCGGTGTGATCGGTGCGGTGGCGTTCTGGTTGTATGGCAGCTGGTCGCTGGGCCTGGTGATGACGGCTGCGATGACCTTGAACCTGCTGTTGGCAGCATTGATGGGCGTGTTGATCCCGATGACCCTGACGCGGCTAGGGCGCGACCCGGCGATGGGTTCCAGCGTGATGATCACGGCAGTGACCGACAGTGGCGGCTTCTTCATCTTCCTGGGATTGGCAACGGTGTTCCTGCTGTAAGCCAGGCAAAGCCAGGGGCTGCTGCGCAGCCCTTATCGCTGGCAAGCCAGCTCCCACAGGTTTCAAGGCCCCTGCAATCACTGTGGGAGCCGGCTTGCCGGCGATAGGGTCGGAACAGACAAAACAGCCAGCTTACGCTGGCTTTTTTGCGTCCGCAGTCACTGGGTAAAGCCAAATCCAGTAATCATGCGGTCTTTATCGGTGTGGATATACAACTGATAAGTCATTGCTGCAGCGTCGTCAGGACCAATGACATTGTCGATTTCGAAGTGGCTGACGGCCGCAACGGTGTCCTTTACCCCAGTGCTGTATTCAGTGCCAACGAGATGCTGTAGAGCATCGAGAATTTCCTTTTCCCTGGCGAGGGTCGAAGCGTCTTTCTGTAGGTTCTGCATGCTGTTTCTCCTGAGCAACTGTGCGAACGAGTCGTCCATTCTGCTGCCGAGAGAAAAGGCAATGTGGTGCAGGGTTACGGGTGCTGGAAAAAGAAACGCCCGATGCGGGGCACCGGGCGTTTCTTTCGAAGGCCTGCTGCAGGGCAGGGCCTTGGATGTGCTGGCCGTGAGTTAGCCTCAGGAGGCGTCGGCAGCCATCTCCACATCGTGAGCGATGAGGGCCACCAGTGCGTTCTGCTGTCGATGTGACAACTGTCGGAAGCGCTGCAGCAACTCGCGTTCGTGCAGCGATAGCTCAGGGCTGTCCAGGCGCATGCTCAGCTCGTCACCCAGCGCGCCTTCCTGGATAAGGCTCTGCTCCAGGCGTGCGATGATCTCGGAGTTCATGCTGCGGTGATGGTTGCGCGCTACTTCGGCAATGCGCTCACGCATCCCGTCTGGCAGGCGGACGACGAACTTGTCAGCGGTACGGCTCGAATAAATAGCCTGTTTCATTGGGCGCATATAAATTGACCGGTTTTTGGTTCAGGGGAAGCGGTTCGCAAATTGGCCGCACGGGATGGTGGTACGACCGTGGCGACGACAAAATGTTCAACCGACAGGAAAATTTGGTGCTCATTTTTGCCCATGGTCGCCGTTTCCTTGGCGTCAATTCTGTGACAAATAGTGGGCCGGATACAGGCTTTTTGCCAGTACCAATTATCAGAAATGAGTACTGGTTTGAAAAGTTTTACATATTCCGGCTCAGCCTTGCGTCAGCCCCTTGCCGTCAAAAACCCGTAAAACACAGCAAAGGGTAGAGAAAACCCCTAAAATGCGCGGGTTTCCTTCCATAGAGCATAGTGGCTATGCAACATGACGCAAGCGCCCAAGGCAAAGCCTCAGGCCGCCTGATATTTCTGATAGGACCTTCCGGATCGGGAAAAGATTCCTTGATCGAACAATCGCGTGAGCCACTGGCCGCAGCGGGGGTGGAAATTGCCCGTCGGGTGATTACCCGTTCTGCCGAAGCCAAGGGTGAAGCCGCCCATGGCGTCACCCCCGAGCGCTTCGAAGCGATGCGTGCAGCCGGCGAATTTGCCATGCATTGGCGGGCCAATGGATTGGAATACGGCATTCCGGCGCAGGTGGACCAGTGGCTGGCGCAAGGGCATTCGGTGCTGGTCAATGGTTCGCGTGCTTATCTACCCCAGGCGCGCCTGCGTTACCCTGACTTGCTGGCCGTGTGCCTGGTGGTGAAGCCCGAGGTACTGCGCGAACGCCTGCTCGCAAGAGGGCGGGAGACGCTGCAGGAAATCGACGAACGCCTGGCGCGCAGTGCCGGGATGCGGCTTGACCAGGATTCGACGGTACACCTGTTGGACAACTCGGGATCGTTGGCTACTGCGGTGGAAGGGCTGCTCCAGCTTCTGCGTGAGGAAAAGCTGATCGGTTGAGGCGCAGAAAAAACCTACGTGCAAAAGGCCCGATTAAGGCTGACAAACGGCAGCCCGCTGGTTAACATGCTCGCCGTCCTACCGTGCAGCGTTCGCTGCCGGTTCTTGTGTCTCAGTAGCTCAATTGGATAGAGCATCCCCCTCCTAAGGGGAAGGTTGGCAGTTCGAACCTGCCCTGGGACGCCACTCTTTCAAGTACATTTCTGCTCATCGTTGCCTCTAGCTGCCATAGCATCGCGACGAGTCGCCCTATGGCCGATCGCACATCATGTCGATTGGTATGTGTGGTTCGAATACACGACGTGGGTTTGAGCGCGCGCGCCGGGTCAGGGTCTGGATCTTTCTGAATTTCGCTGAACCACCGAAAGCCACCGCCCATGTGGGGCGGTGGCCGCCGGGCCGCTGGGTTACTTGCAGTTCCCAGCCTTGCGATACCCGGCAGACAGCGCTTGCGCTTCGCTGTCAAAGGTTACCTGGTTCTTTTGCGACACCTGGCTGTATCCGGGGCAGCCACTGGCAAGGTGATACACATGGCTGTTGCGGTTGCCGATGATCGCACCCTCGGTCGATGCGCTCGCCAGGGTAGGTTGAGGCACTGGCTTGGCTGCCGATTTCGGGCTTGCGGTGGTGGCTACGTCAGCAGCGCCCGCAGGCTTGTAGCCGAGTGTCCAGTTACGTTCGCCCGTGACGAACGGGTTGGAGTGCCCCATGATCCTGGCAATGCGCTGGTCACGCTCTTTTTCCCAGGCAGACACCGGGTGCTGCTTGTCCCAGGCCATGAGCAACTGTTGCTGCTGGCGAGACATGCTCAGTCGGTAGCGGTCGAACATGTAGAACGTGGTGCGCGCCACCAGCCCCTTCACTTCGTCACGCGGCTCTGCGGCTTTCTGCTGGAAATCGACCTTGGTCGTGCATTGGCCGTATTGGGGGGCAACACCCGAGACCATGCCATAGTTGAAGTTGCTGCGATCGCCGTTCACTTCGCCCACGGAGGGGTACAGGTTGAACAGGTCGGCTTCCATGGCGCGGAAGGTAGGGTCGGTGTCGACACAGTGTTCGCGCCCGCCGCTCTGCCAGCATTGGCGCTGGTGGCCGAACGTCCAGGCCGGCACGATGTGTTCCCATTCCGTGCGTTCGGCACGTGTCTGCAGCTTGCGGGTTTCGTAGCCGCAGGACTTGAGGTCGACGCGGCCACCGGACTTGCCGACCCAGGTCCACTTGCAACCACAGTACAGGTCGCCCATGGCACTGTTGGCCTGGTCGAGGTAGACCTTCTGCTTGGCGATGACTTTGGCTTCGGTAAAAGTCGCGGGGGGAGTGGCGAAGGCGCTGGGTATGGCGGCGAGGGCGAGGGTTACGACGTACAGCAGTTTCTTCATGAGAAAACATCATCGAAGGGGTGGGCGCGCGATTATACGGCCTAGCGGTGGTGAATGAAGAAACGTCCCACGAACTTCAAGTCATGCGCTTACAGTATGCAGTGCCTCAATCGTTGCGCCCCTTGCGCAATTCACGCGTGGCTGCAGTGGAAGACGCGCTGATGCAGTTGGCGTGAAGGGCTGCCAGGCATATGCTTGCCAGGCCGGGGTGCAACCCTGCCGCCTGCGACGAATACCCGCGCTACCCGAACGTAGCGCAGATCCTGGACACTAGGGAGAGCGTCCGATGAGTGAGGAATCAAGGCCGATACCTGCCAGCTTCAGCGAAGAACAGCTGCACATGCTGTTCGAGCTGATCAGCGACGGCATCTGGGACTGGAACGCCAATACTGGCTACGTCTATCGCAATCCAGGCTGGTACAGCATGCTTGGCTACGCCAGCCATTCCATGGCCAACACCGTGCTGACCTGGGAGGGCGTCATCCACCCGGAAGACTACCCCCGGGTGATGGAGCACTTCGAGGCCTACATCGACCAGCGCGCCGAGCGCTATCTCGTCGAATACCGCTGCCTGTGCCAGGACGGGAGCTACCTTTGGGTCGAGGACCGTGGCTACATCATCGCCCGTAACGATGATGGCTCCGTGGCCCGCATGCTCGGCGCCCACCGCAATATCGACGCCGGCAAACGCCTGGTGGCCGAGCTTCAACTGAAGAACCAGTCGCTGGAAACCCTGGTGGCCGAACACACCCGCGAGCTGTCGTGGGTCAATCAGCAGTTGCAGTGCCAGCTCGACGAAAACCGCGCGCTGGCCGAGCGCGATGCGCTGACTCGGGTCGCTAACCGCTACCGTCTGGAGCAGGCCCTGAAGCAAGCATGCGAGCGCGCCCAGCGTTTTCGCCAGCCCTTGGCCCTGATTGCCATGGATGTGGATGACTTCAAGCCGATCAATGATCGCTATGGTCATGTCCGAGGGGATGCAGCGTTGATCCAGGTGGTGGAAACGCTGCGTGGCTGCCTGCGTGAGCAGGACCTGCTGGCGCGTTGGGGCGGGGACGAGTTCGTCATGGTCCTGCCGCACACCTCGCTGGCCGAGGCACTCGAAGTGGCGGCACAGCTGCGACGGGCGATGGCGCAGGTCGAGCCTGTGGAGGAATACGCGCTGTCCCTCAGCTATGGGGTGGTCATACGACAGGATGGGGAGTCCCAGCATGAACTGCTGGTGCGCGCGGACGAGGCGTTGTACCGGGCCAAGGGGGCAGGCAAG
The DNA here is from genome assembly GCF_044749525.1 of Pseudomonas sp. NPDC089395. Lineage (NCBI taxonomy): Bacteria > Pseudomonadati > Pseudomonadota > Gammaproteobacteria > Pseudomonadales > Pseudomonadaceae > Pseudomonas > Pseudomonas sp. NPDC089395. Next base: position 741,118 of record NZ_JBIVID010000001.1, read on the forward strand.
GACGCCATCAGCGAGTGAGTCGACTGGCGCTTTGTGGGGGCTGTTCGGCCCCAATCGCCGGCTTGCCGGCGATGAGGCCGGAGCAGGCAAACGAAGGCTAAAAAAAGACCCGCGATGCCGGACAGGCAACGCGGGCCAAAATCGGCCACAGCCGCTTCAGTGTCAGATATGCAAAGCGTGTCCCAACGCGCGCAGTGCCGCTTCCTGTACCGCCTCGCCCAAAGTCGGATGGGCGTGGATGGTGCCGGCCACATCTTCCAGCCGCGCGCCCATTTCCAGTGACTGGGCAAAGGCCGTGGACAGTTCCGAAACCGCCACGCCCACCGCCTGCCAGCCCACGATCAAGTGGTTATCCCGCCGTGCCACCACCCGCACGAAGCCGCTTTTCGACTCCAGGCTCATGGCCCGGCCATTGGCGGCGAACGGGAACTGCGCAACGATGCAGTCCAGGCCTTGTTGGCTGGCCTGCTCCGGTGTCTGGCCAACCACCACCACCTCGGGGTCGGTAAAGCACACCGCCGCAATGGCGCTCGGCTCGAAGCGCCGGGTCTTGCCGGCAATGATTTCAGCGACCATCTCGCCTTGTGCCATGGCCCGGTGGGCCAGCATCGGCTCTCCGGCGACGTCGCCGATCGCCCAGACGTTGCGCATGCTGGTCTGGCAGCGCGGGTCGATGGCGATGGCGGCGCCGTTCATTTTCAGATCCAGGCATTCCAGGTTGAAGCCCTGGGTACGCGGTCGGCGGCCCACGGCCACCAGCACCTGGTCGGCTTCCAGGCGCAACTGTGCACCCTGGCCATCGCGGGCCAGCAGGCAACCGTCGGCATAACCTTCGACGCTGTGCCCCAGGTGCAGGGCGATGCCCAGCTTCTTCAACGCGTCGGCCACCGGCGCGGTAAGCTCGCTGTCATAGGTGGGCAGGATGCGCTCGCGCGCTTCCACCACGCTGACTTGAGCACCTAGCTTGCGGTAGGCAATGCCCAGCTCCAGGCCGATATAACCGCCGCCCACCACCACCAGGTGCTTGGGCAGGGCCTTGGGTGCCAGGGCCTCGGTGGACGAGATGATCGGCCCGCCCAACGGCAGCATCGGCAGCGTCACGCTGTTCGAACCAGTGGCCAGCAACAGGTGCTCGCAGCGGATGCGCTGGCCGTCGACCTCGACCTGCTTGCCGTCGAGGATCTTCGCCCAACCATGGATGACCTTGACCCCATGTTTTTTCAACAGGGCCGCCACACCCGTGGTCAGGCGGTCGACGATGCCGTCCTTCCAGGCCACGCTGCGGCCGATGTCCAGGCGCGGCGAAGAGACGCTGATGCCCAGGTCGGACTCGCCGCTGTAGCGCGAGGTCTGGTGGAACTGTTCGGCCACGTGGATCAGTGCCTTGGACGGAATGCAGCCGATGTTCAGGCAGGTGCCGCCCAGGGCCTGGCCTTCGACCAGCACGGTGGGAATGCCCAGCTGCCCGGCGCGGATGGCGGCCACGTAGCCGCCAGGGCCGCCACCGATGATCAGCAGGGTGGTTTCGATAGTCTGGTCCATGCTCACTCCACGAACAGGCAGGCGGGTTGTTCGAGCAGGCCACGCACGGCCTGGATGAACAGCGCGGCATCCATGCCATCGACCACCCGGTGGTCGAACGAGCTGGACAGGTTCATCATCTTGCGAATCACGATCTGGCCATCGATCACCATCGGCCGCTCGACCATGCGGTTTACACCGACGATCGCCACTTCCGGGGTGTTGACCACCGGTGTGCTGACGATCCCACCGAGGGCGCCCAGGCTGGTGAGCGTGATGGTCGAACCGGACAGCTCTTCGCGGCTGGCCTTGTTGTTGCGCGCGGCCGTCGCCAGGCGGGAAATCTCGCTGGCGTTGCCCCACAGGCTGCCGGCTTCGGCGTGGCGCAGCACCGGCACCATCAGGCCGTTGTCACCCTGGGTGGCGATGCCCACGTGCACCGCGCCGTGGCGGGTGATGACCTGGGCTTCGTCGTCATAGGTGGCGTTGATCTGCGGGAAGTCGCGCAAGGCCACGACCAGTGCGCGGACCAGGAACGGCAGCAGGGTGAGCTTGCCACGGTTGTCGCCGTGCTTGCTGTTGAGCTGCTGGCGCAGGGCCTCCAGCGCGGTGACGTCGATTTCCTCGACATAGCTGAAGTGCGCCACGCGGCGTTTGGCATCCTGCATGCGCTGGGCGATCTTGCGGCGCAGGCCGATCACTTGCACCTGCTCGCTGTCCGTGCGTTTGGCGTATCCGCCAGGCGCTTGACCTGCAGTGCTCTGCGGCTTGCTCATGAAGGCATCGAGGTCTTCGTGCTGGATGCGCCCGGCCGGGCCGCTGCCATGCACGTAGCGCAGCTCGATACCGGCATCCAGGGCGCGCTTGCGCACGGCGGGGGAGGCCAGTGGTTTTTCGTTGGCCTGGCGCGGCACGATGGGCGCTGCGCTGCAAGCCGCGGCTGGCTGGCTGGCCGCCGGTTGCGCTTCGACACGCGGTTCCGGTTGGGCAGTGATGGGGGCCGCCTGCGGTTCCACCGGCTTGGCCTGCGGCACATCCACATGGTTGCCGCTGCCTTCCACTTCGATGCGGATCAGCTCGCTGCCGACCGCCATCACTTCACCTGGCTGGCCGCCCAGGGCCAGCACCTTGCCGCTGACCGGCGAAGGGATTTCCACCGTGGCCTTGTCGGTCATGACATCGGCCACCACCTGGTCTTCGGCGATCACATCGCCGACCTTGACGAACCACTCCACCAGCTCGACTTGCGCGATGCCTTCGCCAATGTCCGGCATCTTGATGACGTGCGTGCCCATTCAGACCTCCATGACCCGTTTCAATGCCGCGCCTACCCGCGATGGGCCTGGGAAATACGCCCATTCCTGTGCATGCGGGTAAGGGGTGTCCCAGCCGGTGACGCGCTCGATCGGTGCTTCGAGGTGATGGAAGCAATGCTCCTGCACCAGCGACACCAGTTCGGCACCGAAGCCGCAGGTGCGCGTGGCTTCATGCACCACCACGCAGCGGCCGGTCTTCTTCACCGACTCGACGATGGTTTCCAGGTCCAGCGGCCAGAGGCTGCGCAGGTCGATCACTTCGGCATCGACACCGGTTTCCTCGGCAGCCACCTGGGCCACGTAGACCGTGGTGCCGTAGGTCAGCACGGTGACATCGTTGCCGGGGCGGGTAATCGCCGCCTTGTCCAGCGGTACGGTGTAGTAGCCGTCCGGCACTGCGCTTTGCGGGTGCTTGGACCACGGGGTCACCGGGCGGTCGTGGTGGCCATCGAACGGGCCGTTGTACAGGCGCTTGGGCTCCAGGAAGATCACCGGGTCGTCGCATTCGATCGAGGCGATCAGCAGGCCCTTGGCGTCATACGGGTTGGACGGCATCACCGTGCGCAGGCCGCAGACCTGGGTGAACATCGCTTCCGGGCTCTGGCTGTGGGTCTGGCCGCCGTAGATGCCGCCGCCACAAGGCATGCGCAGGGTCAGCGGGGCGATGAACTCGCCAGCCGAGCGATAGCGCAGGCGGGCCATCTCCGAGACGATCTGGTCGGAGGCCGGGTAGAAGTAGTCGGCGAACTGGATTTCCACCACCGGCCGCAGGCCATAGGCGCCCATGCCCACCGCGGTGCCGACGATGCCGCTCTCGGAGATCGGGGCGTCGAACACGCGCGACTTGCCGTACTTGTTCTGCAGACCTTCGGTGCAGCGGAACACGCCGCCGAAGTAGCCGACGTCCTGGCCGTAGATCACCACGTCGTCGTCGCGCTCAAGCATGACATCCATGGCCGAGCGCAGGGCCTGGATCATGGTCATGGTGGTGGTGGCCATGGCGGTTTCCGGTTTGATGCTGTTGTTGTGGTCGTTCATCTCAAACCCCCAGTTCCTGGCGCTGACGGCGCAGGTGGTCGGGCATGTCCTTGTACACGTCCTCGAACATCGAGGCCGCGCTCGGGATGTGGCCGTTGGCCAGGGTGCCGTATTGTTCGGCTTCCTTCTGCGCGGCAATGACCGCGGCCTCGAACTCGGCGCTGACCGCCTGGTGTTCTTCCTCGGACCAGTGGCCGATGTTGATCAGGTGCTGCTTCAGGCGGGCGATCGGGTCGCCCAGCGGGAAGTGGCTCCAGTCATCGGCTGGGCGGTACTTGGACGGGTCGTCGGAGGTCGAGTGCGGGCCGGCGCGGTAGGTGACCCACTCGATCAGGCATGGCCCCAGGCCACGGCGGGCGCGTTCGGCGGCCCAGCGCGAGGCGGCGTACACGGCGACGAAGTCGTTGCCGTCGACGCGCAGCGAGGCGATGCCACAGCCCACGCCACGCCCGGCGAAGGTGGTCGACTCACCGCCGGCGATGGCCTGGAAGGTGGAGATCGCCCACTGGTTGTTGACCACGTTGAGGATCACCGGCGCGCGGTACACGTGGGCGAAGGTCAGGGCGGTGTGGAAGTCGGATTCCGCAGTGGCGCCATCGCCGATCCAGGCCGAGGCGATCTTGGTATCGCCCTTGATCGCCGAGGCCATGGCCCAGCCGACCGCCTGCACGAACTGGGTCGCCAGGTTGCCGCTGATGGTGAAGAAGCCGGCCTCGCGCACCGAATACATGATCGGCAGCTGGCGGCCCTTGAGCGGGTCGCGCTCGTTGGACAGCAACTGGCAGATCATCTCCACCAGCGACACGTCGCGGGCCATCAGGATGCTCTGCTGGCGGTAGGTGGGGAAGCACATGTCGGTGCGGTTGAGCGCCAGCGCCTGGGCGCTGCCGATGGCTTCTTCGCCCAGGCTCTGCATGTAGAAGGACATTTTCTTCTGGCGCTGGGCGACCACCATGCGGCTGTCGAAGATGCGCGTCTTGAGCATGGCTCGCATGCCTTGGCGCAGGATTTGCGGGTCGATGTCTTCGGCCCAGGGGCCCAGGGCATTGCCTTGCTCGTCGAGCACGCGGACCAGGCTCTTGGACAGGTCGGCGGTGTCGGCAGCGTCGACATCGATCGGGGGTTTACGGACTTGACCCGCATCGTTCAGACGCAGGTAGGAGAAATCGGTCTGGCAGCCTGGCCGGCCGGTAGGCTCGGGCACATGCAAACGCAGGGGGGCGTACTCGTTCATGCTTTTTACGCTCGCTCGGGTGTTGTTTTTGTGAGCTCTGAAGCGGTCGCCGCTGAGTACCGGCTTGTGACTGGTAGGTCAGCGTCAGTTACATAGTAGTGACAGCCCGGGAGAATTTTTCTCTCAAGTTGATTGCCTTTGATGCGCACTGCAGATAAACATTCTGAATAAACACAAAAAACCGGTGAATTTGTCTCATGCGCAAACTGGATCGTACCGATATCGGCATTCTCAACAGCCTGCAGGACAACGCTCGCATCACCAACGCGGAGCTGGCGCGTTCGGTGAACCTGTCGCCCACGCCCTGTTTCAACCGGGTCAAGGCCATGGAGGAGTTGGGCGTGATTCGCCAGCAGGTGACCTTGCTGTCGCCAGAAGTGCTGGGGCTGGATGTCAATGTGTTCATCCATGTCAGCCTGGAGAAGCAGGTGGAGCAGGCGCTGCACCGCTTCGAGGAAGAGATTGCCGAGCGGCCGGAAGTGATGGAGTGCTACTTGATGACGGGCGACCCGGACTACTTGCTGCGGGTGCTGCTGCCGAGCATTCAGGCGCTGGAGCGGTTTCTCGACTACCTGACGCGGTTGCCGGGGGTGGCCAATATTCGTTCGAGTTTTGCCTTGAAGCAGGTGCGGTACAAGACGGCGCTGCCGTTGCCTTCGAACGGGATGACGTTGCGGGAATAGCGGGTGGCAGCCGGCTCCCGCACTGGATCTGTGGTGTCCCCGGTCCCTGTGGGAGCCGGCTTGCCGGCGATAGGGCCAGTGCAGGCTGCTTGATATTTTAAACACCCCCAGCCTATGTTGTTGCCAGCTGATAACAACAAGGACAAGTGTCATGACCAGCGCCGCCCAACGCCCCCTCGCCGAGTACCTCAAGGGCATCGACCAGATCGAATGCATCACCCCCGACCTCAACGGCGTGCCCCGCGGCAAGGTGATGACCGCCGAAGGCTTCCTCGAAGGCCGGCGCCTGCAGATGGCCCGCGGCGTTCTGCTGCAATGCATCATGGGCGGCTACCCGCCGGCGCGCTTCTACGGCAGCGATGATGGCGACCTGGCGCTGGTGGCAGAGCCCGCGCAAATCCACCGGTTGCCGTGGAGCGAAGAGGGCTTGGCCCTGGCCATCTGCGATGCCGTCGAACTCGATGGCAGGCCTTCGGCGTTGTCCACCCGCGGCCAGCTCAAGGCGGTGATCGCCCGGTACGCGGCCCTTGGCCTGGCGCCGGTGGTGGCGACGGAGCTTGAGTTCTTCGTCTTCGCGCCCAACAGCGACCCGCAACAACCGTTCCAGCCGCCGCTCGGCAAGGACGGCCGCCGCGAGCTTGGTCACTCGGCCTTCAGCGTCAGCTCCAACAATGGCCTGCGCCCGTTCTTCCAGGAGGTCTACCAGTGCATGGCCGCACTGGGCCTGCCGCGCGATACCTTCATGCACGAGATGGGCGTCAGCCAGTTCGAGATCAACCTGCTGCATGGCGACCCGCTGCTGCTGGCCGACCAGACCTTCCTGTTCAAGCACCTGCTCAAGGAAGTGGCGCTCAAGCATGGCCTGATCGTGGTGTGCATGGCCAAGCCGCTGGCGCACACGCCCGGCAGTTCCATGCACATTCACCAGAGCCTGGTCGATACGGCCAGCGGGCGAAATGTGTTCAACGACGAACACGGGCAAGCGACCGAGACCTTCCATCATTTCATTGGCGGCCTGCAGGCCTGCCTGGCCGATTTCACCGCGTTGTTCGCCCCCAACGTCAACTCGTACCAGCGCCTGTGCCATCCCTATGCCTCGCCGAACAATGCCTGCTGGTCCCATGACAACCGTGCCGCGGGCTTGCGCATTCCGGCCAGCGCCCCGGTGGCGCGGCGCGTGGAAAACCGGCTGCCTGGTGCCGACGCCAACCCCTACCTGGCCATTGCCGCCAGCCTGGCAGCTGGCCTGCACGGTATCGAGCAGCGCCTGCAGCCGGCGCCGGCCATTCAGGGCGAGTTCGAGGTGCCGGAGGATCTAAGCCTGCCTTGCACGCTGCACGCTGCGCTGGAGCGCCTGAAACGCAGCACACTGGCGCAGCAACTGTTCGGCAGCGAATTCATCGAAGGTTACGTGGCCAGCAAGACAATGGAACTGTCCGACTTCTTCGACGAGATCACACCTTGGGAGCGTCGGGTGCTGGCGGCACAAGCCTGATCGCGACACGAGCGCTACTGGACGCGCCCCTGGCCAAGTATTTCGCCATGGGGGGCCTGCGCCACGGCGCATTTGCTTTTATGCTTGCCAGGTCAACGCCACCTGACCAGGGAGCCCAAGGGGACGTATGCGAAACATCTGGAAGCCCTTTCAGTCGCTGTATTTCGCGGCCTTGATGATGCTGATCGGCTCGGGCCTGCTCAGTACCTATCTGGCACTGCGCCTGGCGGCCGACCATGTCGACAGCCTGTGGGTCGGTGCGTTGATGGCGGCCAACTATTTCGGTCTTGCCGTAGGCGGCAAGGTCGGCCACCGGCTCATCGGGCGGGTAGGGCACATCCGCGCCTATGCCACCTGCGCCGGTATCGTCGGCGCGGCGGTGCTTGGCCATGGCCTGACCAGCTGGCTACCGGCCTGGGTCGGGCTGCGGATGATCGTCGGCCTGGGGATGATGTGCCAGTACATGGTCATCGAGAGCTGGCTGAACGAGCAGGCCGATGCCAAGCACCGTGGCGCGGTGTTCAGTGGCTACATGATCGCCTCCTACCTGGGGCTGGTGCTCGGCCAGTTGATCCTGGTGGTGCATCCGCAGCTGGGGCCTGAGTTGCTGATGCTGGTCGCCATGTGCTTTGCCCTGTGCCTGGTGCCGGTGGCGATGACCCGGCGCATCCACCCGGCACCGTTGCGCCCGGCACCGATGGAGCCGAAGTTCTTCATCAAGCGGGTGCCGCAGTCGCTCAGTACGGTGCTGGGTTCGGGGTTGATCGTCGGTTCGTTCTACGGCCTGGCGCCGCTGTATGCCACCAGCCAAGGGTTGACCACCGAGCAGATCGGTCTGTTCATGGGCTGCTGCATCTTCGCCGGCCTGGTGGTGCAGTGGCCGCTGGGCTGGCTGTCCGATCGCTACGATCGGGCGGTGTTGATCCGCAGTGTGGCGGTGGGGCTGGCGCTGGCCTCCGCACCGCTGGCATTCCTGCCCAACGTGCCGCTGGAGTTGCTGTTCGGCATGGGCTTCCTGGTTTCGTTGCTGCAGTTCTGCCTGTATCCGCTGGCGGTGGCGTTTTCCAATGACCATGTGGAAAGCGAGCGACGGGTTTCGCTGACCGCCATGTTGCTGGTGACCTATGGTGTGGGCGCCTGTATCGGGCCGCTGGCGGCAGGGGTGTTGATGAAGGTGCTGGGCGCACAGATGCTCTATGCCTTCTTCGCGTTCTTCGCCCTGGTGCTGGTGTGGCGCATTCGGCCGAAGGCGGTTACCGGGCTTCATCAGGTGCAGGACGCGCCGTTGGGACACGTGGCGATGCCGGCGGCGGGTTCGCCTTTGTCGGCGGCGCTTGACCCTCGGGTGGATGAGCAGACCGTGCAGGATGTGATGCAGACGCCGGTGGCGGCCGAGGATACCGAGGTGGAAGAGAAGGCTGAGCCGGCAGAGGCTGCAGAGTCGGTCGAGCTGAATAGAAACTAGGGTTGCCTGTACCGGCCCTATCGCCGGCTTGCCGGTGATAGGGCCGTAACAGACACAAACAAGAACGCCACCCAATGGGTGGCGTTTTTTTTACATCCAGCAGGCGATCAATAATCGTCTTTATCGAACCGCCGCGCTTCACGCTGCAGCTGGTACACGAAGCTCTCGATCTTGCGTTGCGCCTGGCCGCTGAGGTTGTGAAAACGCACGCCAGCGAAGGTGGTGTTGATGCGCTCTTCGTAATGCAGGTGGCGCAACTCGACCATGCAGTCCACCAGGCCCAGCGGGTTACCCGCCTTGAAGCGTTCATACACCTGGCCCAGCTGCAGGCGTTCTTCGACATTGCCTTCGAAGCGCAGTTTGCAGCCGGTGGCGGAGATGTCCAGCAGCTTGCCACGCAGGGCGCCGTTGCCCTTGAGGTGGCTGCCGTCGAGAATGATGTCGACCAGTTGTGACAGCTTCAGCGCGGCGCGGAAGGCATTGCGGCGCTGGTGGTAGGTCACTTCTTCCGGTAGGGCACCCCGGTACGAGCGGTGGCCGTCGACCTCGGTGATCTTCAGTTCGTGGTTGCATTCCCAGGCGATGCGCACGCCATCGTGGAAGCCTTCGACACGGAACGCTTCACCGTTTTCGATGAATTTTTCACCATCGCGCGGAATCATTTCGTCCAGCGCCAGGGTGTTGCTCTCGCGGTCCACGTGCACCACATAGCTCTGGAATCGCTGGCTGCGCTCGTGGAAAGTGATGATCAAGGGATCATGGCTCTCCTGCAGTTGGCGCAGGTTGGCGGCGATCTCCATAGGAGTGTTCAGCACCTTGGGCGGCTGCGGAGCATCGGTTTCATTGAACACGGGTTATCAATCTCCAGGCAAAAAACGACACACGCAAGTAACGGCATTTTGCCAGTATGTTCTGTGCCTTGAATAGGAATAATCAAACTTGGCTTAGCGCCCGGGGCTTGGCCAGTGGCGAGGTGGTGCCACGGTTGTCGTAGAGCGACGGAGAATCGCCGCCCATGAGGATTCTGACCTGGTTGGCCGTGACGTGCTGTTGCACCTGGATGATCCGGCCATTGGTCTCGTTGACCTTCTGGCAGGCATCCATCAGCTGGGTGAGCACATTGAGCTGTTGCATGATCACGTCGCCGTTCGGCGACTGCGCGGCCACCGCTTGCACCCCGGCGCGATCGGCGCTGAGGCCGAGGCTGGCGAGCAGATTGTTGCGGCGCAGGCCTTGCTGCTCGAGCAGAACGATCAGCGACTGCTTGCGGGCGAGGATGCCTTCCAGCGGCGCCAGGTCACGACTGTGCAGGGCCACGGCCTCTTTTTGCAGGAGGTCGAGCAGTTCCTGGGTCGGGGCGAGGTCGTCTTCGATCAGTTGCAGCAAAGTGATGTCGTGCATGGCTAACTCTTGGCTTTTATAGCGTCCGTGAAGTCAGCGCGCCGAACGGTCAGCGCTGAGCTTCGAAATCGAGCAGTTTGCTGGCGACCCGGCCGGCATCGACCTTGTAGCTGCCATCGGCGATCGCCTGCTTCAACTGCGCCACGCGGGCACTGTCGACAACGGGCTGGTCGCGCAGCTTGTCGCTGATCTTCTGCAACTGCTGGGCCTCTTGACTGAGGTGTACCGCTTCTCCGCTGGCGCTTTTCGGTGCTTCGACCGGCTCGCCCGCCTTGTCGGCAGTGCCCGGCGCGGCATTGCCGCGAACGCCGCCGGTGACCGACGGAGAGTTATTCAAACGACTGAAGTCGATGACCATGATCAGAAACCTCTGGGTATTTGGACGCTTGCCTTGTTTTCGGCCAACCCGAATAAAACTTTAGGCACAAATGCACAGCCGCCTGTCGGCAAGCCCGTGTACCCGTTTCCGACACAGTTTAGGAAAACCGCCCGCGCACCGCCAGCCCATTTACATGGCCACCTCGACCTGGCCGGGGCCGGTGACGCGTGCCTTGACCACCCGTTTCGAATTGAGATTGCGCACCCGAATCTGCTCGCCCTGGCCACCCTTGGCCAGCGCCTCGCCCGGCATGCGCACGCTGAGGCTGCCGCTGTGGGCGGTGATGACCACATGATCGCCCTTGCGCACCACCTCGGCCTGCTCCAGGTGCTGAGGGGTGAGCACCTGGTCGATCACCGTGGAGCGCACCATCTTCATGCCCACCGCCTGGTCGAGGTCGTTGAGAAAGCCCTGGGTCAAGGTGCCCACATCGCGTTCGCGCAGGGCCACGTCGCCTTCGCCGATCACGTTGTCACGCTTGAGCGGGCGGGTAACCACGACCACATCGCGAAACAGCCGCACCGTCGCCGGTACGAACAGTGTCCAGGGGGCGGCGCCATCGCAACGCACCCGCACGGTCACGCGGCCCACCGGTTGCGACGGGCTTTCCAGCGAGGCGTCCAACTGCTGGCTGCACAGCGGCATGCGCAGGCGTGGGTCGAGCGGGCTGACCTGGATTTCGTAGCGTCCGGCCGTCTGGGTGGTGGCCAGGTAGTCCTCGACGGCGAATTCAAGAAACCCTTGGGTGACGCCGATAAGCTGTTCAGGCAAGGTAACCGCGTCCGCCAGCGTGCGAACGCCGGGTGCCAGCAGGCACAATGCGGCCAGCGCACCGCTCAGTAGCGGCGTCAGTCGTCGGAAAATTGTCGTTTTCATGTACATGGCGCTCAAAAAAGCAAAGCCCGTGCCGACTCGCTGATCGAGTCGCTAACCAACAGGCAGAAAACAGAAGGAGTCAGGCATGGCGGGGGTAATGGATTCAGTCAACCAGCGCACGCAGCTGGTTGGGCAGAATCGCCTGGAATTGCTGTTGTTCCGCCTCAATGGCCAGCAGCTCTACGGCATCAACGTGTTCAAGGTTCGCGAAGTGCTGCAGTGTCCGGCCCTGACCGTGCTGCCCAAATCGCACCCGGTGGTGCGCGGCGTGGCCAACATTCGCGGGGCGACCATTCCGATCCTTGACCTGTCGATGGCCACCGGCCTGCCAGGGCTGCAGGAAGAAACGCGCAACAGTTTCGTGATCATCACCGAGTACAACACCAAGACCCAGGGCTTTCTGGTGCATTCAGTCGAGCGCATCGTCAACATGAACTGGGAAGAGATCCATCCGCCACCCAAGGGCACCGGCCGCGACCACTACCTGACGGCGGTCACTCGCGTGGACAACCGCATGGTCGAGATCATCGACGTGGAGAAGGTGCTGGCCGAGGTGGCGCCGTCTTCCGAGCAGGTGTCTGCGGGTGTGGTGGATGCCGAGGTTCAGGACAAGGCCGTGCTGTTGCGGGTGCTGACCGTCGACGATTCGTCGGTGGCACGCAAGCAGGTGAGTCGCTGCCTGCAGACGGTGGGCGTGGAAGTGGTGGCGCTCAACGACGGTCGCCAGGCACTGAACTACCTGCGCAAGCTGGCGGACGAGGGCAAGCGGCCGGAAGAAGAGTTCCTGATGATGATCTCGGACATTGAAATGCCAGAAATGGACGGCTATACGCTGACCGCGGAGATCCGCAACGATCCGCGCATGCAAAAATTGCACATCTGCCTGCATACTTCCCTGTCCGGGGTATTCAACCAGGCGATGGTCAAGAAGGTCGGTGCCGATGACTTCCTGGCCAAGTTCAAGCCGGACGACCTGGCCCAACGCGTGGTCGACCGGATCAAGGCGGCGCATTGAAGCAGCCGGGGGCGCGCTCCCGGCACCAGAGATTGAAAAGAGGCGGCAGTAGTGTCTACGGGTAATTTGGAGTTCGAACAGTTCCGGGTCTTCCTGGAGAAAGCCTGTGGCATCCTGCTGGGGGAGAATAAGCAGTACTTGGTTTCCAGCCGTCTCAACAAGCTGATGGAACAACAGGGTATCAAGAGCCTGGGCGAACTGGTGCAGCGCATCCAGACCCAGCCGCGTGGCGGCTTGCGCGAGCAGGTGGTCGACGCCATGACCACCAACGAGACCCTGTGGTTTCGCGACAGCTACCCGTTCGAAGTGCTGAAGAACAAGGTCATCCCCGAGTTCATCAGGAACAATCCCGGCCAGCGCCTGCGCATGTGGTCGGCGGCCTGCTCGTCGGGCCAGGAGCCGTATTCCATTTCGATGGCCATCGATGAGTTCGAGCGCAGCAACCTGGGCCAGTTGAAGATGGGCGCGCAGATCGTCGCTACCGACCTCTCCGGTTCGATGTTGAACAACTGCAAGACCGGTGAGTACGACAGCCTGGCGATTGCCCGCGGCTTGTCCCAGGAGCGCTTGCAGCGCTACTTCGACACCAAGGGGCCGGGGCGCTGGGCGGTGAAGCCGGCGATTCGCAGTCGGGTCGAGTTCCGCTCGTTCAACCTGCTCGACAGCTACGCGGCCCTGGGCAAGTTCGACATCGTGTTCTGCCGCAATGTGCTGATCTACTTCTCGGCGCAGGTGAAGAAGGACATTCTGTTGCGGATTCACAGCACGCTGAAACCGGGGGGGTATCTGTTCCTCGGGGCGTCCGAGGCGCTCAACGGGTTGCCGGACCATTATCAGATGGTGCAGTGCAGCCCGGGGATCATCTACCAGGCCAAGTAGAGAAATTTTTTAAATGACCGGGGGCTGCTATGCAGCCCCCGCAGTAAATCCCTGGTCGTTCTAAAGCATGCCTAAACTAAAAATCCGAAAAGCTATAAGGCTCAAGAGGTGCTATCTGGGATAGAAAAACAAGGTGCTCTATAGCTTTTACCTTTTCGACATGGTCAAGCGTAGCGGTTCCCCCAAACGGCAAGGCGGGGACAAAGGCATACATCTCATCGTGCTTCAATACGCCTAAGCTATTCTTGATAGGCTCAAACAGATCCTCAAAATCATCGGTTTCCCGATCTCGCATCGTAAAGAAGTTCTGTACATGCCTGTCCATGTTGGCGATTTTCCTTTCCTTTCCTACATAGCAAGATAGCTGGCCAATAATTTTTAACGAGAATCCTGTTTGTTCTCCAAAAAAATAAAGGTCACCAAAAGCGCTTCGGGCAATCAAATGGTATGTGTCTCGGGCGGCAAGCTGGGTGCCCTCGATCCATGCAGCTACAACTCCTTCATACTCTTGGGGGTTAACAGTCCAAAATAATCCATCTGCATACCCGCACCAGCCATGCTCTGCCCAATATTCAAGGAGCTGACCTGGCACTCTACCCTTGTAGCGGTCAAGGCTTGATGTGGGGACTTCCTGTCGATATACGGGCTGTCCCATTGATTCGATGAATATGGAGAATGCTTCGTCCATCAAGAATTCCTACCTTAAATCAACATTTGTGTAGTTTGACGTTCATAAAGGCTGAGTCATTGTCCGAGGCCACCCGCTCGGCGGCGTTCTTCATTGCATCAATTTTGCTCTTCCACTGAGGGCCGATAGTGGAGTTGACTTGCCTATCGCCAAAGTCCGATATGACATCCCTGCCGCCGGCGCGCAGGTCCGGATTGTGCAGCGCTGCGATGGTTGCCATTGTCTCTTTTGCTTGTTTTATAGCCTCTTTCTTTGCCTTGGCAGGGCTCATTACGCTCGAAAGCTCTTCCTGAATTCTCTCCTCCAGATCCTTTTGCAGTTCCCTGCGGGCCTTGCGCGCAACACTCGGATCGCGCTTTACCGGATTGGCGACATTCTCCAAAAACTCTTTAACTGTCAGCCGGTTCAGGCCATCTTGCTGCCCTTTTAGCTGCCGTTCAAACTCACCATGCTTGGAGTTCGGCAGTTTGTCCGCCTTGAAGCACGCTACCGTATGCAGCGGCATGCTACCGGGCTTGCCGGTAGAAGGCTCCTTGTCCTTATCTGCGGGCCGATTCGGCTGAACGGGCTGCTGATCATGCACCGCCTCCTTGCGTCGCTCCGGCACCTGCAAGTCCGGTCGTTTCTTCAAGCCCGCCTCATGCTTGAGCATCCACTGCCCGAGCCGCGCCCCCTTGCTGCTGGCCGCCATCTCCTGCGCCAGCACCCGGGCATCGCCGCGCCCGCGGGTGAGGTACGAGACGATCGCCCCCAACAGCAGCACCACGACTTCCACATGACCCAAGGCGATATGGTGGGCAGCTCTGGAAACCGCATGCGGATCGTCCCGCCCAAATGGGTTAAGGCCCTCGTCCCGCGTACCCTCCCAGGCGATGCTTATGCCATCGATGTAGTACTCGCCGATGCGGGGCAGGCCTTCGATGAAGAACTCGGCAATGGAGGCAAGTCCCAGTACACTCAGTATCCAGCCGCTGACTTTGAGCCCCATCGCCGCCCCTGCAGCGCCAAGGGGGAGGGCGCCAGCGCCACCGCCAAAGGCGCCGATGCCCGCGCCCAGCAAGCCACCGGAGATGGTGCTGCCGGCGACGATCATCGCCATCTGCTTCACAACGTCGATCAGCTCATCGACGATGCTGTTGATGTCGAGCTCGGCGAAGCGTTGCCGGAGCAGGTGCGCCGCTTGCCATTCGGCGTGGCAGAAGGCTTTGCGCACGCTTTTCAGGCGGCGCAGGTTGAGGGCCAGTGAGGCGACCGGTTCGTTGAGGTGGTTACGAAAATGGGCGCCTCCCTGATAGCCCATCTGATCGGTGACGCGTGATTCAATCTCGAGCCACGAGGGTACGAGGTAATCCAGATTCATGGGGTGTCTCCCTGACATCGCGTACAGGGGGGAAATCTCACCACATATGAATCAAAGAAATTTCCCTAAAGCATGTAGGAAATTTCCCAAATTTCGCCTATTCAGGCTGAAAGTCGTCGATTGTGAATGGGGCATTGTCATGGCAAGTGATTGGGCCTGTGGCGCATGGCGGCAGTGTTGCGGCGGCCTTGAGATCGAGCGCCGCCCGCGCGGCGCTCGGTATTCGCCCCACCATCAACCTCGCGGCATGCACCACAACTGCCGTCAATTTTTTGTTTTGCCGCTTTTGCCACCCGCCATTTGCCGCTTTCCCATGGCCAGGCGGAAGCACTTTGCCGCTTTTCTGGCATGACCCTCGCTCACACCGCCCCCACGGCCCCGCATTCACGGGCTTTCAAAACCTTGGCACAGCCCTTGCTATACCTTCGCCAACGACATTCCGGTCAACCTTCGAAGGTTTCCCCGACATGAGCATCAGTTTCGACAAGGCACTTGGTATCCACGAAAAAGCCCTGGGCTTTCGCGCCCAGCGTGCCGAGGTACTGGCCAACAACATCGCCAACGCCGACACGCCCAACTACAAGGCGCGTGACATGGACTTCTCCTCGGTGCTCGCCGCCGAAAGCCAGAAGCAGCAAAGCGGTGGCCGCTTCGCCATGGAGCGTACCAACAGCCGCCACATCGAGGCCGAAGGCCTGGCGATGAACGACGAGACCCTGCAGTACCGCACCCCGACGCAGCCGTCGATCGACCAGAACACCGTGGACGCGCACATCGAGCAATCGAACTACACCGAAAACGCCATCGGTTTCCAGGCCAGCTTCACCTTGCTCAACAGTAAATTCAAAGGGCTGGTTTCGGCCCTGCGCGGAGAATGACCATGTCCCTTGCCAGTGTCTTCAACATCGCCGGTAGCGGCATGAGTGCGCAGAACACCCGCCTCAATACCGTGGCCTCCAACATTGCCAACGCCGAGACCGTGTCGTCGAGCATCGACCAGACCTATCGCGCCCGTCACCCGGTGTTCGCCACCACCTTCCAGGACGCCCAGGCTGGCAGCAGCCAGTCGCTGTTCGAAGACCAGGGCGAGGCCGGGCAGGGCGTGCAGGTCAAAGGCATCGTCGAAGACCAGAGCAACCTCGAAGCGCGCTACGAGCCGAACCACCCGGCGGCGAACAAGGACGGCTACGTCTACTACCCGAACGTCAACGTGGTCGAGGAGATGGCCGACATGATCTCCGCCAGCCGCGCGTTCCAGACCAACGCCGAGCTGATGAACACCGCCAAGAACATGATGCAGAAAGTCCTGACCCTGGGTCAGTGATAAGGAATCCAGACCATGGCAGTCGATAGCACTAGCGGTGTAAACCTCAACGAAGTCCTCACGGCATCGGGTGTCGGTACGCCCACCAAGAAGACCACCGATACCGTTTCCAAGACCGGTTCCGACACGCTCGGCAAGGACGCGTTCCTGCAGTTGCTGGTTACCCAGATGCAGAACCAGAACCCGCTCGATCCCCAGGACAACAGCGAGTTCGTCGCCCAGTTGGCGCAGTTCAGCAGCCTTGAAGGCATCACCAACCTGAACGACTCGGTCACCAGCATCACCAATGCGATGGCGTCGTCCCAGGCCCTGCAAGCCTCGTCGCTGGTGGGCCGTTCGGTGATCGTGCAGAACGACAAGGCAGTGGTCGATACCGCTGAAAGCTTCAACGGCCAGTTCATCGTGCCGCAGGCGATCAGCGAAGCGAAGATCACCATCAAGGACAAGGACGGCAACACCGTCAAGACCATCGAAATGGGCGAACAGAAAGCCGGTTATGCCGACTTCATCTGGGACGGCACCAATGCCAGCGGCGAGAAAGTCGACCCAGGCACTTATACCTTCACCGCCAGCACCACCGTCGATGGCCAGGCGGTACAGATGAACACCCTGCTGCCGGCCAAGGTGACCAGCGTCAGCTTCAACGCCACCGGCGAAATGGTGCTCAACCTCGCAGGTGTCGGCAAGGTTTCCCTCTCCGACGTACAAACCATCGGTATCTAAGGCCCGCTAGCGCGGCACAGGAGCGAATTCATGTCTTTCAACGTCGGCCTTAGCGGTCTGTACGCAGCAGAAAAACAACTGGACGTTACCGGCAACAACATTGCCAACGTCAACACCACCGGTTTCAAGTCGTCGCGCGCCGAGTTCGCCGACGTCTACGCCGGCGCCAACCGCCTTGGCGTAGGCAAGAACCAGGTGGGCGCCGGGGTGCGCCTGGCCGCTATTTCCCAGCAGTTCACCCAGGGTGATGTGAACACCACCGGCAACGTGCTGGACATGGGCATCCAGGGGCAAGGCTTCTTCGTCCTGTCGGACAACGGTTCGCGTGTCTATACCCGTGCCGGTGCCTTCCAGGCCGACAAGGACAATTTCGTCGTCACCTCGGACGGCCTGCGCCTGCAAGGCTATGCCGCCGATTCCAGCGGCAAGATCCAGAAAGGCGTGCTGACCGACCTGAAGATCGACACCTCCGCGCTGCAGCCCAAGGCCACCACCCTGATCGACCAGGGCATCAACCTGAACTCCTCGGCCGCCGACATCCCGTTGCTGGTCGACGATGGCACCGGCAACATGGTGCCGAACAAGGCATTCGACCCGTCTGACGAATCCACCTATACCAAATCGTTCCCGACCAAGGTGTACGACAGTCAGGGCAACGAGCACACCATGGAGCAGTACTACCGCAAGACCGGTACCAACGAGTGGACCTCGTACACCCTGATCGATGGGCGCAACCCGTTCGACCCGTCATCGACCACCCCGCTCAGCGGTACCATCAGCTTCAACAGCGATGGCTCGGTTGCCAGCATGACGGCTAATAACACCGGCCTGCCGCCGGGTGCGTCGTTCACGGTGAAAGACAGCACGTTCACCATGACTGGCTGGGTGCCTGCGGTGGAAGATTCTTCGGGTAACTGGGCGGGCAACGGTGCTGCTGGCAACGCCGAGGGCATGAAGCTGTCGATGAGCAGCACCACCTCCTACAACACCGAGACCGCGCGCATGTCACAGTCCCAGGATGGTTATGCCACCGGCATCCTGTCGAACCTGAGCATCGACTCGACCGGCGTGATGTTCGCCAGCTTCAGCAACCAGCAGTCGCGCGCCATCGGCCAGGTGGCCCTGGCCAGCTTTGCCAACGAGCAGGGCTTGCAGCAGATTGGCGGTACGCGCTGGACCGAGACCTACACCTCGGGCATTCCGGGCATCGATGCGCCGAAGACCGGCACCTTGGGTGGCGTCGAGTCCAATGCGCTGGAAGGCTCCAACGTCAACCTGACCCAGGAGCTGGTCGAGCTGATCAAGGCGCAGAGCAACTACCAGGCGAACGCCAAGACCATCTCCACCGAAAGTACCGTCATGCAGACCATCATCCAGATGGCTTGATGGTCGCTGGCTGATGGCGTGTGGGCGAACCCCTTTGTCGTGAAGGGGTTCGTCGTTTTTGCCGGAGGACACATGAAAAAGCTGCTTGTCGCATTGCTCGCCGCGTTTTGCCTGTACCAGGCCCAGGCCGGGACTGCGCCGTGGTGGCGCTGGGAGAGCCAGGTGGATGGGCGGCTGGTGTGCTCGCAATGGCCGCCGGGGGAGGGCTGGAAGCGCTTCGCCGGGCCTTACGACAATGGTGGCTGTCGCGACCGGTGACTTTCAGTGCCGGCCTCTTCGCGGGCTTGTCCCGCGAAGAGGCCGGTGCAGTGTATTGCCGATACCGGCAAGTCGGCGCCGGATAACCGGCGTTCGTTTCTCGGCCAAAACCCCCAAAAGCCCGTATTCACGGGCTTTTTCTCGCATTCAAGAAGTTGGTTCGGAACTTGCTTTAGTGCCTGCATAGCAACGGCAAGCGGCAAACGCTCGCCAGTGCAGCGGAGGATGACTGTGGACAAGATGCTTTACGTGGCCATGACCGGCGCCAGCCAGAACGCGCTGGCGCAGAAGGCCCACGCCAACAACCTGGCGAACATTTCCACCAACGGCTTCCAGCGCGACCTGGAACAGGCGCGCTCGATGCCGGTGTTTGGTGACAGCTTTCCGTCACGTGCGTTCGCCATGACCGAGCGCCCGGCCACCGACTTCAGCGAAGGCCCGATGGTCGAGACCGGGCGTGAACTGGATGTGGCCGTGGCCGGACAGGGCTTCATCGCCGTGCAGGCACCCGATGGCAGCGAAGCCTATGTGCGTACCGGCAGCCTGAACATCGATGCCCTCGGCGTACTGCGCGCCGGCAACGGCATGCCGGTGATCGGCAACGGCGGCCCGATCGCCATTCCGCCGGAGCAGAAAGTCGAGGTCGGCGCCGATGGCACCATCAGCATCCGCTCCATGGGCGAAGACCCGCGGGTGATGGCCGAAGTCGACCGCATCAAGCTGGTCAATCCCGACATCAAGGGCCTGAACAAGGGCCTGGACGGGCTGATCCACACCGAGGATGGCCAGCCGGCCGCTGCCGACGTCAACGTGCGGGTGGTCTCGGGCTTCCTGGAGGGCAGCAACGTCAACGCCGTGGAAGAGATGAGCTCGGTGCTGGCGCTGTCCCGCCAATTCGAACTGCACGTCAAGATGATGAACGCGGCCAAGGAAGGCGACGAAGCCATGGCGCGTGTCTTGCAGCTCGGCTAACCACATTTGAACGGGTGCCGTAAAACAGGCGCACGAGGAGAAAACTGATGCTTCCGGCTCTTTGGGTCGCTAAAACCGGCCTGTCCGCCCAGGACACCAACCTCACGGTCATTTCCAACAACCTGGCCAACGTTTCGACCACCGGCTTCAAGCGTGATCGCGCCGAATTCCAGGACCTTCTGTACCAGATCAAGCGTCAGCCAGGCGCCCAGTCCACCCAGGACAGCGAGCTGCCCTCGGGCCTGCAGGTCGGTACCGGTGTGCGCATCGTCGGCACCCAGAAAAACTTCCAGACCGGCAGCCTGCAGACCACCGAAAACCCCCTGGACATGGCCGTCAACGGCCGTGGCTTCTTCCAGGTGCTGCAGCCGGACGGCACCGTCTCGTACACCCGTGACGGTACCTTCCACCTGAACTCCGACGGCCAGATCGTCACTGCCAACGGCTTTGCCCTTGAGCCGGCGATCGTGGTGCCGAACGACGCCCAGACCTTCACCGTCGGCCAGGACGGCACCGTGTCGATCACCACCGCCGGCAACCCGGCCGCGCAAGTGATTGGCAACCTGCAGACCGCCGACTTCATCAACCCGGCCGGCCTGCAGGCGATCGGCGACAACCTGTTCCTGGAAACCGCCGCCAGCGGCGCACCCCAGGTCGGTACCCCGGGCCTGAACGGCTTCGGCACCACCCTGCAGCAGACCCTGGAAAACTCCAACGTCAGCACCGTCGAGGAGCTGGTGAACATGATCACCACTCAGCGTGCCTACGAGATGAACTCCAAGGTCATCTCCACCGCCGACCAGATGCTGTCGTTCGTCACCCAGCAGCTGTAAGCCCAAGGCCCTAGTCCCTGTTACACCGTGAGGTAAGTGTCATGAAGTGTTCGTTGTCCGTCTTCGCCCTGGGGGGGGCGGTGTTGCTGGCTGGTTGCGTCGCGCCGACGCCCAAGCCCAACGACCCGTACTATGCGCCGGTTCTGCCGCGCACCCCGTTGCCGGCGGCGGCCAACAACGGTTCGATCTACCAGGCCGGTTTCGAGCAGAGCCTGTACACCGACCGCAAGGCTTTCCGGGTCGGTGACATCATCACCATCACGCTCAACGAGAAGACCTCGGCGAGCAAGAATGCCGGCTCGCAGATCCAGAAGAACAGCAAGGCCGACATCGGCCTGACCTCGCTGTTCGGCACCACCCCGAGCACCAACAACCCGTTCGGCAGTGGTGACCTGAGCCTCGAAGCCGGCTACAGCGGTGACCGCGCCACCAAGGGCGACAGCAAGGCGACCCAGGGCAACACTCTGACCGGCTCGATCACCGTCACCGTCGCCGAGGTGCTGCCCAACGGCATCATCGCCGTGCGCGGCGAAAAATGGTTGACCCTGAACACCGGCGAAGAGCTGGTGCGCATTGCCGGCATGGTGCGGGCCGACGACATCGCCACCGACAACACCGTGCCCTCGACCCGGGTGGCCGATGCACGCATCACTTATTCGGGCACCGGCTCGTTCGCCGACGCCAGCCAGCCGGGCTGGCTGGACCGCTTCTTCATCAGCCCGCTCTGGCCTTTCTGAGTACGGATGAACATGTTCAACCTAAGGCAGCTGATTGCCGCAACCTTGCTCCTGTCCTGCGCGTTCGGCGCCCATGCCGAGCGCCTGAAGGACATCGCCAGCATTTCTGGCGTGCGTTCCAACCAGTTGATCGGTTACGGCCTGGTGGTGGGGCTCAACGGCACGGGTGACCAGACCACCCAGACGCCGTTCACCCTGCAGACCTTCAACAACATGCTGTCGCAGTTCGGCATCAAGGTGCCGCCGGGCTCGGGCAACGTGCAGCTGAAGAACGTCGCCGCGGTGTCGGTGCATGCCGACCTGCCGCCCTTCGCCAAGCCGGGCCAGGTGGTGGACATCACCGTCTCGTCGATCGGCAACTCCAAGAGCCTGCGTGGCGGCAGCCTGCTGATGACGCCGCTCAAGGGTATCGACGGCAACGTCTATGCCATCGCCCAGGGCAACCTGGTGGTCGGTGGCTTCGACGCCGAGGGTCGCGATGGTTCCAAGATCACCGTCAACGTTCCGTCGGCCGGCCGCATTCCTGGCGGTGCTTCGGTCGAACGCGCGGTGCCGAGCGGTTTCAACCAGGGCAATACCCTGACCCTGAACTTGAACCGCCCGGACTTCACCACCGCCAAGCGCATCGTCGACAAGGTCAACGACCTGCTCGGCCCTGGTGTGGCACAGGCCGTGGACGGTGGCTCGGTACGGGTCAGCGCGCCGATGGACCCGAGCCAGCGCGTCGACTACCTGTCGATCCTGGAAAACCTGGAGATCGACCCGGGCCAGGCGGTCGCCAAGGTCATCATCAACTCGCGCACCGGCACCATCGTGATTGGCCAGAACGTCAAGGTCTCGCCGGCGGCGGTGACCCACGGCAGCTTGACCGTGACCATCACCGAAGACCCTATCGTCAGCCAGCCGGGGCCGTTCTCCAACAGCCAGACCGCCGTGGTGCCACGCTCGCGGGTCAATGCCGAACAGGAAGCCAAGCCCATGTTCAAGTTCGGCCCCGGCACCACGCTGGATGAGATCGTCCGCGCGGTGAACCAGGTCGGCGCCGCGCCGAGCGACCTGATGGCCATCCTCGAAGCCCTGAAGCAGGCCGGCGCCTTGCAAGCCGACCTGATCGTGATCTGAGGACGTTGCCGATGAACTCCAAGAGCCTGGTATCCAGCACTGCCGACAGCGGCGCCTATACCGACCTCAATCGCCTGAGCTCGCTCAAGCACGGCGATCGCGACAGCGATGCCAATGTGCGCAAGGTGGCCCAGGAGTTCGAGTCGCTGTTCATCAGCGAGATGCTCAAGGCCTCGCGCAAGGCCAGCGATGTGCTGGCCGACGACAACCCGATGAACAGCGCGACGGTCAAGCAGTACCGCGACATGTATGACCAGCAGCTGGCCGTGAGCATGTCCCGCGAGGGCGGCGGTATCGGCCTGCAGGACGTGCTGGTACGCCAGCTGTCGAAGAACAAGAGCGCCCCGGTCAATACCAGCCCGTTCCCGCGGATCGAGGGCAATGCCCCGACGCTGTGGGGCAACAAGGTGGCCGAGCCGGTGCATGCCGCGCAGTCGGCCTCGCGCAACGACGTGGCCGCGCTCAATTCGCGGCGCCTGGCCTTGCCGAGCAAGCTCACCGACCGCTTGCTGGCCGGCATCGTGCCGTCGGCGGGTAACCCGGCAGCGGCCACCAACAGCGCCGCCGTGCCGGTCCGCGACGGTCAGCAAGTGGCGAAAACCTTTGCCGTGCCAGAGCGCGGTCTGCGTATCACCGGCCGCGCCGTGGCCCAGCCGCCGCTGGCGCCGAACAAAGCCTTCGCCGACAGCGACGCGTTCGTGGCCACCATGCTGCCAATGGCCGAACAGGCCGCCAAGCGCATCGGCGTCGACCCGCGCTACCTGGTGGCCCAGGCGGCGCTGGAAACCGGTTGGGGCAAGTCGGTCATGCGCAACAGCGATGGCAGCAGCAGCCACAACCTGTTCGGCATCAAGGCCACCGGCAACTGGGAAGGCGATTCGGCGCGGGCGATCACCAGCGAGTTTCGCGACGGCCAGTTCGTCAAAGAGACGGCGGCGTTCCGTTCCTACGCTTCCTATCAGGACAGTTTCCACGACCTGGTCAGCCTGCTGCAGAACAACGCCCGCTATCAAGATGCGGTGAAGTCGGCCGATAAACCAGAACAGTTCGTGCAAGAGTTGCAAAAGGCTGGGTACGCCACTGACCCGAATTACGCCAGCAAGATCTCGCAGATCGCAAGACAGATGAAGTCGTACGAGCAATACGCAGCGCTCGGTACCACAACGAAACTTTAAGGGTATGGAACCATGGCGAGTCTGATCAACATTGGCATGTCGGGGCTTGGCGCCGCGCAGTCGGGGATGTACACCCTCGGCAACAACATCGCCAACGCCGACGTCGAGAGCTACTCGCGCCAGCAGAACGTGCAGAAGACCAAGGGCGGCCAGCAGGTCGGCCAGGTCTTCATGGGCAGCGGCACCACGCTGGCCGATGTGCGCCGGGTGTACAACGCGTTCCTCGAGAACCAGTTGCGCACCACGACCTCGCTGAGCAGCGACGCGTCCTCGTACCTGGAGCAGATCACGCCGCTGGATACCGCCCTGTCTGGCAGCGACACCGGCATCACCGCCGCGCTGCAGAGCTTCTTCAGCGCCATGCAGGACGCCGCGGCCAAGCCCACCGAGGACGCTTCGCGCCAGCTGCTGTTGACCAGCGCCCAGTCCCTGAGCAAGCGTTTCAATACCCTGTCGGCGCAGCTCAACCAGCAGAACAGCAACATCAACAGCAACATGACCGCGCTGGCTGATCAGGTGAACAACCTGACCAAGACCATCGCCGAGCTCAACGACCAGATCTCCCGGGTCAGCACCGTGACCGGCCAGCCCAACGACCTGCTCGACCAGCGCGATGGCGCGGTGCGCGAGTTGAACAAGCTGATCGGCACCGACGTGGTCGAGCGCGACGGCAACTACGACATCTACCTGAAGAACGGCCAGTCCCTGGTGCTGGGCAAGACCACCCAGACCCTGGGCGTCGCTCCGAGCGCGACCGATCCCACGCGCATGAGCCTGATCCTCAACCGCGGCTCGACCAAGATGGACATCACCAGCAGCGCCACCGGTGGCGAGCTGGGCGGCCTGATTCGCTATCGCAGCGAAACCCTCGACCCTGCGCTCAACGAGCTGGGCCGCGTAGCCCTGGTGGTGGCCGACGCGATCAACAGCCAGTTGGCCCAGGGCATCGACAAGAACGGTGAATTCGGCGCCGCGCTGTTCGGCGACATCAACAGCGCCAAGGCCATCAGCGAGCGCAGCATTGCCAAGAGCAGCAACAGTGCCGGCTCCGGCAACCTCGACGTGACCATCAAGGACACCGGCAAGCTGAGCGCCAGCGACTACCAGGTGACCTTCACCAGCGCCACCGGCTACAGCGTGCGCAAGTTGCCCGAAGGCACCGACATGGGCAGCTTCGACCTCAGCGATACGCCGCCGCCGGTCATCGATGGTTTCACTCTGTCGCTCAACGGCGGTGGCCTGAGTGCCGGTGACAGCTTCAAGATCACCCCGACGCGCAATGCCGCGGCCAACATCGAAACCACCCTGACCGACCCCAAGCGTCTGGCCATGGCGGCGCCGTTGACCGGTACCAGCGGCTCGGGCAACAAAGGCACCGGCACCATCACCCAGCCGAACCTGACGTCGAAGCTGGACATTTACGATTCGGCCCAGCGCGCGCAGCTGCAGACCGGCCTGAAGTACTCCACCCCGGTCAAGCTGGTGTTCGGCGACGACACCAGCTCGCCCCAGGCCTACAAGATGTACGACGCCAAGGGCACCGAGATCGGCAGCGGCACCATCGTGCCGGGCCAGGACAATACCCTGCAGCTGTCGGTGCCGATGGTCGATGCCAGCGGCAACTCGCTGGGCAGCAGCTTCACCTTCGAGATGAACGTCTCCGGTGCACCGAAGAACGGCGACACCTTCACCGTCGGCATGACCGCTGCCGGCTCCGCCGACAACCGTAACGCCCAGTCGGTGATCGACCTGCAGACCAAATCCACCGTCGAGGTCGGCGCCGACGGCAAGGGCATCAGCTTCACCGACGCCTACGCCAAGCTGGTATCCAACGTCGGCGGCAAGGCCGGCCAGGCGCAGATGGACAGCGATGCCACCACGGCGCTGCACACCTCGGCCCTGGAAAGCCGCAACAACCTCTCGGGTGTGTCGATCGACGAAGAGACCGGCAACCTGATCAAGTTCCAGCAGTACTACACCGCGTCGTCGCAGATCATCAAGGCGGCCCAGGAAACCTTCGCCACCCTGATCAGCAGTCTTTAAGGAGCCGTAGATCGTGAGCGTACGCATCTCTACTTCGCAGTTCTACAACACCAACCAGGCCAACTATCAGCGCAACTTCGCCAACGCCGTGAAGGCTCAGCAGGAGGCCAGCGATGGTATCCGCGTGCGCTCGGCCAAGGACGACCCGGTCGGGGCTGCGCGCCTGCTGCAGTTGGAGCAGCAGCAGAACATGCTGGAGCAGTACAGCAGAAACACCGTGAACGTGCGCAATGCGCTGGGCACTGCCGAAAGCACCTTGACCTCGATCGGCAATATCTTGCAGCGGGTCAACGAGCTGGCGGTGAGCTCGGGCAACGGCGCCTTCACCGACTCCGATCGCAAGGCCAACGCGGATGAGCTGGCATCGCTCGAAGACCAGCTGTTTTCGCTGATGAACAGCAAGGACGAGAACGGCAAGTACCTGTTCTCGGGCTCCAAGGGAGATACTGCGCCCTATGTGCGTAACGCCGATGGTACCTACAGCTACCAGGGCGACCAGGGCAAGTTGGACCTGCAGGTAGGGGATATGCTCAGCCTGGCGGCCAACGAGACGGGCTTTGACGCTTTCGAGCAGGCACTCAATACCAGCCGCAGTGAGACCAAGATGACCGCACCGGCTACGGACGATGGGCGTGTGAGCCTGTCCAATGGCCAGGTGTCGGGCAGCTCGACCTATAACGACCGCTTCCGCAGTGGCGAGCCTTACAGCATCGAGTTCACCAGCAGCACTGAATACAAGATCCTGGATGCCAGCGGCCAGGATGTCACGTTGGAGGCCAGTCAGGGCGGCAAGTTCGACCCGAATGCCGAGAATGGCACGATCAGCTTCCGTGGCGTCGACCTGCGTCTGGACATCACGTTAAAGGATGGCGACAAGGGCAACGAAGACGCTGTCATCGCTGGGCATAGCTTCAGCTTGAGCTCCAAGGCAGATTCGGTGTCGGGTACGCGAAGCCCAGGCAATGGCTCTTCCGAACAGATCACTGGCGCAACCATCACCGACCAGGCCGCCTACAAGGCCGCGTTCCCCGCGGGTGGTGCGCTGCTCAAGTTCACCGGTACCAATGCGTTCGAGCTGTATGCAACACCGGTGACCGCCGATAGCCGTCCGGTCGCCTCAGGTGCGCTAGGTGGGCCCAACGGCACTACCGCCACTGCTGCGGGTGTCAGCTTTGAGCTCTCGGGGGCACCGAACGCGGGTGATACGTTTGCGGTCAAGGTGGATACGCACCAGACCCAGAACGTGCTCGACACCATCAGCAAGTTGCGCACGGCATTGACTGCCCCGGTCGATGGTGACCAGGCTGCGCGGCAGAACTTACTGGCTTCGTTGGATTCGGCAGTCGGTAACATCGGCAGTGCCATCAACCAAGTGTCTTCGTCGGTCAGCGCCGTCGGTGGTCGGGGCCAGGCCCTTGACGTTCAGACCGAAACCAACGAGGCGCTGAGCACCGAGAACGCCAAGACCCAGAGCTCGATCCGCGAGAGCGATCCGGCTGAGGTGATGTTGCGTCTGCAGATGCAGACCAACATGTTGCAGGCGTCGTTGCAGGCTTATGCCAAGGTAGCTGGGTTGTCGTTGGTCAATTACATCTGATCGTCTTCATGCAAGGTGAATGTGCGTCGTTACCCTCGGGCATGGCGCACTTGTTAAGGTCGTTATCGTGAACCAGAAGCCGCTTGTCAGCATTGTCATCCCTGCCTATAACCCGAATTTCTTTGCCCTGGCACTGCAAAGCGCTTTGAACCAGAGTTACCAGGCGCTGGAGATTCTGGTATGCGATGACAGCGAAGGCGACGAAATCGAGACCCTTGTCCGTGATCTGGAAAAACAAGCCAATCGCACAGTCCGGTACGTTCGCAATGATCAGCGGCTGGGGTTCGTAAGCAACCTCGTGCAATGCATGACCCTCGCTTCGAGCGATCTGGTAAAGGTGCTTTGTGATGATGATCGGCTATTACCTCTTTGCATCGAGCAGCAGGCGGATGTGTTGCTGGAGCACGGCGATGTCAGCCTGGTGCTGACACAAAGGGTTTTTGCCGACGCCGACAACTACATTCTGCCAATGCGCCTTTCCAATGCGCGTTTCGTAGAAGTGGACGCCCTGTTCAAGGGTGACGACATTCTCTCGGTCCTGGATGGGCGGCCGTTCAGTTTCCTGGGCAACTTTTCGGCTGCGCTGATGCGTCGGGAACAGGCGCTGGGCTTCCTGCGCGCTTTGACCCAGGCCGAGCAGCGCTTCGTTGCATTGCTCGATCAAGCTTTGTTCCTTTGCCTGATGCGCTTTGGAAATCTGGTGATGCTAAGTGACGTATCGGTGATCGAACGGTTCCATCCGCAGCAGATGAGCAAACAACCTGTCGTGGTTCAAGCGGCGGAGCAGGAGTGGCGTTGGCTTCAGCAAATGCTTGCGCAACGGGGTGGGGATGAGGCACCTGCAAATGGTTGGGTGCGCCATGTAGCACTGGATCAGGCGAAAGATGTTCCACGAGTATGGCAGGAACTGAGTTTGGTGTTGATCTTGAGCAACTGGCAAACCTGCATGGTTGGTCGGGTTGGCACTGATTGCGAAAGTTACGGCGAACTCTATCAGCAATGGTTGGGCGTACGTCGCCTGAGTGCCGTTCAGCGTCGTTTGTTGCCTCAGACGATCAACCGTTGGCCCAGCCAGCCGCGCATCGTACCCATCGTTCTTGATCTTGAGGGCGATACGCAGGGGCTTGAGCAAACATTGCACAGTTTGGCGGCGCAGCTTTACCCCGCTCATCGCAGCATAGTGCTGTCCAGTGTCAAGATCGGCACAACATTGGCGGCCGATCAGTTTGATG
Organism: Pseudomonas sp. NPDC089395; assembly: GCF_044749525.1. Lineage (NCBI taxonomy): Bacteria > Pseudomonadati > Pseudomonadota > Gammaproteobacteria > Pseudomonadales > Pseudomonadaceae > Pseudomonas > Pseudomonas sp. NPDC089395. The sequence goes on from NZ_JBIVID010000001.1 coordinate 769,870, forward strand.
TGGAAAGCGACTGGGTCGTTCAGGTGAATCGCTTGGTAGGGGGGCTTGCAGAGGCTGATTGGATCTATCTGCTTAGGGCAGGTGATTGTCTTGGCGAGTCCGCTCTGCTGTTGCTGGCTGAGCGGGTTGCGGTATTGCCCGGGCTTGCCTGCGTATATAGCGACGAGGGGGCTCTGATCGATGGCGAGCCAGTGGATCCGGTATTCAAGCCTGACTTCAATATCGACCTCATGCGCAGTTACCCCTACGTGGGCCGTTCGCTGGCATTCGATTGTCAGGCCGTGAATGCGGCAGGAGGGTTCGACGCGTCCTTTGGTGAGCTGGCACCCCATGACCTGCTCTGGCGCTTGGTGGAATCGCAAGGCCCGCAGGTCATTGAGCATATCGCCGAGATCCAGTTACAGTCGCATGGCCATTTCGCTCAATGGCTTTCCGTCGATGCCGTGGTCGAGCAAAGTGAGCGGGTTGTCGCCGCACACCTGAATCGGCTTGGGGTGGCGCACCGTGTCCATCGGGGGGAGCTGCCGGTGCTCAATCGAGTTGAGTACCTTCACCCGCATCAGGCATCGGTATCCATCGTGATTGTCTGTGATGCGCCGCTGGAGGTGCTGCAGCAATGCGTGTTGAGTGTCATGGAGCATACTCGCCACGGCAACTATCAACTGTTGTTGGTCGAAGGCGGGGAGTGTGATACAGCGACACGCAACTGGATCGAAGCGATTGCGGATCTGGTTGGCGAGACACTCAAAATCATCACGCTGTCGCATGTGCGTGATACGGCTGAGTTGATCAATTTGGCCGCCGCCCAGGCCGCCGGTGAATATCTGCTTCTTTTGTCGGCCAGGGTCAAGGCGTTCGATCGGCAGTGGCTGGATGAGTTGATGTTGCATGCTCAGCGGCCTGAGGTTGCCGTGGTTGGAGCCAGGGTGGTCAACGAACTTGGCAAGATCGTTCACGCTGGGCTGGTATTGGGTGTGGATAATGCCGCAGGCGCCGTTTGTGCCGGTGAGGATGCGCAAGCGCGTGGTTACCTGCAGCGCTTACAGGTCACTCAGAATTGGAGTGCGGTATCGGGCGATTGCCTGATGGTTCGCAAGCAGGTGTTCGATGAGTTGGGTGGCCTCGATACACAGCAGTTTGCTTGGGGGCTGAGCGAATTAGACCTTTGCTTGAAGGCGCGTGCCGCGGGTTACCTGGTGGTTTGGACGCCGTATGCCAATCTTTGCGTGGATCGTGCTTCTCTGAAAGAACGCAGGGTACATTCGCCCTTGCAGGAACAGTCGTTTTGCCAGCGCTGGCTGCCCAGCGTCATTCGTGACCCGGCCTACAACCCGAACCTCAGCTTGATCACCGCCAACTTCAGCCTCGACGCCGGCCTGCTTGGCGGTTGGAATCCGATGTGTGCCCGATCCCTGCCATCCGTACTGGGTTTGCCCATCAATGCCTCTGCCGTGGGCCATTATCGTGTGACGCAGCCATTCCATGAGTTGGAGTCCGCAGGCATGGTGGTAGGGCGTCTGGCCTTTGAAACCCCCACGGTTGTGCAACTGGCGCGCATGGATCCAGATGCCATCGTGTTGCAGCTGCGCCACAGTGCAGGGGCTGCAGCAGATATCGAGCGTATGTCGTGCTTCTCCAATGCGCGACGCATTTTCGAGATTGATGATTATGTGCTTAGCGCACCTCTCAAAAACACCCACGCACGTAACAAACCGGCCGATATCGAGCTGCATCTGCGCAAGAGCATCGCTCAATGTGATCGTGTCGTGGTAACCACGCATGCGCTGGCTAATGCTCTTTCTGACATGCATCGCGATATCCGTGTGGTGCCGAACATGCTGGCAGCGGACTTGTGGCTGGGGCTGCAAAGCCGCCGTGGCGTTTCGAGCAAGCCCCGCGTGGGCTGGGGCGGGGGCACCAGCCACAGCGGTGACCTGGAAATAATCGCGGATGTGGTGCGTGAGTTGGCAGACGAGGTGGAGTGGGTGTTTTTCGGCATGTGCCCGGAGAAGCTCAAGCCATACATACATGAGTTCCACCCGGTGATCGGCCTGCAACATTACCCCGGGAAATTGGCCAGTCTTAACCTGGACCTTGCGCTTGCACCATTGGAGTTCCACATCTTCAACGACTGCAAGAGCAATCTGCGGTTGTTGGAGTATGGCGCCTGTGGATATCCCGTCGTCTGCACCGACACCGAAGCCTATCGCGGCAATTTGCCTTGTACCCGGGTTTACAGCAACAGCACCGAAGAGTGGCTGGCCGCGATTCGCATGCATCTGAGCGATCCAGCCGCCAGCTATCGCATGGGCGATGCGCTACGTGAGGCGGTGTTGCGCGATTATGTGCTGCGTGATCGTCATCTTCAGCAGTGGGTGTGGGGTTGGTTGGCTTGAAATCGAGCGCAGGGGCTGGCGCGGATCCTGCAATAAGTGGCGTCAGCCGCCATAAAACCCACCCTGCGCTAGACCGTGGTAGTCGGCAAACATTGTTGTATTCCAGCGCCTGGCGATCGAAAGGGCTGGCGTCATTTCTGAAGGGGTGAACTTAATCTATGCAAGACCATTCCGGGTATTCCATGCGTGACCCGCGCTTGACGTTGGTGCTACTCACTCATGATCAGCCTGCTGCGCTGCGCCGTGCATTGGCTTTCTACCGCAGTCACCCCTTCGACATTCTCGTACTGGACTCATCGGCACAACCGTCAAAAGGGCTCGTTGAGCAAGAAGCCCAGGTCGATTACCGCCATTTGCCCGGCGTGGCGGGTAACTTCGCCTCGCAGAAGCTGGCCTATGCTGCGGCTAGCGTGGGCACGCCCTACGTCGTGTTTGTAACCGACGGAGATTTTTTGGCGTTGGAGGCGCTTGAGCGATGCTTGGCGTTCCTTGAGCAGAACCTGGACTACGGCTACTGCCAGGGATACGGCTTGATGTATAGCGCCAGAGGCGCGATGGTCGAGTACGCCTACCGCGATCGCAAAGGTCAGCAAGACTTCGGCAGTGACGATGCCGAAACGCGTCTGGATGAGCTAGCCTCGCACTTCCTGCCGGCATTCCACGCAGTCACCCGGACCGATTTACTGCAGCGCTGGCAGCAGGTGGCGCCCAACATGGGCCCCGAGTTCGCAACGCTCGGCCATACCATCTATCTACTCGCCAATGCGAAGGCGCGCGTGCTCCCGGTAGCCTATGGTGCACGCAAATCCTATTATCCAGACAATGAGCCTGAAGCCGGTATCCAGGTGAAACTGGCGAGAGACACGCAAGCTGACAAAGATGAGCGGAACGCGTTCGTCCAGCAGATGGCAGAGGTTCTACCTGGGCTGGGGCCTGTACTGGCCTCTCGCAATGAATGCCTGCAACGTGTGCTGAACAACATCGAGGGCTGTTTGCGTGATCGGGTGTCACTGGCGCATGAGCGGATCGTCAGCGCGCATTATGACTGGCGAGAAGGTGTGCAATTCAGCTTCAGCCCCACTCAGTTCGTCGAGATGCCGTTCTACAACGAGGCATTTTTCACCATTTTGGAGCGGATCGGTTTTCTGCTGCAGTCGTTGCCCGCCGATAGAGCGCATCTGCAATCGCTTGAGCCGATCTTGCTAAATCAGCAAGAGCTCGCGCGCGTACGAAGGGCTGAAACTGAGGACGACGGATACTGGCGCGTCCAGCAAGCGTTCGAGGCGCATCCTTTCAATGTCGAGCTGGCTCGCCGATTGCTCGCCCATCTGCTTGAGCAGCCCGAGCAGCAGTATGTCGCTCAGTTGCAGTTGTGGATTCAGCGCTTGGAGCAGGTGCAGCCAGAAGGGTGGGTGAGTGCGCTGCAAGATACGTTGAGTGGGCGGCTTCACGCGCGTTTTCATGCTTGGAACCCGACCCCTTCGCAGCAGAATTCGATTGCCGAAACATTCAAAGCGCATCAAGGCGGTCCCGTGATCGGGTTGGTAGTGCTGGACCTGGACGACGATCTCGACAAGTTGCAGTTGACCCTGGACAGCATTCTGGAGAGTTACTACACCCGTTATCAGATTGTTGTGCTTACGACCGCACGCCCTCCGGTGGTGACTCGCGAAAGCGACCGACTGCACTTTGTACACGTTCAACGGGTGGGGTGGACGAAACTACTCAGTGAGCTGATGGCACGGGCTAATTGGGACTGGATGTTGCGGATTGAAGTGGGTGTTTGTCTCAGCCCATCCGGTTTGTTGAAAGTGGCCCTGCAGTTGCTGGATGCCGGCGAGTGTCGTGCCGTGTATTGCGATGAGCTACAACGGTTGCCGTCGGGGACTCTAACATCGCTGTTCCGGCCTTCCTTCAATCTGGACCTGTTGTTGTCCTCCCCTGTCACCATGGCATGCCACTGGCTGGTGCGCCGTGATGTGTTCCTGAGTTTGGGTGGGTATGACGCGCACTATTCGCAGGCCATGGAGTTCGACCTGATCTTGCGCATGATCGAGTGTGGCGCAATGTCGGGCATTGGCCATATCGATGAGCTGCTGTTGGTCTGTGATGAAGATCGTGCTGAACACAATCAAGACGAGCTCAACACCCTGCGTCGCCATTTGAATGTACGGGGGTACGAGCGGGCCACGGTGTTGCAGAATCGACCCCGTGCCTATCACGTGCGTTACGTGCATGCCGAACGGCCGCTGGTGTCCATCATCATTCCAACCCGTGATCAGTTCGGGCTGGTCTCGCGCTGCGTCGAAACAATAATCCAACGCACCCGCTACAAGCATTACGAGATCATTCTTGTCGATAACCTCAGCGAGGCGGAGGATGCCAAGGGTTGGCTTGATGCTATCGAGTCGATGGCTGACGACAAGCTGCGCGTGCTGCGTTATCCACACCCGTTCAATTATTCGGCCATGAATAATCTGGCTGTCGCAGAGGCGCGCGGTGAGTACCTGGTGTTGATGAATAACGACACTGCTGTCATCGACGACAATTGGTTGGATGAATTGCTCAATCATGCGCAGCGCCCGGAAGTTGGCATTGTCGGTGCGCGCTTGCATTACCCTGACGGGACGCTGCAGCATGCCGGTGTGGTGCTGGGGTTACGTGGGCCCGCAGAGCACCCGTGGTTGCGTCGAGCGCCACAGGCGCCTAGCTACATGGGGCGTAGCCAGCTTGATCAGAACTTCAGTGCCGTGACTGCGGCGTGCCTGATGATTCGCAAGAAGGTATATGAACAGGTCGATGGGCTCGATGAGGTGGCGTTTGCGGTTTCCTATAATGATGTCGACCTGTGTTTGAAAGTCGGCCAGGCAGGCTACCTCAACGTCTGGGCATCGCGCTCGGTCGTCATGCATGAAGGCAGTGTCAGCCAGGCAACCGTCGATCCGCTTAGTGTGAGTGCCAAACGCTTGCGTTTCGTCGGGGAGCAGGACGCATTCTATGCGCGCTGGATGCCGATTCTGATCAACGATCCCGCCTATAACCGCAATTTGTCGTTGAGCGGTAACGGCTTTGAAATTGATGACAAGCCCTTGATCGAGGCCGATCTGCGTGATCGCCCCTTGGTGCTTATGGTCGCTCTACCCGGACAGCGCGTTGAGCTGGCTCAAGCATGGGAAGCCCTGGGTCGCGAGGCCTGCGTTGCAGTGGTGCATCAGCGCTTGCAGATTGCCGACCTGTTGCGCACAGCACCCGATGTATTGGTGATACCTGGTGCGATGTGTCAGTTGGATTCGCAAACGTTGGGTCACTATCAGCGCTATTTCCCTGGGCTCAAGATCCTTGACCTCTGCGCCCTCGACCAGTTGGGTTGGGAGCAGGGCGATGGCCTGCCGGATCACATAACCCAAACGATACGACTGGTAGATCGTGTGCTGGTAGCTGACGAGTCTGCCGCTCAGGCGCTTGCCGGTTTGCATGCTGATATCCATGTGGTGCCGGCGCCGCTTGAATTTGTCGGTTCGACCAAGCGGTCGTCGTCGGAGCAGGGTGGGCTGCGAGAAAGGCCTGCTGCGATCTTGGCAGCGTGCCTTGCTTAGCACTAAAGGAGCGCCTCCGGTGTGCGGTTGCGAAGGCACTTGGGAGATGCGTCGCCCAATGAAATATGCGATCTTAGGCCAAAGGCGTGACTTTGAAGTCACTCGGTGCATCTCTATACCATTATCAGGGGGTCCGGCTGGTCCGTGTTGTCGGTCGGCTCCCGCCCCTGTTTGCTGATGGGCATGTCGCATGTGACATGCTCGATCCCGGACAGTGTTATAGAGCAGCTAATTTTATTGGGAAGCCATAATGATTGGCATCAAGAGCATTTCGAGCTACGTGCCATCACAAGGCATGGATAATTACGCACAGGGTGCACGCTTCGGCAAGGACGAAGAATTCATTCTGGGCAAGATCGGTTCGGCATTCTTGCCGCGCAAAGATGATAATCAGGAAACCTCTGACCTGTGTGTCGCGGCTGCAAACGCCCTGTTCATGGCCAATCCACAGCTATCGCGAGAGTCAGTCGACGCGTTGATCGTGGTGACTCAGAACGGTGACGAAGAAGGCCTGCCTCACACGGCTGCCATCGTGCAGGAGAAACTCGGGTTGACGACCCGCGTGGCGGCATTCGATGTTTCTCTGGGGTGTTCGGGTTATGTCTATGGCCTGTATGCGCTCAAGGGGTTCATGGAAGCTGCCGGGTTGAAGAACGGCCTGTTGATCACCGCCGACCCCTACTCCAAGATCATCGACATCGAAGATCGCAACACGGCCATGTTGTTCGGTGATGCTGCGACCGCGACCTGGATGGGTGAGGGGGCTGAATGGCAGCTGGGCAAAGCCAGCTTTGGCACGGACGGTTCTGGTGCGGCCCACCTGAAAGTTGCAGGCAAGAAATTTTTCATGAATGGACGTCAGGTCTTCAACTTTGCGCTGCTGAAGGTGCCTGCGCACTTGCAGGAACTGTTGGAGGCGTCCGGCTTGAAGGCGGATGACGTGGATGCTTTCTGCATTCATCAGGGTAGTGCTGCGATCGTCGATGCGGTGGCGCGACGTTTTGAGCAGGCTGACCCGGAGAAGTTCATCAAGGATATGCTCGAGACCGGCAACACGGTGTCGTCGAGCATTCCACTGCTGTTGGAAAAGCATGTGCTCGATTCCACGTTCAAGCGAGTGGCGGTCAGTGGATTTGGTGTGGGGTTGTCCTGGGGGTCTGCGATCTTGCAGCGAAAGGGCTGAGGCCTCGTCCAGTGTTTAAAAGCCGCCATTCATATGGCGGCTTTTTTGTTCGGGGCGCTTAGCGCGACTGTGACAGGATTCCCTTAAGAATGATGTGATACGGCCGATACAACAATATTGAATGCGGTTCGGGCGTGGATTCGTGACCGCAGACTTTCAATTACCGTTGGATCGGTATCTGCCAAGGACTTTCAGCCCGTATGATTTCCCTCCAGGATCTAAAGAGTTTCATCAGTAATCCAGATCTGGTCTGCAGCATTTCCCAGGTTTGGGCGCTGATTGGGCAACACTACGAGCAGGCGCAGCGGGCGCTGCCGCCGGAGCAGGCGATGAGCCGCTCTGAGCTGTCGTTCCATGACCATGTGAAATTGCTGGGTTACCTGGCCCTGTTGCTTGACGACGTACCGGGTGACGTTGTGGAAATCGGCGTCTGGAAGGGCAAGTCGCTGGTGCTGATGAACGAAGTGTGCAATCGCGAGCGCCGGGTGATAGGCATCGATCCGTTCGAGCTGCCCAATCAGTTTGAAGAGTTCAGTCACTACCAGTCGTTACTGCTGCCTGACGCGCATATCCTGCGGGGGTATTCGGAGCTTTGTATCGAGCGTTTCCATGCCCTGGCGCCGAAGGTTGCCCTGTTGCATATCGATGGTGGTCACGCTGGGCGCAATGTGCTGCTGGACTTCCTGTTGTATTCGCCAAGTGTGGTGCCCGGTGGTTTCGTTGTCTTCGACGATTATGGTGACCACCAGTATTCTCCCGAAGTTGGCCCGGCCGTCGATCTGTTGCGCGCTATGGGGTACTTCAAGGGCTTCAGTATATTGGGCACGATAGCGGGCTTTGAGAACAGTTATGTGCTGCAACGGCTCTGAGTAGGGGGCGGGCCCTGATCGATCAGAGCGAGGCGGTGGGCTATACCTTGCTCAAGCTGAGTGACCGTCCGTGTAGCGCCCTGTCGCGCGCTATTTTTATGGCGGGATCTTTGTAACTAAAGGTCGCGAGCAGCGTCCGGACTCCATTCTGGAAGATGAGCGGGAGATGGGAATGGCTTTTTTGAGTCGAGCGCAAATCGAAACCCTGGGTTTTGCCCGAGTGGGCAAGAACCCTCTGCTTTCTGATAAGGCCTCTTTTTACAACTGCGCGAATATTGCCATTGGTGACAACGTTCGTATCGATGATTTTTGCGTGTTGTCGGCAGGGCTAGGCGGCATCGAAATCCAGAGCCATGTCCATATAGCAGTGTTCAGTCTTTTAACAGGCGCGGGAAAGATTGTGCTGGGTGATTTCAGCGGATTGTCTTCTCGGGTGTCTGTTTACAGCAGCAGCGACGACTACAGTGGCGCTAGCCTGACCAACCCGACAATTCCAGATCAATTCAAGTCCGTAGCCAGTGCCGATGTATGCATAGGCAGGCATGTCATCGTCGGCTCCGGAAGTGTCTTGCTACCCGGTGCTGTGCTGGAGGAGGGAGTAGCGGTTGGGGCATTGAGCTTGGTAGCCAAACGCTGTTCTGCATTTGGCATCTACTCTGGGGTGCCAGTCAGGCGTATCAAGGAGCGACAGCGCACTCTTTTAGCGGTGGAGCAGCAGTTCATCGCGCAGTGCGGTTGTAATGGGGGGATTGAGGGCGAGTCTTATCCCTAGCCCTCCCTCGCTGGAGAATGTTGGCCGGTTTTTTGCTCGCTTCTGTGATTCGTCAGGTTCATGACGCTGATCGTCCACACCTGTCATCTCTCAGCAATCACGAGCGACCCACCGCATGGCCGAATTCGTCCCTGTCACCAGTCCATTACTGCCGCCTCTTGAAGAGTTCTTGCCTTATCTCGAGGAGATTTGGGAGAGCAAGCGTCTGACCAATGGTGGGCCCTTCCATGAGCGGTTGGAGCGGGAACTGGCTGATTACCTGGGCGTGCAGCATCTTTCGTTGTTCTGTAATGGCACCCTGGCGTTGGTCGCCGCCCTCCAGGCGTTGCGCATCACAGGCGAAGTCATCACCACACCGTACTCGTTCGTCGCCACCGCGCATTCATTGCTCTGGAATAATCTAAAGCCGGTGTTTGTCGACATCGACCCTGTGAGCAATAACCTTGACCCTAGGCGTATCGAAGAAGCAATCACACCTGCAACGACAGCGATTCTGCCGGTGCATTGCTATGGAGTGCCTTGTGATATCGAAGGAATTCAGCGGGTGGCGGACACTTATGGCCTGAAGGTCATTTACGATGCTGCCCACGCCTTCGGCGTTCGTCAGGGCGGGCAGAGCATTTTGAATCGTGGTGACTTGTCGATCATAAGCTTCCATGCGACCAAAGTGTTCAACACCTTCGAAGGGGGCGCCATCATTTGCCCCGATGCCAAGATCAAGCAGCGCATTGATTACTTGAAGAACTTCGGTTTCGCGGACGAAACGACAGTCATGGCGCCTGGCATCAACGGCAAGATGAATGAAGTCCAGGCTGCATTCGGTTTATTGCAGTTACGCCATATCGACGGTGCACTGGCCCGTCGGCAAGCGGTTTTTTTCCGATATCACCAGGCGCTAAGTGGGGTCAAGGGTATCAGCCTGCTCGAGCCGCCAGCCGGCCTGGATTGGAATTATGCTTATTGCCCCATTTTGATCGATGAGCAAGCGTTGGGATGCAGTCGCGATCATCTGTACGAGTTGTACCGCGAGCAAGGGATACTGGTGCGTCGCTATTTCTACCCGCTGATCACTGAGTTTCCGATGTATCGCGGCTTGCCCAGTGCCGTGCTTGGGGCTCAACCCCATGCATTACGCATTTCCCGGCAAGTCTTGTGCTTGCCTATTTATCCGCATCTGGATGCTGCACTGCAGCAGCGGATTATCGACATCGCGTTGACGGCGCGAGGGGCTACTTCCACGACAGCGTCGATAGATGACGACCGATGCGTGCAGCGTGTGTTCGACACGGTCGTGCCACAACATCCTTTTCCTCAGGTCAAATCATGAGCAACGCGACACTGGTCAGTATTGTAATTCCGGCTTACAAGCCGCAATTCTTCGAGAAAGCGTTGATCAGCGCGATGCTGCAAGATTATGAAAATGTCGAAATTGTGGTATGTGACGATTGCCGCACGGATGCAATCGCCGCAATTGTTGAGCGTGTTCAGAAAAATAGCCAATTTCCGATCCGCTATTTCCGCAATGAAATGCCTTTGATGGAGCCAGGTAACTTGGCCCGCGGCGTGCGTGAGGCGAGTGGTGAGTTCGTCAAGTTTCTCTATGATGACGACTTGTTGATGCCGGATGCGGTTCGTCTTTTGTTGCAAGCACTGCAGCAATACCCAGGTGCCAGTCTTGCAACTGCGAGGAGGCGGGTCATTGACGAAGACGACAAGCCTTACGGCGAAAGCCTTCTGACCATTTTTCCTTTCAGGCACGATGTCATCATCGATGGGAGGGAGTTGGCGTCGTTCCTTGGGCAGTACATTTACAACTTTATCGGTGAACCCTCATCCGTCATGTGTCGTCGAGCCGATGCGTTGGCGTTAGGCGCGGGCATCATGGACCTTGACGGCACGCTGATGGAGTGGGTTGGTGATCTGGCGCTCTACGTCAAGTTGCTGCAGCAAGGCGACTTGGTCATGCTCCGCGACACCTTGGGCTGTTTTCGCGTATCTACCATACAAACCAGCCAGCTTGCTCGCGAGACGCCGCATGTCGCGAACGAGCCCTACGCGCGCTTCCGCGCGGCAATCAAGGCGTTGGGCTGGGCTCGGCCTGATGCTCGCAATGGTACTGTCAAAGTAGCAACGCTTGTTGAGCCGCAGCGCTTCCACGACCTTCACCTGGGTGATTATTTCGTATCGGGTGGTGTGCTTCCCATGGGTAACGATAGCCTGCAGGCGTGGGCTCACCCCAGTGCAAAACTTACACCGGTGAAAGACTGGCTGGCACAGCGTGTATTGACGCCTGTGCAGCAGCGCCTGGTCGAGCAGCACCGGGCGAACATCGCCGGCCGGGCATGCGTGGCGGTGATTGTGCTCGACTGCCTGGGGCAATCTGAACTGGATGCTACCTGTGCCAGCCTGCAGGATTGGGCGGCAAATCACACCACAGGCATCGAGCAGCACACCATCACGAATGTTGGTGCTGATAGCAGTTGGGTGGTGCGTCTGAACGAGATCGTCGCCCGTAGTGAGGCCGATTGGGTATTGATTCTTCGGGCGGGAGACGTTGTGCTGCCCAGCGGTGCCTGGATGCTGGATCAGGCGCTTGCCAACTCTGGCGGCATGCGGTTGATTTATTGCGATGAGTTCTGCCGGACGAGGCATGACCTTGAGATCATGCTGCGCCCCGAGCCAAATTATGACTATCTCTTGAGCCTTCCGGCGTTGATGGCTGGCCATTGGCTAATGCACCGGGAGTGCATCAACAATGGCGGGGGGTTTGATGCCAGTTTGCCCGGCGCTATCGAATTGGATCTGATTCTTCGTTCGATCGAAGCTCAGGGGCTGCAGGTGATCAGTCACTTGGCTGAACCGCTGCTTGTTCGCGATGCCCAGGATTGGACCGATAACCCTGACGAAGTCGCAAGTATCACACGCCATCTGCGGCGTCGCGGTTATCAGGATGCATACGTTACGCAGGAGGCCAGCAGGCGCTATCGCATCAGCTTCGCGCATGCGAAGCAGCCGGTCGTTTCGATCATCCTGTCAGCTTGTTACCCACAGCATTTACTGCACCGCTGTGTGGAAAGTGTGCTGGCCCTTACGCGCTATCCCTTTTTTGAAATCCTGATCATTGATCATCAACCCGCTGATAGCTCCGTGCGCAGCTGGCTGCGAAGCTTGCGTGACATGGGGGCCAAGCTGCGTGTGATACAGGCGCAGGCTTGCGTGACGCTGGCGGACGCCGTCAATCATGCCGTCGCTCAGGCGCAGGGTGATTACCTTGTCTTGCTCGATAGCAGCGCAGTGGTCATTCAGGATGATTGGCTCGATCAATTGCTCAATCATGGCCTGCGTGATGAAGTTGCCATCGTTGCAGGTAGTTTGGTGGGTGCTGACCGCAGTATTCGTCACACAGGCTTGATTGGTGGGCTACGAGGGGCAGTCGGGCCGGCGTTTGATACGGTGAAGATCAACCAGTTGGGATACATGCAGCGGCTGACCGTCGATCAGAACTTCAGCACCCTGCCCAGTGCGTGCATGCTCGTGCGCAAAAGCATTTATCAGGAGGTGGAAGGGTTCGATGCCGCGCTGCAAGTCGGGCAGCTGGGGGCGGCTGATTTCTGCCTTCGGGTTGCTCGGCTAGGCTACCTGGCGGTCTGGACGCCACACGCGATGCTGTTGCAGGACATTGCGCACGATCTGCCTTCGAAACTTGTAGAAAGCGACCTTTTTTTTGCGCGCTGGCTCGACGTGCTGGCCAATGATCCATCCTACAACCCCAACTGTTCGCTGCGCGGTGCCGCATTCGAGTTGGAGCCTCGCGTTTGGCTGAACTGGATGCCGCTGAAATGGCGGCCGCTTCCAGTTGTGCTGGCGCTTCCACTGGGTTCCGAGGAGCAGGCCGGCACGCGTATCATCACGCCTTTCCAGGCTTTGCAGGAGGCGGGAATGCTTGACGGAGCATGGAGCCATGACGTGCTCAATCCCGCTGAAGTGCGGCGCCTCGATCCTCAGGTCGTGGTATACCAGGATGACCTGTTCAATTTCCCGTTGGACTCGATGCGTCAGGTCAGAGCCTTGTCCGACGCCTTTGTCGTCCTGGAAGTGCAGGCTTTTCTTGGCCACTCGCCAGAGGCTGCCCAGCTTGACCCGCAGCAGCGCTGGCAACACTTGAGCGAGGCGGCCAGTCTGGCGGATCGTGTGGTGGTTCCTACCCGTGCCCTGGCCGACGCTTTCGCGCCTTTGCACTCGGATATCCAGGTGCTGGAGACCCGCTTGGGCAAGGCATGGCGCGATTTGCCAAGCTGCGCCGTTCGGCAGCAGCGGGTGCGTGTCGGCTGCGCTGTGGAAGCCTCCACCAGCCTTGACCCGCAGCTGTTGGTCACGCTGGTTGAGCACTTTGCGGACCGCGTTGATTGGGTGCTGTGGGGTGATGTTTCTGTACCTTTACATGGCCTGGCGTGTGAAGTGCATGACGGTGCGCTGCAAAATAACCCGCAGCAATTGCTTGCATTGCGTCTGGATCTGGCACTAGCGCCTCTAGGCGTCAGTGGGCTGGATGGTTGCCGGTCCCCTTTGCCGCTTCTACAGTTCGGTGCCTGTGGGTTCCCGGTGATCTGCAGCGATACCCCTGCTTATCAGAATGATCTGGACGTCACCCGGGTGGCCAATACACCTGCGCGTTGGGTTGAGGCGATCAGCAGCCATCTCGACGCCCCGAATGCTTCTCTTCGACAAGCCGCGAGGCTGCGCGAACAGGTCATTCACGAGTGGATTTTTGACGAAACCAGCCTCGCAGCATGGGCCAAGGCATGGTTGGCGCCGTGATGGTTAGCGGCCAATCCACTGATTTTCATGGGATAGCAGGATGCCAGTAATTTTTTTTGCAGATGCCCTAAAGCAACTGGCGGCGCCGACGATAACTATTACGAAGGTTCTCTAGGCCACACCCGGCGGATGCCAGGGCCGGAAGCCGTAGTATCCAATCCAACGAGGAATTCGTCATGGCTTTGACTGTAAACACCAATACCACTTCGCTGGGCGTTCAGAAAAACCTGAACCGCGCTTCCGACGCACTGGCCACCTCCATGACCCGTCTGTCTTCCGGCCTGAAAATCAACAGCGCCAAAGACGACGCTGCTGGCCTGCAAATCGCCACCCGCATGACTTCGCAGATTCGTGGTCAGACCATGGCGATCAAAAACGCCAACGACGGTATCTCGGTTGCTCAGACCGCTGAAGGCGCGATGCAGGAGCAGACCAACATTCTGCAGCGTATGCGTGAATTGGCCATCCAGTCGCGCAACAGCTCGAACAGCAAAGACGACCGTGACGCGCTGAACACCGAATTCGCGGCGATGTCCGACGAACTGACCCGTATTGCCAACAGCACCCAGCTGAACGGCAAGAACCTGCTGAACTCCGGCGTCACCATGACCTTCCAGGTCGGCTCCAACACGGGTACCGAAAACCAGATCGACATCAAACTGAAAGACCTCAAGGCCACTACCTTGTCCGTCGACAGCGCCACCATCGCAATTTCGGGCGCCGACGATGCCGCGAACAAGACCAACTTCGAAAAAGCTGTCGATAACATCGACAAGGCGCTGCAGAGCATCAACACCACCCGTGCTGACCTGGGTGCCGCGCAAAACCGTCTGACCAGCACCGTTAACAACCTGCAGAACATCAACGAGAACGCCGAAGCTGCTCGCGGCCGTGTGCAGGACACTGACTTCGCTGCTGAAACTGCTCAGCTGACCAAGCAGCAGACCCTCCAGCAAGCTTCGACTTCGGTTCTGGCTCAAGCCAACCAGCTGCCATCGTCTGTTCTGAAACTGCTGGGCTAATCGCTCTGTGTAGTTGCCAGCGGGGGAGTGCTCTAAAGCGCTCTCCCGTCTTTTCATAGAGAGGTGGTGGAAATGGACATGAGTGTAAAGCTTAATTTGTCCTACCCGGCTCCACGTGTGACTGAGCACAGTGTTGAAAAGTCCGATGCCGAAAAGTTGCTTGTCCATTCGGTAGAGGCAAATCCTGTCAGCGGACCCAGGACCGAATCAGCTGCAGAAGATGCCGACAAGGTCAAGGATGCGGTGTCTGAAATCGAAAAGTTCCTGAATTCGACCAAGCGCAATCTGCAATTCTCTACCGACGAGCAATCGGGCAGGATTGTAGTGAAAGTCATCGTCAGCGAAACCGGCGAGTTGATTCGACAACTGCCTTCCGAGGAAGCATTGCGAATCGCCAATAGTCTGAGCGATGTAAACAGTCTTCTGTTCGACGCCAAGGTATGATGGGCCGAGAATAATACGATGTAGTGCAGGCCTGGTTCGCAGGAGCGATCTTTGGCGCAATGAAGAGAGGTGAGCAGCATGGCGAGTCCAATTACTTCCAGTACAGGCCTTGGATCCGGTCTTAACATCACCGAGATCGTCAATGCGTTGGTCAGCTCCGATACCGCGGCCAAAAAAGCGCAAATCACGCGGCAGACCAGTAACAATGCCGCCTACATTTCTGGGGTTGGTGCACTGCGCAGTGCGCTCACTGCTTTTACTACCGCTATGAGCAAGCTGAATGACAAAACCTCGCCGTCTTTCAAGGCCTATGCGGCGACCTCGGCGAACGACGGTGTGGTCAAGGCCACGGCCAGTAATACCGCAGTGCCGGGCACTTATAGTGTCGAGGTGAAGAACCTTGCCACCAGTTCGAAAGTGGCGAGCCAAGCCTTTGAAGAAGGCCCGAGCAAGTCCATCGCCGCAGGTGAGTTGACCATCTCTCAAGGCGGTAAGGAATACAAGATCACCGTAGGTGATGATGCCACGCTGCAAACCGTGCGCGACCAGATCAACGACGAGCTGGCTGAGAGCGGCATCTCTGCCAACATCATCAATGGCAAGGATGGTGCGCGCTTGGTGTTGGGCTCCACCACGACAGGGGCGCTTAGCGACATTTCGGTCAGTGGGATTGACGACCTGAAGATCGATGGCACGAAATCGATGGCCACCGAAGGTGCTGGTTACATCGAGGCGCCCGCTCAGGATGCGTTGGTCAAGATCGACGGCCTTGACGTCACCAGTGCCTCCAATAGCATTCAGGATGCGATCAGTGGTATCACGCTGGAGCTAACCGCTAAGAGTGCCACCGATGCGGCGACGAAGGTGACTGTGACGGGTAACAACGACGGCCTGAAGACCTCGGTGCAAAGCTTCGTCGACGCCTACAATACCTTGCAGAAAGCGATTACCAATCTCACCAGCACCAGCACCGATGATGATGGCAATACCGTCTTGGGCTCGCTGACCAACGACCCGACGACGCGCTCTCTGCTCGGTGACATTCGGAAAGTGTTGTCGGAAGTTGGCGCGGGCGATCGCTTGACCAGCTTGAGCCAGCTGGGGATCAACACCCAGAAGGACGGTACGCTGGAGTTCAACACCACCAAATTCACGGCGGCGTTGAATGACAAGAAGCTGGGGGCGGAAGTGCAGGAGTTGTTCACCGGCACCAATGGCATTTTCGAGCGAATGAACAAAGCGATCGAGCCCTACAATGCAACTGATGGTAGCTTGGCTAGTCGCAGTACTGCACTGGACAAGGTCGCTAAGAATCTGGCTGAGCAGCAGGCTGCTCTTGATCGTCGTACTGAATCGCTGACCGAGTCGCTGACCAAGAAATATGTGGCTCTGGACACTGCGCTGGGCAAGATGAGAGCGCAAGCCGACCAGATCACTTCGATTTTCGACGCAATCAACGCGCAGGCCAAGAACTCCTGATCGTCTGAGTGTGCCAAAAGCCCGGCAGTGTCCAGTTGACACTCCGGGCTTTTTGCTTTTCCCCTAAAGTTTTTTGACGTCCCGGCGATACACAAGGTACAAGCAACCTTTTTCGCAGCAACGAGGTAGATCCATGAACCCGATGTTGGCCCTTCGGCAATACCAGAAAGTCAATGGCGTGGCGCAGACATCAGAGGCCAGTCCGCACCGGCTGGTACAGATGCTCATGCAAGGTGGCCTTGACCGCATGGCCCAGGCCAAGGGCGCTATTGCGCGGAATGACATCGCTCAGAAGGGCATTCTCATTGGCAAGGCCATCGACATCATCGGTGGCCTGCGTGAAGGTCTGGACCTGGAAAACCATGCTGAAAGCCTGGCCGAGCTGGACAGTCTGTATACCTACATGAGCCGCCGCCTGGTCGAGGCCAACGTGAAGAGCGATCCCGCGATCATCGACGAAGTGGCGCGCTTGCTCATTACCGTCAAAGAAGGTTGGGATGCGATCGGCGACCCGTCGTCGGCTTCCTGATCGAGGAGCAGGACATGAGTGAGGTTATCGCCCGAATCGAACAGACCCGCGAGTTGCTGCTGGCCGCGCTGGCCAGTCGCGACTGGGATACGGTGGGAGAGCTCGATCTGCAATGCCGCCTGCGCATCGACGATGTGCTCACGGAGGCGCGTGGCAATGAAGCTGGCGTGCGCGATAGCCTGGAGCAGCTCCTGCAGGTCTATCGGCAATTGATTGAGGTTGCAAGTGGCGAGCGTCAATCAATAGTCGACGAGATGACGCAAATCCGTCAGGCGAAAAACGCGGCCAAGGTATACCATCTGTTCAGTTGACCACAGATGTGCAAAAAGCCGTGCGCCATTAATTTGACTGTATGCGTTTTTTTGACTTTACTAGTGGCTGTTTTCGAATTTCAGACGTCCGAACACTGACCATTCAGTCGGAATGATGTCGTGCAAGCCTTCGGGCGCCGATATGACTAGGGAAGTTGCTATTGCATGTGGCGTGAAACCAAGATTCTCCTGATCGATGACGACAGCGCCCGCCGCCGCGATCTGGCGGTGGTCCTGAACTTTCTCGGTGAAGAAAACCTCTCGTGCTCCAGCCAGGACTGGGAGCAGGGGGTAGCGTCATTGTCTTCCAGTCGTGAAGTGCTCTGCGTGCTGCTCGGTACTGTGAATGCTCCAGGCGGGGTGCTTGGGCTGCTTAAGACAGTGGCAGGGTGGGATGAGTTCCTTCCGATTTTGCTGATTGGTGAAATTTCTTCTGCGGACTACCCGGAAGAGCTTCGCCGTCGCGTGCTGTTCAACCTGGAAATGCCGCCCAGCTACAGCCAATTGCTCGATTCGCTGCACCGTGCCCAGGTCTATCGCGAGATGTACGACCAGGCCCGCGAGCGCGGTCGCCAGCGCGAGCCGAATCTGTTCCGCAGCTTGGTGGGCACCAGCCGTGCCATCCAGCATGTGCGGCAAATGATGCAACAGGTGGCCGATACCGACGCCAGTGTGCTGATCCTGGGTGAGTCAGGCACTGGCAAGGAAGTCGTCGCGCGTAACCTGCACTATCACTCCAAGCGCCGCGAAGCGCCGTTCGTGCCGGTCAATTGCGGTGCGATTCCGGCCGAGCTGCTTGAAAGTGAATTGTTCGGCCACGAAAAGGGCGCGTTCACCGGGGCTATCACCAGCCGCGCCGGGCGCTTCGAGCTGGCCAACGGCGGTACCTTGTTCCTCGACGAAATCGGCGACATGCCGCTGCCGATGCAGGTCAAGCTGCTGCGCGTGCTGCAGGAGCGGACGTTCGAGCGGGTGGGCAGCAACAAGACCCAGAGCATCGATGTGCGCATCATCGCCGCGACCCACAAGAACCTCGAGACCATGATCGAGGAAGGGACGTTCCGCGAAGACCTGTACTACCGCCTCAATGTGTTCCCCATCGAGATGGCGCCGTTGCGTGAGCGGGTGGAAGATATTCCGCTGCTGATGAACGAGCTGATCTCGCGCATGGAGCACGAAAAGCGCGGCTCGATCCGCTTCAACTCCGCAGCCATCATGTCGCTGTGCCGTCACGGCTGGCCAGGCAACGTTCGCGAGCTGGCCAATCTGGTCGAGCGCATGGCCATCATGCACCCCTACGGGGTGATCGGCGTGTCGGAGTTGCCGAAGAAATTCCGCTACATCGACGACGAGGACGAGCACCTGGTCGACACCCTGCGCAGCGACCTCGAAGAGCGCGTGGCGATCAATGGGCATGTACCGAACTTCGCCAGCCAGGCCATGTTGCCGCCAGAAGGGCTGGACCTGAAAGACTACCTGGGCAGCCTGGAACAGGGCTTGATCCAGCAGGCGCTGGACGATGCCAACGGTATCGTGGCGCGGGCGGCCGAGCGTTTGCGCATTCGCCGTACCACCTTGGTGGAGAAGATGCGCAAGTACGGCATGAGCCGCCAGGGCGGCGAGGAACAGGCCGAAGACTGATTTGCCCGTTCCGGCCCTATCGCCTGCAAGCCGGCTCCCACAGGGTACTGCACAGTATTCAAGTCATGTGCAGTACCTGTGGGAGCCGGCTTGCCGGCGATAGGGCCGGACCTGCCAAGCACAAAACCCTATCCCCGGCACGGCTATTGCTACACCGCAGGCACCACACCGTTTTTATGACGGTCCGCCACGCGAGAGAGCACGATGCCCCAAGCCGCCCACTTTCCCCGAGCCCTTGATCCGCAGGGGCGTTCCCCGGTCGAACAGGAGAGTCGAGAGGGGCTGGAGCAGGCATTCGCCCTGTTCAATCAGGTATCCACCCAGCTCAACCAGTCCTACAGCATGCTCGAGGCCCGCGTCAGCGAGCTCAAGGGTGAGCTGGCCGTGGTCGGTGCCCAGCGCATGGCTGAACTGAACGAGAAAGAGCGCCTGGCCAACCGCCTGCAGAACCTGCTCGACCTGCTGCCCGGCGGGGTGGTGGTGATCGACGACCAGGGCTTGGTGCGCGAAGCCAACCCGGCAGCCCGCGAGCTGCTGGGCGAGCCCTTGCTCGGCCAGCTGTGGCGCCAGGTGATCGCCCGTAGCTTCGCCCCGCGCAAGGATGACGGCCACGAGGTGTCGCTGCGTGACGGTCGCCGCCTGTCCATCGCCACCCGCTCGCTGGACGCCGAACCCGGCCAGCTGGTGCTGCTCAACGACCTGACTGAGACCCGTCGCCTGCAAGACCAGCTGGCGCGCCATGAGCGGCTGTCGGCGCTGGGGCGCATGGTGGCCTCGCTGGCCCACCAGATTCGCACGCCGCTGTCGGCGGCCATGCTGTATGCCAGCCACCTGGCCGATGGCGAGCGCGAGCTCGCGCCAGAGACCCGTCAACGTTTTGCCGGTAGCCTCAAGGAGCGCCTGCACGAGCTGGAGCATCAGGTGCGTGACATGCTGGTGTTTGCCCGTGGCGAGCTGCCGTTGACTGACCGGCTGACCCCCAAGGGCTTGTTCCAGGCCCTGCAGCAGGCGGCCCAGGTGCATGCCCAGGGGCATGCCGTGCGCTGGCAGTGCGACACCCACCTGGGGGAGTTGCTGTGCAATCGCGATACCCTGGTCGGCGCCTTGCTCAACCTGATCGAAAACGCCCTGCAGGCCAGCGAAAGCCCTGCGCGCCTCAAGGTGCACCTGTTCCGTCGTCAGTACAGCCTGCACTTGTGCATCAGCGATGCCGGCACTGGCATCCAGCCAGAGCTGCTGGGGCGCCTGGGCGAGCCCTTCCTCACCACCAAGGCCACCGGCACCGGGCTGGGGCTGGCGGTGGTCAAGGCTGTGGTGCGTGCGCACCAGGGCAGCTTTCAGCTGCGCTCCAAGGTTGGCCGTGGCACCTGCGTAAGCGTGGTGCTGCCGTTGATCGACGGTCAGTCTGTGGAGGTGGTGTGATGCCTATCAAGGTGCTGCTGGTCGAGGACGACCGCGCCCTGCGCCAAGCGTTGGGCGATACCCTGGAAATCGGCG
The DNA here is from genome assembly GCF_044749525.1 of Pseudomonas sp. NPDC089395. Taxonomy (NCBI): domain Bacteria; kingdom Pseudomonadati; phylum Pseudomonadota; class Gammaproteobacteria; order Pseudomonadales; family Pseudomonadaceae; genus Pseudomonas; species Pseudomonas sp. NPDC089395. The sequence continues at coordinate 790,427 of NZ_JBIVID010000001.1, forward strand.
GCTTCGCCTACCAGGCCGTAGGCAGTGCCGAAGAGGCGCTGGAGGCGGTGGTGGGCGATGCGTTCAGCCTGGTGGTCAGTGATGTGAACATGCCGGGCATGGACGGCCACCAGTTGCTGGCGCAATTGCGCCGCCATCAACCGCAGCTGCCCGTGCTGCTGATGACCGCCCACGCGGCCGTTGAACGTGCCGTCGAGGCCATGCGCCAAGGGGCGGTGGATTACCTGGTCAAGCCGTTCGAGCCCAAGGCGCTGCTGAGCCTGGTCGAACGCCATGCGGCCGGGCGGCTGGCTGCAGATGAGGGGCCAGTGGCCTGCGAGGTCGCCAGCCGACAACTGCTGGAGCTGGCCGCGCGTGTCGCGCGTAGCGATTCCACCGTGCTCATCTCCGGCGAGTCGGGGACTGGCAAGGAAGTGCTTGCACGCTACATCCACCAGCAGTCGCCGCGCTCGGCGCAGCCATTCGTCGCGATCAACTGCGCGGCAATCCCGGACAACATGCTCGAAGCCACCCTGTTCGGCCACGAAAAGGGCGCGTTCACCGGCGCCATCGCCGCCCAGCCCGGCAAGTTCGAGCAGGCCGAAGGGGGCACGTTGCTGCTCGACGAGATCTCCGAGATGCCCCTCGGGCTGCAGGCGAAGTTGTTGCGTGTGCTGCAGGAGCGTGAAGTGGAGCGGGTGGGTGGGCGCAAGCCGATTGCGCTGGATATCCGCGTGCTGGCCACGAGCAACCGCGACATGGCGGGCGAGGTGGCGGCAGGGCGTTTCCGTGAAGACCTGTTCTACCGGTTGTCGGTGTTCCCCTTGGCCTGGCAGCCGCTGCGCGAGCGCCCGGGTGACATCCTGCCGTTGGCCGAGCGTTTGCTGGCGCGGCATGTGGCGAAGATGAAGCATGCGCCGGTGCGCCTCTCTGCCGAGGCCCGGGCCTGCCTGCAGGCTCATGCCTGGCCGGGCAACGTCCGGGAGCTCGACAACGCCTTGCAGCGGGCATTGATCCTGCAGCAAGGCGGGGTCATCGAGGCGGCGGATTTCTGTCTGGCGGGCGCCATTCCCCTGTCGAGCGCCGTGTCGGCCGCGCCAGTGCCAGTGGTTGCCGTGGACGACCCCGGCGGCCTGGGCGACGACATGCGCCGCCTCGAATTCCAGTTGATCATCGACACCTTGCGCGCCGAACGTGGGCGCCGCAAGGAAGCGGCCGAACGGCTCGGCATCAGCCCGCGCACGCTGCGCTACAAGCTGGCGCAGATGCGTGATGCCGGGCTCGACGTGGAAGCCAGTCTGTTCGGCTGAAGCAGGCTTTTGCAAAGTTGCGCAGCGGGCTGGCACTTTTGTTGCTAGTTCTGGGCTATCCGCCGCATGAGTGTCAAAAAAATGCGGCCGCCGGAGAGAGAAGTTCATGAGCCAAGGTGTTGAATTCAATCGTCTGATGTTGGACATGCGGGCCATGCAGGCAGAAGCCATGTCTGCGTCCAAGGCCACTGCCGCGCCGGAGCTGGCGCCTGGGCAGAGCAGCTTTGCCGACATGCTCGGCCAGGCCATTGGCAAGGTGCATGAAACCCAGCAGGCGTCCACCCAGCTGGCCAATGCCTTCGAGATCGGCAAGAGCGGTGTCGACCTGACTGACGTGATGATCGCCTCGCAGAAAGCCAGCGTGTCCATGCAGGCCTTGACCCAGGTACGCAACAAGCTGGTCCAGGCGTACCAGGACATCATGCAGATGCCGGTTTGAGGACGGAAGTGAGTCATGGCTGAAGCAGTCGTCGAAAACGCCCCCGCCAAGAGCGGTTCGCCCGCGAGCAAACCGCCGCTGTTCGGCATGGCGTTTCTGGAAAACATCTCGCAGATGCCCATGCTGCGCCAGGTTGGCCTGCTGGTCGGGCTGGCCGCGAGCGTGGCGATCGGTTTTGCCGTGGTGCTGTGGTCGCAGCAGCCGGATTACCGCCCGCTGTATGGCAGCCTGGCAGGGATGGACACCAAGCAGGTCATGGATACCCTGGCCGCTGCCGATATTCCCTACAACGTCGAGCCCAATTCTGGCGCTCTGCTGGTCAAGGCCGACGACCTCTCCCGGGCGCGCCTCAAACTGGCAGCCGCTGGCGTGGCGCCAAGCGACGGCAACGTCGGTTTCGAACTGCTCGACAAGGAGCAGGGCCTGGGCACCAGCCAGTTCATGGAAGCCACCCGTTACCGTCGCAGCCTCGAAGGCGAGCTGGCGCGTACCGTCTCCAGCCTGAACAACGTCAAGGCCGCGCGCGTGCACCTGGCCATCCCGAAAAGTTCGGTGTTCGTGCGCGATGAGCGCAAACCCAGCGCCTCGGTACTGGTCGAGCTGTACCCGGGCCGCGCGCTGGAAGCGGGCCAGGTGATGGCCATCGTCAACCTGGTCGCCACCAGCGTGCCGGAGCTGGACAAGTCGCAGGTCACCGTGGTCGACCAGAAGGGCAACCTGCTCTCCGAACAGTTGCAGGACACTGCGCTGACCATGGCCGGCAAGCAGTTCGACTACAGCCGCCGCATGGAAGGCATGCTCACCCAGCGTGTGCACAACATCCTGCAGCCGGTGCTGGGCAACGACCGTTACAAGGCGGAAGTGTCCGCTGACCTTGACTTCAGCGCCGTGGAGTCGACTTCCGAGCAGTTCAACCCGGACCAGCCGGCGCTGCGCAGCGAGCAGTCGGTCAACGAGCAGCGCGCCAGTAGCCAAGGCCCGCAAGGTGTGCCGGGTGCCTTGAGCAATCAGCCGCCGGGCCCAGCCTCGGCGCCGCAGACGACCGGTGGCAGCGCAGCGCCCGCCGGCGCTATCCAGCCGGGCCAGCCGCTGGTGGATGCCAACGGCCAGCAGATCATGGACCCGGCCACTGGCCAGCCGATGCTCGCACCGTACCCAGCGGACAAGCGCCTGCAAACCACCAAGAACTTCGAGCTGGACCGCTCCATCAGCCACACCCGCCAACAGCAGGGCCGCCTGACCCGTCTGTCGGTCGCAGTGGTGGTCGATGACCAGGCCAAGGTCGGCGCCAACGGCGAGACTACCCGTGCGCCCTGGGCTGCCGAAGATCTGGCACGCTTCACCCGCCTGGTGCAGGACGCCGTGGGCTTCGATGCGAGCCGCGGCGACAGCGTGACGGTGATCAACGTGCCGTTCGCCGCCGACCGTGGCGAAGAGATCGCCGACATCGCCTTCTACCAGCAGCCCTGGTTCTGGGATGTCGTCAAGCAGGTGCTGGGCGTGCTGTTCATCCTGGTGCTGGTGTTCGGCGTGTTGCGCCCGGTGCTCAACAATATTACTGGCGGCGGCAAGCAAGCTGCTGCGACGGATGGCGACATGGAGCTGGGCGGCATGATCGGTCTGGATGGCGAACTGGCCAACGACCGCGTCAGTCTGGGTGGCCCGACAAGCATTCTGTTGCCAAGCCCGAACGAGGGTTACGAGGCGCAGCTCAACGCAATCAAAGGCCTGGTGGCCGAAGACCCGGGTCGCGTGGCCCAGGTCGTGAAAGAGTGGATCAACGCCGATGAGTGACAATCGAGCCATTACCGCCAAGCTCAGCCGCGTCGACAAGGCAGCGATCCTGCTGCTGTCGCTCGGTGAGACCGATGCTGCGCAAGTGCTGCGACACATGGGCCCGAAAGAAGTGCAGCGGGTCGGTGTGGCCATGGCGCAGATGGGCAACGTGCACCGTGAGCAGGTCGAGCAGGTCATGAGCGAATTCGTCGAGATCGTCGGCGACCAGACCAGCCTGGGCGTGGGCTCCGATGGCTATATCCGCAAGATGCTCAATCAGGCCTTGGGCGAAGACAAGGCCAATGGCCTGATCGACCGCATCCTGCTCGGTGGCAACACCAGCGGCCTGGACAGCCTCAAGTGGATGGAACCGCGCGCGGTGGCCGACGTGATCCGCTACGAGCACCCGCAGATCCAGGCCATCGTGGTCGCCTACCTCGACCCCGACCAGGCGGGCGAAGTGCTGAGCAACTTCGACCACAAGGTGCGCCTGGACATCATCCTGCGCGTGTCGTCGCTCAATACCGTGCAGCCGGCGGCGCTCAAGGAGCTGAACCAGATTCTCGAGAAGCAGTTCTCGGGCAATTCCAATGCCGCGCGCACCACCCTGGGTGGCATCAAGCGTGCCGCCGATATCATGAACTTCCTCGACAGTTCCGTGGAAGGCGCACTGATGGATTCGATCCGCGAGGTCGACAACGACCTGTCGGAGCAGATCGAGGACTTGATGTTCGTCTTCAACAACCTGGCCGATGTCGACGACCGCGGTATCCAGGCGCTGCTGCGCGAGGTGTCCTCCGACGTGCTGGTAGTGTCGCTCAAGGGCGCCGACGAGCGGGTCAAGGACAAGATCTTCAAGAACATGTCCAAGCGTGCCTCGGAACTGCTGCGCGACGACCTGGAAGCCAAGGGCCCGGTGCGCGTCAGCGACGTCGAAACCGCGCAGAAGGAAATCCTCACCATCGCCCGCCGCATGGCCGAGGCCGGCGAGATCGTGCTCGGTGGCAAGGGTGCCGAGGAAATGATCTGATCCTGTCAACGGCGCAGGCCTGTAGGAGCGGCCTTGTGTCGCGAAAGGGCTGCGAAGCAGCCCCAGAATTTCAATGTTGCTGCATAAATTGCCGGGGCCGCTTCGCAGCCCTTTCGCGACACAAGGCCGCTCCTACAGGGGGCGCATTGGTCGAACAGGGTTTTTGAGTACCTGAGAACATGCCCACTAAAGAATCCCACCCCAGTGACCTGATCCGCGCCCGCGACCTCGTGGGCGTCGACGTGTGGGCATTGCCCAGCTTCGACCCCGCGCCGGAACCTGAGCCTGAGCCGGAACCTGAAGTCGTCGAGGAAGAAGTCGAAGAGGTGCCGCTGGAGGAAGTCCAGCCGCTGACCCTCGAAGAGCTCGAGGCGATCCGCGAAGAAGCCTACAACGAAGGTTTTGCCACCGGCGAGCGCGAGGGCTTTCACAGCACCCAGCTCAAGGTGCGCCAGGAGGCCGAGGAGGCGCTCGCAGCCAAACTGGCCAGCCTGGAGCAGCTGATGGGGCATTTGCTCGAGCCGATCGCCGAGCAGGACACCCAGATCGAAAAGACCCTGGTGCACCTGGTTTCGCACATGGCCCGTCAGGTCATCGGCCGCGAGCTGCGTAGCGATTCCAGCCAGATCACCCAGGTACTGCGCGAAGCCCTGAAGCTGCTGCCCATGGGCGCCGACAATATCCGCATTCACCTCAATCCCCAGGACTTCGAACTGGCCAAGGCCCTGCGCGAACGCCACGAAGAGCACTGGAAGCTGCTCGAAGATGAGGCGCTGTTGCCCGGTGGTTGCCGTATCGAGACCTTGCACAGCCGCATCGACGCGACCATGGAAACCCGCATCGAGAAGGCCGTCGCCCAGCTGTTCGACCAGTTGCACGACCAGGCCCTGCACCCGGCGGCGCCGGACATCGCGGTCGAGCTGGACGGCAACCATGCGCCTTGATCGCACCAGCTTCGGCAAGCGCCTGGGCGGCTACGCCGAGGCGATCGAGCTGCCCGTGCAGCCGGTGGTCGAAGGTCGGCTGCTGCGCATGGTCGGCCTCACCCTCGAAGCCGAGGGCCTGCGTGCTGCGGTAGGCGGGCGCTGCCTGGTGATCAACGACGACAGTTACCACCCGGTGCAGGTCGAGGCCGAGGTCATGGGCTTTTCCGGGAACAAGGTGTTTCTCATGCCGGTCGGCAGCATCGCCGGCATCGCCCCCGGCGCGCGCGTGGTGCCGCTGGATGACAGCGGTCGCTTGCCCATGGGCATGAGCATGCTCGGTCGGGTGCTCGATGGCGCCGGTCGCGCCCTCGACGGCAAGGGCGGCATGAAGGCCGAGGATTGGGTGCCGATGGATGGCCCGATCATCAACCCGCTCAACCGCGACCCGATCAGCCAGCCCTTGGATGTGGGCATCCGCAGCATCAACGGCCTGTTGACCGTCGGGCGTGGCCAGCGTCTGGGCCTGTTCGCCGGTACCGGTGTGGGTAAATCGGTGCTGCTGGGCATGATGACCCGTTTTACCGAGGCCGAGATCATCGTGGTCGGGCTGATTGGCGAGCGGGGTCGGGAGGTCAAGGAGTTCATCGAGCACATCCTGGGCGAAGAAGGCCTCAAGCGCTCCGTGGTGGTCGCATCCCCTGCCGACGATGCGCCGCTGATGCGCCTGCGTGCGGCCATGTATTGCACGCGTATCGCCGAGTACTTTCGCGACAAGGGCAAGAACGTGCTGTTGTTGATGGACTCGCTGACTCGCTTTGCCCAGGCCCAGCGTGAAATTGCCCTGGCCATTGGTGAGCCGCCGGCCACCCGTGGCTATCCACCGTCGGTGTTTGCCAAGCTGCCGAAGCTGGTGGAGCGCGCCGGCAACGGCGAGCCAGGGGGTGGTTCGATCACTGCGTTCTACACCGTGCTGTCCGAAGGCGACGACCAGCAGGACCCGATCGCCGACTCGGCACGCGGCGTGCTCGACGGCCACTTCGTGCTGTCCCGGCGCCTGGCCGAAGAAGGCCATTACCCGGCCATCGACATCGAGGCCTCGATCAGCCGGGTCATGCCCCAGGTGGTCGATGCCGACCACCTGCGCCAGGCGCAGAAGTTCAAGCAGCTGTGGTCGCGCCTGTCGCAAAGCCGCGACCTGATCAGCGTCGGTGCCTATGTCGCCGGCGGTGACCCGGAAACCGACCTGGCCATTGCCCTGCAGCCCAAGCTGGTGGATTTCCTGCGCCAGGGGTTGGACGAGAATGTCGGCATGGGCCAGAGTCGCCAGCAGCTGGGGGCGATCTTCGTGCCCCCCAGCAATGGTCGATAGGCCATGAGCATGCCCAGCCGTGCCGCGCGCCTGGCGCCGGTGGTGAACATGGCCGAGGAGGCCGAGCGCAAGGCCGCGCAGCGTGTGGGGCATTTCCAGCAGCAGGTGGCCCAGGCCCAGGCCAAGCTGAGCGAACTGGAGTCGTTTCGCGAAGGTTACCAGGCGCAATGGATCGACCGCGGCGGCCAGGGGGTCAATGGCAGCTGGCTGGTCAACTACCAGCGCTTCCTGGGTCAGCTGGAGACGGCCATGACCCAGCAGCGGCAGAGCCTGACCTGGCACCAGAACAATTTGAAGAATGCCCGTGGCACCTGGCAGCAGGCCTATGCCAGGGTCGAGGGGCTGCGCAAGCTGGTGCAGCGGTACATGGACGAAGCGCGGCGTGCCGAAGACAAGCGCGAGCAGCGCTTGTTGGATGAACTGTCCCAGCGGTTGCCCAGGCAGGGGCATCTGTAGGAGCGGCCTTGTGTCGCGAAAGGGCCGCAAAGCGGCCCCGGCCATCTTTACTGCGAAGCTGAAATCCTGCGGCTGCTCTGCAGCCCTTTCGCGACGCAAGGCCGCTCCTACATTGGTATCAATTTGCGCCCACTGCCCCCGCCTGCTAAACCTTGAACAGTTGCATCCGCCATCATCGAAGGAATCGCTAGCATGGCAGTCGAGACTGATTTTTCGCAGGACGGGAAAAAACTCACGATCAAGATCAAGGGGCGTTTCGATTTCGGCAAGCATCAGGAGTTTCGCGATGCCTACGAGCGCCATTCCAAGCGGCCCGACTCGGTGGTAGTCGACCTGAAGGACACCACCTACCTGGACAGCTCCGCGCTCGGCATGCTGCTGTTGCTGCGCGATCACGCGGGCGGCGACGACTCGGACGTGCGTGTGGTACATGCCAGCTCCGACGTGCGCAAGATCCTGGCGATTTCCAATTTCGAAAAGCTGTTCGACATCAGTTGACTGCCCAGATGCCGGCCGAACTGACGTTGACCGTGCTGGTGGCCGAAGACAGCGCCACCGATCGCCTGTTGCTGGCGCAGATCGTCCGCCGTCAGGGGCACGAGGTGTTCACCGCCGAGAACGGTGAGCAGGCCGTGGCGCTGTTTGCCGAAAAGCGCCCGCAACTGGTGTTGCTCGATGCCCTGATGCCGTTGATGGACGGTTTCGAAGCGGCGCGGCAAATCAAGGCACTGGCCGGCGAGGCGCTGGTGCCGATCATTTTCCTGACCTCGCTGAACGAGGAGGGTGCCCTGGTGCGCTGCCTGGAGGCCGGGGGCGACGACTTCATGGCCAAGCCCTACAGTGCGGTGATCCTCGGCGCCAAGATCCGCGCCATGGACCGCCTGCGCCGTTTGCAGGCGACCGTGCTCGAACAGCGCGACGAGATTACCCGGCATCACCATCACTTGCTCAACGAGCAGCGGGTGGCCAAGGCGGTGTTCGACAAGGTCGCCCATTCCGGTTGCATCACGGCGCCGAACATCCGCTACCTGCAGTCGCCCTACGCGTTGTTCAACGGCGACCTGCTGCTGGCGGCGTTCACGCCGTCGGGCGACATGCATGTGCTGCTCGGCGATTTCACCGGGCATGGCTTGCCCGCAGCCGTCGGCGCCATGCCCCTGGCCGAAGTGTTCTACGGCATGACCGCCAAGGGCTACGACCTGGCGCAGATGCTGCGCGAGATGAACGCCAAGCTCAAACGCATACTGCCGGTCGACATGTTCTGCTGCGCGCTGCTGCTCAACCTGAACATGCAGCGCGGCACGGTGGAGGTGTGGAATGGCGGTATGCCGGACGGCTACTTGCTGTCGACCTCGGGCCAGGTGCTCTCGCCCCTGGCCTCGCGCCACTTGCCGCTGGGTGTCCTCAGCGCCGAGCGTTTCGACGACAGTACCGAGGTGTTGCCGCTGGCGGCGGGAGAGCGGCTGTTGCTGCTGTCCGATGGCGTGGTCGATACGGCCGACGAGCAAGAGCGTTTGTTCGGCGTCGAACGCTTGCATGACGTGCTGACGGCCAACCGCGACCCGGCGCAGTTGTTCGGTGAGGTCATGCAGGCCCTGGAGCGTTTTGGCGGGCGCCCGCGGGATGACATCAGCTTGTGTGATATCCGCATGTTCGCGCCCGAAGAGCGGGTTCCGGCACCGACCCTCTACTCCGACAGCGGGCGCTCCAGTGCGCTGGATTGGTCGCTAGGCTATGAATTGCGCGGTGAAAGCCTCAAGCGTTTCAACCCGGTGCCTTACCTGGTGCAGTTGCTGCAAGAGATCCAGGGCTTGCGGTCGCTGACTGGCGCCTTGCACAGCGTGCTCAGCGAGCTGTATTCCAATGCCCTGGAGCATGGGGTGCTGGGTCTGGATTCCTGGATCAAGCGTGATGTGCAGGGCTTTGCCCATTACTATCAGGAGCGCGCCCGGCGGCTGAGTGAATTGGTCGATGGCTTCGTGCGTATCGACCTGAAAGTGGAACCGCTGGCTGCTGGCGGGCGTCTGACGATCGAGGTCCGTGACAGTGGCGCGGGCTTCGATGTGCACAAGGTGCTCTCGCGCCCCCCGGAGGATCAGGGTCTGAGCGGTCGAGGTCTGAGTCTGGTGCGGCGGCTTGGCAGCAGTGCCCAATGGCATGAGGGCGGGCGTTGTGCGCAGGTGCAGTTTGAATGGTGAGCCGCCTGAAGGCTCGGGCATAATCCGGCTTGATCAAGGAGTGAACAAGTGACAGACATGCATATCGATCACAGCGTGCTCAGGGACCTGCAGGAGGTCATGGAGGAAGGTTATCTGCAATTGCTGGAAACCTTTCTCGAAGACTCCGAGCAGCGCCTGAGTCAGTTGCACGGTGCCAGGACCGCCAACGAGCTCGGTATGGCCGCGCACAGCTTCAAGGGCAGCAGCGGCAACATGGGCGCTGTCGGCCTGGCCCAGCTTTGCCAGCAACTGGAAGAGCGGATAAAGGAGCGGTCGCCCTACGGCATCGAGGAGCTGATCCACCGGATCGATCAGGAATACCTGGTGGTGCAGCGCTTCTATCACAGTGAACGTGAACGGGTGTCTGCCAGCTGACCGACAGGTTGGCGCGAGTCTTGCCTGTCTGTGCCAGAACGATATTCATGTTTCTGGCGCGGAGACCTTTCAATGCCTGTCGCACCCAATCCTTTGATGCAAGCCAACACCCCGAGCAAGCCGTCGAGCGCGGCTTTCGCGCGGGTGGACAAGCCGCTGCAGGCGGCGGGCGGGCAGGGCGGCGGCTTCGATCAGCTCATGGCCAGCCAGGGGCGCGAGAAGCCGTCGATGCACGACGACAAGATCAAGCCCAAGGACAAGCCAGACGCGCCTTCGAGCGGCAAGCAGGAGGCAGCCGACAAGCCGGCCGTTGCCGATGACGGCAACGAATTGCCTAACGCCGATCAGGCGCAAGACAGCAGCGACGCTGCGTCGAACTCGGTAGATTCCAATCTGGTGGCGGGTCAGGTCACCGATGCGCAGCCGGGCGCCCAATTGCTGCAGGCTCAGGCCCAGACGGTGTCGCCGGTGTTGCAGGCAGCGGCGCAGCAGGTTTTGCCTGAGACAGCCCCGGACGAAACCTTCGACCCCAATGCCGACCCGCTGGCCAATATGCCGACGCTGCGCCTGGCATTGGAGCAAAGCGCCCAGGCCAAAGGCACGACTTCGGCACATGCGGCCGATGCTTCGCAGCAGGCTGAGGACGGCCCAGTTACCGTCAATCCATTGGCGAACCTGATCGACAACGTCGAGGGCGAGGCCGGTCAGTCGCAGGCGGGTGACAAGGCCTTCGGTGCATTGCTCGAAGAGGGCCTCAAAGACACCAAGGGCGCCGCTGGCGATACCCGCATCGACGACTTCGCCGACCGCCTTGCCAGTCTGACCCAGGCCGCCACGGCCAAGACCGCCAACGCCGTGCCGGTGACTGCCAGCCCCTTGCACCAGCCGCTGGCCATGAACCAGAACGCCTGGGCCGAAGGTTTGGTCAATCGGGTCATGTACCTGTCCAGCCAGAACCTCAAGTCGGCGGATATCCAGCTGGAACCGGCCGAACTGGGGCGCCTGGACATTCGCGTCAACCTGGCGGCGGACCAGTCGACCCAGGTCACCTTCATCAGTGGCCATGCGGGTGTGCGTGACGCGCTGGACAGCCAGGTGCACCGCCTGCGCGAACTGTTCGCCCAGCAGGGGCTGGCGCAGCCGGACGTCAACGTCGCCGACCAGTCGCGCGGGCAGCAGCAGCAGGCGCAGCAGGAGGGGGCACAGTTGTCCGGGGTGGCGGCGCGGCGTGGGCAGGATGGGGGAGGGGTGGAGCCGGGTGAGCTTGCCGATGCTTCCCGGCCGGTGGAGCGGCAGGTGGTCATTGGTGATAGTGCGGTTGATTTTTACGCTTGAGATTTATGTTGGGGTTGAAATCGAGCGCCGCCCGCGCGGCGCATCGCGGATGAATCCGCTCCTACATTTGTTGCAACGTGCCACGGTCTGTCAGGCCATGGTTTTCCGCCTTTGGCGCCCGCCGAAACATTGCGTCGAGCCAACAAGGCTGGCAACCGTGGCCTATCAGGCATAGGCACGTTGCAACAAATGTAGGAGCGGATTCATCCGCGATGCGCCGCGCGGGCGGCGCTCGATCTCAACCCCACAACAATACTCACGCCATACCTCCCCAAAACCTGGCATAACACTTGCTCAAGCCACGTCATCCTTCTTTGAAACCCCGCGGGACGACGGATTATTGGCATGGCGAAGAGCGACGCAGTGAAAGACCCCGCCGCTAAAGGCAAACTCAAGCTGATCCTGCTGCTGGTGCTGGCCCTGCTGCTGGCAGTCGGCCTGTCGGTGGGCGCCACCTGGTTCATCATGCACAAGAGCGATGCGGCCCCGGCTGCCGACCCGGCGGCGGCCAACGTCAAGCCGGCGGCGCTCTACGAGCCCCTGACCCCCGCCTTCGTGGTCAACTTCAACCAGAACGGCCGCCAGCGCTACATGCAGGTGAGCATCACCCTGCAAGGCCGTAACCAGGCCGACCTGGACGCCCTCAAGGTGCACATGCCGGTGATCCGCAACAACCTGGTGATGATGTTCTCCGGGCAGGGCTTCGACACCCTGGCCGGCAGTCCGGTGGGGCAGGAGATGCTGCGTCAGAAAGCCACCGCGGTGGTGCAGGAAGTGGCGCAGAAAGAAGTCGGCAAGCCGGTGGTCGACCAGTTGCTGTTCACCAATTTCGTATTGCAGTAGGAGTCCGTCATGGCCGTACAGGACCTGCTGTCCCAGGATGAGATCGACGCCCTGTTGCACGGCGTCGACGATGGGCTGGTACAGACCGAGAGCGCTGCCGAGCCCGGCAGCATCAAAAGCTACGACCTGACCAGCCAGGACCGTATCGTGCGGGGTCGCATGCCGACCCTGGAAATGATCAACGAGCGCTTCGCTCGCTACACCCGCATCAGCATGTTCAACCTGCTGCGCCGCTCGGCCGACGTGGCGGTTGGCGGCGTACAGGTGATGAAGTTCGGTGAGTACGTGCATTCGCTGTACGTGCCGACCAGCCTCAACCTGGTCAAGATCAAGCCGCTGCGCGGCACCTCGCTGTTCATCCTCGACGCCAAGCTGGTGTTCAAGCTGGTGGACAACTTCTTCGGCGGAGACGGCCGTCACGCCAAGATCGAAGGCCGTGAATTCACCCCGACCGAGCTGCGCGTGGTGCGCATGGTGCTGGACCAGTGCTTCGTCGACCTCAAGGAAGCCTGGCAGGCGATCATGCCGGTCAACTTCGAGTACATGAACTCGGAGGTCAACCCGGCCATGGCCAACATCGTCGGCCCGAGCGAGGCGGTGGTGGTGTCGACCTTCCACATCGAGCTGGACGGCGGTGGCGGCGACCTGCACGTGACCATGCCGTACTCGATGATCGAGCCCGTGCGGGAAATGCTCGACGCGGGCTTTCAGTCCGACCTGGACGATCAGGACGAGCGTTGGGTCAAGGCCCTGCGCGAGGACGTGCTGGATGTCTCCGTGCCGCTGACCGCCACGGTCGCCCGCCGCCAGCTGAAGCTGCGCGACATCCTGCACATGCAGGCCGGCGACGTGATCCCGGTGGAGCTGCCCGAGCACCTGGTGCTGCGCGCCAATGGCGTACCGTCGTTCAAGGCGCGCCTGGGCTCGCACAAGGGCAACCTGGCCCTGCAGATCATCGACCCGATCGAACGCCGCTGAAGGCGTGCCGGTCGCTCACTACGAATTGAATGCCTGTCGAGGACATCATGGCTAACGAAAACGAGATCACCTCCCCCGAGGACCAGGCCCTGGCCGACGAGTGGGCCGCGGCACTGGAAGAAACCGGTGACGCCGGCCAGGCCGACATCGACGCGCTGCTGGGCGGCGACGTCGGCAGCGCCGGCACTGGCCGTCTGCCGATGGAGGAATTCGCAAGCTCCCCAAGGCCGAAGGAAAACGTCAGCCTCGAAGGCCCGAACCTGGACGTGATCCTGGATATTCCCGTGAACATCTCCATGGAAGTCGGCAGCACCGAAATCAACATCCGCAACCTGTTGCAGCTCAACCAGGGCTCGGTGATCGAACTCGACCGCCTGGCGGGCGAGCCGCTCGACGTGCTGGTCAACGGCACGTTGATCGCCCATGGCGAAGTGGTCGTGGTCAACGAGAAGTTCGGCATCCGCCTGACCGATGTGATCAGCCCCAGCGAACGCATCAAGAAGCTGCGCTGAGTGAGGGGCACGATGCGGGCCATGACGGCCCTGGCCACGCTGCTGGCCAGTGAGGTGGCGATTGCCGCGGCCACCGTCGCACCGGCCACGCCGCCCGCCGCCGCACCCGGCAGCCTGGGCGGGCAGCTGGTGCAGATGGTGCTCGGCCTGCTGTTGGTGGTCGGGCTGATCTTCTTCCTCGCCTGGGCGCTGCGCCGCATGCAAGGCGCGGCGCCCAAGGGCGGCCAGGTGATAGAGGTCGTCGGCAGCCGCGCCATCGGCCCGCGTGACCGGCTGCTGCTGGTGCAGGTGGGCAAGGAGCAGATCCTGATCGGCCACACCCCCGGCAGCATCGAGGCCCTGCATGTGCTGGCCGAGCCTGTCGAGGTGCCCGCCAGTGCCCGCCAGGCGACGCCGGAATTCGCCCAGCGGCTGATGGAGCTGATGGGCAAGGATCAGAAGGACAAGAAGTGATGAGCGGCGCCCTGCGCATTTTGTTGAGCACCTTGTTGCCAGTCGCGCTGCTGCTGGCCGCGCCACTGGCCCTGGCCGCCGACCCGCTGTCGATCCCGGCCATCACCCTGTCCAACGGCCCGGACGGCCAGCAGGAATACTCGGTCAGCCTGCAGATCCTGCTGATCATGACCGCGCTGAGCTTCATTCCGGCGTTCGTCATCCTGATGACCAGCTTCACCCGCATCATCATCGTGTTCTCGATCCTGCGCCAGGCCCTGGGCCTGCAGCAGACGCCGTCGAACCAGGTGCTGACCGGCATGGCGCTGTTCCTGACTCTGTTCATCATGGCCCCGGTGTTCGACCGGGTGAACCAGGACGCCGTGCAGCCGTACCTGAAGGAGCAGATGACCGCCCAGCAAGCCATCGACAAGGCCCAGGGGCCGCTCAAGGACTTCATGCTGGCGCAGACCCGGCAGAGCGACCTGGACCTGTTCATGCGCCTGTCCAAGCGCACCGACATCGCCGGCCCCGATCAGGTGCCGCTGACCATCCTGGTGCCGGCGTTCGTCACTTCCGAGCTCAAGACCGCGTTCCAGATCGGCTTCATGATCTTCATCCCGTTCCTGATCATCGACATGGTGGTGGCCAGTGTACTGATGGCCATGGGCATGATGATGCTGTCGCCGCTGATCATCTCGCTGCCGTTCAAGATCATGCTGTTCGTACTGGTCGATGGCTGGGCGCTGATCATGGGCACCCTGGCCGGCAGTTTCGGCGGCGTCTGACGCCGTCAAGGAGAGCCCTGCATGACCCCTGAAGTTGCAGTCGACCTGTTCCGCGATGCCTTGTGGCTGACCACGCTGATGGTCGCCATCCTGGTAGTGCCGAGCCTGCTGGTGGGCCTGATCGTGGCGATGTTCCAGGCCGCTACGCAGATCAACGAACAGACCCTGAGCTTCCTGCCGCGCCTGCTGGTGATGCTGGTGACGCTGATCGTCGCCGGCCCCTGGCTGGTGCAGAAGTTCATGGAGTACATCACCGGGCTGTACACCAGCATCCCGCAGCTGATCGGTTGAAGCCGCCATGCTGGAGCTGACCGACGCGCAGATCGGCACCTGGGTCGCCACCTTCATCCTGCCGCTGTTTCGGGTGACGGCAGTGCTCATGACCATGCCGATTTTCGGTACGCGCATGCTGCCGGCGCGTATCCGCCTGTACGTGGCGGTGGCGATCACCGTGGTGATCGTGCCGGCGCTGCCGCCGCTGCCCGAGTTCGACCCGCTGAGCTTGCGCGGCCTGCTGCTGTGCGGTGAACAGGTGATCGTCGGCGCGTTGTTCGGGTTTTCCCTGCAGATGCTGTTCCAGGCCTTCGTCATCGCCGGGCAGATCGTCGCGGTGCAGATGGGCATGGCCTTTGCCTCGATGGTCGACCCGGCCAACGGCGTCAACGTGGCGGTGGTCAGCCAGTTCATGACCATGCTGGTGAGCGTGCTGTTCCTGGTGATGAACGGCCATCTGGTGGTCTTCGAGGTATTGACCGAGAGCTTCACCACCTTGCCGGTGGGCAATGCGCTGGTGGTCAACCACTTCTGGGAAATGGCCGGGCGCCTGAGCTGGGTGTTCGGCGCCGGGCTGTTGCTGATCCTGCCGGCCATCGCCGCGCTGCTGGTGGTGAACATCGCCTTCGGCGTGATGACCCGTGCGGCGCCGCAGCTCAATATCTTCTCCATCGGTTTTCCGCTGACCCTGGTGCTGGGGATCGGCATCTTCTGGGTCGGCCTGGCCGATATTCTTTCCCACTACCAGGCATTGGCCAGCGAAGCGCTGCAATGGCTGCGTGAACTGGCAAGGGCGCGCTGAGCATGGCGGAGAGCGAGAGCGGTCAGGACAAGACAGAAGAGCCCACCGACAAGCGCAAGCGCGACGCGCGCGAAAAGGGTGAGATCGCCCGTTCCAAGGAGCTGAACACGGTGGCGGTGACCCTGGCCGGTGCCGGGGCCTTGCTGGCCTTTGGCGGCAACCTGGCCGAGACATTGATGGCGCTGATGCGCCTGAATTTCTCGCTGTCACGCGAGGTCCTGATCGATGAGCGCTCCATGGGGTTGTTCCTGCTGGCCTCGGGCAAGATGGCCATCTGGGCGACCCAGCCGATCTTGGTGCTGCTATTCGTGATCGCGCTCGTCTCGCCCATCGCGTTGGGCGGGTTCATCTTTTCCGGGAGCCTGCTGCAGCCCAAGTTCAGTCGCATGAACCCATTGTCGGGCATCAAGCGCATGTTTTCGCTGAATTCGCTGACCGAGCTGCTCAAGGCGCTGGCCAAGTTCTTCATGATCCTGATCGTGGCGCTGGTGGTGCTCGGCAATGACCGCCAAGCGCTGCTGGCCATCGCCAACGAGCCGTTGGAGCAGGCGATCATCCACAGTGTCCAGGTGGTGGGTTGGAGTGCCCTGTGGATGGCAGCTGGGCTGTTGATCATCGCGGCGGCGGACGTGCCGTTCCAGCTGTACCAGACGCACAAGAAGCTGAAGATGACCAAGCAGGAGATCAAGGACGAGTACAAGGACAGCGAGGGTAAACCTGAGGTCAAGCAACGGATCCGCCAGCTGCAGCGCGAGGTTTCACAGCGGCGCATGATGGCGGCGGTGCCCCAGGCCGATGTGATCATCACCAACCCGACGCATTATGCAGTGGCGTTGCAGTACGACCCGGAGAAGGGCGGGGCGGCGCCGTTGCTGCTGGCCAAGGGGACTGATTTCATCGCCTTGAAGATTCGCGAGATCGGCGTGGAGCACAAGGTGCAGATTCTGGAATCGCCGGCCCTGGCGCGGGCGATCTACTACTCCACCGAAGTCGAGCAGGAGATCCCGGCGGGGTTGTACCTGGCGGTGGCGCAGGTGCTGGCTTATGTGTTCCAGATTCGCCAGTACCGTTCTGGCAAGGGCAAGCGGCCGGAGCCGTTGAAGGAAGACCTGCCGATTCCGCCGGACCTGCGCCGCGACAGTTGAGTGGGGTTGGCTGCCATGGGCTTGGCGTTAGAGGTGTGTTGGCCGTGAGATCGAGCGCCGCCCGCGCGGCGCATCGCGGATAAATCCGCTCCTACATTTGTTGCAACGAGCCACGGTCTGTCAGGCCATGGTTGTTCGCCTTTAGCGTCCGCCGAGATATCGAGTCGTGCCCCCAAGGCTGGCAACCATGGCCTATCAGGCATAGGTACGTTGCAATAAATGTAGGAGCGGATTTATCCGCGATGCGCCGCGCGGGCGGCGCTCGATCTCAAAACCCCCACACATCCAAAGTTGGAAGGCTTCTTGCAGAGCCACGCCCAAGCGCCCCTTGGGCGTCAAAGTTTTGCATGAAGAGGACTCGCGGTGGATCGCACTCAGTTAATCAGCAACGCCCGCCACAACCTGGCCGGTCTCGGCCGGGGCAACCTGGGGGTGCCGCTGCTGCTGCTGGTGATGTTGGCAATGATGATGTTGCCGATACCGCCGTTCCTGCTCGACGTGTTCTTCACCTTCAACATCGCCCTGTCGATCGTGGTCCTGCTGGTTTGCGTGTACGCCCTGCGCCCGCTGGATTTCGCCGCGTTCCCCACCATCCTGCTGGTCGCCACGCTGTTGCGCCTGGCCCTGAACGTCGCCTCCACGCGCGTGGTCATGCTCCACGGCCAGGAAGGCCATGGCGCCGCGGGCAAGGTGATCCAGGCCTTCGGTGAAGTGGTCATCGGCGGTAACTATGTCGTGGGTGCGGTGGTGTTCGCCATCCTCATGATCATCAACTTCGTGGTGGTGACCAAGGGCGCCGGGCGTATCTCCGAAGTGAGCGCGCGTTTCACCCTCGACGCCATGCCCGGCAAGCAGATGGCCATCGACGCCGACCTCAACGCCGGCCTGATCGACCAGGCCCAGGCCAAGTCGCGCCGCGCCGAGGTGGCCCAGGAGGCCGAGTTCTATGGCTCGATGGACGGTGCCAGCAAGTTCGTCCGTGGTGACGCCATCGCCGGCTTGCTGATCCTGTTCATCAACCTGATCGGCGGCATGCTCATCGGCATGCTGCAACACGGCATGAGCTTCGGCGACGCCGGCAAGGTCTATGCCCTGCTGACCATCGGTGACGGTTTGGTGGCGCAATTGCCATCACTGCTGCTGTCCACCGCCGCTGCGATCATGGTCACCCGTGCCTCGGGCTCCGAAGACATGGGCAAGCTGATCAACCGGCAGATGTTCGATTCGCCCCGGGCCCTGGCTGTTTCCGGCGCGCTGATGATCGTCATGGGCCTGGTGCCGGGGATGCCGCATATCGCCTTCCTCAGCCTTGGCCTGTTGGCCGGTGGCGGCGCTTACCTTGTGTGGAAGAAACAACAGAAGGCCAAGCTGGCGGCGCAGCAGGAGGTGCAGCGCCAGCAAGACCTGCTGCCCTCGCCGCAACGTGCCCTGGAAACCAAAGAGTTGGGTTGGGACGACGTGACGCCCATCGACATGATCGGCCTGGAGGTCGGCTACCGGCTGATTCCGCTGGTCGACCGCAACCAGGGCGGCCAGTTGCTGGCGCGGATCAAGGGCGTGCGCAAGAAGTTGTCCCAGGACCTGGGATTCCTCATGCCCACCGTGCATATCCGTGACAACCTCGACCTGCAGCCGAGCGCCTACCGCCTGACACTGATGGGGGTGATCCTGGCCGAAGCCGAGATCTACCCGGACCGGGAACTCGCGATCAACCCGGGCCAGGTGTTCGGCACCCTCAACGGCATCGCTGCGTGCGACCCAGCGTTCGGCCTGGAGGCGGTGTGGATCGATGTCGGCCAGCGTGCCCAGGCGCAGTCGCTGGGCTATACCGTGGTCGATGCCAGTACCGTGGTTGCCACCCACCTCAACCAGATCCTGCAGAAGCACTGTCACGAACTGATCGGTCACGAGGAAGTCCAGCAATTGCTGCAGGTATTGTCCAAAGCTTCGCCTAAACTTGCCGAGGAGTTGGTGCCGGGTGTCATTTCCTTGTCAGGGCTGCTCAAGGTCCTGCAAGCGTTGCTCGCCGAGCAAGTACCGGTGCGTGATATTCGCAGCATTGCCGAGGCCATCGCGAACAATGCCGGCAAGAGTCAAGATACCGCCGCGCTGGTGGCGGCAGTGCGCGTCGGATTGTGTCGCGCCATCGTGCAAAGCATTGTCGGCGTTGAGTCCGAGCTGCCTGTCATCACCCTTGAGCCAAGGTTGGAACAGATTTTGCTCAATAGTCTGCAAAGGGCCGGGCAAGGTCAGGAAGACGGTGTTCTTCTGGAACCGAGCATGGCCGAAAAGCTGCAGCGTTCGTTGATCGAAGCGGCCCAGCGCCAGGAGGTGCAAGGGCAGCCGGCCATCCTTCTGGTCGCCGGCCCGATCCGCGCCATGCTGTCGCGCTTCGGTCGCCTGGCTGTACCGAATTTGCATGTTCTGGCGTATCAGGAAATACCTGACAACAAGCAAGTCACCATCGTTGCCACCGTGGGCCCCAATGGCTGAGGTAGTGGGTTATGCAAGTTAAGCGTTTTTTCGCCGCCGATATGCGTCAGGCCATGAAGCTGGTCCGTGATGAGCTGGGCGCCGATGCCGCCATCATCGGTAACCGCCGCATCGCCGGCGGTGTCGAACTGACGGCGGCGCTGGACTACAAGCTGTCCGCGCTGGCCCCGCGTGTGCCCAACGTCGAGCTCGAAGAAGAGCTGCGCAAGACCCAGACGCGCATCGCCACCGCCCAGGCCGAGCTGGACAACCGCGAAGATGCCAGCGAAGGCAACCGCCAATTGTTCGCCGGCCAGTCGCTGACTGCCTCGGAGCCTCTGATCGAGCCGCACGTGGAGGCGCCCGCCGCTGCTGCCGCGCCTGCGCCGGCAGCGGTCGACCAACGCCTGTTCGATGCCATGCGCTCGGAGCTCACGGGCCTGCGCGAGCTGCTTGAAGTGCAGCTCGGTTCGCTGGCCTGGAACCAGCTGCAGGGCAGCAAGCCGGCGCAGGCCAACGTGTGGCGTCGTCTGCAGCGTATCGGCTTGTCCGGGCCGATCGCCCGCGAACTGCTCGACCTCACCGGCGAGATCGAAGAGCCGCGCCATGCCTGGCGCATGCTGCTGGCACACCTGGCGCGGATGATCGAAGTACCCGAGGTCGAGCCAATCGAGGAGGGCGGGGTGATCGCCATGGTGGGCCCGGCCGGCATGGGCAAGACCACCACCCTGGCCAAGCTGGCGGCGCGCTACGTGCTCAAGTACGGCCCGCAGAGCCTGGCCCTGGTGAGCATGGACAGCTTCCGTATCGGCGCCCAGGAGCAGCTCAAGACCCTTGGCCGCATTCTCAATGTACCGGTGACCTACGTCGACCCAGGCCAGTCGCTGGCCCAGGCGCTGGAGCCGCTGCTGCGCAAGCGCGTGGTGCTGATCGATACCGCCGGCCTGCAGGCCAGCGACCCGGCCTTGCGCATGCAGCTGGAAACCCTGGCCGGGCGCGGTATCGCCTCGAAGAACTACCTGGTGCTGGCCACCACCAGCCAGAAGCAGGTGCTGACGGCCGCCTACCACAGCTACAAGCGCTGCGGCCTGGCCGGTTGCATCCTGACCAAACTCGATGAAACGGCGAGCCTCGGCGATGTGCTGAGCCTGGCCATCAGTCATGAACTGCCCGTGGCCTACCTCACAGACGGCCCGCGCATTCCTGACGACCTGCATTTGCCGCGCCCGCACCAGCTGGTGACCCGCGCCGTGAATGTGCAGCTGCAGGACGAGCCCAGCGAAGAGGCCATGGCCGACATGTTCGCTGATCTCTATCACAACCCACGGCGAGCGGGTTGAAGATGATGAAGCGTGTGCAAAATACCTACACCAAAGGGGCTGCTGTAATGCCCCTCGTGTGGCTTGGGTCCAAGCGAGACAAGGTAAACAACAAACATGGGTAGCATGCATCCCGTACAGGTGATCGCCGTGACCGGTGGTAAAGGTGGCGTCGGCAAAACTAACGTTTCAGTGAACCTGTCCCTGGCGCTGGCCGAACTCGGCCGCCGGGTCATGCTGCTGGACGCCGACCTGGGCCTGGCCAATGTCGACGTGTTGCTGGGCTTGACCCCGAAACGCACCTTGGCCGATGTGATCGAAGGCCGCTGCGAGCTGCGCGACGTGCTGCTGCAGGGGCCGGGCGGTGTGCGTATCGTGCCGGCGGCCTCGGGCACCCAGAGCATGGTGCACCTGGCGCCAGCCCAGCATGCCGGGCTGATCCAGGCGTTCAGCGAGATTGGCGACAACCTCGACGTGCTGGTGATCGACACCGCCGCCGGTATTGGTGAGTCGGTAGTCAGTTTCGTTCGTGCCGCCCAGGAAGTGTTGCTGGTGGTCTGCGACGAACCGACCTCCATCACCGACGCCTACGCGCTGATCAAACTGCTCAACCGCGACTACGGGATGAACCGTTTCCGCGTGCTGGCCAACATGGCGCAGAGCCCGCAGGAAGGGCGCAACCTGTTCGCCAAGCTGACCAAGGTCACCGACCGTTTCCTCGACGTCGCCCTGCAATACGTGGGTGCCGTGCCTTACGACGAGTGCGTGCGCAAGGCGGTGCAGAAGCAGCGGGCCGTGTATGAAGCCTTCCCGCGCTCCAAGTGTGCGCTGGCCTTCAAGGCTATCGCCCAGAAGGTCGACAGCTGGCCGCTGCCGGCCAACCCGCGCGGTCACCTGGAGTTCTTCGTCGAGCGCCTGGTGCAACCCACCAGTGCAGGGCCTGTGCTATGAACGCGAGCGGTTTCAAGATGTACAGCAAGGCGTCCAAGGACGCCCAGTACGAATTGATCGAACGCTACGCCCCGTTGGTCAAGCGCATTGCCTATCACCTGCTGGCGCGTTTGCCTGCCAATGTGCAGGTCGAAGATCTGATCCAGGCCGGCATGATCGGCCTGCTGGAAGTCGCCAACAAGTACGACGCCAGCAAGGGCGCCAGCTTCGAAACCTACGCCGGTATCCGCATCCGCGGCGCCATGCTCGACGAGGTGCGCAAAGGCGATTGGGCGCCGCGTTCGGTGCACCGCAACACCCGCATGGTCAGCGACGCGATGCGCGCCGTTGAAGCCAGAACCGGCCGCGACGCTAAAGATCATGAAGTTGCTGCCGAACTCCAATTGAGTCTCGATGATTACTACGGGATCTTGAACGATACCCTGGGCAGCCGCCTGTTCAGTTTCGACGACCTGTTGCAGGACGGCGAGCACGAAGGGCTGCACGAGGACGGCGCCAGTGGCCAGGTCGAGCCATCGCGCGACCTGGAAGACGAGCGCTTCCAGGTCGCCCTGACCGATGCCATTGCCAACTTGCCGGAGCGTGAGCGGCTGGTGCTGGCGCTGTACTACGACGAAGAGCTGAACCTCAAGGAAATCGGTGAGGTGCTGGGGGTCAGCGAATCGCGTGTCAGCCAGCTGCACAGCCAGTGTGCCGCGCGCCTGCGCAGCCGCCTGGGAGAATGGCGGGCTCGCTGAGCCTGGGGTCGTTGCAGTCGTTTTCCACGTGCGTTTTCCATGTTGCACTGAATTGATTGAATGCGCGCTCGGGGCCGAGCGCGTTTGAGACTGCTTGGAGGTCTAATTGAACAAAGACATGAAAATCCTCATCGTTGACGATTTTTCGACGATGCGGCGGATCATCAAGAATCTGTTGCGTGACCTTGGCTTCACCAACACCGACGAGGCCGACGACGGCACCACGGCGCTGCCGATGCTCGAGAACGGCCATTACGACTTCCTGGTGACCGACTGGAACATGCCTGGCATGTCCGGCATCGACCTGCTGCGCAAGGTGCGCGCCCACGAGCGCCTGAAGGGTATGCCGGTGCTGATGGTGACCGCCGAAGCCAAGCGCGACCAGATCATCGAAGCGGCCCAGGCCGGCGTCAATGGATACGTGGTCAAGCCGTTCACCGCCCAGGTGCTCAAAGAAAAGATCGAGAAGATCTTCGAACGCGTCAACGGCTGAGTCACGTCAGGGGGCGCCATGGAATCAACACAAACATCTTTGGGGGAGTTCGAATCGACCCTGAAGAAGCATGCCCAGGAGCTGGTCGAAAGCCTGGAGCGGGGGCGTTTCGGCGAGGCGGTGCAGCTGATTCATCAGCTCAACCAGACCCGCGACCGTGGCCTGTACCAGGAGGTCGGCAAGCTCACCCGTGAGCTGCACAGCGCGATCGTCAGCTTCCAGATCGACCCGAGCATGCCGCAGGCCGAGGAGGTCTCGCAGATCACCGACGCCACCGAGCGCCTGTCCTACGTGGTCAAACTCACCGAAGGCGCCGCCAACCGCACCATGGACCTGGTGGAACAGAGCACGCCCGTGCTCAATGACCTGGCGGCCGAGGCGCAGGGCCTGAGCGTGGATTGGCAGCGATTCATGCGCCGCGAAGTCGCCGCGCCGGAATTCCGCGAGCTGGTCAAGCGCGTCGACAGTTTCCTGACGCACAGCGCCGAGGGTAACCGCAAGGTCTCCGGCTACCTCAACGACATTCTGCTGGCCCAGGACTACCAAGACCTGACCGGCCAGGTGATCAAGCGCGTGACCGCGCTGGTGACCGAAGTCGAAAGCAATCTGCTCAAGCTCGTGCTGATGGCCAGTCAAGTCGACCGTTTTGCCGGCATCGAACACGACCACCAGCAGCTGCGCGCTGAAAAAGATCAAGAAAAACATCCGACTCGGGGTGAAGGTCCGCAGATTCATGCCGATAAGCGTGAAGACGTCGTGTCCGGTCAGGACGATGTCGATGATCTGCTGTCCAGCCTGGGTTTTTAAGGAGCACGTTTGATGAGCTTCGGCGCCGATGAAGAAATCCTCCAGGATTTCCTGGTAGAAGCCGGCGAAATTCTTGAGCAACTGTCCGAGCAACTGGTCGAGCTGGAAAGCCGGCCCGACGATGCCGACCTGCTCAATGCGATCTTTCGCGGTTTCCACACTGTAAAAGGGGGCGCCGGCTTCCTTCAGCTCAATGAGCTGGTGGAGTGCTGCCATATCGCCGAGAACGTGTTCGACATCCTGCGCAAAGGTGAGCGCCGGGTCGATGCGGAACTGATGGATGTGGTGCTCGAGGCCCTGGATACGGTCAACAGCATGTTCGGCCAAGTGCGCGAGCGCAATGACGTGACCCCGGCCACGCCAGAACTGCTGGCGGCCCTGTCGCGGCTGGCCGAGCCGGCCGGGGTCGAGGCGCCAGCGGCCGTGGCCGCGCCGGTGGTCGAGGCGCCCGTTGCCGAGGCGGACATCACCGACAGTGAGTTCGAGCAGCTGCTCGACTCGCTCGACGCGGTCAAGGCCGAGGCCGAGGCTGCCGCCGAGCAACTGCAAGGCGAGGCCCTCAGTGGATCGGGCGACGAAATCACCGACGCCGAGTTCGAATCGCTGCTCGACCAGTTGCACGGCAAGGGCCAGTTTTCGCCCGAAGTCGCCGCTGCCGAGCCGCAGGTTGCCACCGCCAGTGCGCCGGTGAGCGACGAGATCACCGACGAGGAATTCGAGTCGCTGCTCGATCAGCTGCATGGCAAGGGCACCTTCCAGGCCGATGCGCTGCCTGGCGTCGCGGCGGTGGCCAGCGAGACCCCAGCCAGCAGCGACGAAATCAGCGACCACGAGTTCGAGGCGCTGCTCGACCAGTTGCATGGCAAGGGCAAGTTCTCCGGTGACAGCGTCGCTGCCCAGGCGCCTGCTGCGCTTGCCGCACCGGTCGCTGCCAAGGCCGAAAGCCAGCCCGTGGCCAAGCCGGTTCCGACGCCTGCTGCCCCTGCGGCCGCTGCCAAACCTGCCGCAGCGCCCCGTCCGGCTGCGCCTGCGGCCGAAAAGCACGCGGTCAGCGAAGCGGAAACCACAGTGCGCGTCGATACCGCACGCCTGGACGAGATCATGAATATGGTCGGCGAACTGGTGCTGGTGCGTAACCGCCTGGTACGCCTGGGCCTGAACAGCGGCGATGAAGCCATGTCCAAGGCGGTGTCCAACCTCGACGTGGTCACCGCCGACCTGCAGACCGCGGTGATGAAGACCCGCATGCAGCCGATCAAGAAAGTCTTCGGCCGCTTCCCGCGCCTGGTCCGCGACCTGGCCCGCCAGCTCAAGAAAGAGATCAACCTGGAGCTGGTCGGCGAAGAGACCGACCTCGACAAGAACCTGGTCGAGGCCTTGGCCGACCCGCTGGTGCACCTGGTGCGCAACGCCGTCGACCACGGCGTGGAAATGCCCGATGAGCGCGAAGCCGCCGGCAAGGCCCGCACCGGCCGCGTGGTGCTGTCGGCCGAGCAGGAAGGCGATCACATCCTGCTGTCGATCTCCGACGACGGCAAGGGTATGGACCCCAATATCCTGCGTGCCAAGGCGGTGGAAAAAGGCCTGATGGACAAGGACGCCGCCGAGCGCCTGAGCGAGTCGGACTGCTACAACCTGATCTTCGCCCCGGGCTTCTCGACCAAGACCGAAATCTCCGACGTGTCCGGCCGTGGCGTCGGCATGGACGTGGTCAAGACCAAGATTGCTCAGCTCAACGGTTCGATCAACATCTTCTCGGCCAAAGGCCAGGGTTCGAAGATCGTCATCAAGGTGCCGCTGACCCTGGCGATCATGCCGACCCTGATGGTGATGCTGGGCAACCAGGCGTTCGCCTTCCCGCTGGTCAACGTCAACGAGATCTTCCACCTCGACCTGTCGCGCACCAACGTGGTCGATGGCCAGGAAGTGGTGATCGTGCGCGACAAGGCGCTGCCGCTGTTCTACCTCAAGCGCTGGCTGGTCCAGGGCCAGGTGCACGAAGAGCAGCGCGAGGGGCATGTGGTGATCCTGTCGGTGGGCACCCAGCGCATCGGCTTCGTGGTCGACCAGCTGGTCGGCCAGGAAGAGGTGGTGATCAAGCCGCTGGGCAAGATGCTGCAGGGCACCCCGGGCATGTCCGGCGCCACCATCACCGGCGACGGTCGCATCGCGCTGATCCTCGACGTGCCGAGCATGCTCAAGCGTTACGCGGCACGGCGTATTTGATTTTCGGTGGCGCACCCTGGCGGGCTGCGCTGCCTAATGGAGTGTTTATGGCAGTCAAGGTCCTGGTGGTGGATGATTCCGGTTTCTTCCGCCGCCGCGTCTCGGAAATCCTCTCGGCGGATCCGACGATCCAGGTCGTGGGTACCGCGACCAACGGCAGGGAAGCGATCGACCAGGCACTGGCGCTCAAGCCCGATGTCATCACCATGGACTACGAAATGCCCATGATGGATGGCATCACCGCGGTGCGGCACATCATGCAGCGCTGCCCGACGCCCGTATTGATGTTCTCTTCGCTGACCCACGAAGGCGCCCGGGTCACCCTCGACGCGCTGGACGCCGGTGCGGTGGATTACCTGCCGAAGAACTTCGAGGACATCTCGCGCAACCCGGACAAGGTCAAGCAGTTGCTGTGCGAGAAGGTGCACACGCTTTCGCGCAGCAACCGCCGCTTTGGCAGCTATGCAAGCCCCGCACCGGTCGCCCCGCCAGCACCTGCCGCCCCTGCACCGGCCAGCAGCCTGGCCAGCCCGGCACCTGCGCGCGCGCCATTGCCTGCGCGTGCGGCGGCACCGGCGCAGGCTCACTCGCCAGCCCCCAAGCGCAAGCCCTACAAACTGGTGGCCATCGGCACCTCCACGGGCGGCCCGGTGGCCCTGCAGCGGGTGCTGACCCAGCTGCCGGCCAACTTCCCGGCACCGATCGTGCTGATCCAGCACATGCCGGCGGCATTCACCAAGGCCTTCGCCGAGCGCCTCGACAAGCTGTGCAGGATCAACGTCAAGGAAGCCGAGGACGGCGATGTGCTGCGCCCAGGCCTGGCGCTGCTGGCCCCCGGTGGCAAGCAGATGATGGTCGACGGCCGCGGCACGGTGAAGATCCTGCCCGGCGACGAGCGCCTCAACTACAAGCCCTGCGTGGACATCACCTTCGGTTCGGCGGCCAAGTCGTATGGCGACAAGGTGCTCTCGGTGGTGCTCACCGGCATGGGCGCCGATGGCCGTGAAGGCGCGCGCCTGCTCAAGCAGGGCGGCAGCACCGTGTGGGCCCAGGATGAAGCCAGCTGCGTGATCTATGGCATGCCCATGGCCATCGTCAAGGCCAACCTGGCCGATGCGGTGTACAGCCTGGACGAAATCGGCAAGCACCTGGTAGAGGCCTGTGTCTGATGGATGTCCTTAGCCTGATTGGCCTGATCCTGGCCTTCGTCGCCATCGTCGGCGGCAATTTCCTCGAAGGTGGCCACGTCGGTGCGCTGCTCAATGGCCCGGCGGCGTTGATCGTGCTCGGCGGCACCCTGGCGGCGGCCTTGCTGCAGGCGCCGCTGTCGTCGTTCAAGCGCGCCCTGCAGATTCTGCGCTGGATCATCTTCCCGCCCCGGGTGGACCTGGCCGGTGGTATCGACCGGGTGGTGAACTGGAGCCTGACGGCGCGCAAGGAAGGCCTTCTGGGCCTTGAAGGCGTGGCCGATGCCGAGCCTGACCCGTATGCGCGCAAGGGCCTGCAGCTGCTGGTCGATGGCGCCGAGCCGGAGTCGATCCGCAGCATCCTCGAAGTCGACTTCCTGACCCAGGAAGGCCGCGATATCCAAGCCGCCAAGGTGTTCGAGAGCATGGGCGGCTATGCGCCGACCATCGGCATCATCGGCGCGGTGATGGGCCTGATCCATGTGATGGGCAACCTGGCCGACCCGTCGCAGCTGGGCAACGGCATCGCCGTGGCCTTCGTCGCCACCATCTACGGCGTGGCCAGCGCCAACCTGATCCTGCTGCCGATCGCCAACAAGCTCAAGGCCATCGTGCTGCGCCAGTCGCGCTACCGAGAAATGCTGCTCGAAGGCCTGCTGTCGATTGCCGAAGGCGAGAACCCGCGCTCGATCGAGCTGAAGCTGCAAGGCTTCATGGAGTAACCCATGCGTCGCCGTCGTCACACCGAGGAACACGAGAATCATGAGCGCTGGCTGGTGTCGTATGCCGACTTCATCACCTTGCTGTTCGCCTTTTTCGTGGTCATGTACTCGATTTCCTCGATCAACGAGGGCAAGTACAAGGTCATCTCGCAAGCGCTGCTGGGGGTATTCAACGACCCCGAGCGGAGCATGAAGCCGATCCCCATCGGCGATGAACAGCCGCTCAGCGTCAAACCGGCCGACCCGCTGATCAAGGACAGCGAGCAGACCGACGCGGGCCTTTCGCAAACCAGCGTCGACCCGCTCAAGTCCATCAGCGACGACGTGCGCGACGCCTTTGGCGACTTGATCAAGTCCGACCAGATGACCGTGCGCGGCAACGAGCTGTGGGTCGAGATCGAACTCAACTCATCGTTGCTGTTCGGCAGCGGTGACGCCATGCCCAGCGACAAGGCGTTCGCCATCATCGAGAAGGTGGCGCACATCCTCAAGCCGTTCGCCAACCCGGTGCACGTCGAAGGCTTCACCGACAACCTGCCGATTCGCACGGCGCAGTACCCGACCAACTGGGAGCTGTCGTCGGCACGTGCGGCGAGCATCGTCCGCCTGCTGGCCATGAACGGGGTGAGCCCGGCGCGCATGGCCTCGGTGGGCTATGGCGAGTACCAGCCGGTGGCCGGCAACGACACCGCCGAAGGCCGCGCCCGTAACCGTCGGGTGGTGCTGGTGATCTCACGCAACCTTGAAGTGCGCCGCAGCCTGACCGCAACCGGCAGTGCCAACGCCAGCCCGGACGCCGCCCTGCGGCGTGCTGGCACACAAAGTGCACCGGCAACGCCAGCAACGGGGGCGGGGCAATAACTCGTCAATTCTCTGTCACCGCATACTGTCTTGCTTGGAAGAGCGCGGTCCCTGTGGGAGCGGGCTTGCCCCGCGAAGCAGGGACCTCTGTGGATGGCACGGGCTATGCCCGTGTTCGCGGGACAAGCCCGCTCCCACAAGGGTCGGCGCTAAATCAATGAGTCAAGAGTTGTCCTTATGAGAGTCTGGGCAGTAGCCAATCAAAAAGGCGGGGTCGGCAAGACCACCACCACCATCGCCCTGGCCGGTTTGCTGGCCGAGGCGGGCAAGCGCGTGGTCGTCGTCGACCTCGACCCGCATGGCTCGATGACCAGCTACTTCGGGCACAACCCCGATACCCTGGAGCACAGCTGCTACGACCTGTTCCTGCACAAGGGGCAGGTGCCGCAGGGCTTGCCCGGGCAGCTGTTGCTGCCCACCAGCGACGAACGTATCTCGCTGCTGCCGTCGAGCACCGCACTGGCGGTGCTGGAGCGCCAGTCGCCGGGGCAAAGTGGCCTGGGCCTGGTGATCGCCAAGAGTCTGGCGCAGCTTTGGCAGGATTTCGACTTCGCCTTGATCGACAGCCCGCCGCTGCTCGGCGTGCTGATGGTCAATGCCCTGGCGGCCAGCCAGCAGCTGGTGATCCCTGTGCAGACCGAGTTCCTGGCGGTCAAGGGCCTGGAACGCATGATCGGCACCCTGGCCATGATCAACCGCTCGCGCAAGCAGGCCTTGCCTTATCAAATCGTGCCGACCTTGTTCGATCGCCGTACCCAGGCCTCCCTGGGCACGCTCAAGGTGCTGCGCGATGCCTATGAACAGCAGGTTTGGCAGGGCTATATCCCGGTCGATACGCGCCTGCGCGATGCCAGCCGCAACGGCCTCACGCCGTCGCAGTTCGATGGCAAGAGCCGTGGCGTGATTGCCTACCGGGCGCTGCTCAAGCACCTGCTTACCTACAAGAGCGCAGTGCAGGTGGTGTCATGACCTTGAAGAGCGGCACCCGGCCACAGATGGCCTTGCAGTCTTACCTGGACGGCCTGCTGCAGGAAGCCACCGAAGCCGACGATGTGCTTGAGCTGCCGCCGGGCGACGAATTCGCCGCTGCCGTGCGCGAGGAGCAGGCCCGTGACGCCCAGCCGTCGGCACCTGTGGCGAGCATCGCGCCCAAGCCTTTCGCCGAGCCACACGTGAGGGTATTGCCGACCGTGCTGCCCGTCGAAGAGCCGGTGGTGGCCGTGGTCGAGGCCCAGGTAGTGGTGGCCGAAGCCAGCATCCCGGTACTGACCGAGGTGCAAGCGCCAGAGCCGGTCGCGCCGCTGGTCGAAGTCCACCTGCCGGCGGCGGACGTACCGTCGCCGCCTGCCACGGTGGAGGGTCGTCCGGCCTGGGCTACCGAGCCCTTCGAGTGCCTGCTGTTCGACGTCGCCGGGTTGACCCTGGCGGTGCCGCTGGTGTGCCTGGGCTCGATCTACAGCCTGGAGGGGCAGGAACTGACGCCGTTGTTCGGCCAGCCGGACTGGTTTCTCGGCATCCTCACCTGCCAGGCGGGCAACCTCAAGGTACTGGACACCGCGCGCTGGGTCATGCCCGACCGCTACCGCGACGACTTCCGCCAGGGCCTGAACTACGTGATTTCGGTGCAGGGCTACGAATGGGGGCTGGCCGTGCACCAGGTCAGCCGCTCGCTGCGCCTGGACCCGTCGGAGATCAAATGGCGCAGCCAGCGTGGCCAGCGCCCGTGGCTGGCCGGCACGGTCATCGAACACATGTGTGCACTGCTGGACGTTGCCGAACTGGCCGAGCTGATCGCCAGCGGCGCGGTCAAGCAGATGCATGGCAAACACCAATAACTGCGAACACACCGCCAATGGCGGCATTTGAGGGCTAGGGGAATGAAAAAGTCGTCTGCACAAGGTTCCGAAGATCCGATCCTGCAATGGGTAACCTTCCGTCTGGACAACGAGTCCTACGGCATCAACGTCATGCAGGTGCAGGAGGTGCTGCGCTACACCGAGATCGCCCCGGTTCCGGGCGCGCCAAGCTACGTGCTGGGCATCATCAACCTGCGCGGCAATGTGGTGACGGTGATCGACACCCGCCAGCGCTTTGGTCTGATGCCTTCGGATGTGACCGACAACACCCGCATCGTCATCATCGAGGCGGACAAGCAGGTGGTCGGTATCCTGGTCGACAGCGTGGCCGAGGTGGTCTACCTGCGCCAGTCGGAGATCGAAACCGCACCGAACGTCGGCAACGATGAGTCGGCCAAGTTCATCCAGGGCGTGTGCAACAAGAACGGCGAGCTGCTGATCCTGGTCGAGCTGGACAAGATGATGACCGAGGAAGAGTGGTCCGAGCTGGAGAACATCTGAGTTGATTTTCGAGGTTGCTGTCATCTTACTGGCGCTGCTGTGGGCGCTGAGCCTGTGGTTCTTCCTCAACTACAGCAAGCGCCAACGAGAATTGGCTGCCCAGCAGGCGATCGGTGATGCGCTGCGTGACCAGCGCATCAAGGACCTGGCAAAAAGCCTGGAAGACTACCAGAACGGCACGGTGCGCATGGGCGAGGCCATCCATGAATTGCGCACGACGCTGGCGACCCTGCCTGACCGCCTGGAACGGCTGGAGCAGCGCGACCCGAGCAATGTCACCTTCACCCAGGCCGCCCGGCTGGTGGGCATGGGCGCGAGCGTGTCGGAGCTGACCGAAACCTGTGGGCTGACCCGGGCCGAGGCGGAGTTGATGAGCAAGCTGCACCGTAGCGATTGAGGTCGGTGTCCGGGACGCGCGGCGGCCCGGACGATGCCTCAGGTGTTGGCCCAGGAGTTGTTGCCGCCCGTCCTGGCGATGCGCCCCAATGGCAGCTGGCTGCGCCAGGCTTGCTGGAAGGTATCCTGGGGCACGAACATCCAGCTGTTCAGCCGTTTCATCGCATACAGGTTGAAGACCTGGCGCAACGTTCGCAGATTGGGCAGGCGCTGGTCGACCACAGAAGTCAGTACTTGGGGGCCGGTCATTCGATTCAGTCGCGCTGAATAGCGATTGGAGCCTGCAGGGTCGTCCCTGAAGCTTGGCCTGCTGTCATAGAACTCAGGATCAGCCAGGTAGCGTGTGCGCATTTCCTCGGAAATCACCCGCAGGGTCGGATTATCAGGATGGCTGCCGATCAGGCTGGTGTTGTATTCCCATTGCATGTCCAGGCGCTGGTTGCTCATGGGCGGGGGCAGCAGCAGGCCTTCGGGTGTGGTGGTCAGCACCAGGGTATCAATTGCCGCCACGTCCTCGGGTGTCTGCTGCTCGGGGTCGCGCAGGGGATCCTCATGGGCACTGAGCAAGGTGTCATCGGTATCCATGTAAAGCCCGCCTTCATGGTCCAGCAATGGATAGCGCAGTACATCGGATGCCGACGAGAAATTGCAGGCAACGCCACCATTGCCGTCGATCGCATGCCGGTACTGTGCGAAATACGGGCTTTCCTTGAATGAATGATAGAACGGTTGCTCCTCCAGCGTGAGCACTTCCAGGCCTGGTGCCTGCTCGGCCAGCAAGCGGCTGTTGGCCTCGAACGCCGAGGGCGATGCCTTGGACAGGAACAGACGGTAGCGGTACTCGCTGTTGGCCAGGCGCCGCGCATTGGCGGCGAGGTTATCCACGAGCTTGGCATCGATCACCTTGTCGCCTACCCAGATCGAGGAGATCTTTTTCGGGATCGGCCGCAACTGTGCGCTGTCCAGCACGGGTATTTCCAACGGCAATGGCAGATCGACGCCCAGTGAACGCAAGGTGTTCATGCGCATCTGATGGGTGACCGGGCGTGCCATGGCGTCGATGGCAACCAGATCCTTTCGGCCCTCCATCGCAATGTAGAACGTTGGGCTTACGGCGTTGATGTCGTCTTCGGCGATGAAGGCATCGCGCTCAAGGTCATAGATCACGTTGAAGCCATAACCACCGCTGGAGGCGATCAATTGATCCGCTTCACCGTTGAACTGTGGCTGGCGGATGATCGATGCCGCAACGGCTGGGTCGCCACCGGGCAATGGCCTGATGCTGTCATCCGCGATGAAGTAGTCGGCGATCTCCAGTTCGGGTAAATGCGGGGGCGATACCGGACTCAGCGGGTAGCCCCATTGCTCGTTGATCCATCGGGGGAAGACGAAACCGTCGCGCTTGAGGGTGAACAGCTCGCTCGCCTTCAGCCCGCTGGCCACTGCCAGCGGCAAGGCATTGAGCAGACCGAATTCCAGGGTGTTCACACCCTCGACCTTGGCATCCAGCGATTTGCCATGGATGGCCTGGTCGAGGCCAAGGCCGAACTGGGCGATGCCGCCGATGGCGAACAAAGGGGCCAGCTCGGGCACCAGCAGGGCCAGTGGCGCAAGCAGATTGAGGGAGGTTGCCACGTAGCCTTTCCACTTCGCTTTGGTCACCTCGCTGTCGCTGGTGATGATGAAATCGGCGTCGTCATGACTGCGTTGGCGCTGGTACTCGCTCATCGCCTGGAACAGGTCACCGCGAACGGATGGGCTGTACTTGTCGACGCGGTAGTTCACGTAGTCGGCAGGCGCCCAGCGGCCATCGGTGGTGAAGCCAGGCCGGTTGGGCGAGCGATGGTGAATGCCGGGGTAGGCCGCCAGGCCATCCAGCGCGGTGTCCAGGCCGCTGAAATCCAGGCCGTCAGGGATGTCGGCGAGGCGGAAGTGGCTGCGTAGCGCTTCACGTGTGTCGGCGCTTCGGCATTGCTGGGCTACCCAGTCCTTCATCGCGCCCATGCCGTCGAACGCGTGCAGCGGCGAGGCATTGCCCGGCAGATACAACAGCACCGTTGGCCCTGTGCGGTCAGCGATACACAGCACATCGGTGGCGACGTAGCCATAGATGTTCAGTGGGCGGATTTTCAGCCCCGGCGAGCGTTTCGACAGCCCTGCGGCCTGCCAGGCCAGCTCGCGTCCCGCTTCGCTGAGCGAGCCTTGGCCGACTTGCTTGTTGCAAGCCGCGACGAAGCTGATTTTCGCGGCCAGGCGGTGATCGGCCAGGTGCTGGCCCCAGTAGTCATCGAGCATGGTTTTGAAGCCGGTGTGGAAATCCAGCTTCCAGATGAACTGCTGCAAGGCTTCTGCGCGAATCGGCAGGTGGGTGCTGGCGTCGTAGACGAGGGGGTCGGTCCTGCGGAACAGGCCATTGAAGACTGAATACGCAGCGCCATTGGACAACCGGTCGGCAGGCGGCAGGGCATCGACGATCTGCAGCTGTCCTTCTGGGAAATAGCCGGCCCAGGGTGCGCCGATCAATCCACCGATCAGATTGTTGTTCGATTCGCCTTGCCAGTTCGAGAGCATGGCCTGGGTCAGCGACATCTTGCTTGCGACAACCGCCTGCTGGCCACGGTAGTGCAGCGTGACCACATCGGTCTTGTCGGGGTCGAGCTCCAGCCCCTGGGTGCTGCGGGCCCACTCGCCGATGCGGCGGCTGGCTTCGCGGTCGGGCCTGGGAACATGGGCGAGCAGGTCGCGCACCAATTGCACACCGGCTGCGTTGACATAAGTCGTTGGCATGGGATTCACCTGTTGCGTAAAGGGAACGCAAGGGTTCAGTGCCAACCCCAGAGCCAGGTGCTACATAGTGCTAGAGCTGGGCGGCAGGCGCAGCAGTGGCGGCGTGATGTCACGCGGGTCACTGGCCTGATCGTTGAAGCCGGCGGGCACCTTGCCGCGCAAGTGCCAGGCGAAGGCAATGATTTCGGCGATGGTCAGGTACAGCGCCTCGGGTATCTGCTCGCCCAGTTCCAGGCGCGCCAGCAGGCGCACCAGCTCGGCGTTTTCGTAGATCGGCACTTCGTGTTCGCGGGCAATGGCGAGTATGGCCTCGGCCAGCGCGTCGTCGCCCTTGGCGCTCAAGGTGGGGGCCTGTTGGCCGTCGTAGGTCAGGGCAATCGCCTGGCGGGGGAGACTGTCGGTCATGCGGTTTCGTCCACCCAGCGTTGTTCGAGGCGAGTGCGCGGGCCTTGTGGCGGCGTGCCAGGGTGGCAGGCCAGGTCGCCGACCTCCAGGCCCCGGGCCAGCAGGCGTTCGCGCAAGGTGCCCAATTGGCTGTCGATCAGGCGCGCGGTGTTGGGGATTTCTGCCCATAGCTGGCCGCTGAGGCGGCCCTGGCTCAACTGTGCCTGGACCTGCAGCGGCCCCAGCGGTGGCAGGTCGAAGGCCAGTTCGATGCGCCACAGCGATTCCAGCGGGTCGCGTTGTTCGCGCCTGGGGTCGGCTTGCTGCTCCGGAGTCTCTTCGCGCTGCAGTTTGGCTTGCAGCGGGATGAACTCCTGGCCGTGACGAACCGGAATTTCGGTTTGCCAGGTGGTCTGCAGGTTGCCGTTTTCCAGCGTGCCGGTCTGTTGCAGGCTGCTCAGTGCGTGGCTTTGCAGGCGCGACACAGCAGCAGCGGCCAGGCGCAGCAGTTGTTGCAGGTCGCCTTCGTTTTCCATCGCCTGCAGCAGCCGCGAGGGTAGCGGAAAGGCGCCAGGTGGTTGCAGTGGAGTAGCGCGCTTGAGCATGCCCAAGGCGCTGCGGGCCATGGCTGGCATGACCTGGGCCAGGGTCGAAAGATTGTTGAAGGCTGGCGCGCCATTCCCTGACGCTTGCCCCACTAGACGCAGCAACTGGGCTTTGATGTCCGCGCCCGTCGCCAGCCCGCCCAGCAACTTGGCTTCGAGAAACGCACCACTGTTGTTCAGCGCCTGGGCGAGGCCCTTGGCATCCCCCAGTTGACGGGCATCCGGCAGGCTGGCCAGCAGGCGTTCGGCGCTGCCGCGCAATTCGCCATCGCCGCTGCGGGCCAACTGCTGCAGCGCATCGAGCAGCCCCGTGAGGGAAGCTTGTCGCCCCTGTTGGCTGGCCAGTTGCTGGGTGATGTTCAGTTGCTCCTGGCGCCCGCTCAAGGGCACGAAACGTAGCGATTGATCACCCTGCACCAAGGCGCTGAGCAGGCTGCCGACGGCCAAGGGGCGAGGGCTGTCGAGGGTCAGGGTCGCGCCGGCCAGGGCGGTGTTGAGCAGGCTGACCAGCGAGCGATAGGTGGCCGCTGCGCCTGGGTTCTGCAGCCACTGGCTGGTCAGCACCTTGCCCTGGAGCAGGGTGCCGACCGGGACTTTGCCGGTATCGAGCTGGGTCAGGGTGGCGACGTTGCTGGCATTGGCCTGTTGCACCATCACGGCCAGGCGATTGCTTTGCGGCTGGCTGACCGTGACCTGGCTGCCGGGGGCAAGCGGTTGGCTGGCACTGGCCTGCACCTGGGCCTGGTTGCCGTTGGCCTGGAGAAGCCGCAGCACCAGCTGGAACTCGCTGCCGCTCTGTTTCAGCGTCAACACCTCGGCCTGCGCGGTCTCGCCTGGCTTGAGCAGGCCGGGCTGCGCCTGGGTCAGGTTGAGCAGCTCGCCAGTCATCGCCGCCTTGATCGCCTGGGAATTGACCGCGGTTTGTGCGCCGAGACTATTGATTTCAGTCATGATTGTATACAACCTGTCGAGCCCGCCCTCTTGGCAGCGAGGCCGCGCATGTAATAATGCCGGCCGTCCGCCATTGCCACTGTAACGGCAGCGAGCCGGGCGACTTGAGACACTGCATAAGGCGAAACCGTGACCTTTCACCTCCAAGCCGTGGGCCTGGCCTGCGAGCGCGACTGGCGCCTGCTGTTCGAGCACCTGCATTTCGAACTGCGGCCCGGCGACATGCTGCAGATCAGCGGCCCCAACGGCAGCGGCAAGACCAGCCTGCTGCGCCTGCTGGCCGGGCTGATGCAACCCACTGCCGGGCAGATCCTGCTGGGCGGCCAGCCCTTGGCCGAGCAGCGCCATGCGCTGGCCAGCATCCTGCTGTGGATCGGCCACGCGGCGGGCATCAAGGACCTGCTCACTGCCGAGGAGAACCTCACCTGGCTCTGTGCCCTGCACCAGCCGGCCAGCCGCGATGCAATCTGGTCGGCGCTTGAAGCCGTTGGCCTGCGCGGTTTCGAAGATGTACCTTGCCATACCTTGTCGGCCGGCCAGCAGCGCCGCGTGGCGCTGGCCCGTCTGCACCTGGCCAGCCCGCCGCTGTGGATCCTCGATGAACCCTTCACTGCGCTCGACAAGCAAGGCGTGGCGCAGCTCGAAGCGCACCTGGCGGCCCATTGCGAGCAGGGCGGTACGGTGGTGCTGACCACCCACCACACCCTGGAACGCAAGCCCTCCGGTTACCGTGAACTCAACCTGGGGCAATGGGCAGCATGAGCGTATTCATCCTGTTGTTGCGCCGCGAAGCGCGCCTGCTGTTCCGCCGCCCGGCCGAGCTGGCCAACCCGTTGGTATTCTTCGCCATCGTCGTGGCGTTGTTCCCGTTGGCGGTAGGCCCAGAAAGCCAATTGTTGCAAACCTTGTCACCGGGACTGGTCTGGGTCGCGGCGCTGCTGGCCGTGCTGCTGTCGCTCGATGGCCTGTTTCGCAGCGATTTCGAGGATGGCTCGCTGGAGCAGTGGGTGCTGTCGCCACACCCCTTGGCCATGCTGGTGCTGGCCAAGGTGTTGGCGCACTGGATCTTTTCTGGCCTGGCACTGGTATTGTTGGCGCCACTGCTGGCGCTGATGCTGGGCTTGCCGAGCCATTGCCTGCCGGTGTTGCTTGGCTCACTGTTGCTGGGTACGCCGGTGTTGAGCCTGCTGGGCGCGGTCGGCGCGGCGCTGACGGTCGGTCTCAAGCGCGGTGGTTTGCTGCTGGCGTTGCTGATTCTGCCGTTGTATATCCCTGTATTGATCCTGGGCAGTGGTGCGTTGCAGGCGGCGTTGCAGAATATGCCGGCTACCGGCCATCTGCTGTGGCTGGCGAGCCTGACTGCCTTGGCGGTAACCCTGGCACCCTTTGCGATAGCGGCCGGCCTGAAGATCAGCGTCGGCGAATAACGAGTCCCGGGCTTTCAAGCCCGGCTAATACCCTGGATGTACCCTGATGAAAATGAGCTGGACGTGGTTCCACAAACTGGGTTCCCCCAAATGGTTCTATGCCATCAGCGGCCGCATGCTGCCGTGGCTGACCGTCTCCGCCATCCTGCTGCTGGCCACCGGCGTGATCTGGGGCCTGGCCTTCGCCCCAGAGGACTATCAGCAAGGCAACAGTTTCCGCATCATCTACATCCACGTGCCGGCGGCCATGCTCGCCCAATCGTGCTACGTGCTGCTGGCGGTGGCCGGGGTGGTCGGGCTGGTATGGAAGATGAAGCTGGCCGACGTCGCCCTGCAATGCGCGGCCCCCATCGGCGCCTGGATGACCGCTGTGGCACTGGTTACCGGGGCGATCTGGGGCAAACCGACCTGGGGCAGCTGGTGGGTCTGGGATGCACGCCTGACCTCGATGCTGATCCTGTTGTTCCTGTATTTCGGCATCATTGCCCTGGGCCAGGCCATCACCAACCGTGACAGCGCGGCCAAGGCCTGCGCGGTGCTGGCCATCGTCGGTGTGATCAACATTCCGATCATCAAGTACTCGGTGGAGTGGTGGAACACCCTGCACCAGGGGGCCACCTTCACCCTCACCGAAAAGCCCGCCATGCCAGTCGAAATGTGGCTGCCGCTGCTGTGCACGGCACTGGGCTTCTATTGCTTCTTCGGCGCGGTGCTGTTGCTGCGCATGCGCCTTGAAGTGCTCAAGCGCGAGGCGCGTACCAGTTGGGTCAAGGATGAAGTGTTGAACAGCCTGGGTCGGAGGGCCGCGTGATGAGCTTTTCTTCATTCGGCGATTTTCTCGCCATGGGCCACCATGGCCTGTACGTCTGGTCGGCCTATGGCATCTGCCTGACGGTGCTGGCGGTCAATGTCGCAGCGCCCATGCTGGCCCGCCGTCGCTACCTGCAAGAAGAGGCGCGCCGTCTGCGCCGGGAGAACAACCTGTGAATCCGCAGCGCAAGAAACGCCTGTTCCTGATCCTCGGCCTGCTGGCCGGGGTCGCGGTGGCCGTCGGCTTTGCCTTGAGCGCCCTGCAGCAGAACATCAACCTGTTCTACACCCCCACCCAGATCGCCAATGGCGAGGCACCGCAGGACACACGCATTCGCGCGGGCGGCATGGTCGAGAAGGGCTCGGTGCAGCGCTCGGCCGACTCGCTCGACGTGCGCTTCGTGGTCACCGACTTCAACAAGTCGGTGCCGATCACCTACCGCGGCATCCTCCCGGACCTGTTCCGTGAAGGACAGGGCATCGTCGCCCTGGGCAAGGTCAATGGCGAAGGCGTGGTGGTGGCCGACGAGGTGCTGGCCAAGCACGACGAGAAGTACATGCCGCCTGAAGTCACCAAGGCCTTGAAGGAAAGCGGCCAGGCGGAGGCCAAGCCATGAACGCGGCCCTGGTGATCCCCGAACTCGGCCAGTTGGCGATGATCCTGGCGATCTGCTTCGCCGCCGTGCAGGCCACCGTGCCGCTGCTCGGCGCCTGGCGCGGCGACAGCCTGTGGATGGGCCTGGCGCGCCCGGCAGCCTGGGGGCAGTTCGCCTTCCTGGCCTTTGCCTTCGCCTGCCTCAGCCATGCCTTCATGACCGACAACTTCTCGGTGGCCTATGTGGCCAGCAACTCCAACAGCGCCTTGCCCTGGTACTACAAGTTCAGTGCCGTGTGGGGCGCGCACGAAGGCTCGCTGCTGCTCTGGGCCTTGATCCTCGGGGGCTGGACCTTCGCCGTGTCGGTGTTCTCGCGGCAGTTGCCGCAAGTGATGCTGGCCCGGGTGCTGGCGGTGATGGGCATGATCAGCGTGGGCTTCCTGAGCTTCCTGATCGTTACCTCCAACCCCTTCGAGCGCCTGCTGCCGCAAGTGCCGATGGACGGTCGCGACCTCAATCCGCTGCTGCAGGATTTTGGCCTGATCGTTCACCCTCCGATGCTGTACATGGGCTATGTGGGCTTTTCGGTGGCCTTCGCCTTCGCCATCGCCGCACTGCTCGGCGGGCGCCTGGATGCCGCCTGGGCGCGCTGGTCGCGGCCATGGACCATCGTCGCCTGGGCGTTTCTCGGGGTGGGCATCACCCTGGGCTCCTGGTGGGCCTACTACGAGCTCGGTTGGGGCGGCTGGTGGTTCTGGGACCCGGTGGAAAACGCCTCGTTCATGCCGTGGCTGGTGGGCACGGCGCTGATCCACTCGCTGGCGGTGACCGAAAAGCGCGGGGTGTTCAAGAGCTGGACGGTGCTGCTGGCGATCGCCGCGTTCTCCCTGAGCCTGCTGGGCACCTTCCTGGTGCGTTCCGGTGTGCTGACCTCGGTGCACGCGTTTGCCTCCGACCCGGCGCGCGGCGTGTTCATCCTGATTTTCCTGCTGTTCGTGGTCGGCGGCTCGCTGACCCTGTTCGCCCTGCGCGCGCCGGTGGTCAAGAGCCAGGTGGGCTTTGCCCTGTGGTCGCGCGAGACACTGCTGCTGGCCAACAACCTGGTGCTGGTGGTGGCTGCCTCGATGATCCTGCTCGGCACCCTTTACCCGCTGGTGCTCGATGCCCTGACCGGGGCCAAGCTGTCGGTCGGGCCGCCTTACTTCGACGCCCTGTTCCTGCCTCTGATGGCGCTGCTGATGGTGGTGCTCGGCATTGGCGTGGTGGTGCGCTGGAAAGACACCCCAGGCAAGTGGCTGGCGAGCATGATGACCCCGGTCCTGATCGGCAGCGCCGTGTTGGCACCGCTGGCCGGCTTCATCGTCGACGACTTCGACTGGCCGACCCTGACGGCCTTCGCACTGGCTGCCTGGGTGGTGCTCAGCGGGCTGCGCGACATTCTCGACAAGACCCGCCACAAGGGCCTGGCCAAAGGCGTGCGCGGCCTGACCCGCAGCTACTGGGGCATGCAGCTGGCGCACCTGGGCCTGGCGGTGTGCGCCCTGGGCGTGGTGCTGTCGAGCAACAACAGTGCCGAGCGCGACCTGCGCATGGCACCCGGCGAAAGCGTGGAGCTTGGCGGGTATCACTTCCTGTTCCAGGGCGCCAAGCACTTCGAAGGGCCTAACTTCATCTCCGACAAGGGCACCGTCGTGGTCAGCCGCGACGGCCGTGAAGTGACCACCCTGCACCCGGAAAAACGCCTGTACACCGTGCAGCAGTCGATGATGACCGAGGCGGGTATCGATGCCGGCTTCACTCGCGACCTGTACGTAGCCCTTGGCGAGCCGCTGGAAAACGGCGCCTGGGCGGTGCGGGTGCATATCAAGCCTTACGTTCGCTGGATCTGGCTGGGCGGTCTGCTGACCGGCCTGGGTGGTTTGCTGGCGGCCCTCGACCGGCGCTACCGCGTCAAGGTCAAGACCCGGGTGCGTGATGTCCTGGGCGTGTCTGGAGCAGCTGCATGAAGCGTTGGATCATGGTGGTGCCCTTGGCAGTGTTCCTGCTGCTGGCGGTCTTTCTGTACAAAGGACTGTTCCTCAAGCCCGACGAGCTGCCCTCGGCAATGATCGGCAAGCCATTCCCGGCATTTTCCCTGGCCTCGACCCAAGGTGATCGCACCCTCACCGAGGCCGACCTGCAGGGCCGTCCGGCGTTGGTCAACGTCTGGGCCACCTGGTGCCCGTCGTGCAAGGTCGAACACCCGTACCTCAACCAGTTGGCCGGGCAGGGCGTGGTGATCTACGGCATCAACTACAAGGACGACAATGCCGCTGCCTTGAAGTGGCTGGCCGAGTTCCACAACCCGTACCAGCTGGATATCCGCGACGAGCAGGGCAGCCTGGGGCTGAACCTGGGCGTGTACGGCGCGCCGGAAACCTTCCTGATCGATGCCAAGGGCGTCATCCGCTACAAGCACGTAGGCGTGGTCGATGCCACGGTCTGGCGCGAGCAGCTGGCGCCGCTGTACCAGGGCCTGGTCGACGAGGCCCGGCCATGAAGCGCTGGCTTGCAGCCGCCGTGCTGGGCATGAGCCTGGCCGGCGTGGCCAAGGCGGCCATCGATACCTATCAGTTCCGTGATGACGCCGAGCGTGAGCGTTATCAGCAACTGACCAAGGAACTGCGCTGCCCCAAATGCCAGAACCAGGACATCGCCGACTCCAATGCACCGATCGCCGCCGACCTGCGCCGGGAGATCTTCCGCATGCTTGGCGAGGGCAAAAGCAACCAGCAGATCGTCGACTTCATGGTCGACCGCTATGGTGACTTCGTGCGCTACAAGCCGGCGCTCAGTGGGCGTACCTGGCTGCTGTGGTTCGGCCCGGGGATCTTGCTGGTAGGTGGCTTCACGGTGTTGGCGGTGATCGTTCGCCGGCGCCGGGCACCGATTGCCCAGGGCGCGGAGCACTTGTCCGTGGAACAACGCGAGCGTCTCGCCAAACTGCTGGAAAAAGAACAGAACCATGACTGAATTCTGGCTTAGCGCGGGCCTGCTGTTGCTCGCTGCCCTCGGCTTTCTGCTGATCCCGATCCTGCGTGGCCGTCGCCAGCAGCAGGAAGAAGACCGTACGGCCTTGAACGTGGCCCTGTACCAGGAGCGTGTCGCTGAGTTGGCGGCCCAGCAGGCCGCCGGCGTGCTCGACGACGCGCAGTTGGCCGTGGGTCGCGACGAGGCCGCGCGGGAACTGCTGGCCGACACCGAAGGTGCCGACACCTCGCGCCAGGGGCACCTGGGCAAAGCCCTGCCTTTGCTGGCAGCGGTGCTGGTGCCGGCGCTGGGGCTGGGCATGTACCTGCACTTTGGTGCGGCCGACCAGGTTCAGCTGACCCAGGAATTCGGCTATGCACCGAAAACCCTGGAAGAAATGACCCAGCGCCTGGAGCGAGCGGTCGAAGCCCAGCCCGATTCCGCCGAAGGCTTGTACTTCCTCGGTCGCGCCTACATGGCCGAGGAGCGTCCGGCGGATGCCGCACGCACCTACGAGCGCGCCGTGGCGCTGGCCGGTCGCCAGCCCGAGTTGCTCGGGCAGTGGGCGCAGGCGCTGTACTTCGCTGCCAACAAGCAATGGAACGCGCAGGTGCAGGCGCTGACCGACGAGGCACTCAAGGCTGATCCCAATGAGGTCACCAGCCTTGGCCTGCGGGGTATCGCCGCGTTCGAAGGCGAGCGCTACCAGGAAGCGATTGATTACTGGACGCGCCTGCTGACGCAGCTGCCTGAAGGCGATGCCTCGCGCGCGGCCCTGCAAGGTGGCATCGACCGCGCCGCAGAGCGCCTGGGCGGGAACGTCAGCAAACCTGCCGCCGCGCGCCTGAAGGTGCGGGTGGAGCTGGCGGCGGCGCTCAAGGACAAGGTCAAGCCCGACGACACCGTGTTCATCTTCGCCCGGGCCAGCAATGGGCCGCCCATGCCGCTGGCGGCCAAGCGGGTGACCGTGGCGCAGTTGCCGCTGGAAGTCGAGCTGTCCGACGCCGATGCGATGATGCCGCAGATGAAACTGTCGGACTTTGCCGAAGTCCAACTGGTTGCACGTGTGTCCCGCGCCGGCAAGCCCACCCAAGGTGAGTGGATCGGCAAGGGCGCACCCTTGGCCACTTCGACCCAGGCCACCCAGCAGCTGATCATCGACAGCCCCGACCCGTAAGAGAACCCTGCCATGCACAGTACCGTTCGCCTCACCTTGATCACCCTGGCCCTGGGTTTATCCGCGTGTACAGTGCGTGAGCCGTATGAGCAGCCCTCGCCGCCGATCGAAACGGTTCCGTCGCATCCAGGGCCGGTGGTCAAGCCCTTGCCGGGTGGTCAGCCATCGACGCAACCGAGCAAGCCGGCGGCGATCCCCAAACCGATGCCGCGTACTTCCGCCAGCTTCGCGCCGCCACCGGGCGGTGCCAGCCACTGGGACCCCAAGCTTGGCGTCTACGTGCTGGAGAAGCAGCCCAACACGTTCTATCGGCAGCGTACCTACTACCGGTATGACAATGGCTGGAGCTGGTCGCTGAACCCGGATGGGCCATGGCAGGAGACTGACAGCAGTGGCGTGCCGGGCGGTCTGGGGCGGGCTTTCGCCCAGTAATTTGCGAAGCGCCTGTACCGGCCTCTTCGCGGGACAAGCCCGCTCCCACAGCTTCACTACCCCCTTTGAGTGCAGCAATGAGTTTGTGGGAGCGGGCTTGTCCCGCGAAGAGGCCAATACAGACAAACAAATCCCTGAACACCCATGCAGTACAGTTCGACCCTGTATTTGCGATTGACTGTGCCGCCCACTGACTCCGCATAATGCCCCCCTGATATTCAAGGAGGTGGCATGCGCAAGACAGTCCTGGTGCTGGTGGAAACCGTCGACGATTACCTGCCACTGCTCGAACAGGCCGGTTATCACCTGATTCGCGCGCCGACCCCACAGCTGCGCGCAGACGCGATCCAGCGCCATGCCACCGAGATCGACGCGGTGCTGACCCGCGGCCCCCTGGGCCTGACCGCTGCCGAAATCCAGGCACTGCCGGCGCTGCAGATCATCTGCGTGATCGGCGCCGGTTACGAGCAGGTCGATCTGCCCGCCGCCGCTGCCCGCGGTATCACCGTCACCAACGGCGCTGGTGCCAACGCCGCCGCCGTTGCCGACCACACCCTGGCCATGCTGCTGGCGCTGCTGCGCGATATCCCCCGCGCCGATGCCAGCACCCGCCGTGGCGAGTGGAATCGGGTCATCAGCCCTTCGGTCAGCGGCAAACGCCTGGGCATCCTCGGCCTGGGTGCAGTCGGCCAGGCGATCGCCAAACGTGCCGGCCTCGGTTTTGACATGAGCGTCAGCTACCACAGCCGCACCCCGCGCCAGGACGTGCCCTACACCTGGTACGACACCCCGCAGCAGCTGGCCGATGCGGTCGACATCCTGGTAGTGGCCACCCCCGGCGGTAGCCAC
This sequence comes from Pseudomonas sp. NPDC089395, assembly GCF_044749525.1. Classification (NCBI taxonomy): domain Bacteria; kingdom Pseudomonadati; phylum Pseudomonadota; class Gammaproteobacteria; order Pseudomonadales; family Pseudomonadaceae; genus Pseudomonas; species Pseudomonas sp. NPDC089395. The sequence continues at coordinate 834,969 of NZ_JBIVID010000001.1, forward strand.
ACCCGTCACCTGGTCGACGCCCAGGTGCTCGAAGCGCTGGGCGCCGAGGGCTACCTGGTGAATATCGCCCGCGCCAGCGTGGTGGATACCCAGGCGCTGGTCGCAGCGTTGCAGCAGGGTCGGATCGCGGGCGCGGCGCTTGACGTGTTCGACGATGAACCCGCCGTTCCAGAAGCCCTCAAGGCTCTTGGCAACACCGTGCTCACCCCCCATGTGGCTGGCCAGTCGCCTGAGGCTGCGCGAGACACGGTGACCCTGGTACTGCGCAACCTGCAGGCTTTTTTTGCCGGCGAACCGGTGCTGACTCCGGTTCGCGGGTAACTTTCGCTTTCAATACTGCCCGGCGCTGGTCGGGCCTCAAGGAGAGTGTGCATGCAACTCGAGATCTTCCAGGTCGATGCCTTTTCCGCCGAGCCGTTCGGTGGCAATCCCGCGGCGGTTATCCCCCTTGAACACTGGCTGCCGGATGCCGTGCTGCAGCGCATTGCCGAAGAGAACAACCTCTCCGAAACCGCCTATTTCGTGCGCAACGGCGAAACCTTCGACCTGCGCTGGTTCACCCCGACGGTGGAAGTCGACCTGTGCGGCCATGCCACCCTGGCGTCGGCCTATGTGCTGTTCGAGCAACTGGGTGAGCAGGCGGCCGTGCTGCGTTTCAACACCCGCAGCGGCGAACTGCGGGTCAGCCGAGACGCGCACGGACTGCTGGCCATGGACTTCCCGGCCAAGCAGCCGGTTGCCGTGGAGACGCCGGCAGGCTTGCTGGAGGCACTGGGCTTGCGTGCTGCCAGCGCTGTCTACCGCTCGGACGACTATGTGGTGATGATCGACGACGCCACCTTGCTCGACCCGCTCAAGCCCGACTTCGTTGCCCTGTCCGCCTTCGATGTGCGCGGTATCGCGGTGACGGCGCCGGGCCGCGGTCACGATTTCGTTACCCGTTGGTTCGGCCCTCGGGTGGGCGTCAACGAAGACCCTGTCACAGGTTCCGCTCATACCTCCCTGGCGCCTTTGTGGGCGGAGCGACTGGGCAAGCACGCGCTGAGTTGCGAGCAGGGCGGTGCACGAAAGGGCCAGCTGCACTGCCAGGTGCCGGACAATGGCCGGGTCATCATCAGCGGACGGGCGGCGTTGTACCTGCGCGGTAGCGTCTTCATCTGAGCCTGCGGGTGGGTCGGCGGGCCCTTGCTGGGGCCCGTTCTATACTTGAGCACCCACCCCTCGCAAGGAGCCCCACCATGACCCTGGAAAAACGCGGCAGCTGCCTGTGTGGCGAAACTCAACTGCGCGTCACTGTCGACAACACCCATATCAGCGCCTGCCATTGCAGCATGTGCCGCAAATGGACCGGCGGTCCGCTGCTGGTAGTGGATTGCAGCCAGCCTCCCGTCTTCGAGGGGCGTGAGCCCAGTGTCTACGACTCGTCCGATTGGGCCCAGCGCGGCTTTTGCGGCAAGTGCGGCACGCACCTCTACTATCGGCTCAAGGCCAAAGACTTCTGCGCGGTGCCGGTGGGTCTGCTCGACGGCGACGAAGCCTGGGCCTTCGACTTGCAGATCTTCGTCGAGCAGAAACCTGCCTGGTACTGCTTCGCCAACCAGACCAAGGAACTGACCGGCCAGCAGGCCTTCGAGCAACTGGGTTGACCTAACTGGCTTGCCAAACCCATGCATTCCTGCGAAAAGGGCGGTCTTGAAATTCAGCGTTGGAGCATGCCTTTGAGCCGCGAACTGCAAATCACCGACCTCGTCGAAGGCGACGGCAAAGCCGTCGTCAAGGGCGCTTTGATCACTACCCAATACACCGGCTGGCTGGCGGACGGCAGCGAGTTCGATTCATCCTGGTCGCGGGGCAGACCCTTCCAGTGCGTGATTGGCACGGGTCGCGTGATCAAAGGTTGGGATCAGGGCCTGATGGGCATGCGCGTCGGCGGCAAGCGCAAGCTGCAGGTCCCGGCGCACCTAGGGTATGGCGAACGCAGCGTTGGCGCGATTCCGCCGAATTCGGACCTGACGTTCGAAATCGAGGTGCTGGAAGTGTTGACGCGGGATGATTGAGTAGTCCGAGTCCTACAACTGGTTGGAATTGGACTACGCATCGAGTCGGTTACCGTCTGATTGAGACCGATAATCCAAGCGGTTAACCTTCCAGCTGTTTTGAACGAGGAAGGCCATATGTCCCCGAAATCCTATTTTTCCTCTCGCGTGGTTCGTGAAGCAAACGCTTTGCTGGTCGCGTCAGGTGCTCGAATGGAAATACCCTTGCCGCGTGAGTTGGCGGGGGTGGTCACAAGTACCAGAAAGACGCGTTCGGAGTTGAAAGCAGCATTCGAATCGGCCTATTGCCAGTTACGCAAGGAATAACTGTCTGATGGCCGATGGCTGCTACAACCATATTTACTCGATACTTGTGGAAAATGAGCAGGATACTCTCGGGATCATTGCTTATTCGCTATACAAAAGGCAAAAAATCGAATTCATCAAGGCGTTCAAAACCAAGCATGAGAGGGAGCCCAAGGATGAAGACCTGGCGCCTTTCCACGATGTGAGCAACAGCCCCACACAGCTCGAAATCTATCGAAACCAAGCGAGCCAATTGGTTCAAGGCTTTCTCGATGCCTCGATCTCTGCGCAGGCGATAGAGCTTGAGCAATATTACTCAGACAAGGCCAGTAGTGAGATCAGAAATGCCAAGCCGGGATTCTGGCTTGGTGTGGCACAGAGCCTGGTTGGGTCAGTCCTTTTCGTCTTCTTGCTCGGATTTCTTGTGTTCTTCACATGGAGCCTGAATCAAGGTCCGAAACAGGTGATCGAACAGGTTTTCGATATACGCATAATCGACTCGATTGCTGCAGGCGGTGCAGAGGAACGGCCCTCATCGCCATGAGTCCTGGCCGCACAGGAAATAATCCAGCAACAAAATTCCCTTATGATAATCCTTGCCTAGGGAACGGCATCCACACTCAGGAAGGAACCAAACGGGGCGATGGCACTCTGAGCCCTACTCGTTGCCAGGGACGGCATCCACTACACGGACGCCTTGGCCTTGTGCCGTTGGGCAATGTGGCGAGTCAATCCGATACTTTTTGCCACAAGAGCCCGCCTTTTCATGAAGTTGCCATCTTTCCTTCGGCGTCGTCGCCTCCTGCTGACGTGCCTGGCCTTGGTCGCCGCCGCGGTGCCCCTGGCGCTGGATGTGGTCGAAAGCCGGGCGCAGCCGGTCAACGGTACCCAGACCCTGGTCTTCCTGCGCCATGCCGAAAAACCGGGCGAGGGCCTCGGGCAGTTGAACTGCCAGGGCCTCAATCGCGCGCTGGACCTGGCCACGCTGCTGCCAGAACGCTTCGGCAATGCGGACTACGTGTTCGCGGCCAACCCTACGCGGGAAGTCGAGGAAGGTAGCCAGGACCAGAGCTACAGCTATATCCGCCCGTTGATGACCATCACCCCCAGCGCCATTCGCCTGGGGTTGCCGGTGAACATCGATTTCGCTGCCAATGACACCGACGAACTTGCCGAAGAACTGCTCAGCGACAAGTACCGCAACGCCACGGTCTATACGGCCTGGTCCCACGGTTACCTGCCGGAGCTGATCAACGCGGTGGCCGGCAAGGCCCTGGGTGAGGAGCGTGTCATTACCGAGGACTGGAGCGGTGATGATTTCGATAGCCTCTACGTCCTGACCCTGACCTGGCAAGACGGCAAGGCCAGCCTGCTCAGCCGCAGCGTGCGACAGGGCCTGAACGGCGGAGCCCATAGCTGCCCGACCTGATCGGCTGCTACTGTCTTGGCCAGGAAGCCGTGACAGGGAAGCAGCATGAAACAACGGGTAACGGTAATTGGCGCGGGAGTGATCGGCCTGACCACGGCCTATGCACTGGTGCGCGAGGGGCTTTCGGTGGACCTGATCGACGCGCGCGACAGCGTGGCGTCAGCCACCAGCTTTGCCAATGGCGGACAGCTGTCATATCGCTATGTGGCGCCGTTGGCGGACGCGGGCGTGCCTTGGCAGGCGCTTGGCTGGTTGCTGCAGGGGGATTCGCCGCTGCGGCTGCGCTTGCGCCTGGACCCGGCGCAGTGGCGTTGGTTGTTGGGCTTCCTGCTGGCCTGCCGGAAAAGCGTCAATCGCCGCAATGGCGCCCAGTTGCTGGAGTTGGCGCTGCACAGCCAGGCCACCTTGGCGCGCTGGCGCGAAGAAGACGGCCTGTCGGATTTCGCCTGGCGGCGCAATGGCAAGCTGGTCGCATTTCGCAGTGAGCGCGCCTTTGCCCATGGCCGTGAACAGCTGCTCGACCCTGCGCATCAGCAAGTGCTCGACACATTCGAACTGAAAGCGCTGGAGCCCGCGCTGACCGAGGCGCCTTTCATTGGCGGGGTTTTCACGGCGGCAGAAGAGGTGGCCGACTGTTACCGCTTCTGCGAGCGCCTGGCTGAGCGTTTGCGCGCCTCTGGGCAATGCCAATGGTTGCTCGGCAAATCGGTCACGCGCCTGCTCAGCCGCAATGACCAGGTGGTTGCGCTGCAGGTGGGGCAAGCGCAGCGCGAAGTGCAGCGTCTGGTACTGTGCGCCGGGCACCGTAGCGCCGGGATGGCGTTGCCGGGGTTGAGGCTGCCGGTCTATCCGCTCAAAGGCTACAGCCTGACCGCGCCGATCGGCACGGCGCAGCGGGCGCCGGAAGTCAGCATTACCGATTATGAACGCAAGATCGTCTATGCACGGCTCGATCAGCAGCTGCGGGTCGCGGCGATGGTGGATATCGTTGGCTTCGACGAATCGGTGGATGCGCGCCGGCTGGAAAGCATGCGCCGGCTGGCGCTGGAGACACTGCCCAATGCGGCGGATTACGGGCAGGCGGTGGAGTGGGCGGGGATGCGGCCAGCGACGCCGACGGGCGTGCCGATCATTGGGGCTACGGCTTATCGGAATCTTTGGGTGAATCTGGGGCATGGGGCTTTGGGATTTACCCTGGCCTGTGGCAGTGCAGAGCGGTTGGCCCGGCTGCTGCGTTGACTGTACCGGCCCTATCGCCGGCAAGCCGGCTCCCACAGTTACAGCACAGCCCTTAAGCATTGCGCCATTCCTGTGGGAGCCGGCTTGCCGGCGATAGGGCCAGCAAAGCCTACAAAAACCTTACCGCCCGAACCGCATCGGCCAGCCCACCACCTTCTTCACCCGTGGCGTGGCATAAGTGCGCACCTTGGAGGTACTCAACCCCATGCGCACCAGCGACTCGGCAATGGTCACCGCCGCGCTCACGCCATCCACCACCGGCACCCCGGTGCGCTGGCGAATCTGTTCATCCAGCCCGGCCATGCCGCCGCAACCCAGGCAAATCACTTCGGCCTTGTCATCGCGCACCGCCCGTTCAGCCTGCTCGACGATCGCCTCAACCGCACGTTGCGGGTCGGCCTCCAGTTCCAGCACGGCCAGGCCACTGGCGCGTACCGAGGCGCAGCGGTCATACAGGCCGGACAGTTTCAGGCGGTCCTCGATCAATGGCACGGTGCGGTCCAGGGTAGTCACCACCGAATAGGCATGGCCCAGGTACATCGCCGTGCTGGCGGCGGCATCGGTGATGTCCACTACCGGCACGTCGAGCAGCTCCTGCAGGCCTTCGCGGCCATGCTCGCCGTAGCCGGCCTGGATCACCGCATCGTAGGGGCCTTCATAGGCCAGTACACGGTCCATCACGGCAATGGCGGCCAGGTAGCTCTCGAAGTTGCCCTCCACCGACTCGGCCCCGAACCACGGGGTCAGGCCGATGATTTCAGTACCGGGCGACGCCACGCTACGCGCCTGTTCGGCGATGGCCTCGGTGATGGCAGCGGTGGTGTTGACGTTGGCGATCAGAATACGCATGGACATTCCTCCCTGATTCAGTGGCTGCTGTGGTCGACGGCAATGCATTCGCCGCTGACATCGAGGTATTGGCGGTTGCGCGGGGCGATCAGCAGGTACAGCGCGGCGGCGATGCCGGCACCGATCAGCCAGGAAAACGGCGCAATGGCATGGAAGTTGGGCACCAGGGCCAGGACGATGGCCAGCAGGGCGGCCGGCACGAAGGCGGACACGGCGCGCAGGTTGATCCCCTTGCTGTAGTGGTAGGCGCCGGCCGGGTGCTCGCTGTACAGCTCCGGCACGTTGATGCAGCCTTTTCGCAGCAACCAGTAGTCGGCCATGATCACCCCGTACAGCGGGCCAAGCAGGGCGCCCAGGCCGGACAGGAAGTACACGATCACCAGCGGGCTGTTGTACAGGTTCCACGGCAGGATGAGCACGGCCAGGGTGGCGCTGATCAGCCCCGCGCGGCGGAAGTTCAGGTGGCGCGGCGCCAGGTTGCTGAGCACGAACGCCGGGGCGACGAAGTTGGCCATGATGTTGACCGCCACGGTGACGATCAGGAAGGCCAGGCAACCCAGTACCAGGAACGGTGTGCTGGTGATGCTGGCGACGATCTGGGTTGGGCTGTCGATGATCTGGCCGTTGATCTGGAACTGCGCACCGCACAGCACCACGGTGATCATGGCGAACACCAGGATGTTCACCGGCAGGCCCCAGAAGTTGCCGACGCGGATGGTCTTGCGGCACGGCGAGGAGCGGGCGAAGTCGCAGAAGTTCAGCACCAAGGTGCCGTAGATCGCCAGCCACAGGGCGCCGCCGGCAAAGATGTTGCGCCACATCTCGGCACCGGTCAGTGGCTCGGTCACCGACCAGGCGATGCGTGCATCGGCCTTGAAGTACATGAACAGCGCCAGGCTGGCCACGGTCAGCAGGATCACCGGACCCGCGAAGGCCTCATAGCGGCGCACCATCTCCATGCCGTAGGCAAGGATTACCAGCTGCACCAGCCAGATCGCCACAAAGCACACCCAGCCCAGGCTCGAAAGGCCCAGCAGGCTGTCGTGGTCGAAGCTTGCCAGTGGCGGCCACACGGCCGTGAGCAGCACGCGCAGCACCACCGAGGCCAGGTAGGTCTGAATACCGAACCAGGCGATGGCGATGACTGCGCGGATCAGCGCCGGGATTTGCGCGCCGTGGATGCCAAAGGCGATGCGGCTGATCACCGGAAACGGCACGCCGGTCTTCTGGCCCATGTAGCCGGACAGGTTCATGAAGAAGTACACCAGCGCTGCACCGATCGCCAGCGACAGGAGGATCTGCCAGCCACCCAGGCCGAGGGCGAACAGACCCATGGCGAAGGAGTAGTTGGCGATGTTGTGCACATCGTTGGTCCACAGCGCGAAGATGCTGTAGCGCCCCCAGCGGCGGCCTTTGATACGGGTTGGCGCGAGGTCGCGGTTATGCAGGCGTGGGCTCAGTTCAAGTAACGGAAGTTCACCGACGAGGGTGGAAGAGGGGGTGGTGCTGGCGACGGATAGTTCAGGGGCAAGGTCGAGGCTGGTACTCATTCCGGCAGGCTCCTGATGCACGTGGACTGCGATGAGCGGGCATGCGCACGGGCTCGCCATCTCGTCGGTGCAGCGTTGGCATCACTGGGTTCTGGGCGCGACGGCTGACTTTTGGGTCAGCGTCGCGAGTTATTGTGTATTTATGTTTTGCAAAACTTGTATACAAAACACGAACACACAAAAGCGAGTTCCGTGCCAGGCGGAAAACGGCCTGCGGGTGGCCATTATTCTGAATCTATCTAGTTGAAAGTTAAGTTAATGAAATGGCGGAAATATAAACTGACCAAGTGAACAGGTTTAATTTTTTAGTGGGTGATTTAGTTGATCGATTGGTCAGAATTAGTTAAACGAAATGTGTAACGGATTGGGGCGTTACTTGGGGAAGTGCACACAAAAATGGCACCTATGGTGACATTCTTGTGTACAAAGATTGGTCGGCTTTTTTCTGTGCTGGCCCTATCGCTGGCTTGCCAGCGATAGGGCCGGTGCAGAAAACCTCAATCCATCGGCGGCAACCGCCGTTTCACCGGCGACTTCTTGATGATCGCCGTGTTGGTCTCGGCCAGCACATTGATCCGGTCCAGCAAGGTGTCCAGCTGTTCCATCGACCGCACATGCAGCCGGGCAATGAAGCAATCTTCACCCGTGACCTTGTCGCACTCGGTGAACTCCGGGATGGCGATGATCTGCCGTTCCACCTCCTGCAGTTGCCCTGGCAGCGGGCGGACACGCACGATGGCCTGCAACTGGTAACCGAAACTGCGCGGGTCGACATCGACCGTGTAGCCCCGCAGCACGCCTCGCTCTTCCAGGCGCCGCAGCCGTTCGCTCACGCTGGGGGCCGACAGGCCGCTGATTTGCGCCAGTGCCTTGAGCGAACGGCGTGAGTCTTCCATCAGGGCATTGATCAGCAGTTGGTCAATGGCATCGGTCATGGGCACCTCGTTAGGCGTGATTGCGGATTTGCCTTGATAGTAAAGGCGAACGAGTCACATGGCCTTGGTTATCCGCTGGAAGGCAAGCCGCTACCCTCCGCATACTAGGCCCATCGTCAACGGGAGGTGTGAGATGGACAGTTCATTGCGCCGTGGCTCGCTGGAAATGGTCGCCGCCATGCTGATTTCCGGGACCATCGGCTGGTTCGTGCTGGTCTCGGGCCAACCGGTGCTGGAGGTGGTGTTCTGGCGCTGCGTGTTCGGCGCCGGCACCTTGCTGGTGATCTGCGCAACGCTCGGTTTCCTCAAGCCTGGCGTCATCAGCCGCAGCGCCTTGCTCCTGGCGATTCTCAGCGGCGTGGCCATCGTCGGCAATTGGGTATTGCTGTTCGCTTCCTATTCGCGGGCGTCCATCGCCATTGGCACGGCGGTGTACAACGTCCAGCCATTCATGCTGGTGGGGCTGGCGGCGCTGTTCCTCGGCGAGAAGATCACCCTGCCCAAGGTCACCTGGCTCAGTGTGGCCTTCCTCGGCATGCTGGCCATCGTCAGCGCCCATGGTGCCGGGCAGTCCAGTGGCGACGAGTACCTGCTGGGTATTGCCCTGGCCCTGGGGGCGGCGTTTCTGTATGCCATCGCCGCGCTGATCATCAAGCGCCTGAAAGGCACGCCACCGCACCTGATCGCCTTGATCCAGGTGGTCACCGGCGTGCTGCTGCTGGCGCCTTGGGTCAAGCTGGGCGGGCTGCCTGGCGAGCCCTCGGCACTGGCCAGCCTGGTGACCCTGGGCATGGTGCACACGGGGTTGATGTACGTGCTGTTGTACAGCGCCATCCAGCGGTTGCCCACGGCGCTGACCGGGGCCTTGTCGTTCGTCTACCCGATCGCGGCGATCCTGGTCGACTGGTTGGCGTTCGGGCACCGCTTGGCGCCGTTGCAGTGGCTGGGCGTGGCGTTGATCCTGGTGGCGGCGGCGGGCATGCAGCAGGGTTGGTGGTTCCGTTCGGCGCAGGTGGTAGCCAAAGGGTAGAATGCCCTCTTTTACTTGCTTGCGACCCGCCATGACTTCGCCGATCCAGACCCTCGAACAGTTCCTGCTCACTGCCCTCGACCCCGCCCCGCAGGAAACCCGCCGCCTGTTCCATGGCCGCGGCCGTTGCTGGCCGGGGTTGGAACAGGTAACGGTCGACTGGCTGCAGGGCGTGCTGTCGGTGGCGCTGTTTCGCGAGCCGCTGCCAGGCCAACTGGCGGAGCTCGAAGCCATGCTCGGCCGCCTTGCAGCGCACCCGCTATGGGCCGGCCAGGCCATGCTGATCCAGCACCGTTACTTGCCCGACAGCCCAGGCCAATGGGTGTGGGGCGAGCCGTGCCAGCAACGGGAAGTGGTCGAGGACGGCCTGAGCTACCTGCTCGACCTCGGCGTGCGGCAGAACAATGGCCTGTTCCTCGACATGCGCTATGGCCGGCGCTGGGTGCGCGAACAGGCCGCAGGCAAGCGGGTGCTCAACCTGTTCGCCTACACCTGTGGCTTCTCGGTGGCGGCGATTGCCGGCGGTGCCGAGCAGGTGGTCAACCTGGACATGGCCAAGTCGGCGCTGTCGCGTGGCCGCGATAACCATCGGCTCAATGGCCACGATGCGTCGCGGGTGGCGTACCTGGGGCATGAGCTGTTCAAGTCGTGGGGCAAGGTGCGCAAGTACGGGCCGTATGACTTGATCATCATCGATCCGCCGACGTTCCAGAAGGGCAGTTTCGTGCTGACTCAGGACTACGCGAAGATCCTGCGGCGTTTGCCAGAGTTGCTGAGCGCGGGGGGGACTGTGCTGGCGTGTGTGAACGACCCGGGGATTGGGCCGGCGTTTCTGATCGAGGGGATGGCTGAGCAGGCGCCTTCGCTGGCCTTTGTCGAGCGGTTGGAGAACCCGCCGGAGTTTCCTGATGCCGATCCGGCGGGGGGCTTGAAGGCTTTGGTATTCCGCCAGGGTTGATGTTGTTAGTACTGGCCCTATCGCCGGCTTGCCGGCGATAGGGCCAGTACTGATCACATCAAGCTGAGATCCCACGCACCGCCATCGGGTACACCTGGGCAAAACTCACATTCTCGGTCTGGTCCACACGCTTCTTCAGCCGCTCGTTGAACGCCCGACTCACCGCATACTGCCCCCCGGAAATGGTGCGGAACTGCGCCGTAAGCACAAACCCGTTCAAATCCATCCGATCGACCCCAAACACCTGCAGCGGCCCCTGTAGGTTGATGCGCAGCAGCGGGTCGTCACTGATCGACTGGCCCACCTGATGGATCAACGCCAGCGATTCATCCACATCGCTGTCGTAGGTGAACTGCACCGAGAAGAACGCATAGGCGAACTGCCGCGACTGGTTGGTGACGGCCTTGATCTGGCCGAACGGCACCGAGTGCACGAAGCCCTTGCCATCGCGCAGGCGCAGGGTGCGGATGGTCAGGCTCTCGACCGTGCCGGCGTGGCCGGAGTCGAGCACCACCCAGTCACCGATTGAAATGGTGTCTTCGATCAGGATGAACAGACCGGTGATCACATCCTGCACCAGCTGTTGCGAACCAAAACCGATGGCCAGGCCGATCACCCCGGCACCGGCCAGCAACGGCGCCACATTGATACCCAGGTTGGCCATGGTGGTGATGGTGCAGATGATGACCAGCACCACCTTGATGGCGTTGCGCAGCATGGGCAGGATGGTCCGTACCCTTGTGCTGGGCTGGCGTGCCGCGCGGCGGCCGACCGCCGGCTTGAGCGCTTCCTGGATGGCAGTGTCGAGCACCACCCACAGAAGCCAGGTCACCAGCAGGATCAGGCCGATGCTCGACAGCGAGTTGCTGATCGCCTGGCCCAGTCTGTTGCTCAGGGCGAAGTCGATCACCGAGAAGCCCCAGATACGCCCAAGCAGTTCGATGAAGGCCACGGCCATGACAATGCGCAGCAACGCGTGGGCGAGGCTGCGCAACAGTTCCTTGTAGGGCCGCACCCGTTGCATGGCATCCACTTGGCCGGCGGCCAGCAGATGTTGCAGCAAGGTGCTGAGGAACACCGTCGAGACCAGCAGCACGGTCGTCAGCAGCGCCTTCTGCAAGGCTTTCTGGCTTTCTTCGCCGGCACCGATGAGGTGGATGGCCGACACCAGGATCATCAGCAGGATCGGCAGGTACCACAGCACCGAAAAGATTCGCAGGGTCTCCTGCACGGCGCGGTGTTGCTGACGGTCCTGGAGGGCGCGGTTGCGGATCAGGTGGGCGACCGGGCGGCGCAGGCGGATCACCAGGCTGGCGAAGATGAAGGTGGCAACCAGGCCGGTGGCCACGGCGATGCTGGCGGTGATGTTGCCGCCCAGCTGGCGGGCGATCTGCGGACTGGTCAGGGCATCGCTCCAGGCGGCGAGAAAGCCGATCAGAAACAGCGGGCGCGGAGCCAGGCGTTTGATCACCGCCACGGCAGCACGTTTGTGGCCGGCATCGAACAGGGTGACCAGACACAGAATGATCGAGGTCGAGAACAGGCCGCTGCTGGTGGCGTAGGCCAGGCTCAGGCCCAGCGCGCGGGCCACCGACGGGTCGAGAAAGCGGCTGACGTAAAGGGTGACTGGCAAGCTGGCCAGGGCGGGCAACGTGTACGGCAACAGATACCCAAGCAGGCTGCTGGCGCGTTTGCGCTGGCGCAGCCAAGCCCCGTTTGCACTGCGTTTGGCCAGCCAGCGGCCACCGCGGGTGAGCACGGTGAAGCTGACGGCCCAGGCGAGGGTCAGCAGCAGGAAGTTGCCGGCCAGTTGCAGCGTATCGTCGGCGTTGTGGCGATCGACCAGGCGTACCACTTCCTTGCTGGCGCGGTCGGTACGCAGGCGCCAGGCGTCGATCAGGTGGGCGTCGAGGTCGAGCTCCTGGGCGGCGCTGTCCAGGCCGTCGGCCAGGGCACCCAGCAGGCCGCCCTGGAGCATGGGCTCGGGGTCGGCGGGTTGTTCTTCGCTGGGGGCAGGGTCTGCGGCGAGCAGGTGGGTGCTCAGCAGGCAGCCGAGCAGCAGGGTGGTGAAGTAGCGCAGCACTGGAGTACTCCTTGGGCCGGGGTGAGCGGGGCAGGGTTACTCAAGGAACTGATGGGCGTTGGGCGGGGAAAGTTCGATGGAATTCTCAGGCCCTATCGCCGGCAAGCCGGCTCCCACAGGTATTGCACACGTCTCGAAGTCGGTGGCGTCCCTGTGGGAGCCGGCTTGCCGGCGATCAGGCCGGTACGACCTGCATCATTTACTGGTTGGTATAAATCTGGTCGAACACGCCACCGTCATTGAAGTGGGTCTTCTGCACGGTGCGCCAGTCACCAAAGGTCTTCTCCACCGACAGGAAGTCGACTTTCGGGAAGCGGTCGGTGTACTTGGCCAGCACCGTCGCATCACGCGGGCGCAGGTAGTTCTGCGCAGCGATTTCCTGGGCCTGCGGCGACCACAGGTACTTCAGGTACTCCTCGGCCACGGCCTGCGTGCCTTTCCTGGCCACTACCTTGTCGACCACGCTCACCGGCGGCTCGGCTTCGGCCGAGACGCTCGGGTACACCACCTCGAACTGATCGCGACCGAACTCGCGGGCGATCATCTCGGCTTCGTTCTCGAAGGTCACCAGCACGTCGCCGATCTGGTTGGTCATGAAGGTCGTGGTGGCGGCGCGGCCACCGGTATCGAGCACCGGTGCCTGCTTGAACAGCTTGCCGACGAAGTCGCGGGCCTTGGTTTCGTCGCCGCCTTGCTTGAGCACGTAGCCCCAGGCCGACAGGTAGGTGTAGCGGCCGTTACCCGAAGTCTTGGGGTTGGGCACGATCACCTGCACGCCGTCCTTGAGCAGGTCTGGCCAGTCCTTCAGCGCTTTCGGGTTGCCCTTGCGCACGATGAACACGGTGGCCGAGGTGAACGGTGCGCTGTTGTTCGGCAGGCGCGTTACCCAGTTGTCCGGCACCAGCTTGCCGTTGTCGGCCAGGGCATTGATGTCGGTGGCCATGTTCATGGTGATGACATCGGCCGGCAGGCCATCGATCACCGCGCGCGCTTGCTTGCTCGAACCGCCGAAGGACATCTGCACATTGACCTTCTCTTTGTGCTCGGCTTCCCAGTGCTTCTGGAAGGCCGAGTTGTAGTCCTTGTAGAAGTCGCGCATCACGTCGTAGGACACGTTGAGCAGGGTCGGGGCGGCCTGGGCGAGGTTGCCCAGGGCCAGGCCTGCGGCCAGCAGCGAGGCGCTGAAGAGCTTTTTCACGAAGCATTCCTTGTTCTGGTTCAAAGGTTTGGCCATTTGCCAGCGACTATAGCGTTTCGCTATGCGCCGCTTAAAGACCGAATGGCTCTTTGCTTATGCGCTTTGCATGGGCTGCTTTTTGCACCCATCGGCATTAGGTATCTAGCCACTGCCAGCGCACCGGGCTACTTAAGCTCGCGCCTTCATTACCGGAGGACGAGCCGACCATGGATACCACACGCAACCTGAACGCCGACGAGGCATACCACCCCCACCTTGAGCAGGCATTCCAGGACCGGTTCATCTCCGGGCGCCTGCCACCGTGGCTGCGTCAAGCCAGCGCGCAACACCTCTCGTCGATGGCCGAGGCGCTGCACCAGAGCTTGAGTATTCGCCATCAGCTCAGTGCGGTGCTGGCGCGTATCGAGGGGGTCGAGAGCTTTGCTCACACAAGGCTGGAGCAGGCGCTGGAGGCGCGTTGCGACGCGACTTTCAACGTCAGGCAGTGGTCGTTCATCGCGGGGCGTCGGGAGCCGGTAATCAACAGTCAGCCGGTGGGGGCTCACCTCACCGAGGTGGTGTATGCCGACATGCCGCTGCTGGAAGCAGCCTTGCGCAATTTCACCCCCGAGCAGACCGAACCCGGCGGCCAGCCGCGTGGCAATCGCCTGACCAGCGCCCGCCAGGGCGCGATCAAGCCGCCCTCGGCGCTCGACTTCGCCAGCCTCTGCCGCCAACTGGACCTGGGTGGGCAGTACCAGCGCCACCTCGACAGCGTACTGACCGACAACGTGGCCGTCCTGCTGGGCGATGCACAACGCCAGCAGATGCTGCTCGACGCCTGCAAGGCCCGTTACACCGGTGTGCTCGACGAGGAGGAGCTGCAACTGATCGTCGGCCTGTGCCGCGACGGTGTGCTACCCCGCCTGCAGGGGTACCCGGTGGTGGCCAGGCAACTGCGCCTGCTGGGCTGCAACCTCGAACAGATCGTGGTGCTGGATGTGATCGAGGAAGGGCTGTTGCGCAACACCACCCGCCGGGTGCTGGCGTACGTACCGGGCGACCCCACCGGGCCGTGGAGTGTGTTCAGCAGCCTGAGGCGGCTGGCCAATGACCTGGGGCGGCGCATGCGCAAGCGCGACTACCAACGTTTTTTCAGCCGTTTCGTGCGACGCCGCGACAGCCAACCGTTCTTCACCATCGTCAGCGAGGCGTATGCCGACCTGGCGATCTGGGCCAACTACGACCTCGAAGAACATGTGATCGGCTACCGACGCCCGCTGTTCGAGGTGCTCGGCCATGCGCGCATCAGGCAGATCAAGGATGATGCGGCGATGATCGCCGTGCCCACCGCGGAGCTCGACCGTGAGCTGCAGCAGGCCCATGACCGGCGGCTCGCCGCAGAGGGCTGGGCATTGCTCAACCTGGCAGGCCTGTTCATTCCGGTAGTGGGGGCCGGCCTGTTGGCGGTCACTGCCTGGGAGCTGCTCGGCGAGGTGTATCACGGCGTCGAGGCCTGGCGCCTGGGCGACAGCCGTGAAGCGCTCGATCACCTGAGTAATGTCGCCACCGACCTGGCCTTGATGGGAGCGACCGCTGTCGGCGTTGGCGTTGCCCAGCGTGCATGGCAACGCTCGGCCTTTGTCGACAGCCTGGTGCCGGAACAGCTGGAAGAGGGCAGCATCCGGCTGTGCAACCCGGTGCCAGCCGATTATCGCAGTGCGCCGCCCCCGGCGCAGGCGCAGGTAGACGAGGAGGGTGTGTATCGCCTCGAAGACCAGGCGTGGGTCGCAATGGACGGGCATTACTACCCGGTGACGCAAGGTGCCGAAGGCGGCCAGTGGCAACTGCGACCGCGTGCCGAATACGGCCCGAGGCTGTGCAGCAACGATGCCGGCGGCGGTTGGCGACTGTGGTACGAACAGCCCGCGCAGTGGGAGGATGACTACTACCTGTTCCGGCGTTTTGGCGGGACATTCCGTGAATTGGATGACGAGCAGATCGACCAGGCCTTGGTCGCTCACGGCCTGAGCGCCGACCCAATGCGTGCGTGGCATGTCGAGGGGCGTGCGCCGGAGGCGGCCCTGGCCGACAGCGTCGAGCGGTTCCGCCTGGACCGACGCATCGGTGATCTGATCGAGAGCCTGCGCGCCGGCGAACAGCGCGATGATGCCCTGGTGCTGCAGCAGGCCCGCAACCTGCCTGGCGCGCAGGGGCTTTCGGATCAGCAGTTGGCCGAGTGGGCGTCCGGCCATCGTCGGTTGCTGTTCCAGCGTGCCTACGATGCCATGCAAAGGCCGTCGAGTACCGAGAGCGCAGCATTGCGCCGGGCTTTCCCGAGTTTGCATGAACCTGCCGCGCTTGCCTTGCTGCGCGATGCGCGGGTTAGCGACCGCCATCAGTTAGCCGAGACCGGGCGGGTGCCGCTGCGGGTGGCCGAAGCGGCGCGCCTCCAGGCCATGCGTATCCGCCAGGCACGCGTGTTCGAGGCATTCTACCTGGTGACGCCCCAGCATGCAGACCTTGCCCGTGTCGCGCTGGCCATGCTCGAACACTTGCCTTCTGGCGCGCAGGTGCGCTGGTCGCTGTACGACGGCGACGCCCTGGCGCCGCTGCTGGTGACGGGTGAGGGTGGCGCATCTCGATATGGGCTGCGCTACCAGGACGGCCAGTTTCACCTGCTGGATGCTGAAGGTAACGCGCAGGGCGAAGCCGGCGAGCTGTTCGACGTCATCGCCGGTGCCTACGACGATCACCAGCGCGTTGCCCTGGGCGTGGGAGAACCCTTTGCCCACAACCTGCGGGTGCTGCTCACGCGTCTGGCGGCGGAGCAGCGCGAACAGATGGCAGAGGTGTTGGGGCAGCGCGCTGCCGCTGGCTGGTTCCGCCCACCGCAACGCCTGCTCGATGGTCGGCTCGGCTATCCGTTGAGCGGCCGAGGCCAAGGCGCAGGCGCCGGCCGTCAACGGCCCATGGGCTTGTTCGCCATGGTGCGCGCACTGTATCCGACCTTTTCCGATGCCCAGGTGCTGGCCTGGGTCGAGGACCTGCGCGACAGCGGCGTCGATGTGCAGGCCGAGATCAGCCGGCTCGGCAGCGAACTGACAGCACTCGACCAGCGCCTGGGGCAGTGGGTGCACCAGGCACCGCGCGGCGAGCTGCGCGATGAGCGGCGTTACTTCAGGCGCAGCTTGATCCAGTGCTGGCAGCGCAGGGCTACAGTGGCGACCGCCCCTGTGCCAGCGCCGCAGAACTATCGCTTTGCCATTTTTGCCGCCGCGCCGGGCAACCTGCCCGAGCTGCCGGCGCAGGTCAGTTTTGCCCATGTTTTCGAGCTGGCCTTGCTGGGTATGGAACTGGAAGACATACCCACCGCATTTCTCTGGGCGTTCCCGAACCTGCGCATCCTTGAACTCAATGGCAACCGCCTGACACGAATACCTGCGGCCATCGCGCAGATGGAATCCTTGCGTGAGCTGGACGTGTTCAACAACCGCATCGTGCTGGACGCAGAGCAGGCCGAGGTACTGGCCAGTTGCGAATCGCTGGAATACCTCAACCTGTCGTTCAACCCGCTGGGGCGCGGTTTTGATCTGCAGCGCCTGACCCATTTGCGCCGGTTGTACATGCGCAGTACCCAGCAGCGCAACCTGCCGGCAGCCCTGCTGACCTGCCCGGATCTGCTGCAGGTCGACCTGCGCGACAACCAGATCTCCGCGTTGCCGGCCAGTTACCACCAGGCCCCGGTGTGGACCCGGCGCATGATCATGCTGTGGGGTAACCCGCTGAGTGCGAGTGACCTGCAGAACCTGCAAGCGCCGCTGCCGCAACTGGGCATGGGGCAGCCCGTGGAACAGGGCGCGACCTACGTCCGCCAACGCTGGCTCGACAGCGTCAGCAGCCTGGGGCGTGACGCGTTGTCGTCGAGCTGGCAGGAAGTGGAGATGGAGCCCGGCAGCGAGGACTTCTTCCACCTGCTCGGTCGCCTGCTGGAAACCGCGGACTTCACCCAGCGTGGCGAGGCCCTGGCGGACAGGGTGTTCGTCATGCTGCAGGCAATGCGTGACCATGCCGGCCTGCGGGAAGAGTTGTTCAGCCAGGTCACTCGGCAATTGACCTGCCAGGACAGCGTGGCCTTGTGCTTCAGCGACCTGGAGCTGCGCATGCTGGTGTGGCGTGCGCGGGTCGATGCGGGCGCGGATGGCCAGCAGAGTGCGTTGTTGCACCTGGGCCGGCAGCTGTGGCGGCTGGACGAGGTCGATCGCATTGCCCTGGACGATATCCGCACGCGCCGCGCCCAAGGTGCGAACCCTGATGAGATCGAGGTCGGGTTGGCTTATCGACTGGGGCTGCGCGAGTCGCTCGATCTGCCGGCGCAGCCGGGTGACATGTTTTTCGCCGTGGTGTCCGGCGTCGATGACACACGCCTCGAACAGGCTCGCGAGCGTGTGCAGCGTGCCGAGACCGATGAGCAGGTGGCGGCCTCGCTGGCTCAGCGCGAGTTCTGGCAGGACCATCTGGAGCGCACCCAGGCAGCCCGCCTGGAAGCGGCCGATGCGCCGTTCCACGAACGTTTGCAGGCACTCCTGGAGGGTGCCGGTTCAGTCCCTGAAGCCGAGTACCTGGCCCGGGTCGGGGCAATCAATAGCGAGCGCCAGGCGGCCCGGCACGCCTTGCTCCTGGAGATGACCCGCGAGGCATTGGCGGCGGTCAGTCGCTCTTCCTGAACAGCGCATTGCCACAGCGCGAGCAGAAAGCCGCGCCGTGCTCATGGCTGGCTTTGCGGCACGTCGGGCAGTCGTGCTGCAACTGCTCGCCGCGCATGGCGTTGGCCAGTTCGGCGGTGAAGATGCCGGTGGGCACGGCGATGATCGAGTAACCGGTGATCATCACCAGCGACGACAGCACCTGGCCCAGTGGCGTCTTCGGGACGATGTCGCCGAAGCCCACGGTGGTCAGGGTGACGATGGCCCAGTAGATACCTTTGGGGATGCTGGTAAAGCCATGCTCCGGGCCTTCGACCACATACATCAGGGTGCCGAACACGGTGACCAGGGTCGATACGCTGACCAGGAACACGATGATCTTCTGCTTGCTGCCGCGCAGCGCCTCCATCAGGTAGTGGGCCTGCTTGAGGTAGGGGCTGAGCTTGAGCACGCGGAAGATCCGCAGCATCCGGATCACCCGGATGATCAGCAGGTACTGGGCGTCGCTGTAGTACAGGGCGATGACCCCCGGCACGATCGCCAGCAGGTCGACCAGGCCGTAGAAGCTGAAGGCATAGCGCAAGGGCTTGGGCGAGCAGTACAGGCGGGCCAGGTACTCGACCAGGAAGATCGCGGTGAAGCCCCACTCGATGCCGGCCAACAGGCCCGCATAACTGCGGTGCACCTCGTCGATGCTGTCGAGGATCACCGTGACCAGGCTGGCGAGGATGATCAGCAAGAGGATCTTGTCGAAGCGTCTTCCAGCCACGGTGTCGGTCTGGAAGACGATGACGTAGAGCCGCTCGCGCAGGCTCGCAGGGTTGTTCATGGGCTCGTTCCATTGGGCGATGGCCTGAGCCTAGGGGCTGGCTTTCAGCTGTGCAAGCGGCTGGCGTTGCTGCGCTGGTTGAGTTGCGTCAGGTGGTTGCCCAAGTGCATCAGCCAGCAGGCGACGACGAAGGGCGCGGTCAGCCCGGCCACCGGCAGCAGCTTGAACAGCGGCTGCAACAGCAAGGCCAGGGCGATCGCCAGCAGTGTCACCCAGGGGCGTTCGCCCTGGCGGCTGAAGGCCAGCGCGGCCAAGGCCGCATTGAAACCATACAACCCCAACCAAGCGGCTTGGGCCTGGTCTGCCAGCAGCGCCACGCCACCGCCGATGGCCGAGCCGATCACGGCCCACATGGCCGCGTAAGGGTTGGCAATGAACATGCCGGCGATGATCAGCAACCCGGCCAATGGCTGGTCGAGCAGGAAGATCTGCCCCACACCGCGCGCCAGTGCGTACAGCGGTTCGGCTTCGACGAAGCCGCTGGGCGAAGGTGTGGCCAGCAGCAGGGTGGCCCAGCCCAGCAGTACGAAGGGCGCGGTGTAGGCGATCAGCAATTTGCCGCCGCGCTTGCGCCACTGGTGGGTGATGATGCTGGACAGGCCGCCGGCGGCGATGATCAGGGGCGGCATGATCGCCGACCAGGGCAGCACGGCGCTGATCAGGATGCCGATCAGTACGCCGTTGTAGGAGTACAGCCCGGCCTGGCGGTCGGCGCGGTCATAGCCGCGGCGCTGGGCGGTGAGCAGGCCGGCGAGCGCGCCGAGCAAAGCGCCGCCGACCAGGTTGGGGGCAGTCAGCAGGATGGCCAGCAGGCAACACAAGCCGCACAGGGGGCTGCGCAGCAGCAGCACCTGGCTGAAGCCGTTGAGCAAGGCCGTGGCCCAGTCGGGGCACGGGTTGACGAAATTTTTGGTGTACATGGGCAGTCGGTTAGGTTGATGGGGGCGCGGTGGGCCTCTTTGGGCCTCGGGTTTTCCGCAGCTTTTCTACATTGGTGCAAGGGGAGGGCTTTGCCCTCCTTTCGCGGCACAAGGCCGCTCCTACAGGGTTTTGCGGTCGCCTGTAGGAGCGGCCTTGTGTCGCGAAAGGGGCGCAAAGCGCCCCCGGCGATTTCAGATCAATGTCTCGATCCGCAGCGTATTAGTCGAACCTGGCTTGCCGAAAGGCACGCCGGCGGTGATCAGCAGCGTGTCGCCACGGCTGGCCATGCCCTGGGCCTGGGCGATCTCCAGCGCCGTGGAGACAACCTCATCCACCTGGCGCAGGCGGTCGTTGACCACCGAGTGCACACCCCAGGCCACACTCAGGCGGCGAGCGGTATTCAGGTTCGGCGTCAGGTTGAGGATCGGTGCCCGTGGCCGCTCACGCGCAGCACGCAGGGTCGAGGCGCCCGACTCGCTGTAGTTGACCAGCACCGCCACCGGCAGAATGCCGCTGATACGGCGGATCGCGCAGCTGATGGCATCGGACACGGTGGCTTCGGCCTTCGGCCGGCCCACCTCGAGCTGGGCCTGGTAATCCGGGCCATTCTCCACCTGGCGGATGATCTTGCTCATCATCTGCACCGCTTCCAGCGGATAGTCACCCGAGGCCGTCTCGGCCGACAGCATCACCGCATCGGCACCTTCGGCCACGGCATTGGCCACGTCGGTGACTTCGGCGCGGGTCGGCGCTGGCGAGAAACGCATGGATTCAAGCATCTGCGTGGCCACCACCACCGGTTTGCCCAGCTGGCGGCAGGTGCCGATGATGCGCTTCTGGATCTGCGGCACGCTTTCGGCCGGCACTTCCACGCCCAGGTCGCCACGGGCGACCATGATCGCGTCGGACAGCTCGGCGATGGCCTGCAGCTGCTCGACGGCCGATGGCTTCTCGATCTTGGCCATCAGGTAGGCGCGGTCGCCGATCAGCTGGCGGGCCTCGGTGATGTCTTCGGGGCGCTGCACGAACGACAGCGCCACCCAGTCCACGCCCAGTTCCAGGCCGAAGGCCAGGTCGCGGCGGTCTTTTTCAGTGAGCGGCGACAGGTCGAGTACCGCCTGGGGCACGTTGACGCCCTTGCGGTCGGACAGCTCACCGCCCGCCAGCACTTCGGTGTCGATGGCGTCGCTGTGCTTGGCGGTGACCCGCAGGCGCAGCTTGCCATCGTCCAGCAGCAGGTCCATGCCGGGTTCAAGCGCGGCGATGATTTCCGGATGCGGCAGGTTGACCCGACGGCTGTCGCCCGGGGTCTTGTCCAGGTCCAGGCGCAGGGCCTGGCCGCGTTGCAGCTGGACCTTGCCTTCGGCAAAGCGGCCCACGCGCAGTTTCGGGCCCTGCAGGTCCATGAGGATGCCCAGCGGGTAGTTCAGCTGCTGCTCGACTTCGCGGATCCACTGGTAGCGCAGGGCGTGGTCGGCGTGCTCGCCGTGGCTGAAGTTGAGGCGGAAGATGTTCACCCCGGCTTCGACCAGTTGGCGAATGTCGTCGATGCCGTTGATCGCAGGGCCGAGGGTCGCGAGGATTTTGACTTTTTTATCAGGCGTCATGATTGGGCAGTCTCGAGGATCAGGATGGCGCGGAAGTCGTTGACGTTGGTACGGGTCGGTTCGGTGACGATCAGCGCGTCGAGCGCTGCGAAGTAGCCGTAGCCGTTGTTGTTGTCCAGCTCGTCGCTGGCCGACAGGCCCAGGGCCTCGGCGCGGGCGTAACTGTCTGGCGTCATGAAGGCGCCGGCGTTCTCTTCCGAGCCGTCGATGCCGTCGGTGTCACCGGCCAGGGCGTACACGCCCGGCAGGCCCTTGAGGCTTTCGGTGAGGCTGAGCAGGAACTCGGCATTGCGCCCGCCACGGCCATTGCCGCGCACGGTCACGGTGGTTTCGCCACCGGACAGGATCACGCACGGCGCTTTCAGCGGCTGGCCGTGCTGGACGATCTGCCGGGCGATACCGGCATGCACCTTGGCCACTTCGCGCGATTCGCCTTCCAGGTCACCGAGGATCAGTGGGCTGAAGCCTGCCTGGCGCGCCTTGACGGCCGCGGCCTCAAGCGACTGCTGGGGCTTGGCGATCAGTTGGAAGTGGCTGCGGGCCAGGGCCGGGTCGTTGGGCTTGACGGTTTCCGAGGCGGGGTTGTTCAGCCAGTCGATGACGGCTTTGGGGGCTTCGATGTTGTAGCGCTTGAGGATCGCCAGGGCATCGGCCGAAGTGCTTGGGTCGGCCACGGTGGGGCCGGAGGCGATGACCGTGGCCAGGTCGCCCGGGACATCGGAAATCGCATAGGTGTAGACGGTGGCCGGCCAGCAGGCCTTGGCCAGGCGCCCGCCCTTGATCGCCGAGAGGTGCTTGCGCACGCAGTTCATCTCGCCGATGGTGGCGCCGGACTTGAGCAGGGCCTTGTTGATCTGCTGCTTGTCGGCCAGGGTCAGGCCTTCGGCCGGCAGGGCCAGCAGGGCGGAACCGCCGCCGGAGAGCAGGAAGATGACGCGGTCGTCTTCATCGAGGTTGCTGACCAGCTCCAGCACGCGCTTGGCCACGGCCAGGCCGGCGGCATCGGGGACCGGGTGGGCGGCTTCGACCACCTCGATCTTCTGGCAGTTGGCGCCGTGGCCGTAGCGGGTCACGACCAGCCCGGAGACTTCGCCTTGCCAGCTCTTCTCGACCACTTCGGCCATGGCGGCAGCGGCCTTGCCGGCACCGATGACGATGACCCGGCCGCTACGGTCGGCGGGCAGGTAGGGTTCGAGGACTTGGCGCGGGTGGGCGGCGGCGATGGCTGTGTCGAACAGCTCGCCCAGAAGTTTTTGCGGATCGACCGACATGGCAGGCTCCCAGAATTCTTGTTGTTCTCAAAATCGAAAACGCCCCTGGAACTGCCTCCGTGCAGGCCGAACCAGGGGCGGGTGTTGCTCGGTGTCACCCATGGACCTGTGGTCGCAGGTTCATCGGTGTGCAATTCATCGCCGGCAAGCCGGCTCCCACAGGGGAGGGTGTGCAGTCCTTGTGGGAGCCGGCTTGCCGGCGATGGGGCTGCAAAGCAGCCCCATGCTTCAAATCACTTGTCGTCGCGGATCGAGAAGTTGGCCATGTGCTCCAGGCCTTTGATCAGCGCCGAGTGGTCCCAGTTGCCGCCGCCCAGGGCCTGGCAGGTGTTGAACACTTGCTGGGCGTTGGAGGTGTTGGGCAGGTTGATGCCCAGTTCCTTGGCGCCTTGCAGGGCCAGGTTCAGGTCCTTCTGGTGCAGGTTGATGCGGAAGCCTGGGTCGAAGGTGCCCTTGATCATGCGCTCGGCGTGCACTTCGAGGATCTTCGACGAGGCGAAGCCGCCCATCAGTGCTTCACGTACCTTGGCCGGGTCGGCGCCGTTCTTGGCGGCGAACAGCAGGGCTTCGGCGACGGCCTGGATGTTCAGGGCGACGATGATCTGGTTGGCGACCTTGGCGGTCTGGCCGTCGCCGTTGCCACCCACGCGGGTGATGTTCTTGCCCATGGCTTCGAACAGCGGCAGGGTGCGCTCGAAGGCTTTCGGGCAGCCACCGACCATGATGCTCAGGGTCGCGGCCTTGGCACCGACTTCGCCACCGGACACCGGGGCGTCCAGGTAGGCGGCGCCGGTGGCCTTGATCTTCTCGGCGAAGGCCTTGGTGGCGGTCGGCGAGATCGAGCTCATGTCGATCACCACCTTGTTCGGGCCGACGCCTTCGGCGACGCCGTTCTCACCGAACAGCACGCTTTCGACCTGCGGGGTGTCCGGGACCATGACGATGATGAATTCGGCTTCCTGGGCAACCTCTTTCGGGTTGGCCAGGGCCACGGCGCCAGCGGCGATCAGGTCAGCCGGGGCGGCGTCGTGGTGGGTGGAAACGAAGATGCTGTGACCTGCTTTCTGCAGGTTCTGAGCCATGGGCTTGCCCATGATGCCGGTGCCGAGGAATCCGATTTTAGCCATGAGAACTTACCTCTTTGTAATTGTATGAACAGGCGACTTGGCCTCTGTAGGAGCGGCCTTGCGTCGCGAAAGGGGCGCGCAGCGGCCCCACGATCTCAGCCACGCTGGAATATTGCCGGGGCTGCTGCGCAGCCCTTTCGCGACACAAGGCCGCTCCTACAACAGGTTCAGCGCGGGTTCTTAAATTGCGTTATGAGTCTTCAGCCAGCCAAGGCCCGCTTCAGTAGTGGTCAGCGGCTTGTACTCCGCGCCCACCCAACCCTGGTAACCGATGCGGTCCAGGTGTTCGAACAGGAAGCGGTAGTTGATCTCACCGGTGCCTGGCTCGTTGCGGCCTGGGTTGTCGGCCAGCTGGATGTGGTTGATCAGGTTCAGGTTGGCTTCCATGGTGCGAGCCAGGTCACCTTCCATGATCTGCATGTGGTAGATGTCGTACTGCAGGAACAGGTTGTCGCTGCCCACTTCGGCCTGGATGTCCAGGGCCTGCTGGGTGGTGTTCAGGTAGAAGCCCGGGATGTCGCGGGTGTTGATCATTTCCATGACCAGGCGAATACCGGCAGCCTTCAGCTTGTCGGCGGCGTAACGCAGGTTCTCGACAAAGGTCTTGCGCACGGTGGCGCAATCCGGGCCTTGCGGGCGAATGCCGGCCAGTGCGTTGATCTGGGTGTTGCCCAGCACCTTGGCGTACTCGATGGCCTTGTCGACACCGGCGCGGAACTCTTCGACGCGGTCGGGGTGGCAGGTGATGCCACGCTCACCTTTGGCCCAATCACCGGCAGGCAGGTTGAACAGCACCTGGGTCAGGCCGTGGGCGTCGAGCTGGGCCTTGATTTCAGCTGCGCTGAAGTCGTAGGGGAACAGGTATTCGACACCGCTGAAACCGGCGTCGGCAGCAGCCTTGAAGCGGGCCAGGAAGTCCTGTTCGGTGAACAGCATGGACAGGTTGGCAGCGAAGCGAGGCATGAGTTGTCTCCTTGCGATGAAGGCCCCCAGAGCAGCCCTGGGGGCGTCAGGCGATCAGTCGAGCAGCGAGATGGCGGTTGGCGCGTCGTTTCCGACCAGGGCGAGGTCTTCGAACTCGTTGACCGCGTTGATCTCGGTGCCCATGGAAATGTTGGTCACACGCTCGAGAATCACCTCGACCACCACCGGTACGCGGAACTCTTCGGCCATTTTCTGCGCCTTGAGCAGGGCAGGGGCGATATCGTTCGGCTCGAACACGCGGATGGCCTTGCAGCCCAGGCCTTCGACCACGGCGACGTGGTCGACACCGTAGGTGGCGGCATCGGTGGAGTTGATGTTCTCGAACGCCAGTTGTACACAGTAATCCATGTCGAAGCCACGCTGCGCCTGGCGAATCAGGCCCAGGTAGGCGTTGTTCACCAGCACGTGGACGTAAGGCAGGTTGAACTGCGCGCCCACCGCCAGCTCTTCGATCATGAACTGGAAGTCGTAGTCACCCGACAGCGCGACCACTTTGCGTTTCGGGTCGGCCTTGACCACGCCCAGCGCGGCAGGGATGGTCCAGCCCAGCGGGCCGGCCTGGCCGCAGTTGATCCAGTGACGTGGCTTGTACACGTGCAGGAACTGCGCGCCGGCGATCTGCGACAGGCCGATGGTGCTGACGTAGCAGGTGTCCTTGCCGAAGACCTGGTTCATCTCTTCGTACACGCGCTGCGGCTTGACCGGCACGTTGTCGAAGTGGGTCTTGCGCTGCAGGGTAGCCTTGCGCTCTTGGCACTCTTCCAGCCAGGCCTTGCGGCACTTCAGCTTGCCAGCGGCTTTCCACTCGCGGGCCACTTCGAGGAACACGTCCAGCGCCTTGCCGGCATCGGAAACGATACCCAGGTCCGGGGTGAACACACGGCCGATCTGGGTCGGTTCGATATCGACGTGCACGAACTTGCGGCCTTCGGTGTAGACATCGACAGAACCGGTGTGGCGGTTGGCCCAGCGGTTGCCGATACCGAACACCAGGTCGGATTTGAGCAGGGTGGCGTTGCCGTAGCGGTGCGAGGTCTGCAGGCCGACCATGCCGACCATTTGCTCGTGGTCGTCAGGGATGGTGCCCCAGCCCATCAGGGTCGGGATCACAGGCACGCCGGTCAGTTCGGCGAACTCCACCAGCTTGTCGCTGGCGTCGGCGTTGATGATGCCGCCACCGGCTACCAGCAGTGGGCGCTCGGCGTCATTGAGCAGGGCCAGGGCTTTTTCGGCCTGTACGCGGGTGGCGGACGGCTTGTTCACCGCCAGCGGCTCGTAGGCGTCGATGTCGAATTCGATCTCGGCCATCTGCACGTCGAACGGCAGGTCGATCAGCACAGGGCCTGGACGGCCGGTGCGCATTTCATAGAAGGCTTTCTGGAAGGCATACGGCACCTGGCCGGGTTCCAGAACCGTGGTGGCCCACTTGGTGACCGGCTTGACGATGCTGGTGATGTCGACGGCCTGGAAGTCTTCCTTGTGCAGGCGGGCACGCGGGGCTTGGCCAGTGATGCAGAGAATTGGAATGGAGTCGGCCGACGCACTGTACAGGCCGGTGACCATGTCGGTGCCGGCAGGGCCGGAAGTGCCGATGCACACGCCGATGTTGCCCGGGTTGGCGCGGGTGTAGCCCTCGGCCATGTGCGAGGCACCTTCGACGTGGCGAGCGAGGACGTGATCGATGCCACCGACTTTCTTCAGGGCCGAGTACAACGGGTTGATTGCAGCCCCCGGGATGCCGAACGCGGTATCTACACCTTCACGGCGCATGACCAGAACGGCTGCATCGATTGCTCTCATTTTGCTCATGGGTTGTGCCTCATCGATTTTGTAATTGTATACAACTTGCTTTGTGCCAGAGTGTATTCACGGCTGGCGGGCTAGGTCAATGGATTTTCATCGGGGGAGGTGGCTTTCGTCGGAGCGCCCGTAAGAACTGCGCTTCGTCTGATCGTGCACGATCGTTTCAAAATATTGTATACAAAAATATTCCGCGTTGTGTTCTATTTGTGCAATCGATTTTTCACCTGCCCTCAGGGCTTCTCACAACAAGAAGAGGACCTTTCCATGAACGCTTTGAACCTGAAAGTCGCTGTCAGCCTGGTCAATGCCGCGCTGGCGGCGGGCCGCAAGATCAACGCCGCACCGTTGACGGTGGCGGTGCTGGATGCCGGCGGGCACCTGCTGGCGCTGCAGCGCGAGGATGGGGCCAGCCTGATTCGGCCGGAAGTGGCCACGGGCAAGGCCTGGGGGGCAATTGCCCTGGGCAAGGGCTCGCGCCTGCTGGCGTTGGATGCCCAGCAGCGGCCGGCGTTTTTCGCGGCGTTGAATGGTCTGGGTGAACGGCCGGTGGTGCCGGCGCCAGGTGGCGTGCTGATTCGTGATCAGGACGGCAAGGTGCTGGGTGCGCTGGGGATCAGCGGTGATACGTCGGATATTGACGAGCAGTGCGCGATCAGTGCGATCGAGGAGGTGGGGTTGAAGGCGGATGCGGGGGTGGCTGCCTAAAGCTTTTGGCTGTACTGGCCTCATCGCCGGCAAGCCGGCTCCCACAGGGACACCACTGCCCTCCTGTGGGAGCCGGCTTGCCGGCGATGAGGGCGCCTAGGCCCTATCAGGCCGCCTCAGGCTCACACCCTTTGAGCACCAGGCGAATGATGGTTTCCGCCGCCGCTTCATAATCACTGTCGGCCAACTTGGCCTTGCCGGTGATCACCGAAATCTGCCAATCGAAATCGGCATAGGTCTGGGTCGCCGCCCAGATGCTGAACATCAGGTGATGCGGGTCGACATGGGCGATCTGCCCACGCTCGATCCAGCGCTGGATGCACTCGATGTTGTGGCGTGCCTGTTCGTTGAGCTGCTCGACCTGATTGGGCGACAAATGCGGCGCACCATGCATGATCTCGCTGGCGAACACCTTCGAGGCATGCGGCAGATCGCGCGAGATGCGGATCTTCGAGCGGATGTAGGAACTCAGTACTTCCTTCGGATCACCGTCGGCATTGAACGGCGTCGACGCCTGCATGATCGGCGCGATGATGCTCTCCAGGACCTCGCGGTAGAGGTTGTCCTTGGATTTGAAGTAGTAGTACACGTTCGGCTTGGGCAGGCCGGCCTTGGCGGCGATATCGCTGGTCTTGGTGGCAGCGAAGCCCTTGTCGGCGAATTCCTCGCTGGCCGCGCGCAGGATCAGTTCCTTGTTGCGCTCGCGAATGGTGCTCATGGTCGGGGATCTTCCTCGTGTCTGGCCACCTCTAAGGTGACCGGCCATGGTAGCACCGCCTTCGACAAGCGCTCAAGGCAGCGACTTTCGGCTAGACTCCGGCCCATTCATTCAACGGGAAGCGACAAACATGGCAGGCAGCAGTCTACTGGTACTGATCGATGACATCGCTACGGTACTCGACGACGTCTCGCTGATGACCAAAATGGCGGCGAAGAAGACCGCAGGCGTGCTCGGCGACGACCTGGCGCTCAATGCCCAGCAGGTCACCGGCGTGCGCGCGGAGCGCGAGATCCCCGTGGTCTGGGCGGTGGCCAAGGGCTCGTTCATCAACAAGGCGATCCTGGTACCGGCAGCGCTGCTGATCAGCGCGTTCATCCCCTGGGCGGTGACGCCGTTGCTGATGATCGGCGGTGCCTACCTGTGCTTCGAAGGCTTTGAGAAGCTGGCGCACAAGTTCTTGCACAGCAAGCAAGAGGAGGCGGCGGAGCACAGCGTGCGGGCCGAGGCCGTGGCCGATCCGAATGTCGACCTGGTGGCCTTTGAGAAGACCAAGATCAAGGGCGCGGTGCGCACCGACTTCATTCTGTCGGCAGAGATCATCGCCATTACCCTGGGCACGGTGGCGGATGCGCCGCTGAGCCAGCAGATCATCGTGCTGTCGGGGATCGCCATCATCATGACCGTCGGCGTTTACGGGCTGGTGGGGGGCATCGTCAAGCTCGATGACCTGGGGTTGTGGATGACCCAGAAGGCTTCGAAAGTTGCCCAGGCGGTAGGTAATGGCATCCTGCGTGCAGCGCCGTACATGATGAAGAGCCTGTCGGTGATCGGCACCGCGGCGATGTTTCTGGTCGGTGGCGGGATTCTGGTGCACGGGATCGAGCCGTTGCATCACGCCATCGAGGCATTCAGCGCAGGGCGGGGCGGGGCGCTGACCGGGGCGTTGCTCAATGGTGGCGTGGGGATTGTCGCGGGTGCCGTGGTGTTGGCGGTCGTGGCGGTGGCTGGGAAGCTGTGGCGGGCTGTAAAGCCTGCAACCTGATGTGAATGGCCGGGGCGAGGCCCCGGATCGCCGGCAAGCCGGCTCCCACATGTACCTCGCATTGCGCAATAGCTGTGGGAGCCGGCTTGCCGGCGATGGGCCGCAAAGCGGCCCCAAAAGATCAGAAGTGAACCTTGACCAGGAAGCTTGCAGTGTTCTGGTCGGTGGTGAACGCATCGGAATCCTTGATCCCATACTTGTTCTTCCAGTAGTCGTATTCGAAACCGACGTACAGCTGCTTCTCGCCCAGGTGCAACGCCTTGCCCAGGTCGTACTTGACCTGCGGGTTGAAGTGCAGGTTGGCGTGGTATTCACCGCGGCTGTTCTCGTCGTTGTCGACTACCCAGTCCATGAAACCGTCGATGAGGATGTCGGACGACCCCACAGGAATGGTGTAGGACCACACCGGGGTGATCTGCCAGACGTTGTCGCCCGCGCGGCTGCCGTCGGTGGTGCGATTGTAGAAGTTCAGCTGGAAGTAGTCGAAGCCCGGGATGGCCAGGTCGAAGCCAGGGCCGATCAGGTAGGACTCGGTGTCACCCTCGCCGAACTCGTAGGTCATGGCCAGCAGCACGTCCTTGACCGGGCCGAACTCCAGCTTCTGGTCGAAGATCTTGCCGAACGACAGGCGCGGGCTGAATTCACCGTAGTAGGTGTTGTCGCCGTTGTTGAAGTCCTTCTGGCCGTTGTAGAAGATCTTGTCGACGAAGAAGAAGTTGTCGCCGTACTTCCAGCCATCGGCGTGCTCGAAGGTGACCGTCTGCTGGATCTCGGGGTTGACCTTGAAGTTCTTGCCCCAGAGGTAGGTCAGGCTGTTGTTCTGCCACTGCAGCAGGTCGCCGGCGAAGGTGGTGCCGCAGGCCAACAGGCCGCCCGCGAGAATCAGGCTGTTGATGGTACGCATTGCGAGAGTCGCTCCCTTGTTTTGATCTGTTGTCAGCGCTCGTAAAGGCGCTGTTCTTGTCTTTTGAGTCAGCTTTTTTCGATAGGCCACAGCTGTTTGGCAAGAGTTGCGCCAACTTTTCCGGGCTGGCTACAACGGTCCTGCTCGACTCGTTCTGAACGGATGAAAATGGGTATTTCAGGCTGGCAACACGTTGGCCAACCGCCCGAATTCATTGACTGAGCGGTCAGTAAACGCAGGCAGAATCCGTCCTGCCCTGATCGAGGGGGCGCGCAGATTACTGGCTTGCGCGCCCGGCCTCAAGTGCTCCATCCTGGAGCAGGGTAGATCAAACTTGTGCAATCGGTCAGATTTTTAGAAATGCACCTTGATCAGCGCACTGGCCACGCTCTGATTGCTTTCCAGGTTGCCGCGGCTGTCGATGCCGTACTTGTCCTTCCAATAGCTGTACTCAAAGCCCACGTAGAGCTGCTTGGCGCCCAGGTTCAGGGCCTTGCCCAGGTCGTACTTGACCTGCGGGTTGAAGTGCAGGTTGGCGTGGTAGGTGCCGCGACGGGTTTCGTCGTTGTCGGTCACCCAGTCCATGTAACCGTCGATCAGAATGTCGGATTTGCCCACCGGGAGGGTGTACGACCAGCCGGGGGTGATCTGCCAGACGTTGTCGCCTGGGCGGCTGCCTTCGGTGTTGCGTACATAGAAATTGAGGGTGAAGTAGTTGAAGCCGGGAATGTCCAGGTCGAAGCCGGGGCCGATCAGGTAGGCCTCGTTGTCGCCTTCGCCGCTTTCGTAGGTCATGGCCAGCAGCACGTCCTTGATCGGGCCGAAGGACAGCTTCTGGTCGAGGATCTTGCCGAACGAAAGGCGCGGGCTGAACTCACCGTAGTAGGTGGTCACGCCTTTGTTGCGGTCGGGCTTGCCGTTGTAGAAGATCTTGTCGACGAACATGAACGTGTCGCCGTACTTCCATTTGTTGGCGTGCTCGAAGGTGATGGTCTGCTGGATGTCGGGGTTGACCTTGAAGTCTTTGCCGTACAGATAGGTCAGGCTTTCGCCATGCCACAGCAGCCATTCGCCTGCGTGGGCGGGGAGGGTGGCCAGCAGGCTGCTGCCCAACAGCAGGCTTGATGCGATGCGCTTCATGTTGTGATTCCCGGACTTATTGTTTTTGTTGGCGGTTTTTTTGGCGCGCAGGCGCCCCGGGCGGCCCATTCCGGCGGGCCGACGGTGCAGCGTTTTCGGGTATGAGCAGGGGCGGCAACCTGTGCCGCCCCGTCGGGCTCAATGCTGGTGACAGGCGTCGTTGTGTGCGGCGCGGTCGGCACCACCGAGGATGTTGAACAGCACGTTCAGGACCAGGGCACTGACCGTGGCCATGGCGATGCCGCTGTGGGTGATGGGTTCCATCCACTGCGGCATCTGCGCGAAGAACTCCGGCCGGACCACGGGGATCAGGCCAAAGCCGACGCTGACCGCAACCAGCAGCTGGTTGCGACGGTCGCCAATGTCGGCTTCCTGGAGGATCTTGATCCCGGTGGCGGTGACCATGCCGAACATGGCGATGGACGCGCCGCCCAGTACCGCGGGCGGGATCGAGGCGATCAGGAAGGCCGCCTTGGGCAGCAGGCTGAGCAGGATCAGCAGCGCGCCGGCCACGATGGTGACGAAGCGGCAGCGTACCCCGGTCATCTGCACCAGGCCGATGTTCTGGGCAAAGGAGGAGTGGGTGAACGTGTTGAAGAAACCGGCGATGAACGACGCACCGGCATCGCACAGCAGGCCACGACGCAGCATCCCGGGTGTCACTTCACGATCAGTCACCTTGCCCAAGGCGAGGAACATGCCTGTGGACTCGACGAAGATGATCACCACCACCAGGCACATCGACAGGATCGGCGCCAGGCTGAAGGTCGGCATGCCGAAGTGCAGTGGGGTCACCACTTGCAGCCACGGTGCTTCATTCAGGCCAGACAGGTCGACCATGCCGATGGAGCCGGCCAGGATGTAGCCCAGGCCCATGCCCACCAACACCGAGACGTTGACCCAGAAACCGCGCATGAAGCGGTTGATCAGCAGGATCACCGCCAGCACCAGGCCAGCCACCATCAGGTAGATCGGCGAGCCGAAGGCTTCGGCCTCATGCCCGCCGCCGGCCCAGTTGACCGCGACCGGGAACAGCGACAGGCCGATCGAGGTGATGACGGTACCGGTGACCAGCGGTGGGAAGAAGCGCACCACCTTGGACATGAACGGCGCGATCAGCATGCCGAAGAACCCGGCAGCGATGGTCGCGCCGAAGATCCCCTGCAGGCCTACGCCGGGCATGCCGGCCATGGCCACCATGCTGCCGACGGCAGCGAAACTGGCGCCCATCATCACCGGCATGCGGATCCCTACCGGGCCGATACCGAACGACTGGATGATGGTGGCGACGCCGGCGACCAGCAGGTCGGCGTTGATCAGGAAAGCGACTTCTTCACGGGACAATCCGGCCGCCTGGCCAATGATCAAAGGCACGGCAATCGCACCTCCGTACATCAGCAGAACGTGTTGCAGGCCTACCAGGATCAGTTGGAACAGGGGCAGAGGCTCTCGCGGCGGCGCAACGGGAATGTACGCCTT
Source organism: Pseudomonas sp. NPDC089395 (assembly GCF_044749525.1). Lineage (NCBI taxonomy): Bacteria > Pseudomonadati > Pseudomonadota > Gammaproteobacteria > Pseudomonadales > Pseudomonadaceae > Pseudomonas > Pseudomonas sp. NPDC089395. Next base: position 867,800 of record NZ_JBIVID010000001.1, read on the forward strand.
GCGTGACTCGGACATGCAGCACCTCGAGTTTTGTTTTTATTCTCGGATCCAAGCGCCAGGCTCAGGCCTGGTCGCTCGATGCTTGCTTGTTGCGTGTTTCTTGTAACTTGGGCCGGCAGTGCCGGCCCATTCGCGGCGCAAGGCCGCTCCCACAGGGACGCGCGGACGCCCCGGTGGGAGAGGTGTATCAGTTGACCTGCGCGCCTTTGGCGATCCAGTCACCGACCAGCTTGCGCTCTTCGGCGGTCATCTGGGTGATGTTGCCCAGCGGCATGATCTGGCTGGCGACCGCTTGCGCTTGAATGCGCGCGGCCTGGGCCTGGATCTGCTGCGGGGTGTCGAACATCACGCCGGCAGGGGCGGCGCTGAACAGTGGGCTGGTCGGCTTCTGCGAGTGGCACACGGTGCAGCGTTCCTGGATGACGGTGTGGATCTTGTCGAAGGCGCCGCCAGCTGCTTGCGCAGTGGCCTGGGCCGGTGCTTCTGCCGGTGCGGCAGGCGCTTCGGCGGCCTTGGCGGCGTCTTCGGCACGCTGCTCGGCAGCGGTCTTGCCACCCACTGCGGTTGCCGGCAGCGGTTGGTACTCGACCTTCGCCGCAGCCTGCTCAGGCGCAACAGCCATCGGCTTGGGGCCGGTGACATAAGCCAGGCAGATCATTGCCAGAGCGCCGACAGGCAAGGTCCAGGCGTACTTGTTGCTGTCGTGGCGGGTGTTGAAGTAGTGGCGGATCAGAACCGCGGCTACTGCGATACCGGCCAGGATCAGCCAGTTGTACTGGCTACCGTAGGTGCTCGGGAAGTGGTTGCTGATCATGATGAACAGCACCGGCAGGGTGAAGTAGTTGTTGTGACGCGAGCGCAGCAGGCCTTTGGCCGGCAGTACCGGGTCGGGCGTCTGGTTGTTCTCGATCGCCGCCACCAGCTGGCGCTGGGCCGGCATGATGATGCGGAACACGTTACCGACCATGATGGTGCCGATGATCGCGCCAGTGTGCAGGTACGCACCACGGCCGCTGAACACTAGGCTGAAGCCCCAGCAGGCGGCGATGATCAGCACGAACAGTACACCGCCGAGCAGCGCTGGCTTCTTGCCCAGGGGCGAGTCGCACAGGAAGTCGTAGATGAACCAGCCGGCGATCAGCGAGCCGATACCGATGGCCACGCCTTCGGCACCGCTCAGGGTGCTGCCAGGTGCCAGCAGGTACAGGGCCGGGTTCCAGTAGAACACCACGCACAGCAGGGCGATACCGGACATCCAGGTGAAGTAGGCTTCCCATTTGAACCAGTGCAGGTTCTCGGGCATTTTCGGGGGTGCGAGTTTGTATTTCTCCAGGTGGTAGATACCACCGCCGTGAATTGCCCAGAGATCACCCGACAACCCATCGCGCGGGTTGCTTCGGTTCAGGTGGTTCTCCAGCCAGACGAAGTAGAACGATGCACCGATCCAGGCGACACCGGTGATCATGTGAACCCAGCGAATGCTCAGGTTCAGCCATTCGTGAAGGTGTGCTTCCACAGTATGTACCTCTGCCAGTCACCGTTAGATGACTGACCTTTTCTTATTGGTGGGGATTGAGGATCAGCATCTGTTCCTCGGTGAAGTAATGCTCATCGCAGTTGTTGCCAGAACCACTGCGATCAACCACCAGGAAATCATCCCGCTTTTCGATCGTCAGCACCGGGTGGTGCCAGACGCCGCGATGGTAATTGACGCCCTGCCTGCCATTACTACGGAAGGCACGGACCAAGCCTGATACAGGTGCATCGCCAACTGGCGCGACCACGATCAGAAAGGGGTTGCCGAGCAGCGGGATGAAAGCCTGGCTGCCCAGCGGATGGCGTTCCAGCATGCGCACGGTCAGCGGCATGTCCTGCGCGTCGGCGCGGAAGATGCTGATGATCGCCTTGTCCTCAGGCTCGGCGGTCTCGACCGCGGCGAGCTTGTGGAAGCGCATGGTCGAGCCGTTGTTGATCATGAAGTGATCGCTGCCGTCGGTTTCGATCACGTCTCCGAATTGGGCGAAGGCTTCTTTGGTCAGGGGCTCGATCATCAGGGTGCGCATGCGGGTCTCTCTTATATGTTCGTTGTACTGATAAAGGTTCGGCTGTTGCTTACAGCTGCAGCAGGCGGAACAGGGCGATCAGGTTGATCTGCGCCAGGGCTTCCTTGAATTCGGCATCGGCGTCGTTGTGGATGCGTTTTTCGAAGGCGGCGAGGATCTGGTGCCGGTTGCTGCCCTTGACCGCCATGATGAACGGGAACTGGAACTTGGCCTTGTAGGCGTCGTTCAGTTCGGTGAAACGGGCGAACTCTTCGGCGGTGCACTGGTGGATACCGGCGCCGGCCTGCTCGTTGGTGCTCGATTCGGTCAGCTCGCCCTGGATGGCGGCCTTGCCGGCCAGGTCCGGGTGAGCATTGATCAGTGCCAGCTGGTCTGCGTGGTTGGCGCTGAGCAGGATGTCGCTCATGCGCTGGTGCAGCGCCTCGATCTCGTCCAGTTCACCCAGCTGGCCCAGGTCATAGGCTTTTTCGGCGACCCACGGCGAGTGCTCGTAGATGTCGGCGAAGGCCTTGACGAAGGCGTCACGGTCCAGGGCGGATGGCTTGAGGGACTTGAAGGCGGTCATCAGGCGTTCTCTTTCTTGTACGGGTGGGTGGTGTGCCAGTGGCGGGCGATGTCCACGCGACGGGCGAACCAGACCTGGTCGTGGCTCTTGGCGTAATCGACGAAGCGCTTGAGAGCGGCCAGACGGGCCGGGCGGCCGACCAGGCGGCAGTGCAGGCCGATGGAGAGCATTTTCGGTGCCTCGGCACCTTCGGCGTAGAGCACGTCGAAAGCGTCCTTGAGGTACTGGAAGAACTGCTCGCCGCAGTTGAAGCCCTGGACCTGGGTGAAGCGCATGTCGTTGGTGTCCAGGGTGTAGGGGATCACCAGGTGCGGCTTGCCGGTCGGGTTGTTGGGCTCCCAGTACGGCAGGTCGTCGTCGTAGGTGTCGCTGTCATACAGGAAGTTGCCTTCCTCCATCACCAGGCGGCGGGTGTTCGGGCCGGTGCGGCCGGTGTACCAGCCCAGCGGGCGCTCGCCGGTCAGTTCGGTGAGGATGCGGATGGCTTCGAGCATGTGCTCGCGCTCCTGGGCCTCGTCCATGTTCTGGTAGTCGATCCAGCGGTAGCCGTGGCTGCAGATCTCGTGGCCGGCTTCGACCATGGCGCGGATTACGTCGGGGTGGCGCTGGGCGGCCATGGCCACGGCGAACACGGTCAGCGGTACGCCGCTGTCCTTGAACAGCTTGAGCAGGCGCCATACACCGGCGCGGCTGCCGTATTCGTAGAGCGATTCCATGCTCATGTTGCGCTGGCCCTGCAGTGGCTGGGCAGCGACCATCTCGGACAGGAAGGCTTCGGACTCTTTGTCACCGTGCAGGATGTTGCGTTCGCCGCCTTCTTCGTAGTTGAGGACGAAAGACAGCGCGATGCGAGCGTTGCCCGGCCATTGCGGGTGAGGAGGGTTGTTGCCGTAACCGATCAGGTCGCGAGGGTAGTCAGCGCTCACTGCAGTCTTCCTTCTTGTGTGTTAGTGCGGGGTGGGCGGGCCGCGTCGGTATGTCGCACCACCGGATGGGCTGATTGTATACAACTTCTGAAATCTTTTGTAAGCCTGTTTTTCCGCATTTCTTCCCTTTTGTCGCCTGAGAATGGGTTGCAAGAAACCTGCCTGATTGGTCAGCTAATCCCAGGAGGGTCTGCACAGGGCCTGATTTCGCGACAGAAAGCAGTGAGCGAGGGGCTGCGACGGGTGGGCTCAAAAAATTGTGTACAATCTGCGGCTTAAATGTCTTAATAACGCCATTCCCGCCCATCGCAGGCCCTTTGCCGTGGTGATGGCTGTGTATTTTTTGCCCACAGATTGAACAAGAGGCGACAAGCAATGGGACGTTTGACCACACACGTACTGGATGCCGCTCACGGCTGCCCGGGCAGCTCGATCAAGGTCGAGCTGTATCGCGTCGAAGGCCAGCAGCTGGAGCTGGTGAACACCGCCCTGACCAACAGCGATGGCCGCGTCGACGCCCCGCTGCTGCAGGGTGACGACTACCGTACTGGCGTCTACCAGCTGCAGTTCAGCGCTGGCGCTTATTACCGTGCTCGCGGCGTACAGCTGCCGGATACGGCGTTTCTGGATGTTGTCGTGCTGCGCTTTGGCATCGACGAGCAGCAGGAGCACTACCACGTGCCGCTGCTGATCTCGCCGTACAGCTATTCGACCTATCGCGGGAGCTAGTTGGTCGCTAGAAGAATCTTCGTAGGTCCTTGGCCCGCTCTCACACTGGCGGGCTTTTTTTCGTCTGGTGTTTTTGTATTTTCATTTGAAATCAGCCCTTCGACTGACATTTTTGCCAGTAGCCATTCATGGGCTCATTTGGAAAGATTGGACTTCGTGTGGCGCCTGAGGGCTCTTCCGATGAGCACAAGCAACGTGTATTCGCCTTATGGTTATCGAAGCGCTAAAACGGCGTCGACCGACGCATTAGGCTTCAATGGTCAGTTTTTTCAGTCTGCACTGGAAGGCTATGCGCTCGGAAATGGTCACCGCGTATACAACCCTCGCCTCATGCGATTTATCAGCCCGGACGGCTTGAGCCCTTTTAACAAGGGCGGAATCAACGCCTATGCCTACTGCCTGAATGATCCTGTCAACGGGCAGGATCCCAGTGGAAAAAATGGCATTTTCAGGCATGCCGCTAGAAAGATTTTGGGTTTTGTTGAGCAGGCAGCCAGTCGTTATAAAGCCCTTACCTGGGAAGAGGGGCTCACGAACAATCAATACCGGAATATGGGCGAAGAGATGGGCTATGCGAATAAGCAAATAAAACAGAGCACGACATTATTCAGGGAGATAACCAGCAAAAACGGCTTCGAGCAGCTCGAGCCGGGGTGGAACCACAAATTTGCACTCACCAAAGAGAACAGGTTGGTCGTGTTCAGCAGCAAGGATGACCTCACGATGCCAAGTCACGGCAGCCTCGCTGAATTTTCTGGGCGTGGGTTTGGTACGAAAGGTCTTGGCGAGAGTGTGATCAGCGCAGGCTATATCGTCATCGGTGACGGTGGTCAAATTTCTTTCAATAATCATTCTGGCCACTTTCAGCCCCGCTTCGAGAACCTGTATGAATTGAATGATGTCTTGGAAAAGCTCGGTGTTGATGCGAAGTTCATCCGAGCTTTTGGCTCTTGACACTTCATTAGGCGCGGGTTGCGCATCAAGCGCCTTGCCCGCGCAGTGATCGATGCACACTGAGTTCTGGCAAGGGGCGCCTAAGCGCCCCTTGCGGAGGCTAGGCGTCAGAGGAAGACGAACTTCGCAATGAAGATTGCGCACAGGACCCACAGACTGGCAGAGATTTCCCTGTATTTGCCGGTACCCGCCTTCAATGCCACATAGCTGATGAAGCCCAGGGCAATACCATCCGCTACCGAGAAGGTCAGCGGCATCATGATGACTGTGACAATCGCCGGAATGCTGTCGGTGGCTTCGTCCCAGTGGATGTGCGCCATGCTGCCCATCATCAGCATCGCCACGTAGATCAGCGCACCGGCCGTTGCGTAGGCTGGAATCATCCCGGCCAGCGGGGCGAAGAACATCGCGGCGATGAACAGCAGGCCGACCACCACTGCCGTCAGGCCAGTACGACCGCCCGCCGCTACACCCGCAGCACTTTCCACATAGCTGGTGACCGGCGGCACGCCGACCACGGCACCGAATACGCTGGAAGCACTGTCGGCCTTCAGCGCCCGCGACAGGTTCTCGATACGCCCGTCAGGTGCCACAAGGTTGGCCCGCTGCGCCACGCCCATCAGGGTGCCGGCGGTGTCGAACATGTGCACGAAGAGGAACGCCAGCACCACGCTGATCATGCTGACGTTGAACACGCCCGCCACATCCATGGCCATCCAGGTCGGTGCCAGGCTCGGCGGCATCGACATCACCCCGCCGAACTTGACCAGGCCCAGGCCCCAGCCAGCCAGGGTCACGCCGATGATGCTGATCAGGATCGCGCCGAACACGCGCTTGTAGCTGAGGATGGCGATCAGCAGGAAGCAGATTGCCGCCAGCAGAGGGCCTGGCTCATGCAGCGAGCCCAGCTTGATCAGGGTGGCCGGGCTGTCGACGATGATGCCCGCAGTTTTAAGGCCGATCAGTCCGAGAAACAATCCGACGCCGGCGCCCATGGCGTGCCGAAGGCTCACCGGGATGCTGTTGAGCAGCCACTCGCGGACCTTGGACAAGGTCAGGAACATGAACAGCACACCCGAGACGAACACCGCCCCCAGCGCGGTTTCCCAGTTGTAGCCCATGGTGCCGACCACGGTGTAGGTGAAGAAGGCGTTAAGCCCCATGCCCGGTGCCAGGCCCACTGGCCAGTTGGCGTACAGGCCCATCAACAGGCAGCCGAGGGCGGCGGCGATGCAGGTGGCGACGAACGCCGCACCGTGGTCGATGCCGGCGTCGGCCATGATGTTGGGGTTGACGAAGATGATGTAGGCCATGGTGATGAACGTGGTCACCCCGGCGATCATCTCGGTTCTGACAGTGCTGCCGTGTTGCTTGAGTTTGAAAATCCGTTCCAGCCAACTCGTTTCGAGCGGTGGAGCGAGATCCAGCGTAGGTGCGTCGGATTTGCGGCTTTCCACAGCGAGTACTCCTCAAGTCTTTCTTGTTGTTCTTGGAGCCAGTGACCTGCGCAATGCACTTGGTGGCTCCGCGAGGGGATGGCAGACGTCTGACCGGTTTGTTGACTCGCGGGTCAAGATGTCGCCCGATGGATTATGCTTTTGTGTACAAAGAATGCAAATAATGTTTTATATTTTGTGCGCACAATCCGCCGTGCAACGGCTATATAGGTAAATGCCTACCTGCAGAAACGGCTCAGCCTGTGTACAATGGCGCCATACTTTCCTTCGTGCTTCGAGAGCTCATGAACGAACAGCTGCAACCTCTGAAGAAACCTGCACGTGCCGGCAAGGCTGGCCGCAGTGGTACCCAGGACGACATCGTCTACGCGCATATCTTCGAGGCGATCCTCGAACAGCGACTGGCGCCGGGCACCAAGTTGAGCGAGGAAGCGCTGGGCGAGATCTTTGGCGTAAGCCGCACCATCATCCGCCGCGCACTGTCGCGCCTGGCCCATGAAAGCGTGGTGCTGCTGCGGCCCAACCGCGGCGCAGTGGTGGCCAGCCCAACGGTGGAAGAGGCGCGCCAGGTGTTCTTCTCGCGGCGCATGGTCGAGCGTGCGATCACCGAACTGGCCGTGCAGCATGCCACCCTGGAGCAACTCAACGAGTTGCGGCAGATGGTGCGCGAAGAACGCGACAGCTTCTCCCGTGGCGATCGCGGCGCTGGCATCCGTCTTTCCGGTGAATTTCACCTCAAGCTGGCCGAGGCGGCCGGTAATGCCCCGCTGGTCAGCTTCCAGCGCAGCCTGGTGTCGCAGACGTCGCTGATCATCGCCCAGTACGAAAGCGGCAACCGTTCGCACTGCTCCTACGATGAGCACATGCAACTGATCGATGCCATCGAGGCGCGTGACGCCGAGCAGGCGGTAAGCCTGATGATGCACCACATGGACCATATCGACAGCAAGTTGAACCTCGACGAGGAAAGCGCCTCGGACGACTTGCATGCGGTGTTTTCCCACCTGCTGAAGAAGCCCAAGGCGTCCGCCAAGGGTTGATCGTTTGCCTGGGCTGGTGGGAGCGGGCTTGCGTTTACTGGCCTTTCGCCAAATCCCTGATAAATTTGCTACTTGCAAACCCCTTTCAAAGTAGTTGGGCTTGCGCATTAACTGCGTTCAACTACTGAGGAAAGGTCAATGACGACGTCTTTGGGTGTGCGTATGGGTGCCGAGCTGGTCGGTACCTTCTGGTTGGTCCTGGGCGGATGTGGCAGTGCGGTACTGGCTGCCAGCTCCCCCCTCGGCATCGGCGTGCTGGGGGTCGCCTTCGCGTTCGGCCTGACAGTCCTGACGATGGCATTCGCCATCGGCCACATTTCCGGTTGCCACCTCAACCCTGCCGTGTCGTTCGGCCTGGTGGTGGGTGGGCGCTTTCCGGCCAAAGAGTTGCTGCCCTACGTGATCGCCCAGGTGATAGGGGCCATTCTGGCGGCGGCGGTGATCTACTTCATCGCCAGCGGCAAGGCCGGTTTCGAGCTGTCGTCGGGCCTGGCCTCCAACGGCTATGCCGAGCATTCGCCGGGTGGCTATTCGCTGGCGGCGGGGTTCGTCAGTGAAGTGGTGATGACCGCCATGTTCCTGGTGATCATCATGGGCGCCACCGATTCGCGCGCACCGGCAGGCTTCGCCCCCATCGCCATCGGCCTGGCCCTGACCTTGATCCACCTGATCTCGATCCCGGTGACCAATACTTCGGTCAACCCCGCACGTAGTACGGGGCCGGCGCTGTTCGTCGGTGGCTGGGCGCTGCAGCAGCTGTGGCTGTTCTGGTTGGCGCCGCTGATCGGGGCTGCGATCGGCGGCGCACTCTATCGGGGCCTGGCGAAAGCACCTTAGCGCTGGTGCACGCAACGCCCTGCGGCGTAGGTTTCGCGCACGGTGCGGTCGTCGCCTAGGGTAGTGAGCACGAACAGGGTCTCTTCGATGCTGCCGGACTGCTGGATGCGGTAGTCCAGCAGCGGCGTGGCCTTGTAGTCGAGCACCACGAAGTCGGCATCATTGCCGGGGCGCAGGCTGCCGATACGGTCGTCCAGGCGCAGTGCCCTGGCACCGCCGAGGGTGGCCAGGTACAGCGACTTGTAAGGGTGCAGGCGCACGTCTTGCAGCTGCATGACCTTGTACGCCTCGTTCAGGGTGTTGAGCAGCGAGAAGCTGGTGCCGGCGCCGACATCGGTGCCCAGGCCCACGTTGACCTTGAACTTCTCCGCTTGCGGCAGGTTGAACAGGCCGCTGCCCAGGAACAGGTTGGAGGTCGGGCAGAAGGCGATGGCCGAACCGGTTTCCGACAGGCGCTGACACTCTTCGTCGCACAGGTGCACGCCATGGGCGAACACCGAACGCTCGCCGAGCAGCTCGAAGTGGTCGTAGACGTCCAGGTAGCCCTTCTGTTCCGGGAACAGCGACTTGACCCAGTCGATTTCCTTCAGGTTCTCGGACAGGTGGGTGTGCAGGTAAACGCTCGGGTGCTCCTTGAGCAACTGGCCGGCCACCGACAGCTGTTCGGGGGTGCTGGTCGGGGCGAAGCGTGGGGTCACCGCATAGTGCAGGCGGCCCTTGCCATGCCAGCGCTCGATCAATGCCTTGCTCTGGGTGTAGCTGGTTTCGGCGGTGTCGGTCAGGTAGTCCGGGGCGTTGCGGTCCATCATCACCTTGCCGGCGATCAGGCGCAGGTCGAGGCGCTCGGCTTCTTCGAACAGGGCATTGACCGACTCGGGGTGCACGCTGCCGAACACCAGGGCGGTGGTGGTGCCGTTGCGCAACAGCTCCTGGAGGAAGATCTTCGCCACTTTGTCGGCGTGCGCCTTGTCGGCGAACTGTTTTTCGCACGGGAAGGTGTAAGTGTTGAGCCAGTCCAGCAACTGTTCGCCGTAGGAGCCGATCATGCCGGTCTGCGGGAAGTGGATGTGGGTGTCGATGAAGCCAGGGGTGATCAGCGCGTCCTGGTAATGCACCACTTCGATGTCGGCATCCAGGGTCGGCAGTAGCTCGCTGGCATGGCCAAGGGCGCTGATGCGGCCATCGTCGATCACCAGCAGGCCGTCCTCGAAGTATTCATGGGAGGCTTCCAGGCCCACCTCGGCCGGGTCGGCGATGCTGTGCAGGATGGCGGCACGGTAGGCTTTGCGGGTAAGGGTCATAACACACTCGTCAAAGGGCTTGGCTGCGCCGGGAAGGCGGCAGCAGTTGGGCAATGGGGCCGGCGTTGACGGCAGCGTCGTGCTGGCCGAAGCAGGCGTTGTAGGTGGCAATGATTTCGCCGGCGATGGACACGGCGATCTCGATCGGCAGCTTGCCCTTGACCTCGGCAAGGCCCATTGGGCAGCGCATGCGCGCCATCACGGCGTCATCGAAGCCGCGCTCGCGCAGGCGGTGCTCGAACTTGACCCGTTTGGTCTTAGAGCCGATCAGGCCGAACCAGGTGAAATCGTTGCGCTTGAGGATGGCGGCGGTCAGCTCCAGGTCGAGCTGGTGGTTGTGGGTCATGACGATGCAGTAGCACCCGGCGGGCAGCTCGGCCACTTCGTCGACCGGTTCCTCGCTGACCACCTTGGTCACCCCGTTGGGGATGAGTTCGGGGAATTCCTGTTCACGCGAATCGATCCAGCGCACCCGGCAGGGCAGCGCGGCGAGCAAGGGTACCAGAGCACGGCCGACATGGCCCGCGCCGAATACGGCGATCTCGGCTTGCACGGCGGCCATCGGCTCGAACAGCAGCACGGTGGCGCCGCCGCAGCACTGGCCCAGGCTGGCACCGAGGCTGAAGCGCTCCAGGTGCGGGGTGGTGCGGTGCTCTTCGAGCATCTGCCGGGCGATGTGCAGCGCCTTGTATTCCAGGTGGCCGCCGCCGATGGTGTCGTACAGGCCGGTGGCGCTGACGACCATCTTCGAGCCAGCGTTGCGCGGCGTCGAGCCGCGTTCCTCGATGATGGTCACCAGTACGCAGGCTTCGCCACGGGACTGGTGGTCGGCGAGGGCGTTGATCCATTGGTGCATGATTCAACCTCTTTAAGGATCGACGTGGTCCGTTGTAGGAGCGGCCTTGTGTCGCGAAAGGGCTGCGCAGCAGCCCCAAAATGCATGTAGCACTCGAGATCCTGGGGCCGCTTTGCGACCCTTTCGCGACACAAGGCCGCTCCTACAAGGGCCCTGCGATGTCAGTGAGTCACGGTTTCCAGTTCCTGGTCGGCGGCTTGCTGTCGAGCCACCGCCTGGCGCATCTGCTCGCAGCCCCACAGCACCCGCTCCGGCGTCGCCGGCGCATCGATGTTCGGCTGCACCTTGTAGTCGGCCATGCTGGCCACGGCATCCTTGATCGCACACCAGGCGGCGATGCCGAGCATGAACGGCGGTTCGCCCACGGCCTTGGAGTGGAACACCGTGTCTTCCGGGTTCTTGCGGTTTTCCACCAGCTTCACCCGCAAATCCAGCGGCATGTCGGCCACCGCCGGGATCTTGTAGCTGGCCGGGCCGTTGGTCATCAGCTTGCCCTTGGCGTTCCACACCAGTTCTTCGGTGGTCAGCCAGCCCATGCCCTGGATGAAGCCGCCTTCCACCTGGCCGATGTCGATGGCCGGGTTCAGCGAATCGCCCACGTCGTGCAGGATGTCGGCGCGCAGCATCTTGTATTCGCCGGTCAGGGTGTCGACGATCACTTCGACGCAGGCGGCGCCGAAGGCGTAGTAGTAGAACGGTCGACCGCGCGCCTGGCTGCGGTCGTAGAAGATCTTCGGCGTGCGATAGAAGCCCGTAGTGGACAACGACACCTGGGCGAAGTAGGCCTGCTGCACAAGCTGTTCGAAGCTGACGATCTGGTCGCGCACGCGCACATGGCCGTTGCGGAACTCCACGTCTTCCTCGGTCACCTGGTAGTGCCGCGCGGCGAACTCGGTGAGGCGCTTCTTGAGGATCTCGGCGGCATTCTGCGCCGCCTTGCCGTTCAGGTCGGCGCCGCTGGAGGCCGCGGTCGGCGAGGTGTTGGGCACCTTGTCGGTGTTGGTGGCGGTGATCTGGATGCGGCTGAAGTCGACCTGGAAGATCTGCGCCACCACCTGCGCCACCTTGGTGTTCAGGCCTTGACCCATCTCGGTACCGCCGTGGTTCAGGTGAATACTGCCGTCGGTATAGATGTGGATCAGCGCACCGGCCTGGTTGAGGAAGGTGGCGGTGAACGAGATGCCGAACTTCACCGGGGTCAGCGCCAGGCCTTTCTTGAGGATCGGGCTGTTGGCATTGAAGCGGCGGATCGACTCGCGACGCTCGGCGTAATCGCTGCTGGCCTCAAGCTCTGCGGTCATCTCTTCGAGCATGTTGTGCTCGACAGTCTGGTAATAATGGGTGACGTTGCGCTCGGTCTTGCCGTAGTAGTTGGCCTTGCGCACCGCCAGCGGGTCGCGGCCCAGGTGGCGGGCGATGTGGTCCATCACCTGCTCGATGGCGACCATGCCCTGCGGGCCGCCAAAGCCGCGGTAGGCGGTGTTGGAGGCGGTGTTGGTCTTGCAGCGGTGGCCATGCACGGTGGCATCGCCCAGGTAATAGGCGTTGTCGGAGTGGAACATGGCGCGGTCGACGATCGAGCCGGACAGGTCCGGCGAGTAACCGCAGTTGCCGGCCAGGTCGAAGTTGATGCCGTGCAGGCGGCCGTTGTCATCGAAGCCCACGTCGTATTCGACGTAGAACGGGTGGCGCTTGCCGGTCATCATCATGTCTTCGACACGCGGCAGGCGCATCTTGGTCGGCTGGCCGGTCAGGCGCGCGATCACCGCGCACAGGCAGGCGGGGCTGGCGGCCTGGGTTTCCTTGCCGCCGAAGCCGCCGCCCATGCGGCGCATGTCGAGCACCACCTTGTTCATCGGCACGTCGAGCACTTCGGCGACCAGCTTCTGTACTTCGGTGGGGTTTTGCGTGGAGCAGAAGACGATCATGCCGCCGTCTTCAGTCGGCATTACCGACGAGATCTGCGTTTCCAGGTAGAAGTGCTCCTGGCCGCCGATGTGCAGCGTACCCTGCAGGCGGTGCGGGGCGCTGGCCAGGGCCGTGGTCGAATCGCCGCGCTGGTGGGTGTGGCTGTCGAGCACGAAGTGCTTCTTGCGAAACGCCTCGACCACGTCCAGCACCGGCTCCAGGTCCTCGTACTCGACGATCGCGGCCATGGCCGCGCGGCGGGCAGTGTCCAGGTCGCGGGCAGCGACGGCGAGCACCGGCTGACCGAAGAACTCGACCTTGTCGATGGCCAGCAGCGGGTCGCCGGCGACCACCGGGCCGATGTCCTTGAGGCCAGGAATGTCTTCGTGGGTGATGGCGATGCGCACACCTTCGAAGGCATAGCACGGCGTGGTGTCGATGCGCAGGATGCGTGCATGGGCACGGTCGGCGGTGCGCGCATAGACGTGCAGCTGATTGGGGAATTCCAGGCGGTCGTCGATGTACACAGCTTCCCCGGCCACGTGCTTGTCGGCGCTGTCGTGCTTGACGCTGCGACCGACCCCGGTGGTCAGGTCCTGGCTGAACAGTTCGGCCATCTCGGCCTGGCTCTTGACGGCGTGATGGTTAGACATAGTCGGTCACCCGGGTTTCGATGTACGGCGTTTGCAGTTCGATGAAGTACTTGCGCAGCAGGTTCTGCGCGGTCAGCAGGCGGTATTCCTTGCTGGCGCGGAAGTCGCTGAGTGGGGTGAAGTCTTCGGCCAGGGCCTGGCAGGCGCGTTCGATGCTGGCCTGGTTCCAGGGCTTGCCGCGCAGGGCCGCCTCGCAGGCGCGGGCGCGCTTGGGAATCGCGGCCATGCCACCGAAGGCAATCCGTACACCGCTGACCACGCCGTCTTCGATGCTCAGGTTGAAGGCGGCGCACACCGCCGAGATGTCGTCGTCCAGGCGCTTGGACACTTTATAGGCACGGAAGGCCCAGTCGCTGCTGGCACGTGGCACGATGATCTTCTCGATGAACTCACTGTCCTGACGGGCCGTGATGCGGTAGTCGATGAAGTAGTCTTCCAGCGCCATGCTGCGCTGGCGCTCGCCCTGGCGCAGGACGATCTGCGCATCCAGGGCGATCAGCAGGGGTGGAGAGTCGCCGATCGGCGAGGCGTTGCCGATGTTGCCGCCGAGCGTGCCCTGGTTGCGGATCTGCAGCGAGGCGAAACGGTGCAGCAGCTCGCCGAAATCGGGGTATTCCTCGTTGAGCGCGCCGTAGCAGTCGGTCAGCGGGGTGGCAGCGCCGATTTCCAGGTGGCTGGCGGTCTTTTCGATACGCTTGAGCTCGGCGACGTGGCCAACGTAGATCATCACGGGCAGGGTCTTGTGGAACTGGGTGACTTCCAGCGCCAGGTCGGTGCCGCCGGCCAGCAGGCGTGCCTCGGGGTGCGAGCTGTACAGGTCGGCAAGGTCGGCCACGGTCAGTGGCACCAGGCAGCGCTTGTCGCCGCTGTTGAGTTCGCCGGTCTGGGTCGGGGCGATGGCCTTGAGGCGGCTGATGGTTTGCGCCTGCTGCGCATCGAACTGGTCGCGGCAGGGTTGGCGGCAGCTCTGCTCGGCGGCATCGAGGATCGGCCGGTAGCCGGTGCAGCGGCACAGGTTGCCGGCGAGGGCCTCCTGAGCCTTGTGCAGGTCATGGCCCTGGGTGTTCTTCTGCAAGGCGAACAGCGACATGACGAAACCAGGGGTGCAGAAGCCGCATTGCGAGCCGTGGCAGTCGGCCATGGCCTGTTGCACGCTGTGCAGCTCACCTTGGTGCTTGAGCCCTTCGACGCTGATCAGTTGCTTGCCGTGCAGGGACGAGACGAACGTCAGGCACGCGTTGAGGCTGCGGTAGCGCAGGCTCTCCTGGCCTTGTTCATCCTGGGTCAGCTCACCGACCACCACGGTGCAGGCACCGCAGTCGCCACTGGCGCAGCCCTCCTTGGTGCCGGGTTTGCCCAGGTGCTCGCGCAGGTATTGCAGCACCGTCATGTTCGGGTCCAGGGCGTGCTCACTACGCAGCTCCTGGTTGACGAGAAACTGGATCACGGGGAAGGCCTCGCAATGGTTTTATTGTTGTTGAGCGGACAATAAGCAGACCTGACGAACTGGTCAATATTTTTCTGACTTTGAGGTCAGGAAAATGCACGCGCCTACGCCCGACCGAACACTCTGCCGATATATCAAGCATAGATCGCGCCGCGTGGCAGGTTGCCTGAAGGCCCAAATAAAGCGCCGTGCCCCTCTGCGCGAGGGCTGGGCAAGTGCGCTACAATCCGCCACTTGTGTAAGCTCAATGATTTTGAAGGAAAACCATGACGTTCAAGGCGCCGGACAGCCTCTCCGAGCAAATTGCCGACTACCTGGCCGAGCGCATCATTCGCGGCGAACTCGCGCCCGGCGAGCGCATCCAGGAGCAGAAGGTCACCCAGGCACTGAATGTCAGCCGTGGTTCGGTGCGCGAAGCGCTGTTGATCCTCGAACGTCGCCATCTGGTGGCGATCCTGCCGCGTCGCGGCGCCCATGTGACCCGGCTCGACGAGCGCAGCGTGCGCAGCCTGTGCGCCTTGATGGGTGAGTTCTACATCCTGCTGGGCAATGCCGTTGCACAAAAATGGCGCACGGACGCCGATCTGCGCCCGTTCCTGGAGATCCAGCAGCGCTTGCAGCAGGCGCGCGAGCAGCAGGACATCAAGTCCTTCGTGGCCGAAAGCTTCGCGGTGATGCGCGCCGCCTATCCGTTCGCCGACAACCCGTACCTGCAGGAAACCGTGGAAAACCTGCAGCCGGCCATGAGCCGTGCCTATTACCTGGCCCTGGATCAGCGCCAGGCCAACATGCTCGACTACCTGGACCTGTTCGCCCGCCTGCTCGACGCCGTGGTCGCTCGCGACCTGCCGCGCATTCGCGAGGTGCTCACCGCCTACTGCCAGCGCAGCTGCGAACTGGTGCTGGCGGCGCTGGCCCGAGGCTGACCGATGCGCCTGAAGTGCATTCGCCTGGCCGGGTTCAAGTCGTTCGTCGACCCGACCACGGTCAACTTCCCCAGCAATATGGCGGCCGTGGTCGGCCCCAATGGCTGTGGCAAGTCCAACATCATCGATGCGGTGCGCTGGGTGATGGGCGAAAGCTCGGCGAAGAACCTGCGCGGCGAGTCGATGACCGACGTCATCTTCAA
Organism: Pseudomonas sp. NPDC089395; assembly: GCF_044749525.1. Lineage (NCBI taxonomy): Bacteria > Pseudomonadati > Pseudomonadota > Gammaproteobacteria > Pseudomonadales > Pseudomonadaceae > Pseudomonas > Pseudomonas sp. NPDC089395. The sequence continues at coordinate 883,665 of NZ_JBIVID010000001.1, forward strand.
CGGCTCCACAAGCCGCAAACCGGTGAGCCAGGCCAGCATCGAGCTGATCTTCGACAACAGCGAAACCACGCTGCTGGGCGAGTATGCCGCCTACGCCGAGATTTCCATCCGCCGCAAGGTCACCCGCGACGGGCAGAACACCTATTACCTCAACGGCACCAAATGCCGGCGGCGTGATATCACCGACATCTTCCTCGGCACCGGGCTGGGTCCGCGCAGTTACTCGATCATCGAGCAGGGCATGATCTCGAAGCTGATCGAGGCCAAGCCCGAGGAACTGCGCAACTTCATCGAAGAAGCGGCAGGCATCTCCAAGTACAAGGAGCGCCGCCGCGAGACCGAGAGCCGCATCCGCCGCACCCAGGAGAACCTGGCGCGGCTGACCGACCTGCGCGAAGAGCTGGAGCGCCAGCTCGAACGCCTGCACCGCCAGGCCCAGGCTGCCGAGAAATACCGGGAATACAAGGCCCAGGAGCGTCAGCTCAAGGCGCGCCTGTCGGCCCTGCGCTGGCGCGACCTGGATGAACGGGTGCGCCAGCGCGAGGCGGTGATCGGTGACCAGGGCGTGGCCCACGAGGCCTTGGTCGCCGAGCAGCGCAACGCCGATGCCAGCATCGAGCACCTGCGCGATGGCCACCATGAGCTGTCCGAACGCTTCAATCAGGTACAGGGCCGCTTTTACTCGGTGGCCGGCGATATTGCCCGGGTCGAGCAGAGCATCCAGCACGGCCAGCAGCGCTTGCGCCAGCTCCAGGACGACCTCAAGGAAGCCGAGCGCACGCGCCAGGAAACCGAGTCGCACCTGGGCCACGATCGCACCTTGCTGGCCACTCTGGGCGAAGAGCTGGCCATGCTCGAGCCCGAACAGGAAATGACCCTGGCCGCTGCCGAGGAAGCCGCTGCGGCCCTCGAAGAAGCCGAGCTGGGCATGCACGGCTGGCAGGAGCAATGGGACAGTTTCAACACCCGCTCTGCCGAACCACGGCGCCAGGCCGAGGTGCAGCAGGCGCGCCTGCAGCAACTGGAGGCGAGCCTGGAGCGTCAGGCCGAGCGCCAGCGCAAAATGGCGGAGGAACGTGACCAGCTCGGTGCCGATCCGCAAGATGCCGCGATGATCGAGCTGGCAGAGCAACTGGCCAGCAGTGAAATGCTGCTGGAAGCGCTGCAGCTGTCGGAAGGGCAGATGGTCGAGCAGTTGGAGGCCGTCCGCGAGCAACTGCAGCAGGCAACCCAGGCGCAGCAGCAACAACAGGGCGAGCTGCAGCGCCTCGGCGGCCGTCTGGCCTCCCTGGAAGCGCTGCAGCAGGCGGCGCTGGAACCGGGTGCTGGCGCCGCAGACTGGCTGCGCGGCCAGGGCCTTGAGCAGCGACCACGCCTCGCTGAAGGGCTGCGCGTTGACTCGGGTTGGGAGCTGGCGGTGGAAACCGTGCTGGGCGCCGACTTGCAGGCGGTGTTGGTGGATGAGTTCGCGAGCCTTGATTTCAGCGCCCTGGAGCAAGGTGAACTGCGCTTGCTGCTGGCGGCCGACGAAGCACCGCGCCAACCCGGCAGCCTGCTCGACAAGGTCCAGGGACGCACCGACCTGGTGCCTTGGCTGGGCCAGGTGAAGCCGGTCGAAGACCTCGCCCAGGCCTTGGCACAGCGTGCCGCGCTTGGCGAAGGGCAAAGCCTGGTCAGTCGCGATGGTTATTGGGTCGGCCGGCATTTCCTGCGTGTCAGCCGGGGAGGAGAGGCCCAGGGCGGTGTGCTGGCCCGTGGCCAGGAAATCGAGCGCCTCGGCGAGGAACAGCTGCAGCAGGAAGCCGCGCGGGAACAGTTGGATCAGCAGCTGCATGAGCTGCGTGAACAGCAGTTGGGCCTGGAAGAACAGCGTGAACAGCTACGCCGCCGTACCCAGGAAGAAAACCGCCAGCATGGCGAGCTGAACGCCAGCCTCAGCGCTGGACGCGCCCGCGCCGAGCAGGTCGAATTGCGTCGCCGGCGCCTCCAGGAAGAATTGAGCGAACTCCAGGAGCAGCACGCCCTGGAGCATGAGCAACTGGGCGAGGCGCGGCTGTTGCTGCAGGAAGCCCTTGAGCTGATGGCCCAGGACACCGAGCAGCGCGAGCAACTGATGGCCCGTCGCGATACCTTGCGCGAAGGCCTCGACCGCATCCGCCAGGAGGCCCGCCAGCACAAGGACCATGGCCACCAGTTGGCGGTGCGCCTGGGCTCGTTGCGGGCCCAGCACGATTCCACCCGCCAGGCCCTGGAACGCCTGGAGCAGCAGGCTGCGCGCCTCAGCGAGCGTCAGGAGCAACTGAGCCTGAACCTGGAGGAGGGCGAGGCGCCGCAGGAAGAGCTGCGTCTGAAGCTCGAAGAACTGCTGGAGCGGCGCATGAGCGTCGACGAGGAAATGCGCCTTGCCCGTTTGCACATGGACGAAGCCGACCGTGCCTTGCGCGATGCCGAGAAGCGCCGGACCCAGGCCGAGCAACAGGCACAGCTGCTGCGCGGCCAGCTGGAGCAGCTGCGCCTGGAATGCCAGGGCCTGGATGTGCGTCGCAAGACCTTGCAGGAACAGTTGTTGGCCGATGGCTACGACCTGCAGGGCGTGCTCGCCACTGTCGAGGCCGATGCCAGCGAGCAGGGGACCGAGCAGGAGCTGGAGCAGGTCGAGGGGCGCATCCAGCGCCTGGGCGCGATCAACCTGGCGGCCATCGAGGAATACGAGCAGCAGTCCGAGCGCAAGCGCTACCTGGACGCCCAGGATGCCGATTTGGTCGAGGCGCTGGAGACCCTGGAAAACGTCATCCGCAAGATCGACAAAGAAACCCGCAACCGTTTCAAGGATACCTTTGATCAGATAAATGCCGGATTACAGGCACTTTTCCCAAAAGTTTTCGGTGGCGGCAGCGCTTATCTGGAACTGACGGGCGAAGATCTACTCGATACAGGGGTGACGATCATGGCGCGACCACCGGGCAAGAAGAACAGCACCATCCATCTGCTGTCCGGTGGCGAGAAGGCACTGACCGCGCTGGCGCTGGTATTTGCCATCTTCAAGCTGAACCCCGCACCGTTCTGCATGCTCGACGAGGTCGATGCGCCGCTGGACGACGCCAACGTCGGGCGATACGCCCGGCTGGTAAAGGAAATGAGTGAAAGCGTGCAGTTCATCTACATCACCCACAACAAGATTGCCATGGAAATGGCGGACCAATTGATGGGGGTGACCATGCATGAACCCGGTTGTTCACGTCTTGTGGCAGTCGACGTGGAGGAAGCGCTAGCCATGGTTGAGGCCTGATTAGCGAAGATGCGGCGCATTCTGTAGGTAAATGCCCCCCGCCACGTGCGACAGACGGTGTAAAGTTGTCTTTGGTCGTGCTAGCTTAATGTCACTCGTTTTTTGCGTGGGTAAAACGCCTGTCAGAACATAGAGTTGGCGCCACGTGTTAAAGGGCTTTGAAGCCTTTGTTTTCAAGCATATTTTTATAGAGGCACGGGATTACATGGAAATCGGTCTGCGCGAGTGGCTGATCCTCATCGGCATCATTGTCATCGCCGGTATTCTTTTCGACGGCTGGCGCCGCATGCGCGGCGGAAAAGGCAAGTTGAAATTCCGTCTGGATCGCAGTTACTCCAACGTCCCGGACGAGGAGGGCGGCGCTGAAGTGCTGGGCCCGCCGCGGGTGCTGGATACCCATAAAGAGCCGGAGCTGGACGAAAGCGACCTGCCTTCGATGAGCGCCCCTGCGCGAGAGCGCGAGCGTGAGCCGAAGCCGGCCAAGGCCAGCAAGCGCGGCAAGCGTGTCGCCGAAGCCCCCGTGCAGGCACAGGGTGACCTCAACCTGGCCGCCGAGCCGCGTGAGTCGGACCTGTTCGCCGATGCCGACGACGATTTCGCCGCCGACAACAACCGTAGCAACGGTTTCACGGCGACCGGCAATGCTGCCGCCAAGGACCTGCCGCCCGTGGAAGAAGTGCTGGTCATCAGCGTGATCTCCCGTGACGAAGGCGGCTTCAAGGGCCCGGCGCTGCTGCAGAATATTCTCGAAAGCGGGCTGCGTTTTGGCGAAATGGACATCTTCCACCGCCACGAAAGCATGGCCGGCCACGGCGAGGTGCTGTTCTCCATGGCCAACGCGGTCAAGCCCGGCATTTTCGACCTGGACGACATCGACCACTTCAGCACCCGTGCGGTGAGCTTCTTCCTTGGCCTGCCGGGCCCGCGTCATCCGAAGCAGGCCTTCGACGTGATGGTGGCCGCGGCGCGCAAGCTGGCACACGAGCTCAATGGTGAGCTGAAGGATGACCAGCGCAGCGTGCTGACCGCCCAGACCATCGAGCATTACCGCCAGCGCATCGTCGAGTTCGAGCGCCGTGCGCTGACCCAGAAACGTTGATGGAGTTTAGCGAGCGGACCTTGTCTGGGTCCTGCTCGCCCCGTTACAAGCGCAAGAGCAGCCAAGGGCTGCTCTTTTGCTTTGCAAGAGAGCCTGAAATATGAACGCCGAATCCCGAATCCACGCACTGCGCGCCGAACTCGACCAGCACAACTACCGCTACTACGTGCTCGATGAACCAAGCGTGCCCGACGCCGAATACGACCGCCTGTTCAACGAACTCAAGGCGCTGGAGGCCGAGCACCCGCACCTGGTGACCCCTGACTCGCCCACCCAGCGCGTCGGCGGTGCAGCCCTGGCGGCGTTCAGCCAGGTGCGCCACGAAGTGCCCATGCTCAGCCTGGGCAACGCCTTCGAAGAAGCTGACCTGCGTGAATTCGGGCGTCGTGTGGTGGATGGCCTCGACCAGCCCGGTGCGGTCGACTTCAGCTGCGAACCCAAGCTCGACGGCCTGGCGGTCAGCCTGCTGTATCGTGATGGCCAGCTGGTGCAAGGCGCCACCCGTGGCGACGGCACTACCGGCGAGGACATCAGCGCCAACGTGCGCACCGTGCGCAATATTCCACTGAAGCTGCAAGGCGAGGGTTGGCCTGCTGTGCTCGAAGTGCGCGGCGAGGTGTTCATGAGCAAGGCCGGTTTCGACCGCCTCAACGCCGCTCAGGCCCAGGCCGGTGGCAAGACCTTCGCCAACCCGCGTAACGCCGCTGCCGGCAGCCTGCGCCAGCTGGACTCGAAGATCACCGCCAGCCGACCGCTGGAATTCTGTTGCTACGGCGTGGGGCAGGTGTCTGCCAGCATCGGCGAGAGCCATATCGGCATTCTCGAACAACTCAAACAGTGGGGCCTGCCGATCAGCCGCGAGCTCAAGCATGCGGCGGGGATCGAGGAGTGTCTGGCCTACTACCGCGACATCGGCGAGCGGCGCAACAGCCTGCCCTACGAGATCGACGGCGTGGTGTTCAAGGTCAACAGCCTAGCGGCCCAGCGCGAGCTGGGTTTCCGCGCCCGTGAGCCGCGCTGGGCCATCGCCCACAAGTTCCCGGCCATGGAGGAGCTCACCGAAGTGCTGGACGTGGAGTTCCAGGTTGGCCGTACCGGCGCGGTAACGCCGGTGGCACGCCTCAAGCCGGTCAAGGTGGCCGGTGTGACGGTGTCCAACGCCACCCTGCACAACATGGACGAAATCGCCCGACTGGGGCTGCGCATCGGTGACACGGTGATCATCCGCCGTGCTGGCGACGTTATCCCGCAGGTCATGCAGGTGGTGCTCGAGCGGCGTCCCGAGGATGCGCGTCCGGTAGAGGTACCGAGCGAGTGTCCGGTGTGCGGCTCGCAGGTCGAGCGTACCCAGTTGATCAAACGCAGCAAGGGCAAGGAAGTCACCAGCGAAGGTGCGGTGTACCGCTGCGTAGGCCGCCTGGCCTGTGGTGCTCAGCTCAAGCAGGCGATCATTCACTATGTATCGCGCCGCGCCATGGACATCGATGGCCTGGGCGAGAAGAGTGTCGAGCAGTTGGTGGACGAAGGACTGATCGGCTCGCCGGCAGACCTGTACAAGCTGGAATTCGACCAGATCGTCGGGCTGGAAGGCTTCGCCGAGGTATCGAGCAAGAAGCTGCTGGATGCCATCGAAGCCAGCAAGCGCCCGACCTTGGCGCGCTTCATCTACGCGCTGGGCATCCCGGATGTGGGCGAGGAGACCGCCAAGGTGCTGGCCCGCTCGCTGGGCAGCTTGGCGCGCGTGCAGCAGGCACTGCCGCAGGTACTGACCTACCTGCCGGACATCGGGCTGGAAGTGGCCCATGAAATCCACAACTTCTTCGAAGACGATCACAACCGCAAGGTGATCGAGCAGTTGCTGGCCTGTGGCATGCAGTTGCAGGACGAGGGTGAGCTGGCGGCCGAGTTCGCTGCCAGCACTACCTTGGCCGGACTGATTGCCAAGCTCGATATCGCTTCGGTCGGACCGACCGGGGCGGAAAAGTTGGTGGCCAAGCTGGGCAGCTTGGAGAAGATCATCGAGGCAGACGGTATCGATCTGCGCCAGGCGCTGGCGGCGAAGCAGGCCGAGGCGGTGCGGGAATTCTTCAAGGACGAGGCGAACCAGCAGCTGGCCCGCGACATCGAGGCTCAGTTGCAGGCGTTCGGCATGCACTGGAGCAGCGAGAAGAAAGTTGCCGAAGGCTTGCCCCTGGCTGGGCAGACCTGGGTGCTGACTGGCACGCTGGAGCGCATGAGCCGCGACCTTGCCAAAGAGAAGCTGGAGAGCCTGGGTGCCAAAGTGGCCGGTTCGGTATCGGGCAAGACCTACTGCGTGGTGGCCGGCCCTGGTGCGGGCTCCAAGCTGGCCAAGGCCAGTGAGCTGGGGGTCAAGGTGCTGGATGAGGATGCGTTTGTCGTGTTTCTGGGTGAGCAGGGCATCGCCGTCTGACTGCGCTGGCCTCATCGTCGGCAAGCCGGCTCCCACCGGGGCATCACTGCATACAATGCTTGTGGTGAGCCTGTGGGAGCCGGCTTGCCGGCGATGAGGCCCTCCCGAACACCCTCACCCCCGGACAAGTCATTGAGAAATGATGACTTTTTCTCCCGCAGAGGTTGTATCTACTCCCAAGACCGGTACAATGGCGCCACTCGCTGCTCAGCGAGCCGTGTAGTGGTGGCCCCATCGGTCCCCCCGCATTGATTACCCGTTAACCTGGTCAGGCCCGGAAGGGAGCAGCCATAGCGGGAACATCGAGTGCCGGGGTGTGGCTGGTGGGGCCGCCTCCATTACGCCAGTCCTTGAGCTCTCAAGGAATTCTCGCTCAAAAACCTGTCCTGTTTTTTCCATGTCCTGCCGCCGACACCTTCATCAGTCGTCGGAATTTCGGGCAGGCCAGATGATCCTCCTCAGGGCACTGCGCCGCATGTCGCAATCCTTTGCTCATCGCCTGCAACCGCCTGATCCGCGCATCCAGTTCATCCGCCTTGGCCAGCAGCAGCTGCCGGTCGACTTGCTGGTCCACCAGCATCGCTCCTACTTCATCAAGCGAAAATCCCGCCGCCTGCCCCAAGGCGATCAGTGCCAGCCTGTCTGCCACATCGGCTGCAAACTGCCGCCGCTGGCCGCGCCCGGCGAGTGATTTGAGCAAACCTTTCTTCTCGTAGTAACGCAGTGTCGATGCGGGTACACCTGTGCGTTTGGCGACATCGGCAATGTCCATTTCGGGCCCTTGACTTGAAGTTGACTTCAACTTCTATGCTGCGCGGCAGGGTGATGATCGTCAATCTTCGAGGGCCTGTTCAATGACGTTTACCGCGATGTTTATAGCTGCGTTGCCGATAGGTGTTGGTGCCACGGGAGTCATGGACCTGTGGGGGCTGCTGCTGAGGCGGTTGGGTGTTGCCACGCTGAACTTCGCCATGGTCGGGCGTTGGGCGGGGCATTTGTTTCAGGGGCGTATGCGGCACCAGGCGATTGCCAAGGCCGAGCCGGTTCGGCATGAGCGTGTGTGGGGGGGGTAATTCACTACGGCATCGGCGTGCTGTTCGCGATGCTGCTGGTGGTAATTGTAGGGGAGGGTTGGTTGCAGGCCCCCACCTTGTGGCCTGCGGTTGTTATCGGCATGGGTACGGTCGTGGCGCCGTTGTGCTTCATGCAGCCAGCGATGGGGGCAGGATTCTTTGCATCGAGAACGCCGACGCCTGTGCGTAACTGTCTGAAGAGCGTGGTTACGCACTTAGTGTTTGGGGTGGGGCTGTTCTTGAGCGCAGCGCTGATCGCGGCTGTATAGGCATTGGGAAAGCGCAACGGTCATTGGACAAGCCGAAGACTTGGGCTCAGCCCATTCGTAGTATCAGGGTGCAGGCGACCATCACTAGCAAGGCAAATCCGGCACCCAATCCCAGTGGTAGCAGAGTTTCCCAGGCTGAAAATGTTCTGGCCTTGCGTATCTCTTCATCCAGCTCCTTTAGTTCGCGCTGGAATTGCTCAGCACTCTCTTGAGTGATGCGGCGCATGACGTTCCCTCTTGTCTAGATTGCAGTTCAAGGTTTGAGCAGAAGGTTGATGATGGCGGCAACGGCTGTGACGAAGGCTGACCCGACAATCATGGGGTAGCAAAGCGCTTCGTGTCTGAGCTTGCGTGCCTCAGCGGTGAACTTGCTCGCTTCCGCAGTAAGCTTTCGATTTTCAAGCTGGAGTTGGTCGAGTTCCAGGTTGTGTCGATCGTCTTGACGCATCGGGATCCTTTCCGCTGGCGGTAGCTGGGTTTTGATTGCAGGTAGTGTGCGCCGTTGAGCCTTCGGTGGAAATCGTTCACTTCAGATGCGGCTGTAGGTCGATCGACTTGGAGACCTCGATTTGCGCGGGCTGCGAAGCTTCAGTTGGTGTGGTCCTACTTGAATTTAGGAAACGTCCTACAACAAAGTTAAGGCTGACGAAATATCCTACGCATCCTGTCGACACCCGTCTGATTGTCCCTGGAAACCCCGCCCTTTAGGCTTTTGCGGTCGCTGTCGGTTCAGCGATCGGGTGTGGAAGCCCGCGAGGTGCACAGGGCAGACGTCAGTTATGGCAGCTGCGCGCGGGAGGTATTCGTACCTGCCGGGGTTACCGTGCACCTGGTCTTCCACCCCGCGTACAGCTGCCACCCTAATGCGTGGAAGCAGAAAGGGCGCAGCTCAGCCAGCACGGAGTTGTCATGAAAAAAATTGTTCCCGATCCACCCTATACCTTCGACCTTCCTCCAGGAAAAACCCTCTCCCGAGCCATCAGCGAAGGCATCGTCCCGATGGAGTTCGTATTGATGAATGTCTCGCACTACCTGATGTTCGCCTATAGCGACAGCCGGCGGGCGCTTGAGCGTATCGAGGATGAAGAGGCACGGCAGCAGCTGCAGCATGGGCTGCGGGCTCTGCAGATTGCCTGGGGGCAGGCGGATGCTGTGACATTGGCGGTGGAGCGGCAGCGGTAGGGCGGGGGCTCGCCTTAAGGGTTGTGGCGGCCATTGAATCGAGCGCCGCCCGCGCGGCGCATCGCGGATAAATCCGCTCCTACATTTGTTGCAACGTGCCTATGTCTGATAGGCCATGGTTGCCTGCCTTGTGGGCGCGACGTGATTTTTGGGTTGGTGCGGGTGGCGTGCCGCGATATTTCGCCGTGCGCCAAAGGCGGACAACCATGGCCTGACAGGCCATGGCGCGTTGCAACAAATGTAGGAGCGGATTTATCCGCGAGGCGCCGCGCGGGCGGCGCTCGATCTTGAACACGACCACCCCCTCAAGGCGAACACCCACAAACGCCACAACCTCACGGCCGAGCCGCCGAGACCTTCTCCGAATACCCAGTCGCCCCATACCGCTGCACAATCCGCTCGATCTCCCCCGACTCCTTCATCCTCACCAACGCCCGCAACACCCCCTGCGTCGGTATCGCCGGGTCATCACGCACCATGCACCCCAAGGCCTGTTCCTCCAGCACCGCCAGCACCTGCAAACGCTGCTCGGCAGGCAATCGCTGATTGAACCAGTGCAGCGACAGCTCATTGCTCACCGCATGCCGATAACGCCCAATCTGCAGCTTCTGCAGCGCCAGTTCCTGGCTGCGGCTGTCCTCTCGGCGCAACTGCCCCCGCGCGAACAACGGCTCCAGCGTGCCATAGGCATACCCCAGCACGGTGCCAATGGCCTGCTGTGGCAACTGCTCCGGGCGGGTAGGCCCATTGTCGCTCGCCCGCCCGACCAGCACATCGCGCTGGCGAAACAACGGAATGCTCCAGACGAAATTCCCCGGCCGGTCATTGAACCACTGGGTGCTCACATAGCAACGCACATCGATTTCGCCATCGTCCATCGCCTGTTGCATGCGCAGCCGGGCCAGCACGTGGTACTCAGGACGGGCGCCGGCTTCGCGGGCCATGGCTTGCATCAGGTCGAACATCAAGCCTTCCACCGGCTGGTCGCCCTCGACCCGCACCAGCGGCATGCTCCAGCTCTCGACCACGGAAAAACGCAGCACCGGCGGGTCTGCCAGGCTGTGGGTGGACCAGAGCAGCATGAGGGCCAGCAGTCTTCGCAATACACATCCTCCTTGAACGGCGTGCCAGTTCCTAAGCTTAGACGAACCACGCAGGGTGCAATTTCGGCCCCGCTCCGCTAGCATTAGCGATCTTCCGCTCGATCAGGCTGCGATGGTTTTTCGATGAGTTATCAGGTTCTTGCACGTAAATGGCGTCCGCGCTCGTTCCGCGAAATGGTCGGCCAGGCCCATGTGCTCAAGGCCTTGATCAATGCCTTGGACAACCAGCGCCTGCACCACGCCTATCTGTTCACCGGCACGCGCGGCGTGGGCAAGACTACCATCGCGCGGATCATCGCCAAATGCCTGAACTGCGAAACCGGCATCACCTCGACGCCCTGCGGCACCTGTTCGGTCTGCCGCGAGATCGATGAGGGCCGTTTCGTCGATCTGATCGAGATCGACGCCGCCAGCCGCACCAAGGTCGAGGACACCCGCGAGCTGCTCGATAACGTGCAGTACGCGCCGAGCCGTGGGCGCTTCAAGGTCTACCTGATCGACGAAGTGCACATGCTCTCCACCCACTCGTTCAACGCCTTGCTCAAGACGCTGGAAGAGCCGCCGCCCTACGTCAAGTTCATCCTCGCCACCACCGACCCGCAGAAGCTGCCGGCCACCATTCTTTCGCGCTGCCTGCAGTTCTCGCTGAAGAACATGAGCCCGGAGCGGGTGGTCGAGCACCTGAGCCATGTGCTGCAGGCAGAGAACGTGCCGTTCGAGCCGGATGCCCTGTGGCTGCTCGGCCGCGCCGCCGATGGTTCGATGCGCGATGCCATGAGCCTGACCGACCAGGCCATCGCCTTCGGCGAGGGCAAGGTGCTGGCCGCCGACGTGCGCGCCATGCTTGGCAGTCTCGATCACGGCCAGGTCTATGGCGTGCTGCAGGCGCTGCTCGAAGGCGATGCGCGGGCGCTGCTGGAAGCGGTGCGCAACCTCGCCGAACAGGGGCCGGACTGGAGTGGCGTGCTGGCGGAAATGCTCAATGTGCTGCACCGGGTGGCCATCGCTCAAGCCCTGCCGGAAGCGGTCGACAACGGCCAGGGCGACCGCGACCGGGTGCTGGCGCTGGCCTCGGCCTTGCCAGCCGAAGACGTCCAGTTCTATTACCAGATGGGCCTGATCGGCCGTCGCGACCTGCCGTTGGCGCCGGATCCGCGGGGTGGCTTCGAAATGGTCCTGCTGCGCATGTTGGCCTTCCGTCCGGCCGACGCTGACGATGCGCCGAAGCCGGTACTAAAGCCGGTGGGGATCAGCCAGGCCACAGCTGATCCAGCAACCCCAGTGGCAGCGCCAGCGGTTGTGGCGCCTGTCGTTGCTGCCGTTGCCCCTGTGGTGCAGGCAGCGCCTGTTCCCGCGCCGGTGCATGCGCCTGAGCCCGAGGTCGTCGAACCCGCGCCGGTAGCAGAGGAGGTGACCGACCTGCCCTGGGAGGAGCCCGCCGCCGCGCCCATGCCTGTCAGTGTGGAGCCCGAACCTGCTGCGCCAGCGGTAGCGCCTGCGCCCGCCCCGGCGCCAGCCCCCGAACCGGCCTTCGACCAGCCGCCGTTCGACCCGTCTGCCTACGCCCCGGCCGGCATGGATCGCGATGACGAACCGCCGATGGACGAAGACTACTACGTCGGCGACAGCGACCCGGTCGGTTTCAGCTACCTCGATGAGCTGGCCGAGCACGTACAGGAAGAGGCGCCTGTCGTCGCGCCCGAGCCTATGCCTGCCGCCATGCCGGCGACCGGGCTGGCCCTGCAATGGCTGGAATTATTCCCACAGTTGCCTGTATCCGGGATGACAGGCAACATCGCCGCAAACTGTACGTTGATGGCCGTCGACGGCGACGACTGGCTGCTGCACCTGGACCCCGGCCAGGGCGCACTGTTCAACGCCACCCAGCAACGTCGCCTGAACGAAGCGCTCAACCAGCACCTGGGGCGCACGTTGAACCTGCGAATCGAGCTGATCCGCCCCGAGCAGGAAACCCCGGCCCAGGCCGCGGCACGCAAGCGGGCCGAACGCCAGCAGGATGCCGTGAGTGCAATCGAGCAGGATCCGTTGATCCAACAGATGATCAAGCAGTTCGGTGCAACGGTGCGGCAGGATACTATTGAGCCTGTAGACGCCCTGGTCAGCCAGGAGCAGTAACGGATAACCGTGCGGCCGGCCCTTTGCCAGGCCGCATCACATGACCCAATCGAGGTATACCCCCATGATGAAAGGTGGCATGGCCGGCCTGATGAAGCAGGCCCAGCAGATGCAGGAAAAAATGGCCAAGATGCAGGAAGAGCTGGCCAACGCCGAAGTGACCGGCCAATCCGGCGGTGGCCTGGTCAGCGTGGTAATGACCGGCCGTCATGACGTCAAGCGCGTCAGCATCGACCAGAGCCTGATGTCGACCGACGAAGACGACAAGGAAGTGCTGGAAGACCTGATCGCCGCCGCGCTCAACGACGCCGTGCGCAAGGTCGAGCAGAGCAGCCAGGAGAAAATGGGTGGCATGACGGCTGGCATGCAGCTGCCGCCGGGTTTCAAAATGCCGTTCTGATTGATCTTTTGTGTCAAATGGGGAGCAATGGCCTTAAGGTCGTTGCTCCCTTGTTCATTCTGTTCCCCTGACTTGCAGGCCTGCCTACATGAGCTTCAGCCCTCTGATCCGCCAACTGATCGACGCCTTGCGCACCCTCCCGGGTGTTGGTCAGAAAACCGCCCAGCGCATGGCCTTGCAGCTGCTTGAGCGTGACCGCAGTGGTGGCCTGCGCCTGGCCCAGGCGCTGAGCCAGGCCATGGAAGGGGTTGGCCATTGCCGTCAGTGCCGTACCCTGACCGAGCAGGAGCTGTGCCCGCAGTGTGCCGACCCACGCCGTGACGACACGCAGCTGTGTGTGGTGGAAGGGCCTATGGATGTGTATGCGGTGGAGCAGACGGGCTATCGCGGCCGCTATTTCGTGCTCAAGGGGCATCTATCGCCGCTGGACGGCCTGGGGCCGGAGGCAATCGGTGTGCCGCAGCTGATGGCGCGGATCGAAGAGCAGGGCAGCTTCACCGAGGTGATCCTGGCGACCAACCCGACGGTGGAAGGGGAGGCGACGGCGCACTACATTGCGCAGTTGCTGGCCGAGAAAGGCTTGGTGGCTTCGCGGATTGCCCATGGTGTGCCGTTGGGCGGCGAGCTGGAGCTGGTCGATGGTGGGACGTTGGCGCATGCCTTTGCCGGGCGTAGGCCGATTTCGTTGTGATTTGAGCATTTGGGGGCCGCTTTGCGGCCCATTCGCGACACAAGGCCGCTCCTACAGGTATATGCGAACGAACCCCTGTAGGAGCGGCCTTGTGTCGCGAAAGGGGCGCAAAGCGCCCCCCGGCATCACTCAATATTCGCTCAGCGAGAACTCGGTCAGACAGAAGGTCGGCACCCCCGCCGCCTGCAGCCGGCGCGACCCATCCAGCTCGGGCAGATCAATGATCGCCGCCGCCTCGAACACCTGAGCCCCAGTGCGACGCACCAGATTCGCCGCAGCCAGCAACGTACCGCCAGTGGCAATCAGGTCATCGAAGATCAGCACCGAATCCCCCTCGCACAGACTGTCGGCATGCACTTCCAGGAAGGCCTCGCCGTACTCGGTCTGGTACCCCTCCGACAACACATCGGCCGGCAGCTTGCCCTGCTTGCGGAACAGGATCAGGGGCTTGTTCAACTGGTGGGCGATGATCGAGCCGATCAGGAAGCCCCGCGCGTCCATGGCGCCGATGTGGCTGAATTCAGCCTCCACGTAACGCTCGATGAACTGGTCGGCCACATAGCGCAGCCCGCGTGGCGACTGGAATAGCGGGGTAATGTCGCGGAAGATCACGCCCGGTTTGGGAAAGTCCACTACCGGACGGATCAGGGCTTTGAGGTCGAAAGCGTCGCTGTGCATCATTGCGGGTATCCTGGGGAAAACGATTGCGCCAGTATACCTTCTTAGCGCAGCTTTCAGACCTCGATCGCACCACCGGCCAGCGCACACAGCTGGATCGGGTCGAGGATGTGAACTTCCTTGCCTTCGGCGCGAATCAGGCCATTTTGCTGGAAACGGGTGAACACTCGCGACACGGTTTCCACCGCCAGGCCGAGGTAGTTGCCGATTTCGTTGCGCGACATGCTCAGGCGGAACTGGTTGGCCGAGTAGCCACGGGCACGGAATCGCGCGGACAGGTTGACCAGGAACGTGGCGATGCGCTCGTCGGCGGTCTTTTTCGACAGCAGCAGCATCATCTGCTGGTCGTCACGAATTTCACGGCTCATCACCCGCATCAGCTGGCGGCGCAGCTGCGGCAATTGCACCGAGAGCTCATCGAGGCGTTCGAACGGGATCTCGCACACCGACGTGGTTTCCTGGGCCTGGGCCGAGACCGGGTAGGCTTCGGTATCCATGCCGGACAGGCCGACCAGTTCGCTCGGCAGGTGGAAGCCGGTGATCTGTTCCTCACCGCTGTCGCTCAGGCTGAAGGTCTTGAGGGCGCCGGAGCGCACGGCGTAGACCGAACCGAAATTGTCACCCTGGCGGAACAGGAATTCGCCTTTCTTCAGCGGGCGTCCGCGTTTGACGATGTCGTCCAGTGCGTCCATGTCTTCCAGGTTGAGTGAAAGAGGCAGGCACAGAGGCGCCAGGCTGCAATCCTTGCAATGGGCCTGGTTATGTTGGCGCAGTTTGACTGGCTCGGACATTTTGAATCGATCCTTCTCGGAAAGCACACATAAGTCGTAAGGGTAACCTACGGCATAGGGTGTAGGCCAGCGTGCGCTTTTGTGGTGCGCCCTGGCCGAACCCCAGCTGCATGATGCCGGGGGTTCGTGCTTGCCCATAGTGTGCCTGAGAAGGCCGCTTGTCCATGCGGTCAAACGACTCGTGCAGCTAGATCACTCGCGAGAAGCGCTGACGGTTGTGCATCGCCAGGTAGGCATCGAACAGCATGCACACCGAGCGGGCCAGCAGGCGCCCGGCCGGCAGGATGCGGATGCCTTTGTCGTCGAGGCTGATCAGGCCGTCGCGCTGCAGGGTCTGCAGTTCCGGCCAGAGTTCGTTGAAGTAACCGCGAAAATCGAGGGTGAAGGCCTCCTCGATCGATTCGAAGTCCAGCTCGAAATGGCAGATCAACTGCTGGATCACCGCCCGCCGTATCCGGTCATCCTGGTTGCACAGCAGCCCGCGCTGGGTCGCCAGCTGGGCGTTGGAGAGGCTGTCCTGGTAGGTGTTCAGGTCGCTGCTGTTCTGGCAGTAGAGGTCGCCGATCTGGCTGATCGCCGACACCCCGAGGCCGATCAAGTCGCAATGACCGTGCGTGGTGTAGCCCTGGAAGTTGCGCTGCAGTGTGCCTTCCTCCTGGGCGACGGCCAGTTCGTCGTCGGGCAGGGCGAAGTGGTCCATGCCGATGTAGCGGTAGCCGGCAGCGGTGAGTTGCTCGATGGTTTTGCGCAGCATCTCGAGCTTCGCCCCAGGTCCTGGCAGGTCGTTGCTGTCGATGCGCCGTTGGGGCATGAAACGTTCGGGCAGGTGAGCGTAGTTGAACACCGACAGGCGGTCGGGCTGCAGGCGGATCACTTCTTCCACCGTGCGCGCGAAACCTTCCGGGGTCTGCTTGGGCAGGCCATAGATCAGGTCGAGGTTGACCGAGCGGAATTGCAGGGTGCGCGCCGCTTCGATCAGGGTGCGGGTCTGTTCCAGGCTCTGCAGGCGGTTGACCGCGCGTTGCACCGCCGGGTCCAGGTCCTGCACACCGAGGCTGACGCGGTTGAAGCCCAGTTCGCGGAGCAGGCCCATGGTCGACCAGTCGGCTTCGCGCGGGTCGATCTCGATGCCGTAGTCGCCGGAGTCATCGTCCAGCAGGTTGAAGTGTTGGCGCAGGGTGGCCATCAGTTGGCGCAGTTCGACATGGCTGAGGAAGGTGGGCGTGCCGCCACCGAAATGCAGCTGCTCGACCCGTTGTTTCGGGTCCAGGTGGCAGGCGATCAGCTGGATTTCCTGCTCCAGGCGCTGCAGGTAAGGCGCGGCGCGGCCACGGTCCTTGGTGATGACTTTGTTGCAGGCGCAGTAGTAGCAGATGTTGGCGCAGAACGGCACGTGCACGTACAAGGACAGCGGGCGTACGGCCCGACGGCTTTCGCGCAGGGCGTGGAGCAGGTCGAACGAGCCCACTTCGCTGTGCAGTTGCACGGCAGTGGGGTAGGAGGTGTAGCGCGGGCCGGCCAGATCGTAGCGGCGGATCAGGTCGGCATCCCAGCGTAGATCTTCGAGCATGTGGGCGGTCCCCGGAATGAGCAGCAGTGTCCGGAGTCTATGGCAGTCTGGAAGGGGCTGTTTTGATTTGTATCAAAAGGCATCGGGGCCGCTGTGCGGGCCAGGAAGCTGTTTTTTGATTTGTATCAAAAGGCATTGGGGCTGCGTAGCAGCCCCCTCAATGCCCCATCAGCCAATGCTGATGAGGGCCGGGCATCGTCCAAAGGCCAAACAGGATCACCAGCAAGCCGCCCGCCATCCGCACACTACGCCGACGCAACAGGCTGTTCACCCGCTCCGCCGCCAGCCCCGTGGCCAGTAGCACTGGCCAGGTCCCCAAGCCGAACGCCAGCATCAACGCTGCGCTATACCCCGCATTGCCCTGGCTGGCCGCCCATAGCAAGGTGCTGTACACCAGCCCGCACGGCAACCAACCCCACAACGCCCCCAGCAGCAGGGCCCGCGGCAGGCTGGAAACCGGCAACAGGCGCGAAGCCACCGGCTGGATATGCCGCCACAAGCCCCTGCCCAGCACCTCGATGCGGGTCAAGCCGCTCCACCAGCCCGCCAGGTACAGGCCCATGGCAATCAGCAAAAGCGCGGCCACTACCCGTAACGCCAAGGCGGCCGGGCTGCTGGCCACGGCCCAGCCGGCCAGGCCCAGCAGCAGGCCTGCGCAGGCATAACTGAGGATGCGTCCAAGGTTGTAGGCCAGCAACAGTTGCGCGCGCCTGGCGCGTTGTTCGGGTGGGATGGCCAGGGTCAGCGCGCCCATCAGCCCGCCACACATGCCCAGGCAATGGCCGCCGCCGAGCAGGCCAAGGATCAGTGCCGAGCCAAGCAGGGCAAGCAGGTCAGGCACGGGGCGGTGTTTCCTTGTCTTCGGGGTTGGCTGGGTCGTCTTTCACGGCAGCCTGGTGGCGTGGGTCCTGGTCATCGAACAGGATGCTGTGGGCGGGGCTGTCGAGGTCGTCGTACTGGCCGCTGTCTACCGCCCAAAAGAAGATGTAGACGGCAACCCCGACGAGCAGCAGGGCAGCCGGGATCATGACATAGAGGGCGGGCATGCTGATTTCCTTTCGGTTTGTGCAACGCCGCTCGCCGGCAGGCCCGCGCCGGCAGGCAGGCGGGTCAGGCGCAAGGCGTTGAGCACCACGATCAGCGAACTGACCGACATGCCGATGGCTGCCCACACCGGAGTGATCCAGCCGAGCGCAGCGAACGGCAACATCAGGCCATTATACAGCGTTGCCCAGAGCAGGTTTTCGAGGATGTTGCGGCGGGTGCGGCGGGCCAGGTCGAACGCCTGCACCAGTGCCTGCAGGCGGTTGCTGAGCAGCACCGCGTCGGCACTGGTCTTGGCAAGGTCGGTGGCGCTGCCCATGGCGATGCTGATGTCGGCGGCGGCCAGCACCGGTACATCGTTGACCCCATCGCCCAGCATCAGCACCTTGCGCCCAGCCGCTTGCAGCGCCTTGAGCCGGTCCAGTTTGTCGTCCGGGCGCAGGCCTCCAATGGCCTGGTCGATGCCCAGCTGCGCGGCCACCTCGGCGACCATCGGCGAGCTGTCACCCGACAGCAGCAGCGTGCGCCAGCCGCGTGCCTTGCAGGCAGCGAGCAGGGCAGGAGCGTCCTCGCGCAGGCGGTCGTCGAGGCCGAACCAGGCCAGCGGGCCCTGGCGGTCGCCGAGCAGCAGCCATTGGCCGCGCGGTTCCGGCACGCTGGGGATTTCGGCACCGCTCAAGGCGCACACGAAGGTGGCCTGGCCGATGCGCAGGCGCTGGCCTTCGACCTGGCCCTCCAGGCCCAGGCCAGGCACGCTTTGCACGTCTTCGGCGGCGCTGGCGGTGCGACCGAAGGCGCGAGCGATGGGGTGTTCGGAGCGGTTTTCGAGGGCGGCAGCCAGGGCCAGGCAGCGGTCGGCGGGCAGCGTGCCGAGCGGGCGAATGCTGCGCAGGGCCAGGCGGCCTTCGGTGAGGGTGCCGGTCTTGTCGAAGATGACCGTGTCGATCTGGTTCAGGCCTTCCAGCACATGGCCGCGGGTAATCAGCAGGCCGAGCTTGTGCAAGGTGCCGGTGGCGGCGGTCAGGGCGGTGGGGGTGGCCAGCGACAAGGCGCACGGGCAGGTCGCCACCAGCATGGCCAGGACGATCCAGAACGCCCGCGCCGGGTCCAGGTACCACCACCACAGGCCGATGGCCAGCGCCGCCACCAGGCTGAACAGCAGAAACCACTGCGAGGCGCGGTCGGCGATTTCCGCCAGGCGCGGTTTTTCGCTCTGCGCGCGCTCCAGCAGGCGAACGATGGCCGACAGGCGTGAGTCGTGGCCCAAGGCTTCGACCTGCACATTTAGGGTGCTTTCTACGTTCAGCGTGCCGCCGGTGACCCGCTCGCCAGTCTGTCGAGGCTGTGGCAGGTACTCGCCGGTCAGCAGCGACTCGTCGACGCTGGAGCGGCCCTCGACGATACGCCCGTCGGCCGGGATCACTGCCCCTGGCAGCACCTGCACGGTGTCGCCGCGTTGCAGCTCGCCGAGCAGGATGCGCACGGTCTGGCCGAACGCGTCCAGGCGCAGGCACGAGGCCGGCAGCAGGTTGACCAGCTGTGCGGTGGCCGCCGCCGTGCGTTCGCGGGCGCGGCGCTCCAGGTAGCGGCCGGTGAGCAGGAACAGGGCGAACATGCCCACGGTGTCGAAGTACAGTTCGCCGCTGCCGGTGACGGCGGTCCAGATTCCGGCGCCGAAGGCCAGGGCGATGGCCAGCGAGACCGACACGTCCATGGTCAGGTGTCGGGTACGCAGGTCGCGGGCGGCGCCCTTGAAAAATGGCGCGCAGCTGTAGAACACGATCGGAATGGTGAGAAACAGTGCGACCCAACGCAGGATGGTGTGCATCTCGGGCGACAGGTCGATGTTGAATTCCGGCCAGGTGGCCATGGTCGCCATCATCGCCTGGAACCACAGCAGTCCCGCCACGCCCAGGCGGCGCAGGGCGCTGCGGTTTTCCCGGGCCAATTGCTCGGCAGCCTGGTCGGGCTGGTAGGGGTGGGCGGCATAGCCGATCTGGCGCAGCTCGGCCAGCAGCCTGGACAGCGGCAGTTGCTGGTCGTCCCAGTTGAGCAGCAGGCGGTGGTTGGACAGGTTCAGGCGGGCCTCGGCGACACCGGGGATGTTGCGCAAGTGCTTTTCGATCAGCCAGCCGCAGGCGGCGCAGCTGATGCCCTCGACCATCAGTGTGGCCTCGGCGCGTTCGTCGGCATGGCGGACGAAGGTCTGCTGCACGTCGCTGCGATCGTACAGGGCCAGTTCGTCCTGCAGTTGCCTGGGCAGGGCCTCGGGGTTGGCGCTGCTGTCGCTGCGGTGCTGGTAGTAGTGCTCCAGGCCGCCGGCGACGATCGATTCGGCCACTGCCTGGCAGCCCGGGCAGCAGAATTGCCGGGGCTCGCCGAGGACCACGGCAGTGAAGCGGCTGCCAGCCGGGACGGGCAGGGCGCAGTGGTAGCAGGGGGTGGGTTGGGTCATGTTGGAACAATCTTATGTCGAGGGATTGCCGGGGCTGCTTTGCAGCCCTTTCGCGACACAAGGCCGCTCCTACAGGCGTACGCGATCACCTGTAGGAGCGGCCTTGTGTCGCGAAAGGGGCGCAAAGCGCCCCCCAAGGTGCGTGAATTCATTGTTGATGCTCGGCCCCTTGAAGCGCCTCATCGCCCAATGCCAGGGTCACCCCATGCGCCACCTTCTCCTCCTCGAACAACCGCCACACATGTCCATCCTGACTGCCCAGCAGCTCGACGAAGCGCCGCCCCTCGACCTTGTCATTCAGCTGTCCCACATAGCGCCCCGCCTCGGCCCGGCTGAGCAACACCTTGCGGTCCTTGTCCGGCTGGGTCGGCGAGATCAGGTTCAGTTCCAGGCTCTGTGGGTCGCTTTCGCCGGTCAGGCGCACGTCCACTTCGCCGGTCAGCTCGTCGAGGTGCACGGTGGCCTTGAGGTTGAGGGTCTGTGCCAGCAGCTCGCGATCGAGCGAGCGGTTGATGCCCTTGCCCGCTTCGTAATAGTTGTCGTTGACCAGGTTGTCCGGGTTGTTCACGGCGATGCTGACCATGGTCAGGCTCAGGCACACCGAGGTGGTGAGGATGCCGATGATGATCCAGGGCCAGAGGTGCTTGTACCAGGGGCTGGCGGCGGTGGCGGGCATTGTCAGTGTTCTCTCTCAGCGGATCTGTGGGCCGATGAAACGGCTCTTGGCATTGACCTCGGAGGCGCTGTCATCGGCGCTCTTGAGGATGAAGGTGATTTCGTTGGTGGTCGAGGGCAGTTTTTCCGGGGCGACCGACAATTGCACCGGCAGGCTGACGATATCGCCGGCGGCCACGCGGATTTCCCGCTGGCCTTCGAGGCGCAGGTCGGGCAGGCCGGTGGCGTCCAGCACGTAGACGTGGTCGCGCTGGTCCTTGTTCATGACCTTGAGGCTGTACACGTTCTCGATTCGCCCCTGGGCGTTCTCGCGGTACAGCACGCGGTCCTTGCTGACGTCGAAGCCCACCAGCGAACGGGTGGCGAAGGCGGTGGCCAGGGCGCCGATCATCACCAGCAGCACCACCGCGTAGCCGATCAGGCGTGGGCGTGCCATGTGGGTTTTCTGCCCCGACAGGTTGTGCTCGGTGGTGTAGCTGATCAGGCCTTTGGGGTAGTTCATCTTCTCCATGATGCTGTCGCAGGCGTCGATGCAGGCGGCGCAGCCGATGCATTCGATCTGCAGGCCGTCGCGGATGTCGATGCCGGTCGGGCACACCTGCACGCACATGGTGCAGTCGATGCAGTCGCCCAGGCCCTTGGCCTTGTAGTCCAGGTCTTTCTTGCGCGGGCCACGGGTTTCGCCGCGGCGCGGGTCGTAGGAGACAATCAGGGTGTCCTTGTCGAACATCACGCTCTGGAAGCGCGCATAGGGGCACATGTACACGCACACCTGCTCACGCAGCCAGCCGGCATTGCCATAGGTGGCGAGGGTGAAGAAGCCGACCCAGAAATACGCCCAGCCATCGGCTTGGCCGGTGAAGAATTCGATGACCAGTTCACGAATCGGTGAGAAATAGCCGACGAAGGTCATGCCGGTAACGAAGCCGATCAGCAGCCACAGGCTGTGCTTGGCGAACTTGCGCAGGAACTTGTTGCCGCTCATGGGGGCCCGGTCGAGCTTCATGCGCTGGTTGCGGTCACCCTCGGTGACTTTTTCGCACCACATGAAGATCCACGTCCACACGCTCTGCGGGCAGGTGTAGCCGCACCAGACGCGGCCGGCGAAAACGGTGATGAAGAACAGGCCGAAGGCGGCGACGATGAGGATGCCCGAAAGCAGGATGAAATCCTGCGGCCAGATGGTGGCGCCGAAGATATAGAACTTGCGTTCGGGCAGGTTCCACCACACGGCCTGGTGGCCACCCCAGTTCAGCCACACGGTGCCGAAGTACAGCAGAAACAACAGCGCCCCGCCGGCGATGCGCAGCCTGCGGAACACGCCGGTGAAGGCGCGGGTGTAGATTTTCTCGCGAGAGGCGTAGAGGTCGACGGAGTCCTTCCCTTTGCTGGCAGGCGGGGTGACGTCATGTACCGGAATTTGCTTGCTCATCATCAAGTCCCACGGCAGTGGAGAAACGCCGCGGCCAGTGCGTGCCGACCGCAGTCTCGCGCCGTCTGCTGGCGCGCTGCGATCCATGATACGCCGGTGATGGCACACTGGGGTCGCATTGCGACCTTTTGTCGCATTGGGTTCACGATAGGAATCGTGATATGGCGGGTGTCAATTGATGCAGGTCATGAAGCGGGTGGATTCACTGGCCTCATCGCCGGCAAGCCGGCTCCCACAAGGTCTCCACAACACAGGGAGGCATCTGTGGGAGCCGGCTTGCCGGCGATAGTGCCAGGCCTGCCTTACTCAGCCTTGGCCGGCTCAGCCTGGTTCGACAGGCTGTACACATAAGCCGCCAGCAAATGCACCTTGTCATTGCCCTGCAGCTGTTCCTGCGCCGGCATCTGCCCCTGGCGACCATAGCGAATGGTCTGCTGCAGTTGGGCAAAGCTCGAACCGTAGATGAACGCCTGCGGGTGGGTCAGGTCAGGCGCACCCATCGCCGGCGTGCCCTTGCCCTCCGGTCCGTGGCAGGCCACGCAGTTGGCAGCGAAGATCTTCTGCCCGTTCTCGGCGTCGGCCTTGGCGCCTTCCGGCAGGCTGCGGCCATCGAGCTTGCTGACCACGAAGGCCGCGACATCGGCCACCCCTTGCTCGCCGATCACTTCCGACCAGGCCGGCATCACCCCATGGCGCCCCCCCATGATGGTGGTCTTGATGGTTTCCGGCTCGCCGCCCCAGCGCCAGTCCTTGTCGGTCAGGTTAGGGAAGCCGTAGGCACCCCTGGCGTCGGAGCCGTGGCACACCGAGCAGTTGGAGGCGAACAGCCGCGCGCCCATCTTCAGTGCTTGCGGGTCCTTGGCCACCTCTTCGATGGGCATGGCCGCGAACTTGGCGAAGATCGGCCCGAAGCGAGCGTCGGCCTTGGCCATTTCCTTTTCCCACTCGTGCACGCCGGTCCAGCCTGGCTGGCCATTGCTGAACTCGGTCTGCTTTTCGGTATCCAGGTACGAATAGCCCGGCAGGATGCCTTTCCAGTTGCCCAGGCCCGGGTACAGCACCAGGTAGCCGAGGGCGAAGATAATGGTGCCGACGAACAGCCAGAACCACCATTTGGGCAGCGGGTTGTCGTATTCCTCGATGCCATCGAAGGCATGCCCGACGGTTTCGTCGGTGACCTCTTCGCGCTGGCCCTTGCGGGTCGACAGCAGCAGCCAGGTCAACGAGAAGATGGTGCCCAGGGTCAGGACGGTGACGTACAGACTCCAGAAGGTTGTCATTGTTGTTTGCTCCCAGCAGCTTTTGCTTGCGCTTGCTCGACGTGCTTTTTGGCCTCGGGATCATCCGCGAAGGGCAGTTGCGTGGCTTCGTCGAATTCCCGCTTGCGCCGTGGGTTGAACACCCACAGCGCAAGGCCGACGAAGGCCACCATCACCACCACGGTGCCCAGGCCGCGAATCATCCCGATATCCATCAGCGTCACCGTTTGCTTTTGATGATGGTGCCAAGACCTTGCAGGTACGCAACGATGGCGTCCATTTCGGTCTTGCCCTTGACCGCGTCGTGGGCGCCGGCGATGTCGGCGTCGGTGTATGGCACACCGAGTGTGCGCAGCACCTCCATCTTCTTCGCGGTGTCCTTGCCGTCGAGCTTGTGCTCGACCAGCCACGGGTAGGACGGCATCTTCGATTCCGGTACCACGTTGCGCGGGTTGTACAGGTGCGCGCGGTGCCAGTCGTCGGAGTAGCGGCCGCCGACGCGCGCCAGGTCCGGACCGGTACGCTTGGAGCCCCACAGGAACGGGTGGTCCCAGACGCTTTCGCCGGCTACCGAGTAGTGGCCGTAGCGCTCGGTTTCGGCACGGAACGGGCGGATCATCTGCGAGTGGCAACCGACGCAGCCTTCACGGATGTAGATGTCACGGCCTTCAAGCTCCAGCGCGGTGCGCGGCTTCATGCCTTCGACGGGTTTGTTGGTCACGTCCTGGAAGAACAGCGGGACGATCTGGGTCAGCCCCCCGATGCTCACGGCGATGACCATGAAGAAGGCCAGCAGGCCTATGTTCTTCTCGACGGCTTCATGCTTCATCAGTGCGCTCCCACGACGACGATCTTGGCGGCTTCTTCAGCCTGCGCCGGGTTGGCGGCGCGTACAGTGCGGAACACGTTGTAGGCCATCAGCAGCATGCCGGAGGCGAAGAACGCGCCGCCCAGGGCCCGGACGATAAAGCCTGGGTGACTGGCCTGCAGGGCTTCGACGAAGGAGTAGGTCAGCGTGCCGTCATCGTTGATGGCGCGCCACATCAGGCCCTGGGTGATGCCGTTGACCCACATCGAGGCGATGTACAGCACGGTGCCGATGGTGGCCAGCCAGAAGTGCGCGTTGATCAGGCCGACGCTGTGCATCTGCTCGCGGCCGTAGAGTTTCGGGATCATGTGGTACACCGCGCCGATGGAAATCATCGCTACCCAGCCGAGGGCGCCGGCGTGGACGTGGCCGATGGTCCAGTCGGTGTAGTGCGACAGCGAGTTCACGGTCTTGATGGCCATCATCGGGCCTTCGAAGGTGGACATGCCATAGAACGCCAGGGACACCACCAGGAACCGCAGGATCGGGTCGGTGCGCAGTTTGTGCCAGGCGCCGGACAGGGTCATCATGCCGTTGATCATGCCGCCCCAGCTCGGTGCCAGGAGGATGATCGACATCACCATGCCCAGCGACTGCGCCCAGTCAGGCAGGGCGGTGTAGTGCAGGTGGTGGGGGCCTGCCCAGATGTACAGGGTGATCAGCGCCCAGAAGTGCACGATCGACAGGCGATACGAGTAGATCGGCCGCTCGGCCTGCTTGGGCACGAAGTAGTACATCATCCCCAGGAAGCCGGTGGTGAGGAAGAAGCCCACGGCGTTGTGGCCGTACCACCACTGGATCATCGCGTCGGTGGCGCCGGAGTAGGCCGAGTACGACTTGAACAGGCTCACCGGCAGCGAGATGTGGTTGACGATGTGCAGCATCGCGGTGACCACGATGAAGGCGCCGTAGAACCAGTTGCCGACATAGATGTGCTTGGTCTTGCGCTTGACGATGGTGCCGAAGAACACCAGGGCGTAGGTCACCCAGACCACGGCCAGGAGGATTGCGATCGGCCATTCCAGCTCGGCGTATTCCTTGGTGGTGGTGTAGCCCATCGGCAGGGTGATCAGCGCGCCGAGGATCACCGCCTGCCAGCCCCAGAAGGTGAAGGCGGCCATGCTGTCGGAGATCAGCCGGGTCTGGCAGGTTCGCTGCACCACGTAGTAGCTGGTGCCGAACAACGCACAGCCGCCGAAGGCGAAGATAACCAGGTTGGTGTGCAGCGGACGCAGGCGGCCGAAGCTGGTCCAGGGCAGGTCCAGGTTCAGTTGTGGCCACACCAGCTGCGAGGCGATGAAGACGCCGAGGCCCATGCCAAGGATCCCCCAGACCACCGTCATGATGGCGAACTGGCGGACGACCTTGTAGTTATAAGCAGTCGGACTGATTGCTGTGCTCATTGCTAAGGTTCCACGGTTTTGGTGTTCTTGTTGGTTGGAAAATCGGCGCCAGTATCGTTAACCACCAGGGTTATGGCAACGCAAGGACACCTGCGCCGACCCGTGTCCGGACCCTGTTGCCGATGTCCCGCGGCAACAAGGTGCGGACGATTGTACACAAATAAATATTTGTAATGTGTACCGTTTTTCGCCTTTTTCTGATCGATCGGTCAAGCTTTTTCTGCGGGCGGCGTCAGGCTATGCGCCGCGTCTGCTTCGCTGGATTGGCAGCGAAGCCCACTGAGGCAACAAGCTTAGTTCGGTTGGGGGGTGGTGCAAGGCGGGGGGGTGGCTTGATATTGATGGTGTGGCGTAGATCGAGCGCCGCCCGCGCGGCGCTCGATCCCACAGACGAAATATCTCTTACGTCGAACTCACTGAGCAGTCACGACCTCAGCAGCGTCCCCTTGCGACAGGCTGTACACATAAGCCGCCAGCAAATGCACCTTGTCATTCCCCTGAATCTCCGCCTGGGCCGGCATCTGCCCCTGGCGGCCATAGCGAATGGTCTGCTGCAGCTGGGCAAAGCTCGACCCATAGATGAACGCCTGCGGATGGTTCAGGTTCGGCGCCCCCATGGCCGGGGTGCCATTGCCCTCAGGTCCGTGGCAAGCCACGCAGTTGGCCGCGAAGATCTCCTTGCCCTTCGCCGCGTCAGCCTTGATCCCTTCCGGCAGGCTGCGGCCATCGAGGTTGGTCAGTACATAGGCGGACACATCAGCCACGCCCTGTTCGCCGATCACTTCAGACCAGGCCGGCATCACGCCGTGGCGGCCATTCATGATCGAGGCCTTGATGGTTTGCGCCTCGCCACCCCAGCGCCAGTCCTTGTCGGTCAGGTTGGGGAAACCATAGGCACCCTTGGCGTCCGAGCCGTGGCACACCGAGCAGTTGGAGGCGAACAGGCGGCTGCCCATCTTCAGTGCCTGCGGGTCCTTGGCCACTTCCTCGATGGGCATGGCGGCGTACTTGGCGAAGATCGGGCCGAACTTGGCGTCGGCCTTGTCCATTTCCTTCTGCCACTCATTGACGCCGGTCCAGCCGTTCTCGTAACCGGGCAGGATGCCTTTCCAGTTGCCCAGGCCCGGGTAGAGCACCAGGTAGCCGGCGCCGAATACCAGGGTGCCGACGAACAACCAGAACCACCACTTGGGCAGCGGGTTGTCGTATTCCTCGATGCCATCGAAGCTGTGCCCCATGGTCTGGTCGGTGGTGTTCTTGCTCTGGCCCTTGCGGGTCGAAAGCAACAGCCACGCCAGGCCGATCAGGCTGCCGATGGTCAGTACGCTGATGTACGTACTCCAGAAGGTGGTCATTGCCCTTTACTCCTCATCGCAGCAGTCATGGCAGCAGGTTCCTGCCCGGCGGGGGGCAGGCGGTCGTCGACGAAGGGCAGCAGGCGCGCTTCGGCGAAATCACGGTCACGGCGGCGGTTGAACACCCACAGCGTCAGGCCGATGAAGGCGATCATCACCACCAGGGTGCCCAAGCCACGGATCATGCCGATGTCCATTTCCATCGCACTCACCTCTTGTTCTTGATCGAGGTGCCCAGCACCTGCAGGTAGGCGACCAGGGCATCCATCTCGGTCTTGCCCTTGACCGCCTCGCGGGCACCGGCAATGTCGTCGTCGCTGTACGGTACGCCGAGGGTGCGCAGGGTGCGCATCTTGGTGTCGGTGTGGCTGTTGTCGACCTGCTGGGCGACCAGCCACGGGTAGGACGGCATTTTCGACTCCGGCACCACGTTGCGCGGGTTGTACAGGTGCGCACGGTGCCAGTCGTCCGAGTAGCGGCCACCGACCCGGGCCAGGTCCGGACCGGTACGCTTGGAGCCCCACAGGAACGGGTGGTCCCACACGCTTTCACCGGCCACCGAGTAGTGGCCGTAACGCTCGGTTTCGGCGCGGAACGGGCGGATCATCTGCGAGTGGCAGCCGACGCAGCCTTCGCGGATGTAGATATCGCGGCCTTCCAGCTGCAGCGCGGTGTAGGGCTTCATGCCTTCGACCGGCTTGTTGGTCACGTCCTGGAAGAACAGCGGGACGATCTGGGTCAGGCCGCCGATGCTGACGGCGAACACCATCAGCAAGGCCAGCAGGCCGACGTTCTTCTCGATCACTTCATGTTTCATCAGGCAGGTCTCCTCAGGCCAGTTGCGCGTTGGCAGGGGCGGCGACGGCGGCCGGGGCTCGCACGGTGCGCCAGGTGTTCCAGGCCATCAGGAACATGCCGCTGAGGAAGATCGCACCACCGACGAAGCGCACGATGAAGCCAGGGTGGCTGGCCACCAGGGTTTCGACGAACGAGTAGGTGAGCGTGCCGTCGCTGTTCACCGCCCGCCACATCAGGCCCTGGGCAATGCCGTTGACCCACATCGAGGCGATGTACAGCACAGTGCCGATGGTCGCCAGCCAGAAGTGCGCGTTGATCAGGCCGATGCTGTGCATCTGCTCTTTGCCGAACACTTTCGGGATGGTGTGGTACAGCGCACCGATCGAGATCATTGCTACCCAGCCAAGGGCACCGGCGTGTACGTGGCCGATGGTCCAGTCGGTGTAGTGGGACAGGGCGTTGACCGTCTTGATGGCCATCATCGGGCCTTCGAAGGTGGACATGCCGTAGAACGCCAGGGACACGACCAAAAAGCGCAGGATCGGGTCGCTGCGCAGCTTATGCCAGGCACCGGAGAGGGTCATCATGCCGTTGATCATGCCGCCCCAGCTCGGGGCCAGCAGGATCAGCGACATCACCATGCCCAGCGACTGCGCCCAGTCGGGCAGCGCGGTGTAGTGCAGGTGGTGTGGACCGGCCCAGATGTACAGGGTGATCAGCGCCCAGAAGTGGACGATCGACAGGCGATAGGAATACACCGGGCGTTCGGCCTGCTTGGGTACGTAGTAGTACATCATCCCCAGGAAGCCTGCGGTCAGGAAGAAGCCCACCGCGTTGTGGCCATACCACCATTGCACCATGGCATCGGTCGCGCCGGCATACACCGAGTACGACTTGGTCAGGCTGACCGGCAACTCCAGGTTGTTGATGATGTGCAGCATCGCCACGGTGAGGATGAAGGCGCCGAAGAACCAGTTGCCGACATAGATGTGCTTGGTGTTGCGCTTCATCATCGTGCCGAAGAACACGATGGCGTAGCACACCCAGACGATGGTGATCAGGATGTCGATCGGCCATTCCAGCTCGGCGTATTCCTTGGAGCTGGTGTAGCCCAGCGGCAGGGTGATGGCTGCCAGCAGGATGACCAGCTGCCAGCCCCAGAAGGTGAACGCGGCAAGCTTAGGTGCGAACAGGGTGGTCTGGCAGGTACGTTGCACCGAATAATAGGAGGTGGCGAACAGCGCGCAGCCGCCGAAGGCGAAGATCACCGCATTGGTATGCAGGGGACGCAGGCGGCCGAAGCTGGTCCAGGGGAGGTCGAAGTTCAGGGAAGGCCAGGCGAGCTGGGCGGCAATGAAGACGCCGAGCCCCATCCCGACGATTCCCCACACCACCGTCATGATGGCGAATTGGCGGACCACCTTGTAGTTATAGGCGGTACTGCTGGTTGTGTTCATGTATGGGTTCCCATCCACGGTTATTTGGCAGGCTTTATAGCGAGGCAAGCATGATTAATGGGCAAAGTGCCTGTATTGACGGGGATCAATGGGCGAAGATCGGAAATGTCCCAGGCTTGCGCTGCGATTCCCCATCGAATCAGGGACATAGCGCACCTGCGGGGTGCCTGATCCTGGCCCACGGCGCAGGGGCGCCAATGGACAGCGACTTCATGAACGAAATGGCGCAAAGGCTGGCGGCGCTTGGGGTTGGCGTGGTGCGCTTCGAGTTCCCCTACATGGCCGAGCGCAGGGGCGGGGGCGGCAAACGGCCGCCCAATCCGCAGAAGGTGCTGCTTGAATGCTGGCGCGAGGTGTACCGGCAGGTGCGACCTTTGGTCACGGGAAAGCTGGCGATTGGCGGCAAGTCCATGGGCGGGCGTATGGCCAGCCTGCTGGCTGACGAGCTGGGTGCCGATGCGCTGGTGTGCCTGGGGTATCCGTTCTATGCGGTGGGCAAGCCCGAGAAGCCGCGCGTGGAGCACCTGGCGCAATTGAAGACGCCGACGTTGATCGTGCAGGGCGAGCGGGATGCGTTGGGAAACCGGGAGGCGGTGCAGGGGTATGCGCTGTCACCGTCGATCGAGGTGAGCTGGCTGGTGGCGGGGGATCATGACCTGAAGCCGCTGAAGGCGTCGGGGTTCAGCCATGCGCAGCATATGCAGGCGGCGGCCGAGAAGGTGGCTAATTTCCTGAGAGGCTGACGCCTGTAGGAGCGGCCTTGTGTCGCGAAAGGGCCTCGTAGAGGCCCCAGCATTCTTTGGGGTGCATCGATTTTGGGGCCGCTTCGCAGCCCTTTCGCGACACAAGGCCGCTCCTACAAGCGACCGTGTGCAGCAACGATCAGTCGCGGTACTCGCACAGGTAAGCGGTATCCACCGCCACCTTCAACTGGAACTTGCTGTCGGCAGCCACATTGAACTTGTCGCCAGCGTTGAAGGTTTCCCAGTTGTCGCTACCCGGCAGCTTCACGGTCAGCGCACCGGAAACCACGTGCATGATTTCACGCTTGGCAGTGCCGAACTCGTATTCGCCCGGGGCCATCACGCCGACGGTGGCCTGACCTTCAGCACCTTCGAAGGCGATCGACTTGACGGTGCCATCGAAGTACTCGTTGACCTTGAACATGGGGCGACTCCTGAAAAGAGAGGGGGGATGAAAAAGGGCTGGCCAGTATGCCCAAGCCCATTCACGCCGTCATCTGCTTTCAGGCGCCTCCGCCGTCAAAGGCCCGGCAGGCTCAAGGGCAGCAACCGTGCCGTATTGCGCGCATCCTCCAGCGCCCGGTGCTGCTGGCCGCTGAAGTGCATGCCGGCCAGGTGCAGGGCACCGTTGAGCCCGGTCGGGCGTTGCAGGTGGCGGGCCTTGGCGAAGCGCTGCTTGAGGTTGATGTGCGGCAGGTTGCGCAACAGGCTGTCGAGCTCATGCTGCTGCCATTCCTGCAACAATTGCTGGCGGTCGTAGTCACCCCAACTGACCCAGGCCTGCAACTGCCCGCGATGGTGCCCCAGCCAGCGCTCGAAGCGCGCCCACACCTCCGGAAACGCCGCAGCGCTGTCGACGCTGGCCTGGCTGATTTTGGTCAGCTGGCGGCAGAACGGCGTCAGCTGGGGCCGCCGACGCGGCCGCACGAAGCGCTGGAAATGGTCCACCTCGCGGCCCTCGCGGGTCACCAGGCTGGCGCCAATTTCAATGATTTCCATCTCCGTGACCGGCCAGCCACCGTCATCGGTGGTGGCTTCCAGGTCGATCACCAACCAGTGGCCCATACCAGGCTCCCTCGCCATACTTGCTAGAGCAGCGTAGCCAATGTCTGGCCTCATGGCACCCTCTGGCAAAATGCCCTCATTTTGGCGTTTCCAGCGGTTGTGCCGTTTTTTGAAAACGCCTAGCTTAAGCGCAACCAGGTATGAACCGTGATGAGTGCCCGTCTTGACTCCTGCACCCGGCCTGAAGGTTTTTGCCACCCTGTTGCTGTTGGCCGTTGCCGGGCTGGCAGCACCGACATGGGCTGTCGACGCCATCGAAGTGAAGATCGGTGCCGCACATTTCCCGCCCTATACCGTGCGCCCGGAGCAGGGGGCTGACAGCGGGCTGTTGCCGCAACTGGTCCAGGCCTTGAACGACTTGCAGGCGGATTACCGCTTTGTGCTGGTGCCCACGTCCATTCAGCGGCGCTTCGGCGACTTGCAGCAAGGCCGTACCGACATGGCGATCTTCGAGAACCCTGCCTGGGGGTGGCAGCAGATTCCGCACCAGACCGTGGACATGGGCCTGGAAGATGCCGAGGTGTTCGTCGCGAAAAAGGTCGTCGGCCGTGACCAGCACTACTTCGCTGACCTGCAGGGCAAGCGCCTGGCGCTGTTCAATGGCTATCACTACGCCTTCGCCCGCTTCGACCCCGACCCTGACCACCTGCGCGAGACCTACAACGCGACCCTGACCTATTCCCATGACAGCAACCTGCTGATGGTCCAGGCCGGGCGCGCCGACATCGCCTTGGTCACGCGCTCCTACCTCAGCGATTTCCTGGTGCGCAACCCCACCAGCCTGGACACGCTGATGGCTTCCGAGCGTATCGACCAGGTCTACCACCACTACGCCTTGCTGCGTCCAGGCGCTCCCATCAGCGCCGAGCAGTTCTCCGCGCTGCTGCGCTACCTGCGCGAGACCGGCGAACTGACGCGGATCTTCCAACCCTATCGGATCACCGTCGCGGCGCCCGCCGAGTAAATTCCGAGGTCGCGGCCACGTTTCACCCGTGAGCCTTTCTTTCACTCACCGTGAGCCAAGACCATGCCGTTCGATGCCGCTTCGCAGCCGTTGTCACTGCCTCGCTGGCACAGCCTCAGCGCCGACCAAGGCGACCGCTGGCTGAGCCTGACGCTGGAGGACCGTCCCCTGATCCAGGTGCGCCTGGTGCCGGGCGAAACCCTTGAGGTCCATATTGAAAGCCTTTGCCCCGAGCGCCCCCAGCAAGCGTTGTGGGCCGCCTGCTACTGGCTGCTGTCACGCGACCCGGCCTGCCAGCGCCTGGCCTGGCACCTGCCGCAACCGCAACCCGAGGCGCTGGCCAGCGGGCTGCTGGTGATGGGCGAGAGGCCAGGCGTGTACCGGTGCGAGCGCACACTGTTCTGGCAGTTGCCGCATCCCTGGCTGGGTCACACGTCGACCACCGCCTACCCACAGCAGATGCAGCTGAGCGATGGCAAGCGTCACCCTCGCCGGGCGCCCAAGCCGCGTGGCGAGGTCTATCGCCGTTTCGATGCCCGGCTGGGCAGCTGGGTGTCGTTGCGGACGCTGGAAATCGACCAGGACCTGGCGCGATTCAACCGCTGGCAGAACAACCCGCGGGTGGAGAAGTTCTGGAAGGAAGGCGGCTCGCTGGAGCAGCACAGGGAGTATCTGGCCAAGCTCGAAGCCGACCCGCACACCCTGACCCTGATCGGCAGCTTCGACGACCAGCCGTTCGCCTACTTCGAGGCCTACTGGGCCAAGGAAGACCGCATTGCACCGTTCTACCCGACCGACGACTACGACCGTGGCGTGCACATGCTGGTGGGCGAGGAGAGCCACCGCGGGCCGCACAAGGTCGCCAGCTGGCTGTCGGCGCTGGTGCACTACCTGTTCCTCGATGACCCGCGCACCCAGCGGGTGGTGGCCGAGCCGCGTGCCGACAATGGCAAGATGATCGGCTACATGCACGACCAGTGCTTCCATTGCGAGAAAGAGTTCGATTTCCCGCACAAGCGGGCAGCGCTGATGATTCTGGGGCGGGAGCGGTTCTTCGAGCGTTGCAAGCTGGTCTGAGACCGAGTTGTCTTCATCGCGGATAAATCCGCTCCTACAGGCCTGCGGCGATCTTGTAGGAGCGGATTTATCCGCGATGAAGGCGACGCCGAACCTCAACCCTGCCGGTTAGCGGTCTTGCGGCAATGCACCAGCGCATCGCGAATCATGAAGTTGACCAAGGTCGGCGACACCCCCAGCTCCTTGGCGATGTCCTTCTGCGGCACGCCATGCAGGCGGTACATCTCGAACGCATAGCGGGTGCGCGGGGGCAGTTCGTTGAGCGCCTCGGCAATGTGCTCCAGGGCGGCAAGATTGATATGAGTGGCTTCCGGCGAGGCGTTGAGCACGACGACGTTGAGGCCTTCCTCTTCACTGCCGGAGTACTTCAGCTCCATCGCCTGCTTGCGGTAGTGATCGATGGCCAGGTTGCGCACGATCTGGAACAGGTAGCTGAGCTGGGCCTTGAACGACGAGGTGATGTGGGGGGCGGAACCGAGCCGGAAGAAAGCGTCCTGCACCACGTCTTCGGCGCGCGAGCGGCAACCGGTGATGCGTGCCGCGATCTTCACCAGAATGCTGCGGTTGTCGACGAACGCCTGGAGTAATGGTGAATCGCACTTACTTGTGGATAGCTGTTCCGCCATGGAAATCACCTTGTCTCGGAAGGGAAAGGGAGCCCCCCTGGCGGGGAAGCTTCCTGCGACGTGCGACAAACTATTCAGAATGATAATGATTGTCAAATACGAAAGTTAATCAGTATCCATTAGTTTCGGTTCTAAGCCGACAGGCGTGATGCAGTTCACTTTCTGCTCCTTCCGGCACCGCGTTTCGCCGTTAATTTCTTCCGTTGCCCATCCGTTCCCCTGTGTACATCCGGCCGCCGCATGCTGCCCGCCGCCCTTGCGCGAGGCAGCCGGCCCGACTTACCCAGACACTGGCAGGAACACCCCATGACGGACGCCTTCGAACTCCCGCTCTCGCTGGTCCAGGCACTGGCGCAACGTGCCGCGCACACCCCGGACCGCATAGCCCTGCGCTTTCTGGCCGACGCCCCCGGCGAGCAGGCCGTGCTCAGTTACCGCGAGCTGGACCGTCGCGCGCGCACCATTGCCGCCGCCTTGCAGGCCCAAGCGGGGTTCGCCGACCGCGCCGTGCTGTTGTTCCCCAGCGGCCCGGACTATGTCGCGGCGTTCTTCGGCTGCCTGTATGCCGGTGTCATCGCCGTGCCGGCCTATCCGCCGGAGTCGTCGCGCCGTCACCATCAGGAGCGCCTGCTGTCGATCATCGACGACGCCGAGCCGCGTCTGCTGCTGACCGTGGCGGCGCTGCACGACAGCTTGCAGGGCCTCGAAGCCCTGGCTGGTGACAACGCCCCCGCACTGCTGGCGGTGGACACCCTGGGCCCGAGCTTGGCGGAGGCCTGGCGCGAGCCGACGCTGACCGGCGACGACATCGCCTTCCTCCAGTACACCTCCGGCTCCACGGCGCTGCCCAAGGGCGTGCAGGTCAGCCACGGCAACCTGGTGGCCAACGAGCAGTTGATCCGCCACGGCTTTGGCATCGACCTGAACCCCGACGACGTGATCGTCAGCTGGCTGCCGCTGTACCACGACATGGGCCTGATCGGCGGCCTGCTGCAGCCGATCTTCAGCGGCGTGCCTTGTGTGCTGATGTCGCCGGGCTACTTCCTGGCCCGACCGCTGCGCTGGCTGCAGGCGATCAGCGAATACGGCGGCACCATCAGTGGCGGGCCGGACTTCGCCTACCGTCTGTGCAGCGAGCGGGTCAGCGAAGCGGCCCTGGCCGGCCTCGACCTGAGCCGCTGGCGCGTGGCCTATTCCGGCTCCGAGCCCATCCGCCAGGACAGCCTCGACACCTTCGCCGAGAAGTTCGCCGCCTGTGGCTTCCAGCCGAGCAGTTTCTTCGCCAGCTACGGCCTGGCCGAGGCCACCCTGTTCGTCAGCGGCAGCCGCCGTGGGCAGGGCATCCCGGCACTGGAGCTGGATGCCGAGGCCTTGGCCGCCAACCACGCCCAAGCCGGGCAGGGCAGCGTGCTGATGAGCTGTGGTTACCCGCAGCCGGGGCACGCCGTGCGCATCGTCGAGCCTCAACACCAGCAAAGGCTGGA
Source organism: Pseudomonas sp. NPDC089395 (assembly GCF_044749525.1). NCBI lineage: Bacteria > Pseudomonadati > Pseudomonadota > Gammaproteobacteria > Pseudomonadales > Pseudomonadaceae > Pseudomonas > Pseudomonas sp. NPDC089395. The sequence continues at coordinate 919,082 of NZ_JBIVID010000001.1, forward strand.
GGACGACCAGGTGGGTGAGGTCTGGGCCGCTGGCCCGAGTATCGCCTTGGGTTACTGGCGCAACCCCGAGGCCACCGCCCGCACCTTCGTGGAAATGGACGGACAGACCTGGCTGCGCACCGGCGACCTCGGCTTCATGCGCCAAGGCGAAGTGTTCGTCACCGGGCGCCTGAAGGACATGCTGATCGTGCGCGGCCAGAACCTCTACCCGCAGGATCTGGAAAAGACCCTGGAACGTGAGGTCGAGCAGCTGCGCAAAGGCCGTGTGGCCGTGTTCGCCGTGGACGATCAGGGCGAGGAGGGGATCGGCGTAGCGGTGGAAATCAGCCGCAATGTGCAGAAGGCCATGCAGCCCGAGACGCTGATCAAGACCCTGCGCCAGGTCATCGCCGATGCCTGTCGCCAGGCGCCGGCCGTGGTCCTGCTGCTCAACCCGGGCGCACTGCCCAAGACCTCCAGCGGCAAGCTGCAGCGTTCGGCCTGCCGCCTGCGCATGGATGACGGCAGCCTCGATATCTACGCCCGTTTCCCGGCCGCTACCGAATCGACCGAGGCCACCGCAGCCGGCGATGGCCTGCAGGCACGCATCGCCGGTGTCTGGTGCGAGATCCTCAAGGTCGAGTCGGTAGCCGCCGACGATCACTTCCTGCTGCTGGGAGGCAACTCCATCGCCGCCACCCAGGTCACCGCGCGCCTGGCCGATGAGCTCGGTATTCAACTGAACCTGCGCGCCTTGTTCGAAGCGCCGACCCTTGCCGAATACAGCGCGGCCGTGGCGGCAATCATCAAAGAGGGGGGTGGCGTAAACACGGCCATTGCATCCCTGAACCGTGGCCTGGCGCTGCCACAGTCGCTGGCGCAGAACCGCCTGTGGTTGCTGTGGCAGCTCGAACCGCAATCGGCCGCCTACAACATCCCCGCCGGCCTGCACCTGCGCGGCGAACTGGACGAGGCCGCGCTGGAGGCAGCGTTCCAGGCGCTGGTAGCGCGTCACGAGGCGCTGCGCACGGTGTTCTGCGAAGCAGACGGTCAGGCCCTGCAGCGGATCCTGCCCGAGCAGCCGTTCAAGCTTCGCCGCCTCGACCTGCAAGGGCTGGATGCCGCAGCCGTAACCGAGCGCCGCGAAGCGCAAGCGCAGCAACCGTTCGACCTGGGCCAAGGCCCGCTGCTGCGCGTGACCCTGGCGCGACTGGACGACGAAGACCATCAACTGTGGGTGACCTTGCACCACATCGTTGCCGATGGCTGGTCGCTGAACATCCTGCTCGACGAGTTCGCCAAGCTCTATGCCGCCCGCTGCCAAGGCCTTGAAGCCTCGTTGGCCCCGCTGTCGCTGGGGTACGCCGACTATGGCAACTGGCAGCGCCAGTGGTTGGCCGAAGGCGAAAGCGCGCGTCAACTGGAATACTGGAAGGCCCGGCTGGGCGATGCATTGCCGGTTCTCGACCTTTACCCTGACCAGCCGCGTTCCAGCCAGCACACCAACCGCGCCGCACGCCTGAACCTGAAAGTGCCGGCCAAGCTGACCGAGGCCCTCAAAGGCCTGGCCCGCGAGCAACAGGCCAGCCTGTTCATGGTCTTGCTGGCGGCCTGGCAAGGCCTGCTGCACCGCTACACCGGACAGGCCGACATCCGCATCGGCGTGCCCAATGCCAACCGCCCGCGCCAGGAAACTCAGGGCATGGTCGGCTTCTTCATCAACACCCAGGTGCTGCGCGCGCAACTGGACAGCCGCCAACCCTTCGCCCAGCTGCTGGCGCAAGTACGCCAAACCACCCTCGACGCCCAGGCCCACCAGGACCTGCCGTTCGAGCAGCTGCTCGAAGCCCTGCCCGAAGCCCGTGAGCAAGGCCTGTTCCAGATCATGTTCAACCATCAGCAGCGCGACCTGTCGGCCCTGCGCCGCCTGCCGGGCCTGTTGGCCGAAGAGCTGCCGTGGCACAGCCGCGAAGCCAAGTTCGACTTGCAACTGCACAGCGAAGAAGACCATCAGGGTCGCCTGAGCCTGGCCTTCGACTACGCGGCCGAGCTGTTCGAACACGGCACCGTGGAGCGTCTGGCCCAGCACCTGCTGGCACTGCTGGCGCAAGTGTGCGCGCAACCGCAGCTGGCCCTGGGTGATGTCGACCTCCTCGATGAGCCAGGCCGCCAGCAACTGCTTGCCTGGGGCCAGGCGCCTGCGCCCGCGCCCGAGAACCTGGTGGTCGAGCAGCTCAACGAGCAGGCGCGCCAGACCCCGCAGCGCACGGCGCTGGCCTGGGAAGGTGGCAGCCTCGACTACGCCGAGCTGCACCAGCAGGCCAACCGCCTGGCCCATTACCTGCGCGACAAAGGCGTCGGCCCCGACACCTGCGTGGCCATCGCCGTCGAGCGTTCGCCGCAACTGCTGATCGGTTTGCTGGCCATCCTCAAGGCCGGCGGTGCCTATGTGCCGCTGGACGTCGACTACCCGGCCGAGCGCCTGGCCTACATGCTGCGCGACTGCAAGGCCAGCCTGCTGCTCAGCCACAGCGGCATGCTCGCCACCTTGCCGCAGGTCGACGGGGTCAGCGCCATCGCCCTCGACCAGCTGCACCTGGACAGCTGGCCAAGCCACGCGCCGGGCCTGCACCTGCACGGCGACAACCTCGCCTACGTGATCTACACCTCTGGCTCCACCGGCCAGCCCAAGGGCGTAGGCAACTCCCATGCGGCGCTGGCCGAGCGCCTGCAGTGGATGCAGGCCACCTACGCGCTGGACGACAGCGACGTGCTGATGCAGAAGGCGCCGATCAGTTTCGACGTGTCGGTGTGGGAATGCTTCTGGCCGCTGATCACCGGCTGCAAGCTGGTGCTGGCCGGCCCTGGTGAGCACCGCGACCCGCAGCGTATCGCCGCGCTGGTGCAGCAGCATGGCGTCACTACGCTGCACTTCGTGCCGCCGCTGCTGCAAGTGTTCGTCCAGGAACCCCTGGCGGCGGGCTGCACCAGCCTGCGCCGGCTATTCTCCGGTGGCGAGGCACTGTCGGCGAGCCTGCGCGACCGCGTGCTGCAACTGCTGCCGCAGGTGCAATTGCACAACCGCTACGGTCCGACTGAAACCGCCATCAACGTCATCCACTGGCACTGCCGGGCCGAGGATGGCGCCCGCTCGCCGATTGGCCGGCCGCTGGGCAACGTGCTCTGCCGCGTGCTGGATGATGAGCTGCAACTGGCTGCCCCGGGCGTACCGGGCGAGCTGTACCTGGGCGGTGCGGGACTGGCCCGCGGTTACCTCGGTCGCCCAGGTCTGACAGCCGAGCGCTTCGTGCCCCAGGCCGATGGCGACGGTACGCGTTTGTACCGCAGTGGCGACCGTGCCCGCTGGCAGGTGCAGGCCGAAGCCCTGGAATACCTTGGCCGCCTCGACCAGCAGGTGAAGGTACGAGGTTTCCGCGTCGAACCTGAAGAAGTGCAGGCGTGCCTGCTAGGCCAGCCAGGGGTCGAACAGGCACTGGTGCTGATCCACCAGGACGCGGTTGGCGCGCAGTTGGTCGGCTATTACAGCGGCACAGCAGCGGCGGATGCGCTGCTGGCCAATTTGGCCGAGCGCCTGCCTGCTTATATGGTGCCGGTGCAGCTGATCGCCCTTGAACACATGCCGTTGGGCCCCAGCGGCAAGGTTGATCGCAAGGCCCTGCCTGCGCCGGTCTGGCAGCTGCGTGAACATGTCGAGCCGCAGACCGCGCTGCAGCAGCAGGTCGCGGCGATCTGGCGCGAGGTGCTGAACCTGCCACGCATCGGCTTGCACGACGACTTCTTCGCCCTGGGTGGCCATTCCCTGCTGGCCACCCAGATCGTCTCGCGCACCCGCCAGGCCTGCGATGTCGAGCTGCCGCTGAAAGTGCTGTTCGAGGCCAGCGAGCTAGGCGCCTTCTGCGCGCAGATCGCGCGCATCCAGGAAGCCGGCGAGCACAACCTGCAGGGTGAGATCGCCCGCGTCGACCGCCGCCAGGCCGTGCCGTTGTCGTACTCCCAGCAGCGCATGTGGTTCCTCTGGCAGATGGAACCGCACAGCCCGGCGTACAACGTTGGCGGCATGGCGCGCCTGCGCGGCACGCTGCATGTCGATGCCTTCGAGCGTGCCCTGCAGGCGCTGATCGTGCGCCACGAAACCTTGCGCACGACCTTCCCGGCCATCGACGGCGTGCCCTACCAGTGCGTTGCCCAGGACGGCCAGCTGCAACTGGACTGGCAGGACTTCAGCGCCTTGCCCGACGCCACCCGTCAGCAGCGTCTGCAGCAACTGGCCGACGAGCAGGCGCACCAGCCGTTCGACCTGGAGCGTGGCCCGCTGCTGCGCGCTTGCCTGGTGAAGGCCGAAGATCGCGAACATTACTTCGTGCTGACCCTGCACCACATCGTCACCGAAGGCTGGGCCATGGACATCTTCGCCCGCGAACTGGGCGAGCTGTACGAAGCCTTCGTCGATGACCGCGAGTCGCCCCTGGCGCCGCTGCCGGTGCAGTATCTGGACTACAGCGTGTGGCAACGGCAATGGCTGGAAAGCGGCGAGGGCGCCCGCCAGCTGGCCTACTGGAAAACTCGCCTGGGCGATGAACACCCCGTGCTGGCGCTGCCCGCCGACCGACCACGCCCGGCGGTGCAGAGCCACCGTGGCGAGCTGTACCGCTTCGACCTCGACCCGGCGCTGGTCGCCCGCGTGCACGCCTTCAACAGCCAGCGCGGCTTGACCCTGTTCATGACCATGACCGCCACCCTGGCCGCCTTGCTGCACCGCTACAGCGGCCAGCGCGACCTGCGCATCGGTGCGCCGGTGGCCAACCGCATTCGCCCCGAGAGCGAAGGCCTGATCGGCGCCTTCCTCAACACCCAGGTGCTGCGCTGCGAGCTGGACGGGCAGATGAGCGCCGCCGCCTTGCTCGACCAGGTGCGCCAGGCCGCCATCGAAGGCCAGTCGCACCAGGACCTGCCGTTCGAGCAACTGGTAGAAGCCCTGCAACCGCCGCGCAGCAGCGCCTACAACCCGCTGTTCCAGGTGATGTGCAACGTGCAGCGCTGGGCCTTCCAGCAAAGCCGTGAGCTGGCCGGCATGCAGGTGGACTACCTGGTCAACGACGCCAGTGCCACCAAGTTCGACCTGTACCTGGAAGTCACTGACCTCGATGGCCGCCTGGGCTGCTGCCTGACCTACAGCCGCGACCTGTTCGACGCACCGCGCATCGCGCGCATGGCCGAACACTGGCAGCAGCTGCTGGCCGGCCTGCTCGACGACCCACAGCAGCGCCTGTGCGAACTGCCGATGCTGGCGGACGCCGAGCAGCAGGTATTGATCAGCCAGTTGCAGGGCGAGCACCACCCTGCGCTCGACCAGACGATCCATGGCCTGTTCGCCGCCCAGGCTGCACGCACGCCGCAAGCCGGCGCGCTGACGTTCGCAGGCGAACACCTGAGCTACGCCGAGCTGGACCAGCAGGCCAACCGCCTGGCCCGTGCGCTGCGCGAACGCGGTGTCGGCCCGCAGGTACGTGTCGGTCTGGCCCTGGAGCGCTCGCTGGAAATGGTGGTCGGCCTGCTGGCCATCCTCAAGGCCGGTGGCGCCTATGTGCCGCTGGACCCGGAATACCCGCTCGACCGCCTGCGCTACATGATCGAGGACAGCCGTATCGGCCTGCTGCTGAGCCAGCGCAGCCTGCTCGAAACCCTCGGCGAGCTGCCGCCCGGCGTGCAGCGCTGGAGTCTGGAAGACGACGCCGCCAGCCTGTCCGCCTACAGCGATGCAGCGCTGGACAACCTCAACCTGCCGCAGCACCAGGCCTACCTGATCTACACCTCCGGCTCCACCGGCAAGCCCAAGGGCGTGGTGGTCAGCCACGGTGAAATCGCCATGCACTGCCAGGCGGTGATCGAAGCCTTCGGCATGCGCAGCGACGACTGCGAGCTGCACTTCTATTCGATCAACTTCGACGCCGCCAGCGAACGCCTGTTGGTGCCGCTGCTGTGTGGTGCGCGCGTGGTACTGCGGGCCCAGGGCCAGTGGGGCGCCGAGGACATCTGCCAGCTGGTGCGCGAGCAGCAGGTGAGCATTCTCGGTTTCACCCCGAGCTACGGCAGCCAGCTGGCCCAGTACCTGGCCGGGCAGGGCGAGCAGTTGCCGGTGCGCCTGGTGATCACCGGCGGCGAAGCGCTGACCGGCGAGCACCTGCAGCGCATCCGCCAGGCCTTCGCGCCGCAGCAGTTCTTCAACGCCTACGGCCCGACCGAGACGGTGGTCATGCCGCTGGCGTGCCTGGCGCCCGACACCCTGCCTACCGACGCCGGCAGTGTGCCGATCGGCCGGGTAATCGGCGCCCGCAGCGCCTATATCCTCGATGAAGACCTGGCGTTGCTGCCCCAAGGGGGCATCGGCGAGCTGTACGTCGGCGGCGCTGGCCTCGCCCAGGGCTACCACGACCGCCCAGGGTTGAGCGCCGAGCGCTTTGTCGCCGACCCGTTCAGCACTGACGGCGGGCGCCTGTATCGCACCGGCGACCTGGTGCGCCTGCGCGCCGATGGCTTGGTGGAGTATGTCGGCCGTGCCGATCAGCAGGTGAAAATCCGAGGCTTTCGCATCGAGCTTGGCGAAATCGAAAGTCGCCTGCAGGAACATGCCGATGTCGACGAGGCCGTGGTCCTGGCACTCGACCTGCCGGGTGGCAAACAGCTGGTAGGTTACCTGGTGTGCAAGCAGGCCAGCGCCGACAGCGACGCCCAGGCCTTACTGCGTGAAGCGGTCAAGGCCGATGCCCGCCTGCACCTGCCGGATTACATGGTGCCGGCGCACTTGGTGCTGCTGGGCAGCCTGCCACTGATGGGCAACGGCAAGCTCGACCGCCGGGCCTTGCCCTTGCCTGATCTGGAGCAGACGGGCCAGCAGTACCAGGCGCCGGCCAACGTGCTGGAAGCGCAACTGGCGCAGATCTGGCGTGATGTGCTCAACGTGTCCCGCGTGGGTGTGCAGGACAACTTCTTCGAACTGGGCGGCGATTCGATCCTGTCCATCCAGGTGGTCAGTCGTGCCCGCCAACTGGGGCTGCAGTTCACGCCGCGCGACCTGTTTCAGCACCAGACCATTCAGACGCTTGCCGCCGTGGTCACCCACAGCGAAGTGGCCAGCGGCATCGAGCAGGGGGCGCGGCAGGGCAAGACCGGACTGACGCCGATCCAGCACTGGTTCTTCGACAGCGAGGTGGTCCAGCCCCAGCACTGGAACCAGGCGGTGTTGCTGCACGTGCGCCAGACGTTGGACAAGGCTCAGCTCGAACAGGCACTGATGGCGCTGCTGGAGCACCACGACAGCCTTCGCCTGCGCTTCACCCAGGCCAATGGTCGCTGGCAGGGCGAGTTCGCCGCGCCTGCCAATGTGCAACTGCTGTGGACCGCCACGGTGGCCGACTTCGACGACTGCCAGTCGCTGTACAGCGACGTGCAACGCAGCCTCGATCTTGAGCAAGGCCCCTTGCTGCGCGCATTGCTGGTAACGGACGGGCAGGGCGCCCAGCGTCTGCTGCTGGCGATCCACCACCTGGTGGTCGACGGTGTGTCCTGGCGCGTACTGCTCGAAGACCTGCAGGCGCTGTACCGTGGCCAGCCGCTGGCGGCCAAGTCCCACGCCATGGCCGACTGGGCCGCGCGCCTGGGCAGCTACGCCGGCAGCGACTCGCTGCGTGACGAGCTCGGCTGGTGGCAAGGCCAACTGGCCAGCGTGCGCCATGAACTGCCGTGCGATCACCCGCAGGGCGGCAACCTGCATCGCCACGCCGACACCGTTGCCATCGGCCTGGATGTCGAGCAGACCCGGCAGTTGCTGCAGCAGGCCCCGGCGGCCTATCACACCCAGGTCAACGACCTGCTGCTGACTGCCCTGGCCCGCACCCTGTGCCGCTGGACTGGCGATCAGGAAGTGCTGGTGCAGCTCGAAGGCCATGGCCGTGACGGCCTGTTCGAAGACATGGACCTGACCCGCAGCGTCGGCTGGTTCACCAACGCCTACCCGCTGCGCTTCGACCCTCAGGCCGGCGAGGACGATGCCGCGCGCGCCGCGTCGATCAAGCGGATCAAGGAGCAACTGCGCCAGGTGCCGCACAAAGGCCAGGGTTATGGGGTGCTGCGCTACCTGGCCGACGACGCCGCGCGGGAAAGCATGGCGGCGCTGCCACAGGCGCGGATCACCTTCAACTACCTGGGCCAGTTCGACCAGCAGTTCGATGCTGGCGCGCTGTTCCAGCCGCTGGATGCTCCGGCGGGCCTGGCCCACGACCTCGATGCGCCACTGCCGAACTGGCTCAGCGTCGACGGCCAGGTCTATGGCGGTGCCTTGCAACTGCGCTGGACCTACAGCCGCGAGCGATACCACGAGCAGACCATCGCGCAACTGGCGGAGGCTTATCGCCAGGAGCTACTGGCCCTGGTCGAGCATTGCCTGGCCGATGGCAACGGCAGTTTCACGCCGTCGGACTTCCCGCTGGCGCACCTGACTCAGGAGCAGATCGACGCGCTGCCGATCCCGGCTGCCGAGATCGAGGACGTCTACCCGCTAACACCGATGCAGGAAGGCCTGCTGTTGCATACCCTGCTGGAGCCGGGCACCGGCATCTACTACATGCAGGATCGCTACCGGATCAACAGCGCGCTCGACCCGCAGCGTTTCGCCCAGGCCTGGCAGGCTGTGGTGGCGCGTCACGAAGCCCTGCGAGCGTCGTTCAGCTGGAACGCCGGCGAAGCGATGCTGCAGATCATCCACAAGCCGGGCAATACGCCGGTCGATTACCAGGACTGGCGCGGCCTCGACGCGGCGGCCCAGGAACAGCGCCTGCAAGCCTTGCACAAAGAAGAACGCGAGGCCGGCTTCGAGTTGCTGCGCGAGGCGCCGTTCCACCTGCGCCTGGTGCGGGTCGACGACGAGCGCTACTGGTTCATGATGAGCAATCACCACATCCTCATCGATGCCTGGTGCCGTTCGTTGCTGATGAACGACTTCTTCGCGCTCTACCAGGCCCTCGGCGAAGGCCGCCAGGCGCAGCTGCCGGTGCCGCCGCGCTACCGTGACTACATCGGCTGGCTGCAACGCCAGGACCTGGACGAGGCACGTGGCTGGTGGCAGGCCAACCTGGCCGGCTTCGAACGCGCCACGGCCATCCCCAGCGACCGCCCGCTGCGCAATGACCACACCGGCGAAGGCATGGTCGTCGGCGACTGCTACACCCGTCTGGAGGCCTGCGACGGCGTGCGCCTGCGCGAACTGGCCCAGGCCCACCAGCTGACCATCAACACCTTCGCCCAGGCGGCCTGGGCACTGGTGCTGGCACGCTACAGCGGCGACCGCGACGTGGCCTTCGGCGTAACCGTGGCTGGGCGCCCGGTGAGCCTGCCGCAGATGCAGCGCACGGTCGGCCTGTTCATCAACAGCATCGCCCTGCGCGTGCAGCTGCCCGAGCCGGGCCAGCGGCGCAGTGTGCGCCAGTGGCTGCAAAGCCTGCTGGAGCGCAACATGGAATTGCGCGAGTACGAGTACCTGCCGTTGGTGGCGATTCAGGCGTGCAGCGAACTGCCCAAGGGCCAGCCACTGTTCAACAGCCTGTTCGTGTTCGAAAACGCGCCGGTGGAAAGCGCGGTGCTCGACCATGCCCAGCACCTGAACGCCAGCTCCGACTCGGGCCGTACCCACACCAACTTCCCGCTGACGGCGGTGTGCTACCCGGGTGACGACCTGGGCCTGCACCTGTCGTTCGACCAGCGCTATTTCGACTTCCCGACCATCGAACGTCTGCTGGCCGAGTTCAAGCGCCTGCTGTTGGCGCTGGTGCAAGGCTTCGACGGCGAGGTGAGCGAGCTGCCGCTGCTCGGCAATGAGGAACAGCGCTTCCTGCTCGACGACTGCAACCGCACTGAGCAGGCCTATGCCCTGGAGCAGAGTTATGTCGCGCTGTTCGAAGCGCAGGTCGCCGCGCACCCCGAGCGCACGGTCGCCCGTTGCCTGGAGGCGTCCTATGACTACGCCGGGCTGAACCTCGCGGCCAACCGTCTGGGCCATGCCCTGGTCGCGGCCGGTGTGGCCATCGACCAGCCGGTCGCGTTGCTGGCCGAGCGTGGGTTGCCGCTGCTGGGCATGATCGTCGGCAGTTTCAAGGCCGGGGCCGGCTACTTGCCGCTGGACCCGGGCCTGCCCTCGGCGCGCCTTCAGCGCATCGTCGAGCTCAGCCGCACCCCGGTGCTGGTGTGCAGCGCGGCCTGTGCCGAACAGGCGCGTCAGCTACTGGACGAACTGGCGGGCGTGGCCCGGCCGCAGCTGCTGGTGTGGGAAGAGGTCCAGAGCAGCCACATCGCCAGCCACAACCCCGGCATTCACAGTGGGCCTGACAACCTTGCCTATGTGATCTATACCTCCGGCTCCACCGGCCTGCCCAAGGGCGTGATGGTCGAACAGCGCGGCATGCTCAACAATCAGCTGAGCAAGGTGCCGTACCTGGCCTTGAGCGAGCATGACGTGATCGCCCAGACCGCCTCGCAGAGCTTCGATATTTCGGTATGGCAGTTCCTTGCCGCACCGCTGTTCGGCGCCAAGGTCGAGATCGTGCCGAACGCCATCGCCCACGACCCGCAGGGCCTGCTGGCCCATGTGCAGGCCACCGGCATTACCGTGCTGGAAAGCGTGCCGTCGCTGATCCAGGGCATGCTGGCCAACGACCACCAGGCCCTGGACGGCCTGCGCTGGATGTTGCCGACCGGTGAGGCCATGCCACCGGAGCTGGCGGCGCAATGGCTGCAGCGTTACCCGGGGATTGGCCTGGTGAACGCCTACGGCCCGGCGGAGTGCTCGGACGATGTGGCGTTCTTCCGTGTCGACCGCGAGTCGACCCGCGGCAGCTACCTGCCGATCGGCACACCGACCGACAACAACCGCCTGTACCTGTACGGCGAGGACCAGGCCCTGGTGCCGCTGGGTGCCGTGGGCGAACTGTGCGTTGCGGGTACCGGCGTCGGGCGTGGCTATGTCGGTGACCCGGTGCGTACTGCGCTGGCCTTTATCCCGCATCCGCACGGTGCACCGGGCGAGCGGCTGTACCGCACCGGTGACCTGGCGCGGCAGCGGCCGGACGGAGTCTTGGAGTATGTCGGGCGTATCGACCATCAGGTGAAGATTCGCGGTTACCGCATCGAACTGGGCGAGATCGAGGCCCGTCTGCATGAGCAGCCCGAACTGCGTGATGCGGCCGTTGGCGTGCAGGAAGGCGTCAATGGCAAGCATCTGGTTGGCTACCTGGTGGCTCACCAAGGTGTCAGCGCCGATGCCGCCCTGCTTGAGCAGGTCAAGCAACGCCTGCGCGCCGAATTGCCGGAATACATGGTACCGCTGCACTGGGGCTGGTTCGACAGCCTGCCGCACAACGCCAACGGCAAGCTCGACCGCAAGGCCCTGCCGGTCATCGATATCGGCGGGCAGCACAGCCAGGCCTACCTGGCGCCGCGTGATGAGCTGGAAGAGGTGCTCGCCGGCATCTGGGCCGATGTGCTCAAGGCCGAGCGGGTAGGGGTGCACGACAACTTCTTTGAGCTGGGCGGGCATTCGTTGCTGGCTACGCAGATTGCGTCGCGGGTACAGAAGCAGTTGCAGCTTAATGTGCCGCTGCGGGCGATGTTCGAGTGCAGCACGGTGGAGGCGTTGGCGGCGTATGTGCGCGGGTTGCAGGACAGTGCGCTGGATGAGGAGAAGGTGGATCGGCTGAGTGATTTGATGGCGGAGTTGGAGGGGTTGTGATTGGCGGGGGCGCTTTGCGCCCCATTCGCGGGACAAGCCCGCTCCCACAGGTAAACACCGCCCGCAAGAACAGTGGGGTGTCTGTGGGTGCGGGCTTGTCCCTCGAAGAGGCCGGTGAAGCATCGCGGATAAATCCGCTCCTACAGCTCGGTTTTAGAGTTGGCGCTGGCGCCTATCCCCATTTATCGCCATGCGCCAAAGGCGAACAACCATGGCCTGACAGACCGTGGCACGTTGCAACAAATGTAGGAGCGAGCTTGCTCGCGATGCGCCGCGCGGGCGGCGCTCGATTTGCGCCGCACTACAAAACTCAAGACTTGCACCCTCAGGCTCTATGGGTTCTCGAATCGTTGTGGTGGCCATTGGTTCGATGTGGAAGTTGAGTATTTCGTAGTTGTAAGTTCTTAAGTATTTCATCTCGACACCTTCGCAGTGGTGCGGGTGCCCCCAGAAGATTGCGGGGCGTCTGCTTATAAATTGTTTGCATTGGTGTGATTTGAAATTGAGTTTTCATAGATGCCTCCTTCTTTTTGTTTGATGCGCCGGTGAACGGAGTGACTGGAGGTCTAATGCTGGATGGAAGGTTTGTCAACTAGTCGATATTTCGGGTGGGTGAATTGAAGTCTTGCTGTGTTTAGATAAGAAGCTGTTGTGTAGGAAAGTTCTGTAGGAGTGCTGTTGCAGGATAGTAATTTCATTGTGCTACTTCCGGTTGTGCGTAAGAGTTTTCTCTTTTTTGAATCGGAAGTGTCTAGGTCTTCATGTCCAATAAAACTGCTTCAGAACATGTAAAAGCAATCGCCGGCAAGCCGGCTCCCACATGGACAGCGCTGGCTTCAAGCCTTGCGCCATACCTGTGGGAACCGGCTTGCCGGCGATAGGGCAGTACGCAAACTCAGTAATTCAGTGGGACGCGCAGCCCCTTCACCTATGCTGTAGGGCCTACAAAAACCGGCAGCCGAGGAGCTGGCATGAAGGCACATACATACGCGGTCAAAGTGGTTTGGACAGGTAACACCGGAGAGGGGACTTCCGGGTACCAGGCTTACAAGCGCGATTTCACCGTCCAGACCCAGGGCAAACCACAGCTGCTCGGCTCGGCCGACCCTGCATTCCGTGGCGACCCTGGCCGCTGGAACCCAGAAGACCTGCTGCTCGCCTCGATCTCGGCCTGCCACAAGCTGTGGTACCTGCACCTTTGTGCAGTGAACAATGTGACCGTCGCGGAATACGTCGATGGTGCAGAGGGGCGCATGGTCGAAGGCGAGGGCCAGCGCAAAGGGCATTTCGTCGATGCCGTCCTGCGGCCTCAGGTTGTGGTGACTGCCGATTCCGATGTGGAGCTGGCCATGCGGCTGCATGACGAGGCCCATCATGAGTGCTTCATCGCCAACTCGGTCAATTTCCCGATTCGCTGCGAGGCGGTGGTCAAGGCGAAGGGGCTGTAGCGGGTGGGGGCGCTTTGCGCCCCAATCGCCGGCGAGCCGGCTCCCACATGGACAGCGCTGGCTTCAAGCCTTGCGCCATACCTGTGGGAGCCGGCTTGCCCTGCGAAACAGGCAGCGCGGAGTATGGCACCGGCTTCGCCGGTGTTCGCGGGACAAGCCCGCTCCCACAGGAATCGCATCAACTTCTAGAAGTTGAGCAAGACAGTTGCTCCCAGATGGACAGCGCTGGCTTCAAGCCTTGCGCCATACCTGTGGGAGCCGGCTTGCCGGCGATAGGGCCGGTACAGACTACCGAATCCTCAACGCTTGCCGAGAATCTGCCCCAGCAGCTCCGGCCGCGGCGCCCCTTGCTGGCTCTGCAGGTTCCCCTGCTCATCCTGATAGAAAATCGCCGGCGTCGCCTGCAACCCCATCTCATCCATCAACGCCAGATTCGCCTCAAGCTTCTTCTGCACCGCTTCCGGCACCTTGTCCAACGCCTTCAGCGTGCTCGCCTTGCCAGCTTTCTCATGCTGCTGCAGCGCCTTGGCCGGGTCTTTCGCGGCCAGCAGCGCCGCCGACTTGCCCGGGCTGTCCTCGCGGATGATGCCAACCATGATATGCCGCAGCTGCACCTTGCCCGACTCCACCCACGGCCGCGCCTGCTGCCAGAACATGTTGCAGTACGGGCAGTTCGGGTCGCTGAACAGGTACACCTTGCGCGGTGCATCGGCCTTGCCATCGGCGATCCAGCTGGTGTTTTCAAGCTTCGCCCAGATGGCCTTGGACATCGGCCCGTACACCAGCTTTTCCAGTGGCTCGGCACTCATGTCGTTGCCCTGTTCGTCGAACAGGCTGCCGACCAGCACGTGCTTGCCATCCGGCGTGAGGTAGAAGGCGATGCCGTTGTTCTGGTATTCGGCGGCGTAGCCGCGCAGGCCGTCGGGTGCATCGAAGCTGCCCTTGATCACGGCACCTTTGGCTTGCAGTTGCTGGATCGCCTTCGGCAACTCTTCGGCTTGCGCCAGTGGGGCGGCCAGCAGGGCCAGGGAGAGGGGCAGCAGTGCAGTCAATCGCATGTCAATTTCCTTGTGCGGCAGGGGCGGGCGCGGCGGCCCGTTGGAAGGGTTCCAGGGCATGACGCAGGCTGGCCCGGGACAGCTCGCCGAGGTGGCTGCCGATCAGGCGGCCGTCAGCGTCGTAGAACAAGGTGGTCGGCAACGCCATCGAGCCGACCCGCTGGGCCAGCACACCGGTGCCATCGAACAGCACATGGGTCAGGCTCAGGCCGGTGGTGGCGAGGAAGGTGCTGACGTTCTCCGGCGTTTCGCCTTGGTTGACGAACAGGAAGGTCACGTGAGGGTATTCGCCTTGGGCTTGCTGCAACACCGGCATCTCGCGCCGGCACGGCGGGCACCAGGTGGCCCAGATATTGATCACCAGCGGCTTGCCGCGGTAGCTGTGCAGGGCCACCGACTGGCCACCAGCATTGCGCAGGCTCAGCTCGGGCAGCTCGGTGCCCTTGCTGTACAGGTGGCCGCCCAGGCTGGCCAGGCCCCAGAACAGCGCGCCACTGAACAACGCCCAGCCCAATGGGCGGCGCAGCCCGGGATGGCGCCAGCCTTGCCAGAGGGCGGCGAGGACGATGCCGACCAGCCCCGACCAGAACAGGAAACCGCCATCGCGGATATCGATCACCTGCAGCAGGTCGTCACGGTACATCGGCCAGTAGGCCACGACGAAGCCCAGGCGGGCGCACAGCAAGCCGATCAGGAACAGGTTGAACAGCGCCGACTCCGGGCTTTCACCGCCACGCCGGGCGGCCCACCATCCGACCAGGCTGGCCACGCCCAGGGCGGCGAGCATCAACAGGTGGTTGAGGGCCATGGTCAATGGCCCCAGCGTGACGGTCAGCATCAGCCTTGGCTCCTGGTCTGGGTCCAGTGTTGCAGGAACGCGGCGGCGTCCACTTCACCGGTGATGCGCCGCGCACGGCGTTCCTCGCCTTCCGGGCCGAGCCAGATGATGCTCGGCGGGCCGGGTACCTGGTAGCGCTGCAGCAGCTCGCGGCTGGCCGGCGCGTCGGCGGTCACGTCCAGGCGCAACAGGTGTACGTCGGCCAGGCTGGCCTGCACCTCGTTGCGGGCGAACACCTGCTTTTCCATGACCTTGCACGACACGCACCAGTCGGCATAGTAGTCCAGCATCACCCACTGGCCGCGGGCCTTGGCAGCGTCCAGTTCGCGTTGCAGGTCTTGCGGGCTGCTGACCGTCACGAATGCGTCTTCGCCGTGCTGCGCGGCAGCCGGCGCGGCGCCGCTGCCAGCGAATGGCCGCAACGGTTGCCACAGGTCATCGCCACCGGCTGCGGCGCCGACCAGCAGCAAGCCACCCCACAGTGCACCCAGCAGTGGCACCGCGCGCAGCGCAGGCAAACGCTGCAGGGCAGGCCAGGTGGCCCAGCCCAGGGCGATCAGCCAGGCGCCGCTCAAGGCCAGCAGCAGCGGGGCGCTCAGCAGGCCGCGCACGGTGTACAGGGCCATGGCCAGGAACACGAAGCCGAACACCCCTTTGACGCGGTTCATCCAGGCGCCAGGGCGCGGCAGGTAACGGTTGCCCAGGGTCACCAGCAACAGCAGCGGCACGCCCATGCCCAGGCCCAGGCTGAGCAGCACCAGCCCACCCTGCAGCACATCACCGCTCTGGGCGATATACAGCAGCGCACCGGCCAGCGGCGCGGTCATGCACGGGCCCATCAGCAACCCGGACAACGCGCCCAGCAACGCGGCGCCAAACAGGTTGCCGCCCTGGGTGCCTTGCCCGGCACGGTCCAGGCGGTCGCGCAAGGCGGCAGGCAGTTGCAGCTCGAAAGCGCCAAACATCGGCAAGGCCAGCAGCACGAACAATGCCGCCAGGCTGCCCAGCAGCCAAGGTTGTTGCAGCCAGGCCTGAAGGCTCGCGCCCAGCAGGGCGGCGACCACGCCCAGTGCCGCGTATACCAGTGCCATGCTCAGGACGTAGACACCCGCCAGCACCCAGCCACGCCGCGCGCTGGCGCCGTTGCCCAGGACGATGCCGGCGAGGATCGGCAGCATCGGCAGCGAGCAGGGGGTGAACGCCAGCAGCAGGCCAAGGCCGAAGAACGCCAGCAGGCTCCAGGCCAGGCTGGCGCTCTGCAAGCCGCTGGCCAGGGCCTGGTCGCTGGCCTGGTCGCTGGCGGGGAGGGTGGCGGGGAGGGCTTTGCCACCCAGCTCGATCACGGTGGTCTGCGGCGGGTAGCACAGGCCCGCGTCGGCGCAACCCTGCCAACCCAGGCGCAGCTGGCCCTGGGCGTTGGCCGGCAGCAGCAGTTCGAGCTGGTCGCGGTACACCGCGCTGTCGCCGAAGTACTCGTCGTGGTGGTTCAGGGCAGTCGGCAGTTGCGGCTGCTGGTCGGCGGACAGGCCGTCGAACTTCAGGCGCTTCTGGTACAGGTAGTACCCCTGCTTGATCTGGAAGAACAGGCGCATCTGGCCGTCGGCCTGGCGGTCGTGGGTCAGCACGAAGGCCTGGTCCACCGGCAGGAAGTCGGGTTTGACGTCGAAGGGGTTGGCTTGCAGTGGGCCGGCCAGCAGCAATGTCAGGAAGAGTAGAAGGACGCGCATGTCTTCGCCTTGGCAGTACGTGAAGTGGGGCCATGCTGGCGTGGGTCGATTAACCCAAGGTTAACCCGCTTCCTACAAATGGCGCCGGTCGATTCAGACATACCGCGACATACTGTCCGCTTGACTTTGCCAAAGCGGCTTTTTCCTGATATAAAACTGACTTTATAGTCAGCTTTCAGGCTTTTCCCCCTTCCCGATTTTCCCTGCATCTAGAATCAAGAAATCAAAAGATGGGCAGACCTCTATTTCTGCCCAGAGGATCCAGCATGTCCAACCGTGATATATCCCGGCGCTCCTTCCTGCAAGGTGGGTTGATCGCCGGTGTCGGCGTGACCATGGCGCCGCTTGGCAGCCAGGCTTTTGCCGCCCTGATGGAAGACCGTGTCACCACCTCGCCGCAGAAGTGGATGAACCACGACGGCAAGGCGCGTTTCCGTAACGACGCCTTGTCCAAGGTGTGTGGCAACAAGGTCTTCGCCCGCGACATCCGCGCCAAGGACATGCCCGGCTGGCCCGCCCAGCAAGGCCACGCAATGTTGCTCAAGATCACCAAGGCCGACCGCATCTACGCAGGCTACGACCTCGACTGGCTGGGCGCCGACCTGCAGCCGGACCGCATCGTCACGGCCGCCGACCTGCAAAAGGATGGCATCGCCTGGCCTGAAGCCCACTCGCCCGACCCGCTGTTGCCCCCGGGCAAGGTGCCGATGTTCATCGGCCACCCAGTGGCGATCCTGATCTGGCACGACTTCGAGCGCTACCGCCAGGCCAAGCGCCAGCTGCAGTTCAACGACAAGGCGATCCGCTACGGCGCCCAGGCGCCGCTGTACCAGCGCGACCCCTATGGCAGCTTCCGCTTCGTGCGTGTCGGCGGCGCCACGCCGTTCGACGACGACGAGTTCTCCAGCCTGAAGAACTCGATGCTGTTCCCGACCATCCTCAACCGCAAACCGGTGTGGTCGAAGGAGCCCAACCAGCACGGCGACCTGACCGAGCAGGGCCTGTTCTACGCCAAGCGCATGGGCGAGCAGCTGGACAACCCGCCGCAGGACTGGCTGGTGTTCGACGAGCGCTACAAGACCCCGTCCATCGAGCCGGCGGCGCTGGAGCCGGACAACGGCAACGGCTGGTACGACCCGACCAGCGGTACGCTGCACTTCGTGGTCGCTACCCAGTGCCCGTTCGAAGCGGCGCAGGAATGCGTGCACATGATCAAGCCGTCACGCTTCGGCCTGCAGCACCTGAACATGCACCCTGGCTACACCGTGGGTTACGGCTCCAAGGACAACAACATCTTCGTGTTCTACGCCGCGGTTGCCGCGTTGTATGGCGCCGGTGTGCCGATTCGCCTGGCCAACGACCGCTACGAGCAGTTCCAGAGCGGCATCAAGCGCCACGCCTTCGACATCCGCTACCAACTGGCCGTGGACAAGAAGGACAACACCTTCAAGATCTTCCGCGCCGACATGAGCTGTGACGGCGGTGGCCGGATCAACTACAGCCCGTCGGTGGCTGCAGTGGGTGCAACGGCGGCCCAGTCGATCTACTACATGCCGCAGAACGATCTGTCCGTCACCGCCTACCACTCGCGTGGCGTCGAGGCCGGCTCCATGCGCGGCTACGGCACCCTGCAGAGCATGGCTGCCACCGAGATGATGGTCGACGAGATCGCCGACCGCCTGGGCGTCGATGCCATCGAACTTCGCCGCGCTAACGCGTTGAAGTCGGGCATGAAGAACACCCAGGGCGCGGTGCCGGCCGGCGCCTTGCGCCTGTACGAGATCCTCGACAAGGCCGCCGCCCACGAGTGGTGGCGCAACCGCGCCGCGCGCAAGCAGGCGATGGACGCCAAGGACCCGGATCACTGGTACGGCGTAGGTTTTGCCATCACCCAGAAAGACTTCGGCACCGGCGCCGAAGCGCCGATGGCCAGCATCGAATTCACCCCGGATGGCCGCATCAGCCTGCGCCATATCGGCACCGAGCTGGGTACTGGCATGTCCACCTCCCAGGCCCTGGTGGTCAGCGACTTCCTCGGCCGCTCGGCCGATGAGGTCAAAACCGCCGTCACCGAATGGCCGGAACTGCAGCTGAGTACCAGCGGCAACCCGTACCTGATCAGCCAGGCCGAACAAGACGCCGCGCTGCGCAACCCGCGCTGGGTCGCCAAGCTGGCCTCGCCTTCGTCGGCGACCAACTCGGCCTTCTACTTCAGCCACGCCACCCGGGAAGCGGCGCGCGTGCTGTTCAACCACGGCCTGTGGCCTGCCGCCATGGCGCTGTGGAGCAAAGGCCCGTTCGGTGGCCAGGCCAACCCGCTGGTGGTGCGCCGCGAGAACGCGGTGTGGGTCAACGGCGAGCTGACCGGCAACGGCCTGTCGCCTATCCCGTTCGCCGAATTGGCGAAGAAAGCCCACGAAATGGGCCTGGTGACTGGCGTCAGCGTGCACGGTTTCAACCGCTGGAGCTGGGCTGAGGCCGACTTCGTCATCGACGGCGTGCGCGAGCGCTTCCCGCTCGATGCCATGGCGGTGAAGTATGGCGACGGCGCGCCCAACGCCAAGAAAGCCCAGATGAGCAGCGACGGCTACCACCTGCTCGACCGACAGAACGCCGGTTACCCGGCGACCCAGCTGAACAACGCCATGGTCACCTACTACAGTCCGGTGGCGACCATCGTCGAGGTGAAAGTCAACAAAGGCACTCGTGAAGTGCAGGTGCTCAACCACCACAGCTGGGTCGAATGTGGTCGCGTGCTGGTGCCGGAACTGGTCAAGGGCCAGCTCGAAGGTGGTATCGCCATGGGCATCGGCCATGCGCTGACCGAAGAGATGCCCCTGCATGAAGGTGGCCCAGGGGAGGGCGACTGGAACTTCAACCGGTATCGCTTACCGTTCGCCAAGGATGTGGCGGTCTGGCAGCAGACGTCCGAAATCCTGCCGCCGCTGTCGCCGACCGACCCGTCCAAAGGCATCGCCGAGGTGGTGATGATCCCGGTGGTCGGTGCCATCGGCAACGCCGTGGCCCATGCCATTGGCAAACGTGTACGCGATCTTCCGATTACTCCAGCCCGTATCAAGGAGGCCCTCAATGGCTAACCGTTCGCTTCAACTGACCCTCAACGGTCAACCGGTCGGCCCGGTCGAGGTCCCCGATGACCTGTCGATGAACGACTACCTGCACGAACACCAGAACCTCACCGGTTCCCGCCTGGGTTGCGGCCAGGGCATCTGCCACGCCTGCGTGGTGATCGTCGACAACCCCGACGGCACCAGCGAAGAGGTGCGCACCTGCATCACCGGCGTCCATTATTTCGCCGGCAAGAAAGTGCGCACCATCGAAGGTCACGCCAAGCAGGACGAGGCCGGCAACATGACGCTGAACCCGATCCAGCAGAAGTTCGTCGACCTGTTCGCCTTCCAGTGCAGCTACTGCGCACCGGGCTTCGTCAACGCCGCCACCGTGCTGGTGGAAAAGGCCCAGCGTCAGCCCCTGAAGAAAAGCGAAGTGGAAGACAGCATCGAGGCAAGCCTGGGTCACCACATCTGCCGTTGTACCGGTTACGTGCGTTACTACGACGCCACGCGCACGGTGCTCAATGATCTTGGCCTGGTCAAGGAGGGTTGAGCATGGGCTTCGTTCGTTCCGGCCTGGCGCTGGCGCTGGGTCTTGCCATCTCGCTGGCTGCCCAGGCGTCCGATGACGCGCAGGTCAAGCGTGGTGAATACCTGGCCCGCGCCGCCGATTGCATGGCGTGCCACACCGCCGAGGGCGGCGCACCGTATGCGGGTGGTCTGCCGATCCATTCGCCGTTCGGCACCATCTACGGCAGCAACATCACCCCGGACAAGCAGTACGGCATCGGCAACTACAGCGCCGACGAATTCTTCGCGGCCGTTACCGAAGGCAAGCGCAAGGATGGCGCCAACCTGTACCCGGCCATGCCGTACACCTCGTACCACCTGATCAGTCGGGAAGACTCCGACGCGATCCTGGCGTACCTGATGACCATCCCGCCGATCAACCGCCCGGCGCCGGAGACCAAGCTGAGCTTCCCGTTCAACGTGCGCACGGGCCTGTCCGGCTGGAACATGCTCTATGGCAAGAGCGTCCAGCTGCAGCCTGCCGAGGGCAAGAGCCCGGCCTGGCAGCGCGGTCAGTACATGGTCGAAGTCATGGGCCACTGCGGCGAATGCCACACCCCGCGCAACCCGATCGGTGCATTGCAGCAGGACAAGCGCCTGACCGGAGGCCTGCTAAACGGCTACCTGGCGCCGAGCCTGCTGGCCCAGGACCTGGCCGACCGAGGCTGGACCCAGCCGGACCTGACCACCTTCCTCAAGCACGGCATCAGTGCCCAGGGCAGCATGTTCAACGAGATGTTCCCGGTGGTGCACCACAGCACCCAGCACCTGGAAGACGCTGACCTCGCGGCCATGGCCACTTACCTGCTGGGCGAACAGCCGCCAGCGGCCAAGGTCATCAAGGAAGTGCCGCTGGAGCAGCTCAGCGACAGCGCCAAGCGCGGCCGCCAGCAGTACCTCAACGTCTGCGCCGGTTGCCACGGCGTCGACGGCGAGGGCAAGCCGCACATCGCGGTAGCCATGCAGGGCAACACCGTGCTGCGCCAGGGTGACTCACGCAACCTGGTCAAGGCGATTGTTGACGGCATCCGCGAGCAGCAGTTCACTGGCTTCGAGCGCATGCAGCCGATGCCAGGCTTTGCCGACAAGCTCGATGACCAGAAACTGACGGACATGGTCAACTACCTGCGCCAGGCCTGGGGTGGATTGCCCGGTGACCTGAGCGTGCAGCAGCTCGCCGAGCTGAAGGCGGAGTAAACGGTGCAGCATCTCGATCTACAGGTCATACGCCAGGCGTTGCAGTGGTCCTGCAACGGCCAGCGGGTCTGGTTGTGCACGGTGCTTGCCACCTACGGCTCGGCGCCCCGCGCGCCGGGCTCGTTGCTGGCGGTGAACGACAGCGGGCAGTGGGTTGGCTCGCTGTCGGGCGGCTGCGTGGAAGATGATTTTCTCGAACGCGTGGCCTTGGGCGAGTTCCCCGAGCCGGTGGCCATCGTGCGCTATGGCGACGGCAGCGACCGGCGCTCGAACATTCGCCTGCCGTGTGGCGGCGTGCTCGAGGTGCTGGTAGAAAACCTGTCGTCCGACTGCGAGGTGCAGGCGCATTTGCGTGCGCTGGAAAGCGCCTTGCAGGGCCAGCGTCGTTTGCTGCGCGAGGTGAGTTTGCCGCAAGGCGATCGCCGGCTCAGCGACGACACGGCTCAAGGCCCACGGGTCGTGCGTGAAGCCAGTCGTGTGTACTTGCGGATCGGTGCTGCCCAGCGTCTGCTGCTGGCAGGGTATTCCAGCGTCGCCCATTACTGCGCCGAGTTCGGCAAGGGCATGGGCTTCGAGGTCATCCTGTGCGACCCGCGCGAAGAGGTGCTCGACGGCGTGGTGCTGAACGGCATCGAAGTGCGCCGGGAGCTGCCGTCGGAATTCATCGCCAACGGCGGTTGCCATGCCGACACGGCCGTGGTGGCGCTGACCCATGACCCGAAGATCGACGATCTGGCCATGCTCGAAGCCGTGCGCACCGAAGCGTTCTACATCGGTGTGATGGGTTCCCGGGCCACCTCCGACAAGCGTCGCGAACGCCTGCACCGGATTGGCGGCCTGGGCGCCGACGAGCTGGCCCGTATCCATGCACCGATCGGCCTGAACCTGGGCAGCAAGACACCGGCGGAGATCGCCCTGGCGGTGCTCGCCGATATCCTACGCCAGCGCAACGGCATCGAGCGGGCAGCTCTGTGAGGGTGGTGGCGTTGGTGCTGGCGGCCGGCAGCAGCGTGCGCTTCGGCGGCGATAAGCGCCGGGCCACGCTGGACGACGGGCGCAGCTTGCTGGTGCATAGCGTCGAGCGAGCCTGCTCGGTGTTCAGCGATGTGCGCGTGGTACTGCGTGATGGCGAGCGGGGCGAAGATCTCGGGTTGCCGGGTGAATGCCGGATCATTGCCAGCCCGGATGCCGGGTTGGGGATGGGGCATAGCCTGGCGGCTGGGGCGGCTTCGTTGATCGACAGTGATGCACAGGCGGTGGCGATTCTGTTGGGCGATATGCCTTGGATCGCACCGGCCACTTTTGGCCAGCTGGTGTCGGCTGCGGGTGCATCCACCATCGTCTTGCCACAGCATGACGGGCAGCAGGGGCATCCCGTTTTGTTCGGGCGCGATTTCTGGTCGGCGCTTTCACGCCTCACGGGTGATGAAGGGGCAAGGTCGGTAGTGAAGGCGCACCCGGCGAGTTGCATCAGGCTTGAAGTGCAGGACGCCGGGATATTGCAGGATGTGGATCGGCCTGAAGCGGTTTACCGCTGAGGGCGTTCGTTCTGCCTATTCAGCTTCTTCTTCCTCATCATCGAGTTCATACGGTTCAAGTTCAGCCATCTGCGAGAGCAGAACCAAATGCACTTCGGCATCGAGTCGCTGAAGACGATCCAGCGTGGCAGAGCCTCCCAGCACCAGGGCGGGCACGAAACCGTACATCTCGTTGGCTTGCAAATCGCCCAATGTTTCCCGGGCCTCGTCGAAAAGACCCAGACCGATGTTTTCGGTCATGGCCCACATGAGCAGGCTCTGGATCTTGTTGTCCCGTTCTTCGCTGTTGGCGCTTGGGGCACTCAAGAAGTACCGGGAGTGGTAGGCCGCAATGGTCAGCATCGAGCCGGTGTTCTCACCCCACAGGTACAACTCGCCGAACGCGCTGCGGGCGATGAGGTGATAGGTGTCGTGGGCGGTGCCGCCGAGCCAGGAATCGACTACGGATTCGTATTCACCTGGGTTGACCAGCCAGAAAAGACCGCCGCCGTAGCCGCACCAGCCGTGTTCTTTCCAGTAGTCGAGGAGTTGGTTGGGGAGTTTGTCTTTGTAATATTCGAGGGCGGACTCCGGGACGGGTTGGTGGCCGATGGGGTTGCCGAAGGTTTCGAGGAAGATGGAGAAGACTACGTTCATTGGTTAATTCCTTTTTAGTTGTTGGGTATATGTCAAAAAAGCAGCGGCACTAGGCCGGTCTGGCGGAGAAGGGGTAGGGTTCAAGGTCTGTCAGCTGTGCCAAGAAGACCAAATGCTCAACGGCGCTGACCTTTTTGAGGTGTTCCAGAGAGTCGGAACCACCTAGCATGAGGGCCGGGAAAAAGCCGTACATCTCGTCATGGTTGAGATTGCCAAGCTTTTCTCGTGCGGATTCGAATAGGTCGTTAAAATCGTTCGAGTCGACTTTTCTTGATAGGATAAAGCCTTGAACTTCGGTGTTGAGCTGTTCCTTTGTGAAGTGCTTATTGTGAAATACGAATCGGGAGGCAACGCTTGTTATCTTCAAGGAGAAACCCGTATTTTCACCCCACAGGTACAGGTCTCCGAAGGCACTTCGTGCAATCAAGTGGTAGGTGTCGTGCGAACTGAGATTGGTATTTTCTAGCCAGTATGAAACCACGGCATCGTATTCTTGTGGATTGACCAGCCAGAATATGCCATTTCCATAGCCAGCCCACCCATGCTCTGACCAATACTCCAATAATTTGGGAGGGAGCGTATCTCTGTATCGCTCAATTGTTGAGGCGGGTACTTCTCGGCTGTCGATTGGTGGGCCGAAGGCTTCAACGAATCTAGTGAAAAAATTATCCATTGCATGTCTCGGGGCAGTTGGTTTTTCAGGCCTGTATGTGTTTTAAGATTTCATTGGTCGTAACCCTGAAGGCTTGCTAATTGAGATAGTAAGATCAGGTGCTCTACGGCCTTAAGTTTCGCAAGATGTTCAAGTGTGTTAGGGCCGCCCAGCATTATGGCTGGGACAAAGCCGTACATTTCGTCCGGTGCGAGAGGGCCAAGCCTTTGATAGGCTGGTTCGAACAAGTCACCGTAATTGTTAGAGTCTGTGCTTATGGATAAAAGAAAAGCAGGAAAGCCTTTATCAAGCTGGTCGCCGGTGTACATGGATGTGCGGGTTACATATCGCGAAAGAATGCTACTTATTTTAAGTGAGGCCCCGGTTTTTTCTCCCCAGAAGTAGAGGTCGCCAAAAGCGCTGCGTGCAATGAGATGATAATTGTCATATTTCGCGAATTTTGTGTTTTCTAACCAGGCGTTGACGACGCAGTCGTACTCTTGGGGGTTGACCAGCCAGAAAATACCTTTGCCAAAACCACACCAGCCATGTTGAGACCAGTAATCAAGAAGTTGGTGGGGTAATCTCCCTGTGTAGAGGTCAATGCTCGGATCTGCAACCGGTAGTTGGCAGGTGGGTGTTCCGAGTTTCTCAATGAATCTGCTAAATAATCTGTCCATCATTATCTCCTTGATTGGTTAGCATTTGTGTAATTTCACATTCATAAATGTTGTGCTTCGCATTGATTCAGGCACTGATTCAGCGGCGATGGCGAGGTTGTGAATCTTGCTTTTCCACTGGGGGCCAATGGTGGAGTTTACCTGCCTGTCGCCAAAGTCAGTGATAGCGTCTTTGCCGCCGGCAACCAGATCGGGATTGTGTAAGGCTGCAATGGTTGACATCTCTGACTTGGCTTTTTTGATAGCAATGTCCTCAGCCTCAATGAAGTCGTAGTCTTCCAAAAGCTCTTCGAGAAAACGATTTATGAAAGCGTCTTCTTGATCTCTCCGGGCCTGCTTGGCGTTTGCCGGGTTTCTTAAAACGGGGTCAGCAATATTCTTTAAGAATTCGTCGACAGTTAAACGGTTCATCCCCTTTTCCTGGCCTCCCAGTTGCCGCTCGAACTCTCCAAATTTTGATGTGGGTAGCTTACCTGTTTTGAAACACTCTACATTGTGCAAAGCCATAATGCCGGCTTTACCTTTAGTGGGTACTCTGTCTTTGTTGTCCGGTCGGCCCGGTTGCACAGGCTGTTGATCATCGAATACGCCCTTACGCCGCTCCGGCACCTGTAAATCCGGCCGTTTCTTCAACCTCTCCTCATGCTTGAGCATCCACTGCCCCAGCCGTGCCCCCTTGCTGCTAGCCGCCATCTCCTGCGCCAGCACCCGGGCATCGCCGCGCCCGCGGGTGAGGTACGAAACGATCGCCCCCAACAGCAGCACCACGACTTCCACATGGCCCAAGGCAATATGATGGGCAGCACTGGAAATAGCATGCGGATCGTCCCGACCGAACGGGTTAAATCCCTCGTCCCGCGTGCCCTCCCAGGCAATGCGGATGCCATCGAGGTAGTACTCGCCAATCCGTGGCAATCCGTCGATAAAGAACTCGGCGATAGACGACAGCCCCAGCACACCAAGGATCCAGCCGCTGACCTTGAGCCCCATCGCCGCCCCTGCAGCCCCGAGGGGGAAGGCGCCAGCGCCACCGCCAAAGGCGCCGATCCCCGCGCCCAGCAAGCCGCCGGTAATGGCGCTGCCGGCGACGATCATCGCCATCTGCTTCACAACGTCGATCAGCTCATCGACGATGCTGTTGATGTCGAGCTCGGCAAAGCGTTGCCGCAGCAGGTGCGCCGCTTGCCATTCGGCGTGGATAAAGGCTTTGCGCACGCTGTCCACGCGGCGCAGGTTGAGGGCCAGTGAGGCAACCGGTTCGTTGCTGTAGGTTCGAAAATGGGCGCCTCCTTGATAGCCCATGTGATCGGTAACGCGTGATTCGATCTCGAACCACGAGGGCACGAGGTAATCCAGATTCATGTGGTGTCTCCCTGACATCGCGTACAGGGGGAAATCTCACCACATATGAATCAAAGAAATTTCCCTAAAGCATGTAGGAAATTTCCCAAAGTTCGCCGAAAAACGCTGAAACGCTTCGATCATGAGGTGATGGCTTTTCACTCAATGCCCAGGGCGAAGATCTCACACCAACCGGTGAACAAGGCCCATAATCCTCAGTTAATCCCTCCATAGTGCAATGCCACGCACACCATTCCGGGAGCTCTTGACCATGCACGTTCTGCTCTGCGAGGACGACGACCTGATCGCCAGCGGCATCTGCGCCGGCCTTACCGCCCAGGGCCTGACCGTCGACCGCGTGGCCAACGCCGGCGCTGCCCGGGCCATGCTTCAGGCGGCGCAGTTCGATGTGATGATCCTCGACCTCGGCCTGCCCGACGAAGACGGCCTCAAGCTGCTGCGCCGCCTGCGCCAGCAGGGCATCGACCTGCCGGTGCTGGTGCTCACCGCCCGCGATGCGGTGACCGACCGGGTCGACGGCCTGCAGGCCGGCGCCGACGACTACCTGCTCAAGCCCTTCGACCTGCGCGAGCTGGCCGCGCGCCTGCACACCTTGCTGCGGCGTGTCGCCGGGCGGGCGGTGAACGTGATCGAGCATGGCCCGCTGCGCTATGACCCCAGCAGCTGCGAAGCGACCTTGGCCGGCCAGTCGGTCGACCTGTCGCGGCGCGAGCAGGCCTTGCTCCAGGCCCTGCTGCAGAACCCTGGCCGGGTGCTGTCCAGCGAGCAGCTCAAGGACTGCGTGTATGGCTTTAGCGACGAGGTCGAGAGCAACGCTTTGAACGTCCATATCCACCACCTGCGCCGCAAGCTCGGCAACAGCATCGTCGAGACCGTGCGTGGCCTGGGCTACCGCCTGGGGCCGGCGCAGGCGCCGGAGGACAGCGCATCATGAGCCTGCGGGTACGCCTGAGCCTGATCCTGGGCAGCGCCTTCATCATCATCTGGGTGCTGGCTGCCGCCTGGATGCTGCGCGACCTGCGCCAGCAGATGATGTTCTCCCTCGACCAGCGCCTGGTGGCCTCGGCGCGGATGGTCGCCGGGCTGATCGACCAGTTGCCGCCGCTGACCGCCAAGGGCGAAGAAGCGCATTTCTCGGCCGACCAGTTCAGCGTGCCCGATGGCATGGCCTGCCAGGTCACCTCGCTGCGCGGCGAGATCCTGGCCAGCAACCACAAGCATGACGGCGCCATGGACGACCAGCAGAGCGGCTTTCGCGACCAGACCATCGACGGCGCGCTGTGGCGCACCTTCACCTACAACCACGGCGATGTGCGCATCACCACCGCCGACCGCCACATGGAGCGCGAGGCGCTCAACCAGTCCATTCTGCTGGCGGCCTCGGCGCCGGTGCTAATGGCCTTGCTGGGCAGCCTGGGGCTGGTTTGGATTGGTTTGGGCAAAGGCCTGGAGCCGCTCAACCGCATGCGCGACGCCCTGCGACGACGGCGGGCCGACAGCGTCGAGCCCCTGCAGGTGTCCGGCCTGCCGAGTGAATTGCAGCCTTTGCTCGAAACCCAGAACCAGCTGTTCCTGCGCATCGGCCAGGCGTTGGAGCGCGAGCGGCGCCTGACCGACGATGCCGCACACGAACTGCGCAGCCCGCTGACGGCGATCAAGACCCACCTGCAGGTGGCCCGCATGACCGACGGCGCGGTGCGCGAGCAGGCGCTGGAGCATGCCGAGCAGGGCGCCGACCGCATGCACCGTACGCTGGAGCAGTTGCTGATGCTGGCGCGGGTCGAAGGCAGCCTGTCGTTCGAAGACGGCGTGCAGTGCAGCGCCGAGCAGGTTGCGCGGCAGGCGGTGCAGGATGCCGGTGGCGGCGACAACCGTCGCATCGTGCTGCGCTTGCCGGAAGAGGCCACGCAGATCTACCTGGGCATGCCCGCACCGCTGGCGGTGGCGGCCTTGCGCAACCTTCTGGACAACGCCTTGCGCCATGGCGGTGACAGTGAGGTGGAGCTGGAGGTGCAGATGGCGGCGGGGCAGGTGGGTTTCATGGTCCGCGACCATGGGCCGGGGATTGCCGAAGGGGATCTGCAGCACCTGACCGAGCGATTCTGGCGCCATGGGCAGAGTGGTGGGTGCGGGTTGGGGTTGGCGATTGTGCAGGCGATTGTGCAGCGCTGTGCGGGTAGTTTGAAGTTCGACAGCCGCAGTGATGGGTTGCGGGTGTTGTTGCAGGTGCCGGCGCGGTCGGGTCACTGATTTTCTTCGCCTGCACTGGCCCTATCGCGGATAAATCCGCTCCTACAGGTTCGGCGCGGTCCCTGTAGGAGCGGATTTATCCGCGATAGGGCCATCAGCCGTAAGATATTTCTGAACTTGAAACCAAATGCTTCAGGCTTCGCTAGTTTGGGAATTATCCTACGAGCGCTGCTGAAGTTTCGCTGTTGTCGGGGAAATGTCTCACGGATAACGTTCTCGAGTCGCTCCGGCGACCGGGTGTGAGAACCTGAAAGGTAGATTTTGGTAGCGCCTCTATGGTGGCCGTACGTGGGCAGGCTTCTGCCTGGCCGAGTCTTTACCAATTTCTCCTCGGTTTTCTCACCCCACGTACGGCTGCCACCCAATCCGTGAGAAAGATTCAGGTGGTAGCTCCTGTTCTCGAGAAATGGAGTTTCATCATGAAGAAGATCGTCCCCGATCCCCCTCGCCGTAAACCTATCACTACCCCTTTCTTCACCGTCCAATCCGACATGTACCCGCCCGACGCCCTGGCCCACGTCAGTGAGCTGCTACGCGGCGTCATCGAAACCCTCGACGAACACTGCCGCGCCCGCGCTGGCGAATCTGGCCTGAGCATGCTGGGCAATGCCATGCATGCCAGCGAGATTGCTTATGCGTTGGTGGAGCATGTGCACGCTCGACTTTATGGCCAACAGGCTCAGAGGTGATGACATGGCGGATGAACCCAAAGTCCTCACCACCGCCGGCGTGGAGACGTTCCTTGATGTCGGCAACCCGCCGGTAGATCTGCTGCGGGTACAGCCAGGCATTCCGATCGATGATGCCTACGAGCAAGTTTCGATACTGCTGGGCTACATAAAGCACCTGGTGCGCGAGGGCGACATGGAGGATGACCACAAGTTGCTCGGTGCAGCGGACTACCTGAGTGCCTTGGCCAAAGCATTGATGAACGATATCGAGATGGCCAAGAACCGATTGCATTGACCTCAAGGGCCCTATCGCTGGCTTGCCAGCGATAGGGCCAGTAGCCATAAGAAACTTCTAAACCTGAAGCCAATTCGCGGGACAAGCCCGTTCCCCGCACCCTACCTAGAATGTCTTGCTGGCACTGGCAACTACAGCAGGTCCACACAAGTCGTCGTAACCGGTAAAGCTCTGGCACTCGGTCTTGGACAAATCGGTATCAACGTAGCCAAGCCCCCATGTCACCCCGACCAGATCACGGCTCAGCTTGATCTCCCAGTTGCGGTAACTGGAGCGGCCGCTGCCATCGTTACTGAAAAAGACATCATCCTTGTAGTCGACGTATTCGTAGCGGGCTTCGAAACCGACCTCTGCCGGCAACAGGGTGCGATAGCCGATCAGGAACGAGGCCAGGTCCTCGTCTTTGCCTGCGGGGTGAATGAGGTGCTCTTCAGCTTCGTCCCAGACCTCCGGCCCCAAAGCGTTACGGACATATTTGGCACCGACCAGTACGCCGTAGACATCCAGCAGTGCCTGCACGTCGCTCTGGTTGAAGTCGCTTTCGCGGGGGTAGTCGTATTTTGTGTAGTACGTGTCAAGGCTGATGTTGTCCGTCATTTGCCAGAAGTAACCCGCGTAGTACTCGATTTCCTGGCGAGTGCGGGTGTCGTGACCGAAGTCGACATTCGAGGTCCACACACCGGCGTACAGGCCGCTGGCGTGGCTGAGCACGATATTCAACTGCGCGGCGGGGTCGCCGAGGGTTTGCGAAAGGCCACTGGAGCGGTAATCGCTGACCAGCGTGGGCGTCACATCGAGGCGAAACTGATCATTCAGCTCGAACGCCTGAATACGGCTCAGCGGCACCAGCACAAGGCCAGCCATGAGCAGGGCGGGTAACGTGCGCATACGGATCTTCCTGTTCTTATGGGTGTTGGCAGATGCGGCAATGCTGCGCCGAGCCCCGTGCAATGCACGGAGCCGGGCGCTGGTACCCGTCGTATCAGGATTCGGGGGCGTATACCTGCTTACCCGCGAAGTAGGTCTTCAGCACTTGGGTGTCGAACAGTTCTTCGTCGCTGACCTTGAACACATCGCGGTCCAGAACAATCAGGTCAGCTTGCTTGCCGGGCGCCAGGGAGCCGATCTGCCGGTCCAGGCGCAGGGCTTTGGCGGCGTTGAGGGTGTAGGCGTAGAACATGGTTTCGCGGTCGAGGCTTTCGCTGCTGTTGAGCACCCCAAGCGGGCCTTTGCGGGTGCTGGCCTGGGCGATGGCGTTCCACGGGTTGGGGCTCGATACCGGCCAGTCGCTGCCACCGGCAATCACGGCGCCAGCTTTGTGCAAGGACTGGGCGGGGTACATGTAGCGGTAGGCCCAGTCGCTGATATAGGGCTTCACCAGTTCCTCGGTATAGGACTCGGCAGTGGCCCAGAGCAGTTGCATGTCGGCAATCACCCCGAGCTGATTGAAGCGTGGGAAGTCCTTTGGGTCAATCAGCTGAATGTGGCCAATGCTGTGCGGCGGCGGGGTGGGGTTGAGCTTGCGGGCATACGCGAAGCCATTGAGTGCTTCACGCACGGCACGGTCGCCGACGGCATGCACATGCACGATCCAGTCGTGCTTTTCTGCGGCTGCGACCAATGTGCCGAAGTTCGCCGGGTCGATCAGCAGTTCACCCTTTTTCTGACTGTTCTTGTAGGGCTCAAGCACCGCGGCGCTCTGGCCCGGGAATTCCAGGATGCCGTCCGCGAAGACCTTCAGGCCGGGGAAAGTCAGGTTCGGCACACCTTGAAACTGCCGCATGACCTTGGCCAACGCCTCGAGCTCTCCGGGCTTGCTTTTTGGGTAGGCAATCAGCAGGGCGGCAACGTGGGCATTCAGTTCGCCCAGCTCCGACAGCTTACGGTAGAGCGGTAGCACGCCGACGTTCTGCTCGGTCGGGCGCAGTTCGAACAGCGAGTCGCCGGCACCGGCATTGGAGGCCGCGTCCATCCAGGCGGTAACGCCATATTGGTTGTTGATCTTCACCGCTTGGCGGGTAGCCTCCAGCATCATGTCTTCGCTGTGCTCGGGCAGCTGACTGCGCACGCGGTCCCAGCCGTTTTCGGCGAGGTAACCCGTGGGCGTGAAATCGGCCTCATGGGCAATGTAGTTGCGCTCCTTCTCCGGCAGGCCTTTGACCAGGGCAGCGTCGATTTTCAGGCGTTTGAGCATGGCCTGGTTGGCCCAGCCGGTGTGCCCGTCGATACCGTTCAGAACCAGTGGCTGTTCGGCCCAGCGGCCTTGGTTGAAGCGCTGCCCGAGCGCCTGGTCCTGCTCCCAGTAGGCCGAGCTGACGCCGGCAATGCTGATCACGTCGGCGCGACGGGCACGCCCGGCCTTGTCCTCGGCAATGATCCACTGTTCAAGTTCAGGTAACGGTTTGACTTCGTCGAGCAGGTTCGAGCCCAGGCTATCGAGGGCGGCCATGATCGGATGGCTGTGACCGTCGATCATGCCCGGCATCAGCACCTTGCCGCCCAGGTCGACAACCTCGGTCGAGGTGCCTGCGAGGGCCTTGATCTCGGCATCGCTCCCCACTTTGAGGATTTTGCCGTTTTCCACGGCGACGGCCTGCGCCAGTGCTTGACCAGGCTCTGCAGTGAACACCTTGCCATTGAAAAACAGCAGATCGGGTGCGGCCATGGCTTCCATTGAGGCAAAAGCCATGGCGCTGATCAAAACGTTCGGGATAAATCGTTGCATCGAGGCGGCCTTTAGTTTTTATTGGACTCCACGCGAGACTAACGAATGGCGCAGGCGGGCAGAATATCGCCGGCAAGCAAAACCTTTTTGCCAAACAGGAAAAACTGCATGGATACGCTCAGCGCCCTGAGCATGTTCGTCGCCACCGCCGAGCACGGCAGTTTCAGTCGGGCGGCCGAGCAGTTGGGCAAGACGCCCTCGGCACTGACCAAGGCGGTCAGCCACCTGGAGGCCGACCTTGGCGCAAAGCTGTTCGAGCGCAGCACCCGGCGCACCGTGCTGACCGAGGCTGGCCGGCTCTACCTGGAAACCGCCCGCCAGGTATTGCAGCGCCTGCATGAGGCGGGTGAGGAGATTGGCCAGTTGCAGCACGGTCTGCACGGCAACCTCAGGCTGACCGCGCCGCTGGCCTTTGGACGGGCCTTTCTCGATCAGGCCTGTGCGGGCTTTCTCGTCGCCCATCCGCAGATCAAGCTGCGCGTAGACCTCAGCGATACCTTCGTCGACCTTGGCGATGGGAGCTATGACCTGGCCCTGCGTGAAGGGCGAAGCGACCTGCCAGGGCTGATCGTCAAACCCTTGGGAGAAAACCGCATCGTCCTGTGTGCCAGCCCGGCGTACCTGGCGGCCCATCCGCTGACGGTGAGCCCGGAAACCTTCGACCGTCACCAGTGGCTGATCTACCGCCATCCGGCCCTGGACCCGAGCTACTGGTGGGTATCCCTGGCTGGGGTGCGCATGCGTGTCCCGCAACCGCAGGCGCGCCTGCTGAGCGACAATTACGACCTGCTGCTGGCCAATACCCTACTGGGCCTGGGCCTGCACGCGTGTCCGTTGTGGAGCGTGCAGCCTTACCTTGAGAGCGGCCAGTTGCTGCAGGTAATGAACGCGTACGACTTCGACCCGGACGCTTTCGGCCCGCTGATCCTCGCCGTTTACCCCAGCCATCGCCGAGCGACGCGCAAGGTACAGGCGTTCATCGACTACCTGGCGGGCTTTCTCGAAGCCCGTGGTTTGACGTTCTCAAGCCACCCGTGAACGCGGGCTAGCCCAAGAAAGGGCCACCACAGCCCCCAAAAAATCCCACAGCAAGCGCTAAATCCTCCCCCCACCCAAGCGTTTCCCAAGCGACCACTACCCGCACATTCGCTTGCTTGCGAGGATTCACCCATGTCGATCGCTTCCAGCCTTGCCCAGGCCCTGCCGGCCAGCGCGCCGCAACCGCTGTACGAGTTCACCGACTCACCCTTGCTGCAACGCCAGCAACAACAGGAATCCAACGCCCGCAGCTACCCCCGGCGCATCCCGCTGGCGCTCAAGCGCGCCCGTGGCATCCATGTCGAGGACGTCGAGGGTCGCCAGTTCATCGACTGCCTGGCCGGCGCCGGCACCCTGGCCCTGGGCCACAACCACCCGGTGGTGATCGAGGCGATCCAGCGCGTGCTGGCCGACGAA
Source organism: Pseudomonas sp. NPDC089395 (assembly GCF_044749525.1). NCBI lineage: Bacteria > Pseudomonadati > Pseudomonadota > Gammaproteobacteria > Pseudomonadales > Pseudomonadaceae > Pseudomonas > Pseudomonas sp. NPDC089395. The sequence continues at coordinate 953,034 of NZ_JBIVID010000001.1, forward strand.
TTGCCCCTGCATACCCTGGACCTGACCACGCCGGTGAAGGACCGCTTCGTCCAGGACCTGTTCGGCGTACTGCCCGAGGCGCTGCGCCGCGAGGCCAAGGTGCAGTTCTGCGGTCCGACCGGCACCGATGCCGTGGAAGCGGCGCTCAAGCTAGTGCGCAGCGCCACCGGGCGCAGCACCGTGCTGGCCTTCCAGGGCGCCTACCACGGCATGAGCCAGGGTGCGCTGAGCCTGATGGGCAGCCACGCGCCCAAGCAACCGCTGGGCGCGTTGCTCGGCAATGGCGTGCAGTTCATGCCGTACCCCTACGATTACCGTTGCCCGTTCGGCCTGGGCGGCGAAGCCGGGGTCAAGGCCAGCCTGCATTACCTGGAAAACCTGCTGCTCGACCCGGAAGGCGGGGTGCCGTTGCCGGCGGCAGTCATCCTCGAAGTGGTGCAGGGCGAAGGCGGTGTAATTCCCGCCGACATCGCCTGGCTGCAAGGCGTGCGGCGCATCACCGAACAGGCCGGTGTGGCGCTGATCGTCGACGAGATCCAGAGCGGCTTCGCCCGCACCGGGCGGATGTTCGCCTTCGAGCACGCCGGCATCGTGCCGGACGTGGTCACCCTGTCCAAGGCCATTGGCGGCAGCCTGCCGCTGGCGGTGGTGGTCTACCGCGACTGGCTCGATACCTGGAAGCCAGGTGCTCACGCCGGCACCTTCCGTGGCAACCAGATGGCCATGGCCGCAGGCTCCGCCGTGATCAACTACCTGGTCGAGCATCGCCTGGCCGAGCATGCCGAAGCCATGGGCCAGCGCCTGCGCGGGCACCTGCTGAGCCTGCAGCGCCAGTACCCACAGCTGGGTGACATCCGTGGCCGCGGCCTGATGCTGGGGGGGGAGCTGGTCGACCCGAATGGCCCGCTCGATGCACAGGGGCACCCGCCGGCCAACCGCGAGCTGGCGCCGAAGGTGCAGCGCGAATGCCTCAAGCGCGGGCTTATCCTCGAACTGGGTGGCCGTCACGGCGCGGTGGTGCGCTTCCTGCCGCCGCTGATCATCACCGCACCGCAGGTCGATGAGGTGGCCCAGCGCTTCGCCGAGGCGCTGGCTGCTGCAGTCTGATCCCTCGGGGCCGCGTCGCGGCCCTCTTCGAATCCTTCCTTGCAGAGGCGGCACACGTGCCGCCTCTCATCCCTGCGCGACCGTCCGCTCACCTCGATCCCCCCCATCCGCCAGCGTTAATTTTTTCCTGGTTGTATCCGTTTCGTAGGGATAGCCGGGCACTGCCCGTGGTACCTCACTCGTACGGAAAGCAAGCCGATGAATCCCGAAAAGTCCCTGCAACTGGCCCGCCGTTTCATTGAATTGCCGCTGGACAAGCGCCGCCTGTTCCTTGAGACCCTGACCCGCGAGGGCATCGACTTTTCCCAGTTCCCGATCCCCGTCGATGTTGCGGCCGAAGACCGCCTGGCGCCGTCCTACGCCCAGCAACGCATGTGGGTGCTGTGGCAGCTGGACCCGCAAGGCGGTGCTTACAACCTGCCGGGCGCGGTGCGGCTCAAGGGCACGCTCGACCAGGCGGCCCTGCAGCAGGCGTTCGAGTGCCTGCTCGAACGCCACCAAAGCCTGGCCTGCGTGTTCCAGCAGCAGGCCGACGAGCGCCTGCACCAGATACACCGCCCAGCGCCGCCGCAGATCCAGCGCCTGGACCTGCGCACGCTGAGCGAAGCAACCCGCGAGGCACGGGTGCAGGCTGAGGTCGAGTCCGAGTCGCTGTGCCCGTTCGACCTGGAACACGGCCCGCTGCTGCGCATTCGCCTGCTGCAACTGGCCGAGCAGGAGCACGTGCTGCTGCTCACACTGCACCACATCGTTTCCGATGGCTGGTCGATGAATGTGCTGATCGACGAATTCAGCCGTTGCTACGACGCCTTCGCCGCCGGGGCGCAGCCGCAGTTGCCGGCCTTGCCGATCCAGTACGTCGACTACGCCCTGTGGCAGCGCCGCTGGCTCGAAGCCGGCGAACTGGAGCGCCAGCTGGCCTACTGGCAGGCCACCCTGGGCGACGAGCAGCCGGTGCTGGAGTTGCCGCTGGACCGCCCACGGCCGGCCAGCCCGAGTTTCAGCGGCGAGCGCCTGGAGCTGCAGGTGGACAGCGAGCTGGCCCAGCAACTGCGCAGTTTCGCCGCGCGCCACAACCTGACCCTGTTCATGCTCCTGCTTGGCGCCTTCGGGCTGTTGCTGCAGCGCTATACCGGCCAGTCCGACCTGCGCATCGGCAGCCCGGTGGCCAACCGCAACCGCGCCGATATCGAAGGGCTGATCGGCCTGTTCGTCAACACCCAGGTGCTGCGCCTGCAGCCCGATGCCCAGCGTGATGCACTGAGCTATCTGCAGGCCGTGCGGCAGACCGTACTGGGCGCCCAGGCCCACCAGGACCTGCCGTTCGAACGCCTGGTCGATGCCTTGAAGGTCGAGCGCAACCTCAGCCACGCGCCCCTGTTCCAGGTGATGTACAACCACCAGCCACAGGTGGCCGACCTTTCGGCGGTGACCCTGGCCTCGGGCCTGGAGCTGTCGGCACTGGCGTGGCGCAGCCGCACCACCCAGTTCGACCTGAGCCTGGACACCTATGAGCAGGGCGGTGTGCTGCGCGCTGCCTTTACCTTCGCGGTCGACCTGTTCGATGCGGCCACTGTCGAGCGCATGGCCGAGCACTGGTTCACCTTGCTCCGCGAGCTGGTGGCGGACGCGACGCGGCCGCTGTGGCAACTGCCCATGCTCGACCCGGCAAGCCTTCGCACCCAGCTTCATGAATGGAATGCCACAGCCACTGGCTACCCGTTGCACCAGGGCGTGCACCAGATGTTCGAAGCCCAGGCGCAGCGCACCCCGCAAGCACCTGCGCTGCGCTTTGGCGACAGCACCTTGAGCTACGCCGAGCTGGATGAGCGCGCCAATCGCCTGGCCCATTACCTGCGTGGCCAGGGCGTGACCACCGACACCCTGGTCGGCGTCTCGGCCCAGCGCAGTGTCGAGATGGTCGTCGCCTTGCTGGCGATTCTCAAGGCCGGTGGCGCCTACGTGCCGCTGGACCCGGAGTACCCCGAGGAGCGCCTGGCCTACATGATCGAGGACAGCGGCATTCGCCTGCTGCTGACCCAGCAGATGCTGCTTGGCAGCCTGCCGCTGCCGGCCGGCGTGCAATGCGTGGCCCTCGACACCCTGGCCCTCGACGACCAGCCCGCCAGCTCGCCTGCGCTGGCGCTGGAACCTGCGCAACTGGCCTATGTCATCTACACCTCTGGCTCCACCGGTCGCCCCAAGGGCGCCGGCAACAGCCATCAGGCCCTGACCAATCGCCTGTGCTGGATGCAACAGGCCTACGGGCTGGATGCCAGCGACACGGTGCTGCAGAAGACCCCCTTCAGCTTCGATGTGTCGGTGTGGGAATTCTTCTGGCCGCTGATGACCGGCGCCTGCCTGGCCGTGGCGGCACCCGGCGAGCACCGCGATCCGCAGCGGTTGATCGCCCGCATCCAGCGCCATGGCGTCACCACCTTGCACTTCGTGCCTTCGATGTTGCAGGCGTTCATCCACGAACCGGGCGTCGAAGCCTGCCGCACACTGACGCGCATCGTCTGCAGCGGCGAGGCGCTGCCGGTGGATGCCCAGCGTCAGGTGTTTGCCCGGCTGCCGGGTGCTGGCCTGTACAACCTGTATGGCCCCACCGAGGCCGCCATTGATGTGACCCACTGGACCTGTGTGGAGGAAGGCAAGGACAGCGTGCCGATCGGCCAGCCGATCGCCAACATCCGCACTTATGTGCTTGACGCCGGACTGCAGCCGGTCGCCCCGGGCGTTTCTGGGGAGCTGTACCTGGGCGGCATCGGCCTGGCCCGTGGCTACCATCGCCGGCCAGGGCTGACGGCCGAGCGCTTCGTCGCCGACCCGTTCGGCGAAGGTGGCCGCCTGTACCGCACCGGCGACCGCGTGCGCCAGCGCGCCGACGGCGTCATCGAATACCTCGGCCGCTTCGACCATCAGGTAAAGATCCGTGGCCTGCGTATCGAACTGGGCGAGATCGAGGCGCGCCTGGCCGAGCATGAATGCGTTCGCGAGTGCGTGGTGCTGGCCCTCGATGGCCGACTACTGGTGGCCTACCTGGTGCTCAACGCGCAGCCCGAGGGCTGGCAGGGCACGCTCAAGGACTGGCTGCTGCAGACCCTGCCCGAGTTCATGGTGCCCAGCCACCTCATGGCCCTCGACAGCCTGCCGCTGACCCCCAACGGCAAGCTCGACCGCAAGGCCCTGCCGCAGCCCGAGGCCACGGCGCAGTCAGCCTACATGGCCCCGGAAAGCGACGCCGAGCGCCAGCTGGCGCAGATCTGGAGCGAGGTACTGGGCGTGGCCCAGGTGGGGTTGGACGACAACTTCTTCACCTTGGGCGGCGACTCGATCATCGCCATCCAGGTGGTCAGCCGCGCCCGTCAGGCCGGTCTGGCACTCAACCCGCGTGACCTGTTCCAGCACCAGACCCTGCGCTCCCTGGCGCAGGCCGCCGGCAGCGTGAGCAGTGTGCAGATTGACCAGCGCCCAGCCGAAGGACCGGCACTGCTGACCCCCGTACAACAGCAGTTCTTCGAAACACCCATGCCGCAGCGTCAGCACTGGAACCAGGCCTTGCTGCTGGTGCCGCGCCAACCGTTGCAAGCCGAGCAACTGGAGCAAGCCTTGGTCCAGGTGGTGGCGCAGCATGACGCCCTGCGCCTGCGCTTCACCCAGGCCGATGGTCAATGGCAGCAGGCCCATGCGCCACAGGCCGCGCCAGTGCTGTGGCAGCGCCAGGCCGAAAGCGACGAAGCGCTCGCCGCCGTGTGCGATGAAGCCCAGCGCAGCCTCAGCCTCGACCAAGGTCCTTTGCTGGCGGCGGTACTGGTGGCCATGGCCGATGGCAGCCAGCGGCTGTTGCTGGTGATCCACCATCTGGTGGTCGATGGCGTGTCCTGGCGCATCCTGCTCGAAGATTTGCAACAGGCTTGCCTGGGCCAGCCGCTGCCGGCCAGAACCAGCAGCTACCAAGCCTGGGCCGAGCGCCTGGCCGGGCATGCCGATGCCTGCATGGCGCAGCTCGAACACTGGCAAGCGGTAGGTGAGGTCGCAGCGCTGCCGCGTGACCGTGCGGTGACGCAAACCCGCGTAGCCGATGAGCACAAGGTCAGCGTCAGCTTCCCGCCGGCCCTTACCCAGGCCCTGTTGCAACAGGCGCCCAGCGCCTACCGCACCCAGGTCAACGACCTGCTGCTGGCGGCCCTGGCCCGTGCCTTGTGCGACTGGAGCGGCCAGCGCCAGGTGCTGGTGCAGCTCGAAGGGCATGGCCGCGAAGCGTTGTTCGAGGACATCGATCTGACCCGTACCGTGGGCTGGTTCACCAGCATGTACCCGGTCGCCCTGCGTCCGCAAACCGAGCCTGGCGCCTGCATCGCAGCAGTCAAGGAACAGTTGCGCGCCGTGCCGGCCCGTGGCCTGGGGTATGGCGTACTGCGCTACCTGGGCCCTACAGCTGTGCGCGAGCAACTGGCGCGCCTGCCGCAACCGCGGGTCACCTTCAACTACCTGGGCCAGTTCGACAGCCAGTTCGACGCCGGCGCGCTGTGGCAGCCTGACCCGCAAGGTGCCGGCCAGGGCCAGGACGACGACGCGCCGCTGGCCAACTGGCTGAGCATCGAAGGGCAGGTCTACCAGGGCGAGCTGGGCATCAGCTTCGGCTTCAGCCAGGCCATGTACGACACCACTACCATCGAGGCCCTGGCCGCTAATTTCGCCCACCAGTTGCGTACGCTGGTCGAACACTGCGTGCAACCGGGCGTGGCCAGCGCCACGCCGTCGGACTTCCCGTTGAGCGGCCTGGACAGCACCGGTTTGGCCGCATTGGAACTGAACCTGGGCACGGTCGAAGACATCCTGCCGCTGTCGCCGCTGCAGCAGGGGCTGCTGTTCCACTGCCTGCACGTGGCCGAGGCCGGCGACTACATCAACCAGCTGCGCCTGGACATCGACGGGCTGGAGCCACAGCGCTTCGTGGCTGCCTGGCAGGCCGCGCTGGATGCCCACCCGGGCCTGCGTGCCAGCTTCCACTGGCCGGCCGGTGCGCAGCAGCCGCTGCAAGTGATTCACCGCCAACTGCAACTGCCGTTCACCCTGCACGACTGGCGCGACGATTCGGCGCACGAGGCGCGCCTGCAGACCCTGGCCGAGCAGCAACGCCTGGCGCTGTCCGCGACCGGCCGGGCGCCATTGCTCGGCATTGCCCTGGTACGTTTGGGCGAGCAACGCTGGCACCTGATCTACACCCATCACCATTTGCTGCTCGACGGCTGGAGCCATGCGCAACTGCTTGCCGAGGTGATGCAGCGCTATCGCGGCCAGCTGCCGCGTCAGGCGGTGGCCCACCCACGCACTTACCTGGCCTGGCTGCAGGCCCGTGATCAGCAGCTGGATCAACAGTTCTGGCAGACCCAACTGCAAGGTCTGCAGGCGCCTTCGCTACTCGCCCGCCAACGCCGCAGCGTCGAGTCGGCCGGGCAGGGGCTCTGGCAACAGCGCTTGAGCGCCGAGGCATCGGCGCAGATCAAGGCCTCGGCGCGGGCGCGCAAGGTCACGGTCAATACCTTGGTTCAGGCCGCCTGGCTGTTGCTGCTGCAACGCCACTGCCGACAGGACGTGGTGTGCCTGGGCGTCTCGGTCGCCGGGCGACCTGCGCAGCTGCCGGGCATCGAGGCGCAGCTGGGGCTGTTCATCAACACCGTGCCGGTGGTTGCCGCGCCGCGTCTGGAACAGCACCTGGACGACTGGCTGGCGCAGTTGCAGGCCAGCAACCTGGCCATCCGCGAGCACGAGTACACCCCGCTGGCCGACATCCAGCGCTGGGCCGGCAGGGCCGGCGAGGCGCTGTTCGATACCTTGCTGGCGTTCGAGAACTACCCGGTGGCCGAGGTGCTGCAGGCCGCTGGCGACGGCCCGCGTTTCGGCGTGCCGGAGAGCCACGAGCAACCGCACTATGCGCTGACCTTGTCGGTGGGCATGGGCGATGCCCTGCAGGTCGACTATCGGTTCCGCCACGACGCCTTCGCGCCGGCCGACGTGCAGCGCCTGGCTGTGCAGTTCGGTCATCTGCTGCAGGCCATCGCCACACCGGGCAACCCATGCCTCGGTGAACTGGGCTTGCTCGATGCCGGCGCGCGGCTGCGCTGCCAACAGCAGTGGCAGGCCGATAGGGCCCCTGTGGCAACGCTGGCCGTGCACCAGCAGATCGAAGCCCAGGCGGCGCGCAACCCACGGGCCACGGCGCTGATCGCCGAGGACGGCACGCTCGATTACGGCCAGCTCAATGGCCTGGCCAATACCTGGGCGCAGCAGCTGATCGCCCGAGGTGTCGGGCCGGATGACCTGGTGGGGCTGTGCAGCGAGCGCGGCCTGGCCATGGTCGTTGGCCTGTTGGCGATCCTCAAGGCAGGTGCCGGTTACGTGCCGCTGGACCCCCAGTACCCACGCCAACGCCTGCAGGACATCCTCGACGACAGCGCGGTGAAACTCGTACTGGCTACCCGTGCTGCCGCCCAGCCGCTGCAACTGACCGCTGCCGACTGGCTGTGGCTGGACCAGCCGCAGGCGCCGCTGGCCGACAACCCAGCTCCACGTGCATCCGCTGACAACCTGCTGGCGCTGATCTACACCTCCGGTTCCACCGGCCGGCCAAAAGGCGTGGCCCTGAGCCACGGGGTCATCGCCGCGCACCTGCAGACCATGGCCGAGCAATACCAGGTCACGGCGCAGGACCGCTTCGTGCACTTCGCCTCGATCAACTTCGACTGGGGCACCGAGCAGTGGCTGCTGCCACTGAGCCAGGGCGCCTGCTGCATCCTGCGCGGCGACCAGATCTGGACCGCCGCCCAGGCGTTCGAGGTGATCGAGCGCGAACGCGCCAGCGTGGTCTATTTCCCTACCCAGTACGCCTGCCAGCTGGCCGAATGGGCCCGTCAGGAAGGCCGGCAACTGCCGGTGCGCTGCCTGAACGTGGCGGGTGAAGCACTGCCGCGCGAAGGCTTCGAGCGGCTCCAGGCGCATGTACGGCCGCAGCGTATCGTCAACGGCTACGGCCCTACCGAAACGGTGATCACGCCGCTGCTGTGGCAGGCCGATGGCGATACCCGCATCGACACCGGCTACGCGCCCATCGGTACGCCGGTGCCGGGGCGCAGTGCCTACCTGCTCGATCCCGCCCTGCAGCTGCTGGATGCCGGCAACGCCGGTGAGCTGTACATCGGCGGCCCATGCCTGGCCCGTGGCTACTTCGGCCAGGCGGCGCTGACCGCCGAGCGCTTCGTGCCCGATCCGTTCGACCCGGTCGGCGGCGGGCGGCTGTATCGCAGCGGCGATCTGGTACGCCAGCAGGCCGATGGCGAGCTGGAGTTCCTTGGCCGCCTCGACCATCAGCTGAAGATCCGTGGCTTCCGCGTCGAACCCGGCGAGGTCGAAGCCTGCCTGCTGGCCCGCGCCGATGTGCGCGAGGCAGTGGTGATGCCGCGCGGGCAGGGCGCCGACCTGCACCTGGCGGCCTGGCTGGTGCCGGCCGAGGATCTGGTCAACGACAGTGGCCTGCGCCAGCGCATCCTAGACGACCTGCGTGCCAGCCTGCCGGCTTACATGGTGCCGGCACGCCTGCAGTTGCTCGACCGGCTGCCGCTGAACCCCAACGGCAAGGTCGACCGCAAGGCACTGCCAGAAATCACCGACGAAAGCGCTGCGGCCTTCAGTGCGCCGGTGGACGCCCTCGAACAGGAAGTCGCCCAAGCCTGGGCCGAGGTGCTGGGCATGGCCGAGGTCGGGCGTTTCGAGCATTTCTTCGAGGCCGGTGGCCATTCGTTGCTGGCCACCCAGGTGGTGGCGCGGCTGCACCGTGCCGGCCACACCAGCATTGGCGTGCGCGAGCTGTTCAGCCACCCGCGCCTGTGCGATTTCGCCGACTGCCTGCGCCAGGCGCAGCCGGCTGCCGTCACCGGGCCGCAGTTGCGGGCCCTGGGCGACAAGGTCAGCGCGCCGCTGTCGTTGGCCCAGCGCCGGCTGTGGATCGCCGAGCAGTTCAGCCAGGGCAGCGGGGCCTACGGCATGCCGCTGGCCCTGCGCCTGGCGGGCCCGCTGCAGGTCGAGTGCCTGCACCAGGCACTGCAGGCACTGGTGCAACGTCACGAGGTGCTGCGCAGCGCGGTCGAGTGTGACGACGAGGGCGAACCGCTGCTGCTGATCCACTCGGCGGTGAGCATCGCGCTGCCGTGTGAGGACCTGTCCCGGCTTGGCGCCGCCGAACAGCAGCTGCACGTGCTGGAGGCGCAACTGGCCAATGTGCGCCAGGCGATCCCGCTGGACCAGGCACCGATGCTGCGTGCCGGCCTGCTGCGCTTGTCCGGCGAGGCCCATGTGCTGCTGCTGAACATGCACCACATCATCTCCGATGGCTGGTCCATGGCGCTGATGGTCAACGAGCTGATCGCCAGCTACAGCGCCTTCGCCCAGGGGCAGGCGCCTGCGCTGGCACCCTTGCCGCTGCAGTACTCGGACTACGCACTGTGGCAGGCCGAATGCGAGCGTGCCGGGCTGCTGCAGGCACCGGCGCAGTGGTGGCGCACGGCGTTGCACGGCAGCAGCGGGCGGCTGGCGCTACCCACCGACCTGCCGCGTCCGGCCCAGGCTTCGCAGGCCGGCGAAAACCTCAACTTCGACCTGCCGCAGGCCACGGTCGAGCGGGTGCGCGCCCGCGCCGCGCAGTTGGGCGTAACGCCCTACATGCTGTTGCTGGCGGCGTTCCAGTTGCTGATGCACCGCGCCAGCGGCCAGCACGACCTGCTGCTCGGCGCCGACGTCGCCGGCCGCGAGCACCCTGACCTGGAGGCGCTGATCGGCTTCTTCGTCAACGTCCTGCCGCTGCGTTCGCAACTGGACGAGCAACTGGACTTCGCCGCCTGGCTGGCGCGTACCCGCACTACCTTGCTCGATGCCAGCGCCCAGCAGGCGCTGCCGTTCGACCTGATCGTCGAGGCCGCCGCCACGCCGCGCCATCCCGGCATGAACCCGCTGGTGCAGGTCTTGTTCGTGATGAACGACATGCCGCTTTCGCACAGCGACCTGGCCGACCTGCAGGTGCAGGTGCTGCCCCAGGCGGGCGGCTATTCGAAATTCGACATGGCGCTGTTCATCGACCCGGTCGCGGCCGGCTGGCGCGTCACCTGGCAGTACGCCACCGCGCTGTTCAAGGCAGAACGGATTCAGGCCCTGCTGCGTGGCTGGCTGGACATCCTCGACCAGGTACTGGGCAACCCACATATCCAACTGAGAGAGATCACTATGTCGGTTCACAGTGAAATCGTCGCGGCGCCTGCAGCGGGCAGCGCGCTGCCGCGCAAGGACAAGCTGGGCAGTTTCCTCAAGCGTGGCGCAGCGGCGCCGGCGGTCAAGCCCGCCAGCGTGGTGCGCGAGCAGGCGATGGTGCCGGGCCAGGCCTTCCCGCTGCTGGTCGAACCGGTCGACCCGGGTATCAGCCTGACCGACTGGGTGGTGGCCAACCGCGCCGAGGTCGAGCGCAAGCTGGTCAGCCATGGCGGCCTCCTGTTCCGTGGCTTCGGGCTGCAGACCCCGCAGGACTTCGAGGCCTTTGCCGAGGCGGTGCAGCCGGGCCTGTATGGCCAGTACGGCGACCTGCCGAAGAAGGAGGGCGGCAAGAACACCTACCGCTCAACGCCGTACCCGGAGCAGAAGATGATCCTGTTCCACAACGAAAGCGCCCACCAGGACCGCTGGCCGCGCAAGCAGCTGTTCTTCTGCGAGCTGCCGTCGCCGGTCGGTGGTGCCACGCCGGTGGTGGATTGCCGGCTGATGTACCAGCGCCTGCCCGAGGGTTTGCGCCAGCGCTTCGAAGACAAGGGCCTGTTGTACGTGCGCACCTTCACCGACAAGCTGGACGTGTCCTGGCAGCACTTCTTCAAGACCGAGTCGCGTGCCGAGGTCGAGCGCCGTTGCCAGGCGTCGGGTATCCAGTGGCGCTGGCTGGACAACGACGAGCTGCAGATCCGCACGCCGTGCCCGGCAGTGATCGAGCACCCGGTCAGCGGCCAGAAGAGCTTCTTCAACCAGGTGCAGCTGCACCATGTGTTCTGCCTGGATGCCGACGTGCGCGAGGACCTGTTGGCGCTCTACGGCCTGGAGCGCATGCCGCGCCATGTGTACTACGGCGATGGCAGCCCGATCGAGGATGCCGACATGGCCCTGATCGGCGAACTGTACGAGGCCTGCGCGGTGCGCTTCGACTGGCAGGCGGGTGACGTGATCCTGCTCGACAACATGCTCGCCGCCCACGCCCGCGACCCGTTCCAGGGCCCCCGCAAGATCGTCGTCGCCATGGGCGACATGATGACCCGCGACGACCTCGAAGCCCTGACCTTGAACCGTACCGGAGAGCAAGCATGAACATGACCGTCGAAGCCAGCGGCCTGCCGCTGTTGCCCCTGCAAGCGCTCGCGCTGCCCGCGCAGCCGGCGCCTTGGCGCGAGGTGGCGCGTTGCATCGGCGTGCAACTGAGCAGCGTGCCGGCACCCGGCGCTCTGCAGTCCGCCTTGCAGCAGTGGCAGGCACAGCACGCTGTGCTGCGCCTGCGCATTGGCCAGGCGCCGGGTTATCGCGGCCTGCGCCAGTTCGTCGAGGCCGAAGGCGCGGCCGTGCCAGTGACCCCGCTGGGCGTGGGCGACGAGGCCGGCCGTGAAGCCTGGTTCGAACGTTTGGTCGACGTGCAGGCCGACGCACCCGTGGCCGTGCTGCTCTGCGAACAGGCCGAAGGCCGCTGCCAGCTGGTGCTGGGCGTGCTGGCAGCGGTGGCCGACGAAGCCAGCCTGCCGCTGCTGGCGGCGAGCCTGGCGAAGATCTTCCACGGCCAGCTGGCCGATGCCGGCGAGGGTGACTTCGATCAGTACCTGCACTGGCGCAGCGAAGTGCTGGTCGATGAGGACGCCGCCACCGCCCGTGCCTACTGGAGCGCGTGCAACGGCCAGGCCGCGAGCGCCCAGCAATTGCCCTGGCGGGCGTTGCCCGGCAGCGCACGCTGCGATCGCCAACACACCCGCGCGGCGCTCGACCCTGTCGTCGTGCAACGCCTCGGCGAGCTTGGCTCGCCATTGCCCATGGTGTTGCAGGCCGCCTGGTGGTTGCTGCTGGCGCGGCTCGATGGCCAGCCGGCGCAGGTGGTGAACTGGTGGCATGACAGCCGTGTTGACTATGCGTATTTCGCAGACAGCGCGGGCGTCTATCACAAGCAGCTGCCGCTGCTCATCGGCTATCAGGCCGAACAGCCACTGCGCGTCTGGCTGCAGGCGCTGGCCGCGCAGCTGGAGCAGCATGCGGCCTGGCAGGAGTACTACACGCCCGAGCTGACCCCGGCACTGCAGCCCGCCGCCATCGGCTTCAGCCTGGCGCCGGCACGGCCGGCACTGGCGGGTGGGTGGCAAATCCTGACGCATCAGGCGCCAGCGTCCGCTGCCGAGCTGGCGCTGCAGGTCGATTGCGACCCGGCAGGGCCACAGGTGACGTTGCAGCACTGGGCATCGCTGCACAGCCCGGCACTGGCGCAGGTGCTGCTCGAACAGTACCTCACGCTGCTGGCCAGCATCGCCGCTACCCCTGATGCCAGCCTCGCCAGCCTCGGCCTGCTGGGCGAGCAGCAGCGACGCCTGGTGCTGGCGGGCAATGTCGAAGCGCCTGCACTTGGACCACTGTTGCCGGCACAGGTCGCGCGCTGGCTGCGTGAACAACCGCAGGCACTGGCGATCGTCGACCAGGGGCAGGGCTGGAGCTGGCAACAGCTCGATCAACTTTCCAGTACCCTGGCCGCACAGCTGCAGGCCCAGGACGTGGGCAGTGGCAGCGTGGTCGGCCTGCTGTTGCCGCGCTCGGCGCACTGGCTGGCGGCCGTGCTGGCCTGCTGGAAGTGTGCAGCCGCCTACCTGCCGCTGGACCCCGCCTGGCCTACCGCGCGACGCGAGCAGGTCAGTCGCCTGGCCGGGGTGCAGGTGCAGATCGATGGGGCGCTGATCGAACGCCTCGAAGGCACTTCGCAGCCCTTCGAGGCGCGACCGCTGACGGCCGATACCGCGGCCTACGTGCTGTTCACCTCGGGCTCGACCGGCGAGCCCAAGGGCGTGGTCATCGAGCATGGCCAGCTCGCCAGCTATCTGCAGGCAGCGGAGCAGGCGCTTGGCCTGGCGGCGTGCAAACACTTCGCCTTCAGTGCCACGGTGGCGGCTGATCTGGGCCATACCAGCCTGTTCGGCGCCGTGCAGGTCGGTGCCACCCTGCATGTGGCCAGCGATGCGCAGATGCAAGATCCAGCGGCCTTCGCTGCGTTCATGCGCGATAACGCTATCGACTGCCTGAAGATCGTGCCGTCGCACCTGGCCGCGCTGCTCGACGGTGCCGAGGCGTGCCTGCCGTCCACCGTGGTGCTGGGCGGCGAAGCCCCGTCAGGGCCATTGCTCGAACGCATTCAGCGGGTAGCGCCGCAGGCGCGGGTGTTCAACCACTATGGCCCCACCGAAGCCACCGTCGGCGTGTTGGTTCAACCGCTGCAAGCCCCGGCGCCGCAGCTGAGCCTCGGCCGGGTGCTGGCCGGCAACCGTGTGTACCTGCTGACTGCCGCGGGTCGACTGGCCGCCGTCGGCGAGCTGGCCGAGCTGCACCTGGGCGGACGCCAGCTGTGCCGCGGCTACCTGGGCGGGGATGGCGGCGAGACGCGCTTCATCGACAACCCGCTGCAGCCCGGCGAGCGGCTTTATCGCACCGGTGACCTGGGGCGCTATCAGCCCGACGGCAGCATCCTGCTGCAGGGCCGCCAGGACCATCAGGTGAAGATCCGTGGTTTCCGCATCGAGCTGGCCGAAGTGGAAGCGCGCCTGCTGGAAATCGACGGGGTTGCCCAAGGGGCGGTGGTGGCACTCGAAACGCAGCCCGGCCAGCTGGAGCTGCTGGCCTGTTACAGCGTGCACGCGGATGCCCAGGGCCTCGATGAAGCGGCGCTGCGCGCACGCCTGGGCGTCAGCCTGCCAGCGGCCATGGTGCCGGCGCAGCTGCGCCAGCTGTCGAGCCTGCCGCGCCTGGCCAACGGCAAGGTCGACCGCCGTGCCCTGGCGCAGCTGCCGGCACAGGCTGGGCAGGGCGATGAGCAGGACGCGCCGCAGGATGCCTTGCAGCAACTGCTGACCCAGCGCATGGCGCAGTTGCTCGGGCGAGCGCGCATCGGTATCCACACCGATTTCTTCGCCGCCGGCGGCCATTCGCTGCTGATCATCAAGCTGGTGGCCGGCATCCGCAAGTTGCTCAACTGCGAGATGGCCCCCGCGCTGGTGTTCGAGCACCCCACGGTGGCGGGGCTGGCGGCCGCGTTGCAGGCCGCCGAGGTGAACAAGGGGCAGTTGCAGAAGATCGCCCAGGCACGCCTGCAACTGGAGCGCATGAGCCCGGAAGAAAAGGCCCGGCTGCTGGCCAAGGCCAACAACGCCACGGCCTAGCGCGGCGACACGGCAGGTGAAGAAGGCAGCCCTCGGGCTGCTTTTTTCATGGCCGCGTAGACCATTCGGAAACGTTAATGAAAAAAGTTATCAGTTTTTTTTACGTTCGTGCGTCTTACTAGTGAGCCTCACCAAACGCGTTGTTCCATCCGCGTGGTTCTCACTTGAAACGGCCCCCAGAGACCGTCAACCAAACACTCATAGATCATTCGGAGTCAGTTGCGCACATGAAGTCCAAACGTATGCGAAACAAGGGGGCAGCCTTGGCCGCCGGTCCAGCGAAGTGGAGCCTGCGGGCTTCGGCTCTGGTGCTGAGCCTGGCCATGGCGCATGCGCACGCCAAGCCGGTTGCCGTGGACATTCCGGCCCAGCCGCTGGACCAGGCGCTGGTTGCCCTTGGCAAGCAGACCGGCCTGCAGATGGTCTATTCGCCCGACCTGGTCACCGGCAAGCGTGCGCCCAAGGTCAGCGGCACCATGGAGCCCGACCAGGCCCTGGCGCAACTGCTGGACGGCGCTGGCCTGACCTACCGCATCGAGAACAACTCGGTGATGCTGATCAGCACTGACAGCAGCGACATCGGTGCCGGCGCCATGGTCATTGGCGAAACCACCATCATGGGCCAGGGGATGGGCCAGGCCACCGAGAACACCGGCTCCTACACGCCGGGGTTGACCAGCGTCGGCTCCAAGAGCCCGACCTCGCTGAAGGAAACCCCGCAGTCGGTGTCGGTCGTCACCCGCCAGCTGATCGAAGACCGCCAGATCACCGACATCAACGATGCGATGAAGGCCGTGCCGGGCGTGACCGTGCAGAGCTCCACGTTCCGCATCCAGGACTTCTACTCGCGCGGCTTCCCGATCCAGAACATCCAGCTCGACGGTGCAGCGCCCATGGCCCTGGGCACCACTGCAGGCAGCTTCTATTCATCGAACATCTACGACATCGCCGAATTCGACCACGTCGAAGTGCTGCGCGGCTCCAGTGCGTTGTTCGGCGGCACCGGCGACCCGGGCGGCATCATCAACCTGGTGCGCAAGCGCCCGCTGGACTTCTACCAGCTCAAGTTCACCGCCTCCGCGGGCAGCTGGGACAACTACCGCAGCGAGCTGGACGTGACCGGCCCGCTGGGCTTCGATGGCAAGCTGCGTGGCCGGGCGGTGGTGGCTTACCAGGATCGTCAGTACTTCGTCGACAACCGCGCCACCGACAAGCCGTTCTTCTACGGTGTGCTCGAAGCCGATGTGACCGACGACACCATGCTCACCGGCGGCATGCGCTTCAACAAGGTGCATGAAACCGGTACCGCCTCGGCCGTACCGCGCTACAGCGACGGTGCCGACCTGGGGCTACCGCGCCACACCGGCCTGTCCACCACTTGGGCTTATGCCGACGGCTATTCCCGCGAGTACTTCGCCAAGGTCGACCATCGCCTGAACGACGACTGGAAGCTCAACCTCAGCTACACCAACATCTACGACACCATCGATACCAACAACGCCACCACCCTGGGCTCGGTCAACCCGATCACCGGCACCGGAGTGACCCGCTACGGTACCTGGGTCACCCAGTGGAGCGAGCAGAACCTGTATGACGCCAACATCTCGGGCGACTTCAGCATGTTCGGCCTGAATCACCGTCTGGTGGTCGGTGGCGATTACCAGGAGATCGACAGCCGTTGGCAAGGTACCGGCCGCTTCACCACCGCCGGTGGCCCGGTCAACGTCTTCGACCCTGATTCCACGCCTTGGGACGATCCAGGCGCGCGCCCGCCCATCAGCCGTGACTACAAGCCCAACAGCCAGACCCAGTACGGCCTGTACTCGAGCCTGCGCCTGCAGGTGGCCGAGCCGCTGCACGTCATCCTCGGTGCCCGGGTACAGCGTTACAAGTTCGAACAGACTTACCAGACTGCCAACGCAGCGGGCGTCTGGACCCAGCAGTCGCGCGTCGACATGCACGAGCCGACCAAGGTCACCCCGTTCGGCGGCATCGTCTACGACCTGACAGACGAGTGGGCGGCCTATGCCAGCTACGCAGAAATCTACAAACCGCAGCAGAACCTGATGGCCGGCCCGCCCAACTCGGGCAGCACGCTGGACCCGATGACCGGCAAGACCTACGAAACCGGTATCAAGGGCGAGCTGTTCGGGGGAGCGGTAAACACCAGCATCGCGCTGTACTACACCAAGCGTGAAGACCAGGCCGTGCAGGACGCGAATTATCCGCCGACCCAGGTCGCGTTCGGTGGCAACTGCTGCTACGTCAACGGTGGCGAGACGATCAGCAAGGGCGTCGACATGGAGATCTCCGGCGAGATCCTGCCGGACTGGATGATGATGGCCAGCTACACCCTCAACCTGAACAAGAACCGCGACACCGACTCGGCGCTGAGTACCGTCACGCCCAAGCACATGGCCAAGGTGTTCACCACCTACCGCCTGCCGGGCGTGCTGAATGACTTCCGCGTTGGCGGTGGTGTGGATATCCAGAGCGCGACCAAGGTCAGCGGTACCGCGGCGACCTTCGACGGCCAGGGTAATGTGGTGCAAGCCAACGTACCGTTCGAGTACGAGCAGAGCGGCTACGCGATCTGGAACGCGATGGTCGACTACCGCATCGACGAGCACTGGAACGTGGCGCTCAATGGCAACAACCTGTTCGACAAGAAGTACTACCAGACGGTGGGTACCTCGACCTATGGCAACTACTATGGCGATCCGCGCAACTTCATGCTGACAGTGCGGGCTACGTACTGAAGTGCTGAGGGTGTGAACAAGAGAACCGGAGCTTGCTCCGGTTTTTTTGTGCTTGTCGTGGGTTTTCTGGCGCCCTTGAGATCGAGCGCCGCCCGCGCGGCGCATCGCGGATGAATCCGCTCCTACATTTGTTGCAACGTGCCTATGTCTGATGGGCCATGGTTGCCTGCCTTGTTGGTACGACGTGATTATTGGGTTGGCGCGGATGCCCACCCGAATGTTCGCTGGGCGCCAAGGGCGGACAACCATGGCCTGACAGACTGCGGCACGTTGCAACAAATGTAGGAGCGGATTCATCCGCGATGCGCCGCGCGGGCGGCGCTCGATCTTAAGGGCACCAGAGAAGCTGGCTTGCAAGCGATGGGACCTTTACATCCACAACTCAGATCAAGGCATCCCCGGCAACGCCGCGGTCTGGAAGGCTTTTGGGCTGTTGATGGGAGACGTTTAACTGTCAGCTTGGGCGTTAAAAATCTGTGGCTTGGTGAGCGACTGTCTCTTTGAAAGTGACTATTTGAGAACAGGCGTGTAGGAAATTTCAGCGTGCTTTGTAGGATCGCTCTTGCTGTGTTTTGGGGTGATTTTCTGGCTCTTGGTGGGTGCTAGTTTCCCGGCTTTCACTCGAGGAGATAGCGCATGGCACGTTTCAGGATCCAAGGCAGGAACCAGGCCTTGAATGGGGACCGCACCACTACAGGGGCCGTATGTCTGGCCAGCGGCACCGGATTCAAAGGGCATGGGCGTGAGGCATTACGGGTGCAGGACAAGACCACCCCTTGCCCTGTCTGTGGTGAAGTCGGAACGCTCGTGGAGGGCGTACAAAACTTCGTGATCCAAGGCCGCCCGGCGGTGGTTGATGGGGCGTTGGTGGCGTGCAAATGCCCAGCGGGGAGAAACCGGGTTCTGGCCATGGGCGGGCCTGGCGATGTGGCAAGCCCCTCAGCTACAGGGCCGGCGAGCCAGGCGGCAACAACAGGTCAGGCCAGCTTTACCCGCCCCATCAAACCTACGCTAGCAGAAAAGAAATCGAAACCTGTCACTTGCAAAGACCCTGACTTGATGGAACAGGTGGCCATCTATATTGCCGGTGAAATGAACCGCAATATCACTCACCCATCCGTACTGAAAATGAAGAAGCTAATCAGCTTTGACGCGGCAGAAGAAAATGCAAAGTTTCAAAAGCTACCTTGGTATGCACGCCTTTTACCTCCTAAGTTCCAAGCAATGGCGCTTGGCAATACTGCTGCTGCAATGGCCCTTTGGGCTGAGAGGGTGGGTCAAAATAGGCCCTGGGACCATAAGATGACGATTGGACAACAGTTCGGTGGGCCTTGGCAGAAGCAAGGCCAGGTCGACTACTTCTACGATATCTGGTCGAACATCCACTATGGCTACGTAGGGCGCGCTGGCGGCCTATCTGAAAGCGCCCTTCTGGACGGCGCGGGGCTTGAACAGATTGCATCAGACTCCATTCGGAAAGTTCAAAAGTGGGACGAGCGAAAAGGGCCACAGCGCTCCACAGACATCGAAGGGCTGAGGGCTTGGGATGATATAGGTGACCGAATCGCTATCAGCATTGGTGTCAACCTGTACAAAAAGCACCCTAACGGCGGGATTACGGCAAAGATACTCATGGACGAAGTTTTAGCATTGCCTCGTTCAAGCTGGGGAGATGGCATACGTGACCACGTCTGCAAATAAGCCGAAACGGCATTTCTGGCATTGGATGACGGCGCTATTACTCGCGCCCATCATCTTTTGGTATGTCGCCACACCCCAAGTGAGTTTCCATTTCTCTGACAAAGGACAAGGGCGCCTCGGGTACATTTTGAATGTTCAGCACGATATCTCAAAAGGTGAGATCTACCCAGGTGGAGCCACGGGTGGTGCAGGGCACATTTTTCCGAAAGATCAGTTCTTCATGGAGTTCGATTGGAACAACAGGGGGAAATCGCACTGCATTCGGGTTAAGCCGAAGTGGCCGAATACCGATGTTTACATCGGGGCAGATGGTGCTGTCGATAGCCGCACTGACGGTAAATCTATCGAAGCATGTGGGCCACTACCCAAATAGGAAACCCGCCTAGGCGGGTTTTCTCAGGACTGACTCACTGCAAATGCACTTTGAATTCTGTGACTGCCTGTCGCATCGCCGCCTAACCGCTGGCACTTGACTCGCAATCGGTTAGCCTGCGCCTGATGCAATTGGAGGAGGGACGGCATGTGACGAGGGCCGTGTAAGGCTTTGTCGGTTTTTTGAGAAAACGGTTGGCTCAGCTCTAGTGCTCCGCAGGTCAGGTGTAAGACATTTCTGAATCTGAAACCAAATGCTTCAGGATTCGCTAGTTTGGGAATTATCCTACGAGCGCTGCTGAAGTTTCGCTGTTGTCGGGGAAATGCCTCACGGATAACGTTCTCGAGTCGTTCCGGCGACCGGGCGTGAGAACCCGACGATAAGCAATTTCGGCCAGCTGTCATGGCGGCCGTGCGCGGGCAGACTTCGGTCTGGCCGAGTTTTCCTTTGCTTCCTCGGTTTCTCACCCCGCGTACGGCTGCCACCTAAACTCGTGAGAAGGTTCAGGTGGTGGTTCCTTTAAGTAAGCGAAGGGAAATCACCATGAAGAAGATCGTCCCCGATCCTCCCCGCCGTAAGCCTCTCACTACCCCTTTCTTCACCGTCCAATCCGACATGTACCCACCCGACGCCCTGGCTCACGTCAGCGAGCTGCTACGTGGCGTCATCGAAACCCTCGACGAACACTGCCGCGCCCGCGCTGGTGAACACGGCCTGAGCATGCTGGGCAATGCGATGCATGCCAGCGAGATCGCGTTTGCGTTGGTGGAGCATGTGCACGCTCGGCTGTATGGCCAACAGGCTCAGAGGTGATGACATGGCGGATGAATCCAAGATTCTCACCACAGCCGGCGTGGAGACATTCCTCGATGTCGGCAACCCGCCGGTAGATCTGCTGCGGGTACAGCCGGGCATTCCGATCGATGATGCCTATGAGCAGGTTTCGATACTGCTGGGCTACATCAAGCACCTGGTGCGCGAGGGCGACATGGAGGATGACCACAAGTTGCTCGGTGCAGCAGACTACTTGAGCGCCTTGGCCAAGGCATTGATGAACGATATCGAGATGGCCAAGAACCGGTTGCATTGACCTCAAGGGCCCTATCGCCGGCAAGCCGGCTCCCACAGGTACACCACCAGTCTTAAGAACAGTGGAGGCCCTGTGGGAGCACCACAGGTACACCACCAGTCTCAAGAGCGGTGGAGTCCCTGTGGGAGCTGGCTTGCCAGCGATGGGGCCGGTTCAGGCAATGAAGCAGGCACCTGCCTAATCCAAAACCTCCTCCAACCACTGCCCAGCTGCCGCATAAACCTCGGCGCTAGCCCCCGTAATCCCCGACATCCGCAAGAAGTCATGGGTCAACCCCGCCTCGATGCGCAGCGTGGTCGGCGTGCCGCTGGCTTCCAGCTTGCCCGCATACTCCAGCCCTTCATCGAACAGCGGATCGTACTGGGCCAAATTGACGTACGCCGGTGCCATGGCCGGCAGCGCCGGATGCAGCAGCGGCGAGGCGCGCCAGTCGCCGTGTGCCTGGGTGCTGCCCAGGTAGTGTGCGTAGAACCAGTCCAACGTCGCACTTTCCAGCAGGTAACCTTCCGCATACCGCTGGTGCGAGCTGCGTCGGGTATTGCTTTCCGCTACCGGATAAAACAGCAACTGCGCCTTCACCGCCATGGCCTGCGGTCGTTCTGCCGCCGCGATCGCCAACACCGTGGCCAGCGTCGCCCCGGCGCTGTCGCCGGCCAGCACCAGGTCCGTCGCCTGCAATCCGAGCACGCCGGCGTTGCGCTGCAGCCATTGGACAGCATCCTCGCAGTCGTGCAGGGCGGTCGGGAACGGTCGCTCCGGCGCCAGTCGGTACTCCGGTGCGAACACCGCGTAGTCACCCAGGCAGGCCAGGCGACGGCAGACGCAATCGTGCGAATCGAGGCTGCCGACCACATAGCCACCGCCATGCAGGTACACCAGCGTGGCCTTGGGTGTGATACCCGGGCGGCGGTACAGGCGGGCGGGTAATTGCGCGCCTTCGCGGGTGTCGAACTGCAGCGCGCTCACCTCGATCTGTGCGGGTGGGTCGGGGTCGAGCAGGCGTGAGGCATTTTCGAACTCCGCGCGTGCCTGGGCGACGCTCAGCTGATGCATGGGCAGGCTCTTGCCGGTCAGGCGGCCGAGTTCGGCCAATTCCAGGAACGCTTCCAGATCGCAGTCCAGGGACATTCAGGTATTCCTTGCAAATCGATGAGAAAGGCCCGGCCGCAGAGCGTGGCCGGGCGTCGGTTCAGACGGCTGGCGCGGTCACCCTGTGCAGGCGCTCATGCAGCGCGTCGAGCAGTGCGGCATGGCTGACGATGGCGTAGTGGTCTGCATCCAGGCGCTGGCTGGAGCGAACCGCGCGGTTCGCCTCGAAGGCCTGGGCAGGGCCGGCATCGCCACTGTCGGCCCACCAGCAGTCGAGGCGCGCGGCCACGGCGGGCAAGGCGTGCAACTTCAGCGAGAGGCGCTTGAGGGTCATGGCCGCAGAGAAGGTGCGAGCCAGTTCTTCGCTCGACGGCAGGCTGCTTGCCTGCACACCGGCCAGGCTCTGTTCGATCAGCTTCTGCAACCGTGCCGCCTCGGCCTCTGCCGGTGCCGACAACAACGGCAGGCTGGCCGCAGGTCTGCCGCTGACCACCGCGAGGAAAGCCCGCAAGTCGCCGCCGCAGTCGTCTTCCAGTGCCTCGCCGGCTTCGCCCGGCAGGTAGGTGTCCACCAGGCCCAGCAGCTCGACCTGTTGCCCCTGGCTTTCCAGTTCGCGGCTGACCAGCATCGCCAGCGTCCCGCCCAGCGACCAGCCCAACAGGCGATACGGCCCCTGCGGTTGCTTCTGGCGGATGTACTGGGCGTAGTCGATGGCCATGGCCTCCAGCGATTCGTCCTGCCACTGGCGGTCGAGCAGCATGCGGTTTTGCAGGCCGTAGACGCTGCACAGGCCGTCCAGCCGCTGGGCCAGTGGGCGGTAGTCGAACACCGTGCCGAACCCGGCATGGAGGCAGAACAGCGGCGCCTGTTGCTCGACCTTGCGGTTGAGCAACAGCAGCGGGTCGAGCGCGGCTTGCGGCTGGTCGCTGGCCGGGCACAGCTCGGCGATGGTCGGGCGTGCGATCAGGTCGCGCAGCTTCAGGTTCAGGCCCAGCTCGGGCTGGTTGCGCAGGCGCGACAGCACCTTCAGCACACCCAGCGAATCGCCACCGAGTTCGAAGAAGTGGTCGGTCACGCCGACCTGCTCCAGGCCCAGGACATCGGCCCAGATGGCGGCAAGCGCGTGCTGGCGTTCATCGGCGGGGGCCTGATAGCTGCGCTCGGCCAGACGCGGCTCGGGCAGCGCGCGGCGGTCGACTTTGCCGTTGGGGGTCAGGGGCAGGGCATCGAGCACCATCAATTGAGCCGGCACCATGTAGTCCGGCAGCACCTGGCGCAGGTGGTCGAGCAGCGGCGCAGTGGCACGCTCGCCCTCACTGCGCACCACATAGCCCACCAGTTGCTTGCCAGTGGCCGCTTCGCGCGCCACCACCACCGCATCGAGCACGCCGGGGACATCGCGCAGGCGCGCTTCGATTTCGCCCAGCTCGATACGGAAACCACGGATCTTCACCTGGTTGTCCAGGCGGCCCAGGTAGTCGAATACGCCGTCCGGGCGCTGGCGCACCAGGTCGCCGGTGCGGTACAGCCGCCCGCCGCAGGTGCTGAACGGGTCGGCAACGAAGCGCTCGGCGCTCAGGTCAGGGCGGTTGTGGTAACCACGGGCCAGGCCTTCTGCGCCGATGTACAGCTCCCCGGCAAAGCCAACCGGCAGTGGGTTGAGGCAATCGTCGAGCACGTACAGGGTGCGATTGCCCACGGCCTCGCCAATGGGCGCATACACCGCGTCGCAGTGTGCACTGACGGGGGCCTTCCACAGCAGCGGGGTGACCACTGTCTCGGTTGGGCCATAGCCGTTGGTGAGGTACTGGGGCTTGAGCACCTGCTTGACCAGCTCGAAGTTGGCGTCAGCCACCGCATCGCCGCCGAAGCAGTAGATGCGCACCGGCGGTGGGGTCGGCTGGCCTTGGCCATACTCCGCCAGTTGCTGCAGGTAGGCCGGTGGGAAGCAGGCGATGCTGATCGCCTCGGCGTGCAGCACGTCCCAGGTTTCCTGCGGGGTCCACAGGGTGTTGCCGCGGATCACCAGTTGGCCGCCGCTGATCAGGGTCGACAACCAGCGCTCCTGGGCACCGTCGAAGGCGAACGACATGAACAGCAGTTCGCGGGTCGATGGGTTCATCTCGTAGCGTTCGATGATCGCCTGGCAGTGCATGCGCAGCGGGCCGCGCGCCACGGCGACGCCCTTGGGGTTACCGGTGGAGCCGGAGGTGTAGATCATGTAGCTGAGCTGATCGTCCAGCGCCTGGCGGCCTGGGTCGTGGTCCTTCAAGGACAGCGCGCAGTGGTCCAGGTCCAGGCGGCGCGCCGGGGCCACGCCCAGGCGCTCGCCGATGGCCTGCTCGGTCAGCAGCAGGGCCACGTCGGCGTCGCCGATGATCCATTGCAGGCGTTCGGCGGGGTAGTCGATGTCCAGCGGGACGTAGGCGGCACCGGCCTTCATCACGGCGTAGAAGGCGACGAGGGTGTCCACCGAACGGCCCAGGGCGATGCCCACCCGGTCCTCGCGGCCGATGCCGCGCTCGATCAGGCTCCAGGCCAGGCGGTTGGCCTGCTGCTCCAGCTCGGCGTAGGTCAGCTGGCGACCGTCGCAGCGTACCGCGACCTGGTCCGGGCGCTGTTCGGCGTGGCGGCCGATCAGGGCGGCCAGGTCGGGCTGTTCGGCAGTCTCTGGCGGCAACGGCCGGGCAGCGTCCACCGGCAGGCCGAGCGTGCCGACAGCGGCTTCGGGGTTGTCCAGCAAGCGCTCCAGCAGGGCCTCGAAGTGGCTGCGAATGGCTTCGACCTGGTGCGCCTGGAAGTGGTCCAGGCGGTACAGGAACTCGATGCGCAGGCGCGTGTTCAGGTGCACGGCCAGGTCCATCGGGTAGTTGGTGACGTCGCGCAGCTGCGCTTCGCCGAATTGCAGGCCGGCGGTGCCGGCGCTCTGCAGGCGTTCATCGATCGGGTAGTTCTCGAACACGATGATGCTGTCGAACAACGCCTGGCCGTTGCTTTCGGCCCAGCGCTGGATGTCCACCAGCGGCGTGTGCTCGTGGTCGCGCACTTCCAGGTTGCAGGTCTGCAGCTGCTGCAGCCAGGCCTGTACCGGTTGCGCCGGGTGCGGGGCCTGGATGATCGGCAAGGTGTTGATGAACAGCCCCAGCAGGCTGTCGGCACCCGCCAGGCTCGCCGGGCGCCCGGACACCGTGGCGCCGAAGCACACGGTCGGCTGCCCGGTGTAGCGCTGCAACAACAGTACCCAGGCCGCTTGCACCAGGGTGTTGGGGGTGACCCGCAGGCGCTGGGCCTGTTCGCGCAGCCAGGTGGTGCGCTGCTCGTCCCAGTGCAGGTACAGCGCGTCGTGGCCTTGCGCGCCTGACGCATTGCGGGTGCCGGTGGCACCGGCCAGTTGCGTTGGTCCCTGCAGCTCGGCCAGGCGTGGCCGCCAGAAAGCTTCGCTGGTTTGCTGGGCCGGGGCCTGCAGCCAGCGGATGTAATCGCTGTAGCGGCCCTGCTGGGGCGGCAGTGGCTGGCCGGCATAGCACTGGAACAACTCGCCGAGCAGGCGCGACTGGCTCCAGCCGTCCATGAGGATATGGTGGCTGGTCAGGATCAGCTGGTGGCGCTCATCGTCCAGGCGCACCAGCAGCAGGCGCAGCAAGGGCGGGGCGAGCAGGTCGAAGGGCCGGCGCCGTTCGCCCTCGGCGGCCGCCGCCAGGCGCGCCGGGTCGACGGCCTGGCCGCGCCAGTCCTGTTCACGGGCATCGAGCTGGCCCTGGCGCAGCACCACCTGCAGCGGTTCGCGCAGTTGCGGTGCCTGCCAGAAGGCGCTGCGCAGCATCTCGTGGCGCTGCACCAGCTGGCCCCAGGCGGCGATGAAGCGCGATGCCTGCAGGCCCTGGACCTCGACGCTGGTCTGGTTGATGTAGAAGTCGCCACCGCCATTGTCCTGGGTGTGGAACAGCATGCCCTGCTGCACGGTGGACAGCGGGTAGATGTCCTCGACCTGCTCACAGGGGAAGGGCAGCAAGGCCAGCTGGGCCTGGGTCAGCCGCGCCAGGGGCACGTCCGACGGGGTCAGGCCACGGCGTGTGCCCTGGCCGCACAGGGCGACCACGGCGCGCAGCTCGCGGGCGTAGTCGTCGGCCAGTTGCTGCAGCTGCACCGGCTCGAACATCAATGGGCTGAAACTCCAGTTCAGACGTAGCTCGCCGTCGAACACCTGGCCGTTGAGGGCCAGCCAGTTCTGCAGCGGTGCGTCCGGGCTGTGCTCACGGCCTTTGTCTGCCGGGGCCGGTCGGAACAGCGCGGCGTCATCGCCATTGCCGCTGTCGAACTGGCCCAGGTAGTTGAAGGTGATGCGGGCCGTGGGCAGCGCGGCCAGGGCCTCGCGCAGCGCCGGGCTGGCGTAGCTGCGCAGGGCACCGAAGAACGCGCCCTTGGCGGGCAGATCGCGCAGGTGCTCCTTGGTCAGCATGATCGCTTCGGCCAGCGAGTCGCCGGCACTGATACGTGCGGGGTAGAGGCTGGTCAGCCAACCGACCGTGCGGGTCAGGTCGGCTTCGTCGTCGGCGAAGGCTTCGCGGCCGTGGCCTTCGAGTTCGACCAGGTGGTCGCGGGCACCGGTCCAGCGTTGCAGCACGCGGGCCAGTGCGGCCAGCAGCAGGTCGTTGATCTGCGTGCGGTAGGCTGCCGGGCAGTCCTTGAGCAGGCGCGCGGTGGTGTCGGCATCCAGGTGGGTGGCCACGCTCTGGCTGTCACGCACGCGCAGCGGCGCGCGGCTGTCGCGTGCGGGCAGGGTGGTATCGATACCGCTGCTCTGGCCTTGCCAGAACGCGGCTTCCTGCTCGCCCGCCGGGCTCTGCGCGTGGGCCTGCAGGCGCAGGGCCCAGTCCTGCACCGACAGGGTGCGTGCCGGCAGCTCGCAGGCCTGGCCGGCACTGGCCTGGGTGTAGGCGGTGTGCAGGTCTTCGAGGAGGATGCGCCAGGACACGCCGTCCACTGCCAGGTGGTGAATCACCAGCAGCAGGCGCTGTTCGCCCTCGACCTCACCCTGGACTGCACGCAGCAGGGGGCCGTGGGCCAGGTCGAGGCTGCCCTGGGCGCGGTCGCACAGTGCCTGCCAGGTTTCCCCCTGGCGGGCATCGAATTGCCAGAGCAGATCGCCTCCCGGCGCCTGCTCGTCGAAGTGCGCCTGACACGCACCTTGTGCCGCCTGGAAACGCAGGCGCAGGGCATCGTGGGCCGCTACCAGGGCATGCAGTGCGCGGCGAAGGTGGGCCGGCTCCGGCGCCAGGTTGGCCTTGAGCATCACCGACTGGTTCCAGCGCTGCGCCTCGGGCATGGCCTGGGCGAAGAACTGCTGCTGCATCGGCAGCAGCAGGCTGTTGCCACGGGCGGGCAGGTGCGTGGCCTGGGCCTGCTGCACCTGGGTTTGCGCAACCTGCGCCAGGGTGCGCACGGTCTGGTGGCTGAACAGGTCCTTGGGGCTGAAGTGCAGGCCGTCACGGCGCCCCTGGCTGACCAGCTGGATGGACACGATCGAGTCGCCACCCAGTTCGAAGAAGTTGTCGTCGATACCGACCCGGTCACGCTTGAGCACCCGCTGCCAGAGCTGTACCAGGCGCGCCTGCAATTCATTCTCGGCGGCACTGTAGCGGGTCTGGGACTGGGCCATGCCGGGCTTGGGCAGGGCCTTGCGATCCAGCTTGCCGTTGGGGCTCAGCGGCATGCTGTCGAGGAACACCCAGTGGTTGGGCACCATGTAGTCGGGCAGGTGGGCCAGCAGTGCCTGAGTCAGTTGCTGACGCTGCGGCGCTGGCTGGCCAGCCTTGGCCACCAGGTAGGCGACCAGCTGGTTGTCCACGGCCAGCACCGCCGCTTCGTGAACGGCTGGCTGCTCCATCAGCCGTGCCTCGATTTCGCCCAGCTCGATACGCAGGCCGCGGATCTTCACCTGGTGGTCGATGCGCCCGCAGTATTCGATCACGCCGTCGGCGCGGTAGCGCGCCAGGTCGCCGGTGCGGTACATGCGCGCACCGGGCTGGAACGGGCAGGCCACGAAGCGCTCGGCGGTCAGCGCCGGACGCTGGTGGTAGCCGCGGGCCAGGCCATCGCCGCCCAGGTACAGCTCACCAATGACCCCGGCGGGCTGTGGCTGCAGGCCAGCGTCGAGGATCCAGCAGGCCAGGTTGGCAATCGGCGTGCCGATCGGCACCGCTGTCGCGCCCTCGTCGCGGCAGGTCCAGTGGGTGACGTCGATGGCCGCTTCGGTGGGGCCGTAGAGGTTGTACAGGCTTGCCCTTGGCAGGCGTGCGAACACCTGTTGCTGGGCTTCCACCGGCAGGGCTTCGCCACTGCAGACGATGCGTTGCAGGCTGCTGCAACTGGCGACCTGATCGTCGAGCAAAAAGGCCTGCAGCATCGAGGGCACGAAGTGCAGCGTGGTCACCCGATGCTGGTGGATCAACCGCACCAGGCGCGCCGGGTCGCGATGGTCACCCGGTGCGGCGATGGCCAGGCGGGCGCCGGTCATCAGCGGCCAGAAGAACTCCCACACCGACACGTCGAAGCTGAACGGAGTCTTCTGCAGCACCGTATCGCTGGCATCCAGGCCGTAGGCCGCCTGCATCCACTGCAGACGGTTGGTCAGCGCATGGTGGCTGTTGCCGGCGCCCTTGGGCCGACCGGTGGAACCGGAGGTGTAGATGACGTAGGCCAGTTGCTCGGGCGTGCAGGGCAGTTGTGGGTTGTGTTCGGGCTGCGCGGCTGGCGTCTGGTCGAGCAGGTGCACCGCCAGACCCACCGGCAGCGGCAGGCGTTCAAGCAGGTGTGACTGGGTCAGCAGCAGGCCGATGCCGCTGTCCTCGAACATGTAGCTCAGGCGCTCGGCAGGGTATTCCGGGTCCAGCGGCACATAGGCGCCGCCGGCCTTGAGAATGGCCAGCAGGCCAACCACCAGCTCCAGGCTGCGCTCGGCGGCGATGCCGACCGGGGTGTCCTGGCGCACGCCCTGGGCGATCAGGCTATGGGCCAACTGATTTGCCTGGCGGTTGAGCTGGGCGTAGGTCAGCGTGGCCTCGCCGAACAGCAGCGCGGGGGCGTCTGGCGAGCGGCGGGCCTGCGCTTCGAACAGGGCATGGATCGAAGGCGTTTGCGGGTAGTTGTGGGCGGTGTCGTTCCATTGTTCGAGCAGTTGCTGGCGTTCGTCGGTGGCCAGCAGGTCGGCTTCGCCAATGGCCTGGTCGGGCGCCGTGACCAGGTGCTCCAGCAGCCGCAGCCAGTGCTGGCCCAGGCGCTCGACGGTGGCGTGGTCGAACAGCGCGGTGGCGTAGGTGAGGCTGGCGCCAAGCCCCTGTGCATCCTCGTGGGTGTTGAGGGTCAGGTCCAGTTGCGCGGTTTCGCCGGCGAGTGTCAACGGCTCGATGTCCAGGCCGTGGTCGCTCGGCGCCTGTTGTTGGGGCGCCCCCACCTGGTGGTTGAACATCACCTGGAACAGCGGGTTGTGGCTGAGGTTGCGCTCCGGTTGCAGCGCCTCGACCAGTTGCTCGAACGGCAGGTCCTGGTGCGCCTGGGCCTGCAGGGTGGTGGCCTTGACCTGGTCGAGCAGCTGGTTGAACGACAGGGTCGGCTGGCACTGGCCATCGATGACCAGCGTGTTGACGAAGTAACCGATCAGGTCTTCGACTTCGACCCGGTTGCGGTTGGCGCTGGGCACGCCGATGCGGATGTCCTGCTGGCGCGTATAGCGGTGCAACAAGGCCATGAATGAGGCCAGCAGCACCATGAACGGCGTGGCCTGGCGCGCCTGGGCGAGCTGGCGCACGGCCTGGGCCAGGGCAGGCGAGATGGCCAGTGGCAGGCGCGCCCCTTCGAAACGTTGCACGCTGGGGCGCGGGCGGTCCAACGGCAGCTCCAGCACAGGCACTTCGTTGCCCAGGCGCTGGCGCCAGTAGTCGAGCTGGCGCTCCTGTTCGCCTGCTTCCATCCAGTGGCGCTGCCAGATGGCGTAGTCGGTGTACTGCAGTGGCAGTTCGGCCAACGGGCTGGGCAGGCCCTTGCTGAAGTGGGCGTAGCCGTGGGTCAGTTCCTTGACCATCACTTGCATCGAGCGGCCATCGCTGACGATGTGGTGCTGCACCAGCAGCAGGACATGGTCGTCGCTGCCCAGTTGCAGCAGTTCGGTCCGTAGCAAGGCGCCGCTGGCCAAGTCGAAGGGTTCGCGCACGCGGTCCTGAATGTAGCCCTGCAGGGCCGCCTCGTCGAGCGTGGTCACCTTCAACGGCAGGTGTTCTGCTGCTGCAACCTGTTGCGCGACACCCAGTTCATCCTCGACGAAGCGGGTGCGCAGGCTGTCATGGCGGCGCACCAGTTGTTCCAGGCTGGCCTGCAAGGCGGCCTGATCCAACCTGCCGCGCAGGCGCAGGGCGCAGGGAATGTGGTAGGCGCTGGACTGGCGGTCGAACTGCCACAGGAACCACTGGCGCTGCTGGGCAAAGGACAAGGGCAGGCGCACGAATTCCTCGCGCACCCGCGGGATGGGCAGGCTGGCCAGCGACAGGCCTTCCTCGCGCATTTTCAACAGGTACTGCCGGCGCTTTTCCAGCGGTAGCAGCACGAAGCGCTTGGCAATCCTCGAAGCGGTAGTGCTGTCCATCAGTGTTCCTCCATTTCGTCGAGCCAGGCTTCGAGGGTGTCGAGCTTGTTTTCATCGACCGCGGTTGTCGTGGTGTCCAGATGAAGCGCCAGCGCTTCGAGGGTCGGGTGCTGGAACAGGGCCTGCGGGGTGAGTTCCCGGCCCAGCTCCAGCTGGATGCGCGAGACGGCGTTGATCACCAAGAGCGAGTGGCCGCCCAGCTCGAAGAAGTCGTCGTCCAGGCCAACGGCCTGAACCCCCAGCACCTGCTGCCAGACACCTGCCAACTGCTGTTGCAGTGGCGTCTGCGGGGCGCGGAAGGGGCGTTCGGCATTGCTGTCGGGCGGTGCCGGCAGGGCCTTGCGGTCGAGCTTGCCGTTGACGGTCAGCGGCAGCTGGTCGAGCCATACGCACTGCGCCGGGACCATGTAGTCGGGCATCTGCGCCTTGAGCGCAATACGCAGGGCTGCGCTGTCCTGGGCCTGGCCGGGGTGGGCCACCAGATACGCCAGCAGGCGGGTGCCGGCCGGGCCCTGGTCGGCGATCACCACCGCCTGGGCCACCGCCGGTTGCGCCAGCAGCCGGGCCTCGATTTCGCCGAGCTCGATACGGAAGCCGCGGATCTTCACCTGCTGGTCGATCCGTCCGATGTATTCGAGGGTGCCGTCCCCGCGCCGGCGCGCCAGGTCGCCGGTGCGGTACAGGCGGCTGCCGGGTTCGCTGGCGAACGGGTTGGCGATGAAGCGTGTGGCGCTGAGCCCGGCGCGGTTGAGGTAGCCACGGGCCAGGCCCGCCTGGCCGATGTACAGCTCGCCGACGCAGCCGAGTGGCACCGGTTCGAGTTCGCCGTCGAGCAGGTAGCCGCTGAGGTCGTCGATCAGTTCGCCAATCGGGCTGACGCTGCGTGTGAGGTCGTCAAGGCCGATCGGGCGGTAGGTGACGTGCACGGTGGTTTCGGTGATGCCGTACATGTTCACCAGCTGCGGGCGCTGGTCGCCAAAGCGCTCGAACCAGGGGCGCAGGGCTGCCACGTCGAGGGCTTCACCGCCAAAGATCACTAATCGCAGGGCGAGGTCGGGCGAGGCGCTGGCGCAGGCGACCTGGGTCAGTGGCTTGAACGCCGAAGGCGTCTGGTTGAGCACGCTGACGCGTTCGTCCACCAACAGTTGCAGGAAGCTCTGGGGGTCGCGGCTGAGGGTTTGCGGGACGATCACCAGACGGCCTCCATGCAGCAGGGCGCCGAAGATTTCCCACACCGAGAAATCGAAGGCGAAGGAGTGGAACAGGGTCCAGACATCCTGATGGTCGAAGCGGAACCAGCGGTCGCAGGCGGTGAACAGCCGCAGCACGTTGCGCTGGCTGAGCAGGGTGCCCTTGGGCAGGCCGGTGGAGCCGGAGGTGTAGATGATGTAGGCGAGGTTGTCGATGCCGCTTCGCGTCGGCGGGTTGTGCTCAGGCAGGTCGGCGTAGGGGGCGTCGAGGTCCAGGCGCAGCAGGCCATCGTGGCCTGGCAGCTCGGCCAGCAGGCCGGGCTGGGCAAGCAGCACCGGGATGCCGCTGTCGGCCACCACGAAGGCCAGGCGCTCGGCCGGGTGCGCTGGGTCGAGCGGGACGTAGGCGCCTCCGGCCTTGAGGATCGCCAGCAGGCCGACGATCATCTCGAAGCCGCGCTCGGCCGCCAGGCCCACCGGCACATCGGCGCCTACACCTGCGGCGATCAGACGATGGGCCAGGCGGTTGGCGCGCAGGTTGAGCTCGGCGTAGCTGAGGGACTGCCCTTGATAACGCAAGGCAGTGGCCTGTGGCAGGCGCTGTGCCTGGGCTTCGATGCGGGCGGCCAGGGGCTGCGTTTGTGGGTGCGAGACAGGTTCGCCATTCCACGCTTGCTGGGCCTGCAGACGCTCGGTCGGGTCCAGTATGGCCAGGCGGGCGAGTGGCAGCTCGGGGTGCGCCAAAGCCTGTTCGAGCACGTTCAGCCAGTGTTGGGCCAGGCGTTGCAGGGTGGCGGCGTCGAACAGGTCACGGTCGTAGGTGAAGGCGGCGCTGAGGCCGTGCTCACCCTGGGCTGTGCTCAGGGCCAGGTCGAACTGGGCCTGCTGCGGCTGGCTGTCGACGGCTTCCAGGCGCAAGGCGCCGAGCTCGGCGGCGTCAGTTGCCTGATGGTGGTTGTACAGCACCTGGAACAGCGACTGCTGCGCGCCACGCTGGGGCAGCAGCGCTTCGAGCAGTTGCTCGTAGGGCAGGTCCTGGTGGTCCTGGGCCTCGATCATCGCCTGTCGGGTTTGTGCCAGCAGCCCGGCGAAGGACAGGTCGGCGCTGCAATCGGCGCGCAGCACCAGGGTGTTGACGAAGAAGCCGATCAACTGCTCGGTTTCCAGGCGGTTGCGGTTGGCCACCGGCACGCCGATGCGGATGTCCGCCTGGCCGGTGTAGCGGTGCAGCACGGCTTGCCAGGCGGCCAGCAGGATCATCGGCAATGTCGCTTGGCGGTCACTGGCGAAGCGCTGCAGAGATTCGCCCAGCGCTGTCGGCAAGGCCAGTTGCAGGCGCCCGGCCAGGCGTTGCGAGCCGTCGCGGCGCGAGTGGTCATAAGGCAGCTCAAGCACCGGCTGCTCGCCGGCCAGGCGCGTGCGCCAGTAGGCCAGCTGGCGCTCGCGCTCGCCGGCTTCGAGCCAGCCGCGTTGCCAGGCGGCGAAGTCGGCGTATTGCAGCGTCAGTGGCGGCAGGGCCTGTCCCCGGTAGAGCGCGCTCAATTCGGCAACCATCACCTGCATCGACCAGGCGTCGGAGACGATGTGGTGCTGCACCAGCACCAGCAGGTGTTCATCGGCGGCCACGCGCACCAGGCCCACACGCAGCAGGCGGCCGCTGGCCAGGTCGAAGGGCTGACCGAGCAGGCCGCTGACGAAGGCCTCGCGCGCGGCTTCATCCAGGTTCTGTGCCTGCAGGTTCAGCGACCATGGGGCGACGATCTGCTGGCGTGGCTGCTCGCCGTCGAGGGTGAAGACGGTGCGCAGGGTTTCGTGGCGGGCGATCAGTTGGTCGAAGGCCTGGTTCAGCGCGGCGACGTCCAGCGGGCCATGCAGGCGCAGCACGCTGGGGAT
Source organism: Pseudomonas sp. NPDC089395 (assembly GCF_044749525.1). Classification (NCBI taxonomy): domain Bacteria; kingdom Pseudomonadati; phylum Pseudomonadota; class Gammaproteobacteria; order Pseudomonadales; family Pseudomonadaceae; genus Pseudomonas; species Pseudomonas sp. NPDC089395. The sequence continues at coordinate 986,358 of NZ_JBIVID010000001.1, forward strand.
GTGGTAGGCGCTGCTGCTCGGGTCGAGCTTCCACAACAGCCACTGGCGCTCCTGGGCGAAGGACAACGGCAGGTGCTCGCGCGAAGCCTGAGCCTGGATGGCGCTGGGCCTGGCGCTTTGCAGGTTGGCCAGCGCCTGGCAGAAATCGCCCAGGCAGGGCTGGTCGAACAGCAGGCGCAGGGGAAACTCCAGGGCCAGCTCGTGGCGCAGGCGCGAGACCACCCGGGCTACCAGCAGCGAGTGACCGCCGAGGGCGAAGAAGTCGTCCGCCAGGCCCACTCGCTCGGCCTTGAGCAGCTCGGCCCAGGTGGCCGCGACATGCTGTTGCAGGGCGCTGGTCGGCGCCAGGTACTCGGCCTGCTGAATCGGCTCGCCCACCGGCGGCAGGGCCTTGCGGTCGAGCTTGCCGTTGGGGCTCAGCGGCATGGCGTCGAGGAACAGCCAGTGGTTGGGCACCATGTAGTCGGGCAGCTGGGCCAGCAGCGCCTGGCTCAGTTGCTGGCGCTGTGGCGCCGGTTCGCCGGCCTTGGCCACCAGGTAGGCGACCAGCTGGTTGTCCACCGCCAGCACGGCGGCTTCGTGGATGGACGGATGCTCCATCAGGCGCGCCTCGATTTCGCCGAGCTCGATGCGCAGGCCGCGGATCTTCACCTGGTGGTCGATGCGCCCGCAGTATTCGATCACCCCGTCGGCGCGATAGCGCGCCAGGTCGCCGGTGCGGTACATGCGCGCACCGGGCTGGAACGGGCAGGCGACGAAGCGTTCGGCGGTCAGCGCCGGGCGCTGGTGGTAGCCGCGGGCCAGGCCCACGCCGCTGAGGTACAGCTCACCGATCACCCCGGCCGCTTGCGGCTGCAGGCCGGCATCGAGGACCCAGCAGGCCAGGTTGGCGATGGGCGTACCAATCGGCACGTGGGTTTTGCCTTCGTCGCGGCAGGTCCAGTGGGTGACGTCGATGGCCGCCTCGGTGGGGCCATAGAGGTTGTACAGTCGCGCCTGTGGCAGGCGCTCGAATACCTGCTGCTGGGCGTCCACCGGCAGGGCTTCGCCGCTGCAGACGATGCGCTGCAGGCTGCTGCAGCGAGCCAGCTGGTCGTCGAGCAGGAACGCCTGCAGCATCGAGGGCACGAAGTGCAGGGTGGTGACCTGGTGCCGTTCGATCAGCTGCACCAGGCGCGCCGGGTCGCGGTGGTCGCCGGGCGCGGCGATGGCCAGGCGGGCGCCGGTCATCAGCGGCCAGAAGAACTCCCACACCGATACATCGAAGCTGAACGGAGTCTTCTGCAGCACCGTGTCGCTGGCGTCCAGGCCGTAGGTTGCCTGCATCCACTGCAGGCGGTTGGCTAGGGCCTGGTGGCTGTTGCCGGCGCCCTTGGGGCGGCCGGTGGAGCCGGAGGTGTAGATGACGTAGGCCAACTGCTCGGGCGTACTCGGCAGTTGCGGGTCGTGCTCGGGCTGCGCGGCCGGTGCCTGGTCGAGCAGGTGCACCGCCAGGCCCGCCGGCAGCGGCAGGCGTTCAAGCAGGTGCGACTGGGTTAGCAGCAGGCCGATGCCGCTGTCCTCGAACATGTAGCTCAGGCGTTCGGCAGGGTATTCAGGGTCCAGCGGCACATAGGCGCCGCCGGCCTTGAGAATCGCCAGCAGGCCGACCACCAGCTCCAGGCTGCGCTCGGCGGCGATGCCGACCGGGGTGTCCTGGCGCACGCCCTGGGCGATCAGGCTATGGGCCAACTGATTTGCCTGGCGGTTGAGCTGGGCGTAGGTCAGCGTGGCTTCGCCGAGCAGCAGCGCGGTGGCGTCGGGGGTGCTGCGTGCCTGGGCCTCGACCAGGGCGTGGATCGACGGCGCGGCGGGGTAGGCGTGGGCGGTGGCGTTCCAGCGCGCCTGCAGCTGCTGGCACTGGGCGGTGGATCGCAGTTGCAGTTCGCCGAGCGCGCAGTGTGGGTGGTCGAGCATGGCCTGCAGCAGCGCCAGCCAGTCCTGGCCCAGGCGTTGGGCGCTGGTGGCTTCGAACAGTGCGGCGTCGTACTCCAGGGTGATGCGCAATTGCTCGCGCCCAGCCTGGACGTTGAGGCTGAGGTCGAACTTGGCGTTGGCGGGCGCGCTGGGCAGCGGCTCGATGCGCAGGCCGGCGAAGCCAGGTGCGGCCTGCTCGGCGTTGTCGCTGGTCCAGTTGAACAGGCAGTGGAACAGCGCGCCGCTGGCGCCCTGGCGCTGCTCGCCAAGCACCTGCTCCAGCGGATGGTCGGCGTGCTCCAGGCAGGCCAGGGCATGGCGACGAACCTGATCGAGCAGGCCGGCGACGGTCTGTCGTGGGTCGAGGCGGGCGCGGTGGATCTGGCTGTTGACGAAGTAGCCGATCAGGTCCTGGACCTGGGCCTGGTTGCGCCCGGCGTTGGGCACGCCGAGGATGAAGTCGCTTTGGCCGCTGTGGCGGCCGAGCACCACTTGCCAGGCGGCCAGCAGCACCATGAACGGGGTCAGGCCATGGGTGCGGCAGGCGGCCTGCAGCTGCTCGAACAGGGCCGGCTCGACGGTCAATTCACAGGCCCCGGCGGCCACGGGCGGGCGGCTGTCGCGCGGGTGGTCGGTGGGCATTTCGAGCAGGGTAATGCCGCCTTGCAGATACTCGCGCCAGTAAGCCGCTGCCTGGGCCTGCGCCGGGCTGGTCAGGTAAGCGCCGCGCTGCCAATGGGCGTAGTCGTGGTACTGCACGGCCGGGCGCGGCAGGCTTTGCCCGCTGGCGTAGGCCTGCGCCAGGTCGCGCAGCAGCAGCGGGTTGGACCAGGCGTCGCTGATGCTGTGGTGGCTGGTCAGCGTCAGTACGTGGCGGTGGCTGTCCAGTTGGTACAGGCAGGCGCGCAGCAGCGGTGCCTGGGCGAGATCGAACGGGGTGGTGGCGTCTGCATCCAGGGCGGCTTGCAGCACGTTTTGCGGCTGGCCGCGCAAGTCGACGCTGCGCAGGTTCAGGCGCGCCTCGTGCTCGATCAGCAGGCGGGGCTGGCCCTGCACTTCGGTGATGCGCGAACGCAGGATGTCATGCCGATCGATGACCCGGTCCAGCGCCTGCTGCAGGTCGGCGGCGCGCAACGCGCCGTGCAGCAGGAAGGCACGCGGCTGGTTGTAGGTGGCGGCGTCGGGGTCGAGCTGGGCGAGCAGCCACAGCTGCTCCTGGGCGAAGGACAGTGGGGCGTCGCCTTCGCCCTGGGCAACGATGCCGGCGGGGGTGGCGGTGGGCTCGTCGAGCTCGCAGAGCAGGGCCAGCAGCGCGTCATCGGTGGATTGATCGTGGGATGTCATCTCGGTCTCGCCATCACTGGAGAATTAAGCGTACTGAGAGAGACGAAAGGGCACGGGGGTGATTTAGGCGGGCGGTGCAACAGCCGCACCTGGCGCGCACAGGGGCGCGCCAGGTGGGTATCAGGCGAGGGCGGGAGCGGCTTCGACCAGCACTTTGCCAGCCTGCAGGCGTACCAACTGGTCGGCGACGTCGAAGTAACGGTCGTCGTGGGAGATGACGATGATGGTCTTGCCCAGGCGCTTGAGGTCGGGCAACAGCTCGGTGTAGAAGATGCGCCGGAAGGTCGGGTCCTGGTCGGCGGCCCATTCGTCGAACACCAGCACCGGGCGCTCTTCCAGCCAGGCGTTGATCAGCGCCAGGCGCTTGCGCTGGCCGGTGGACAGGTCGGTGGTGCTGAAGGCGCCGTCCTGCACCTTGACCTTGTGGGCGATCTCCAGGCGTTCGAGGTAGCGGTTGGCATCCTCCGGGATGTGCGTGTCGCCCTGCACCACGTCATCGAACAGGTAGTAGTCGGCGAACACCGTGGTGAACAGCTGGCGGTAGTCGTCGCGCACGGCGGCGTCGATGGCCTGGCCATTGAGCAGGATCTGCCCGTGCTGCGGTGGGTACAGACCGAGCAACAGCTTGATCAGGGTGGTCTTGCCGCAGCCGTTCTCACCGACCACGAAGACGATATCCCCTTGGGCGATGCGCAGGTTCACCGGCCCTACCTGGAACGGCTGGGCGCCGGGGCTTGGCTGGTAGGCGTAGCTCACCTCACGCAGCTCCAGGCTGTCGACCGCCACCGGCTTGCTGCCGTGGTCTTCCAGCAGCAGGTGCGGCTCGGGCGAGGAGAACTGCTCGGACAGCTCGGCGATGCGGCGAAAGGCGATCTGCGCGCGGCTGACCACCGGCAGGGTGCCGATCAGGTGCTCTAGCGGGCCTTTCATGTACAGCAGCACCAGGACGAAACCGCTGATCGCCTTGGGGTCGGCGCTCGGCCAGAGGAACTGCAGGGTCAGGCCCAGGCCGATGACCACGAAGAACAGCATCGAGCCGAAACTCTTGGCGATCACGAAGGTGTTGATCGAGCGCACCTGGGTGGCGCAGATCTCGTCGGCGGTGTCCTGGATGCCCTGGCGGAACATGCGCTGGCGACGTGGGCGGTGGATGCGCAGTTCCTTGGCGCCTTCGGCCACGGCATGGTAGTGCTTCTGCAGGCGGTCTTCGGCATCGCGCGCGGCCATGAAGCCCTTGATGCCACGGCCGCGGGCAATGAACTGGATGACGCTGCCGATCCCGATCGCCAGCAGCATCATCAGGAACATCGGCAGCGACAGCGTGGCCAGGTAGCCCAGGCAGCCGAGGGTCACGGTCAGCGAGATGGCCAGGGGCGCGAAGGCGAAGGCGAAGTCGCTGATGGTGTCGACGTCGTGGGTCAGCACCGGGATCAGGCGGTGGCTGCGAAAGCGTTCGATCTGCTCGATGGGCGCCGACAGCACTTTCTCGCCCAGGGCTTTGCGCAGCTTGGCGATGATGTGCTGGCCGACATAGTTGGTGCCGATGTCCGAGCAGATCGCGCTGGCCAGGGCCAGCGCGCACAGCCCGGCAAAGCCCAGCACCACGCTGTTGCTCAGGCCACCGTCGGCGTGCAGGCCGCTGTTGATGGTGGCCAGCAGCGCGGTGACGCTGAGGCCACCGACCATGCCCATGACAATCGACAGGGTGACGATCGGCCAGAAGGGTTTGAGCAGGGTGAACAGCTCGCTCAGGGCCCCGCGGGGTTTGGAGGTCATGTTGGATTCCTGGATCAGAGGCGTGAGTACACCGATAGGACGAGTGGCCCGAAAGGCAATTTAAGGGCTAGCCCTACAGCTCGCGGACCACCCGGAAGCCCAGCCAGTCGCCCAGGCGGCCCGGGGTGTTGGTGTTGCGGTTGCCCGAGCGGGAGAACACCGGCGCCTCGCCCCAGTCGTTGCCGCGGATGCTCACCACCTTGCAGCTGTCGCCGGCACGACTGGCCTGGCCCCAGGCGCTGCCGTCGGCAGGCGCGCCCTGGTAGCTGTCGTGGTAGCAGTCGGCGACCCATTCGTAGACGTTGCCGTGCATGTCGTACACGCCGAAGGCATTGGCCGTGTAGCTGCCCACCGGCGAGCTGAAGCTGAAGCCGTCCTTGGGGCCGTAGACGTTGGCGTGCCGGCTGATTTCCAGGGTGGTGTCCGGATCGACGGGGAAGGGGAACATGCCCGTGCTGCCGCCACGGGCGGCGTACTCGCGCTCGGCTTCGCTGACCATGCGGTAGTGCTTGCCGGTCTTCTTCGACAGCCAGGCCACGTAGTCCTGGACATCGTGGTAGCTCATGCACACCGCCGGTTGCCGAGGGCCTTGCTTGTAGCTGGGCTTGCTGGCGGTGCAGCGGCGGCCGGGGCGGTCGTCGCCATCTTCGATGCGCGTGCCGGTGGCCTTGAGGTAGGCATCCCATTCGCCGGCGGTGACCTGGAAGCGGCTGATGGCGAAGGGCTTGGAGAAGGTGACCGGGTGCTGCGGGCCTTCGTCGTCCTGGCGGCCCGTTTCGTCGGCCGGGGTGCCCATGGTGTAGGTGCCGGCGGGCAGCACCACCATTTCCGGGCAGAGCGTGTCGCAGTCACGGAACACCGTGCCGGGAGTGTCGGCGCCGGGCGCGGCCAGGGCCGGCAGGCTGCAGGTGGCCAGCAGGGCGGCCAGGGTCAGGCGGTACAGGGAAGCGGTCATGGGCATGCCTTGTTCACAGGTTTCGAGTGATCAGGGCCATGGCCCGATCGATCTGCTGCTCGTCGTTGAGCAGGCTGGGGGCCAGGCGGATCACCGGGCCGACGTCGCGGTACACGGCGTCGCACATCACCTTGTTGGCGGTGAGGTGGGCGGCGATGGCGTCGGCGTCGCGGTCCTTGATACGGAAGAAGGTGAAGCCCGCCGAGTAGCGCTCGCTGCGCGGGGTCACCAGCTGGATCTGGCGGTGCTCGGCGAGCCGCTCCTTGAGCAGGCTGTTGAGCTGGTGGATGCGTTGCTGCACCTCGGCCTTGCCCAGCGCCAGGTGCAGCTTGAAGGCTTCGCCGGCTGCCCAGCGGTGCTCGAAGGCGTGGTAGCCGCCAGGGGTCATGATGGTGGCGAAGTCTTCGTCGCGGGAGAAGGTGGCGAAGGTCGGCGTGAGGTGCTCCATGCCGGTGGAGGCGGCGCAGATGATGCCGGTGCCGCGCGGGCCGAACATCCACTTGTGGGTGCCGGCGATGAAGTAGTCGCAGTTGAAGTCGGCGAAGCGCGCGTTCTCCACGCCGAAACCGTGCACGCCATCGACCACGTAGAGGAGGCGCTCGGCTTCGCTGCGGTTGCGGTTGTGCTGGCGCACCAGCGCGCCGATCTCGCCCACCGGCAGCTTGACGCCACTGCCCGAGTGCACCCAGGTCATGCCCAGTACGCGGGTCTGCGGGCCGATGGCCTTGTCCAGGGTGCTCAGCACCTGGTCGGTGGAAACCGTCCACGGGTCGTCGAACAGGCGGATCTTGCGCACCTTGGTGCCTTGGCGCTGGGTGCGGAAGGCCAGTGCCTTGTGGGCGGAGTAGTGCTCATGCTCGGTGACCAGGATCTCCTGGTCGGCGCCTACCTTGAGGCCGCCATAGATCATCGCCAGGCCTTCGGTGGTGCTGCCGGTCAGGGCGATCTGGCGTGGCTGCACTTGCAGGTAGCGGCCGGCCCATTCGCGCACTTCGTCTTCGCGTTTCCATTCGTACTGACTTTCCCAGTCCATCAGGGCGGCGGGGTTGCGGTCGAGGTCGGCGCGGTGGCGGTCGATGGCCGCCTGCACCGGGCGCGGGTGGGCGGTGACCAGGAAGTTGGCGAAATGCGCGATCTGCGGGTCGAGCGGGAACAGCGTGCGCAGGTTGCGCCATTTGTCCGCGCCCGTGAGCGGCGTGTCGGTGCTGGCCAGGGCCTCGGGCAGCAGGGGCAGGCTGGCGGCCAGCAGGCCGGCCTGCTTGAGAAAGGTGCGGCGGTTGCTCATGGTGGGACGGGCTCGCTTCAACGGGTGGCGACGGGGAGGGCGGCTTTTTGCACCTGGGCCCAGGCGCGCAGGAAGTTGCCGGCCCAGAGCTTGGCGATGTCGGCTTCGCTGTAGCCACGGGTGAGCAGCTCGGCGGTGACGTTGCGGATTTCGCTGACGTCCTTCCAGCCGTCCAGGCCGCCGCCGTCGTTGAAGTCCGAGGCGATGCCGACGTGGTCGATGCCGACCTTCTTGACCGTGTAGTCGATGGCGTCGACATACTGCTTGAGGGTGGCCTTGGGCTCTTCGTCGAGGATGCTGTAGAGGGCGCTGGCGTACTCGCCGAAGCGCGCTTCCGGCCAGATGGCAATCACCGCATCGCCCGGCATCAGGGCATTGGCCAGACCCTGCAGGGGCTGCAGGTCGAAGCGCGCGCGCAGGGCGTCGAGCTTGTTCACCACGGGCTGGGTCAGGGGCTTGAGGTACTGGCCGAAGCCGACCACCTGGATCACCCCGCCGCTGTCCTTGATCAGCTGCATTTCCTTGTCCGAGAGGTTGCGCGGGATGTCCACCAATGCCCGTGGCGCCGAGTGCGAGGCGACCAGCGGCGCGCGCGACAGGCGGGCGACGTCTTCCAGCGCCAGGGTGGACATCTGCGAGACGTCGATGATCACGCCCAGGTCGTTCAAACGCTTCACGGCCTGTTCGCCTATCGGTGACAGGCCGCCGAGGGCATCGGCGCTGTCGTTGAAGAACGGCAGCGGCCGCGAGGAATCGGCCCAGTCGTTGTTACCCACATAGCTGAAGCCGAACATGCGCATGCCGCGCGCGGCCCACAGGTCGAGCTGCGACAGGTCGTGGCCCAGCGGGTAGGCGTTGAGCATGCTGATGAAGATGGCGAACTTGCCTTCGCCGTTGAGGCGCCGGAAGTCGTCGGGTGTGTAGGCGATGCCGACCTGGTTGGGGAAGTCGCGGACCATGCCGGTGATGATCTTGTAACGCGCCTCCTGCTCTTGTCGGGCGGCGTCCACGAAGCCCGGCGTTGGGCGGTGTGGGGCGTTCGGGCCGTTCCAGATTTCCGGCCAGCCGAACACCGTCAGCGCCGCGCCCGAGAGGCGACCGCGGTTGGCCTTGACCAGGTCGAACTGGCCGGGGCCGTCCTTGTCCGCTTCATGGCCGGCGCTGCCCAGCGCCAGCGGCACGGTGAGGTGGCTGTCGAACGAGAGCATGTGATCGTGCAGCGCGTCGGCCTGCTGGACGATCTTCAGCGGGTAGCCTGCGTGCAGGTGCCGCCAGTAGAAGTAGCCGGCGGCACTCCCCAGGGCGACCGTCAGGGCCAGGGGTAGGCCGATGTACAGGGCTTTGCGGGAGCGGGTCTTGGTCATTGCCATCTCGTTGCGCGTTGATCGGGTGGGCCTTGCGCTGCAGCGGCTGTGGCGCGGCCAGGGCTTGGGTATCAGGTTGGACGAACGACGGCGGGGCAAATTTATCGCCGCCGCTGCAGCGGGCCGGGGCGCTAAATTTCAACCCGTGAGCAACGTTCTAGCCTTGGACAGGCCGTGCTCCATGGCCGCAACGAATGCTCAGGTAGTGGCAATGACGATTTCACGACGCGGGTTCATCGCCGGTGTGGCATTGACGGGGGTGGTAGTACCCGGTGCGCTGTATGCGCGGCATGTGCAGCGCCAGCAGTTCGACGAGCAGTTCCCGGAAACCCCGGGCGAGGCGGTGGTCGAACTGGCCGATGCAACGCTGCAGCAGTTGGGCGATACCCTGCGTGGCATCTGGCGCTGGACCTCGCATGGCGAGGATGCCGGCGTGCACGGATTGCCCAAGGGCGAACTGGAGCTGTTGCTCGACGTCGCCCCGAGTGGCCGTGGCTTGCGCGGCTTCCTGGACACGCCCGAGCGCCTGCGTGGTGAGCGAGAGCCGCGCTATCGGGTGCTGGGCGACCTGTTGGCGGAAAAACCGGGGACGTTGCGCTGGCGGCTGTTTTCCACCCAGTCAGGCGACTCGCAGGCGCACTACGAATGCCTGGTGGTGCTCGACGAAGTCTGGGGCGGGCTCGGCAATGCCGGGCCGGCCAGCCTCAGTGGGCGCATCGCCCGGCTCGATCGGGCCCTGACCCTGCCCGTGCAGGACAACCAGTTTCTGGCGGTCAAGCGCACCTTCCCCGAGCCCCGCGAGCGCACTCCGTTGTCACCGGCCTTGCTGGCCATGTTGGTCGCGCCGGAGCACCGCTTGTTCCACCAGCTGTGGCATGCCTCGCGCGACAAGTGGCACAAGCTGGACAAGGACAAGCAGGCGGCACTGCGGGGCCTGGGCTGGCAGCCAGGACCGCGTGACCTGGAGCGTGATGCACGCGGCCGGCACAAGGATCGCAACGGTTCGGGTATCGACTTCTTCTTCATGCACCGGCACATGCTGCGCGCCGCCCGTGCCGTGCAGGACCTGCCGGCGTGGCCGCGCTTTCCGCTGCCGCAGCCGGAGCTGGAACGCGACCGGGCCGGTTTCGTGCGCTATTTCGACAACCAGGATGGCAATGCCTTGCCGCCCACCTGGCTGGCGCCGAGCGATGCGCAGTACACCCAGTGGGTGCGCGACATCAAGACGCCTGACACCTACCACGGCAACTTCCAGGTCTGGGAGTCGCGCTACAGCGACCCGCACTACCTGAGCACGCTCACGCTTGGGCAGTTCGGCTCGGAAATGGAACTGGGCCTGCACGACTGGCTGCACATGCGCTGGGCCTCGGTGCCGCGTGACCCGTCCAATGGCATGCCGGTGCCGTTCGCACGTGCACCGGAAGACTTTGCCGCGCGCTGGTTCGAGGCGCAGAACGATTTTCTCGGCGACCCGTTCTCGTCCCATGTGAACCCGGTGTTCTGGCATTTTCACGGGTGGATCGATGACCGAATCGAGGACTGGTTTCGGGCCCACGAGCGCATGCACCCAGGCCAGGTGCAGCGCACCGAAGTCAACGGCGTGCCGTGGTTCGCGCAGGGGCCCTGGGTCGAGGTGGCCGACCCGTGGCTGGGGCCGGATACCCATGGCTGCTCGACGGTGCCAGGGCTGCGGCCGGGGCGCAGTGTGGAGATGGATCCGGAAACGATGAAGTTGGCGTTGCGTATTGTTTTTGGTGATGACGATTTGTTTGCAAAGTTGAAGCCGAAAGTGCCCCAGCGGCCGTGGTATGCACGCAATCTGAAGGTGGTGCAGCGGGGGATTTGAGTGTTTGGCGGGACGAATGTGGCGCCTGGTAGATCGAGCGCCGCCCGCGCGGCGCATCGCGGATTTATCCGCGATGCGCCGCGCGGGCGGCGCTCGATCTCATCAACACTAAAGATGTTGTGACAACCCCCTTCACTGCCCGACCCGCCAACCACCTCCCAGCGCCTTGTATAACGCCACGCTGCCTTGCAACCGGGCCAGGCGCAGCTGCGCCTGCTGGTCCTGGGCCAGGTACAGGGTGCGCTGGGTTTCGAGCACGCTCAACAGGGTCTCGGCGCCAGCGCCATAGCGCTGCTGCGCCAGATCGAACGCCTGACGCGCCTGCAACACCTCCTCATCCTGCCATTGCCGTTGGCGGTCCACGCCGTGGATGGCGTTGAGGGCCTTTTCGACATCGGCGAAGCCCGCCAGGATGCTGCTGCGGTAGCTCTCCAGCAACTCGTCCTGCTCGGCTTCGGCCAGTTGCTTCGAAGCGCGCAGCCGTCCGTTGTTGAACACCGGCGCGACCAGGCCTGCGGTCAGCGTGTAGTAGGAACTGTCGAAAACCTCGGCGAAGGTATTCGCGCCGGTGCCCAGGTTGGCGCCGAGGGTCAGTTTCGGCAGCATCGCCGCCCTGGCCACTTGCACGTTGGCGCTGGCGGCGGCCAGGCGGGCTTCGGCGGCGGCAATGTCCGGGCGCCGGGTCAGCAGTTCGCTGGGCACGCCGCTGCCAATGGCAGGCCACAGCACGCGGGTGATCGATTGGCGGCTGGCGGGCAGCGTCTGGACCGGGTCGCCGAGCAAGGTGGCCAGGGTTACGCGGCTGTCTTGCAGCTGTTGTTCGAGCAGCGGCAGCTGGCGCTGCTGGGCGGCCACCAGGCTGCGTTGCTGGGCAAGCTCCAGGCGCGTGGCGGAGCCTGCGCGCTCACGGGTTTCGACCAGGTGCAACACGCCTTGGGCATTGCTCAGGTTGAGCTGGGCGATACGCCGTTGTTCCGCCAGGGCCAGGCCTTGCAAGTAGCTGTCGGCCACGGCGGCGACCAGGGTCAGTTCCACCGTCTGGCGGTCGAAGCGGCTGGCATCGAGGCCGTGCAGGGCGCTGGCCCGGGCTGCGCGCAGGCCACCCCAGAAGTCCAGCTCGTAGCGGGCACTGAGCTGGGTGCCGAACGCGGTATAGGTCGGCTCGCTGCGGCTGACGTCCAGCTGGTCGGAGCCTTCGCCGTGCAGCAGGCGCTGGCGGCTGCCGTCACCGCCCACCTGCACTTCGGGCAGCAGCGGGGCGCCGGCGATCACGGCGCGGGCCTGGGCCTGGCGAACCCGCGCCGTGGCCGCGGCCAGGTCGTGGGCATTGCGCAGGGCACGTTCGATCAACTGGTCCAGCTCGGGGCTGGCGAAGGCCTGCCACCACCCAGCCGACGGCAGGTCGAGCGTGGAGGAGGCGGTATCACCCTGCCAGCGTGGCGGCGGCGCGATGCCACTGGCGGGCGGGGGCGGCGTGCTGCAGGCGGCAAGGCCCAGGCACAGGGTCAACAGGCTGATGCGGCTTGGCAATGTCATGGGTTATTCGCTGGTAAGGGCCTTGACCGGGTCGAGTCGGGAGGCTTTGCGGGCCGGCATGAAGCCGAACACGATGCCGGTGACGACGGCGCAGGTGAACGCGCCGAGGATGGCGGGCAGGGCGAAGGCCACGGCCACCTGCGCCAGGGCCAGCGCAGCGCCGATCGCCAGGGCCAGGACGATGCCGGTGACCCCACCGACCATCGACAGCATCACCGCTTCGCTGATGAACTGGCGCTGGATGTCGCGCTGGCGCGCGCCGGTGGCCATGCGAATGCCGATTTCGCGGGTACGTTCGCGCACGGTCATGAGCATGATGTTCATCACCCCGATACCGCCGACCAGCAGCGAGATGGCGGCAATCGCCCCGAGCATCAGCGACAGGCTGTTCTGGGTGCGCGCCTCGGCCTGGATCAGCGCTGCGTCGTTGGTCAGCTCGAAGTCGGCCTTGCCCTGGTGGCGCTTGCGCATCAGCCGTTCGATCGCCGCTTCGCTGTCGGCGACGCGGGTCGAGTCGGCGGCGGCGATGATCACGTATTCCGGGTCATGGCTGCCGAACAAGCGCGTGGCGGCGGCGGAGTAGGGCACGACGATGCGCTCGTCGCTCTTCTGGTCGCCGGAGCTGGCGCCCTTGCCGGCGAGCACGCCGACCACCTGGAACGGCACGTTGCCGATCAGCAGGAACTCGCCCAGCGCGTTGCTGCCGGGGCCGAGCAGCTTGTCGCTGACCTTCTGGCCGATGACCGCCACGGCGGCGCCACTGAGCGCGTCGGCCTCGCTGAAGAAGCTGCCTTCGACCACGGGCCAGTTGAGGATGTGCGGGAACTCGACGTTGTTGCCGCCGACATAGAACTTCTGGTTGTTGTTGCCGTGGCGCACCATCATGTCGCTGCCGATCACCGGCATCACGCGTTGCACCTGGGGCAGCTCGGCGATGGCCGCAACGTCATCGAGGGTGACGATCCCGCCCGGATCGCGCAGGGTCGGCTCGCGGCCGTTGAGGTAGAGGATGTTGGAGCCGAACGCGGCCATCTGTGCCATCACCTGGCGTTTGCTGCCTTCGCCCACGGCCAGCATGACCACCACCGAGGCCACGCCGATGACGATCCCGAGCAGGGTCAGCGCAGTGCGGAAGCGGTTGATCCACATCACCCGCCAGGCGGCCTGCAGGGCTTCGAGCAGTTCGCCTTGCCAGGCACCGTGCTGGGTGGCGCCACGGTCCAGGCGCTGGCGCAGCTCGTCGGCCTGCAGGCTCTGATTCTGGGCCTCGGGCGCCTGGTCGGCGGCGGAGTCGCTGATCATCAGGCCGTCGCGGATTTCCACCACCCGCCGGGCGCGTGCCGCTACTGCACGGTCATGGGTAATCAGGATGATCACATGGCCCTGGCTGGCCAGCTCGTCGAGCAGGGCCATGACTTCACGGCCGCTGTGGCTGTCGAGGGCGCCGGTCGGCTCGTCGGCGAGAATGATGTGGCCGCCGTTCATCAAGGCCCGGGCAATCGACACGCGCTGCTGCTGGCCGCCGGACAACTGATGCGGGCGGTTGCCCAGGCGGCTGGCCAGGCCCAGGCGCGTGAGCAGGGCGGCGGCGCGGGCATGGCGTTCGGCGGCCGGGGTGCCGGCATAGATCGCGGGCATCTCGACGTTTTCCTGGGCGGAGCCGGAGGGGATCAAGTGATAGCCCTGGAACACGAAGCCGAAGGCCTCGCGGCGCAGCCAGGCCAGTTGGTCACCGTCGAGCTGGGCAACGTCCTTGCCGGCGAACAGGTAGCTGCCGGAGGTGGGGCGGTCGAGGCAGCCGAGGATGTTCATCAGGGTCGACTTGCCCGAACCCGAGGCGCCGACGATGGCGATGAACTCGCCCGGCTGGATGCTCAGGCTGATGCCGCGCAGCACCTCGACCTTGGGTGTGTCGTGGCCGCCATAGGATTTGCGGATGTCCCGCAGCTCGATCAGGGGAATGGACATTCAACCTCCGCTGGCAGCTGGCGCGCCGATGACCAGGCGCTCGCCTTCGTCGAGGCCGTCGAGGACCTGTACGCGCAGGCGGTCGCTGAGGCCGATGCGCACCTGGCGCTGTTCGACCTTGCCATCCTTGCCCAGTACTTGAGCCAGGCGCAGGCCTTCGCCGGCCCCCTCGTCCAGGGCGGCCAGCGGTGCGGTCAGCACCTGGCTGGCGTGGCCTGCGACGAAAAACACCTGGGTGGTCATGTCGGCCATCAGCGCCCCATCGGGGTTGTCGACGTCCAGCAGCACGGTGTACTGCACCACCTGGCTGACGCCGGAACCGGCGCTGATCGGGCTGCCGCCGCCCTGGCTTGCGTGTGCCAGGGGTTTGGGCGGGATCGGCAGAATCTGGCGCACCGTGCTGTGCCAGCGGCGCTTGCCGCCGGACAGGGTGGTGAAATAGGCGGTCATGCCCGGCTTGACCTTGCCGATGTCGGCTTCGGAGACCTGGGCCCAGACGGTCATGGGCGACAGTCTGGCGATGCGCAGGATCAGTGGCGTCTGCTGCTGGGCGTTGAGGGTCTGGCCTTCGCGGGCATCCACGGCCACCACGGTGCCGTCCATGGGCGCGTAGATGCGGGTATAGCCAAGCTCGGCTTCGTCGCTGCGCAGGTTGGCCTGGGCCTGGCGGATCTGCGCCTGGTACATGTCGATGCGGGCCTGGGTCACCTTGAGCTGGGCGTCGGCGGCCTGCAGGTCTTCTGCGCGCGTGGCGCCCGCGGCGGCGAGTTCGCGCTGGCGTCGGTTCTGTTGCTGGGCCAGCAGGTACTGGGCCTGTTGCTCGGCCAGCTGGGCCTTGAGGTTGTCGATCGAGAAACGCCCGGCGTCGAGCCTGGCCTGCTGGGTCGACGGGTCGATCTCCACCAGCAGCTGCCCTTTGCGAACTTCATCGCCGGCTTCCACGTGCAAGGTGCGGATCTGCCCGGAGGCCTGGGCACCCACATCGACATAGCGGCGCGGCTGCAGGGTGCCGAGGGCGGTGACACTGCTTTCGATGTCGCCACGGGCGACGGCAACGGTGCTGACCGGCAGGGCGCCGAAGGGCAGCGCTTTCCAGGCCAGCAGGCTGCCCAGGGCGAACAGGCCAAGGCTGCCTAGGATCATGCGGCGGCGGGTGTTGGGTAAGCGTCTCATGCGGACTTCCAGCCAAGGGTGGGCCACACGCGGCCAGAGCGGGGCGCGCAGGGAGGTGCCAGTAAGACGAAGGCAGGCGCGGCGGATTTAGATCGGGGCCCAGCGGAGTGTTGCTGAGAATAATTATAATTTGTAATATCCCACGCTGATATCACTCAGACCCTGTCCCGGCCTGTCAGGACGACCCCAGGTGCCGTCGTGGAACACTACTATCGTGAATTGGTGAGCTTCCTTTCTGCCCGCCTGGGCAATCGCCAGGCGGCCGAGGACATTGCACACGATGCCTACCTGCGGGTGCTGGAACGTACCGACACGCAGCCGATCGAGCACCCCCGCGCTTTCCTTTACCGCACCGCGCTGAATCTGGTGATCGACCGTCATCGGCGCCACCTGCTGCGCCAGTCCGAGCCGCTGGAGGTGCTGGACGAGGACGAGCGCTGGCACACGGCGGCGCCTACCCTGAACCTGCAGCTCGACCAACGCCTGGCGCTGATGCGCAAAGCCCTGGACGAATTGAGCAAGCCCTGCCGCGACAGCTTCCTGTTGCGCAAGCTGGAGGGCCTGTCGCATCAGCAGATCGCCGAGCGCCTGGGCATCTCCCGCAGCCTGGTGGAAAAGCACATCGTCAATGCCATGAAGCACTGCCGGGTGCGCATGCGCCAATGGGAATCCTGAAAAAGTCGTCGTAAGCCGGTGAAAATTCTATGTGCTGGCAACTTGATTTCTCACTGTTTCCCGACAACTATCTAAATTGACCCCTCCAGGAATTTCCTGGCGGTCGCCTGTCACTGGCGTAGTTTGGTCAGGGAGCGTGTCCCAATTCACCCGACTGCCCAGGTCCGATAATGACCAACAAGACCCTGCGCATCCTGATTGCCGACGAGCATCCGTGCCAGCGCCTGCAGCTGGAGAAATTGCTCAATGGCCTGGGCTATTACCGGATCGCCCCGGTGGAAAGCTTCGACGAATTGCAGCGCCTGGTGCATTGCGCACTGGAGCCGTTCAATCTGCTGCTTGGCAACTACGAACTGGGCAGCCACGCCGGCGTCGACCTGGCGCGCTTCTGTCGGGTCAGCGCGCAAATTCAGCATGCTCTGCTGTACCACTCCCAACATCTGAAAGTGCCTGCGGTGCCCCAGGCCGAGCGGCAGGCGGTGAACGTCAGCTTGCCTCAGGTGCCGGATAACGACGCGCTGCTCTCATTCATGGCGATCATCGATGCACCGGTGGTCATCGGCAAACTGGAGCTGCCGCCAGGGATGCGCGCGGGTGGCAAGCAGGCCCCGCCACGCAGGAACTTCGCGCACACGGTGTTCAACCGCTAACCGGGGAGGGCAGGGCCGGGCGGGGATTTGCTATCCTCTTGCCCTTTGCCGATCTGCGGACTCCTGCCATGACTGCCATCGATACCGCTCGCCCGCCCCGGTTCAGCCGCGGCGACCATCGGACCCTGGGCCTGGCGGCACTGGGCGGCGCGTTGGAAATCTACGATTTCATCATCTTCGTGTTCTTTGCCCTGACCCTCAGCCAGTTGTTCTTCCCGCCAGAAATGCCTGAGTGGCTGCGCCTGCTGCAGAGTTTCGGCATCTTCGTCACCGGCTATCTGGCGCGGCCGCTGGGCGGCATCCTGATGGCCCACTTCGCCGACCACCTGGGGCGCAAGCGGGTGTTCAGCCTGAGTATCCTGATGATGGCCCTGCCGTGCCTGCTGATCGGGGTGATGCCGACCTATGCCGACATCGGCTATGCCGCGCCGTTGATCCTGCTGGCGCTGCGCATCCTGCAGGGGGCCGCAGTGGGCGGCGAGGTGCCGAGCGCCTGGACCTTCGTCGCCGAGCACGCGCCACCTGGACGGCGCGGCTATGCACTGGGTTTCCTGCAGGCGGGGTTGACCTTCGGTTACCTGCTCGGTGCGCTGACCGCGACGGTGCTGGCGCAAGTGTTCACGGCGCAGGAGATTCTCGACTACGCCTGGCGTTATCCGTTCCTGCTCGGTGGGGTGTTCGGCGTGATCGGTGTATGGCTGCGCCGCTGGCTCAGTGAAACCCCGGTTTTCCTGGCCTTGCGCGAGCGTCAGGAACAGCCGGTGAAGTACCCACTGCGGCGGGTGCTGGGCGAGCATCGTTCGGCGTTGATCCCGGCGGCGCTGCTGACCTGCGTGCTGACCTCGGCGGTGGTGGTGCTGGTCGTCATCACTCCGACGGTGATGCAGCAACGCTTCGGCATGAGTGCCGGGCACACCTTCGCCCTGAGCAGTGTGGGCATCGTCTTCCTCAATATCGGCTGTGTGCTGGCGGGGCTGCTGGTCGATCGTCTGGGCGCCTGGCGCACCTTGATGATCTACAGCCTGCTGCTGCCGCTGGGCATCGGTGCGCTGTATGCGAGCCTGGTCGGGGAGTGGGGCATGACGTGGCTGGCTTATGCGCTGGCGGGGTTGAGCTGCGGCGTGGTGGGTGTGGTGCCGTCGGTGATGGTCGGGTTGTTCCCGGCCGAGATCCGCGTGTCGGGGATTTCCTTCACCTACAACATCGCTTATGCCCTGTGGGCCAGTACCACACCGCTGGCGTTGATCGCGCTGATGCCCTGGAGCCCGTGGGTGTGTGTCGGGTTCTGTCTGATCATGGGCACGGTCGGGCTGCTGACGGCACTTTACTACGGGCGCCGCGAGCCGCTGGCGTTCGCGGCGGAGCCGATGCCGATCATGTGTGGTGACAAATGAGCCGATAGTGGCTGAGGGCGGTGAGGCAGACTTCAGGTTGGAGGCTATTGGAATAACCTATTAGCCAAATTTAACCTAGAAGGTTAATTTCTCATGGAAAAGAGAACGCCGCATTGTCCGCTGGAGCGGGTAAGGGCATTGATTGCGGCGGGGCGTGTAAGCCCCACAGGTATCGCTTTACGGGGCGCTCAAGCGCTTGGGATGGATTACTTCGGCATGCTCGAAGTCATCATGAGTTTGTAGCGCAGTGATTTCTACAAAAGCATGACCAGTCACGTCGATCACCGCATCTGGCAGGATGTATATCGCCCAATCACGGCAGTGGGTTACGTTTACCTGAAGCTGTCCGTTGTAGATGACATGCTCATCGTGTCGTTCAAGGAGTTGTGACCATGAGATGCCCAATTTGCGGTGGAGCTGAGCTAGCGCCAGACATGCAGGATATGCCGTATACCTACAAAGGTGAGTCGACTGTAATTGCTGATGTCAAAGGCGATTATTGCTCGGTGTGTGGTGAGTCTGTATTGAGCCATGATGAAGCCATACGCATCAGCGAGCTGATGTCGGTCTTCAATCGACAGGTCAACGCGGCGGTAGTCGATCCCGGCTTCATCACCTCGGTGCGCAAGAAGTTCGACCTCGACCAGCGTGAGGCCGGCGAAATCTTCGGTGGCGGCGTCAATGCCTTCTCCCGCTACGAGAATGGTAAAACTCGGCCGCCCGTGGCGCTGGTCAAGCTGTTCAAGCTGCTGGATCGACATCCGGAACTGTTCGAGGAAGTCAGGACTGCCTGATATCCCAGCATACGAAAAAGCCCCCGGGCCGTGAGGCCAGGGGGCTTTTCTTTACCGCAAGGGCAGGGGCTTACATGTTCGGGTAGTTCGGCCCGCCCGCGCCTTCAGGGGTGACCCAAGTGATGTTCTGGGCCGGATCCTTGATGTCGCAGGTCTTGCAGTGCACGCAGTTCTGCGCGTTGATCTGGAAGCGCTTGTTGCCGTCTTCCTGAGTGACCACTTCATAAACGCCTGCCGGGCAGTAACGCTGAGCCGGCTCGTCGTACAGCGGCAGGTTGCTGGCGATCGGCACGTTCGGGTCGGTCAGCTTCAGGTGGCAGGGTTGTTCCTCTTCATGGTTGGTGCTGGAGAGGAATACCGAGCTGAGCTTGTCGAAGCTGAGCTTGCCGTCCGGTTTCGGGTAGTCGATCTTCTTCGAGTCGGCGGCAAGCTTCAGGCAGGCGTAGTCCGGCTTGGTGTCGTGCAGGGTGAACGGCAGCTTGCCGCCGAACCAGTTCTGGTCGATGTAGTTGAACGCACCACCGATCAGCGGGCCGAACTTGTGCAGGGCCGGGCCGAAGTTGCGGCTGGCGAACAGCTCTTCATGCAGCCAGCTGGCCTTGAAGGCTTCGACGTAGGTGTTCAGGGCATCGCCGCCCTCGCTACCGGCGATCAGTGCGTCGGCCACGGCGTCGGCTGCGAGCATGCCGGACTTCATTGCCGTGTGGCTGCCCTTGATCTTGGAGAAGTTCAGGGTGCCCAGGTCGCAACCGATCAGCGCGCCGCCGTTGAAGACCATCTTCGGCAGCGAGTTCAGTCCACCCTTACAGATGGCGCGGGCACCGTAGCTGATGCGCTTGCCGCCTTCGAGGTACTGCTTCATCACCGGGTGGTGCTTGAGGCGCTGGAACTCGTCGAACGGCGACAGGTACGGGTTGGCGTAGGACAGGTCGACGATCAGGCCAACCACTACCTGGTTGTTTTCCAGGTGGTAGAGGAACGAGCCGCCGGTGTTGTCGGGGCTCATCACGTCCAGCGGCCAACCGGCGGTGTGCACCACCAGGCCTTGCTCGTGCTTGGACGGGTCGATTTCCCAGATTTCCTTGAGGCCGATGCCGTAGTGCTGGACGTCGGACTCGCTGTCGAGGTTGAAGCGCTTGATCAGCTGCTTGCCGATGTGGCCACGGCAGCCTTCGGCGAACAGGGTGTATTTGGCGCGCAGTTCCATGCCCGGGGTGTACAGGCCGTCCTTCGGGTTGCCTTCCCGGTCGACACCCAGGTCGCCGGTGATGATGCCGCGCACCACACCGTTTTCGTCGAACAGCGCTTCTTGCGCGGCAAAGCCTGGGTAGATTTCAACGCCGAGGTTTTCCGCCTGCTGGGCCAGCCAGCGGCACAGGTTGCCCAGGGAGATGATGTAGTTGCCGTGGTTGTGCATGGTCTTGGGCACGAACAGGTCGGGGACCTTGGTCGAGCTGCCAGCATCCTTGAGCACGTAGATATCGTCGCGCTTGACCTCGGTGTTGAGCGGCGCGCCGAGTTCTTTCCAGTCGGGGAACAGTTCGTTCAGGGCGCGCGGTTCGAACACGGCGCCGGAGAGGATGTGGGCGCCGACTTCAGAGCCTTTTTCGACCACGCAGACGCTGATCTCGCTACCGGCTTCGGCGGCCTTCTGCTTCAGGCGGCAGGCGGCGGACAGGCCCGCCGGGCCGGCGCCGACGATGACCACGTCGAATTCCATGTATTCGCGTTCCACTGGTTCTCTCCTACTCATCAAGGCTCGTGCTGTTGCTTGGTCTTATTGGGGTGCTTGCGTGCAGCGGATCGTCACGGGAGCGAACCTGTAGCTACGCAAAGGATGGACTACACCGTTTTGTCTTGGCCGCGCATTATATCTACACCACTCGGCGGGTCCAATACAAACGTTTGTTTGAATTTGCCGCAGGCCAGTAAACTCACAGGAACGCGGCTGAAGGGTGACCGATTTGCCGTATTGACCGGATTGGGTGTTACGGTCAAGATACGAGCGGTTTTACGTTCGCCGTAGCCTGACCGTCGGGCGCAGGTGCACCCCTAAAAACCAGGCGTAGCGCAGGGTTTTCGGGCCAGACCCGATTTTGTAGTGGAGTCTACACGCCACGACAGAAAATGACTCGCGGGTTTTGCCGTTAAAGCTTCTGAACAGGACTGCTTGGTCACTGTGAAGATTGCGCTTCCCGGTACGTTTTTAGAGGTGCCCTTGTACCCACGCGCATCGCAGGGCTTAGCCCAGGCGACTATCTATTCACCGGAGAGTAACGAGGAATCCATGAAGGTTCTTGTAGCTGTCAAACGAGTGGTCGACTACAACGTCAAGGTTCGCGTCAAGGCGGACAACTCCGGCGTCGACCTTGCAAACGTCAAGATGTCCATGAACCCCTTCTGCGAAATCGCCGTGGAAGAAGCCGTGCGCCTGAAAGAGAAGGGCGTTGCGAGCGAGATCGTGGTCGTCTCCGTCGGTCCGGCCACTGCCCAGGAACAGCTGCGTACCGCACTGGCGCTGGGTGCTGATCGCGCCATCCTGGTCGAAGCCGCCGATGAGCTGAATTCCCTGGCCGTGGCCAAGGCGCTGAAAGCCGTTGTCGATAAAGAGCAGCCGCAGCTGGTCATCCTCGGCAAGCAGGCCATCGACAGTGACAACAACCAGACCGGCCAGATGCTGGCCGCGCTGACCGGCTACGCCCAAGGCACCTTCGCCTCCAAGGTCATCGTTGCTGGCGACAAGCTGAACGTCACCCGTGAAATCGATGGCGGCCTGCAGACCGTTTCGCTGAACCTGCCGGCGATCGTCACCACCGACCTGCGCCTGAACGAGCCGCGCTACGCGTCGCTGCCGAACATCATGAAGGCCAAGAAGAAGCCGCTGGAGACCTTTACTCCAGACGCGCTGGGCGTATCGCTCGCCTCCACCAACAAGACCCTGAAAGTCGAAGCACCGGCTGCTCGCAGCGCGGGCATCAAGGTCAAGTCGGTGGCCGAACTGGTCGAGAAGCTGAAGAACGAAGCGAAGGTAATCTAAATGACTATCCTGGTTGTCGCTGAATACGAAAACGGTGCCGTTGCCCCGGCTACCCTGAACACTGTCGCCGCAGCCGCCAAGATCGGTGGTGATGTGCACGTGCTGGTCGCAGGCCAGAACGTCGGTGGCGTCGCTGAATCCGCTGCCAAGATCGCGGGTGTGGCCAAGGTGCTGGTGGCCGATAACGCCGCCTACGCCCACGTCCTGCCGGAAAACGTCGCGCCGCTGATCGTCGAGCTGGCTAGCGGTTACAGCCACGTGCTGGCCCCGGCCACCACCAACGGCAAGAACATCCTGCCGCGCGTTGCTGCGCTGCTGGACGTCGACCAGCTCTCCGAGATCATCTCGGTAGAATCGGCTGACACCTTCAAGCGCCCGATCTATGCCGGTAACGCCATTGCCACCGTGCAATCGAGCGCTGCGGTCAAGGTCATCACCGTGCGTACCACCGGTTTCGACGCCGTTGCCGCCGAGGGTGGTTCCGCTGCCGTTGAAGCGGTTGCTGCCGCGCACAACGCCGGTATCTCTGCCTTCGTTGGCGAAGAGCTGGCCAAGTCCGACCGCCCAGAGTTGACTGCTGCCAAGATCGTCGTTTCCGGCGGCCGTGGCATGGGTAACGGTGACAACTTCAAGCACCTGTACAGCCTGGCCGACAAGCTCGGCGCTGCCGTCGGTGCCTCGCGCGCTGCGGTCGACGCAGGCTTCGTGCCCAACGACATGCAGGTCGGCCAGACCGGCAAGATCGTTGCGCCACAGCTGTACATCGCCGTCGGTATCTCCGGCGCGATCCAGCATTTGGCGGGTATGAAAGACTCCAAGGTGATCGTTGCGATCAACAAGGACGAAGAAGCGCCGATCTTCCAGGTGGCTGACTACGGCCTGGTCGCTGACCTGTTCGAAGCGGTTCCGGAGCTGGAAAAGCTGGTCTGATCCGCCTGCTTCACTTATAAAGAAGCCCGGCCCTCGCACTGAGGGCCGGGCTTTTTTTTGCCGGGCAAGGAGTGATGGATGGCGTTTCGCAAAGCGAGCAGGGTGCTGGCGTGCACGGTGGCAATGTTCTCGCCGCTGGTCATGGCGGCGGGCAAGTGCGAGCGCCTGGTGGCGACCGGTAGCCCGGATGCTCCCCCTTATTCATGGCAGGATCCGAAAGACCCCAAGCACCTGATCGGCGCCAATGTCGACTTGCTCAGGCAGGTGGCCGGCGAGCTCGGTGTGCAGGTGGAAGTGCTGAATGCCGGCCGACGCGACCAGGCGCTGGAAGAAGTGCGCAGCGGACGTATCGACCTGCTGCTCGACACGCCGATGCAAGTGGAGCAACTGACCGCGCTGGATTACATTCACCCACCCTTGCAGCTCAATGAGTACCTGGTGTGGACGCGCCATGACGCGGAATTGGTGTTTGACGGCCCGGCGGACTTGGCCAAGTACCGTGGCAGCCTGTCGGAGCGTGCCCGCCTGACCCCGGCGTTCAGTGCCTTCGCCGAGGCGCAGCTAAAGCTGGAGCCGGCGCAGAACCTGACCCAGGCCTTCCAGAAGCTGGTGCTGGGGCAGGTCGATTACGTGCTGGCCGGGCGCTACTCGGGCATGGCCATCACGCAGAGCCTGGGCATGAACAGCCACCTGATCGCCCGCGGCCTGCCGGTGGATCGACCAGGCCTGTATCTGGCCGTCTCGCACAACTCAGCCTGCAATGACGCCTGGCTGCGTGGGCAACTGGCGAAAAAACTGACAGAATTGCCGATCTCCGGTGCGTCCGAAGCCGTGCTGCAGCGTAATGTCGAGCGCTGGAAAGCGCAGGTACATTTGCAGGCGGACGCCCCCAAACAGTAGGAAGAGTGCGTGAAGACCCAATCACTGATCCTTGCCGTGGCTGTGCTCGGCCTGGCCGGTTGCGCCAACGACCCGGCGCCCAATGAGCAGATGCGTATTTCCGAGCAGGCGCTGGAACAGGCCAAGGCGGTCGGTGCCACCGACCAGGTCGAGGCGCTGAAGCTGGCCGAAGGCAAGTTCGCTCGGGCCAAGACCAACATGCTGACCGAGGACTACCGGGACGCCCGCATGCGTGCCGAACAGGCCGAGCTGGATGCGCGCCTGGCCGAAGCGCAGGTGCTGAACCAGAAGAGTGACGAGCAGCTCGAACAGTTGCAGTCGCGGGTCAATCGCCTGCGCAAGCAACTGGAGGTGCAGCCATGATGCGCAGTAAACCGATGGCCGCATTGACCTTGCTGGCACTGGTGGCGGGATTGCAGGGGTGTGCCAGCCAGCGCAGTACGGCGGCACTGGACGATGCCACGGTGGCGTTCCAGAAAGTGAAGGACGATTCCAATGTGCTGCGCAGTGCGCCGCGTGACGTGATCCGTGCAGGTGAGTCGCTGGCCCGTGCCGATCGGCTGTCGAGCTACATCGGCACCGGCAGTGATGTACGCCACTATGCCTACCTCAGCCAGCGCTACAGCGAAATCGCCAGTGAGCACGCCAAGTTGGCGCTGAATCAGGAGCGCGTGGCCAAGCTCGAACTCGAGCGCCAACGCCTGCAGTTGGCTTTGCGTGAGGCGAAGCTTGCCAGCGTGCAGCAGCAGGGCAAGTGGGTCGAAACGCAGATTGCCGCGATGGCTTCGGAGCAGGCCGATCGTGGTCTGGTGATGACCCTGGGCGATGTGCTGTTCGACACCGGCCGTGCCGACCTGAGGAGCTCGGCCAGTCGCACGGTGCTCAAGCTGGTGCAGTTCCTCCAGCTCAACCCACGCCGGGTGGTGCGTATCGAGGGTTATACCGACAGCACGGGAGCGCCTGAGGATAACCTCAAGCTGTCGCGTGATCGTGCCCAGGCGGTGGCTGACATGCTGGTCGATCTCGGTATCGACGAAAAGCGCATGCAGGTCGAGGGCTATGGTGACCAGTACCCGGTCGAGGCCAATGCTTCGGAACGGGGCAGGGCACAGAATCGCCGGGTGGAAATCGTCTTTTCCGACGAAAAGGGCAAGCTCGCGCCGGCGCGCTGACTCCCCCGGCCCTATCGCCGGCAAGCCGGCTCCCACAGGTGCTGCGCAGATTCTGAACGCTGCGCTGTACCTGTGGGAGCCAGCTTGCCGGCGATAGCGCCTGGACAGGTGCCACACAACTGTAATGTCGACTATTCTGCAATCTGTCCCAGTACACTTTGCAACTGTTACGGTATCCTCTGCCGACAGTGAGTCGCACAAGAACAATGAGCCGTCCGCCATGACCAACCTGCTGCTGTACCAGCGTATCGCCCAGCAACTGGCCGATGACATCCGCCGTGGTGTCTACCAGCCAGGCGAGCGCGTACCGTCCGTGCGCAAGATGAGCGCCCAGCTCAATGTCAGCCATGCCACGGTGCTGCAGGCCTATGCCAACCTTGAAGACCAGGGGCTGATCCGTGCCCGGCCGCAATCGGGTTACTACGTCCACCAGACCCCGGCACTGACCGCGCAGACGCCGGACATCGCCCGGGTAGAACGCCCTGGCCTGGTCACCCGCGCGAGCATCATCCAGCAAGTGCTGACCGAGGCGCGGCGTGACGGTGTGTTCCCCTTCGGGGCTGCCGTGCCCCACGTCGACTACTTGCCGGTGCGCGCCCTGCATCAGCAGATTGCCAAGGTCACCCGGTTCCACAGCCCGCGTGCCTTCAGTTACATGTTCAGCCCTGGCTTCGAGCCGCTGCGGCGCCAGATCGCGATCCGCATGCGCGATGCCGGTGTGCTGGTCGATCCGCGCGAGGTGATCGTCACCCATGGTTGCGTCGACGCGCTGCAGATGTCGCTGCGGGTGCTGACCCGTCCTGGGGATCTGATTGCCGCCGAGTCGCCGACCTATTATGGCTTGCTGCAGTTGGCGGACTTGCTTGGGCTGAAAGTCATCGAGATCCCCAGCGATCCCTCCACGGGTATCAGCCTCGAAGCCTTGCAGCTGGCGGCCAACCAGTGGTCGATCAAGGCGCTGGTGCTGACCGCGCGCCTGAGCAATCCGCTGGGTGGCACCATCCCTGAAGAGCGGCAGAAACAGCTTTTGCGCCTGGCCTCGGACTTCGACATCCAGATTGTCGAAGACGACATCTATGGCGAGCTGATGTTCGAGCAGGGCAAGACCAAAGCGCTCAAGGCATTCGATCGGCTCGATCGGGTCATCTATTGCTCGAGTTTCTCCAAGACCCTGTCGCCCGGTGTGCGGGTCGGCTGGATGGTGGCGGGACGCTACCAGGAAGAAATCCAGCGTCTGCAGACGTTCACCACCCATTCGGCCTGCAGCGTGACGCAGATGGGTGTGGCGGCCTATCTGGAAAACGGCGGTTACGACCGCCACCTGCGCTACATTCGCCAGGAATACCGTAAGAACCTCAGTGCCTACCAGCTGGCGGTGCAGCAGCACTTCCCCGAAGGCACGCAGATGACCCGGCCTACCGGTGGTTTCATTCTTTGGGTGAGCCTGCCGGGGCGGGTCAATACCCAGGAGCTGCACGTGCGCGCGCTGGAGCAGGGGATCAGCATTGCGCCGGGGCTGATCTTCAGCAATACCGAGCAGTTCAACCACTGCATTCGCCTCAATTGTGGAATTCCCTGGAACAAGGAAGCTGAGCGGGCGGTGATCACCTTGGGCTTGTTGGCTCAGCAATTGTGCAGAGAGTCTGTAACCGCATTTTAGTGAGGCTTGCCAGGCGCCCGCGGAACGGTGAGCATACGCACCTTTCCGGTCTGCCTGCCGATGTCGATGAACCTGTTGCGTAGTTTTGCCCTGATCGTTTGTCTTGCGCCGCTGTGCCTGCCGGCTGGTGTGGCCCAGGCTGCGCAACCTGCCGCTCAGGAGCAGGGCAAGACGGCCAAGTCTGCAGCTAAGCAACCGGCCAAGCCCGTCAAGCGCAAGGCCAAGCCTGCGCACAAACCGGTCAGTCAGGAGGTGCGCCAGCCACTACCTAAGGCCAAGCTGGATCTGAGCTTGCCTGTCGACATGGTGAGGGAGCTGGAGCCCAATGTTGGTAGCTCCACGACACGACGCAAACCTTTGCTGCCGCCCATGTTCACCGAAAAGCCGGAAACGGACGACAGCCCGTTTCAGCTCAATGGTCGCCTGATCAACAACGAGATGCAGCTGCAGTTGCGTAACGACAGTCGCCGCGAAGTGGAAGGCGCAGCCATCGAATTCGAGTTCCGCCAATAGCCCGGTCGAACTGACTGTCGAGTCATGGCGGATTTCATCGGGCCAGCAATTTCAAACGTATGTTTGAGCGGTTACTATCCAGGGACGCTCGTCCCGTTTTGTTCCAGGGAGTCCTGTTTCCATGAAGTGTCGTGAGGGTTGCGGTGCCTGCTGCATCGCCCCATCCATCAGCTCGGCGATGCCGCGCATGCCTGAGGGCAAGCCGGCCGGTGAGCGCTGCCTGCACCTGACCGTCGACAACCTCTGCGACCTGTTCGGCAAGCCCGAGCGGCCGGCGGTGTGTGGGGGGTTCCAGGCGGATGTCGAGGTGTGCGGCAGTGACCGTGAAGAGGCGATCAGGATTCTCGGTTGGTGGGAGCAGATGACGGCGGCGTGACAAGGCTGGATCTTCGACAACAAGGATAAATATGATGAGATCGTTCAAGCGTATTGCACTGCTGTGTGGCGTGGGTGTTCTGCTGTCGCCGATGGCCTGGGCGGAAAACTGGCAAGTGGCCAAGGAAGCGGAGGGGATCAAGATCTCCCTCAGCGAAGTGCCGGGCTCCAAGTACAAGGCCTACCGTGGCGTGACTCTGATCAAGGCGCCCTTGGCCAAGGTCCAGGCGCTGCAGGAAGATGTGGCTGGGGCATGCGCCTGGGTGCATGAGTGCAAATCGCAGAAGCTGCTCAAGCACGAGGGTGACCAGAGCTGGACCTACACCCAGTTCAATACGCCGTGGCCGGTGACGCCGCGGGACTCGGTGCTGCATATCACCACGGTCAAGGATGCTGATGGCAGCCTGACGCGAAACTTGCAGGAAGAGCCGACCTACATTCCGGAAGAGAAGGGGTTTGTACGGGTGGCGAAAGTCGAAGGCTTCTGGAAGTTGGTGCCCAAGGGGGACAGTACGGAAGTGACCTATCAGGTGCACACCGAGCCGGGTGGTAGTGTGCCGGCGATGGTGGCCAACAAGTTCGTGGTGGATGCGCCGTTCAATACCCTGAAGGGGTTGCGCGAGCGGGCTGAGAAGAACTGAAGCCCGGATTACCAATTTGCGTTTCTGTAGGAGCGGCCTTGTGTCGCGAAAGGGCCGCAACGCGGCCCCAGGAATGTAGCGGCGAGGCATGGATTGTTGGGGCCGCGTTGCGGCCCTTTCGCGACACAAGGCCGCTCCTACAGAAAGGAAGGTAGAGCAGGCTTGTAGATCAATAAAAAAGGCTGCCCGAGGGCAGCCTTTTTGCGTTCGGCTCGGTGAGCTTACTTGCGGTCTTTCAGGTCGACGATGTCGCGCTGCAGCTCGCCGGTGTACAGCTGGCGCGGACGGCCAATCTTGTACGGGCTGGAGAGCATTTCTTTCCAGTGCGAGATCCAGCCCACGGTACGTGCCAGGGCGAAGATCACGGTGAACATGCTGGTCGGAATACCGATCGCCTTCAGGATGATACCCGAGTAGAAGTCGACGTTCGGGTACAGCGAGCGCTCGATGAAGTAAGGATCGGTCAGGGCGATCTCTTCCAGGCGCATGGCCAGTTCCAGCTGCGGGTCGTTCTTGATGCCCAACTCGCCCAGGACTTCGTCGCAGGTCTTTTTCATCACGGTGGCGCGCGGGTCGCGGTTCTTGTACACGCGGTGACCGAAGCCCATGAGTTTGAACGGGTCGTTCTTGTCCTTGGCCTTGGCGATGTACTTGTCGATGTTCGAGACATCGCCAATTTCATCGAGCATGGTCAATACGGCTTCGTTCGCACCGCCGTGGGCAGGGCCCCACAGAGCAGCGATACCGGCGGCGATACAGGCGAACGGGTTGGCACCCGAAGACCCAGCCAGGCGCACGGTGGAGGTGGAGGCGTTCTGCTCATGGTCGGCATGGAGGATGAAGATCTTGTCCATTGCCTTGGCCAGCACCGGGCTGATCGGTTTGATCTCGCACGGGGTGTTGAACATCATGTGCAGGAAGTTTTCCGCGTACGACAGGTCGTTGCGCGGGTACATCATCGGCTGGCCCATGGAGTACTTGTAAACCATCGCGGCCAGGGTCGGCATCTTGGCGACCAGGCGCACCGCGGAGATTTCGCGGTGTTGCGGGTTATTGATGTCCAGGGAGTCGTGGTAGAACGCCGACAGGGCGCCGACCACACCGCACATCACCGCCATCGGGTGAGCGTCGCGGCGGAAACCGTTGAAGAACGACTTCAGCTGCTCGTGAACCATGGTGTGGTTCTTCACGGTGCTGACGAACTGAGCCTTCTGCTCGGCATTCGGCAGTTCGCCGTTGAGCAGCAGATAGCAAGTTTCCAGGTAGTCCGATTGCTCGGCGAGCTGTTCGATCGGGTAGCCGCGGTGCAGCAGCACGCCCTTGTCGCCGTCAATGTAGGTGATCTTCGACTCGCACGAGGCAGTCGCCATGAAACCGGGGTCGAAGGTGAAGTGACCAGTGGCCCCCAACCCGCGGACGTCGATTACATCAGGACCAACGGTGCCGGTTAAAATGGGCAGCTCGACGGGGGCAGCGCCCTCGATGACCAACTGCGCTTTTTTGTCAGCCATGTGGCCTCCTATTAATGCTTGAAATCATCAGACAGACCCCCCACGCAGGGCCCGCACCACTATAGAGAAGTAAATTCGAATGTCAATTTGCCTAAAGGCTGCTTGAAAGCGGCCTGCAGGCCTGATTTTTCACGAAATTCTCGCCCATTTACGCCTTTTGCTCGCTAAAGGCAATGCGCTATTTGGGCTACCCCCTCACGTTGTCATAAGCAGCCTAACTGTCTATACTCGGCACCCGACCGCCAGGGGCTTGCAAGCCCGAACTGCTGGGGGTCGCCGTTCCCTGGGTGGTGGGTACCTGACCAGTACACTTACCAACAACTTTGCCCTGATTCGCTAGGGGCTCTTCAGTGTGAAAAAAGCCGTGAAAAGCCAACGACCTGTAAACCTAGACCTAAGGACCATCAAGCTCCCTGTCACTGCGTACACGTCCATCCTGCACCGTATCTCCGGCGTCATCCTGTTCATCGGCCTTGCCATCATGCTTTACGCATTGGGCAAGTCGCTGGGTTCCGAGGAAGGCTTCGGCGAGGTGAAGGCGTGTCTGACCAGCCCGCTGGCCAAGTTCGTGACCTGGGGCCTGCTATCCGCCCTGCTTTATCACCTCGTGGCAGGTGTACGCCACCTGATCATGGACATGGGCATCGGTGAGACGCTGGAAGGCGGCAAGCTGGGCTCGAAAATCGTGATCGTCATCTCCGTGGTGCTGATCGTTCTGGTGGGAGTTTGGGTATGGTAACCAATGTCACGAACCTGTCGCGTTCGGGCCTCTATGACTGGATGGCGCAGCGCGTCTCGGCGGTCGTTCTCGCGGCTTACTTCATCTTCCTGATCGGCTACGTGGTCGCCCACCCAGGCATCGACTACACCCAGTGGCACGGTCTGTTCTCCAACAACGCGATGCGGATCTTCAGTCTGCTGGCCCTCGTTGCCCTGGGCGCTCACGCCTGGGTCGGCATGTGGACCATCGCCACCGACTACCTGACGCCGATGTCGTTCGGCAAGTCGGCGACTGCGATTCGTTTCCTGTTCCAGGCGGTATGCGGCGTTGCGATGTTCGCTTACTTCGTCTGGGGTGTGCAGATTCTCTGGGGTATCTGATCCATGGCTAGCATTCCAACCATTTCTTTCGACGCCATCATCATTGGTGGCGGCGGCGCCGGCATGCGCGCAGCGCTGCAGCTGGCCCAGGGCGGCCACAAGACCGCTGTGGTCACCAAGGTCTTCCCGACCCGTTCGCACACTGTTTCCGCCCAGGGCGGCATCACCTGCGCCATCGCTTCGGCCGACCCGAACGATGACTGGCGCTGGCACATGTACGATACCGTCAAAGGTTCCGACTACATCGGTGACCAGGACGCTATCGAATACATGTGTCAGGAAGGCCCGGCCGCGGTCTTCGAGCTGGACCACATGGGCCTGCCGTTCTCGCGTACCGAAACCGGCCGTATCTACCAGCGTCCGTTCGGTGGTCAGTCCAAGGACTTCGGCAAGGGTGGCCAGGCTGCCCGTACCTGCGCCGCTTCCGACCGTACTGGTCACGCGCTGCTGCACACCCTCTATCAGGGCAACCTGAAAGCCGGCACCACCTTCCTTAATGAGTACTACGCTGTCGACCTGGTGAAGAACCAGGAAGGCGCTTTCGTCGGTGTGATCGCGATCTGCATCGAAACCGGCGAAACCATGTACATCAAGTCCAAGGCCACCGTGCTGGCCACTGGCGGTGCGGGCCGTATCTACGCCTCGACCACCAACGCCCTGATCAACACCGGTGACGGTATCGGCATGGCCCTGCGTGCAGGCGTACCGGTGCAGGACATCGAGATGTGGCAGTTCCACCCGACCGGCATCGCCGGCGCCGGTGTACTGGTCACCGAAGGTTGCCGCGGTGAAGGTGGCTACCTGATCAACGCCCACGGCGAGCGCTTCATGGAGCGTTACGCGCCGAACGCGAAAGACCTGGCCGGCCGCGACGTTGTCGCCCGTTCCATGGTCAAGGAAATCATCGCCGGCAACGGCGTGGGCCCGAACAAGGACCACGTATTGCTGAAGCTGGACCACCTGGGCGAGGAAGTGCTGCACAGCCGCCTGCCAGGTATCTGCGAACTGTCCAAGACCTTCGCTCACGTCGACCCAGTCGTCGCGCCGGTCCCGGTCGTTCCAACCTGCCACTACATGATGGGTGGTGTTGCCACCAACATTCATGGCCAGGCCATCACCATGGACGACGAAGGCAAGGATCACATCATCCCTGGCCTGTTCGCCGTAGGTGAAGTGGCGTGCGTATCGGTTCACGGTGCCAACCGCCTGGGCGGCAACTCGCTGCTCGACCTGGTGGTGTTCGGCCGTGCTGCCGGCCTGCACCTGGAGAAGGCGCTGAGCGACGGCATCGAGCATCTCGACGCCAGCGACACCGATATCGATGTTGCCCTGAGCCGCCTGAACAAGCTCAACGAGCGCTCCACTGGCGAAGACGTTGCCAGCCTCAAGCGCGAGCTGCAGAGCTGCATGCAGAACTACTTCGGTGTATTCCGTACCGGCGAATACATGCTGAAGGGTATCGAGCAGTTGGCTGGCCTGCGCGAGCGTATCGCCAACGTCAAGATCAACGACAAGTCCCAGGCCTTCAACACCGCGCGTATCGAAGCGCTGGAGCTGCAGAACCTGCTGGAAGTTGCCGAAGCGACCGCCATTGCGGCCGAAGCCCGTAAAGAGTCCCGCGGCGCTCACGCCCGTGAAGACTTCGAAGACCGTGACGACGAAAACTGGCTGTGCCACACCCTGTACTACCCGGGTGAGAAGCGCGTTGCCAAGCGTGGCGTCAACTTTGCGCCGAAGACTGTTCCAGCCTTCGAACCAAAAGTCCGGACTTACTAAGGGTGGCTGCTATGTTGAAAGTCGAAGTTTATCGTTACAACCCGGACACCGACTCGGCGCCCAAGATGGAGTCGTTCGACGTCGATACCGGCGGCAAGGACCTGATGGTTCTGGATGTATTGGCGCTGATCAAGGAAAAGGACGAGGGTTTCTCGTACCGTCGTTCTTGCCGTGAAGGCGTGTGCGGTTCCGATGGCATGAACATGAACGGCAAGAACGGCCTGGCCTGCATCACCCCGCTGTCGGGTGTGGTGAAGGGCAACAAGCTGGTTCTGCGTCCGCTGCCAGGCCTGCCGGTCATTCGTGACCTGGTGGTCGACATGAGCATCTTCTACAAGCAGTACGAGAAGGTGAAGCCATTCCTGCAGAACGATACGCCGGCTCCGGCTATCGAGCGTCTGCAGTCGCCGGAAGATCGCGACAAGCTGGACGGTCTGTACGAGTGCATCCTGTGCGCCTGCTGCTCGACCTCCTGCCCGTCGTTCTGGTGGAACCCGGACAAGTTCCTGGGCCCCGCCGCCCTGCTGCAGGCCTATCGCTTCCTGGCCGACAGCCGTGACACCAAGACCCAGGAGCGCCTGGCGTCCCTGGATGACCCGTTCAGCGTATTCCGCTGCCGCGGGATCATGAACTGCGTGAACGTTTGCCCGAAGGGTCTGAACCCGACCAAGGCAATCGGCCACGTACGTAACATGCTGCTGCAAAGCGGCACCTGATTCAAAGCGTTGTAACTGCAGTAAGCCGAGGTGCGGGTGGTGAGCCCGCACTGAGGTAAAACCTGAGCAAGGGCCTACAAAGCCTGCGCTCGATACCTATGAAGATATGAGACCAGCAGGGGCTTTCCGGGCTGGTACCCGGAAAATCAGCAGGATCCAAGTGGCGTGGTTCAGTCGCTGTGTTCGGACTTTTCCAGGTTTGCTCTGGCTCTCGCCGATCAGTCCCCTAACCGAGGGTGACCAAGCATGCAAGAAAGCGTGATGCAGCGCATGTGGGAAAGCGCCCACCTTTCAGGTGGTAACGCTGCATATGTGGAAGAGCTCTACGAGCTCTACCTGCACGACCCTAACGCTGTGCCAGAAGAGTGGCGCACTTACTTCCAGAAGTTGCCTGCTGATGGCAGCACCGCTACCGATGTATCGCACTCGACGATCCGCGACCATTTCGTACTGCTGGCAAAGAACCAGCGCCGCGCCCAACCGGTATCCGCCGGGAGCGTGAGCACAGAACACGAGAAGAAGCAGGTTGAAGTACTGCGACTGATCCAGGCCTATCGTATGCGCGGCCATCAGGCTGCCAAGCTCGACCCGTTGGGGTTGTGGCAGCGCCCTGCGCCCGTAGACCTGTCGATCAATCACTACGGCTTGACCAATGCCGATCTTGATACGACCTTCCGTGCCGGCGACCTGTTCATCGGCAAAGAGGAAGCGAGCCTACGCGACATCTTCGAGGCACTCCAGAAGACATATTGTCGCACCATTGGCGCCGAATTCACCCACATCACCGATTCCGAGCAGCGCAGCTGGTTCCAGCAACGCCTGGAAAGCGTGCGCGGCCGTCCGGAGTTTTCCGCCGACGTGCAGGCTCACCTGCTCGAGCGCGTGACCGCCGGTGAAGGCCTTGAGAAGTACCTGGGCACCAAGTACCCAGGCACCAAGCGCTTCGGCCTGGAGGGTGGTGAAAGCCTGATCCCGATGCTGGACGAAATGATCCAGCGCTCCGGCTCCTACGGCACCAAGGAAGTTGTCATCGGCATGGCCCACCGCGGCCGTCTGAACGTGCTGGTGAACACCTTCGGCAAGAACCCGCGCGAGCTGTTCGACGAGTTCGAAGGCAAGAAGATGAACGAGCTGGGCTCCGGTGACGTGAAGTATCACCAGGGCTTCTCCTCCAACGTCATGACCCCTGGTGGCGAAGTTCACCTGGCCATGGCGTTCAACCCGTCCCACCTGGAAATTGTCTCGCCAGTGGTGGAAGGTTCGGTGCGCGCCCGTCAGGACCGTCGCAACGATACCGTGGGTGACAAGGTGCTGCCGATCTCGATCCACGGTGACGCTGCGTTCGCCGGCCAGGGCGTGGTCATGGAAACCTTCCAGATGTCGCAGACCCGCGGTTTCAAGACCGGCGGTACTGTGCACATCGTGATCAACAACCAGGTTGGTTTCACCATCAGCAACCCGCTGGACTCGCGTTCCACCGAGTACGCTACCGACGTCGCCAAGATGATCCAGGCGCCGATCCTGCACGTGAACGGCGATGACCCGGAAGCGGTGCTGTTCGTGACCCAGCTGGCCATCGATTACCGCATGCAGTTCAAGCGTGACGTGGTCATCGACCTGGTCTGCTACCGCCGTCGCGGCCACAACGAGGCTGACGAGCCGAACGGTACTC
Organism: Pseudomonas sp. NPDC089395; assembly: GCF_044749525.1. Classification (NCBI taxonomy): domain Bacteria; kingdom Pseudomonadati; phylum Pseudomonadota; class Gammaproteobacteria; order Pseudomonadales; family Pseudomonadaceae; genus Pseudomonas; species Pseudomonas sp. NPDC089395. The sequence goes on from NZ_JBIVID010000001.1 coordinate 1,021,078, forward strand.
AGCCTCTGATGTACCAGCAGATCAGCAAGCAGCGCACCACCCGCGAGCTGTACGCCGAGTCGCTGATCCAGGCCGGTCGCATCGACGCCGAGCGCGCCCAGGCCAAGATCGACGAGTACCGCAACGCGCTGGACAACGGTCTGCACGTGGTCAAGAGCCTGGTCAAGGAGCCGAACCGCGAGCTGTTCGTCGACTGGCGTCCGTACCTGGGTCATGCCTGGACCGCGCGTCACGACACCCGCTTCGACCTCAAGACCCTGCAGGAACTGTCGGCCAAGCTGCTGGAACTGCCGGAAGGCTTCGTCGTCCAGCGTCAGGTGTCGAAGATCTACGAAGACCGTCAGAAGATGCAGGCCGGTGGCTTGCCGATCAACTGGGGTTATGCAGAGACCATGGCCTACGCCACCTTGCAGTTCGAAGGTCACCCGATCCGCATGACCGGCCAGGACATCGGCCGTGGCACCTTCTCGCACCGCCACGCGGTGTTGCACAACCAGAAGGACGCCAGCACCTACGTACCGCTGCAGAACCTGTTCCCGGGCCAGCCGCGCTTCGACCTGTACGACTCCTTCCTCTCGGAAGAAGCGGTACTGGCCTTCGAATACGGTTACTCGACCACCACGCCGAACGCGCTGGTGATCTGGGAAGCCCAGTTCGGCGACTTCGCCAACGGTGCGCAAGTGGTGATCGACCAGTTCATCACCAGCGGTGAGCACAAGTGGGGCCGTCTGTGCGGTCTGACCATGCTGCTGCCACATGGCTATGAAGGGCAGGGCCCGGAGCACTCCTCCGCGCGTCTGGAGCGTTACCTGCAGCTGTGCGCCGAGCACAACATCCAGGTCTGCGTACCGACCACCCCGGCACAGATCTACCACCTGCTGCGTCGTCAGGTCATCCGCCCGCTGCGTAAGCCGCTGGTAGTCCTGACGCCGAAGTCGCTGCTGCGCCACAAGCTGGCCATCTCGACCCTGGAAGACCTGGCAGAAGGTTCGTTCCAGACCGTGATCCCGGAAGTCGATGCAATCGACCCGGCCAAAGTCGAGCGCCTGGTCCTGTGCAGCGGCAAGGTCTACTACGACCTGCTGGAAAAACGCCGTGCCGAAGGCCGCGAAGACATCGCGATCCTGCGTATCGAGCAGCTGTATCCGTTCCCCGAGGACGACCTGGTCGAAATCCTGGCGCAGTACAGCAACCTCAAGCATGCAGTCTGGTGTCAGGAAGAGCCGATGAACCAGGGCGCCTGGTACAGCAGTCAGCACCACATGCGCCGTATCCTGGGCCGCCACAACAAGGCGCTGGTCCTGGAATACGCCGGTCGCGACGCTTCTGCCGCGCCAGCTTGTGGTTACGCATCGAAGCACGCCGAACAGCAGGAAAAACTGCTGCAAGACGCCTTCACTGTCTAACGCCTTCGCGCACCTGAAACCGAATTTAAGGAAATACTGATAATGGCTATCGAGATCAAAGCCCCAACCTTCCCGGAATCGGTCGCCGACGGCACCGTTGCCACCTGGTACAAGAAGCCGGGCGAAGCCATCAAGCGTGACGAACTGATCGTCGACATCGAGACCGACAAGGTCGTCCTGGAAGTGCTGGCTACCGCCGATGGCGTGCTGGGTGACATCGTCAAGGGCGAGGGCGAAACCGTCCTGTCCGACGAAGTGCTGGGTTCGATCGTTGAAGGCGGCGCTGCTGCCGCTCCAGCCGCTGCCCCGGCCGCTGCTGCTCCGGCTGCCGCTGCTGCCGACGCTGGCGAAGACGACCCGGTCGCCGCTCCAGCCGCGCGCAAGCTGGCTGAAGAGAACGGCATCGACCTGGCCACCGTTGCCGGTACCGGCAAAGGCGGTCGCGTGACCAAGGAAGACGTGGTCGCTGCAGTGGCCAACAAGAAATCGGCGCCTGCTGCCAAGCCTGCCGCTGCCGCCGCTGCTCCGGTTGTGACCGCCGCTGGCGACCGCACCGAGAAGCGCGTGCCGATGACCCGTCTGCGTGCCAAGATCGCCGAGCGTCTGGTCGAAGCCCAGTCCAACATGGCGATGCTGACCACCTTCAACGAAGTCGACATGACCGAAGTCATGGCCCTGCGTTCGAAGTACAAGGACCTGTTCGAGAAGACCCACAACGGCGTGCGCCTGGGCTTCATGTCGTTCTTCGTCAAGGCCGCCACCGAAGCACTGAAGCGCTTCCCGGCAGTCAACGCCTCGATCGACGGCAACGACATCGTCTACCACGGCTTCGCCGACGTCGGCGTTGCCGTCTCCAGCGACCGTGGCCTGGTGGTACCGGTTCTGCGTAACGCCGAGTCGATGAGCCTGGCTGAAATCGAGAACGGCATTGCGACCTTCGGCAAGAAGGCCCGTGACGGCAAGCTGTCGATCGAAGAAATGACCGGCGGCACCTTCACCATCACCAACGGTGGTACCTTCGGTTCGATGATGTCGACCCCGATCGTCAACCCGCCGCAGGCTGCCATTCTCGGCATGCACAACATCATCCAGCGTCCGATGGCCATCAATGGCCAAGTGGTAATCCGCCCGATGATGTACCTGGCGCTGTCGTACGATCACCGCCTGATCGACGGCAAGGAAGCGGTAACCTTCCTGGTCACCATCAAGAACCTGCTGGAAGATCCGTCTCGCCTGCTGCTGGACATCTAACCCTCTGGCTGCGTACCGTTCGGCCCCTGCCTTCGAAAGAAGCGGGGCCGCGCGGTTCGCGGCTTGTAGCTTGTAGCTGATAAGGAATCTTTTATGACCCAGAAATTCGACGTAGTGGTGATTGGTGCAGGTCCTGGCGGCTATGTGGCTGCCATCAAGGCTGCCCAACTTGGTCTGAAGACTGCCTGTATCGAGAAGTACACCGACGCCGAGGGCAAGCTGGCCCTGGGCGGCACCTGCCTGAACGTAGGCTGCATTCCGTCCAAGGCGCTGCTGGACAGCTCCTGGAAGTACAAGGAAGCCAAAGAGAGCTTCAACGTCCACGGTATCTCCACTGGCGAAGTGAAGATGGACGTCGCCGCGATGGTTGGCCGCAAGGCTGGCATCGTCAAGAACCTGACCGGTGGCGTTGCCACGCTGTTCAAGGCCAACGGCGTCACTTCGATCCAAGGCCACGGCAAACTGCTGGCTGGCAAGAAAGTCGAAGTCACCAAGGCTGACGGCACCACCGAAGTCATCGAAGCCGAGAACGTGATCCTGGCCTCCGGTTCGCGTCCGATCGACATTCCGCCGGCTCCGGTCGACCAGAACGTCATCGTCGACTCCACCGGCGCCCTGGAATTCCAGACCGTGCCACAACGCCTGGGCGTGATCGGCGCTGGCGTCATCGGCCTGGAGCTGGGTTCGGTATGGTCGCGCCTGGGTGCCCAGGTCACCGTCCTGGAAGCCCTGGACACCTTCCTGATGGCTGCCGACACCGCCGTGTCGAAAGAAGCCCAGAAGACCCTGACCAAGCAAGGCCTGGACATCAAGCTGGGCGCTCGCGTCACCGGCTCGAAAGTCAACGGCAACGAAGTCGAAGTGACCTACACCGACGCCAACGGCGAGCAGAAGATCACCTTCGACAAGCTGATCGTCGCGGTCGGCCGTCGCCCGGTGACCACTGACCTGCTGGCCGCCGACAGCGGCGTGACCATCGACGAGCGTGGCTACATCTTCGTCGATGATCACTGCGCTACCAGCGTACCGGGCGTCTACGCCATCGGTGACGTGGTGCGTGGCATGATGCTGGCGCACAAGGCCTCGGAAGAGGGCATCATGGTCGTCGAGCGCATCAAGGGCCACAAAGCCCAGATGAACTACGACCTGATCCCGTCGGTTATCTACACCCACCCGGAAATCGCGTGGGTCGGCAAGACCGAACAAGCCTTGAAGGCCGAGGGTGTTGAGGTTAACGTAGGCACCTTCCCGTTCGCGGCCAGCGGCCGTGCGATGGCAGCCAACGACACCGGTGGTTTCGTCAAGGTCATCGCCGATGCCAAGACCGACCGCGTACTGGGTGTGCACGTGATTGGCCCATCGGCTGCCGAACTGGTACAGCAGGGCGCAATCGCAATGGAATTCGGCACCAGTGCCGAGGATCTGGGCATGATGGTCTTCAGCCATCCAACCCTGTCCGAAGCGTTGCATGAAGCAGCGCTGGCAGTGAATGGCGGCGCCATTCACGTGGCCAACCGTAAGAAGCGTTAATTATAAGAAACCACGGCGGGCTGCCCGTCGTGAGTCTTGCGTGCATGACTCACCGCGGAACGTCCGCCGGACCGAATCACACGGGAAAACCCGGGGTTAACAACGGTCACAGGTGGTGCGGCGCCAGCAATGGCGCAGCGCCGAAGCGCAGTACCTAACGAAGACGGTAAAAAGCATGAATCTTCACGAGTATCAGGGTAAGCAGCTGTTCGCTGAATACGGCCTGCCAGTTTCCAAGGGTTTCGCAGTCGACACCCCTGAAGCCGCAGCAGAAGCCTGCGACAAGATCGGCGGTTCCGAATGGGTTGTAAAAGCCCAGGTTCACGCAGGTGGTCGCGGTAAAGCGGGCGGCGTCAAGCTGGTTCGCAGCAAGGAAGACGCCAAGGCGTTCGCTGCGCAATGGTTGGGCAAGCGCCTGGTGACCTACCAGACCGACGCCAACGGTCAGCCAGTGACCAAGATCCTGGTCGAATCCTGCACTGACATCGCCAAAGAGCTGTACCTGGGCGCTGTAGTCGATCGCTCGAGCCGCCGTATCGTGTTCATGGCTTCCACCGAAGGTGGCGTGGACATCGAGAAAGTCGCTCACGAAACTCCTGAGAAGATCATCAAGGCTACTATCGATCCGCTGGTCGGCGCTCAGCCGTTCCAGGGTCGTGAACTGGCATTCCAGCTGGGTCTGGAAGGCAAGCAAGTTGCACAGTTCGCCAAGATTTTCGTAGGCCTGGCCAAGCTCTTCAAAGAGCACGACCTGGCCCTGCTGGAAGTGAACCCGCTGGTCATCAAGGCCGACGGCGACCTGCACTGCCTGGATGCGAAGATCAACATCGACGCAAACGCCATGTACCGTCAGCCTAAGCTGAAAACCTTCCACGACCCGTCGCAGGACGATCCTCGTGAAGCCCACGCTGCCAGCTTCGAGCTGAACTACGTGGCCCTGGAAGGCAACATCGGCTGCATGGTCAACGGTGCTGGCCTGGCCATGGGTACCATGGACATCGTCAACCTGCACGGCGGCAAGCCAGCCAACTTCCTCGACGTAGGCGGCGGTGCCACCAAAGAGCGCGTTACCGAAGCGTTCAAGATCATTCTGTCCGACAGCAATGTCGCGGCCGTTCTGGTCAACATCTTCGGCGGCATCGTTCGCTGCGACATGATTGCCGAAGGCATCATCGGTGCAGTGAAAGAAGTCGGCGTCAAGGTTCCGGTCGTCGTTCGCCTTGAAGGCAACAACGCCGAACTGGGCGCTAAAGTACTGGCAGAAAGCGGTTTGAACATCATTGCGGCAACCAGCCTGACCGACGCTGCTCAACAAGTTGTCAAAGCTGCGGAGGGCAAGTAATGAGCGTCCTGATCAATAAAGATACCAAAGTCATCTGCCAGGGCTTCACCGGCTCGCAGGGTACTTTCCACTCCGAACAAGCCATCGCCTACGGCACCAAGATGGTCGGCGGCGTAACCCCAGGCAAGGGTGGCACCACCCACCTGGGCCTGCCGGTGTTCAACACCGTCAAGGAAGCCGTGGAAGCTACCGGCGCTGATGCTTCGGTCATCTACGTTCCGGCTCCGTTCTGCAAGGACTCGATCCTGGAAGCGGCCTTCGGCGGCATCAAGCTGATCGTCTGCATCACCGAAGGCATTCCGACCCTGGACATGCTGGACGCCAAAGTCAAGTGCGACGAGCTGGGCGTTACCCTGATCGGCCCTAACTGCCCAGGCGTGATCACGCCGGGCGAGTGCAAGATCGGCATCATGCCAGGTCACATCCACCTGCCAGGCAAGGTCGGTATCGTTTCGCGTTCCGGTACCCTGACCTATGAAGCCGTGAAGCAGACCACCGACGCCGGCTTCGGCCAGTCGACCTGCGTCGGCATCGGTGGTGACCCGATCCCGGGCTCCAACTTCATCGACATCCTGAAGCTGTTCCAGGAAGACCCGAAGACCGAAGCGATCGTCATGATCGGTGAGATCGGCGGTTCGGCTGAAGAAGAAGCCGCGGCCTACATCAAGGCCAACGTGACCAAGCCGGTCGTTTCCTACATCGCGGGTGTTACCGCACCTGCGGGCAAGCGCATGGGCCACGCTGGCGCCATCATTTCCGGCGGCAAGGGCACTGCGGACGAGAAGTTCGCCGCCCTGCAGGACGCTGGTGTGAAGACCGTGCGTTCCCTGGCTGACATCGGCAAGGCCCTGGCCGAGCTGACTGGCTGGGAAGTCAAGAAGTAAGTAACACGCAGTACCCCCACGCGCACAGAGGCCACCTTCGGGTGGCCTCTGTCGTTTCTGGGATTAGTATTGCCTGCACTGGCCCTATCGCCGGCGCAGACAGCAACGATTTTTCGATAGGTTTGATAGGTTTTTTCACACAGACGAATTTCCCATGTCTGGGATAATTCCTACTGTCATCGGTCACGCAGACGACAAACATGTACGCACATCGGACAAGCAGTACCGTTGCAGTGCGTTTACCCGGTAAAACGGTTAATCTACGCGTTCACTCTGTGCCCGTACCCCAAAAGGGAACGACACGCTAAACGGGTCTGGCCTATCAAGCCGGGCAGCATTTCCCTCATCCATGGGGAAATCCCTTCTCGAATCCCGATTTCAGCAGTGTGGTACTACCCTAAATGAAAGTTTTAAAAGGCCAGGATATCCTGGCACTTGGCTTTATGACGTTTGCGCTTTTCGTGGGCGCCGGCAATATCATCTTCCCGCCTATCGTTGGCCTGCAATCCGGTCCACACGTATGGATGGCTGCCCTGGGCTTCCTGGTAACCGCGGTAGGCCTCCCGGTCATCACCGTGGTCGCGCTGGCCAAGGTCGGTGGCGGTATGGATGCCCTGAGCAGTCCTATCGGCAAGTTCTTCGGTGGCCTGTTGGCGGCCGTGTGCTATCTGTCGGTCGGCCCGCTGTTCGCTACCCCGCGGACCGCGACCGTGTCGTTCGAAGTCGGTGTGGCACCGCTGACCGGCGAAAGCCCGCTGGCGCTGTTCATCTACAGCCTGGTGTACTTCCTCGTAGTGCTGGCAGTGTCCATGTATCCGGGCAAGTTGCTCGATACCGTGGGTCGCTTCCTCGCGCCGCTGAAGATCATCGCCCTGGCCGTGCTCGGCATTGCAGCGTTCGCGCTGCCAGCAGGGACCATTGGTGAAGCGCAGCCGGCCTATGCCGCCGCCGCATTCTCCAAGGGCTTCTCCGATGGCTACCTGACCATGGATACGCTTGGCGCCCTGGTCTTCGGTATCGTCATCGTCAACGCCATCCGCTCGCGCGGTGTCGAGTCGCCAAAGCTGATCACCCGCTATGCCATCATCGCTGGCCTGATCGCCGGCGTCGGCCTTGCGCTGGTGTACGTCAGCCTGTTCCGTCTTGGGGCCAGCAGCCACGAGATCGCCGCGGATGCCACCAACGGTGCGGCGGTATTGCATGCTTATGTGCAGCACACCTTCGGCTCGCTGGGCAGCGGTTTCCTGGCGGTGCTGATCGCCTTGGCCTGCCTGGTGACCGCTGTTGGCCTGACCTGCGCCTGCGCCGAGTACTTCAGCCAGATCCTGCCGCTGTCGTACCGTGCGCTGGTGGTGATCCTGGCGGGCTTCTCGCTGGTGATCTCCAACCTGGGTCTGACCAAGCTGATCATGTTCTCGATTCCGGTGCTGACCGCCATCTATCCGCCTTGCATCGTGGTGGTGGGGCTGAGCTTCGTGAAGGAGCTGTGGCATTCGCCGACCCGAATCCTGGCACCGGTAATGGCGGTGTCGCTGCTGTTCGGCGTGATCGACGCGATCAAGGGCAGCACCATTGCCCACGTGCTGCCAGACTTCATGGCGCACCTGCCGCTGAGCGACCAGGGCCTGGCTTGGCTGGTGCCTTCGGTGGTGACGCTGGTTGGCGCCGTGGCCTGCGACCGCATGCTCGGCAAGCCGCGCGAAGCGTTGGCCTGATGCGTTGAAGCCTGGGGGCGGCACCGGCCACAAGCCGTAGGGTGCACGCCGCAGGTGGAGACCAGAAAACCCCGCATTCGCAAGGATGCGGGGTTTTTGTTTGTCTGCACGGGCCTCATCGCCGGCAAGCCGGATCAGGCAAGGAACATTTTGTGCCGAATGTGTGTCTTTACCGACTTGCCGACGTCGAAATCCGGTTCCTATTCTTTATGCACCTTGCCTTCGGGAAACCTGCATGAACTTCATCCAAAACAACTTCCACAACTTGCTGGCCGTCTGCTGGTTCGCACTCTGCTGGGGTGGTTACACCCGCTACGCCATCTGGAAGGGGCGCGACACCGCGTGCCTGGCCAGCGTGTTGCACATGTACCGCGAAGACTGGATGCGACGCATGTTGCTGCGCGACAACCGTATCGCCGATGCCAGCGTGATCGGTAACCTGGAGCGTAATGCGTCGTTCTTCGCCTCCAGTACCCTGATCATCCTGGCCGGCATTCTCACTGTGCTGGGGGCTTCGGACCGTGCACTGTCATTGCTGGCTGATCTGCCGTTGGTACAGCAGGCATCCCAGGGCATGTCGGAAATCAAGTTGCTGTGTCTGGCGATGGTGTTCGTCTATGCCTTCTTCACCTTTAGCTGGTGCATGCGCCAATACAACTTCGCTGCCGTGTTGGTGGGTTCGGCCCCCATGATTGGTGAACGCCTGGTCAATGAGTTGGAGCGCAAGGCCTTTGCTTCAAGAGCGGCACGGGTATTGTCGCTGGCGGCCAACCAGTTCAACTTCGGCCTGCGTTCTTATTATTTCGGCATGGCCATGCTCACCTGGTTCATCAGCCCTTGGCTGTTCATGGTCGTGAGTGTGGGGGTTGTGCTGGTGCTGTACCGCCGCGAGTTTCATTCCGATGTGCTCGAAGTCATGGTATTCACGCCAACCGAGAGTGCGCCTACCGAGGCCGGCAAAGAAACTATTGCTAGTACCTGAAACGTTTAATCCGAAGTTACAGGCACAAAAAAACCCGACAGTTGTCGGGTTTTTTTGTGCGGCTCGATTACTGCTTGGCAGGCTCGGCTGGAGCAGTTTCCGGCGCCGGAGTTGCCGGAGCGGCTTCTTCGGCAGCCTTCTTCTCGGCTTCGGCCTGATCTTTGGCGGCTTCGGCGTTTTCCTTGGCGGCTTCGTTCATCTTATCCTGAGCTTCGCCCATCTTTTCCTGGGCTTGCTCGGCGTGTTGCTGTGCGTCTTGGGCTTTGTCTTCGCTCGCTTTATCGCAAGCAGCCAGGCCCATGGCAGCAGCCAGCATCAGAGCAAAAGCAAAAGGTTTACGCATGGGGGTGTATCTCCTTGGTGGAATAAGTGACTTGTTCCTTCGAGTTCATCCACAGCGGATAAGTTCCGCAGAGTTTGCACATATATAAAGCCCCGATCTATATAGACTTTTTACCGATTTTATGCCGGCGCGACTGTTATCAGGGGAAGTACGGATGAGCGATTCCAGCTTGGTGGCCATGGCCGAACGCTTCTTGTCGGCGCTTAAACATTGCCAGGTGTTGCAGATGCGCGTGGCCCATGCCGATGCCGAAGGTATGACACTGATGCTGCCCTGGTCACCCGCCATTGTTGGCAACCCGCAGACCGGCGCGGTGCATGGCGGGGCCTTGACCACGCTGATGGACACCACCTGCGGCATGGCCACGCTGTGTGTGCTACCGCGTTTCGAGGTCTGCCCAACCCTGGACCTGCGGATCGACTACATGCACCCGGCTGAAGCAGGCAAGGCCATCTACGGCCATGCCCAGTGCTACCGGGTTACCCGTGATGTCATCTTCACCCGAGGCACGGCTTACCAGGATGACCCCAACCAGCCGATCTGCCAGGTGGTGGGCACGTTCATGCGCCTGGGGCAAGAGATCAAGGGCGGCATTCGCTTCGGCAACACCCTGAAGGAGGGCGGTGCATGATCCCCCAAGACGTGCGTCAACGCCTCAATGCAGCCCATGCCGTTGGCGACTACCAGCCATTGCTGGCGCTGATTCCCTATGCGTCCCTGATCGGCATCACCTGCGAGCGTCAGGGCGATGACCTGCTGTTCCTCCTGCCAGCCAACCAGGACAACATCGGCAACCCGTTGCTTCCGGCCATCCATGGGGGTGTCATCGCGGGCTTCATGGAGCTTTCGGCGGCGCTTTACCTGTTGATCTACAGCGAGAGCGCGAGCATCCCGAAGATCATCGATTTCTCCATCGACTACCTGCGCGCCGGGCACTACCGCGACACTTACGCCCAGTGCCAGCTGTGGCGTCAGGGCCGGCGGGTGACCAACGTGGCGATCACCGCCTGGCAGGGTGACAGGCAGTCACCGATCGCCACCGCACGTGCGCATTTCAAGATCGAACCGGAAAAGCCCTTGAAATCACCCGGGCAGCCCCCATCTGCATGACATCCGCCGTAAACGCGGGCCGAATCGGCCGCCAGGCGCCACCTGCCATCAGATCGGAGTTTTGAAGACCATGAGTGTGGAAACACAAAAGGAAACCCTGGGCTTCCAGACCGAGGTGAAGCAACTGCTGCACCTCATGATTCATTCGCTGTATTCGAACAAAGAGATCTTCCTGCGTGAGCTGATCTCCAACGCCTCCGACGCCGCCGACAAGCTGCGCTTCGAAGCCTTGGCCAAGCCAGAGCTGTTCGAGGGCGATGCCGATCTGAAGATCCGCCTGAGCTTCGACAAGGACGCCGGGACCGTGACCCTCGAGGACAACGGCATCGGCATGAGCCGGGAAGACGTCATCGCCCACCTGGGCACCATCGCCAAGTCCGGCACCGCCGACTTCATGAAGAACCTCACCGGTGACCAGAAGAAAGACTCGCACCTGATCGGCCAGTTCGGCGTGGGCTTCTACTCGGCGTTCATCGTCGCCGACAAGGTCGACGTCTACAGCCGTCGCGCCGGCCAGCCGGCCGCCGAAGGCGTGCACTGGTCGTCCAAGGGCGAAGGCGAGTTCGAAGTCGCTACCATCGAAAAACCTGAGCGCGGCACCCGCATCGTCCTGCACCTGAAGAAGGACGAGCAGGAGTTCGCCGATGGCTGGCGCCTGCGCAACGTGGTCAAGAAGTACTCCGACCACATTGCCCTGCCGATCCAGCTGCCGAAAGAGCAGGCTGCCGCCGAAGGCGAAGCGCAGCCAGCCGAAGAATGGGAAACCGTCAACCGCGCCAGCGCCCTGTGGACCCGTCCGCGTACCGAGATCAAGGACGAGGAATACCAGGAGTTCTACAAGCACATCGGCCATGACTTCGAGAACCCGCTGGCCTGGAGCCACAACAAGGTCGAAGGCAAGCTCGAGTACAGCTCGCTGCTGTACGTGCCAGCCCGTGCGCCGTTCGACCTGTACCAGCGCGAAGCGCCACGCGGCCTGAAGCTGTATGTGCAGCGCGTATTCATCATGGACCAGGCCGAGTCGTTCCTGCCGCTGTACCTGCGTTTCATCAAAGGTGTGGTCGACTCCAACGACCTGTCGCTGAACGTCTCCCGCGAGATCCTGCAGAAGGATCCGATCATCGATTCGATGAAGACCGCGCTGACCAAGCGCGTGCTGGACATGCTGGAGAAGCTGGCGAAGAACGAGCCTGAGCAATACAAAGGCTTCTGGAAGAACTTCGGCCAGGTGCTGAAGGAAGGCCCGGCCGAAGACTTCGCCAACAAGGAGAAGATCGCTGGCCTGCTGCGCTTCGCCTCTACCCATGACGACAGTGGCGAGCAGAGCGTTGCCCTGGCCGAATACCTGGCGCGCGCCAAGGAAGGTCAGGACAAGATCTACTACCTCACCGGTGAGACCTACGCGCAGGTCAAGAACAGCCCGCACCTGGAAGTCTTCCGCAAGAAAGGCATCGAAGTGCTGCTGCTGACCGACCGTATCGACGAGTGGCTGATGAGCTACCTCAACGAATTCGACGGCAAGGCCTTCGTCGACGTCGCCCGTGGCGACCTGGACCTGGGCAAGCTGGACTCCGAAGAGGACAAGAAAGCCCAGGAAGAAGTGGCCAAGGAAAAAGAAGGCCTGGTCGAACGCCTGAAGGGTGCGCTGGGTGACAGCGTCGCCGAGGTACGCGTTTCGCACCGCCTGACCGACTCGCCGGCGATTCTCGCCATCGGCGAACAGGACCTGGGCCTGCAGATGCGCCAGATTCTCGAAGCCAGTGGGCAGAAAGTGCCGGATTCGAAGCCAATCTTCGAATTCAACCCGACCCACCCGCTGATCGAGAAGCTCGACCACGAGCAGAGCGAAGACCGCTTCGCCGAGCTGTCGCACATCCTCTTCGATCAGGCGGCCCTGGCGGCCGGTGACAGCTTGAAGGACCCGGCGGCTTACGTTCGTCGCCTGAACAAGCTGCTGGTCGAGCTGTCTGCTTGAGTTGATGCACAGAAAGCCCGCTTCGGCGGGCTTTTTTAATGGTCAGTAGCTAAGGAGTGCTTGATGAGCAAGGTAATCGTCGAATCGTTGGTCTATCACCTCTCCGGCAAAGCCTATGAAAGCCGCCTGGTCTACGAGCCAGGTGCGTTGGGCCGGCCTGGCCTGGTCATGGCGCCGAACTGGATGGGTATTGGCGAAGGCGCCGAGCGCATTGCCAAGGAAGTGGCTGAAAAAGGGTATGTGGTGCTGATTGCCGACCTGTACGGGCAATCGGTACGCCCGTCCAATGCCGATGAGGCGGGGGCGGCGATGATGCCATTGAAGAATGATCGGGCCGAGCTGCGCAAACGCATGCAGGAGGCCCTGGCGCAACTGCTGGGGCAGTCCAAGGCATTGCTGGAGCCAGGCAAGGTGGCCACCTTCGGCTTCTGCTTTGGCGGTTGCTGCGCCCTGGAGTTGGCCCGCACCGGTGCCGACCTGAAGGCGGCAGTGTCGTTCCACGGGACGCTGGATACCCCGAACCCGGAAGATGCCAAGCGCATCAAGGGCTCGGTGCTGGTGTTGCACGGTGCCGCCGATCCGCTGGTGCCGAAGGAGCAGTTGCCGGCGTTCGAGGAGGAGATGAACGCGGCCAAGGTCGACTGGCAGTTGCTGAGCTACGGTGGCGCGGTGCATTCGTTCACCGACCCGAATGCCAACGTGCCGGGCAAGATGCAGTATGACCGCCGCACCGCGGAGCGGGCGTTCCGCTCGATGCACAATCTGTTCACCGAAGTGTTCCAGCACTGATGGTGCAGGGGGCTGCTGCGCAGCCCTTTCGCGACACAAGGCCGCTCCTACAGGCAGGGCGCGATCCACAGTAGGAGCGGCCTTGTGTCGCGAAAGGGCCGCAAAGCGGCCCCACTCAGCGGGGCAACTCGATCCGCGAGATCTCTCCCGGTACCACCGGCCAATCCCCCGCAGCCCACTTCGCCCTGGCCTGCTCGATCAATTCCGGGTCACTGGCGACAAAGTTCCAGTTCATCCGCCGCGGCCCATCCAGCGGCGCCCCGCCGATCAGCACCAGATGGCATTCACCTTCGGCATACAAGGTGATCTCTTCGCCCTCCGGTAACACCAGCAGGCTGCAGGCTTCCACTTCCTCCTCGCCATTGATCATCAGCTCGCCGTCGAGCAGATACAGCGCCCGCTGATCATGCTCGTTGGGTACCAGCAACGTGGTCGCCGGCTGCATTCGAACCTGTGCATAGAGGGTGGGGGAGAGTACCGGCACCGGAGATTCCAGGCAGAACCCGCTACCGGCAATCATGCAGATGCGTACCCCCAGGCTGTCGCTGACCGGCAGGCTTGCCGCCGGGTGATGGCTGTAGCTTGGCGCACCCTGCTCGAGCTCGCGCGGCGAAGCCAGCCATACCTGCAGCCCGTGCAGGCGCGAACCGTGGGCCATGGCGTCCGCAGGCGTGCGTTCGACATGCGCCACGCCGCTGCCGGCGGTCATCCAGCTGACGTCACCGGGCAGCACGCGCTGCTCCGAGCCCAGGCTGTCCTTGTGCAAGATGGCCCCTTCGAACAGGTAGGTCAGGGTCGACAGCCCGATATGCGGGTGTTGGCGAATATCCATCCCATGTCCCGGCGCGTAGTCGGTTTCGAGCATGTGGTCGAAGAACACGAACGGGCCGACGCTGCGGCACTGGGCCGAAGGTAGCGGGCGCAGGATCGGTTGGCCCTCGACCGATTCGGCGCGCGGGCGGATGACCAGGGGGCTGCTCATGGTGGGCTCCAGGGGGGAGTAAGTCCCCCCAGCATAGCGGTTCGGCGGGCAGAGCTGAACCGCCTTGCCAGGCGGCCGGTCTACCTTGCTGGTATTCGCAAAAGGAAGCTGCCCATGATCGTCAAAGCGCTCGCTTGCGTGCTGTTGTCCGGATGGCTGTGCCAGGCGGCGCAGGCGCGTGACTACCGCTACAGTGACGCCCACCTGCACTATGTGGACTTTTTCCAGGAAACCGAAGGCATGCAGGTGTTGCTCAAGGCCATGGACGACGCCGGCGTCGAGCAATCGATGATTTCGGGTATCCCAGTGGCCAAGAAATGGCACGAGGACGAACCCAAGCGCCCCCGTTACTACGCGGGTGACGATGCCGATGCCTACTGGTACAGCGCCACCGATACCTACGTGGCGGCGGCTCTGCTGCAGCTGCCCGCAGACCAGCGCAAGCGCTTTCATCCGTTTCTCACCGGCTTCAATCCGGTGGACAAGAACGCGGTCAGCCATATCGAGCGCATGCTCGATCTCTATCCCGGACTCTGGCAGGGCATTGGCGAAGTCTTCACCCGCCACGACGACCTAACCGCCCTGACCACTGGCGATACGCCGCGGGCGAACAACGAGGCGATGGCGCGGATCTATCACCTGGCGGCCGAGCGCGATATGCCGGTGTTGCTGCATTCCAACATCACCTCCAAGCGTGAACGCAACCCGCTGTACCTGGCCGAGATCGAGGAGCCGCTGCGCAACCACCCGCACACCCGGTTCATCTGGGCCCACGCGGGCAGCAGCGTGGAGATTCACCGGCACCAGACGCAGATGGACTTTCTGCTGCCGGTGCTGACGCGCTTGCTCGGGGATTACCCGAACCTGTATGTCGACTTGTCGTGGAGTGTGCTGGAGCCTTATCTGCTGGATGAGCAGGGCGTGCCGCGCAAGGGGTGGGTCGAGCTGGTGGTGAAGTACCCGGAGCGGTTCATGTTGGGGTCGGATGTGGTTGGGCGGTTTGACAGTCTGAAGGAGCAGATGCACGGGTTCAGGCCGTTTCTGGATGCGTTGCCGGAAGCCGTGGCGAAGAAGGTGGCGCGGGATAACTTTCTGGCGGTGTTGCCCAAGCAGAGGTAGAGGCTGCCTGTGCGGGCCCTGTCGCCGGCAAGCAGGCGACAGGGCCGGTGCAGTCAGTGCAAAAAAAACGCCCCGAACCAGTCGGGGCGTTTTCATTTACTGCATCAAGGCCTTACTTGCCTTCCCAGCGCTTGAGCACCAGGGTGGCATTGGTGCCGCCAAAGCCGAAGCTGTTGCTCATGACCGTGTCGATCTTCGCGTTCTCTTCGGTCTTGCGCAGGATCGGCAGGTCGGCGACCTCCGGGTCCAGCTCGTCAATGTTGGCGGAGCCGGCGATGAAGTTGTTCTCCATCATCAGCAGGCAGTAGATCGCCTCGTGCACGCCAGCGGCGCCCAGCGAGTGACCGGACAGGCTCTTGGTCGAGCTGATCTTCGGCGCTTTGTCGCCGAATACCGCGCGAACACCCTTGATCTCGGCAACGTCACCGACCGGAGTCGAGGTGCCGTGGGTGTTCAGGTAGTCGATCGGGGTGTCGACGGTGGCCAGCGCCTGCTGCATGCAGCGGATGGCGCCTTCGCCGCTCGGGGCGACCATGTCGTAGCCGTCGGAAGTGGCACCGTAGCCAACGATTTCGGCGTAGATCTTGGCGCCACGGGCCAGAGCGTGCTCCAGCTCCTCGACCACCACCATGCCGCCACCGCCAGCGATGACGAAGCCATCACGGTCAGCGTCGTAGGCGCGCGAGGCCAGTTCCGGGGTGTCGTTGCGCTTGGTCGACAGGGCGCCCATGGCATCGAACAGGAACGACTGGCTCCAGTGCTCTTCTTCACCGCCGCCGGCGAAGACGATGTCCTGCTTGCCCCACTGGATCTGCTCCAGCGCGGTACCGATGCAGTGTGCCGAGGTAGCGCAGGCCGACGAGATCGAGTAGTTCAGGCCCTTGATCTTGAACGGAGTGGCCAGGCACGCCGACACGGTGCTACCCATGGTACGGGTGACGCGGTAGGGGCCGACGCGCTTGACGCCTTTCTCGCGCAGGGTGTCCAGCGCTTCCATCTGATTCAGGGTCGAGGCGCCGCCGGAGCCAGCCACCAGGCCGGTACGCGGGTTGGAAACCTGCTCTTCGGTCAGACCGGCGTCCTTGATCGCGTCCTGCATCGCCAGGTAGGCGTAGGCAGCAGCGTGGCCGACGAAGCGGAAGACCTTGCGGTCGATCAGTTCTTCGAGGTTGAGGTCGATGGAGCCGGAAACCTGGCTACGCAGCCCCTGTTCCTTGTATTCCGGGTTGTAACGGATACCCGGACGGCTGTTGCGCAGGTTTTCGGTGACGGTAGCTTTGTCATTGCCCAGGCACGATACGATGCCCAGACCAGTGATAACGACGCGGCGCATGCGAATAACCCTTAGAAATTGTCAGTGGAGGTGAACACGCCGACCCGCAGGCCTTCGGCAGTGTAGATCTCGCGGCCGTCAACGCTGACCGAGCCATCGGCGATGGCCATGTTCAGCTTGCCCTTCAGGACGCGCTTGATGTGAATGTTGTAGGTGACTTTCTTGGCAGTAGGCAAGACCTGGCCGAAGAACTTCACTTCGCCCGAACCCAGCGCGCGACCGCGGCCTGGCAGACCCTGCCAGCCGAGGAAGAAGCCGACCAGCTGCCACATGGCATCGAGGCCCAGGCAGCCTGGCATCACCGGGTCACCTTCGAAGTGGCAGGCAAAGAACCACAGGTCCGGGGTGATATCCAGCTCGGCGACCAATTCACCCTTGCCGTACTTGCCACCTTCTTCGCTGATATGGGTGATGCGATCGACCATCAGCATGTTCGGCGCGGGCAGTTGCGCATTACCTGGGCCGAACAGCTCACCGCGACTGCAGCGCAGCAGGTCTTCCCGAGTAAAGGCGTGTTGTTTGGTCATGCGAGCTCCTCAATAACCCCCTGTGGCAGGGGATGAATCTTCCCGGCCAACCCGGCATCTCTCCGGGCGGCAGCCTACAGGTAGACTATTGCGTTGTGGTGAAAGTCACAGCGCACCTGGCGAAAGAAGTACAGGTGTGCACTGAAACGTCTATTTTCAGGGCCGACGAGGGTCCTGTCCAGTCCTTAAGACTGCCGCACTTTAGCATTTATCGCCAGTCGCGGCTGTCTGGCCGGGTTAACCAGCGCTGCAATACCCGCTGCAGGTCAGTGCGGCGGAACGGTTTGCTCAGGTAATCGTTCATGCCGGCGGCCAGGCAGCGCTCTCGGTCGCCCTGCAACGCGTTGGCGGTCAGGGCGATGATCGGTAGCTGGGCCGTGCCGGGCAGCAGACGGATGCGTCGGGTGGCCTCATAGCCGTCCACCTGGGGCAGGCGGCAGTCCATCAGCACGGCGGAAAAGCGCTGCTGGCTGACCTGGTCGACCGCCTGTATGCCGTCATGGGCCACGCTGACTTCCAGGCCCAGGCTGCGCAACATGGCCTCGATGACACTTTGATTGACCGGATTGTCCTCCACCAGCAGGATGCGTTCGCCCTCTGCCATCGGCTCCAATTCCAGCGCACTGCCTGACAAGGTCGCCGGCGTGGCGCTGGCCAGGGTCAGTGGCATTTCCAGGGTAAAGGTCGACCCCAAGCCTTCGCGGCTTTCACCGCGCAGCTTGCCGCCCATGCGTTCGGCCAGGGTACGGGCGATCGACAGGCCCAGACCGGTACCGCCATAGCGGCGAGAAATCGAACTGTCGGCCTGCTGGAAGGCGATGAACATCATTTCCAGGCGTTCGTTGTCGATACCGATGCCGGTGTCGCGCACGCTGCAGGTAAACCACAGTTGCTGGCGGTCGAGCATTTGCCAGCGTGCTTCAACCATGATCTGGCCGCGTTCGGTGAACTTCAAGGCATTGCCGACCAGGTTGAGGAGCACCTGACGTATCCGGGTCGGGTCGCCAACCACCTGCAGCCGCTCGGCGTCGGCAGGCAATTGCAGGTGCAACGCCAGGCCGCGCTGCTGCGCGCTGTGCTGGAACGACTGCACGCTGCTGGCGATCAGCTCGCCCAGGTTGAAGTCGATGTGTTCCAGCTCCAGGTTGGTGCGCTCGATACGCGAAAAATCGAGGATGTCGTTGATCACCTTCAGCAGGTGCCCGGTGGATTCGCTGGCGACTGCCGTGTAGTCGGCCTGTTCGCTGGTCAACTGGGTGGTTTCCAGCAGTTGCAGCATGCCCAGCACGCCGTTCATGGGCGTGCGCAGCTCGTGGCTCATCATTGCCAGGAATTCCGACTTGGCGCCGTTGGCCTGCTCGGCCTCCTCGCGGGCCTGGATCAGTTGGGCAATTGCCTGCTTCTGTTCGATGCTGGCCTGCTCAAGGGCGCTGGCCAGGTTGTTGATGTGGCGGGCCAGGTGGCCCAGCTCGCTGTCGTCGACCACCGGCAGCGGCGCATCGTATTCACCCTGCTGGATGGCCTTGACCGCGTGCCCCATGTCGCTGATCGGCTTGGCCAGGCTCAGTGCCAGGCGGCGGGCAAGCAGGAAGGTGAACAGCAGGGCGAACAGGGCCAGGATCCCGGCCTTGATCACGATTTCCTGCTGGCGCTGGCTGAACGCGTCATCCGACATGCCGACGATGACCCGCCCCAGGTAGTCGTCACCGATGGACGTTGGCGGTGTCTTGC
Organism: Pseudomonas sp. NPDC089395; assembly: GCF_044749525.1. Taxonomy (NCBI): domain Bacteria; kingdom Pseudomonadati; phylum Pseudomonadota; class Gammaproteobacteria; order Pseudomonadales; family Pseudomonadaceae; genus Pseudomonas; species Pseudomonas sp. NPDC089395. The sequence continues at coordinate 1,040,097 of NZ_JBIVID010000001.1, forward strand.
CTTGCTGCAGGAAGTCGTTGTCGAGGCGGATCTGCTGCAGCCGGATCGGCGCTTGGAACACTTCCACCCGCTGCGCCCGATTGTTGCTTTCATCGGACTGCTCGACGTACACCAGGATGTGGTTGCGGCCGTCCTGCACTTCCAGGAAGCGCACATGGGGAATGCTCAAGGTGGCGCGCATCAGGCCTTCGAGCACCTCATTGTTGCCGGAGATCACCCCGTACTCGGAGGCGGGCGCCAGCTGGTTGGCGATCAGTTGCCCGGTGTGGTTGAGCTCCTGGCGCAAATCCTGAATGCGCACGAAGGTGAAGAAGCTGATCAGCAGCAGGGTCAACAGCAGTGCAGGGCCCAGGCTGATGATCTGGGTGCGGGTATGGATGTCCCAGCTCAGGCGTTTGCTCATGGGTTGGGTTCTCCTTCTGCCAGGGCCTTGGCAGTGGCCTTCTGATCGATCGGTTCAAGGCCCAGGGCACGGGCTACCTGTTGGTTGCCGCTGACCCTGAAATGTGCCGGGTAGAGGCCGCGCGGCCAGCGTGCGGGCGCAAGGTCAAGCAACTGGTCGAGCACCCTCAGCCAGTCTTCCTGATCGCTGTAGGTGCTGGCCAGGGCGCCGGCGCGGACGAAGCCCGCGTTCGGGCCGATCAGCGCCATCTGCCGGCCGTAACTGCTGAGCAGCAGGTTTTTCGCGGTCTTGGAGTTGTACAAGCCAGCGTCGTCAAGGCCAAGCAGCACATCGCTGCTGCCCAGCAGATGCTGCAGTGGCCTGCTGTCGCGCTGGTCCGGCCAGTCCTGGGCGACGATCTCCAGGCCGAGCGGGCGCGCCGCCAAGCGCAGCTCGTCGAGGAGGAAATGGCTCTGCTCGCCATACAGGACGCCAATGCGCTGGGCCTGGGGCAGTAGGTAGCGGGCCAGGCGCAGTTGCCGGGCCAGGGGCGGGTCACTCCAGAGCAGGGTCAGGTAGGCGGGACGCGACTTTCCCAGGCGCTGATGAGCCTGTACCCGGCTGATACGCATGGCCAGGGCGGGGGGGCCGGCGGCTTCACCAAGGCGCCACTCCAGCGCGGCGCTGTCGAGCAGCACCAGGCGCAGGTCGGGCTTCAGCTGACTGGGGCGGGGCAGCTCGGCGACGGTCTGGAACCTCACCTTGTCATGGCTGCGACGACTTTCAAGGGCTGTGGCGAAGCTGCGTATGCCAGGCTGATCCTCGCCACCGACCACCAGGATCTCGCTGGCGGACAGCGAACCCAGTGGCCACAGGCAGAACAGCAGCAGGCACAGCAGGCGGGCCATCAGAACTCCAGCTCCACGCTCACGCTCAGGCGGTGGCGGCTGTCGTAGAGGTTCTGCTCGGTGGTGGTCGGCTCATCGTCCAGGCGTTGCTGCCACAGGGCGGCCAGCTCCAGGTTGCTGCTCTGGATGCGAAACCGTTTGGCCAGGCGAAGGTCGAGGCGCTCGTAGCGGTACTGATTGAGGGCATCGTCGCCATAGTAGAACAGCGCGCTCGACCAGCCCTCGCCCCATTCGCGCATCCAGCCGGCCGAGCCGCTGTTGCGGGCGGTGTTGGCGCTGTCAGCGGGGTTGCTGGCCCAGGCGTCGACGTAGGCATAGGTGAAACGCAGGCGGTCGCGGCGGGTCGCACGCCAGTCCAGCTGGGCTTCGCTGCCGCTGAACCGGGCCTTGTTGGCGTTGCTGGCAATGTACTGGTTGTTGCGCAAGGGCTCGCTGATCATTCCGGTGATTTCGTCGTAGAACAGCTTCACATCCATGCTCAGGTCCAGTTCAGTGAACTGGCCGTTGTAGCCCAGCTCGCGAGAACGCATGCGCTCCTGGTCGAGGTCGCCAGGGCCACGGGTCTTGACGAAGTATTCGCCATGCTGCTCGCCGAAGCGATTGGGGGTCAGGTTCTTGACCGTGTAGCTCCAGTTGACGTTGTTCTCGAACATGTCAGGCGAACGCACCGCCTCGGAGTACACCGCGCGCAAACCGTGGCGCGGGGTGATCAAGTAGTTCACCGCCATGCGCGGGGTCAGGGAGCTGCCAGACAACTTCGAGTCTTCGAGCATCGCGCCGCCCTGCAGGATCCAGTGCTCGTCGGCGCGCCATTCGAGCTGGCCGAACAGGCGCCAGGTCTGGTCGTCGAGGCTGCCATTGAAGTAGGTCTGCGAATCGGCGCGATCATAGCGAAAGTTCATGCCGCTGAGCAGGCGCAGGCTGTCGGTGAGGCTCAGGGTGTCCTGGATCTCCAGGTCGTAGCGGGTTTCCCGGGTGCTCTGGTCGACATCGCCGCAAACGGTATCACTGCCGCCTTGGCTCCATTGCGCCTTTGCCTGTGTCAGGAGTGCGCCGAGCCGGGGGTCGGTAGTGGTTGGCAAATTGCCTGTCGACAGATTGCGTGCCACTTTTTCGGCGAAGTCCGGGTTCAGCTGCCAGAGCTGCGTCAATGCCGGGCTGAACGCCATCAGGGCATCGCAGGCCCGCCAGACCTGCTGGCGGTCAAAGTGCTGGGCCGAGCCCTGGATGTACAGGCTGTGCTCTGGATTGAAGTCGACGTTCCAGCGCACTGAGCCGGCGTAATCCTTGGCGTTGACATCGGCGTCGTTGCCCGCTGCATAGCGGCCGAACACGGGTTGGTAGGTGTAGGGGCGCTGGTTGCTGCCTTCCTTTGCCGCCAGTTGCCATTCCAGGGTCTGGTTCGGCGCCAGGGTATGGCTGACGCTGAGGTTGAAGCGGTTCAGACGGCGGCTGTCACGGTAGTCCTGGCCGAACTGGTTTTCATCGAAACCGTCGTCCTTCTGCCCCGACACCGAAAGGCGCAGGTCGCCGCCGTCCCAGCCCAGGCCGTGGCTGAGGTAGTAGTCGTCGATGCCATTCTCACCGCGGGTCAGCTTTATACGTGTGCCGTGGCTGTCGGCCGGGTTGCGGGTCAGGATGTTGACCACCGCCATCAGCGCATTGGCGCCGTAGCTGACGGTGTTGGGGCCGCGGAACACCTCGATGCGCTCGATATCTTCCAGCGCCACCGGGATGTCGCTCCAGTCCACCGTGGCCAGGCCCGCGCGATACACCGAGCGGCCATCGATCAGCACTTGCATGCGCCGTGCTTCGTTGACGTTGGTGCCGTGGTAGTTGACGGTTGGCTGGTTGCCAGCGCCGTAGCCGATCATCATGCCGGGCACCAGGCGCAGCAGGTCAGGGATGTCGCGGGCACCGCTGGCGCGGATCAGTTCGCTGTCCAGCACGGTCATGCTGCCCGGCACCGCTGCCGGGGATTGTTTCAGTCGCGTGGCGGTCAGAACCTGAGGCAGATCGGCGTTGTCGATGAACAGGTCGTTGGCTGCTGCCTGGCCGCCGAGCAGGGCGGTCAGCAGCAGCAGGCGAGGGTAGGGGGGCGTGCCAGGGACCACGGTACGGCCTTGTCTCAGAGTTGAAACAGGCATGTTAACTGACCATGGGGGTTTTGCCAGTGCGGCAAATCACCGTTCTGTGAAAGGGTCGGCGCTGCTACTGGTTCTGACGCAGGCGCGCCGTATAATGGCCAGGTCGCCACTTAACTTATGGCTTTAACGGATTGAATATGACTGAACAGCAACCTGTTGCAGTTCTGGGAGGCGGCAGCTTCGGCACCGCCGTGGCGAACTTGCTGGCCGAGAACGGTGTGCCGGTGCGCCAATGGATGCGCGACCCTGAGCAAGCCGAGGCGATGCGCGTCAATCGCGAGAACCCACGCTACCTTAAAGGCATCCGTCTGCACGACGGGGTCGAGCCGGTCAACGACCTGCTGGCTACCGTGAAGGTCAGTGACCTGATCTTCGTTGCCTTGCCCTCCAGCGCCCTGCGCAGCGTGCTGGCACCGCACGCCGAGTTGCTGCGTGGCAAATGCCTGGTCAGCCTGACCAAGGGTATCGAAGCGCAGAGTTTCAAGCTGATGAGCCAGATTCTCGAAGAGATCGCGCCCCAGGCGCGCATCGGCGTGCTGTCAGGGCCGAACCTGGCCCGCGAGATCGCCGAGCATGCGCTGACTGCCACCGTGGTCGCCAGCGAGGACGAAGCGCTCTGCCAGCGCGTTCAGGACGTATTGCACGGGCGCACCTTCCGGGTCTATGCCAGCAGCGATCGCTTTGGCGTGGAGCTTGGCGGCGCGCTGAAGAACGTCTACGCCATCATCGCTGGCATGGCCGTGGCGTTGGGCATGGGCGAGAACACCAAGAGCATGCTGATTACCCGCGCGTTGGCCGAAATGACCCGCTTTGCCGTGAGTCAGGGTGCCAACCCCATGACGTTCCTCGGCCTGGCCGGGGTCGGCGACCTGATCGTCACCTGTTCCTCGCCCAAGAGTCGCAACTACCAGGTCGGCCATGCCCTGGGTCAGGGGCTGAGCCTGGAGCAGGCGGTCAATCGTCTGGGCGAGGTGGCCGAAGGGGTCAACACGATCAAGGTACTCAAGGCCAAGGCCCAGGAGATGCAGGTCTACATGCCGCTGGTAGCCGGCCTGCACGCCATCCTGTTCGAGGGTCGTACACTGAACCAGGTGATCGAACACCTGATGCGCGCCGAACCCAAGACCGACGTCGACTTCATTTCCACCAGCGGTTTCAACTGAGCCTGCAGCGCATTGAGTTGCCTTCAGCCAAGGAGCGATACATGAACGATACCCCCGAGCGCGCGCAGCGCGAATCGATCATCTTGCGCGTGTTGTGGATGCTGGTGTTTCTGGTGGTCTGGCAACTGGCCGAGCTGCTGCTGGGCGGCCTGGTGCTGGTCCAGCTCATCTACCGGCTGATTTATGGCGCACCGAGCGCCAGCCTGATGAACTTCGGCGACAGCCTTAGCCAGTACCTGGCGCAGATCGGCCGTTTTGGCACTTTCCACACCGATATCAAGCCCTGGCCGTTCGCCGATTGGCCGGCCCCGCGTGCGCCTGAAGGTGAAGCACCGCACGCCGTGGCCCCTGCACCGCATCCGGTGCGCGATGAGGAACCGAAGCTGTGAAGCTGTGGATTTTGCGCCATGGTGAAGCGGAGCCGCGTGCCAACACCGACGCCGAGCGGCGGCTGACGGCCCACGGCCGCGAACAGGTGCTGCACAGTGCCGCGCGGCTGCTCGGCCAACCGTTGCAAGCGATCATCGCCAGCCCTTACGTGCGTGCCCAGCAGACCGCGGCGCTGGTGCATGACACCTTGGGCTTTGCCGAGCCCGTGCGCACCGTGCCCTGGCTGACGCCTGACAGCGATGTGCAAAAGGTGATCGCAGAGATCGAGCGGCTGGGCCTGGACCAGGTGCTGTTGGTCAGTCACCAGCCACTGGTGAGTACGCTGGTCGGCATGCTCGAGCATGGCCACGGTCAGCAATCACCGCCCATGAGCACCGCCAGCCTGGCGGAGCTTGAGGGCGACTGGCCATTGGCCGGGCTGATGACCCTGCGCGCGGTCAGTTCGCCAGCCTGATCGGCGGCCACTGGCATTTTTGTCAGTTGTCGCCGCATCGGTACCCTTGCTAGCGTTGCCCTCAGGTCAATCAGTCGCTGAACCTGGCAGGGAGTCTTTGATGAGTGGTCTGATGCCAGAGCTGTTGCGTTCGCTGGACCTGCAGCCCATGGTGGAAAAGATCGGCGAAGGTGCGGTACTGGACTTTGTCGAGTACAGCCTGCTGCGCGAGTCGGCAGACGCCAAGCTGTATCACCTGCTGGCCAAGGTGTGCAGCGCCAGCCAGCAGGCTGAGGCGAGCAACCGGCAAGGCGAAGAGAACCTGCGCAAGCTGCAGGATGCCTGTCTACGTGTCACCCACCTGTTGCAGGTCAGCTGCCTGGCGTTGCGAGGCCTGCAACTGGACCATCAGGACCAGCGCCTGGCTCGCGAGGCCTTGGAGAGCCAACTGGCCTACATGCAGGCCTGTTTGCGGCGCTCACTGGCCAGTTTCGACAGCAGTACCTGACCTTATCACCCTTGGCGATGACCTTTCCGGACGTTGCCGAGTGGCGGCAGGATGCCGACAATGGGCCAACATTTCTCGGTCCGGACCAGGCGCCATGTCGCAGCAGATCTTCTTCGCCCACGCCAACGGTTTTCCCTCGGCCACCTACGGCAAGCTGTTCGCTGCCCTGGCGCCGGACTACGAGGTCGGATACCTGGCCCAGCATGCCCATGACCCACGCTTCCCGGTGAACGAGAACTGGCAGAACCTGGTGGATGAACTCCTGCACCACCTGGCCCGGCAGGATGCGCCGGTGTGGGGTGTGGGCCACTCCCTGGGGGGCGTGCTGCACCTGCATGCGGCCTTGCGCTGCCCGCAGTATTACCGGGGTGTAGTGATGCTGGATTCGCCGGTGCTGACCCGTGCCGACCAATGGTTGCTGCGCACCGCCAAGCGTTTCGGCTTCATCGACCGCATCACCGCGGCAGGGCGTACCCTGGGGCGGCGTGAGGTCTTCACCGACCGCGACAGTGCGCGCGACTACTTCGCCAGCAAGCGCCTGTTCCGCCATTTCGACCCCGACTGCCTCGAAGCGTATTTGCAGCATGGCCTGGAGGAGGCGGAGCAGGGGCTGCGACTGCGCTTCGATCCGGCCACCGAAATCAGCATCTACCGCAGCATTCCCCACGCAAGCCCCGCTCCCGCGCGGCAGTTGCAGGTGCCGCTGGCGATGGTGCATGGCGATCGCAGCAAGGTGATTCGCCGCCATCACACGCTGGCCGTGCGTGGCATGCCCAAGGGCGAATACCACAGCGTGTCCGGTGGCCACATGTTCCCCCTGGAGCGGCCGACCGACACCGCCAGCCTGATCAAAGGCCTGTTCGACCGCTGGAACCAGGCATGAGCGCGCAGGTCGAGGAAATCCGCCTCAGCCTTGGTCATATCGAGCTGGCCGCTCACCTGTTCGGCCCCGAGAACGGCCTGCCGGTGATCGCCCTGCACGGCTGGCTGGACAACGCCAACAGTTTCGCCCGCCTGGCACCGCAACTGAAGGGCCTGCGCATCGTTGCCATCGATCTGGCCGGGCATGGTTACTCCGAACACCGGCCGCCGGGGGCCGGTTATGCCTTGGCCGACTACGCCCACGACGTGCTGCGGGTTGCCGAACAGCTGGGTTGGCAGCGTTTTGCACTGCTCGGCCATTCGCTGGGGGCGATCATTTCGGTGCAACTGGCCGCCGCGCTGCCCGAGCGGGTCAGCCATCTGGCTTTGATCGACGGGGTCATTCCGCCGACCGGTGCCGAGCAGGATGCCGGCGAACGGCTGGGCATGGCCTTGCAGGCCCAGTTGCGCCTGGATGGCAAGCGCAAGTCGGTCTACCAGACCCTGGAAGAGGGCGTGCAGGCGCGCATGAAAGGCATGGTCGCCGTCAGCCGTGAGGCTGCCGAGCTGCTGGCCCAGCGTGGGCTGATGCCGGTGCCTGGCGGTTACAGCTGGCGCAGCGACAGCCGCCTGACCTTGCCATCCCCGCTGCGCCTGAGCCAGGCCCAGGCGATGGCCTATGTGCGCCGGGTGAGCTGCCCGGCCAGCCTGGTGGTGGCCGCCGATGGCATGCTGGCGCGCCACACCGAGTTGCTGGAGCAGCTACCCTTTGCGCAGACCGTGTTGCCCGGCGGGCATCACCTGCACTTGAACGATGAACAGGGCGCGACCCTTGTTGCAGACTGTTTCAATCGCTTCTTTGGCTTTGCTTGACTTGCATCGGACAAGTGTCGAGGCTTGGCGGGTTGAACAGGGAGACAACCATGTACATGCCAGACATCCATCAACTTTTCACCGGCGCCGCGTGCGGCATGGGTGGCCGATGAGCATTCGAGTTCTCATCGCCGGCTGCCTGGGGCTGGCCAGCCCGTTGCTGTGGGCCGGCAGCCTGCCCGTTCCGGTGGATGGCAAGGTCGTCGACCAACGCCCTGCCGTGGAGCAGGAACGCATCTACCCCATGGGCCCGCTGCGCAAGATCAGCGGCCGCCTGCGCGTCGACGACAAGGTCGAAAGCCGTGGCCAGGTCAGTTCGGTGACCTATGAACTGCCCGTCGAGCGCACCGCGCGCGAAGCGTTCACCAGTGCTCGCGAAGAACTGCAGCACGCCGGTGGCTACCCGCTGTTCTGGTGCCAGGGTCGCGACTGTGGCGAAGCCAGCCTGTGGGCGAACGATGTGTTCGGCAACGCCCGACTCAACGGCGGGGACGAGCAGCAGGCCTTCATCCTGCTGCGCCGCTCCGCCGAGGAGGCCGACACCCTGGTCGCGCTGTACAGCGTCACCCGTGGCAACCGCCGCGCCTACCTGCACGTGGAGGAGTTCGTCGCCGGCAGCCCGCTCGGTGACCTGCTGCCCACGGCCGCCACGGTGCTGCGCGAAATGCGCGACACCGGCAAGCTCGACTACCCTGACCTGAGCGTCCCACAGCCGACCTGGGTGGCGTTGCTCAGCCGCAGCCTGAACCTGGACAGCACCTTGCGCGCCAGCCTCAGCGGCGCCCAGGCCGAGGCCTGGCGCGAGCAATTGGTCAAGGCCGGGGTGCGCAGCAATCGGCTCGAAGTCGGCAGCACCCCAACCGATGGCCTGCACCTGGAACTGATCCGTTGAACGAGTGCCACCATGGCCAACAATGACCGCCTGTTGATCCAGATCGTCCTGCTGGCCTTGCTCGGCGCTGCACTTTGGGTGATGGCCCCCTTCATTTCAGCCTTGTTGTGGGGCGCCATCCTGGCCTTTGCCAGCTGGCCGTTGATGCGCTTGCTGACGCGGGTGCTGGGCGGGCGTGAAACCCTTGCCGCGAGCCTGCTGACCCTGGCCTGGATCCTGATCGTGGCACTGCCCCTGGTATGGCTGGGTTTCAACCTGGCGGACCATATACGCGATGCCACCGCCTTCGTGCGTGACGTGCAGGTCGGTGGCCTGCCTGAGGCGCCGGACTGGCTGGGGGGCATACCCCTGGTCGGCGAGCGTCTGGTGCGCTGGTGGCAATCCATGGATCAGCAGGGCGCTGCGCTGATTGCCTCGATCAAGCCTCACCTCGGCCAGGTCGGTAACTGGCTGCTGGCACGCAGTGCACAGATCGGCAGCGGGATGCTGGAGCTGTCCTTGAGCCTGGTCTTCGTGTTCTTCTTCTATCGAGACGGCCCGCGCCTGGCGGCGTTCGTCCTGCGCCTGCTGCAACGGCTGGCGGGTGAGCGCGCCGAATACTACCTGGAGCTGGTGGCCGGTACCGTGCAACGGGTGGTCAACGGCGTGATCGGCACTGCCGCGGCCCAGGCGCTGCTGGCGCTGATCGGCTTCCTGATCGCCGGGGTGCCGGGGGCCATCGTGCTGGGCCTGGTCACCTTCATGCTCAGTCTGATCCCCATGGGGCCGCCGCTGGCCTGGGTACCGGCGACCGGCTGGCTGGTGTGGAAGGGTGAGTACGGCATGGCCGTGTTCCTGGGCCTGTGGGGCACCTTCGTCATCAGTGGCGTGGACAACGTGCTCAAGCCTTACCTGATCAGCCGGGGCGGCAACTTGCCGTTGGTGATCGTGCTGCTGGGTGTATTCGGTGGGTTGATTGCCTTTGGCTTCATTGGCCTGTTCATCGGGCCGACCTTGCTGGCGGTGGGGTACAGCCTGCTGCTGGACTGGAGCCGCAACGCGGGGCAGCAGACGCCGCAGCGTTAATTCTGTGCCGGCCCCTTCGCGGGCTTGCCCCGCGAAAGGGCCGGTACTGCCACCTCAGAAGCCCAATCTTTACGCTTTCTTTATCCTCATCCCCCTCCCTCGATCTCGCCCCTTTACGCCCCTCCCACGGACAATTTCCCCAAAGCGGCCCAAGCCGCCACACGGGGAGTTCCACTCATGCACATGCTCGACGGGCTGTCACTGCTTCTGGCAGTGGCATTGGCGATTTACCTGCTGGTGGCGCTGCTGCGCGCCGATCGCAGCTAGGGAGTGGCCATGCACAGTTACGACTTCGCTTTGCTGTTGGCGTTCTTCGCCATCGTGCTGCTGCCGGCACCTTGGCTCGGACGGTTCTACTACAAGGTCATGGAGGGTCAGCGTACCTGGTTGACGCCACTGCTCGGCCCCGTCGAACAAGGCTGTTACCGGCTTGCCGGGGTCCGCGCCGAACAGGAACAGAACTGGAAGCAGTACGCCCTGGCGCTGCTGGCCTTCAACCTGGCCGGCTTCCTCCTGCTGTTCGCTGTCCTGCTGTTGCAAGGCTACCTGCCCCTGAACCCGCAACACCTGCCGGGCCAGGAATGGTCACTGGCCTTCAACACCGCCGTGAGCTTCGTCACCAACACTAACTGGCAGGCCTACAGCGGCGAGGCCTCGGTCAGTTACCTGAGCCAGATGCTGGGCATGACCGTGCAGAACTTCGTCAGCGCCGCCACCGGCTTGGCCGTGCTGGTGGCCCTGTGCCGTGGCATCGCCCGCCGCTCGACCACAAGCCTTGGCAACTTCTGGGTAGACATGACCCGCGCCACCCTCTACGGCCTGTTGCCGTTGTGCCTGGTGCTGGCGTTGCTGCTGGTGTGGCAGGGCGTGCCGCAAACCTTCGCCGACTACGCCCATGCCGTGACCCTGCAAGGCGCCGAACAGAGCATCCCGCTCGGCCCGGCCGCCAGCCAGATCGCCATCAAGCAACTGGGCACCAACGGCGGTGGCTTCTTCGGCGTCAACTCGGCGCACCCGTTCGAGAACCCCACGGCCTGGAGCAATCTCTTCGAAGTCGCTTCGATCATCCTGATCCCGGTCGCGCTGGTGTTCACCTTCGGCCATTACGTCAAGGACCTGCGCCAGAGCCGGGCGATCCTGGCCTGCATGCTGGGCCTGTTCCTGATGGGCGGTGCCACTGCACTGTGGTCGGAGTACCAGCCAAATCCGGCTCTGCAGAGTGCTCAGGTTCAGCAGGAGGCGCCCATGGAAGGCAAGGAGAGCCGCTTCGGCACCACCGGTTCGGCGCTGTGGACGGTGACTACCACCGCCGCGTCCAACGGTTCGGTCAATGCCATGCATGACAGCCTGAACCCGCTGACCGGGATGGTGGCGATGGTCAACATGATGGTTGGCGAGGTGATCTTCGGCGGCGTGGGTGCCGGGCTCTACGGCATGCTGCTGTTCGTGCTGATCGCGGTGTTCCTGGCGGGCTTGATGATCGGCCGCACCCCGGAATACCTGGGCAAGAAACTGCAGGCGCGAGAGGTGCAGTTGCTGGTGGCTACCTTGCTGGTGATGCCGGTCGGCGTGCTGGTGCTTGGCGCCATCGCCGCCAGCCTGCCTGGCCCGGCGGGTGCGGTGAGCAACCCGGGCGCCCATGGCTTCAGCCAGTTGCTGTACGCCTACACCTCAGGCACCGCCAACAACGGTTCGGCGTTCGCCGGTTTCGGTGCCAACACGGTGTTCCACAACCTGATGATCGGCTTGGCCATGCTCATTGGCCGCTTCGGCTACATCCTGCCGATCCTGGCCTTGGCCGGCAGCCTGGCGGCGAAGAAAAGCGCGCCCCAGGGGCTGAACAGTTTCCCCACCCACGGCCCGCTGTTCACTGGCCTGCTGCTAATGACCATCCTGCTGGTCGGTGGACTGACCTTCCTGCCGACCCTGGCCCTGGGGCCAATCGCCGAACACCTGAGCCTGGGTTTCTGAGGATCCGACCATGAACATGCCCATTCCTGAAGTGAACGCCCAGCACAGCGCCAAGGACCAGACGCGCTTCGCCGCACTCTGGCGCCCGGCGCTGGTGCAAGCCTTCGTCAAGCTCGACCCGCGCCAGCTCAAGCGTTCGCCGGTGATGCTGGTGGTGGCCCTGACGGCCGTGTTGACCACCGTGCTGTGCTTCGCTCCCGGCAATGGCGTGAGCACGGCGGTTGCCGTGCAGATCGCGCTGTGGCTGTGGTTTACCGTACTGTTCGCCAACTTCGCCGAAGCCCTGGCCGAAGGGCGCGGCAAGGCCCGCGCCGACAGCCTCAAGGCCGGTAGCCAAGGCCTCACCGCGCAGCGCCGCCGGGGTGATGGTTCGTTCGAAACCGTCGCCGCTGCCCAGCTGCGCAAGGACGACGTTGTGCGGGTCGTGTCGGGCGAGATGATCCCTGCGGACGGCGAAGTGCTCGAAGGCATCGCGGCGGTCAACGAGTCGGCCATCACGGGTGAATCTGCGCCGGTGATTCGTGAGTCCGGCGGTGATCGCTCGGCGGTGACCGGCAACACCCGGCTGGTCTCCGACTGGCTGTTGATTCGGGTCACCAGCAACCCCGGCGAGTCGACCCTGGACCGCATGATCGCCCTGGTCGAGGGCGCCAAGCGGCAGAAGACCCCCAATGAGATCGCCCTCGACATCCTGCTCATCGGCCTGACCCTGATCTTCCTGATCGTGGTGGTGACCCTGCAGCCGTTCGCCCACTTCGCCGGTGGCAGCCTGCCGCTGATCTTCCTCGCCGCGCTGCTGGTGACGCTGATTCCGACCACCATCGGTGGTCTGCTGTCGGCCATCGGTATCGCCGGCATGGACCGGCTAGTGCGCCTGAACGTGATCGCCCGCTCCGGCCGCGCGGTGGAAGCGGCCGGTGACGTGCACACCCTGATGCTCGACAAGACCGGCACCATCACCTTCGGCAACCGCCGCTGCAGTGCGCTGCATGCCGCCACCGGTGTCACCGCCAAGGAGCTGGGCGAGGGCGCCTTGCTCGCGTCGCTGGCCGATGACACCGCCGAAGGCAAGTCGATCGTCGAGTACCTGCGCCAGTTGCACGACTTCGTCGAACCGTCCGCCGAGCAATTTGAAGCCATTGCCTTCAGCGCCGAGACGCGCCTGTCGGGCATCGACTTCCAGCAACATCGTTACCGCAAAGGGGCGGTCGACGCGGTGCTGGCCTTCGTTGGCATGCAACGCCTGGAAATGCCGGCCGCGCTGGCCCGCGAAGTCGAGCGCATCGCCCAGAGCGGTGGCACGCCGCTGCTGGTCTGCGTCGACAAGCGCCTGCTTGGCGTGATTCACCTCAAGGACGTGGTCAAGCCAGGCATCCGCGAACGCTTCGCCGAACTGCGCAAGCTGGGCATCCGCACCGTGATGGTGACCGGCGACAACCCGCTGACCGCTGCGGCCATCGCCGCCGAAGCCGGTGTGGATGACGTGCTCGCCGAAGCCACCCCGGAGAAAAAACTGGCGCGCATCCGCCAGGAGCAGAACGACGGCCGCCTGGTGGCCATGTGTGGCGACGGCGCCAACGACGCGCCGGCGCTGGCCCAGGCTGACGTCGGCATGGCCATGAACGACGGCACCCAGGCCGCGCGCGAAGCGGCCAACATGGTCGACCTGGACAGCGACCCGACCAAGCTGCTGGATGTAGTGCAGGTCGGCAAGGAGCTGCTGGTCACCCGTGGCGCGCTGACCACGTTTTCCATCGCCAACGACGTGGCCAAGTACTTCGCCATCCTGCCGGCGCTGTTCGCCGCCATCTACCCGCAGCTCGGTGTGCTCAACCTGATGCAGCTGGCCAGCCCGCAGAGCGCGATCCTCTCGGCGATCGTGTTCAACGCGCTGATCATCATCGTGCTGATCCCCCTGGCCCTGCGCGGCGTGCGCGTGCAAGCGGCGAGCGCGGCGCACCTGCTGCGGCGCAACCTGCTGATCTACGGGTTGGGCGGCATCGTCGTGCCGTTCGCCGGGATCAAGTTGATCGACCTGCTGCTCAACGCCCTGCACCTGGTCTGAGGAGGCCAACCATGAACACTTATGTACGTCCGGCGCTGAGCCTGATCCTGCTGATGACCGTGGTCACCGGTGCGCTTTATCCGCTGGCGGTGACCGGGATCGCTCAGGTGGCCTTCCCGGAACAGGCCAATGGCAGCCTGGTGCGCGATGAGAAGGGGGAGGTGCGTGGCTCTGCGCTGATCGCCCAGGATTTCCAGGGTGATGGCTGGTTCCATTCGCGGCCTTCGGCGGGGGCTTATGCCACCGTGGCCAGCAGTGCCAGCAACCTGGCGCCGAGTAACCCGGCATTGGCCGAGCGAGTGGCCGGTGATGCTGCGAAGCTGTATCAGGCTGGGCAGGGGCCGGTGCCGCAGGCTTTGCTGACCACTTCTGGCAGCGGTCTGGACCCGCATTTGCCGCCGCAGGCCGTGGCCTATCAGATCCCCCGCGTGGCCGCGGCGCGGCAAGTGCCGGTGGAGAGGTTGCAAGCCTTGCTCGAAGAGGCCACCCTCCACCCATTGATCGGGCCGCCTGTGGTCAACGTGCTGGCGTTGAATCAGTCCGTGGAGCGCCTGGCACCGCGCTGATTGTAGGAGCGGCCTTGTGTCGCAAAAGGGCCGCAAAGCGGCCCCGGCAATTTTCGAGGCGCCGCGCAACCCTGGGGCTGCTCTGCAGCCCTTTCGCGACACAAGGCCGCTCCTACAGTGGTCGCGCCATGTTGCAGATTGCTGCACAACTGAAGGATGAAACATGAGTAACGCAGCCCGCGCCGACGCGCTGTTGGCCAACCTCCCGCGCGAAGGCCGTGGCAGGCTCAAGGTCTTCCTCGGCGCTGCCCCCGGCGTCGGCAAGACCTACGCCATGCTCCAGGCCGCCCATGCCCAGCAACGCCAAGGCGTGCACGTGCTCGCCGGGGTGGTCGAAACCCACGGCCGCGCCGAAACCGAAGTCTTGCTCGGCGGCCTGCTCCAGCAGCCGCCGCTGCGCAGCGAGTACCGCGGTGTCACCCTTGAAGAAATGGACCTCGACGGCCTGCTCAAGGCCGCGCCCACCCTGGCCCTGGTCGACGAACTGGCCCACACCAACGCCCCCGGCAGCCGCCACGCCAAGCGCTGGCAGGACGTTCAGGAACTGCTTTCTGCCGGCATCGACGTGTACACCACGGTCAACGTCCAGCACCTGGAAAGCCTCAACGACAAGGTCCGCGACATCACCGGCGTACAAGTACGCGAAACCCTGCCGGACTGGGTGCTGCAGGAAGCCTTCGAGCTGGTGCTGATCGACCTGCCGCCGCGTGAACTGCTCGAACGCCTGCGCGAAGGCAAGGTGTATGTCCCCGAGCAGGCGAGGGCGGCCATCGATGCGTACTTCTCGCAAACCAACCTCACTGCCCTGAGAGAGCTGGCCATGCAGACGGCCGCGGCCCAGGTCGACGCCGATCTGGCCCATGGCTACCGCCAGCGGGGCCAGGAAGCGCCTGCCCTGCGGGGGCGGCTGTTGGTCGGCGTCGACGGTGACGACCAGGCCGAGCGCTTGGTGCGCCATGCCAGCCGGGTAGCGCAGCGGCGCCATCTGCCCTGGAGCCTGGTCCACGTGGACAACGGCCGACTGCGTGACGAAACCGCCCGCCATCGCCTGCAGGCTGCGCAACAGCTGGCCGAGCGGCTCGGGGGCGAAGTGGTGGTGCTGCGTGCCGGCGAAGTGGCGCGCACGCTGATCCAGCACGCCACCGAGCGCCGCGCCAGCCTGGTGCTGGTGGGGCAGTCCCGTGACCGACTGCGTCGGCGTTTGTTCGGCGCCGGGGTGGCGGCGCGGCTGCTGCGTGAAAGCCATGGCCTGGAAATCAACGTGCTCGACCGCGACGTTCAGCCGGTGCCTGCCAAGGCCGCCGTGCAGCGGGTGTGGGTGTGGCGTCACTACCTGCTCGCACTGCTCGCGACCGTGCTGGCGGCAGGGCTGGCATGGGCCGTGTCGAGCGTGCTGGCACTGCCCAATATCTCCCTGGTGTTTCTCGCCGCCGTGCTGCTGGTGGCGGTGCGCAGCAGCCTGGGCCCGGCGCTGGCCTGCGCGGCCATGTCGTTCCTGACCTACGACTTCCTGTTCATCCCACCGAATTTCTCGTTCAGCATCCAGCGCGAAGAAGACGTGCTGACGTTGGTGTTTTTCCTGCTCATGGCCGCCCTCACCGGCAACCTGGCCGCCCGCCAGCGCAGCCAGCTACAGGCCCTGCGAGAGACCCAGGCGCAGACCAGCCAACTGCTGGACCTGTCACGCCGCCTGACCGTCGCCACCGACCGCCAGGCGGTATTCGACGCTGCCGGCCAGCACCTCAACGGCTGGCAGGACGTGCAAGTGTGCCTGCTCGAACGCAACGCCGAAGGCCTGCTGCACCTGGCCAGCGGCGAAGCCCACGTCCTGGGCGACAACGAACGCGCCGCCGCCGAATGGGCCTGGCAGCACGGTCAGGCCGCCGGGCATGGCAGCGACACCTTGCCCAATGGCCGCTGGTGGTGGTGGCCGCTGGCCGTCGACGACCACCCCTTGGCGCTGCTCGGCGTGCGTCCGCAATCCGGCGAACCCCTCAGCGCCCAGCGCCGGCGCCTGCTCCAGGCCCTCGGCCAACCGCTGGCCCAGGCGCTGGCCCGCGCCCGCCTGGCCGAGCAACTGGAGGCCGCGCGCCTGCATGGTGAAACCGAGCAACTGCGCAGCGCTTTGCTGGCGTCGGTGTCCCACGACCTGCGCACCCCGCTGACTGCCATGCGCGGCAGCATCGACAGCCTCTTGGCGCTGGGCGAAGCCATCCCCGCCGAAGACCGTCGCGAGCTGCTGGAAGGCACTCGCGACGAAGCCGAGCGCCTCGACCGCTACATCCAGAACCTGCTCGACATGACCCGCCTCGGCCACGGTGGCCTCAAGCTCGCCCGCGACTGGGTTGCCCCGGCCGATATCGTCGGCAGTGCCCTGAACCGCCTGCGGGTGGTGCTGGCGCCGTTGCGCGTGCACACCGACGTGCCCGCCGAATTGCCACTGCTGTTCGTGCATGCCGCCCTGATCGAGCAGGCACTGATCAACGTACTGGAAAACGCCGCACGCTTTTCCCCCGCCCAAGGCCGCCTGGAATTGCAGGTGTCGGTGCGCGACGAGCAGCTGCGGTTTGCCGTCAGCGACCAAGGCCCCGGCATTCCGGTGCTTGAGCGCGAGAAGATCTTCGACATGTTCTACACCGCTGCCCGGGGCGACCGAGGCGGGCAGGGCACTGGCCTGGGCCTGGCGATCTGCCAGGGCATGATCGGCGCCCACGGCGGGCAGATCCTGGTCAGCGAAGGCATCGATGGCCAGGGCACCTGCATCACTCTATGCTTGCCGCTGCCCCAGCAACCCGAAGACGAAAGCGAAGCCCCATGAGCCATTCCGCCACCCTCCTGGTCATCGACGACGAACCGCAGATCCGCAAGTTTCTGCGTATCAGCCTGACTTCCCAGGGCTACAAGGTGATCGAGGCGGCCACCGGCGGTGAAGGGCTCACCCAGGCTGCATTGGCCAAGCCCGACCTGGTGGTGCTTGACCTGGGCCTGCCGGACATGGACGGCCAGCAGGTGCTGCGTGAGTTGCGCGAGTGGAGTTCGGTGCCGGTGATGGTGCTGTCGGTGCGGGCCAGTGAAGTGCAGAAGGTCGATGCGCTGGATGGTGGGGCCAATGATTATGTGACCAAGCCGTTCGGCATCCAGGAATTCCTCGCACGGGTGCGCGCGCTGTTGCGCCAGGTGCCGCAATCCGGCGGGGGAGAAGTGGCGGCGAGCTTCGGGCCGCTGACCGTCGACTTTGCCTTTCGCAAGGTGACCCTGGAGGGCGTGGAGGTGGCGCTGACCCGCAAGGAGTATGCGCTGCTGGCGCTGTTGGCCGGGCATCCGGGGCGGGTGATTACCCAGCAGCAACTGCTCAAGGACATCTGGGGGCCAAGCCATGTGGAGAACACCCATTATCTGCGGATCGTGGTCGGGCATCTGCGGCAGAAGCTTGGGGACGACCCTACGGCACCGCGTTTCATCATTACCGAGGCAGGGGTCGGTTACAGGCTGGTGGCACCAGCCGGCTGAGCTGCCTGAGCCGGGAAAACCTCTGTGGGAGTGGGCTTGCCCCGCGAAGAGGTCAGCCCTGGCACCAGCGGTGTATGGCCAGGGCTACGCCCTGGTTCGCGGGGCAAGCCCGCTCCCACAAGCCCGCAGTACGAGATTCAGTGCATCATTCCCAGTTCGGCATCATCCATGAGGGCCTTGGCCAGTGCGCTCAAGTAGTGCGAGGCCCAGATCAACTGGGGGTTGTCGTCCATCAGGCCGGCGATGGTCATGTCGCGGACGTAGCCCATCAGCTCCGAGGCTTGCTCGCGGGCGTCCTGGCAGGGGATGCCGGGTTCGATGCGGAACAGGGGGTGGGTGTGGTTTTCGCCTTGGAAGAAGGTGGTCTTGCCGACGGTGAAATGGGTGTCGTCTCTGGTCATTGGTCAATCTCCCTGAAATTTTCGCAGCCTGGGCCGGCCCTTCGCGGATGAATCCGCTCCTACAAGGCGGCGCGATCCTGTAGGAGCGGATTCATCCGCGAAGGGCCAGAACAGGCAACACATCACTATGGCCTAATGCAACGTCCGCGGCTCAGTCGGCACCTGCACTTGGATCAACATGGATTCGAGCATGACGCGCAGCGCCTCCATTTCATGCATCGACGCCATGATCAGAATCGAAGCCGGTGACTTGGGCTGCAGCAGGAGTGCCTGATGGATCACGGTCTGCGCGCACAGGGCGTAGTCCGTGGCCTGGATGAGGGTGTCTTCGAGGGAGTGGTGGTGCGGGGGATCGGGGACAATCTTTAACATGGCTATTTTACCGTTATGGTGCCGCCACCTCTCTGCTGTCAAACAGAAGGGTGGCAGCTGTACGTGGGTTGACAGACCGGCGGAAAATAGCAAAATTCCGGCGCACGCAAGCGTGCCCGCACGTACAGCCGCCATAGCGACAAGCCATACACTATTTACCCGTCACAGCCTGTCAAAGCTGTATCGTTGATTTGCAACGACACACCGAGCCTAGGGCCCTGCCAGAACGACCGCAACGGAAAAATGGCGGTAAGAGTATCTTTGGGAAATGTCCTACAAGATAGAGCTTAAAACTGATTCTTTTCCCCATTCGGCTGCAAGAACGCCGCCTCCAGCAACTGCTGCGTGTAGGCATGTTGCGGCGCATGGAAGATCGACTGCGCATCCCCCTGTTCCACCACATGCCCATGCTTGATCACCATCAGCTGATGGCTCAGCGCCTTGACCACCGCCAGGTCATGGCTGATGAACAGGTAGGTCAGGTTGTACTTCTGCTGCAGATTCCTCAGCAGCTCCACCACCTGCCGCTGCACCGTGCGGTCCAGCGCCGAAGTCGGTTCATCCAGCAGAATCAGCGCAGGCTTGAGTACCAACGCCCGGGCAATCGCAATGCGCTGGCGTTGCCCTCCGGAAAACTCGTGGGGATAGCGATGGCGCGTGCGCGGGTCCAGCCCCACTTCCTCAAGCGCTGCAATGATCGCGGCTTCCTGTTCGGCAGGCGTGCCGATGCGGTGAATCCGCAAGCCTTCGCCGACGATATCCGCCACGCACATGCGCGGGCTGAGGCTGCCGAACGGGTCCTGGAACACCACCTGCATCTCCCTGCGCAGTGGCCGCACTTCCTTCTGGTTCATGCCTTCCAGCGATTGCCCGTGGAAGCGAATGCCGCCCCGACTCGAAATCAGCCGTAAGATCGCCAGCCCGAGGGTGGACTTGCCCGACCCGGACTCGCCGACGATCCCCAGCGTCTGCCCCTGGGGCAGGCTGAAATTGATGCCGTCCACCGCCTTCACATGGTCGACGGTGCGTCGCAGCAGGCCTTTCTTGATCGGGAACCAGACCTTGAGGTCGTTCACTTCCAACAGTGGCGCGCCCACCGGGTTATGCGCCGGCAAGCCACTGGGCTCGGCATTGATCAGCATCTGCGTGTAGTGATGCTGCGGTGCGCTGAACAGCGTCGCGCAATCGGCTTGCTCGACGATCTGTCCGCGCTGCATCACGCACACCCGGTGGGCGATGCGTCGCACCAGGTTGAGGTCATGGCTGATCAGCAACAACGCCATGCCCAACCGCGCCTGCAGCTCCTTGAGCAGGTCGAGAATCTTCAACTGCACGGTCACGTCGAGCGCCGTGGTCGGCTCGTCGGCAATCAGCAGGTCCGGCTCGTTGGCCAGGGCCATGGCAATCATCACCCGCTGGCGCTGGCCACCGGAGAGTTCATGGGGCAGGGCCTTCAGGCGCTTGCGTGGCTCGGGAATACCCACCAGTTCCAGCAGTTCCAGCGTGCGTGCGGTGGCCTCTTTACCGGTCAGGCCCTTATGGATCAGCAAGATCTCGTTGATCTGCTTCTCGATGCAGTGCAGCGGGTTCAGCGAGGTCATCGGCTCCTGGAAGATCATCGCAATGCGGTTGCCGCGGATGCGCTGCATGGCCTTTTCGTTCTGTTGCAGCAAATCCTTGCCTTCGAAGCGGATGCTGCCGCTGGGGTGGCGGGCCAGGGGGTAGGGCAGCAGGCGCAGGATCGAGTGGGCAGTGACGGACTTGCCCGAGCCGCTTTCGCCGACCAGCGCCAGGGTTTCGCCCTTGCGGATGTCGAAGCTGACGCCGTCGACCACGCGGTTGACCTGCTCGCCGGTGACGAATTCCACGGCCAGGTCGCGCACTTCGATCAGATTCTGTTCGGTCATTTCACTTCCTCGGGTCGAAGGCATCGCGGGCGGACTCGCCGATGAACACCAGCAAGCTCAGCATGATCGCCAGCACGGCAAAGGCACTGATGCCCAGCCATGGCGCCTGCAGGTTGGACTTGCCCTGGGCCACCAGCTCACCCAGCGACGGTGCGCCGGGCGGCAGGCCGAAGCCGAGGAAGTCCAGCGCAGTCAGGGTGCCAATGGCGCCCGTGAGGATGAATGGCATGAAGGTCATGGTCGAGATCATCGCGTTGGGCAGGATGTGCCGGTACATGATCGCGCCATTGCGCATGCCCAGTGCCCGTGCCGCGCGCACGTATTCGAGGTTGCGCCCGCGCAGGAACTCGGCGCGCACCACGTCCACCAGGCTCATCCACGAGAACAGCAGCATGATCCCCAGCAGCCACCAGAAGTTGGGCTGCACGAAGCTGGCCAGGATGATCAGCAGGTACAGCACCGGCAAGCCGGACCAGATCTCCAGGAAGCGCTGGCCGGCAAGGTCGACCCAACCGCCGTAGAAGCCCTGCAGGGCGCCGGCGATGACGCCGACGATGGAACTGAGGATGGTCAGGGTCAGGGCGAACAGCACCGAAATGCGGAAGCCGTAGATCACCCGTGCGAGTACGTCGCGGCCCTGGTCGTCGGTGCCCAGCCAGTTGTCCGTCGACGGCGGCGCGGGGGCGGGTACGCGCAGGTCGTAGTTGATGCTCTGGTAGCTGAACGGGATTGGCGCCCACAGCACGAAGCTGTCCTTCTTGGCCAGCAGCTCGCGGATGTACGGGCTCTTGTAGTTGGCCTCCAGCGGGAACTCACCGCCGAAGGTGGTTTCCGGATAGCGCTTGAACGCCGGGAAGTACCATTCGCCGTCGTAACGCACGGCAATCGGCTTGTCGTTGGCGATCAGCTCGGCGCCCAGGCTCAGGCCGAACAGGATGAGGAACAGCCACAGCGACCACCAGCCACGGCGGTTGGCCTTGAAGCGCTCGAAGCGCCGACGGTTGAGAGGGGACAAGGCCATGTCAGTGCTCCCGGCTGGCGAAGTCGATGCGTGGATCGACCAGGGTGTAGGTCAGGTCGCCGATCAGTTTCACCACAAGCCCCAGCAGGGTGAAGATGAACAGGGTGCCGAAGACCACCGGGTAGTCGCGGTTGATCGCCGCTTCGAAGCTCATCAGGCCCAGGCCGTCGAGGGAGAAGATCACCTCGATCAGCAGGGAGCCGGTGAAGAAGATACCGATGAATGCCGACGGGAACCCGGCGATCACCAGCAGCATGGCGTTGCGGAACACGTGCCCGTACAACACTCGCGGACGGCTGAGGCCCTTGGCCTTGGCGGTGACCACGTACTGTTTGTTGATCTCGTCGAGGAAGCTGTTCTTGGTCAGCAGGGTCATGGTGGCGAAGTTGCCGATCACCAGCGCGGTGATCGGCAGTACCAGGTGCCAGAAGTAGTCGAGCACCTTGCCGGTGGTGGACAGCTCGTCGAAGTTGTTCGAGGTCAGTCCGCGCAGCGGGAACCAGTCGAAGTAGCTGCCGCCGGCGAATAGCACGATCAGCAGGATGGCGAACAGGAACGCGGGGATGGCGTAGCCGACGATGATTGCCGAGCTGGTCCACACGTCGAAGTGGCTGCCGTGGCGCACCGCCTTGGCGATGCCCAGCGGGATCGACACCAGGTACATGATCAGTGTGCTCCACAGCCCCAGCGAGATCGATACCGGCATCTTCTCGACGATCAGGTCGATGACCTTGGCGTCACGGAAGAAGCTGTCGCCGAAGTCCAGCTGGGCGTAGTTCTTGACCATGATCCACAGACGCTCGGGCGCCGACTTGTCGAAGCCGTACATGCGCTCGATCTCGGCGATCAGTGCTGGGTCCAGGCCCTGGGCGCCACGGTAGTTGGAGCCGGCCACCGACACTTCGGCACCGCCACCGGCAATGCGGCTGGTGGCGCCCTCGAAGCCTTCGAGCTTGGCGATCATCTGTTCCACCGGCCCGCCGGGGGCGGCCTGGACGATGATGAAGTTGATGACCAGGATGCCGAGCAGGGTGGGGATGATCAGCAGCAGGCGCCGCAGGATATAGGCCAGCATGTCAGTGGGCCTCTTGCGCAGGCGCTTCGGTCACCGCCGGGGTGACGCCGGGCTTGATCCACCAGGTGTCGATGCCGATATCGTACTTGGGCGACACCTCGGGGTGGCCGATGTGGTTCCAGTAGGCCACGCGCCAGGTCTTGATGTGCCAGTTGGGAATCACGTAGTAACCCCACAGCAGCACGCGGTCGAGTGCGCGGGTGTGGTCGATCAGGCTTTGCCGGGAATCGGCGTTGATCAGCTGTTCCACCAGTTGATCGATGGCCGGGTCGCGCAAGCCGATGAAGTTGCGGCTGCCGGGGTTGTCGGCGGCGGTGCTGGTCCAGTATTCGCGCTGCTCGTTGCCGGGCGAGTTGGACTGCGAGAAGCCACTGACGATCATGTCGAAGTCGCGTGAACGCAGGCGAGTGATGTATTGCGAGACGTCGACACGGCGGATGTTCAGCTCGATGCCGAGGTCCGCCAGGTTGCGCTTGAATGGCAGCAGGATGCGCTCGAACTCGGTCTGCGCCAGCAGGAACTCGATGGACACCGGCTTGCCGTCCTTGTCGACCATCTTGTCATCGACGATCTTCCAGCCGGCCGCTTGCAGCAGCTTGTAGGCCTGGCGTTGCTGCTCGCGGATCATGCCGCTGCCGTCGGTGACCGGGTTATGGAAGGCCTCGCCGAAGACCTGCTCAGGCACCTTGCCGCGTAGCGGTTCGAGGACTTTCAGCTCGCCTGGCGTAGGCAGGCCCTTGGCCGCCATATCGGAGTTCTCGAAATAACTGCCGGTGCGGGTGTAGGCACCATTGAACAGCTGCTTGTTGGTCCATTCGAAATCCAGCAGCAGGCTCAGCGCCTCACGCACGCGTACGTCCTGGAATACCGGCTTGCGCAGGTTGAAGATGAAGCCCTGCATACCGGTGGGGTTACCGTTGGGCAACTCTTCCTTGATCAGGCGGCCGTCGCGGACCGCGGGCACGTTGTAGGCGGTGGCCCAGTTCTTCGCACTGGTCTCCAGGCCATAGTCGAACTGGCCAGCCTTGAGCGCTTCGAGGGCGACGGTGTTGTCGCGGTAGGAGTCGAAGGTCATGGCGTGGAAGTTGTAGAAGCCGCGGTTGATCGGCAGGTCCTTGGCCCAGTAGTCCTTGACCCGCTCATAGCGGATCGAGCGACCGGCCTTGACCTCGGCGATCTTGTAGGGGCCGCTCCCCAGCGGGATTTCCAGGTTGCCACGGTTGAAGTCGCGCCCTTCGTACCAGTGTTTGGGCAGCACGGGGAGCTGGCCGAGGATCAGCGGCAGTTCGCGGTTGTTCTTGTGCTTGAACTTGAACAAGACGCGCAGCGGGTCTTCGGCGACCACTTCGGCGACGTCGGCGTAGTACTGGCGGTACAGCGGCGCACCGTCCTTGATCAGGGCATTGAAGGTGAACACCACGTCATCGGCGCGCATCGGATGGCCGTCGTGGAAGCGTGCCTCGGGACGCAGGTAGAAACGCACCCAGCTGTTGTCCGGGGCCTTCTCGATCTTGCCGGCCACCAGGCCGTACTCGGTGAAGGGCTCGTCCAGGCTCTGGCGCATCAGGGTGTCGTAGATGATGCTGACGTTTTCGGCCGGCACGCCCTTGTTGATGAACGGGTTGAGGCTGTCGAAGCCGCCGAAGCTGGACTGGCGGAAGGTGCCGCCCTTGGGCGCGTCCGGGTTGACGAAGTCGAAGTGCTTGAAGTCGGCCGGGTATTTCGGCGCCTCGTCGTACAGGGTCAGCGCGTGCTGCGGCGCGGCCAGGGCCGGCAGGCTCAGGCAGGCGAGCAACAGGCTGCCGGCCAGCTGGCGCAGGCGGGGCATGGGCATCATTGGGCTTTCTCCGAAGGCTTTATCCACCAGCTGTTCAGCCCGAGGGTGTAGGGCGGCGTGGTGACGAAGGCGAACCGGTTGCGGTAGGCCAGACGGTGATTGTCGAGGTACCAGTTGGGGATCATGTAGTACTGCCATGAGAGCACCCGGTCCAGGGCGCGGGCGGCGGCGACCTGGTCGTCGCGGGTGCGCGCGGCGAGCAAGGTGTCGAGCAGGTGGTCGACCACCGGGTCCTTGACCCCAGCATAGTTCTTGCTGCCCTTGGTCGAGGCCTGGCTTGAATGGAAGTACAGCCACTGTTCGAGGCCGGGGCTCAAGGTCTGGTTGAGGGTCATCAGGATCATGTCGAAGTCGAACTGGTCCAAGCGCTGCTTGTACTGGGCGCGGTCCACAGTGCGCAGGTGAGCATCGATACCGATGCTCGCCAGGTTTTCGACATAGGGCTGCAGGATACGTTCCAGGTTGGGGTTCACCAGCAGCAACTCCATGCGCAGTTGCTGGCCCTTCTTGTCCACCAGGCGTTGGCCGTCGAGTTTCCAGCCGGCCTGGCCGAGCAGGGTCAGGGCCTGGCGCAGGGTCTGGCGGCTGATGCCGCGCCCGTCGGTGTGGCTGACCTGGTAGGGCTGGGTGAACAGTTTTTCCGGCAGTTGGTCGCGAAACGGCGCGAGCAGCAGCCATTCCTTGCCGGTGGGCGTACCTCTGGCAGCGAACTCGCTGTTGGGGTAGTAGCTGGTCGCGCGGCGGTAGGCGCTGCTGAACAGGGCGCGGTTGGTCCACTCGAAGTCGAGCATCAGGCCCAGCGCCTGGCGCACCCGGGCATCGCTGAAGGATGCGCGGCGGCTGTTCATGAACAGGCCTTGGGTCTGGGTCGGGATGCGGTGCGGGATCTGCGCCTTGATCACCTCGCCACGGCGCACGGCCGGGAAGGTGTAGCCGTTGGCCCAGTTCTTCGCCTGGTGCTCGATATAGATGTCGAACTCGCCAGCCTTGAAGGCTTCGAAGGCCACTGTGGCGTCGCGGTAGAACTCGTACTCGACGCGCTTGAAGTTGTACTTGCCGCGGTTTACCGCCAGGTCCTTGCCCCAGTAGTCCTTCACCCGCTCGAACACCAGGCGCCGGCCCGGTTGTACCTGGGTGATGCGGTAGGGGCCGCTGCCCAGCGGCGGCTCGAAGGTGGTGGCCTTGAAGTCTCGGCCTTGCCAATAGTGCTTGGGCAGCACCGGCATTTCGCCCAGGCGCAGGATCAGCAGCGGGTTGCCGGCGCGCTTGAAGACGAAGCGGATGCGCAGCGGGCCGAGCACATCGACGCGCTGAACTTCCTGCAGGTTGGTGCGGTAGATCGGATGGCCTTCCTTGAGCAGCGTGCGGTAGGAAAACGCCACATCTGCCGAGGTAATGGGCTTGCCGTCATGCCAGCGCGCCTCCGGGCGCAGGTTGAACACCACCCAGCTGCGGTCCTCGCTGTACTCGACCGTACGGGCGATCAGGCCGTAGCTGGAAGTGGCTTCGTCGCCCGACGGGTCGTACTGGCCCGTGCCGACCATCAAGGTTTCGTTCAGCTCGCTGACGCCGTACTGCAGGAAGTTCGGCGTGGTCACCGGGCTGCTGCCCTTGAAGGTATAGGGGTTGAGCGTGTCGAAGGTGCCGAATGCCATGGCCCGCAAGGTGCCGCCCTTGGGCGCTTGCGGGTTGACCCAGTCGAAGTGGGTGAAGGTGGCTGGGTACTTGAGCGTGCCGAACTGCGCGTATCCGTGGCTTTCGCTCACCATCGCGGCTGCGGGAAAGCTCAAGGCCAGGCTGAGTGACAGCAGGAGGGGACGTATCAAGTCGGCATCCGATCCAGAGGCGTTGGGCTTTGGTCGGGGTACAGTAACAGCTTGCAGGGAAAGGAAAAAGAGCGCCTCGGAGGGCGCTCTCTGGA
The DNA here is from genome assembly GCF_044749525.1 of Pseudomonas sp. NPDC089395. Lineage (NCBI taxonomy): Bacteria > Pseudomonadati > Pseudomonadota > Gammaproteobacteria > Pseudomonadales > Pseudomonadaceae > Pseudomonas > Pseudomonas sp. NPDC089395. Next base: position 1,066,365 of record NZ_JBIVID010000001.1, read on the forward strand.
GTTGCTAAGGGTAGCTGGCCAGTTGGATAGTATTGCCCTTATCTGCAGGCACTAACCTGATTTTGTATTCCTTGTTGTTTTGGTCGGTGATGATCCAATAAGTTTCGACATTCTTTATGTTTATACGCGACCCCGAATTGAGTGATGCGCGCAACGCATACATCTGGCCGGGCTGCGTGTTGACAGTAACTTCTACATTATGAAGCGAGAGGGTGGTTTGCGGCCCCGCAGGGAAAGCGTAAAGAATATAGTGACAGTACCACCTGGGAAGCCTAGCAGGACGGTATTCGGTACTGGTTGCATGAAAAGGCTTCCCTGTCTGTGGGCGAGGGGGCGAACCATTGGAGCCCAATAGGTGTTCAGTTGTTTTCACTATGCGCAGGCTGAGATCCTTGAAGCGTAACCTATACAGGTCAAGATCCAAGCTGCCGTCGGCACGGTGCCCGTAATCTGATCGTTCGAGTGTGAAAATTGTATTTGCATCAGTCACTTTTCAATACCTCGTCGCAGTGATCGAGGCTGAATGTTCTGCCTGTCGAAAACGGGGGCGGTGGTATTCAGATAGTGCAAGTACTTTCGTCAAACTCAGTTTATGTGCAGGCGCATCTGCCTTGTGCCTGCACACGGCGCATCAATGCGATAGGTAAACCGTCAGCGTCTGCCCTGGCTTGAGCGCATGCCCGCTGCGCGGGTTCCAGCGCTTGAGGTGCTGCATCTCGACATTGAAACGTTTGGCAACCAAATACAGCGAATCACCCTTGCGCACCTTGTACTGGGTCGAACGCTTCCCGGATGCCGCCACCCGGTTGCCCGCTGCACTCGGCGCGTTCCCGCCCCGCAGTGCCAGTACCTGGCCGGCCTTCACCCGGTTGCCCGACAGCTTGTTCCAGCGCTGGATGTCCTTGACCGACACCCGGTTGGCCTTGGCGATGGCGCTCAGGTTGTCGCCACGCTTGACCCGATAGCTGCGTGCCGTTGCCGGCGCCTTGGCTTCGGCCAGGGCGCGGTCGAACACGGCCTTGTTCGGCTGCAGGCTGACAATCTGCTCAGGCTTGAGGTCGGTCAGCAACTGCGCCTTGGCAGTCGGCACCAGCAGTTGCTTGGGGCCGTCCACGGTCATGCGCTTCTTGAATGCCGGGTTGAGCTGGATCAGCTCGTCTTCGTCGATGTTGGCGAAGGCGGCAACCCGCGACAGGTCGAGGCGCTCGTTGATGGCGACCGCTTCGAAGTAGGGCTCGTTGGCAATCGGGTTGAGGTTCACGCCATAAGCCTCGGGGGTCGAGACCACCTGCGACAGGGCCAGCAGCTTGGGCACGTAGTCGCGGGTTTCCTGCGGCAGTGGCAGGTTCCAGTAATCGGTCGGCAGACCCAGCCTTTCGTTGCGCTCGATCGCCCGGCTGACGGTGCCTTCGCCGGCGTTGTAGGCGGCCAGGGCCAGCAGCCAGTCGCCGTTGAACATGTCGTGCAGGCGGGTCAGGTAGTCCAGCGCGGCGTTGGTCGAAGCGGTGATGTCGCGGCGGCCGTCGTAGAAGTTGGTCTGACGCAGGTTGAAGTGGCGCCCGGTGGACGGGATGAACTGCCACATGCCGGCGGCATGGGCGCGCGAGTAGGCCATCGGGTTGTAGGCGCTCTCGATCGCCGGCAGCAGGGCCAGCTCCAGCGGCATGTCGCGTTCTTCGAGGCGTTCGACGATGTAGTGCAGGTAGAGGCTGCCGCGCTCGCCGGCGTTCTCGAGGAACGACGGGTTGCTGGCGAACCACAGGCGCTGCTGCTCGATGCGCGGGTTGACGTCGATGCTGTCCTGCAAGGCGAAGCCCAGGCGCATGCGTTCCCACACATCCTGCGGCGCCTGCTCGACGGGTTTGACCACGAGCGGGGCAGGCTTGTGCTTGAGGCGCGCCTGATAGTTGTGCGCGCGAACGCTTTCGGCATCGTCGAGCTGACGGGTGCTCTGGCAGCCGACCAGGGTGGCGGCCAGCGCCAGTGCACTGATCTGGGCCAGGCGCCTCAGGGCGACTGAATGAGCGGTTCTGCGGCTACGGGAAGACATCGGCGGGGACAGGTTTCCGGGCGAAAAATTTCGGCGATTCTAGAAACCGCTACCCGACTGGTCAACCGTTGTTACCCCGCTGCGATATATCTTGAGGTTATCAAAATGTGTCCTTCCAAGACCTCAAGGCAGCAAAAACAGTGACCTGCGTATCGTTTGAATGTCCCTTCCATTCGTCTGCTTTTTGTTTAACTAATGTTTCAGAGGTACGCAAAAAGGGGTTGGTGAGGCGTTCCAGGCCGATGGTTGATGGCAAAGTGATGCGATTGTCGGCGCGTAACCGGGTAACGTCTTCGAACCGTTGCTGAACGTGCAGATTAGTGGGCTCCACGGCCTTGGCAAAACGCAGGTTGCTCAGGGTGTATTCGTGGGCGCAATAGACTTCGGTCTGCTCGGGAAGCGCCGCCAGACGGGCAAGGGCGGGCTGCATCTGCGCCGGTGTGCCTTCGAACATGCGCCCGCAGCCGGCGGCGAACAGGGTGTCGCCACTGAACAGCAGCGGTGTCGCGGGCTGATCGCTGAAGTAGGCGATATGGCCCAGGGTATGGCCGGGCACGGCCATCACCTTGAAAGTCACGCCCAGCACCGTCACCTCGTCGCCGTCGTCCAGCGCCAGGTCGCGGCAGGGAATGCGCTCGTTGGCCGGGCCGCAGACCCGGGCAGCGGTCAACTGCTTGAGGCGTTCGACGCCACCGACATGGTCGTTGTGGTGGTGGGTGACCAGGATGTCCGCGAGTACCCAGCCGGGGTTGGCGGCCAACCAGGCCTCCACCGGGCTGGCGTCGCCGGGATCGACCACCGCACAACGGCGTTTGGCAGTATCCTGTAACAACCAGATGTAGTTGTCGGAGAAAGCGGGGAGAGCATCGATCTGTATCATGGTGCGGATCCGATTCGCCTAGCGTGGCACATGAGGGCATCTTAGCCGCGATGGCGCGGTGCGAGAACCTTCGAGGGAGAGCGCAATGACCGACCAAGCCTTCGCCCAGGCCGACCCCGACTGGGTCGAGCTGATCTGCCTGGCACGTGAATGGTTCAACGGCCCTCTTGGCCAGTTGATGCTCAAGGAAGAGGAAAAACTGCTGGAAGAAGAGCTCGGGCGCTTCTTCGGTGGTTACCTGGTGCACTACGGCCCCTGCGCCGAAGCACCGCCCAGCGCCCCCCAGGTGCAGCGCAACGTGCGTCTCGGCGCGCCGTTGCCAGGGGTGGAGATCGTCTGCGAGGAACAGGCCTGGCCGCTCAGCGAGCATGCCGCCGACGTGGTGGTACTGCAGCACGGCCTGGATTTCAGCCTGTCGCCCCATGGCTTGCTGCGCGAGGCCGCCAGTGCCGTGCGTCCGGGCGGGCACTTGCTGATCGTCGGCATCAATCCCTGGAGCAGCTGGGGCATGCGCCATTTCTTCAGCCATGGCGCGCTGCGCAAGGCCCGTTGCATTCCGCCGTCACGTGTCGGCGACTGGTTGAATCTGCTGGGCTTCGCGCTGGAGAAACGCCGCTTCGGGTGCTATCGTCCGCCGCTTGCCTCGCCGGCCTGGCAACAACGCCTGGCGGGCTGGGAACGGCTGGCGGGTGGCTGGCAGGGTTCCGGCGGCGGGGTCTACCTGCTGGTGGCGCGCAAGATGGTGGTGGGCCTTCGGCCGTTGCGCCCGGAGCGTCGCGAGCCGATGGGCAAGCTGCTGCCATTGCCGTTGGCCAAGGTCAACCGCACCGCCGTCAATCCCGATACCGAAAAGCACTGAACATGAGTGGTACATGAGCGATAGCGTCGAGCTGTATACCGATGGTGCCTGCAAGGGCAATCCTGGCCCGGGCGGCTGGGGCGTCCTGCTGATCTACAAGGGCGTCGAGAAGGAACTGTGGGGGGGCGAGCGCGAAACCACCAACAATCGCATGGAACTGATGGCGGCGATCCAGGGGCTGATGGCCCTCAAGCGTGAATGCGAGGTGGTGCTGACCACCGACTCGCAGTACGTGATGAAGGGCATCAACGAATGGATGGTCAACTGGAAGAAACGCGGCTGGAAAACCGCCGCGAAAGAGCCGGTGAAGAATGCCGACCTGTGGCAGCTGCTGGATGAGCAGGTCAACCGCCACAAGGTCACCTGGAAGTGGGTGCGCGGCCATATCGGCCATCCTGGCAACGAACGCGCCGACCAGTTGGCCAACCGCGGCGTCGAGGAAGTGCGCGCCAAGCGTTGAGCTGGGGTACAATCCGCGGCTCAGTAATTGATGCAAGTTGGAGCGCCCCGCGTGGAGCAGCAGCAAGATAAACGCCTGGTCATTCTCGATACCGAAACCACGGGCATGCCGGTCAGCGAAGGCCACCGGATCATCGAGATCGGCTGCGTCGAGGTCATTGGCCGACGCCTGACCGGGCGACATTTCCACGTCTACCTGCAACCTGACCGCGAGAGTGACGAGGGCGCCATCAACGTCCACGGCATCACCGATGCCTTCCTGGTCGGCAAGCCGCGTTTCGCAGAGGTTGCCGAGGAATTCTTCGAATTCATCCAGGGCGCCACGCTGGTCATCCACAACGCGGCGTTCGACGTTGGCTTCATCAACAACGAGTTCGCGTTGCTGGGTCAGGGCGACCGCGCCGATATCTCGAACCACTGCACCATCCTCGATACCCTGTTGCTGGCCCGCGCCCGCCACCCGGGGCAGCGCAACAGCCTCGATGCGTTGTGCAAACGCTACGACATCGACAACTCGGGCCGTGAGCTGCACGGCGCGTTGCTTGACTCGGAACTGCTGGCCGACGTCTACCTGGCGATGACCGGAGGCCAGACCAGCTTGTCGCTGGCTGGGCACGGGGCTGATGGTGACAGCGAAGGGCAGGGCAGTGGCAGCGAGATCCGCCGGATTACCGGGCGTGCGCCGGGGCGGGTGATCGTGGCCAGTGCCGAGGAGCTTGAGGCGCATGCCGAACGCTTGGCGGCGATTGCCAAGTCGGCGGGTGGGCCTTCGATGTGGCAGGCGTTGACCGAGACGCCGGCTGGCTGATTCTTCGTCTGTACCGGCCCTATCGCCGGCAAGCCGGCTCCCACAAGGTTCACCGCTTACCTCCTGTGAGAGCCGGCTTGCCGGCGATGGGGGCGGTACTGTAACCATCAGGCTCTACTACCCTGAGAGGGACGATCCGTCCTTCGGAGGTAGCCGCCTGATGTACAAGGACCTCAAGTTCCCCATCCTCATCGTCCACCGCGCCATCAAGGCCGACAGCGTCGCCGGCGAGCGCATCCGTGGCATCGCCGAGGAACTGCGCCAGGACGGCTTCGACATCCTCGCCGCCGCCGACCACGCCGAAGCGCGCCTGGTCGCCGCCACCCACCACGGTTTGGCCTGCATGTTGATTGCTGCCGAAGGCGTCGGTGCCAATACACACCTGCTGGAAAACATCGCCGAACTGATCCGCCTGGCCCGTGCTCGTGCGCCCAACCTGCCGATCTTCGCCCTTGGCGAGCAGGTCACCCTGGAGAACGCTCCCGCCGAAGCCATGGGCGAGCTCAACCAGTTGCGCGGCATTCTCTACCTGTTCGAAGACACCGTGCCCTTTCTCGCCCGTCAGGTGGCGCGTGCAGCGCACAATTACCTCGACGGCCTGTTGCCACCGTTCTTCAAAGCCCTGGTGCAGCACACCGCGCAGTCCAACTATTCCTGGCATACCCCCGGCCACGGCGGTGGCGTGGCCTACCGCAAAAGCCCGGTGGGCCAGGCGTTTCACCAGTTCTTCGGGGAAAACACCCTGCGCTCGGACTTGTCCGTATCGGTGCCGGAGCTGGGCTCTCTGCTCGACCATACTGGCCCGCTGGCCCAGGCCGAAGCCCGGGCAGCGCGCAACTTCGGCGCCGACCATACGTTTTTCGTGATCAATGGCACCTCCACCGCCAACAAGATCGTCTGGCATGCGATGGTCGGCCGTGACGACCTGGTGCTGGTGGACCGCAACTGCCACAAGTCGGTGGTGCACGCCATCATCATGACCGGCGCCATCCCCCTCTATCTTTGCCCCGAGCGTAACGAGCTGGGCATTATTGGGCCGATCCCGCTCAGCGAATTCACCCCCGAGGCGATCCAGGCAAAAATACACGCCAACCCCCTGGCGCAGGGGCGTGAGCCACGAATCAAGCTGGCGGTGGTGACCAACTCGACCTACGACGGCCTGTGCTATCACGCAGGCCTGATCAAACAGGTGCTGGGGCCCAGTGTCGAAGTACTGCATTTTGACGAGGCCTGGTTCGCCTACGCGGCCTTCCACGACTTTTTCGCCGAGCGCTACGCCATGGGCACCCTGTGCAACGCGCAAAGCCCGCTGGTGTTCAGCACCCATTCCACCCACAAGCTGCTCGCCGCCTTCAGCCAGGCGTCGATGATTCATGTGCAGGATGGCGCGCAACGGCAGCTGGACCGCGACCGGTTCAATGAAGCGTTCATGATGCACATCTCCACCTCGCCGCAATACAGCATCCTCGCCTCGCTGGATGTGGCGTCGGCGATGATGGAGGGGCCGGCGGGGCGTTCGCTGTTGCAGGAGATGTTCGACGAGGCCTTGAGCTTTCGCCGTGCCCTGGCCAACCTGCGCGAGCATATCGCGGCCGATGATTGGTGGTTCAGCATCTGGCAGCCGCCGGCCGCGGAGGGTATCCAGCGCCTCGATGCCCAGGATTGGCTGTTGCAGCCACGCGCCGAGTGGCATGGCTTTGGCGAGGTGGCCGACGACTACGTACTGCTCGACCCCTTGAAGGTGACGTTGGTGATGCCTGGCTTGAGCGCCGGTGGCGTACTGGGTGAGCACGGCATACCGGCGGCGGTGGTCAGCAAGTTCCTCTGGGAGCGAGGCCTGGTAGTGGAGAAGACCGGCCTTTACAGCTTCCTGGTGCTGTTCTCGATGGGCATCACCAAGGGCAAGTGGAGCACGCTGCTGACCGAATTGCTGGAATTCAAGCGCCACTATGACGGCAATACTTCGCTCGGCACCAGCCTGCCCAGCATCGTCGCGGTCGACGCGTCACGCTATCAGGGCATGGGCCTGCGCGACCTGTGTGACCAACTGCACGCCTGCTACCGCACCAATGCCACGGCCAAGCAGCTCAAGCGGCTGTTCACGCGTCTGCCTCAGGTGGCCATGACCCCGGCGCGGGCCTACGACCTGATGGTGCGCGGCGAAGTGGAGGCGGTACCGATCGAGGCGCTGCTGGGGCGGGTCGCAGGGGTCATGCTGGTGCCCTACCCACCGGGCATTCCGTTGATCATGCCGGGCGAGCGGTTCACCGAAGCGACCCGCTCGATTCTCGACTACCTGGCGTTCGCCCGCGCCTTCAACAGTGGCTTTCCGGGCTTTGTGGCCGATGTACACGGCCTGCAGAACGAAAGCGGCCAGTACACCGTGGACTGCATCAAGGAATACGAATGATCTCGACGCCGGTGCGCGCCAGCTCGAAACGGTCCGCACCCAGGTGATTGACGCGGTCGCCAATGGCCAGGCGATAGGTGGTGATCGGCGCGCCTATGACGCTGCCGTCGGTCTGCAGGGTCGACTCTTGGAATTCGTGAACGGGGTAGATGCGGCCTTCGGCGTCTCGGGCGTGGAACTGGCCGACCATTACTGCTGCCATTTAGGTGAAAACCTCTGAAATACGTAGGAATTGTCTGGACCGATAGACCGTACAACAAGGCCGGAGTTTACGTTGCCGGCAAAAAAAACCTTGGGGCCGAGGAACGGTCATCTATAACTAGAACGTCTCTTAAGCCAGCAAAGGTTGGAAATCGCCATGAGCCAGGTGTATTCGGTAGCGGTTGTCGTCGGCAGCTTGCGCAAGGATTCCTACAACCGCAAGGTCGCCCGCGCACTTTCAGAGCTGGCACCGTCCAGTCTTGCCCTGAAGATTGTCGAGATCGGCGACCTGCCGCTGTACAACGAAGACGTCGAGGCCGCTGGTGTGCCCGAGTCGTGGAAGCGCTTTCGCGACGAAATCCGTCGCAGTGACGCGGTGCTGTTCGTCACCCCTGAGTACAACCGCTCGGTGCCGGGCGGCCTGAAAAACGCTATCGACGTCGGCTCGCGGCCCTATGGGCAGAGTGCCTGGAGTGGCAAACCGGCCGCGGTGGTGAGTGTATCGCCGGGGGCGATTGGCGGGTTTGGTGCCAACCATGCCGTGCGCCAGTCGCTGGTGTTCCTCGACATGCCCTGCATGCAGATGCCCGAGGCTTATCTGGGTGGGGCGGCGAACCTGTTTGAAGACAGTGGCAAGCTCAGCGACAAGACTCGGCCGTTCCTGCAGGGGTTCATCGACAAGTTTGCGTCCTGGGTGAAGCTGAACCGGGCTGTCTGAGGCGGCCTTATCGCCGGCAAGCCGGCTCCCACAGGTACGGCGCAGGCCTTGAAGCCTGCCTGTACCTGTGGGAGCCGGCTTGCCGGCGATAGCTGCAACTCAGGTCTGTCAGAAGGCCTGCGGCATCTCACCCTTGGCCAAGCGACGGTTGATGTCGGCAATCACCTCGGGCAAATCATTGATGGTGTCGATCAGGTAGTGCGGGCGCGACGCTTCGAACAGCGTGTGAATACGCTTGCGCTCGCTTTCCAGTTTTTCCACGCTCAGTGCCTGGTAGCCTTCCCAGGTCAGCCCCAGGGCATTACCCGAGCACACCAGCGCCACGGTCCACATACCCGCACGGCGCCCTTCGAGAATACCCGGCACGGTGTCGTCGACCTTGACGCACGCCGCCACATCATCAATGCCCAGGGCAATCACGTTGGCCAGCGCCTGGGCCGGCCATGGGCGGCCATTCGGGGTTTCATCGGTCGCCACCACATGGTCGGCGACATAGCCGTTCTGCGCCGCCAGCTCTACGACCTTGTCCATCACCACTTTCGGGTAGCCCGAGCACGAGCCGATCTTCAAACCGTCCTGGCGCAAGCCGGTGAGGGTGTCCAGGGCACCGGGGATCAGGGCCGAATGCACGGCGATCTTCTCGATCTGCAGCGGCATGAAGCGGTTGTAGATGGCAGTGACATCGTCGTCGGTCGGGGTGCGGCCGAACACCTTGCGGTAGCGCTCGGCGATTTCCGGTACGTCGCACAGGGTGCGGATGTGGTCCCACTTACCCATGCCCATCGGGCCGCGGGCTTCCTCGATCGATACCTGCACGTCGAACTCGGCGAAGGCTTCGACGAAGATCTGGGTTGGGGCGAAGGAGCCGAAATCGACCACGGTGCCGGCCCAGTCGAGGATGGCGGCTTGCAGCTGGGTAGGATTGCTGTAGTTCATGTGCGCGTTTTCCTGAAATTGGTTGGGCAGAGGGTCAGATGTCCAGCACTTCCATTTCCCGCAGCACTTCGGCCACGGCATTCACAGCGGCTTGCATGCCATCGGCTCCGACCACGCCGATGCAGCCGACGCGGAAGGTCTCGACCTGGGTCAGCTTGCCCGGGTAGAGGATGAAACCCTTGGCCTTGACCCGCTCGTAGAAGTCCTTGAACTGGTAGCGGGCATCATCCGGTGCGTGGAAGGTGACGATGATCGGCGCCTGGATCTCGGCCGGCAGGAAGCTGCGCAGGCCAATGGCGGCCATGCCATCGAGCAGGGTCTTGCAGTTGTCGGCATAGCGCTGGTGACGCGCGGGCAGGCCGCCTTCCTCGCTGTACTGCTGCAGCGCTTCGTGCAGGGCGGCGACCACGTGGGTGGGCGGGGTGAAGCGCCATTGGCCGGTCTTGGCCATGTACGCGTGCTGGTCGTGCAGGTCCATGGCCAGCGAGTGGGCATTGCCTGCAGCGGCGGCCAGGGCGGTTTTCTCGGCGAACACGAAACCCATGCCCGGTACGCCTTCCAGGCACTTGCCGGAGGCGGCGATCAGCGCCTCGAAAGGCACTTCGCGGGCATCGATCGGCAGTGCGCCGAACGAGCTCATGGCGTCGATGATCAGGCGTTTGCCGTGGCCTTTGACCACCTGGGCGATCTCTGGCAGCGGGTTGAGGATGCCGGTGCTGGTTTCGCAGTGGATCAGTGCCACGTGGGTCACGGCCGGGTCGGCGGCCAGCAGGCGGTCGACGTCGGCGGCGGTGGTCGGCTGGTCTTCGGCGGTTTCGAAGGTGCTGTAGGTGCGACCCAGCACTTTGCAGATCTTCGCCAGGCGTTGCCCGTAGGCGCCGTTGATCAGTACCAGGACCTTGCCATCACGCGGCACCAGGGTGCCGATCGCGGCTTCAACGGCGAAGGTGCCGCTGCCTTGCAGAGGCACGCAGTGGTGGCTGGCGCTGCCGTCGATGATCGCCAGCAGTTGCTCGCAGACGCTGGCGGTCAGTTGGTTGAAATCGCGGTCCCAGGAACCCCAGTCCACCAGCATGGCTTGGCGGGTGCGCAGGGATGTGGTCAGTGGGCCGGGGGTCAGCAGAATCGGGGCGTTGCTCATTCCGTGGTTCCTCTCAAGCTGCAGGTTTCGCCGGTTGGGTGGGCGCTGAAACTACGGGGCCTAGGTTGCAATTCGCTGAGCTATCAATCAAATTGTTTGTTGTTATGCCAGCCATAAGTCAGGCCGATACAAAATGAATTTGTTCCAGCTTCGTGCTTTCGATGCCGTCGCCCGGGAGGGCAGCTTCACCCGTGCCGCCGAGCGGCTGTTCATCAGCCAGCCGGCGGTCACCGGGCACGTCAAGGCGCTCGAGGAGCACTACCAGATCACGCTGTTGCGGCGTACCGCCCGGCGCGTAGAGCTGACCGAGGAGGGCACGCGTCTGGCCGCCATCACCCGGGCCATGTTCGGCCTGGCCGAAGAAGCCCAGGCCATGCTCGAGGCCAACCGCCAGTTGCTCACCGGGCGCCTGGAAGTGGCGGCCGACGGGCCGCACCGGGTCATGCCCATGCTCGCCCTGCTGCGCGAGCGCTACCCGGGCATCACCGTCAACCTGCGCCTGGGCAACGCCCAGGAAACCCTGGCCGCGCTGCTGTCGGAGCATGCTGACGTGGCCGTGCTGACCGAGATCGAGCCACGCAAGGGCTTGCACCTGCAGAACCTGTGTGAGTCGCGCTTGTGCGCGCTGTTGCCGGTTGGGCACGACTGGACCCGAGGCGAGGGTGACCTGCCGCTGGCGGCGCTGCATCAGCAGATCATGGTGCTGCGCGAACCGAGCTCGACTACCCGGCGCACCTTCGACAAGGCCTGCGCCCAGGCACAGGTGCAGCCACGGGTGTTGCTGGAACTGGACAGCCGTGAGGCAGTGACCGAGGCCGTGGCGTCGGAGCTGGGCATTGGCGTGGTCTCGTCGACCGAGGTGGCCCATGACCCGCGCGTGGTGGCGCGGCCGCTGGCCGGGCAGGGTCTGCGCAACCAGCACATGATCGGCTGCCTGGAGCGGCGCCGCGAACTGCGCCTGATCCAGGCCTTCCTCGGCCTGGCGGCAAGCCTGTGAGGCCGGGCCCGCTTGCCGTAAGATGGCCGCCAGAGAGCAACCTGGCGCCGGATGGCCGATGAGCGAGAAAGACACGATTTCCATGCAGCTGGTGCGTGAAGCACTGCTGCAGAGTTGCCCTGACCGGGACGCAGCCGGCGCCCTGCTGCGGCGCGCCGGGATCGACGCCAGCCTGCTCGAACAGGCCGATGCACGGGTGGCTGCCGGTGCCTACGCCCGTTTGTGGCGGCTGTTGTCGCAGCGCTGCAATGACGAATTCTTCGCCATGGACCCGCGCGGCCTGCGCGGTGGCAGCCTGGCCCTGCTGGCCCGCGCAGCCATGGCCCAGCCCAGCCTGGGCGAAGCGCTGGACGTGGCCCTGGGCTTCCTTGGCCTGATGCTCGAAGACCTGCAGCCGGTGCTGGTGCGCCAGGACAGCCTGGCCGAGATCGTCATCGGCGAGCCTCGCGAACAGCCGCGACGGGCCTTCACCTACTTCACCTTCTGGATGATCGTGCACGGCGTGGCCTGCTGGCTGGCCGGGCGACGCATCCCGATCCTGGCCATCGACCTGCGCTGCGAAGAGCCGCCGTTCTGCGACGATTACCGGGTGATGTTCTCCGAAAACCTGCAGTTCGGCCGCCCGCGCACGCGCATGATCATTGCCGCCGATTGCCTGGCGCTGACGCCCAGGCGCACGGCCGAAGACCTGCAACGCTTTCTGGCAGAGGCGCCCGGTAACATCCTGGTCAAGTACCGCGACCCGGACAGCCTGGCCCGGCGCATTCGCCATGACCTGCGCCAGCATGACCCGGCCGGCTGGCCAGACGCAGAGCGCCTGGCGCTGGAGCTGTGCATGTCGGCATCCACCCTGCGTCGCCGGCTGGCGGAGGAGGGGCAGACTTACCAGGGCCTGAAGGACAGCGTGCGCCGGGAGCTGGCGATTCGTTGGCTGGCCGACGCCGAGCTTGGCCTCGGGCAGGTCGCCGAGCGCCTCGGGTTCGCCGACAGCAGCTCATTCTACAAGGCGTTTCGCAAGTGGTTCGGCTGCAACCCAGGGCACTACCGCACGCTGGTGTTGCAGGGAGACGGGGCGGCCTGAGGGGCGACACTTTCCGGATGCAAGTCGGGCACCTCACGGCTCAGGGTTGGGCGCTTTCAGCCCACTGGAGCCCAGCCCATGCCGCAAACCACCGCCACGGCCACCGATGATTTCATCGGCCATCTTCTACCCACCTGGATACGGCAGGCGTCGCCTGCCCAGCTTCGCGGCCTGCGCGAACGGTTCAAGGCGCACCAGGCCAGCCAGGACCTGGTGCGCAAGGCCACCCTCGAGCTGATTCCGCTGCAACGCTTTGCCCTGGAGGAACTCGGCAGCCTGCTCGCCGAGCGGCTAGCCGACGGCGTCTCCCTTGAGCAGTTGCAATGGCTTGAAGTCATGCCACGCTTCGAGCGTATGCCCGGCTCGTTGTGGCCGATCTACCAGCCAGCCTACAAACGCCAGCACGGCATCCTGCGCCTGATGCAGAACTTCGCCGAAGGTGTTTCGTTCTACGAGGGCACGGGCCTGGTAATTGCCGGGGGCTATCGGGTGCTGTCGGGCGATACCGCCTCCCTGGTCGCCGCCTGGCGTGAACGCGATGCCGGCAGGCGCTACCAGGCACTGCTCGACAAGGTATTCGATGCCTCGACACGCGCATTGCTGGCCGAGGACAAGCGTGCAGGCCTGAAGCTGGCCATCGAGATTGCCACCTTGCAAGGCCATCTGAAGGCTTTCGAGCAGATCGCCCTGCGTGAGGTGGCGGACGCACATCAGGCGCTGGCCGAGGAAGGGCTGCGCAGCTCGGTGAAAACCCTCAAGGTACTGGGCTGCGCCGTTGCCGATGCCATGGTCGTGCAACTGCGCGACAACCAGGGGGCGGACAAAGGCGTGATGCTTTACCTGCCAAGCGCGCCCACAACGGCCCTACGCTGGTACCACAGCTGGGCAACCCTGAAGCAGGGCCTGGTGAGTGAACTCCGGGCCGAAGGTTACCGGCAGTTCTTCAGCCAGTTGATCGCGATCGGTGAGCGCAGCACGTTCATCGATACCTTGGCCAAGCGGCTGAAGGATGACCAGCCTGATCTCGCGATTGAACAGGTCATTGTGCAGGGCGATATCTTCGCCGCGCTGGTGCAACATCAGGTGCAACGGATAAAGGACGATGCGCGCTTGCTGTTGGTGCCCACCGCCGATGCGGACCAGCATGCGACCAGGCAGCGTTTGCAGGCTTGGCAGGCCGCCGGCATGACCTTGGCCAACCTGGCAGGCCTGTTCATTCCCGTTGTGGGCGAGCTGTTGCTGGGGCAACTGGTCGCCCAGACCACGGTGCAGGTGTACGAAGGGCTCAGCGACTGGCATCAAGGGCATCAGCACGAGGCCCTGGAGCACATGCTCGGGGTCGCCGAAGTACTGGCCGTGAATGCCGCAGTGGCGGGTGGCGCCAGCGTGGTGGCCTCGGGCTTTGCTCGCAGCCATTTTGTCGAAGCCCTGGAGCCAGTCATCGTGGGTGGACGCAAGCGGCTGTGGTGCAATGACCTGAGCTTTTATGAAGGGCTGCCGGCTGTCGGTGAGCTGTCGGACGGCGTGGTTGGCCAGCAGACCCGTCCCTGGCTGCGGCTGGGCGGCCGATGCTACCAGTTGCACCGGCCTGAGCCGAACGGCCCGTGGCGCTTGCGGCACCCACGGCGAGTCGAGGCCTATGGCCCCATCGTCGAAAGCAATGTCGAGCGTGGCTGGCGGCTACGCCAGACGCGCCCGCTGGAATGGCAGGACAACGCACAGATGCTCGACAGCCTGTGGCCGCAGCAGCCTGCGCTGGATGCGCAGCAGGCCGACCAGGCCTTGCGCGTGGCCGGCATGAGCCAGGATGAACTGCGCGGTGTGCTGGTGGAGAACCGCATGCTGCCGGTCAACCTGCGTGAATCCCTGCGGCGCCTGGCAGCGGATGCGCGGATCGAGCGCTTCTTCCGCAATCTCGAGCAGGATGCGGCCACTGCGCAAGACAGCGAGATCCAGGCATGGTGCATGCAGCAGGAGGGTATCAAGGGCCTCGATGAAGCGCAGGTGGGGCCTGGGCTGCTGGCCGCTGAAGCCAGCTTGCGTGAGCCGTTGCTCGAACACCTTGTACGGCCGCCTGAAAACCATGACCCCTTGCTCAAGCTGCTGCGTCGGGGACTTCCCCGGTCTACCCGAGGCTTATGCCGTCGAGCTGCTGCCTGAAGTCAGCAACATTCAACGCCGATTGGCGATCGCTGAATCGAAGTTGCCGCTGTCGGTCGCCGACAAGGCCCGCTCGCTGTTGCAGATGGCCCGCTTGAACCGCAGTGTCGAAGGGCTTTACTCGCGCAGTGGCTGCGGTGATGAAACCGCCGCACTGACGCTTGCATTGCTGGCGCGCTTGCCGCGCTGGCCGGCCACCGTCAACCTGGCCTTGCACGAAGGCTCACCATTCGGTCGCCGCCTGGCGGTGATCGATCCTCAGGCCGAAGCGGCATCCACTACGGTTCTGGTCCGCAGCCAAGGTCAGTACCAGCCGTATGACAGCCAAGGGCTTGCCCTCGAAACCGAGATCGATGCCCCGGCCGGTCTGTTCGAGGCCATCACTGCATTGCTGTCGTCCGCGCAGCGAAAGGCGCTTTCCCTGGGCGACACGCAACCGGCTGGCCACTTGCGTGAACTGCTGCGCCAAGCGCTGCCAGAGAGCACCACGCAGCGGTTGCAACTGCTCGGTTGGCGCGAGCAGACGGGCTGGTTCAACCCAGGCCGGCGTATGCCGGATGGCCGGATAGGCTACCCCCTCAGTGGCAGGGCACCGGGCCAGCTTGGCGCCAGGCAGACCCTGCTCGACCGCCTGCGTGCCCTGTATCCCGGCATGGCCGATGCCGAACTCGAACAGGAGCTGCAAACACTGCTGGCTGAAGAGGGCCCGACCTTCGCACGCCTGCTCGAACGCGAGGACGACTACCAGCAACTGGAACGTCAACTGCAGCAGTGGGTCGGCGCCGACCTGCAGGAAAGCCGCCAGGTGATTCGCCAGCGATTTTCCGCCGCCGTTCGCCGAGCCTGGCGCCGGCAAGGCGAGCCGGCGCGGGGCAATGATGGGCAGCGGCTGAACCTGACCAACCTGCCGGTGCGGACCTTGCCGGAGTTGCCTGGGCAGGTCGGTTTCCCCCATGTCACAGAGCTGGTGCTCAATGACACACCCATCAGCGCCATCCCCGGGGATTTCCTGCGCTGCTTTGAAGCCCTGCGCGAGCTGAACCTGGCCAACAACCAGCTGCTGCGGGTGCCGGTCGAGATCGGCTACCTGGTCAACCTGCAGAACCTGCGCCTGGGGCACAACCGCATCCGCCTGGACAGCCAGGCCATGGCAACGTTGATCGGCCTGCCCAAACTCAGCCACCTGGATCTCAGCCACAACCCCATCGGGGCGCTGCAACTGCGTTTCAACCAGCTGTCGCATCTGGTCGAGTTGAACCTGCGCCACTGTGGCCTGGGGGCCTGGCCAACGGGGGTCGAGTTGTGCGGATTCCTGCAATGGGCCGATCTGCGCAGTAACCAGCTCACCACTGTGCCTGCGGCTATCCTGCAGATGCCCCATGCGTTTCGCCGGCTATTCCTGGTCGATGGCAACCCCCTGCCGAGGATGGAGGTGATGCGCCTGTTCGCCCTGGACTCGATCCAGGAGCATCTGCACAGCCCTGAAGCGGTGCATGTGATCGATCCCTTGCGAACGCGCGGCTTGTGGGTGACGGCGACCAACAGTGCTGCGCAAGGGCAGATGTGGGACAGCTTGCGGGCGATACCCGACAGCGCGGGATTGTTCCGCTTGCTCGGTCTGCTGGAGCACACCAGCGACTTCGCCCAGGCCCGTGCCAGCCTCACGGCGCGGGTGTGGGACTTGCTCGGGGCCATCGAGCAGGATGCCGGGCTGCGTCAGCAGGTTCATGAACTGGCGGGGCAGTCCACCACGTGCGAAAACAGCATCGCGGACCGGTTCAGTGCATTGCAGGTCCGGCTGGCGGTGGCGCGGGCGGAACAGGTCGCCGAGGTCGGCCAGCGCGCAAACGAGCTGCTGGCATTGGGGCGTGGGCTGTTCCGCTTGCAGCGTCTGGAGCGGTTTGCCCTGAACGATATCCGCTTGCGGGTCGAAGCCCGCCTGCCTGTGGACCGTGACGCGGTCAGCCTGTTGTATCGGGTGCGATTGCGCCAGCAACTGAGCTTGCCGGGGCAGCCTCACACGATGCGGCATGTCGACGCCGCCGATGTTTCACCCACACGCATCGCCCAGGCGCTGGCAACGGTGCAGGACGCCGAGACACCTCAGGCAATGGCGCGCGACCTGTGCCAGCGAGGGTTCTGGCAACGCTATCTGCGCAATCGCCATGACGCTGCTTTCGCGGCCATCGAACAGACCTATGCCGAGCGGATCGAGCAACTGACGGCGCAGGTACCGCCGTTGCCCGCAGATGCACTGGAGGGGCAGCGGGAGGCGCTGGCCGAACAGCAGACGGCGGAATTGCAGCTGTTGATGCAGGAGTTGACCCGGCAGTTTCTCCATGGGCTGGAGCGCGGGCGAGGTTGATCGCCCTTGATGTTGTTCCCTCTGCGGTGGCGGGCTGGCCTGCCTCACTGTGTCGGCTTTTCGACCCGAGGAGGTGCAACCCATGCAGCAAAATCCAGAAAAAGTCACTCAACTCGACGATCATGGCGACAAGTTTCTTGCAAAACGTCTGCCCCAGTGGCTCAAGCAGGCTTCCCAGGGGCAGATCAACAAGCTGCGCGACAGCTACAAGGCCCATCGCCAGAGCCATGTTGAACTGAACAAGAAACTCGCTGACCTGGTGACACCGCAAGCCTTCGCCCGCAAGCTCTTCACCGCCCAGTTGGGCAAGGCTGCGGCGGCGCTGGGCCTGGATGAACTCGAATGGATCGAAGTGCGCCGTCGCTTCACGGTAAAGCCCGGCATCACCCTGCCCGAGGAAGAAATCACTTACCTGCGCACCCCGGCCCTGATGAGGCTGATGCAGAACTTCCCGGGAGGCGATCCGTTCTACACCGGCAGCGGTCTGGTGGCCAAAGGGCAGATGACGGTGCTGGAAGAAGACGTGAACGCATTCTCCCGTCAGTGCCGGCAACTGGACGCAGGGCGCCAGTACCAGGAAATGCTCAGCCGCACGATCACCGATACCACGCGCACGCGGCTGGCAGAGCACAAGCGCACCGGCTTCACCCTGGCGCTGGAACTGGCAGCGCTGAAAGGGCAGGTTGATGGGGTCCAGCAAGCGGCCCTGCGCGCCGTGTTGACGGGTGAGCACGGAGAAAAACTGCCGCGTGCCTACACGGGCCAGTTGAAAGTTCTGGAGTGCCCCGTTCACGATGCCTTGCTGATCCAGCTGCGTGACAGCCAGGGCGGGGAGGGTGGCGTGGTGTTGTACCTGCCGGCCGATCCGCAGCATGCGTTGCGCCATTTCGACGGGCTGGAAAAGCTGAATCAGGCATTGGCCGAGGAACTGAAGACACCGGAAACACGGTCGCTGTTCTACACATGGGTGCCACTGCACGCCCGTGCCGAATTCAAGAAAACCTTGGAGAAGCGCGTCCTCGACGACGTGACCGATCTGCAGCCGCAAGGCACGACCATCGACGGCGATGTATTCGCCCATCTGGCCGATGTACATGTGCAGCGGTTGCGGGACGACGCCAGGATGCTTCTGGTGACCACGGCTGATGCAGACAAGGGCGAAGCCAGTGAGCGCTTGGCCCGCTGGGAGGGCATCGGCATGGGGGCATTGGGCATTGCCGGCCTGTTCGTCCCGGAACTGGGGGCCTTGCTGCTCGCGCAGCTGGCGGCGCAGGTTACCGGGGAAACCTACGATGGCATCAGCGACTGGGCCCAGGGCCATCAGCATGACGCGGCGGAACAATTGCTGGGTGTGGCGGAGATGGTCGCCTTCACGGCGCTGACCGTGGTCGGCACGGGGATGGTGATCAGGGGCTTTACGCGCAGTGAGTTCGTCGATGCCCTGGAGCCGGTGAGCATCGATGAGCAAGAGGCGCGCTTGTGGAACCACGACCTGAGCCCGTACGAGGTGACCCGGGGCATGGCGGTGTTGGAGGAGGATGGCCTGTACCGCGAGGGCACTCGCCGCCTGGTACGCATCGATTCGCGCTACTACGAGGTGCACCGACCACAACAGCACGGGCCGTGGCGGCTGCGCCACCCGTCGCGCACCGACGCCTTCGAGCCTGCCCTGGTGAGCAATGGTGAGCGCGGCTGGCGGCTGCGTCTGGAGCGCCCATTGGAGTGGGACGACAGTGCGCGGATGCTGGAGCGCCTGTGGCCGAGCGAGCCTGCGCGCAGTGAGGCGCAGGTAGCGCAGATTCTGCAGGTATCGGGTGTCGACAAAGATGAGTTACGCGGGCTGCTGGTAGAAAACCGCCAATTGCCGGTCAACTTGCGCGATACATTGCGCCGCTTCGAGGCCGATCAACGCATCACTCGGCTGCTCGATGCCTTGCGCCGGACACCGGCGGCGTTCATCGATGCCGATGTTCTCGCCTGGTGCAAGGCGCATCCTGACCTGCAACGTCTGGCCGACACAGAGATCGGTAGCGAATTGCTCGATGATGAGCTGCTGTGGCGTGGCCGGTTGCTGGAGCACCTTGCCGCGCTGGCCCCGCAGGAGGATGCCGTGCTGTCCCTGCTCAAGCGCGATTTCCCTGGCCTGCCGGATGCCTATGCACGGGAGGCGTTGCTCGATCTGGACCCGACCGTGCGTAACGTGGCGGTGCAGGAGCAGCGCATTCCTCTGCCCTTGGCAACAAAAGTGCGTTCGTTGTTGCAACTGGCCCGGGTCAATCGCGCACTTGAGGTTCTGTACTTGCCAAGTGCCTACAGCGATGACGGTGGTGAACTGGTGTTCGCGTTGCTGCGTAAACTGCCGGGTTGGCCGCGCAACCTCAACCTGGAATTGCGCAAGAGTACTGAGAGCGGACGCTTGTTGGCCGTACTGGACCCACAGGGTGAGGACCGGCTGCGCACGGTCATGGTCTTTCGCCAAGGCCGTTTCCAACTGTACGACAACGAAGGCTTGCAACGAGACCTGGACATCGCCGAACCGGCCAGCATCTTCGATGCACTGGTGGCCATGCTCGATACGCCCCAGCTTGCGGCGCTTGGCTTGTCGGAACAAGACGCGGCCCAACAACTGCGCGATCAACTGGCCGCCGCCATACCGTCGCAGCGTCAAGGCGTCTTCAACCTGCTGGGCTGGCGCAACCAGGCGCCCTGGTTCAACCCTGGCACGCGGCTGGCGGATGGCCGAGTGGGTTACACCCTGGGCGGTCGCCACTCATCCCGGGAATACTCCACGAGAACCCTGCTCGACCGTATCCGCGCCTTGTACCCGAACTTCAACGAGCAACGGGTGCGGGATTTCTTCGATCAGTTGATGCTGGCCGGCGGCTCGCCATTCGATGATCTGCTCGAGCACGAGCACAACTATGCACAGCTCGATCAGACGCTCACCCAATGGACTGCCCGCTCCACCGATCCCGCCATGGCCAACCAGCGGCAGCATTTTGCCAACCAGCTACGCGGAGCCTGGCGAGGTGTGGGGGAGGTCGACTATGAATCGGCGGATGGGCGCTTGCGGATAAACCTCAGCGGCTGGCGCATCGGGCGGCTGCCTTCGCTGCCTGCCGAGGTCGACATGAGCCTGGTCGGCGAATTGATGTTGGCGGGTATGAACCTGGACGAGGTACCGGCCGGCTTCCTGCGCTGCTTCCCCCACGTGCATACGCTGGTGCTCACCAACAATCGCCTCACGGCGCTGCCCTTCGGCCTTTCCTACCTGACAGAGCTGCGTACCCTGCGGTTGATGGCCAACCGTATTCGCATCGACGGCCAGAGCCAGGAGCTGCTGCGAACGATGTCCTATCTGCATACCCTGGACTTGAGCCACAACCCCTTGCGCACGCTGGACCTGCGTTTCACCGAGCTGCCGGAACTGCGCACCCTGCGGCTGGGCCATTGCCGCCTGCAGGCAATGCCGACCGGCCTGGAGCGCTGCGGCTTCCTCGACTTCGCTGACCTGAGCGACAACCAGATCGAGACGATCCCTCCCGAACTGGTGCGCATGCCCTGGAGCTTCCGAGCGCGGCTCAATCTGAACCGTAATCCGCTGTCCACCGCCGAGCGTCAACGGTTATACGGGCTGGCCCATCAACGCCACGGTGGAGAGCTGCACTTGCCTGTCATCACCGACGCGCAGCTGGCGCCTTGGCTGGGTGACCAGCCAGAAGCGCGGCAGCTGGCACGCACCGAGTTGTGGCGGCGGCTGCACGGGGATGCAAACAGCGCCGAGCTGTATCAGCTGCTACAGCACCTGACGGAGGGAGCTGACTTCAGCAGCGCGAGAAGTTACCTGAGTGATCAGGTGTGGGGGTTGCTGACCGCCATCGATCAGGATGAAGCCTTGCGCACGCAGATCTTCGACAGTGCCCGCGAGCCCATGGGCTGTGTGGACAGCTCGGCGGAGCGGTTCAGCCGGCTGCAGATTCAGGTGCTGGTGCATCAAGCCACCCAGCGCAGTGCCGAAGCCGACGCAGGGCCGGCACTGCTGGCGCTGGGGCGTCGGCTGTTTCGCCTCGAAGCGCTCGACCGCTTTGCCTTTGAGGCTGTAGAAGTGCGGCGGCTGGAGGACCCTGATCTGGATGACCTGGAGATCGTGCTGGGCTACCGCATCAGCCTGGCGCAGGTGCTCGACCTGCCTTGCCAGCCCCAGACCATGCGCTTCCGTAGCCTGGCCGACATCACCGTCGAGCGCGCCCAGGAGGCGCTGAACGCCGTATGTGCGGCTGAAACGCCAGAGGCGGTCGTACAAAGCATTGCCCGCCAGGAATTCTGGACCACCTACCTGCGTCGCCAGCACCCCGAGCCCTTCGCCGTAATCGCCAGCGATTTCGACGCACGCGGCGAGGCGCTCGATGAGATTGTCGATACCTTGACCAGCGACGTCTACACCCAGCGCTGGAATGAACTCAAATGCGAGCGCGACAGCGCAGAGCAGGCGCTTGAACTGATGCTGACACGGGAGGCGTTGGAACTGGCGGCAGAGGAAGGCTAAGGCCCACAGGCCTGCCGCATTCGCTGCCAGCGGCCAAACCGCTCATCCAGATTGACAGCTTTGGCCATTGTCCGCGCGCGGCCTTGGCGTGACCATCGTCAGACCTATGGTGCGATTCCAACAATAAAAAACCAGGAGTCTGACGATGCGCGATTACGCCGAGGCCGTCCGTTCGTTCGCCTATGCCAATGCCGTGAGCACGGCGCTGGAGGGCAACCTCAAGGGCCTCAATGCCTGTGTCGAATGCTGTGATCGCCATGTGGGCGAGGGCAAGACAGCCCTGGTCTGGGAAGATCGCGACGGCAACGGCAAACGCTTCAGTTTCGAGCAGTTGCAAGCCCTGGCCAGCCGTTTCGCCAATGCCCTCAAGGATCAGGGCGTAGGCCCGGGCGACAGGGTTGCCGGCCTGTTGCCGCGCACCCCCGAACTGCTGGTGACCATTCTCGCCACCTGGCGCCTGGGGGCGGTGTATCAGCCACTGTTCACCGCCTTCGGCCCCAAGGCCATCGAACACCGCCTGGAACAGTCCGGGGCCAAGGTCGTGGTCACCGACCGGGGCAACCGTCCCAAACTCGATGACCTGGCTGCGTGCCCGGTCACCATCACCGTCAACGCTGGCGAAGGCGAGCTGGACTTCCAGCGCTTGCTCGATGCGGCATTGCCCGCCTGCGAGCCGGTCTTGCGCGGCGGCGACGACCCCTTCCTGCTGATGTTCACCTCGGGCACCACCGGCCCGGCCAAACCATTGGAAGTGCCGCTGCGGGCGATCGTTGCGTTTCAGGGCTACATGCGCGAAGCCATCGACCTGCGCCCTGAAGACAACTTCTGGAACCTGGCCGACCCGGGTTGGGCCTACGGGCTCTACTATGCCGTTACGGGCCCGCTGTCGCTGGGCCACGCCACCACCTTCTACGACGGCCCTTTCAGCGTCGAGAGCTGCGCGCGGGTCATCGACAAGCTCGGCATCACCAATCTGGCGGGCTCGCCGACGGCGTACCGCTTGCTGATCGCTGCCGGGCGCGAATTCTCGGCGCCGATTCAGGGCCGCCTGCGGGTGGTCAGCAGCGCCGGCGAGCCGCTCAACCCCGAAGTCATTCGCTGGTTCGCCGACGAGCTGGGCGTGACCATCCATGACCATTACGGCCAGACCGAGCTGGGCATGGTGCTGTGCAATCATCATGGCCTGCAGCACCCGGTTCATCTTGGTTCGGCAGGCTTTGCCATCCCGGGTCACCGCATCGTCGTGCTCGACGAGCAGGGTGCCGAGCTGCCGGCGGGCCAGCCAGGCATTCTCGCGGTGGATCGCGAGCAGTCGCCCCTGTGCTGGTTTGCCGGTTACCACGGCCTGCCAACCAAGAGCTTCGTCGGCAAGTACTACCTCAGCGGCGACACCGTCGAGCTCAACCCGGATGGCAGCATCAGCTTCGTCGGTCGCAGTGACGATGTGATTACCACTTCCGGCTACCGGGTAGGCCCGTTCGATGTGGAAAGCGCACTGATCGAGCACCCTGCAGTGATCGAGGCGGCGGTGATCGGCAAGCCGGACCCTGAGCGTACCGAGCTGATCAAGGCCTTCGTCGTGCTGGCCGCGGGTGTGAGTGGCACCCCGGAGCTTGAAGAGACGCTGCGCCAGCATGTGCGCCAGCGCCTCTACGCCCATGCCTACCCCCGGGAAATCGAATTCGTCAGCGAGCTGCCCAAGACGCCGAGCGGCAAGCTGCAACGCTTCATCCTGCGCAATCAGGAAATCGCCCTACAACAAGCTGCGCTGGCCAACCGCGCCAGCGCCTGAAGGAACCCATCATGCAGATAGCCAACAGCAATTTCATCGTCAGCGGCGCGGCCTCGGGCCTGGGTGCCGCCACTGCGCAGATGCTGGTCGAAGCCGGCGCCAAGGTCATGCTGGTCGACCTCAATGCACAGGCCGTCGAGGCCAAGGCGCGCGAACTGGGTGACAATGCGCGGTTCGCAGTCGCCGACATCAGCGACGAACAGGCGGCCAAGGCTGCCGTGGATGCTGCCGTGGCCGCCTTCGGCAGCCTGCACGGGCTGATCAATTGCGCGGGTATCGTCGGGGCCGAGAAGGTGCTGGGCAAACAAGGCCCGCACGGGCTGGCCAGCTTCGCCAAGGTCATCAACGTCAACCTGATCGGCAGCTTCAACCTGCTGCGTCTGGCCGCCGCGGCCATGGCCGAAGGCGCAGCCAACGCCGAGGGCGAGCGGGGGGTGATCATCAACACCGCGTCGATTGCCGCCTACGACGGGCAGATCGGTCAAGCCGCCTACGCCGCTTCCAAGGGCGCCATCGCCAGCCTGACCTTGCCCACTGCTCGGGAGCTGGCGCGCTTCGGTATTCGGGTGATGACCATCGCCCCAGGCATTTTCGAAACCCCGATGATGGCCGGCATGACCCAGGAAGTACGCGACTCGCTGGCCGCCGGCGTGCCGTTCCCGCCACGCCTGGGCCGCCCCGTCGAGTACGCGGCGCTGGCTCGTCACATTATCGAGAACAGCATGCTCAACGGCGAGGTGATCCGCCTCGACGGTGCGCTGCGCATGGCTGCCAAGTAAGGAGAAACGAACATGACCCTTGCCAACGATCCAATCGTCATCGTCAGCGCCGTGCGCACGCCCATGGGCGGGCTGCAGGGTGACCTCAAGAGCCTGACCGCGCCACAGCTGGGTGCCGCGGCGATACGCGCCGCCGTCGAGCGTGCCGGTATCGATGCCGCCAGCGTCGAGCAGGTGCTGTTCGGCTGTGTCCTGCCGGCTGGCATCGGTCAGGCACCGGCACGCCAGGCAGCGCTGGGCGCGGGCCTGGGCAAACACACCACCTGCACCACGCTGAACAAGATGTGCGGCTCGGGCATGCAGGCCGCGATCATGGCCCACGACCAACTGCTGGCCGGCAGCGCCGATGTCATCGTCGCCGGCGGCATGGAAAGCATGACCAACGCCCCTTACTTGCTGGACAAGGCGCGCGGTGGCTACCGCATGGGCCATGGCAAGATCATCGACCACATGTTCATGGACGGCCTCGAAGACGCCTACGACAAGGGCCGCCTGATGGGCACCTTCGCCGAGGACTGTGCCCAGGCCGGCAGCTTCAGCCGCGAAACCCAGGACCAGTTCGCCATCACCTCGCTGACCCGCGCCCAGGAGGCGATCAGCAACGGCCGCTTCAGCGCCGAGATCGTCCCGGTGGAAGTAACCGAAGGTAAGGAAAAGCGCCTGGTCAAGGACGACGAGCAGCCGCCCAAGGCGCGCCTGGACAAGATCCCGCAGCTCAAGCCGGCCTTCCGTGAAGGCGGCACGGTGACTGCGGCAAACGCCAGCTCGATCTCCGATGGCGCTGCGGCACTGGTGTTGATGCGCCGCTCTGAAGCCGAAAAACGTGGCTTGAAGCCCCTGGCCGTGATCCATGGCCATGCCGCGTTCGCCGATGCCCCGGCACTGTTCCCCACCGCCCCGATCGGTGCCATCGACAAGCTGATGAAGCGCACAGGCTGGAGCCTGTCCGAGGTCGATCTGTTCGAGATCAACGAAGCCTTCGCCGTGGTCACCCTGGCCGCCATGAAGCACCTCGACCTGCCCCATGACAAGGTCAATATCCACGGCGGCGCCTGCGCCCTGGGCCACCCGATCGGCGCCTCGGGCGCGCGCATCCTGGTGACCCTGCTGTCGGCCCTGCGCCAGAACAACCTGCGCCGTGGCGTGGCGGCCATCTGCATCGGCGGTGGCGAGGCCACGGCCATGGCTGTCGAATGCCTGTACTGAGGTGAACCATGCTGGTAACTGACGAGCAACAACAGATCGCCGACGCCGTCCGTGGCTTTGCCCAAGCGCGGCTCAAGCCGTTCGCAGAGCAATGGGACAAGGACCATCGCTTCCCGAAAGAAGCCATCGAGGAGATGGCCGGCCTGGGCCTGTTCGGGATGCTGGTACCGGAGCAGTACGGCGGTAGCGACACAGGCTACGTGGCCTATGCCATGGCGCTGGAGGAGATCGCGGCCGGCGACGGTGCCTGCTCGACGATCATGAGCGTGCACAACTCGGTGGGTTGCGTGCCGATCCTCAAGTTCGGCAGCGAGCAGCAGAAGCAGCAGTTCCTCGCCCCGTTGGCCAGTGGCGCGATGCTCGGCGCCTTTGCCCTCACCGAACCCCAGGCCGGTTCCGACGCCAGCAGCCTGAAGACCCGTGCACGCCTGGACGGTGACCATTACGTGCTCAACGGCAGCAAGCAGTTCATCACCTCCGGGCAGAACGCCGGGGTGGTGATCGTCTTTGCCGTCACCGACCCGGACGCTGGCAAACGCGGCATCACGGCCTTCATCGTGCCCACCGATACGCCGGGCTACCAGGTGGCGCGGGTCGAGGACAAGCTTGGCCAGCATGCCTCCGATACCTGCCAGATCGTCTTCGACAATGTGCGTGTGCCGGTGGCCTACCGCCTGGGTGAAGAGGGGCAGGGCTACAAGATCGCCCTGGCCAACCTCGAAGGCGGCCGCATCGGCATCGCCTCGCAGTCGGTAGGGATGGCCCGCGCCGCGTTCGAGGTGGCGCGCGACTATGCCAAAGAGCGGCAGAGCTTCGGCAAACCCTTGATCGAACACCAGGCCGTGGCCTTCCGTCTGGCCGACATGGCGACGAAAATTGCCGTGGCCCGGCAGATGGTGCTGCACGCCGCGGCGCTGCGCGATGCCGGGCGCCCGGCCCTGGTGGAAGCATCGATGGCCAAGCTTTTCGCCTCGGAAATGGCCGAAAAGGTCTGTTCGGATGCCTTGCAGACGCTCGGCGGTTATGGCTATCTGAGCGACTTCCCGCTGGAGCGGATCTACCGCGACGTGCGTGTCTGCCAGATCTACGAAGGCACCAGCGACATTCAGCGCATGGTCATTGCGCGTAATCTTTGAAGGAGCAGTCTGCATGGCATTCGAAACCATCCTGTTGGACATCCACGGCAAGGTCGGCCTGATCACCCTCAATCGGCCCCAGGCGCTCAACGCGCTCAACGCGCAGATCATCGCGGAGATCAACCAGGCCCTGGACCAGCTGGAAAGGGACCCGAACATCGGCTGCGTGGTGCTGACCGGTTCCGCCAAGGCCTTCGCGGCGGGGGCCGATATCAAGGAAATGGCCGAACTCAAGTATCCGCAGATCTACGTCGACGATCTGTTCAGCGACTCCGACCGCATCGCCAACCGGCGCAAGCCGATCATCGCTGCCGTGTCCGGCTTCGCGCTCGGTGGTGGTTGTGAGCTGGCCATGATGTGCGACTTCATCCTCGCGGGCGACAACGCCAAGTTCGGCCAGCCCGAGATCAACCTCGGCGTGCTGCCGGGCATGGGCGGTACCCAGCGGCTGACCCGTGCGGTGGGCAAGGCCAAGGCCATGGAACTGTGCCTGACCGGCCGCCTGATGGGCGCCGAGGAAGCCGAGCGTGCCGGGCTGGTGGCCCGTGTGGTGCCGCAGGCCGAGCTGGTCGAGGAAGCCCTGAAAGTGGCGGCGACCATCGCCAGCAAGTCGATCCCGGTGAGCATGATGGTCAAGGAAAGCGTCAACCGTGCGTTCGAAGTCACCCTCAGCGAAGGTGTGCGCTTCGAACGCCGGGTGTTCCATGCGGCGTTTTCCACCGAAGACCAGAAGGAAGGCATGGCGGCCTTCATCGCCAAGCGCGAAGCGCAGTTCAAAGACCGCTGAGCCTCGTTGCCCTGTCGACTCAGCTGGCGAAGAAGTATTGCTTCGCCGAGGCCAGGTCGATGGGGCTGCGATGAACCGCCACCTCATGCCCGGCGGCGTCCCTGCTGAATTGCCCTTGGGCATAGCGCTGTTCGGCGGTTTTCAGATGGCCTGCGGTATAGGCGGTTTGCGCCGCATCCCTGCTGGAATAATGGAAATGGGCGTACCACAGGTCGGTACCTGCATGGCAGATGGCGAATTCTTCCAGGTAGTCGTCGGTACGCCCGGCGATTTTTGCCAGCGGCCGACGCGGGCCGGTCGAGTGAATGGCCACTTGTTGGTTGTCGAGCAGGACGGACAGTTCGCCCATCCTGGGTTTTTGCAGCAGCGCGACCCGCGCACGCTGTTCGATCGCCTGCCCGGCCAATGTCGCTGACATGTCCTCTATCGCCTTGATGTTCAAGGCTGCATCGCCCTCGGCGGTACCTTCATCGGTTTCATTGTCGCGGGTCAGGCGTAGCTCGATGGCGGCCCGATGACGCTCAAGGCCAGCACGGTGCTGGAGCAGGATGTCTTCGATATCGACGGGCAGGTAGCTGTTGGCCCTGGCGCTCTGCATCAACCCCAGATCCTTGCGTGCGCTGGCCAACAGGCGAGTGCTTTCCTTGAGCAGTGCCTTGAACTTGCCTGGGGACTGTGAGGCTGTTTTAGCGGACTGGACCTCGACCGCTACCCAGCGCTCGTGTTCGCGCTTGTAGCTGCGGGTGACCGAGCCCTCCTGAGCCCCTGGTATATCGACGATGCTGGCATCGTCCGCACGCGGCTGGCCAAGAAGCAGGCCGTCTTCGCGGGTTTCGATCAGCCCTGGTAATTGCCGGCTCAATTGCGTCACCGTGCTGCGCTGGGGCAGGTCCGGGTATTCCGCCAGTTCGCCGGCAACGCCCGTGCTCATGTCGTTGATGTCGGTGCGCAGTTGCTTGAGCGGGGCGGGCACCGCGGCGGGTTCGAAGCACTGGTGCAGGGTCAGCAAACGGCGCTGGGCGGTTGCCAGGTGCTGCGCGATGTTTTCCAGCAAGCGCCGTTTGACTTCGTCGCTGGCATTCGCCCGTTTGCCCAGCTGCAGCCGTTGGCCTATGGCCAGCTCGATGCTGTCCCAAGTACGGTCAAGCCAGAAAACTGCGCTTTCGTCCATCTGCACCAGGGTCATGCGGTTGACCGAGGTCTCGATACGCATGAAGCGCCAGTACAGGGGCGTCCAGCTGCCTTTTTGCCGTTCGACCTTGTCCAGCATCTCCATGGTTTTCGGCAGGGAGGGGCTGGCCAGTTTGCGCAGTTGCTCCAAACTCTGTTCGAACGCGCTGGCATTGTCGAACAGGCTATCGACCAGCGTCGTCAAGGTGCTCAGGCGCCTGGCGAGAATAGCTTCGTCCTGGAGCGTCGGCTCGGCCTGATGTTCGACCATCTGCAGAAGATGAACGCGTTCGGGTTTGAACAGGCGCATCAACAGCTCGCGGATGTGCAGCTGGCAATCGAGTTGCTGGAACAGTGTGCCGGCGCGTTTGGTCTTGTAGTCGTTTATGGGTGTCTGCACATTCAGGTCGTGCAGCCGCTGGATATGCTCGGCGACGAACGCCTCGAATGCCTGCAGCTTTTCCAGGCAACTGCGCATTACGCGCGTATCGTCGGAGCGCTGGCCCAGCGTGCATATCTTCTTGATGCCGGGAATCTGTTCGACGATGCTTTTCGAGTCGTCCATCACACGATTGAACAGCGCCTCGGTGTTCTTCTTGCGCTCCTCCTGCAACTGGGCGATTCGCTTCGAGGGGGGCATGCCGCCGCGCAGGCGCAGCCGGAGATCGAGCTGCCAGCGCCCAGCCTCGTCGCGCCTGAGCCAGGGGCCTGGCGTTCGATCATCCGCGGCGTCAACAATGCGCACTTGATCGGTCAGCGTATCGAGTTGCACTTTGAATACCTTGCCCTCGATCACCGCCCAAAGCAGGTCCGCGCTCAGGTACAAGCCGCCAATCGGCCCCGCCGGGATGGGGAAACCGAGGGCGGCTGGCGAAAGGGGTGCCTGCAGGGCTGCGAGGGCTTCGGTCTGCGGTTTGTCGAGCTTCAGCGAGGGTTGGGACCAACTGAAATCGATCTGCGCCTCGGCTGTGCTTGTGATCACCACCGGGGCGGGTTCCAAGGGGGGCTTTGGGCCCCGGGGAACCGCGGCGTCCAGCGGATGCTCCAGCTCCAGGCGCTGCATCGCGTGGTTGAAAATCAGGAAGGCGACATTGATTAACAACTCGATCCAGTCACCGGTACGGTCGCCCGGCTGCGCTTGCTCCTTGGCGTCCACCAGGCGGGCGAAGGCGGTTTCCATCTGTACCAACCAGGCGGCCTCGGCGAACGGTCCTTCGACGAATGGCAAGACACTGTTGAGCAGCAACCAGCCCAGTTCTTCCCAGCGTTGCCAACGGGTTGCCTCGCTGCTGGTGGATTGCGCTTTGAAATTGCTCACGGTTTCCTCGACACAGGCCTTGTAGATGGCCTGGACCGGGTCGCTGATCGCCGCCTCGCGTGACAGGGTCACGGGGGCTGGCGTAAACAGTGGAACTGCCCAGTCGTCGTCCAGCGGGTGGAACAGGTGCGGCTCCTTGAAGCCTCCGTGGTCATAGATGCGTCGGTCTTCCTGCGCCAGCCGGTGGAGTATGTCGTTTTGCAGGTCGCCGGGCTCACTGATTGCCACCAGCAGGGCCAGACGATCGGCGAACTCCACGATCGGTTCACGGTGCAGGGGGCGATACAGCAGGCAGCTGGCGCCAGTCGAGCCATCGTTCTCGATCAGCCAGGCATTGAGTGGATGATCGGGCGTTGCATCCATCGTTCGCAACAACCCCAGTGGCCGCAGCACCCAGTTGCCGTGCTCGTCGGCCATGGGCGCGAATACGTGTTCGAGGGCGACGATCGCTTGCAGGGAGGGTTGCTCATCTTTCAGGTAACTGTTCATGACCTGCGCGGGCAGTTGGCTGTGCAACTGGTCGGCCAGTAGCCGTTCGCGGTTGGCGCGCGCCAGGGGATCATCGAGCAGCAGTGCGCGCAGGCGTTTGGGATAAGTCGCGCCGATGTCCGCTTCGGTGATGAGGCTGCGCAGGGTCGAGGTGTCGAACCAGGCCGCAATGGGTTGGCCGTCGACGCTTTCCAGCGACACGCGACCCGGTTTGAGCAGGCCCAGGTTGGCGATGGCCAGTTGAGGCAGGGTGAACGTCACCGGTATCGTGGTGCCCTCGCTGATCACCTGGCCTGCAGAGGGTATTGCAGTTGCCGTGGTCTGGTGGTTGATGACCCGTATCGACGCAGGGTCCAGGGTCGATTGCGGGTGGTCACGGTGGATCAGGCTGGTAAGGCGCTCGCAGGCAAACACCTGTGCGCTCGGCACACCGTCCAGCCAACTCCTGCCATCGGCATCGGACGAACTGCGGGCCACTTCGGTGAGCATCGAGCTGTACACGATCAGTGCCGTGGGTTCGCCTTGGCGTACCCACGACGGTAACTGCTCGGACAGCGATGCGTGGCTGGCCTGGTCATCGACGCTGCACAGGTGAGTCAGGGACGTCAGGTGGTCCAGGGCATCGGCAAGTTGTTGTGCGCTGCCCTGGGTGTGGAAGGCGGTCGCGGCGATCTCGATGCCTTCGAGCTGCTGCATCAGCAAGTTGACGGCCTGGGCCTGGAACAATTGGCGGTCTGGGGTGCCCAGTTTCACGCTGGGGGGCGATTTGGCCAGCAGGGCGGGCCAATGTTGCGTGATGCTCTCCAGCAAGCGCTCTCGGGAAGGGAACGACAACAATCGACCCACGGGGGTGAACAAGAGGGTGAAAGGCGCTCTGCCAGGTGCTTCACCGCGCTCGATCAACAGTGCGCTGGCCAGGTACGGATCCAGTTGCCAATCGGCGGAGAAATTCGAGACCAGCGTCTGCACGGTGATGCCTTGGGTCGTATTCAGTTCGAGCAAGTCGTCGAGTTCGGCGGGCCCCTCTGACAAGGCTTGCAGCAAGGCTTTGGCGTCTGCTGCTTGACCGCTTGCATCGGCTTGGGCCAGGGCGATGCCCAGCAATGCTTGAAGGTGGCTGGCGAACCACGACCAGGGCGTTTCACCTTTGCTGTCGGCTTCGCACCAGAAGTCGACAAGGGCTTGGCTGAAGCTGTCGAGCAACAGTGGGCCGCAATCGTTGATCAATGCTTCGAGCTGCGCCAGGTCGACCGGCACAGGTTGCTCGGGCTCGACGCGCTGTTCGCGGCAGACGACGTCCTGGCCAGGGGTCATGTTGAGCGAAGTGCGCAGGCAGAAGCGCTCGACCAGCAGGTGGTACAGCGGGCGTACATAGGCCAGTCCGTCTACGGGGCCGAAACTGGCCAGGTGCAGGTCAAGGGGGTCGAGGCTGGTGTCGAGCCCGTAGATTGGCCACTGCTCCAGCAGCAGGCTTGCGGCGACTTCGAACAGGGTTGGGCGGTTGCTGAATCTTCTGGCGGTATCGCAAGGCAGCAGCGCACTGCGGGGGAGTCTTCGGGAGGTGGGCATGGCGGCGAACTCAGGTCATGAAAACCCCGCCATTGGGCCGCCAGCGCAGTGGCTCGGGGTATTACAGGTCTACTGCCGCATGGCGGCTGATCGGGAAATGACGGCCGGCAGGCGGATTCCACGTCATTTCGGTCAATTCCTCCGTCATTGGTGTTGCCCCTGACGACGCGGCGCCTTAGACTGCCGCCCCCTGTAAAAGAGTGCCGGTTGGCGCTTGAAGAATTCCGCTGCCCAGGCTCAGGCCTCGGCGGCACCCGAATCGCCCAAATGCACATTTTTTCATAGAGAAATCGATGACCAAGGAACAGTTGCTGGCCATGTCGGCCGATGACTACATGAACGCTGAACAGCTGGCATTCTTCACTGCCCTGCTGCAGGCGATGAAAGTCGAAACCCATGAACGCATCGAGCTGAGCCGCGCCACCATCGAGGGCCTGGACACCCCGTCGGACCCTGCCGATGTGGCTTCGGTCGAGGAAGAGCGTAGCTGGTTGGTCAATGCCATTGACCGCGACCAGCGCTTGTTGCCGCAGCTGGAAATGGCCCTGGATCGGATTACCGACGAGAGCTTCGGCTGGTGCGATGACAGTGGTGAGCCGATTGGTCTGAAGCGTCTGCTGATCAGCCCGACCACCAAATACTGCATCGAAGCCCAGGAGCGCCACGAGCAGCTCGATCGCCACCAGCGGCAGATCTGACCGCGCGGTGTGTGCCAAGCCCCATGGAGCAGTCCTTGGGGCTTTTTGCGTTTCTTGCGGGATACGTGTGTACGGCATTTGTTGCTCGTGGTGTAACGCTGCTGTACCGCAATGCGCTGTTTCTCCCCGGCTGGCGGGGGTATCATGGCTATATCGTTAGGGTGCTAATTATATTCCGGAGGGAATGATGAATAGCCGAGTCGATGTAGCCGTGATGATCGGTACAGGTGTGCCAGCAGCGCTGCAGGCGTTGGGCAAGCGCATTTGCTGGGTAGTGTTGGTCAACGGTGAGCGCCGTGGTACGGCATTCGCCACCCGTGAGGAGGCGCTAGAGTGCCAGTCAGCCTGGTTGCAGCAGTTGCAGAAGGGCCTGGCCGCTTGAGTGCGGAGCAAGAAATGCTTTTTAGCGCTCGACGGATTTCGGTGTTTTCGTGCATATTTAATCCCCGGTAATGCGCTACTTGATGCCTGCGCCCGATCTGCCGAGGGGTCTGCAGTTATCTATCGCATCTTTCTGGCGGATGTATTTGTCAGGCAAACGCTTCCCGTTCAGGGATCATGTCGAGCGGCCTCATAACGGCCGGGTCTGACAAGCTCGTGTAAAGTTTCCTGCGTGCTGCATCGCCAGCAGGCACAGACGTTTCGCGCATCGCTTTATTACTCTTTTTGCCTATCGAATTGAACAATGGCCGCACCTCACCAAGGTCGAGTGGGGGCGGATGTCACCGATCTGAGGATTACTTCATTGGCAGTCAGTACACTTGATACCCACGCCTTGTTTGCACTTGGCGATTTGCGCGGTAAGTTGGCCAAGCTGTTTCAAGGTCGTTTCGTTTATGTCACCGAACAAAACCCCGAAGGCCTGTACATGGCCGAAATCGACACCGAGAGTGCCTTGGTAGTCGATGACAAGCAGCGCCTTGAGTTGAAGGTGGGCGATCATTTTCGCGCGGCCGTCTTGCCCAGCCGGGAAGGTGGCAAGCTGGAAATGCGTTTTCGTGAAATCAAGCTCAATGTCTATGGCGTGGGCGACTACGCATTCGTTTCGGTGCCGGAAGGCGAAGGCATCGTGTTCCGAGACGGGCAGGGCGTCATGCTGGTTTTCGCGGCTCAACAGCAAGTGCAGGAAGGCCTGGGTAAATTGCTGAAGGCTGTCACTGGCAAGGTCGCGAAATGGCGCAAGGGCGAACTGACCACGTTCAAGGCCAGTGAATGAGTGAACGAGGCGAGGAACCGGGCACTCGCGCCGCGTTCCATCAGCAGCATCAGGCGGGGGCAACAGCCCTGGCCGAATCCCTGTTGGCCCGGCGTGAAACGATGCAGGGTGCCTGGTTGAACTGGGTGGCGGCTCAACTGTACCAGCTCAGCCCACCACCTTATGCCGCCATGGTGCGGCGAGAATTGCAGCGCCTCACCCAGCAGTGAGGCGGGTGCCACTCACTTGCCGCGATGTTTACCGCTGCTGATTTCTTCCGGCACCGTTTCTTTGGCCATGCGCTTGCGAAACAGCGCTGCCCGGGCAAGCAGCAGCGTAGTGACCGGGACGGTGATGGACAGCAGAATGGGGATAAGCCAGGCATGCAGCACCGGGCTTTGCTTGAGCCAAGAAAAATAGATGATCGAAGCCAGCGATACACACCAGGTGCCAAGGGTCGAGGCCAGCGCTGGCGGGTGCATACGCTGGAAATAATCTTTGAGCCGCAGCAGGCCGACCGCACCGATCAAGGCGAACAGGCTGCCAAGTAGCAACAGTACGGCGGTGACCAGTTCCAGCCAGAACGGTAGTTCAAGGGTTTGGTTCATTCGATCACCTCGCCACGCAGCAGGAACTTGGCCAGGGCGAACGAGCCGACGAAGCCGAACAGGGCAATCAGCAAGGCGCCTTCGAAGTACGTGTCACTGGCATAGCGAATACCCAGCACCAGCATCATCAGCATGCCCAGGATGTACAGGTAGTCCAGCGCCAGTACCCGGTCCTGGGCGGATGGGCCGCGAAACAGCCGTATCAGCGTCAGCCCCATGGCCAGGGCGAAGATGAACAGGCTGGCGAGAACGGCATTGGCGAGCAGCCCTGTCATTCGAAAATCTCCATCAGCGGGCGTTCATAGGTGTGTTTGAAATGCTCGATGAAGGCCACTTCGTCCTTCAGGTCGAATACGTGCAGCAGTAGCACACTGCGATCCAGAGCCAATTCCGACCAGACCGTACCCGGTACCACGGTGGTGATCATCGACAGCGCCGCCAGGCCGTGGGCATCGCGCAGGTTCAGCGGGATGTGAACGAAGGCCGAACGCGGCGGTTGCTGGCCAGCACGCAGTACGCCACGTGCCACCATAAGATTGGACTGGATCACGTCTAGCCCTACCCGCCCTATCAGCTTTGCGATCACCAGCGGCCGGCGCACATGGGCGTGCTGCGGGCGCAGTGGCGCCATCAGTTGTGGGGCAAGCACTGCCAGTGCGGCAGCGAGCAGCAGGTTGCCAGGGCTGACCGACAGGTTCAGCAGCAACCACAAGAAGAACAACGAGATGGACAGCAGCGGAGCGGGGAACAATCGGCTCATGGCTGCACCTGTTCGTCGAGTGTGGTCGGGCCGGGAATGGGACGCGCCGCCATCACCGCTTCTATGTAGCGATCCGGCGTTTGCAGGCTGGCGGCGGTGTCCTGGGTGTAGCGCAGCAACGGCTCGGCCTTGAAACTGAGAATGATGCACAGGCCCAGCAGAATGACGATCGGCAGGCATTCATTGCGATGCAGCACAGGCGAAGGGCGCTCTTCGGGTTTCCAGAAGCGCTGGATGCCCACGCGGCCGAATGCGATCAGCGAAGCCATGCCCGACAAAACGAGCAAGGAAACCAACCCCCAGCCGGCCGCGGACAGCGGCTTATCGGCTGGAACACCCAGCCCAAGCGGATTGAACAGCGCGCTCATCAGGTTGAGTTTGCCGACGAAGCCGGACAGTGGCGGCATGCCGATGATCAGCAGGGCGCAGGCGATGAAACTGAGGCCGAGGAAGGCCATGGTCCAGGGGATGATTTGGCCGATCACAACCTTCTGGTCGTCGTCGAGGTTGATGCCCTTGGGTGGGTGCAATGACTCGAGTGGCGATGGAATGGCGTCCTCTTCTTCATCCAGCGGTGCTTCATTGGCCGAGCGCGAGCGCTCGACCAGTTCGGCGAGCAGGAACAGTGCGCACAACGCCAGGGTTGAGTTCACCAGGTAGAACAGCGCCGCGCCTGTCAGGGCCGGTTGGGCGAAGCCGACAGCCCCGAGCAGCGTGCCTGCGGAGACCAGGATGCTCAGCGCGGCCATTCGCTCCAGCCGCTGGGCTGCCAGTATCGACACTGCCGCTACGGCCAGGGTGGCCAGGCCACCGTAGACCAGCCATTGCCCGCCAAAATGTGCCGATGCACCTGCTTGCCCGGAGAACAGCAAGGTCCACAAGCGCAGTACGGCATACAGGCCGACCTTGGTCATGATGGCGAACAGCGCTGCCACCGGCGCGCTGGCCGAGGCGTAGGCGGGGACCAGCCAGAAGTTCAGCGGCCAGATCCCGGCCTTCACCAGGAACGCCATGGCCAGCACCGCCGCCCCAGCGTGCAGGAGGCCGCGGTCGGCTTCCGGTACCAGCGGAATCTTCAGGGCCAGGTCGGCCATGTTGAGGGTGCCGGTAACGCCATAGAGCATGGCTGCGCCAATCAGGAACAGCGACGAGGCAAACAGGTTGATGGCAATGTAATGCAGACCTGCCCGCACCCTCGCTCGGCCCGACCCATGCAGCAGCAGGCCGTATGAGGCCGCCAGAAGCACTTCGAAGAACACGAACAGGTTGAACAGGTCGGCGGTGAGGAAGGCGCCGTACAGGCCCATCAGTTGGATCTGGAACAAGGCATGAAAGCTCGCGCCGGCACTGGCCCAGCGGACGCGTGCGAACAGCAGCGCGCAGACACCGATGACCCCGGTCAGGGTCAGCAACAGTGCCGAAAGGTGATCAAGCACCAGCACGATGCCAAACGGCGCCGGCCAGTTGCCGGGCAGGTAGACGCCGATCGATTCCGCCTGGCCCTGGGTGCGTACCCACAACAGCAGGCAGACTGCAATGACAAGGCCGGTGAAGGTGGACAGCAGGTTGAGGCGCCCCTTGAGCTGGCGATGCTTCTCGCCTAGCAACAGCATCAGCGCCGCAGTCAGCAGCGGCAGCAGTATGGGGGCGACGATCAGTTGACCCATGCCTGTCATTCGTCACGCTCCCGGCCATCCACGTGGTCGGTACCGGTCAGGCCGCGCGATGCCAGCAGCACCACCAGGAACAGGGCGGTCATGGCGAAGCTGATGACGATCGCGGTCAGTACCAGCGCCTGGGGCAACGGGTCGGTGTAATGCAGCAGGTCCTGGGTCACCCCGTCCTTGATGATCGGTTCCTTGCCGATGAACAGGCTGCCCATGCTGAAGATGAACAAGTTGACTCCATACGACAGCAGGCACAGGCCCATGATCACCTGGTAGGTTCGTGGGCGCAGGATCAACCACACCCCCGAGGCGGCCAGTACGCCGATGGCGACTGCGATGACTTCTTCCATCAGGCGGCTCCTGCTTGACTGGTTTTCGACGGATTGCCCGGGCGATAGGCGCGTACCGATTGGTGCGCCAGGGCAGTGAGGATCAGCAGGGTCGAGCCGACCACCACGGTGTACACGCCGATGTCGAAGAACAGCGCACTGGCCACGTGAACATCGCCCAGCAACGGCAGGTGCAGGTGGGCGGTGTGGGTGGTGAGGAACGGGTAGCCCAGCAGCATGGCGCCCACCCCGGTCAGAGTGGCGCACAGCAGGCCGGTGCCCATCCAGCGCAGCGGCCGCAGGCTCATCTGGGCCTCGACCCACTGGGTGCCGGCGACCATGTACTGCAGAATGAACGCCACCGACATGACCAGGCCGGCGACGAAACCACCGCCTGGTTGGTTGTGGCCACGCATGAACAGGTACATCGAAACCAGCAGGGCTATCGGCAGCAGCAAGCGCACCAGCACCGCGGGCACCATCATGAAGCCCAGCGCGGTGTCGCTGGCATGCCGCGGGTTGATCAGGTCGGTTACCACGTCGGGTGCCAGCAGACGCTGCTGGGCTGGCAGCTGCATGCTCTCCTTGGGAGGGCGGAAGCGGCGCAGCAAGGCGAATACGGTGATCGCCACGGCTACCAGCACAGTGATCTCACCGAGGGTATCGAAGCCACGGAAGTCAACGAGCATCACGTTGACCACGTTGGTGCCGCCGCCTTGGGGCAGGGCCCGGCTCAGATAGAACGAGGAAATATCGTTGGGTGTCGGTCGCGTCAGCATAGCGTAGGACAGTACGGCCATGCCGGTGCCGACCAGCACGGCGAGCAACAGGTCGCGCAGGCGCCGAATGCGCGCACGGTCCAGGCTGCCTGGCAGGGGCGAGACGCCTTCGATACGGCGTGGCAGCCACCGCAGGCCGAGCAGGATCAGCACCGTGGTGACCACTTCCACCACCAGTTGGGTCAGCGCCAGGTCGGGCGCCGAGAACCACACGAAGGTGATGCAGGTCATCAGGCCGCAGACGCCGACCATGATCAAGGCGGCCAGGCGGTGGTACTTGGCCTGGTAGGCGGCCCCGATGGCGCAGGCAATGGCGATCAGCCACAGCGCGACGAACACGCCGGAGCCAGGAATTTTCGGTCGATCCCCCCAGCTAAGGCCGCTGTACAGCATGGGCGTGAGCCCGGCGAGAAACGCTGCCAGTACCAGCATGAACAGCTGCGATTGCAGCCGGCGGCTGGTCAGCAGCCTCTCGGCCCGTCGGGCCAACAGCATCAGGCGCGCCTGGCCGTGTTCGAACAGGCGCTTGCCATTGAAGCGCTCGATCAGCGGCGGGTAGGGGAAGCGACCGAGGCGCAGCTGGTTGCGCAGCAGCAGGTACAGCACGACACCACCGCTCATGGCCACCAGACTCATGATCAGCGGGGCGTTCCAGCCATGCCAGATGGCCAGGCTGTATTCCGGCAGCGTGCCGCCTACCACGGGCAATGCGGCGGCAGCCAGCAGCGGGCCGACCGACTGGGCAGGAAAAATACCCACCACCAGACAGGTGAGCACCAGCAGTTCGACGGGGGCGCGCATCCAGCGTGGCGGTTCATGGGGTGTGTGCGGCAGATCTTGCGCGGTAGGGCCGAAGAACACATCGACGGTAAAGCGCAGGGCGTAGGCGACGCTGAAGGTGCCGGCAAGGGTGGCGATGACTGGAAGCGTGGCTTCGACCCAGGCAGTGGAGGAGATGAACACGGTTTCGGCAAAGAACATTTCCTTGGACAGGAAACCGTTCATCAGTGGCACTCCCGCCATCGAGGCACTGGCCACCATGGCCAGCGTCGCGGTGTACGGAACCAGTCGGATCAGGCCGCTCAGGCGGCGAATGTCGCGGGTGCCGCTTTCGTGGTCGATGATGCCGGCGGCCATGAACAGCGAGGCCTTGAACGTGGCATGGTTGAGGATGTGGAACACCGCGGCCACGGCTGCCAGCGGGCTGTTGAGGCCCAGCAGCAGGGTAATCAGGCCGAGGTGGCTGATGGTGGAGTAAGCCAGCAGGCCTTTGAGGTCGTTCTGGAACATGGCCGCGAAGGCGCCCAGCAATAGCGTCAGCGCGCCGGCACCACCGACGATCCAGAACCACTCTTCGCTGCCGGAAAGCACTGGCCACAGCCGCGCCAGCAAGAATACCCCGGCCTTGACCATGGTCGCCGAGTGCAAATAGGCAGAAACCGGTGTCGGCGCCGCCATGGCGTGGGGCAGCCAGAACTGGAAGGGAAACTGCGCACTCTTGCTGAGCGCGCCGATCAGAATCAAAGGCAGCAACACCGGATACAACGCGTGCTGGCGGACGGTCTCGCCGGCGACCAGGACCTTGTCCAGGTCGTAGCTGCCGACCACATGCCCAAGCAGCAAGGCGCCCACCAGCAGGCACAACCCGCCGGCGCCGGTAACCATGAGGGCCATGTAGGCCCCGCGGCGGGCGTCAGCGCGGTGGTGCCAGTAGCCAATCAGCAGGAACGAGAACAGGCTGGTCAGTTCCCAGAAGAACACCAGCTGGATCAGGTTGCCGGAAATCACCAGGCCGAGCATCGCCCCCATGAACGCCAGGAAGAATGCGAAGAAGCGCGGTACCGGGTCCTGTGGCGACATGTAGTAGCGCGCATACAGTGACACCAGTGCGCCGATGCCCAGCACCAGCAGCGAGAACAACCAAGCGAAGCCGTCCATGCGCAGCACAAGGTTCAACCCCAGGCTGGGCAACCAGAGAAATTCTTCGCGGATGACCCCGCCATGGGCGATCTGGGGGTACAGCAGTGCTACCTGGACCGTGCCGACCAGGGCCACGAGCCCTGCGAGGATGGACTCGGCGTTACGTGCGTTGTGCGGCAGCACGGCTGCCAGGCAACTGCCCACGAACGGCAGAAGCAGTAGCACTATCAATGACATAGCGTTCTATTCTGGAGAGGTTTGCAAGGATCATACGTGCCGAGCAGTTGATCACCAACACGCAAGCTGTCGCAGAATCATACAAACAGGGTGTGACAAGCAGCTTTTTTATAACAGTTTTTTACGAAGCATAGCTGCAGTTGCGCGGTTTACAGACCGGGTTCGCGTTCTCGGTCATGTGCGATTTCGATTTCTTCGGCAGTCTCACGACTGCGTCGGATTTTCAGTTCGCTCACCACAACGGCCATCACGATCAACAGCCCGCCCAGCAGCGCCACCCCTGGCAGGCGCTCGCCGGCGATGCGCCCGACGACCCCGGCCCATACCGGTTCACCGGCGTAGATCAACGTGGCCCGGGTAGGCGAAACCGATTGCTGGGCCCAGTTCATCGCTACCTGGATCACCGCGCTCATCGCGCCTAGGCCGAGGGCACTGAGCAGCAGCAGCCACGAGAAATCTGGGAGACGCTCCTGGGTTGGAACGATCATCAGGAAAGACAGCAACGAGGCGGTGGCCAGTTGCACCACGGTGACCCGGCGGACATCGACCTGGCCGGCGTAGCGACTGATCAGGATGATTTCGCCGGCGATGGCCACGGCACTTACCAGCGTTACCACTTCGCCTTCACTG
The DNA here is from genome assembly GCF_044749525.1 of Pseudomonas sp. NPDC089395. Lineage (NCBI taxonomy): Bacteria > Pseudomonadati > Pseudomonadota > Gammaproteobacteria > Pseudomonadales > Pseudomonadaceae > Pseudomonas > Pseudomonas sp. NPDC089395. Next base: position 1,107,045 of record NZ_JBIVID010000001.1, read on the forward strand.
AAGTGCAGTGCACCCCCCTCGGGACCGGCCAGCAGCATCAGGCCGATGAACGCCAGGCAGATGCCGATGCTCGGCATCAACCCTGGGCGTCGACCCAGCACCAGCCACTGCAGCAGCGGCACGAACGGCACATAGAGCGCGGTGATGAACGCCGACTGGCTGCTGCTGATGGTCTGCAGGCCCATGGTCTGCAAGCCGTAACCGAGCATGATGGTGATGCCGATCAGCACACCGGCCTTCAGTTCGGTGAAGGTCAGCCCAGGCAGCGAGCGCGCCGACACCAGGCCCACGAACAATGTCGCTGCGGCAAAACGCAGGCCGACGAAGAACATCGGGCCGCTGACGGTCATGACGTTGTGCACCAGCAAGAAGGTGCCGCCCCACAGCATGGTGATGAATACCAGCACCATCTCGGCCTTGCTCAGGCGAAAGGACAGGGAGGTCTTTGGGCTGCTGGTCGGCTGGTTCATGCACTTGCACACTCGAAGGGGGCGGCGCACAATCGGCGCAAAGTGGGCAGTATACTGCGCAACCTGGGTAAGTGAGCAATATAGTGCACAAAGATTCCATGCATCGCGCGTCGGTGCTGCAGCATGTCAGCTTCAATGTCCGTAGCCTGCGCAACGCCGCTTCGATGAGCCAGACAACCCTGGCGGAGCGCTCAGGAGTCAGCCGGCGCATGCTGGTGGCGATCGAGGCTGGTGAGAAGAATGTCAGCCTGACGACCCTTGACCTGATTGCCGAAGCCCTCGGTGTAGCCTTCAGCACGCTGATCCAGGCGCCCGACCAGCGTGACCCCGGTCGCATCGACGAGTTGGCCTGGGCTGGAGAGCATCCGCAGAGCAAGGCTGTGCTGCTGGCCAGTAGCGCGGCCCGGCGGGAAGTGGAAATCTGGGAATGGACCCTGGCTCCTGGGGAGTGCTATGTCAGCGAGGCCGATGCCGAGGGCTGGAGCGAGCAGATCTACGTGGCCGAAGGGCAGCTTACTTTGATCATCGAAGGGGTCGAGCGTTGTCTGCAGGTTGGCCAGTTCCACGTGTTTCCCAGCGACTGTCACTACGCTTACCGCAACGATGGTGCAGTGATCACGCGCTTCGTGCGTAACGTGGTGATTTGAGCGCGACTCTGTGCCGACCGCTTCGCGGGCATGCCGGTGAAGGGGCGGCACGGACGATACTCGCGTTCAGAGGCCCAGCAACTCGTCAGTCTTCACAACTTTGGCATAGGCAAACGCCAGTGCGGCCATTGCCGAGGCATGCACATCAGCCGCCGGTACTTGCTTGCCGTCGAAGTCCAGCGGCAGCGTGGCACACGCGTCATGTGCGACGGTGACGTCATAACCATAATCGGCGGCGGCTCGCGTGGCTGCGTCGATGCACATATGGCTCATGCTGCCAACGATGGTCAGCACCTGGATGCCGTGTTGCTCCAGGGTGCTCTTGAGTGGGGTATCGCGAAACGCATTGACCTTGTGCTTGAGTACCACGGGTTCGCCGTCCAGCGGTAAGACTTTGCTGTGAATGGCCGCGCCTTGCGATTCGGGGGCGAAGAACGGTGCGTCGGCGCTTTCGAATTCATGCCGCACATGCACCACCAGGTCGCCCCGCTGGCGGGCTGCCGCCAGCAGTCGTGCGGCATTGTCGGCTGCCTGCTCGGCACCGTCGAGGGTCCATTTGCCGCCTGGGAAATAGTCATTCTGGATGTCGATGATGATCAACGCCTGCTTGCTCATGTCGCCTCCTGAGGCAATTGTTGTGGCTAGACGCTAGTTATAGGCGCTTCACAGCCGCGCTGCCGCAAAGTAATCGCACCTTCACAGCGGCTCTGGATGCGCTGGCGGATGTGGCCCAGGTCCCACTTGGGCCAGATGATCCTGGCGGTTGCGCAGTGGGCACTCCTTCAGTGACAAGCAGCCACAGCCAATGCAGCCATCCAGCTGGTCGCGCAGGAGGGTCATCTCTTCGATGCGGCGGCTAAGGTCTTCACGCCAGCGCGCTGACAATCGTTGCCAATCCTCGGCAGTAGGCGTGTGGTCGCTCGGCAACGTGGCCAGCGCGGTGGCGATATCCACCAGCGGGATACCCAGGCGCTGGGCCATCTTGATGACCGCCACCCGCCGCAGCATCGCTCTCGGGTACCGGCGCTGGTTACCGGTATTGCGGCTGCTGTGGATCAGTCCTTTGGTTTCATAAAAGTGCAGGGCAGTGACGGCCACGCCGCTGCGTGCGGCCAACTGGCCGACGCTGAGCTGCTTTTCCTGCGCTTCGGTCGATTTGCGTGGCATGTGGAAAAAGCTCTTGACCTTGAGTTAACTCGAGGTTTTACCCTGCTGGCCATCGCGCTGCAAGCGTTCAGAGCAAGGAGACTGACCATGACGGCCACGCCGCATTCCCTGTGGTTTACCCAGATGATCGAATATGAGGTACCGGTTTCTCGCCAGGCGGCGTTGGCCGAGGCTCTGGTCACGCGCAGCGAAGAACTGGCCTTGCGTTGCGAGGGGCTGCAAGGGGTCAGTGTCCAGGCCAGTGATGACGGCAGTCGGGTGCTGCAGTACTTGCAGTGGCAGTCGCGCCAGGCGTGGGCAACGGCGGCGCAAATCTTTGCCGATGAACCTTTTCTCGACTTGCTCAGCCGGCATCAGGCGCGCAGCGTGAACTTTACCGCCTATCAGGCGCTACGCAGCCTGGTGCGCGACGTCGATGGCGGCTTGCATTGCCAGGTCGGCGAGCTTCAGGCGTACCACGGCGCGTAGTGCGGGTAGCGATCCAGGCGCGCGCCAATCACCATCTCGCTGATCCATGCAGCCAGAATTGAGCTGTAGGATTTCTGGCTTTCTTCGCTGGAGAGCGCATGGTCTGCACCATCGACGATACGGTGGGTGAGCGAGTGGGCACTGACGAATGCAGAGCGATAGCTCATCAGCGTGGTGTGCGGCACATAGTCGTCCTGCTCGGACTCTACCAGCAGCACATCGCCAGTGAATTCCGCGCAGGCCGCAAGCGCTCGGTTATCGGCCGGGCAGAGCTGGCGCTGGCGGTAGGCATTGAGGCGCTGGCGGTCGAGGGTCTGCTTGGGGGTGTCCCATTCCTCATCCCAATACATTGCCGGTACCCGCATGGCCAGCCATTTCACCGGTCGTTGGAGGGTCAGCAGGGTGGCCAGGTAACCGCCATAGCTGCTGCCGATGATGGCGATGGCGGTGCTGTCCACCGAGGGGTGGTTGGCCAGGCAGTCGTAGGCAGCAAGCAGGTCATTGAGGTTCTGCTCGCGGGTGACGGTCAGCCGTTGGCTTTCAGTTTTCTCGTGGCCGCGCAGGTCGAAGGTCATGCATACGCATCCCAGCCCGGTAATATGCCGGGCACGGGCCAGGTCACGCTGCTGGCTGCCGCCCCAGCCGTGGACGAACAGAATGCCTGGCATCTTGCTGCCGGGGCTGACCAGCGTGCCGACGATGCTGTCGTTTTCCACTTGCAGTTCTACGGTTTCACTCTGAATGGTCATGCTCGCGAATCCGCGCGAATTTGCTGAGTTGTCCGAGTTCACTGTCGTTTCCTTGGTAGAAGAGGGTGGCGTCAGCGGGTAGATCGGGTGTGCCGAAGACCTCGTGGGTGGACGCACGTACCCGCTGCAAGGCGGGGTCTGCGGCAAATGCCTGCAGGGCCAGGAGTTCTGCACTGCTCGCCCCGCCCAGGCGCCAGGACTGTTCGAGCACGCCACTGCGCAGATGGCCCTGCGGGTTGTTGCCACGCGCGATGTCATAGTTGCGCCGGGATGCGATGAAGCCAGGAAAGTGCTGCTCTGCTGCCTGCTCGTAGGTGATGGCCTGGTTGATCGCCAGGCGCAGGTGGTCCTCCAGCGCAAGCTGCAGCAAGTCTTGGTAACCGCCGCGTACCACCACCAGCTCGGAGCCGCCGTAGACTTCGATACCCTGATGGTCGTGGGTCAATTGCTGGGTGCCGTGGTAGCTGCACGTCAGCCCGGCGACACTGACCTGGCCGACACTGAACGTCTGTACATCGCTCAGGTCCTCCTCCAGCACCAGGCCCCAGAGCGCCAGTTCCTGGTCATCGATGTTGGCCAGTAGGGGTTCCAGCTCATCGAGTTGGGTGAGCACCTGCTGCCCGCGCCCGGCACAGGCCAGCACGGGTTTGAGCCGCAGTGGCCCTTCGAGCAGCAGTAACTGCGCCGCGCGGCGGGCATCGGCTTTACTGAACACGGTGTAGCCACGCAGCAGGGCATCACTGGCTTGCAGCGCGAAGGCGTCGGTCCAGCCTGGCGGGAAGCTGGCATTAGCCGGCAAGGGGTGGGAGATCGCTTTGGTGGCCATATACGGATGACTGACGAGGCCGCCGAACAAGTCCTGTTCGGTGCGGATCCCCATCGCGGCATGGCGGTCCGGGCCGATCAATGTTTCAGTAGGCAGGTAATAGTAGTTGTCCGCACTGCTGGGTGGTTGCGCGGGTTGCACGACTGCGCAACCCAGCAATTGCGCGAGGCCGGCAGCGAGCTTGAGATGAACCGCGTGCTCGTGTTCCGGGGTGTGCTCGCGGGTATCAAGGAGAACGACAGCATTCTTCGGGTCGCAAGCGCTGGGCATGGGCATCGACCTGTCTGCAAGGAATGTACTGGTTGTGAAGCTTGGGTTGGCGGGAAGTTCAGCTGAAGTCGATCGAAGGTATCGGTGTACCTGTAGGAATGATCCTATTTGCAGGTGCGTCCAGGCTTTGCGGGCCGTGCCCAGGTCGCCACGATTGCAGCGCTGGGGTGGCTGTTCCATTATCGTCATCCTGGATTAACCACGATTTATCCGCAGGAGTGCGCATGAACGTTCAGACCACGATTCAGCAGAGTGTGCCGGAGCGCCTGGCGCGTGTGCGCCAAGTGATGGCCGAGGAGGGCATCGATGCCCTGCTGGTGCCCTCGGCCGACCCCCATCTGTCCGAGTACCTGCCGGGCTACTGGCAGGGGCGCCGCTGGTTGTCCGGGTTCCATGGTTCGGTGGGGACCCTGGTGGTCACTGCCGACTTTGCCGGTCTGTGGGCCGACAGCCGCTACTGGGAGCAAGCCGAGAAAGAGCTGGCTGGCAGTGGTATCGAGCTCATGAAGCTGCAGCCAGGCAAGCCGGGTGCACTGGAATGGTTGGGCGATAATGTCGTCACCCAGGGCACCGTTGCGGTGGATGGCGCGGTCATGGCCCTGGCCTCGGCGCGTCAGCTCGAAGAGCGCTTGGCCGTTCGTGGCATCCGCCTGGTGACTGACAACGACGTGTTGGCCAAGGTCTGGGAGGGGCGTCCGGCACTGCCAGGTAACCCGGTCTACCAGCACCTTGCGCCCTACGCCACGGTCAGTCGGGCGGAAAAGCTCGCCCAGTTGCGCAGCACCTTGAAGGAGAAGGGGGCCGATTGGCACTTCCTCGCGACCCTTGATGACATCGCTTGGCTGTTCAACGTGCGCGGCAGCGATGTTTCCTACAACCCAGTGTTCGTTTCCTTCGCGCTGATCGGCCAGGCGCAGGCCATTTTGTTCGTCGGGGCGGATAAGCTCGATGAGCACTTGCGTCATGTGCTTCAGGCCGACGGCATTGAAGTGCGTGATTACTCACAGGTTAACCAGGCACTCGCAGCCTTGTCGCCGGCCAGCCGTTTGCTGGTCGACCCCGCGCGGGTGACCTACGGTTTGCTGAAAAACCTGGATGCCCAGGTGCAGCTGGTCGAGGGGCTGAACCCGACCACGCTGAGTAAATCACGTAAAACCGAAGAAGAGCTGGTGCATATCCGCCGGGTCATGGAGCAGGATGGCGCAGCGCTGTGCGAGTTCTTCGCCTGGTTCGAAGCGCATCTGGGCGAGCAGGTCATTACCGAGCTGACCGTCGATGAGCAATTGAGTGCTGCGCGGGCCCGTCGACCTGATTTCGTTTCGTTGAGTTTCTCCACCATTGCCGCCTTCAACGGAAACGGCGCGATGCCGCATTACCGGGCAACCGAGCAGTCCCACGCGGTGATCGAAGGTAACGGCCTGCTGTTGATCGATTCGGGAGGGCAGTACCTGGGCGGGACCACTGATATCACCCGGATGATTCCGGTGGGTGCGCCGACCCTTGAGCAGAAGCAGGATTGCACGCGAGTGTTGAAAGGGATGATCGCACTGTCGCGTGCCACGTTTCCTCGCGGGATCCTCTCTCCGCTGCTCGATGCCATTGCGCGTGCGCCGATTTGGGCGGATCAGGTCGACTATGGCCACGGTACCGGGCATGGCGTGGGCTACTTCATGAACGTGCATGAAGGGCCGCAGGTGATCGCCTACCAGGCGGCAGCCACTCCTCAGACAGCTATGCAGGCCGGGATGATCAGCTCGATCGAGCCAGGCACTTACCGACCAGGCGCCTGGGGCGTGCGTATAGAGAACCTGGTAGTGAACCGTGAGGCCGGTACAACGGCGTTCGGCGACTTCCTGAGTTTCGAGACCTTGACGCTGTGTCCTATCGATACTCGCTGTCTGGTGCCGGAGTTGCTGGCACAGGAAGAGCGCGACTGGCTCAATCGTTATCACGCGACCGTGCGCGAGCGCCTCGCGCCATTACTTGAAGGTGCTGCACTGGAATGGCTGCAAGTTCGCACAGCACCGCTGTGAAGGGCGTAGCGGGAATGGAATGAAAGAAGGGCAGCTCACAGGCTGCCCTTCTTGTTACTTACAGATGATGATCATGCTACGGCTGGTATAACCGGCCGGGTTGATGCCGAACAGGTAGTCGCCCGGCTCTTCGTCAGTATCCCCAGAGCGCGCGATGACCTTGTAGCCCCGTGTGCTGCAGGCCGCGGTAGCCTTGCTGTAGCACTTGTCCCACGACGAGGACAGGCCCGAGCAATTGATATGCAGGCCCTTTTTTCCTTTTTTGACCTCGGTCTTGGCCGTAGCGGCACATCCAGCAATGACCAGGACCGCCAGGATGAGCAAAATACGTTTCATTCCTGTCCTTAATTGCAGGGCGGAGCACACGCCTTACCCTGTCGTTATCGCTTCGGTGCTACCTGAATATTCCCCGGCATCCATGTGCATCAAGTAGATAGCGTGAAGATGATGCTTGTGTGACAGCTTAATCAGCGGGGCGAGTCGCCACAATGGTTAATCCTGCGGCAAATGGAAATATTTCTCAACTCAGTCGGCAGCAACGGCTGGGTTGCTGTCGCGGCCCATTGAAAGCGTGGCGCCTGCCGAAGCCGCGATGATGGCGAGAATCGCCAGCCATTGTGTCGTAGTCAGTACTTCGCCGAGGAACAGCAACCCTGAAAGTGCACCAATTGCAGGTTCGATGCTCATCAATGTGCCGAAGGTGCGTGCCGGCATGCGGGTCAGGGCAACCATTTCCAGGCTGTAGGGTAATGCTGTCGAGAGAATGGCAACACCGAGCGCCATCGGGATGAGCGCAGGTGTGAGCAATGCGCTGCCGGCATGAACGATACCAATGGGCGCCACGAACAGGGCGGCCACCACGACACCCAGCGCAGCGCTTTGAATACCGTGCTCCGCGCCGGCGCGCTGGCCGAATAGAATGTACAGTGCCCAGCAGACACCGGCCCCCAGCGCATAGCCCACGCCAACCAGGTCGAGGGATTGGCCAGTTTGACCGACGGGAATGAGCAGCAGCAGGCCAGCAACTGCGAGTGCAATCCACAGGAAATCGAGCACGCGACGCGAGGCGAAAAGCGCCACGGCCAACGGTCCGGTGAACTCCAAGGCCACGGCGATACCCAGTGGCGTGGTCTGCAGGGCCATATAGAAGAGGAAGTTCATTCCCCCCAGGGCCATGCCGTAGATGACCACATTGCGCAGTGTGGTTGCCGTCATGCGTACACGCCATGGGCGCAGGATCATCAGCATGATAATGCTGGCGAAAACCAGGCGCAGGGTCGTAGTGCCTTGTGCGCCAACGATCGGGAACATGCTTTTGGCCAATGAGGCGCCGGACTGTATGGATGCCATGGCGATGAGCAGCAGGCCGATGGGGAATAGCGTTGTGGCCAGGCTGCGAGGCTGGGTGTTCATTTGCGGGAGGCAATCCTTGAGGAGGGTAGGGCGGGTGTGCACTATAGTGCGCAATTGCTGGGGTAGGGGCAAGGGTGTACACCAGATCTCAGGGGGGCAGTAGATGTCGTGGCATGCACTAAGCGGCTTCGAAACGGTCTTCGCCCAGGATATTTCAAATAAATGAAATTAACCCTTGACCGGTTCTCGAATCCCCTTATAATGCGCCCCACTTCCAGCGTAGTCGGAACGAGAAACTCCTTGAGATTCAAAGAGTTAATCGAGCCAGGTAGTACTGGAGGTGCTTCGATCGAATGATCGATAGCGGTTAAGATGGTGGTTGACAGCGCTTCTAAACGCTGTATGATTCGCCTCCCGCTACGAGAGATCGCAGCGTTGCCAAGTGTTTGAAGCTAAACGAGTTTCTCGCAAAAAACTTCAAAATAAACGCTTGACAGCAAATGAGGAAAGCGTAGAATGCGCGCCTCGGTTGAGACGAAAAGCTCTTAACCAAACGCTCTTTAACAAATCGAATCAAGCAATTCGTGTGGGTGCTTGTGAGTACGGACTGATAGTCACAAAGATTATCAGCATCACAAGTGACCATGCGAGAAATCACATAGTCATTTGAGATTGCTGAGCCAAGTTTAGGGTTTCTTAAAAACCCAAGCAGTATTGAACTGAAGAGTTTGATCATG